>NZ_JAGKQQ010000001.1:6927911-8313494 GCF_017939745.1 Gemmata palustris | reverse complement strand
TTTGTCTCTGTCGTACACTCGCCACCACCCATCCCCGGCCGGCACCCGCTTTCACGGGCACCAAACCAAGCACAAGCGGCACCGAGAAGATGCAACTAACTTGCTTCACCAAGTTGTCAAAGATCAAACACGCGGGCCGTCACACGGCCCGCGATACTGGGCAGCCCACCTCTCCCCTCTCAGGAAGACCGGGCCACCCAAATGGCTCGCTCGCCCTGTCGAGCGATGCGAGCCTCGTTTTTCGCAGCTTTGGATCGCAACTCCTTATCGGTGTTGCGTTTCCATCACTGCGAAGAGTATGTTAGTCGCGTCCCATTCCACTGTCAACCCGGCCCGCGATTTTTTCTTCTCATTTCCTTTGCAAATAATTCGCAAAGGCTCGCAGGATTTTCGGAACCATGCCTCTTATGGCCGTGATTCCGCGGATCTCGCACGACTCTCTGGTGTGGAGAAGAGGGGAATCGAACCCCTGACCTCCTGCTTGCAAAGCAGGCGCTCTACCAGTTGAGCTACTCCCCCGAACCGTGTGCCGCCAACCTAGGTGCGCGTGCCTGGATTTGAACCAGGGACCCCGTCGTTATCAGCGACGTGCTCGTACCAACTGAGCTACACGCGCGACATCTACCCTCTTACCCTTCATGCCACAACTCCGATTGACCCCTATCAAACGCGAAAGCCAAACCGATTTGGTTTGGCCCCCTCAACAACCAAGTTGTCGGGAGAGCTATCCGCCGAGCGGAATCGTCGCGATTGAAATCGGCAACCGGGTAATCATGCACACCTCAAGGGGTGGGATTGCACGTTGAGATTCTAAAAGCGAGACACTTGGTGTCAAGGGGCCGGTTCGCGCACCGCCCGAACGCGACGCGCTCGGCAAATCGCGGCGCGTTGCTGTCAAACGACTTCCGACAATTCCGGTCGTTTCAAAAATTCTTCCTTCGCATTCCCGGTGGCGCTATGATAACGCGGATTTCACTTGTACCACTTACGGGCAAAATAATGGCCGATTCCACTCCGATTTCGCCCGGCCGCCGGCTCCGTGACGCATGGGCACACGGACCGATCGCGATCCCCGGCGTGTTCAATCCGCTCGTCGCGAAGATGGCCGAACGCCTGGGTTTTCATGCTGTTTATCTCTCGGGTGGGGCGCTCTCGGCGGGCAACGGCGTGCCCGACATCGGGTTGCTCGCGCTCACGGAATTCACGCAGGCCGCACAACTGACCGCACAAGCGACCACGCTGCCGTTACTCTGCGACGCGGACACCGGGTTCGGCGAAGCCCTGAACGTTGAGCGGACGGTTCGCATGTTTGAATCGGCCGGAGTTGCGGGGATTCACCTTGAAGACCAGGAGATGCCGAAGCGCTGCGGGCACCTCTCCGGGAAATCCGTGGTGAGCGCGGAAGTGATGGTCGCGAAGATTCGCGCCGCGGTCGCCGCGAAGAAAGACAAAGACTTCGTCGTTCTCGCCCGCACGGACGCGAAGGGCGTCCACGGCTTCGACGACGCGGTGACGCGCGCGAAGATGTATCTGGACGCGGGCGCGGACGGAATCTTCCCCGAGGCGATGGAGTCGCGTGAGGAGTTCGAGCGGTTCGCGAAAGCGGTGCCCGGCGCGACATTACTGGCGAACATGACGGAGTTCGGGAAGTCGCCGAATATCGACGTAAAAGCTCTCGGTGCAATGGGTTACCGACTGATTCTTTTCCCACTAACGGCGTTCCGCGCGGCGATGAAAACGGCCGAAGATACGCTCCGCGACCTCATGACAAACGGTGTGCAAACTGCGAGCATTCCGAACATGCAGACGCGAGCCGAACTGTACGATGTACTCGGCTACACCGGCTACGAGGAACGCGACCGGGCGTACTTTGGTGGGTGAATAGAAACGCGCCCCAGGGCGTTGCCCTGGGCTTAGGAATCGCGCCCCTTCGGGACTTTTTGCAGACTGAAGGTCTGCGCTTCCTCAACCCCGGGAACCGAAGATGTCCGACGCACCCGCACCCGCGCCGATCGTTCAACTCCTCGGCGTGAGTGTGCAGTTCGGTACGCAAACAGTGCTGGCCGGAATCGACCTCGACATCTTTCCGCAAGACACACTCTGCGTCATTGGTGAAAGTGGGTGCGGCAAAACCGTTCTGCTGAAACTGATCGTCGGCCTCCTGAAACCGACCACGGGTGAGGTGCTGTTCGAGGGCATACCGATTCACCAGCTTTCCGAACGCGACCTTACACAGTTGCGTCTTCGGGTCGGGTTCTTGTTTCAGCAAGCGGCACTGTTCGACAGTTTGAACGTGTTCGATAACGTCGCGTTCGGTCTGCGTGCCAAGGGGGGAGTCAGCGACACGGACATCGCCACGAAGGTGCGCGAGCACGTCCTGGAAGTCGGCCTCCCGGCATCGGTGGAAGCCAAAATGCCGGTGGAGCTCTCCGGCGGGATGCGGAAGCGAGTCGGGCTGGCGCGGGCACTCGCGCTCGACCCGGACATGATGCTCTACGACGAACCGACGACCGGGCTCGACCCGATCATGACGGACGTGATTAACGAGTTGATCCTCCAAACGCGCTCGCGCCGACCCGTTACTTCCGTGATCGTGACGCACGAGCTACGAACCGTGGACAAGTGCGCGAGCCGCGTCGTGATGCTGTACCCGCGCTCGCGCCTCAACCCGGACGACAAACAGATCCTCTATGATGGCCCGCCTACGGGCCTCACACACGCAGACGATGCCCGCGTCCGGCAGTTCGTCGAAGGTGAGGCACGCGACCGGCTCACGGAATTGAGGGACGCGCCGTGACGGAAGAGGAATGGCTGAAGTGCGATGACCCGCGAGCAATGTTAGCGCAGCGCGGCGTTTTCAACGAACGACAACTCATCCTCTTCGGCTGCGCATGTTGTTACCGTCACAGGCATCTGTTTGCAGAAGCTTGCCTCGACGCGATCCGAGCCGCTGAACAATACGCAGACGGCGAGTGTAGTAGTGACTGGCTTCGAGCAGCAAGAGAGGCCATCGAAGACGCTTATCCCAACATCTACTGGACGGCGGATTTCCCAAATCTGTTGCCCCATTGGGCCGCATGGCTGACCGCGTTTGATATAGACGCGGCGATCGAATTTGGAAGGCAACATCCTCTGGACAGCGATCACTTCGTTGACATGTTCGTTGCACTCAAATACGAATTATCCGAATCTGTAGTACGCGCTGTTGATGAGACCGGACGGTTCACCACTCGCAGACCCGAACACGCAGTACAATCTGCCCTCCTGCGTGATATCATTGGGAATCCGTTCCGACCAGTTACACCCGATCCCGAATGGCTCACCTCAACTGTAACCGCGCTGGCATCGCAGATGTATACGTCGAGTGATTTCAGCGCGATGCCGATTCTGGCCGACGCGCTCCAGGACGCGGGCTGCGATAACACCGACGTTCTGAACCACTGTCGCGATGCCGACGCGACACATGTTCGCGGGTGCTGGGTCGTGGACATGATGCTGGGCAAGGAGTGACGCTGCTCCCTTTCTGGACCGAGGTGGGTATCTGTGGAGCAGTTCGACTTCCACGGGCTTGAACTGATGCGACTCCCACGTGGGCCAATCGTTTGTGGGCGCTGCGGAGATGCGGAGTTTGCGATCGGGAGTGTGTTCACCGAACTGCACTGTTCTCACATTGAAAGACGCGGAACGCTACACGGTTCGGAGTGCGTCGAACTCAGCCTTGAGGCCGAAGTTTGTCTTCGGGTGGTCGAAATCAACGCCTATAGCCAATTAATCGAGCGGCTTTATCCGGGTTGTACAGCCGGCATTCTTTTCGATGGAAGCGGGTTGGATCAGTTGGCGCGAATCGACTTTGCGTCCGACGCCCGAATGGGCCGATATTGGTCCCTTTGGGGACAACGCTCAGGTTCGGGCGCGCCAAACTGTGGCACCTTTGCTTACCCTCAACCCGGAACCATCACCCCGGAATTCTTGACCTCGACCGTGATATCACTGGCAAAAGCCATTCATTCTGATTGCGCATTCGACCGGATGCCGATCCTCGCTGATGCTTTGCAGGATGCCGGGTGCCAAGATGCCGACATTCTGAACCACTGTCGGGAGCAAGGGCGACACTCTCGAATTTGTTACGTCCTGAATCGCATCTTGGGCCACTTGTAACGCGAACAATGAAAACGAAAACGGGCGAGGCACTGTAGCCCCGCCCGATAGCCAATCATTAGATCAACCGACGTCTAATCGCGCTTGGATTCGGCCTTCCATTCCGCGCCCTGCACACCCTCGGTACGGTTCAGATCGCCGATTAACGCGAGCGGCGCAGCGCCCTCGCGCAGGCGCAACGTGTACGTTAGGTCGAGCGCCGTCCCTTGTCGCACCGTGACGACCGCGGTCAGTTCCACGCCCTCGGCGTGCTTCGCGAAGGTCGTTGTTAGCGCCTCCGTCAGATCGAGTCCGATCCCGGTGCGAACCACAACCGTTGTCGCGGGGCGCATTTGCACTTTGGGGACCGCCTTCTCACCACTTCGGCCCCAGTAAGCCAGTAGCCACGCGACGAACCCCACAATCGGAATGCCAACCGCCGCAACGAGATACGCACCGGCCCCCGCAGCCATTCCGACCACGACCGCGAATATCACGAACGCGGTATCGCGCGTGTCTTCGACCACCGTGCGGAACCGGACGATCGACAGCGCCCCCACGAGCGCGAACGCCCGCGCGATGTTCGTGCCGATCACCATACTCACCATCCCCAAGAGGATGGCGAGCAGCACCATCGTCGCCACGAACGAAGCCGCTTGTGCGCGGGTCTTGCGCTGGGTGAGGAAGTACGCCAATCCCGCGGCGATTCCGAACAGGGCCGCCAGGGTCAACCGCAGGGCAATGTCTTCAGGTGTCAACGGTGGCGGCTCGGGTTGCACAGTGTCCGTAAACGGGTTCGTCGCTTCGCCCGCGTGCTTAGGCATTCACGGTCCTTACGGGCGCGAGCCCCGCGGCATGTACGAACGTGCGGTACTTGGAAACGGGCGTGGGTGTGAGCCCCAGGTCCGCCACGATCCCCTTGAACAGCGCGGGCATTGCGGTGCGAAACTTGAACTCGGTCACGACCTTGTCCACAAGCGCCGGGACCGGCCCCACGGCCTCGAGCTTCCACTCGCCCGCCAGCACCCCGCGGATGTTGCGGTCGAAGGTCAGGCGCACGGTTCCGCCGTCCGCCGTGCCCAGGTACGCGACGCGCTCGTAGGCCACGCGGCACACGGGGCGGAGCTGCTTCTGAAGGAGCTGGCTGTGGAACCACTCCCCGGCCCACTCGCCGTTCAGTTCCGGGGCCGCGAGGTCCGGCACCTCGGACGCACTGATGCGCACCCGGTGCTTGCGCACCTTGTCCCCGTTCTTGGTCTTGCGTTCCACGAACACGGGACCGGTGAGCCCGTAGCGCCGGACCCGGAACTTGTCGCGGTCGTACCCCTCGGTCCGGTAGAACACGTCGAAGTTCGGGGTGTCCGTGTACACGCTCGTGGTGATGTAAGCGTTCCCCAGTGCGGGATCGGCATACGGATCGAGTGCCAGTTTCCCCGTTACGCGCGCCACGACCTCGGCCGCCTGCTCCTCGGTCAGCAGGAACTTCACCTCGTAGGCGGTCGCGCTGTCGGCGCCGGCCGCGGGGTTAAACAAGGAGGGCGACTCCAGCCCGCGGGCAGACGCCGTGTATCCACTCCCCGAGAGAGCAAACGCCGCCCCCTCGGTGGTATCGGACAGATCCGACATTCTCACCGCTCCTTCGCCCGTTCTTCAAACGGGGTTGCATTGTGAAACGGAACCGATCGGCCGTCCGGGACAGCCGGTCGTTGACTCTTTTCCTGGCGGGGGAGTCACACCAAAACCTGGCAGCGTTTGGTGAGAAACGGTACGGGAGGAGCGTCCGCAGGAGAACGTAGACATTACCCGAAATACAACGATCCAGTCTACTGCAACCAACCACCGGATGCGCGGACTTTTCGCCACCATTTCGCGCGCCTTCAAGGTCATAGCACGACCACGAATGAGCGCAGAACGATCAGGGGCATTCACGGTACCCTCACCATTCCTTTACGATGCGCTCGCCACGTTAAAGTGATGCGTCCGCGTCAATTTCGTGGCGCAATACGACGAAATTCCTCGTGTCTTCTTGGCAAATAGTATACAATTGAACAAAATCTATAGGCCGAACGTCTTGTCTATCTGGGTGAGAAGGACTGTTTTCGGCACAAGTATTCGCGGAATATTGGCCCGATAGCGGCCCGAAATGACAGTAATTGTTAGTGTTTGTTAGCCGCTGGCGCGAGGGTGTAGACGGGGCAATCGCGTTAAAAGCACGGAAATATCAGCAGTTGAGAGCTGTTCACGGGGGTCGCAACCGGCCCCGGGGCCAAAAGGTTAGCAATTGTTAGCCGGTAGCCGAAGCGGGGATCAATGAACGCGCGATGGGACGCCGAAGCCGAGTAAGTGTCCACTCGCGAGAGCCGAAGGTAGTTGGCGCTGGTTTCGCGGGGGCGATCGCGGGTATAACTGACAAACGCTCCCGGGTGTTCGCGGCGCGTTCTGCGCGATCCGCGGCACCAGGCGTGGGAGCATCGTTCTTGTCGATTTCCGAGCGACCGCGGTCGCAACGAGGCGCTGAGATGAGCCACCGTTTCCCACACGTTCCCACGCTCGCCTCGCGACGCGACTTCCTCACCGCGGCCGGAGGAGGGTTCGGCGCGTTGGCACTGGCCGCGCTCGCGTCGGCGGAAGCGCCCGCACCGAACGCGGTCGATCCGCTCGCGCCGAAGAAGCCGCAGTTCGAGGCAAAAGCGAAGTCCGTGATCTTCCTGTTCATGGAGGGCGGGCCGTCGCACGTCGACCTCTTCGACCCGAAGCCGGAACTGACCAAGCAGCACGGCAAACCGCTCCCCGCGAGCTTCGGGAAAGTGCTCACGCCGATGGGTACGGGCGGGAATAACCTGCTCGCCAGCAAGCGAAAGTTCGCCAAGCACGGGAAGAGCGGCCTGGACATCAGCGACTGGCTCCCGCACACCGCGAAGTGCGCGGACGACCTCACGGTTCTGCGTGCGTGCTGGGCCGACGGGCTGAACCACGTCGGCAGCGTGTGCCAGATGAACACCGGCTCCATCCTCGCGGGGCGCCCGAGCCTCGGTTCGTGGGCGCTGTACGGCCTCGGCAGCGTGAACCGCAATCTGCCCGGGTTCGTGGTGTTCACGGAGGGCGGGCCGGAACCGCTCGGCGGCGCCCGCAACTACGGCACCGGCTACATGCCCGCGACCTACCAGGGCACGCTGTTCCGCAACGGACCGAACCCGATTCTGAATCTGAATCCCCCCGCGGGCGTCGACGGCGAGCGCCAGAAGGATAAACTCGGTCTCGTCCGCGAACTGAACGACATCCACCGGCGCGAGCGCGCGAGCGACACCGAACTCGCCGCGCGCCAAGCCGCTTACGAACTCGCGTTCCGCATGCAGGCCAGCGCGCCCGACGTGGTGGACCTGTCGAAGGAGAGCGAGAAAACGAAAGAGATGTACGGGCTAAATCGCAAGGAGACGGCGGAGTTCGGCCACCGCTGCTTGCTCGCCCGGCGACTCGTCGAGCGCGGCGTGCGGTTCGTGCAGGTGTATTGCGGCGCGGGGAGCCAGTGGGACGCGCACTCGGACATCGAGGGCAACCACACGAAGATGTGCGGGCGCGCGGACCAACCCACCGCGGCGCTCATCCGCGACTTAAAACAGCGCGGGATGCTCGACGACACGCTGGTGATTTGGGGCGGTGAGTTCGGGCGCACCCCGATGAGCGAGGGGGCGAGCGGGCGCGACCACAACCCCTACGGCTTCTCAATGGCAATGGCGGGCGGTGGCGTGAAGGGCGGGTGCGTTCACGGGACGACGGACGAATTCGGGCTCTACGGCATTGATGGTCGCGTCCACGTCCACGACTTCCACGCGACGATTCTTCACCTGCTCGGCTTCGACCACACGAAGCTAACGTTCTTCCACAACGGGAAGGACGAACGGCTCACGGACGTGAAGGGCAAAGTGGTGAATGAGATCCTGGCTTAGGGGCTGCGAAGCAGCCGCAGATCGCGCAGATGAGCGCAGATAAAATCAGAAAGGAACGAAAGGCAGAATCACGCAAATCGCAAGATGATAACGAGATAGGACTTGCAAGTTTCTTCTGTCCTAACCTGCGTTCATCCGCGTGATCTGCGGTTCTTCTCCGGTACCGCTCACTTCTTCGGTTGTGTCGTGGGCCGGTCGTAGTCGCTGTTCTTGTTGCGCTCGCGGGAACCGCCGCAGCCGGTCGCGGCAAGGCTCAGCGCGAAAAGCAGGCCGAAGATGAAGGCGCGTTGCACGGGTGACTCCGCGGAAGTGAGGATTCGCTGTTCGGCGTTTCCGACATCCGACATGCTATGAAAATGACAAAGGGTCGACCGATGACCGGTCGACCCTTGTTCCACGTAAACGTGGCCCGCGATCACGCGGTACCAAGTTACTTGGCCGGGGTGGCCGGCTTGGTCGTGGCGGCGGCGCCACCGCAGCCAACAACGGTGGAGACGGTCAGAGCGACGACCAGAGCAGCGATAACCTTCTTCATCAGAAACTCCTCAAATATGTTGGGGCACAGCTGAAACAACAGAGAGGTTCCTCACGCGTCCCGGACGTCCGGGGTTGCGACCTTCTGTTTTGTTGGGGTTGAAAAAGAGCAACACAATTCGGGCAAGTGAGGCAATTTTCAGAGCGCAACTCGTTTCCGAATCGCGGATTCTGTCGCCATTATTGCCGGTCAATGCGGTTAATCCGTTTCACCCACGCCCACATTGATACGAAGCCGGGAAGGATATTCCCGAAAAATTTCCGACTCGCAAAAAATTCCTCCTATCGTGATCCCCGCCCCAAGACCGGCAGCACCGGGTCGAAGACCGAATGAGCAGCAAAATGGTCGGCGGCTGCGTTCGCAAATTCCCGTGCTCCGAACTTCGGAACTTTGGCACGCGGAACTTCTTGTGACGTGAGAACAGCGCGGCGCGCGAACAAAGTTCGGGAATAAACCCCGCGGTTCGGGTTCGTAAGAGTGAGGGCCTGGTATGGCGTCTGGCGGCTTGCCCCAATTAATCGACGCTCACTACGAGGCCCTCTACCGGTACGCCTACCGATTGAGCGGGTCCTCGGCGGACGCCGAGGACCTGACGCAAGAAACGTTCGGGAAGGCACTCGCTCGGTTGCCCCAGCTCCGCGAACCGGACCGCGCCAGGGCCTGGCTGTTCCGAATTCTGCGGAACGTGTATTTGCATAAGATCCGCGACCAGAAGCGGCACAAAGTGGTCCCGCTCGACGCGGTGGGCGACCTGCCCGATCGGTCCGGCGACGACCCGGTGCCGGAGATCGACCCGGCCAAGCTCCAGCACGTGCTGGACGAACTGGATGAGACGTTTCGCACGCCCATCATCCTGTTCTATTTTGAAGAGTTCAGCTACCGCGACATCGCCGAGCAAATGGATCTGCCGATCGGAACCGTGATGTCGCGCCTGGCGCGGGGGAAGGCGTACCTCAGAACCCGCCTCAGCCCGACCGACGAAGCGGACCGCGAACGGATCGCGAGCGCTCCGAAGAAGGTGACCGATGGACTGCCGTGACGCACAGTTTTACCTGAGACTCCGCCGCCAGGCGCCCGACGAACTCGGCCCGGACGTGAACGCGCCGCTCGATGACCACCTGGCCACGTGCGCGGCGTGCGCGGCGAACGGGCGCGCGATCGCGTCGTTCGACCGCGCCGTGGCGCGAGCGATGCTCGCGGTGCCGGTCCCGGCCGGGCTCCGCACCAGCCTCGTGGCGCACGTCGCCGAGAAACAGGGCGCGGTCCTGCGCCGGAAGGCGTACCGGGCCGTCGCCGCCCTCGCCGCGTCGGTCCTGCTCGTGGGCATCGCGCTGGGCATCTTCACCAACACGCGCCCCAAAGTCGAAACCGACGCACTCGTTCAAAGGGCCGACGAGCAACTGAGCGACCCCGAGCGAGCCACACAAGAGTGGCTCACCGCCCAGAAGCTCCCGGACCGGCTCCCGGACGAATGGGCGCTGAACTACGACCTCGTGATGCACAAAATGCACGAGAAGATTCACGGCGAGTACGTACCGGTGATCGTGTTCCGGAGCTCGGACCCGCGCGACCCCACTGCGTTCGCAAAAGTGTACTTGTTCCCCAACAACGGCCGGTTCGACCTCAAGAACATCCAGGACGCCCAAGCCTCGCTCACCACGGCCCGGGTCGTTGTCGGGCAAGGTGACTTGCGTGGCATCACCTATGTGATCGTTCATACCGGCGGCCCCCTCGACGGACTCAAACAGTTTCGCCGAAGCCTCAACGGTCCCAGGGCCTGAATGCGATCCTTTCTTAGTTTCCTCAGCGCCCCGGTTTGGTGACCGGGGCGTGTTCGTTTGTTGCGTACAATTCCCATGTCGGTGACGCGCCGACGCTCCATGTCTCACCGAGGTGCATCATGAACATTGAACTGAGGTACTGCTCGCTTTGAGGGTACGAGCCCAAAGCCGTCAGTTTGACGGCCACGCTGTTGAGCAACTTGAAGCAGAAGATTAAGGGGCTGACGCTCGTCCCCGCGGGCGGCGGGTGCTTTGAAGTGACGCTCAACGGCGAACTGATTTACTCGAAACTCAAGACCGGCCAATTCCCCGACGAACAGACCGTTCTCGAATCCGTCCGGGACCGACTGAAAAAATAACGCCGGTTCTTTGTCGAACATTTGATAGCTCAACATCAGTTCCGCGCGCTGAAGGACCGGCGTGTTGTGTTGCTCCAACTCTGCGGCGATAATTTCTCCACCCCTTTCCCAACGGAGACCGCCATGCCCCGCCGGTCACTCATCGTGCCACTCGGCATTTTGCTCACGTGCCTCGTGCTCGTCCCGGCCTGCAAGAAGAAGCCGCCCACGAGCCCCGACGGGACCACGGAACCCGGCCCGAGCGCGGCCCCGAACGCCGCCAGCTCCGATCACGTGCTGTTCGCTCACCTGAAGGTGAAGGACATCGGTAATAGTGACATTTTCACAGAAATTAAGCAGGCATTTACAAAAACAGGCTGGGATCAGATCGAGGAAAAACTCAGTCAGCGAATCGGAATAAAACCGACCGATTTTGATGCGGTGACGTTCTGCGTGACCGAGGCTCCAGAAAACGGAGAACCAAAGTTCGTCCTAATCCTTGCATCCAATAAGCCGGTCAACAAAACCACAGCTTTCGGCCTCCAATCGCAACACCTTATGCAAGACTTTTACAAGTTATTCGACGAAGGGCGCATCCACTTCCCGAACGACAAAACTGTGGTTCTGCTCAGCCCGGTTCTGATACCACAATATCTCGAAGGTTACGCCAAGAACCAGACGAGCGGGTGGCCGCTCACACCGGACTTGACGAAGTCCGCCGCCGGACACACGGCGTTCCTGGTCGCTCGGTTAGACAAGTTTCCCACAGAAGCACGAAACGGGCGCGAGATGAAGGAATTCGCGCCGCTCCTGGCGGCCCACACCCTCACCGTGACGGCCGACCTGAAGGGCAAGGAACTCAGTGCCACCGCCCGCGCCGCGTTCCCGGACGCAACCGCAGCCAACCGAGCTAAGGAGAAAGGTCAAGAGTTGATGAAGATGGCGACGGGCGAGGTCGAGAAGCTCATGACGGGCAAGTCCGACCTCGGCGGCGTGTTCCCCGCGGTCAAGGAAGCGCACCGCACACTCCAAACTGCGAAGGTCGAAGTGTCCGGGTCGGATCTGACTCTAGCGGCCAGCTACAAGGCCGACTTCGACATCGGGCAGATGGTCGCCGAGGCCGTGAAAAAGATCCGCGAGTCCGCCGTGAAAATGTCCGCATTAAACCACTTCAAGCAGATCGTGCTGGCACTGCTCAACTACGACAGCGGGTACAACGCGGCTCCCGTCCACGGGGTCGGACCAAAGGGCGCGTTGCTCAAGAACGCGAACGAGAAGCCCCTGTTGAGCTGGCGGGTCGCTATCCTGCCGTACATTGATCAAAATGATCTCTACCAGCAGTTCAAGTTCGACGAGCCGTGGGACAGCGAGAACAACAAGAAGCTCATCGACAAGATGCCCAAGCTGTTCGCTCCGGTCGGCAAGCCGAGTAAACCGGGCTACACCCACATGCAGATGGTCGTCGGCCCGAACGCGCTGCAACCGCCGTCCGTCAACATCCCCCACTCGTTCCCAGATGGGACGTCGAACACGATCGCGGTGGTCGAAGCGGCCGAACCGGTCATCTGGACCAAGCCGGACGACGTGATGCTGCCGGGCGCCGCACTGCCGAAGGATCTCAAGAAGAAATTCGGTGGGGTGCAACCGGGCGGGTTCAATGTCGCGCTGTGGGACGGTTCGGTCCGGTTCATCCCCGACACCGTTAGTGAACGAACCCTCGGCCTGCTTCTCAATCCCAAGGACGGTCAGGTGCTCCCGTCCGACTGGTGATCGACCAAGGGGCAGTGGCGCTCAAGCGATCGAGACCGTCGCAGTGGGTCGAACGAGCCGCGACCGCAAGGGAGCGGGCTTCCTGTGCCGTACTGTGCCCGATGCGCTGGGAGCCCAAGCCCGCTCGCTCCGCGAGCGGACCACTCCCTTGCGGTCGCGGCTCGTTACGAGGCTAAGGCCCACAAAACGCGAAAGGCCCGCCAAAAGGCGGGCCGTTTGCGTGAACACGTCAAAGCGCTTACGCCCGCTGCACGGACAGGAACAGTTCGCTCATTTTCATGCCCAGTGCCAGGCAGATCCGGTACAGCGTTTCGATCGACGCGGAGTTCTTACCCAGTTCGATCTGGCTCAGGTACCCGAGCGAAACACCGGTGCGGTCGCTCATGTTGGAGAGCGTCAGCGCCAGGGCCTTTCGGCGCTCGCGGATCGCCGCACCGAGTGCCTCCTTGAGCGCGTCCTCGGTCATCCGGAGGAGCCCCTGGCTCTCCAGGCACCGGTACACGATCTCGCGGAGCTGCTCGATCTGGAACGGCTTGGTCAGGTAGTCACAGGTCTTCGCCCGGAGGCAGTTGATCGCGCTGTCCACCGACGGGTAGCCGGTGACAACGACGATGTTCGCGTCCGGTTGGTGGTCGCGGATCCAGCCGAACACCTGCTCCGCTTCGAGCCCGGGGAGCACGTAGTCCAGCACGATCAGGTGGTACCGCCGGCTCGACGAGAGCGCGGCCTCGACCATCATCGGGTCGGACACGACCTCGGTCACGAAGTCGCGGTTGTTGAGCGCCGCCTGGATGACGGCGCACGTGTGCGGGTCGTCGTCCAGGATGAGAATGTGGATGTCACCCGAGGACTGGAGTTCCCGCGACGCGGGCATCGCTTGTGCTTTTGGCGGCGGCGTCATAATCGGGTACAACGGTTTGGGTGTCTGGGTCAATCGGTCCTCAATGTCGTAGGGCACGGTGTCTAACCTCCGACCGCGTTGGCGGTGACAGATCCGGACACGGCCGGGGGTCGGGCGGCGGCCAGCGGCAGCACGACCCGCACCTGAGTGCCGGTTCCGGGTGATGGTACGGGTTCGAGTTGAATTCCCCCGCGGTGCGAACACAGCACGCGGTACACGATGGCCAATCCTAGCCCGCGGTGACGCACCTTGGTGGTGAAAAACGGTTCCACGAACAGCCGCCGCCGCACCTCCGGCTTGATCCCCGGGCCGGTGTCAGAAACGGTGATTTGCAGGTACCCGCCGACCCCGGCGCGCCCCAGATAAGCGCGGGCGTCGGCGTCGGTCATCTCGACCGGCCGGGCCGCGACCCGGACCACGCCGCCCGCCGAGCACGCTTCGACCGCGTTCTCGAGCAGGTGCCCGATCACGATCTGGAGCGGTCCGGCTTCGACCGCGACCGGCGGCAGGCTCGGCGCGAACTCCTTTTCGATTCGGATGCCGTTCTGGGCCGCGATCTTGAGCCGCGTTTCTTCCTTCGTTAGAGCCAGGGCCACGGCGCCGGGGTTCGGCTTCACCTGTCCGCTGCGGCTCAGGTGGTGCAACTGCTGGGTGAACTGGATCCCGCGCTGCCCGACCTTGCCGATCTCGGCGACGAAGTTCGCGGGCTGCGAGCCGGGTTGCAACAGCGGGAGCGTCAGGTCCGAGAACCCGATGATCCCCTGGAGCAGGTTGTCGAAGTCGTGTGCCATGCGCCCGGCGATCACGGCCACGTCGCCGAGGCGCTGGTACAGGCGCTCGGGATCGATCACGGGGCCGATGAGGGCCGAGAGTGCGGGGGTACGTTCAACGGTCTTGGCGACGAGTGCGAGGTAGGCCCGTTCGCCATCGGCCCAGGGCTGCCCGGCGGTCTTCTCCGCCCACAGCACCCCGATCGGGCGCCCGGCCGGGTGAACGGCGGCGAACACGCGCCCCGTCGTCCCGGGAATCGAGTACAGCACCGTAGATTCGCCGCTCTTGAGTCGGCGGAGGGCATCGGGTACTTCGGGCGGGGCCGAGATTTCAATCTCCAGCCCGGCCTGGACCGTTTTCGTGATCGAAGCGCTCTCGCTGGCCCACACGAACCCGCACGACCGCCATCCGCACGCACGCGCCCACCCGGACAGCAGTGCATCGAACGCGGCCGGATCGGTGGTTTCTTGCCACCAGTTCGGGACAAAAGCGAGAGCAGAGGTTAGGGTTCCGGGTGTGGACATCTACAGCTCTCCGGACCGTCGGCGTGGGCGAATTCGGCCGGGTATGGTGCGACCTGAATTCAGTGAATTCATCCTGTATCTAGAACGGCCAGAAACGAAGTCAACCGGGTTGTATCGCTTCAGCCGAATCGACCAGTCGTGCGGAAAGATGGGGTGGATACAAAAACGCTAGCGAAAGTACATTGTGGGTTAAGTTTGCGTTCTGGAGCGGAAGTAAGGACCGCAAACTTAGTTAGCAAACCGCGAGCCAGAAATGGACTTTATTGTGGCTGTTCCCGCCGGGGAAAAAGTGCAAAAGAATTCGGTAATCGTCCACAGAAAGGGTTGCAATCCGTCGCTCGACCCTAATTGAAGATTACTGTTGCTCGAGGATAAGCGCGAGTCCGAACTTGGATCCGCGCGCACCTGCGTGGTTCAGGCGACTCGACTCGGCACACTCTCGCAAATCTTCGACAGCTATCCTGGTGAACACGAGAGTGAGCAAAACATAACCTCAGCGTGCCATATGGCACTACTGTTTCTTTTCCGGGTCTTTCTTCGGCTCCGGCTTCTTCTCGATTTTCCGAATCGCGACCCCGGCGGCCTCGCGGACCTTTACTTGCGGATCGGCCAAGCGCAACCGCAGCGCGACGATCGTTTCCAGCGCCTCGGCCTTAACGCCCTTATCGGGGGATACGAGATCGGCCCCGAGGTTGTCGTACCCCAGCGCGGCGATTTCATCAATGAGTGCGAGGCGCACCTCAAAATCCGGCTGTTTGGCGGGGTCGAGTAACGGGCGCAGATCCTTGAGCCGGGCCTTCACTCCCGTCGGCCCGAGGGCGGAACCGAACGCCCGCACCGCGTCCACGCGAATGTCCTTTGTTTTGTCGCTCAGCACCAGTTTGAACAACTCGTCCACGGCTGGCGCTGCAGCCGATCCGAACGTGCCGAGCGTCCTGGCAGCTCCGCGGCGCACGTCGTCTTCCGCGTCGGTCAGTGCGACCGTGAGTGCTTTGATAACCGGCTCGGATTTTTCTGCGAGGAGCCCGATTGATGCGAGTAGTTCTCGCCTGATGTCGAGGTCTTTTTCCGCGCCGAGCATCGCGGCCATACCCTCGGCGATCGTGGTCCCCGCTTCCGGGGTGACGCGCCCGAGCGCGTAGATCGCAGCGATGCGTACCGTTTTGGTGGGGTCTTTAAGAAGCGGGATCAGTTCCGGCGCCGCGGACTTCGCCATCGGGCCGGCGAGTGCCAGTGCTTCCCCGGCGGCAACGCGAACGATCGAGTCGGGATCTTTGAGTGCCGGGGTGAGCGACCCGACCCCGGCCGCACACACGAAGGGGAACTTGGCCATCGCAGCGATGAGCTCTTTGCGGACCTTCGACTCCTTCTCGGTCTTGAGAACGTCGATCAGCGCCGGCGCGCCGTACTGTTTCATGTCCTCTTCGCGGAGCCCCGCGAGAACGATCGCGGCCTGGGCGCGAACGGCCGCGCTCTTGTCGCTCCGGAGCACGGCCACAACGTACTCGATGGCGCCCGTCTTGCGATCCATGATCCAGATTTTGCCCAGCGCGTCGATCGCGATCGAGCGCTGCCGGACCGACTGGCCCGTCTGTGCGGTGCTCGCCCACTCGCTGAACTTCTTGCCCTCGTAGACCGGGTCTTTATCGTCGGCGCGCCCCACCCCGCTCGTCAGCGCGACGAGTACACACACACCAACGACCCGCGCGGCGGTAGCGAACATGCTATGGTCCTCGAAGCGGCTGTTCGGCCAATCTCGATGATATGACGGACGTGGCGAGCTGGTCAAACAGTTTCACGCGGTGGGTACCGCGTGCGCAGGCGCGAGGAATCGCCTACTTCACTCGACCCAAGGAGGTTCGTGCGGCGGTTCAGAATCACCGCACGAACTGACGCCCGGCGTTACGCCGCATCTTCGACAGTGCGGATGAAGTCGCGGGCCGCCACGCGGACCCCGCGAACCGCTCGCCAGTAGGCGCCCACCAGAATCAGCCAGCCGATCAGCAGCGCGGCCTGCTCGTACATCAACCGGTCTTCGGCCGGCTGTATTTGAGGTTGCAGGTGGATCTTGTATTGGTCCAACCCAAATAGTACCAGCACAGGGATCAGAGCACAGAGGAAGCCAAAGAACCCTACCGCACGAGCGACAGCCGGCCGCTTCAGCGCTAATCCGCTCGCCGTCAGAGCCGTGAGGAACCAGAATTCCGCGAGCGGCGCACAAAGCAAGAACGCCGTCAGAGCGTACTTTGCTTCTTCGGTGAATTGCGCTTTCTTACACACGGCGTGACTAAGAAGCGCGACGAACGACACCAGCGCGAGCAACCCGCTCAGTGCGAACAACCCCCGCGAGCCACTGTTCCGCGGGCCACCGCTGCTAAAGAGCCGGCCAATGGTCAACAGGAAGCCGGCCATGAAAACCGGCACCCCATACGTCAATATGTCGATTTCCTCGGTCTTCGTGAGCGGGATCGCGTCCGGCCCGCCGGAGTTGATGTACCCATCGATCTTGACCCACCCCTCGCCCTTCGGCAGTTCGCCAACGGCCCGAGTGTACACCGCTTTGCCGAAGCCAACGAAACCGAGCAGGGCAACGAAAAGTAGCGCGAACTGCACCCAGAAGAGTCCGCGCCGAACGGCCGCCCACCTCTTCGCGAGCACCTGATCGGGAGTCGTCTCCGTTCTCGGCGCACTCGGCTTCGGTTCGGGCTTCGCGGGCTTCGGGCGCGGCTTGGCTCCGCGCTCGCGCGTTGGGAGCGGCTTCGGTTCGGGTTCCTGGTCCGGCTCCGGGTTGAACTCCGGCGGGGGAGCGAGTGCCGGGTTGAACGCCCGCGGGGGGGCGGTCGGGACGGGCGCGGTCGGGGCGAGCCCGGACGGAACCGCGCCCCAATCTTCGGGCGACGCGACCGGTGCCGGGCGCGGGGGACGCGGGGCGCGACGCCGGGGGAGCAGGGCGCGCGGGTGGGGCGGGGGAGCGACTGGTGGGAGCGGGGCCGTGGGCGCACCGGCCTCGGCCGATTCCTCGGCCGTGGGTACCGGCACCGCCGCCTGGCAGTACGGGCACTTCACCCGCTTTCCCGCGGACTCGTCCCGCGCCCGGAACCGCTTCCCGCACGACGGGCAACCCAACGTAATCGGCATGGCGACCAACTCCCGGCTAACGGCACGGCTGTAAGGTGAGCGTCCCAACGGACGGTCGGTGCCGACATGGTAAGCCCGAACGCGGTACGGAGGAACCCCGCGCGCGGGAAAATCGCACGTTGAAGGTTCGTGACGTGCGGTAGTAACGCGCCGGGCGCGCACGCGAGTCGTTCAGATCAGAACCGTGGGGCGGGGCGCTTCCAGTCCGCGTCGTAGGGAATTGAGAAAAGTTGTTGAAGTAACTCGGCCTTGTTCGGCGCGTCACCCAGGAGCACTTCAACGGCGTTCCGCAGTTTGACGGCACGCGGATCGGTCACAACCGTATCGGAGCCGCCCCCGCGACTGATGCGGTCGAAGATCGCGGCGGCTTCGAGCAGCTTACTCCGCGCGTCGAGGAAAAACTGGTCCAGCGCGGTCGCGGCAGGGAGCGGGGTCATGACGAATTCCTGGCGTCGAAAAAGGCACGAAAAGAAGAGAGCCGCCACCAATACAGCTACTCTTCCCTTCGGAATTTCAGTTTCAATTCCAACGGCACCAATTCGTTCAGGCTACCCGAGCGGAAGCCGTCGAGATCGAGTGTCACAAACTTGAACCCCAGCGCGTGAAGCGTTCGCGCGAGTTCCGCTCGTGCCGGTTCGCACGCCAGTGCCGCCAATTCGCCCGGTGATACTTCGACGCGCGCCAGATCGCCCTCGTGGTACCGCACGCGGCACTCTCGCAACCCGAGCGAGCGCAGGTACGCTTCCGCGTCCTCGACGCGCTTCGTGCGCTCTGGCGTGACCGCGACGCCCGGCGCCATGCGGCTCGATAAACACGGCGCAGCGGGCTTGTCCCAGGTAGGGAGTTCCCAGTGCTGCGCGAGTGCGCGAACGTCCGCCTTCGTGAACCCGGCCTCTTGCAGCGGGTGGCGCACGAAGTGTTCGGCCGCCGCGACCAGCCCCGGCCGGTAGTCGCCGAGGTCGTCGAGGTTCGCGCCGCTCGCCATGACGGGAACTTCCAGTTCCGGCAGCAGCGATTCGACGGTGGTGTACAGTTCCGTTTTGCAGTGATAACAGCGGGTGCCGTCGTTCTTCGTGTAGTCCGGGTTGCGGAACTCGTCCGTGCGGACGACGACGTGGCGAATCCCGATCAGTCTCGCAAGTTCTCGCGCGTCGGCGAGCTCGGAGCGGGCGACACTCGCGCTGTCAGCGGTCACGGCTACGGCACGCGCGCCGAGCGCCAGGAACGCGGCTTTCGCGACGACAGTGCTATCGATACCGCCACTGAACGCGACGGCCACCCCGTCGAGTCCGCGCAGCACCGCGAGCAGCCGGTCCCGCTTCGCCACCACTTCCACAGTCGGGTCGAGAGTTGCTGTCCCCATACTTTCAGTATACCCAGCGGGCGGTAATCAGGAGTTCGCAGGCTCGTCGCGTTTGGTGAAATCGAGTGCCGGGTTCGGTTCGGCGTCCGTGCTCGCGGTCGGGGCCGGTTGAAACGGCCTGCGTACCGGCGTGGTCGCTTGCTCGTAAGCGAGCGCCCCCGCGTACCACTTCGCAAGATTCACGCCGCCCAACACGATAGCGAGCAGCGCGCCAAACGTCAGGCGCGTGAGGTCGTTCAATTTCGCCGCGATCTCTGGTGCGAACACCCGGAGCGCGAGAAGCCCGGTTCCCGCGAACACCATGAACAGGCCGAACGCGAGCCGCATGTGCCGCACCGTCATTGCCGCGCCCCCAGTGGTTCCTTCCATCTTATTCCCGCTACACGATTGCGAACCACTGCGCATGTGCCCAAAATCAGGCACCTCGCGGGAGACGCTCCGATGGCAAAGTATCGCGTCGCGGTGATCGGTCGAACCGGCAAAGGCGCTTACGGTCACGGTCTCGATACCGTTTGGCTGAAGTGCGACAAGGCAGAGGTCGTTGCAGTCGCAGACGAGAACGAAGCCGGGCGCACGGCCGCGGCCAAGCGCCTCAACGCGAAAAGTGCCTACGCCGACTTCCGCCAGATGCTGGAGAAAGAAAGGCCGCAGATCGTTAGCGTGGCCGACAGATGGCCGGACTGCCACCGCGACATGGTGCTCGCGTGCGCCGAATACGGGGCCAATATCTTCCTGGAAAAGCCAGCGTCGCAGACGCTCCAGCAGGTCGACGAAATGGTCGCGGTGTGCGAAAAGCACCACGTGAAATGCGCAATCGCGCACCAGACCGCGTACAGCCCGCGTGTGAAAGTGGTGAAGGATTTGATCGGCGAAGGGAAAATCGGCGCGGTGATGGAGCTACGCGGGCACGGCAAGGAAGACAAGCGCGGCGGCGGCGAAGACCTGATGGTGCTCGGTACACACACCTTCGATTTAATGCGTCACCTCGCGGGCGACTCGAAATGGTGCTTCGCCCGCATTCAGCAGGCAGGGCGCAAGGCCGTATCAGGCGACGTGCGGCAGGGCGGTGAACAGATCGGGCCGATTGTGGGCGATCACATTACCGCCACTTACGGCTTCGCCGGAATCGCGCTGGGCCATTACGTGACGCACGTCGCAAAGGACGGCGCGAGTACGCGCTACTGGCTCGAAGTGCGCGGAACGAAGGGGACGATCCACTTGGGCTTCGGCATCCTCCCCGCCGCGTACCTGTGTGAAGACCCGAGCGGCATGTTCGGCAAGAGCAAAGCGCCGTGGGTGGAAATCACGTCGGCCGGCCTCGGCAAACCCGAGCCACTAAACGCGAAGGAACTCGATAATGGTAACATCCTGATCGTGAACGACTTAATCGAAGCGATCGAGAAGGACCGCGCGCCCCTCGACAGCCTGAGTGACGGCCGCGCCGCGCTGG
The DNA here is from genome assembly GCF_017939745.1 of Gemmata palustris. Lineage (NCBI taxonomy): Bacteria > Pseudomonadati > Planctomycetota > Planctomycetia > Gemmatales > Gemmataceae > Gemmata > Gemmata palustris. Next base: position 8,292,839 of record NZ_JAGKQQ010000001.1, on the reverse strand, counting down.
AAATGATTATGGCCGTGTACGAGTCCCATCGCCTGGAGAGGCCGGTTGATCTGCCGCTGAAGAACCGCAAACACCCGCTCGCAGCCATGTAACTGAGCCCTTTCCACGAAAGTACGAAGCCACAGAGCCAATTCCCGCCCGCGCTTCGAGTTGACACGCCCGGTTCGCCGCTGCTAGAGTCCGCTGCCCCGAAGCGCGGAAGGAGCGAGCGGATTAACCCGGAGTCGTGGAACGCACTGATTCGCGGGGAGCGGCGCGGACCGCTCGCGATGCTCGCGCGCGCCGGGCTCAGGGTCGCGAGTTGGCCCTACGGTCTCGCGATGCGGGCGCGTAACAGAGCGTTCGAGCGCAGTTGGAAGCGCGTGCATACCGCCGCGGTACCGGTCGTGAGCGTCGGGAACCTCACGCTCGGCGGCACCGGCAAGACGCCGTGCGTGGAATGGGTGGCGCGATTTTATCGTGAACGCGACTTGCTGGTCGCGATCCTCAGTCGCGGGTACGGGGCCGAAACCGGGCGCAACGACGAAGCGATGGTTCTGGAAGAGAACCTGCCGGACGTGCCGCACCTGCAAGACGTCGATCGAGTTAAGCTCGCAGAAACCGCGGTGGAGGAACTCGAAGCGGAACTGCTCGTGCTCGACGACGGGTTCCAGCACCGGCGCCTGCACCGCGACCTCGACATTGTGCTGATCGACGCGACGCGCCCGCCGGCGCGCGACTACCAGTTCCCGCGCGGCACGCTCCGCGAGCCGGCAAGCGGACTGCGTCGGGCCGGGGCGGTTCTGCTCACGCGCTGCGACCAGGTACTCGGAGCCGAAGTCGAAGCAATTCGCGCGTGGGTCACGGAACGTTTCCCCGATGTGCCAGTCGCGACAACCGAGCACCGACCGACGGAACTGGTGGGCTGCAACGAAGCAAACGAAGAAGTCCACGAACTGGTGGAATCGCTCGGCGGGAAGCCCGTAGGCGGGTTCTGCGGGATCGGGAACCCGGCCGCGTTTCGGCACACGCTCGAATCGCTGGGAGCGTGCATCGCGGATTTCCGCACCTTCCCCGACCACCACGCTTACACGCGGGAAGATGTGGACGATCTCAACCGCTGGGCGGCAAGCTTGCCTCCCGATGCGATCGTCGTGACGACGCAGAAGGATTGGGTCAAACTCCGCGTGCCCGCGCTCGGCGGGCGCCCGCTGCGGGCCGTGCGCATCGGGCTCCACTTCCGCGACGGGGAAGGCGCCTTCGTGGACGTGTTGGAGCGCGTGATACCGGCCGGATAGTGCCCTCGCAGAGAGCGTTCCCCGATCGCACGGGGTAGGATCGGTGGCGCGAGCAGGACGCTCGCGCTCCTCAGAAGAATGACAACGGATTGTCACAATGACCGACCTGACCGAACTCGTACAGACCCTCGGCGCCCCCCGCGTCCTCGTCGTCGGCGACGTGATGCTCGACCGCTACGTGTGGGGCAACGCCGAGCGCATCAGCCAGGAAGCGCCGGTCATTCTGCTGCGCGCCGACAAGCGCGAAGAGCGCCTCGGTGGTGCGAGTAGCGTCGCCACGATGCTCCAGGCACTCGGGGCACACACGAGCGTGATCGGCACCGTCGGCACTGACGGCGACGGGTTCCACGCCCGGCGCATCCTCACCGATCTCGGGATCGACGCGGACGGCATCGTTGCCGACCCCGACCGCCCCACGACCGTCAAAGAGCGCTACATCGGGCGCGCACAAGCCAAACACCCGCAGCAGATGATCCGCGTGGATTACGAGAGCCGCGAACCCGTCTCCGACGCGGTGGAGCGCCAACTCGCGGACACGCTCGTTGCCAAGATTCGCGAAGCCGACATCGTTCTCGTGAGCGACTACGACAAGGGCGTTTGCACGCCGGGGCTGCTCCGCGTCGCGGTGGAAGTCGCGAAAGCGCGCGGAATTCGTGTGATCGCAGACCCCACGCGCGGCGGCGATTACGCGAAGTACCGTGGGTGTTCGAGCATGACGCCGAACCGCCTCGAAGCCGAACTCGCGACCAACCGGAACATCCGCACGCACGCTGAAGCGCTCGCCGCCGCCGCACACCTGCGAGACATGCTCGGGCTCGAAGCCGGGATCGTCACGTTGGACAAGGACGGCATGGCGCTCGCGCACACCGACGGGCGCAGCGCGATCTTCCCGACGCGCCCGCGCCAGGTGTACGACATCACCGGGGCCGGCGACATGGTAATGGCGACGCTCGGTCTCGCACTCGCGGCCGGTGCCGACTACGACTCGGCCATTCGTCTGGCGAACATCGCGGGAGGTCTCGAAGTCGAGAAGATCGGCGTCGCCACCGTCACGCGCGACGAGATCCTCGCGGACCTGCTCCACGCACCGTTCCGCGTCGCGGAGCGCGTCCCCGGTGCCGCAAAGGTCGCGGCCCTTCCGCAACTCCTTACCGAACTCGATGCCCGGCGCCGAAACGGGCAGAAGATCGCGTTCACCAACGGGTGCTTCGATGTGCTCCACGCGGGACACGTGCAGTATCTCGCGGAAGCGCGGCGGCAAGCCGATTGCCTCGTCGTGGCACTCAACAGCGACACGAGCGTGAAGCAACTCAAGGGGCCGACGCGCCCGCTCAACCCGGAAGTCGCCCGCGCACTCGTGCTCGCGGGGCTTCAGGACGTGGACCTCGTGACCATGTTCAGCGACAAGACGCCGATCACGGTCATTGAAGCCATCCGCCCGGACGTGCTGGTGAAGGGCGCGGACTACCACAAAGCGGACGTGGTGGGCGGAGACTTCGTGGAGAGCTACGGCGGGCGCGTCCACCTGGCCGATCTCCGCGCCGGGTTCTCCACAACGAACCTCATCGAGCGCATGAAAGCGGCATAAACCTCTTTCCTTGAAGGCGCCGCACCAACCGGCCGGTTAGACTCATGCACCGAATCGCGCTCTTTCTCCCGAACTGGATCGGCGACGTGGTGATGGCCACGCCCGCGATCCGAGCCGTGCGCGCGGCGTTCCCGGTGGCCGAGTTGGTAGCGGTCTGCAAGCCCTACGTGGCGGACGTGCTCGCGGGGGCGCCGTGGTTCGCGCGAACAATCCTCGCGGACAAGCGCGGCCCGCGCTCACAGCGTCTGTTTGGTGTCGCACGCCAACTGCGTGACGCACACGTCGATGCCACCCTGCTCTTCCCCAACTCGTTCCGCACGGCACTCATTGCCTACTTGGGCGGAAGCAAGCGCATCGTCGGATTCGCGCGGTACGCACGCGGACGAATGCTGACCGACAAGCTCTACGCCAAAACCGATGAGCGCGGCCGGTTCGTGCCGTCACCCGCGCTCGATGACTACAACCGACTCGCGGCGGCACTGGGAGCCACCCCCGACCACCGGATGGAACTGTTCACCACGCCTGCCGACGATGCAAGCGCTGATGCCGTGTGGCAACAGTTCGGCCTTGCCCGTTACGCGCGGGTGGTAGCACTCAACCCCGGCGCGGCGTTCGGCGCGGCGAAGCACTGGGGATGCGACCACTTCGCGGAACTCGCCCGCGCGCTCACATCGCGTTTCAAGTGTGGCGTGATCGTGCTGTGCGGCCCCGGCGAGCGCGAAATGGCGCGAAAAATCGCAGAAGAGAGCCGCTCACCGCACGTGTTCTCACTGGGTGACGCCGCACTGTCACTCGGATTGACGAAAGCACTCGTGAAGCGCGCCGACCTGCTCGTAACCACCGATAGCGGTCCGCGGCACTTCGCCGCCGCGTTCAACCGACCGGTCGTGTCACTGTTCGGCCCGACGCACATCGAGTGGACGGAAACGTACTTTGCGAAGGAAATTTGCCTCCAGAAAAAGCTCGCGTGCGGCCCGTGCCAGCAGCGCGTGTGCCCCCTCGGTCACCACCGCTGCATGCGCGAGTTGACACCCGCAGAAGTCTTCCGCGCGGCGGAACAACTCCTCACGCGAGTGCCCCTCGCAACGCGGGAGGTGCCGCGTGCCGCTTGACACAACGACTGCCCCCCGAACGAGCGTCCGCGAACCACAAGTCGTGTTCGCGCCGAATCCCGACACCACCGGCACGCTAACCATCAACCCCGTGTTCGCGGAGTTGTTCGCGCGCGTCGGGTTGGTGTCTGCGGCGGGATTTTTTGAGTTGCCCGGCGAGGTGGTGAGCGGGCACGCCGACCGGCACGTGATGCGCGTGGAGATACCGGGTGCCCCGCGCGCATTTTATCTCAAGCGCCAGCACGTGGTGGGCTGGCGCGAGAAGTTGCGGAATCGGCGCGCGGGGTTCGGGTGGGCGTCGCGTTGTGCGCGCGAAGCCGATCTGCTGAAGCAACTCGAAGCCGCAAAGTTGCCCGCCCCGCGGTGGGCCGCGATGGGCACGCACGGCAACCGCGCGTTCCTGCTGGTGGAAGAGATCCCGGGGGGCGTCGACCTCCGGCGCGTGCTGAGTGACAACACGTTGTCGCGTGCCCAACGGCTCGTGCTCGCAACGCGGCTCGGCAAAACAATCGCGGCGATTCACGCGGCCGGGTTCAGTTCGCCGGACCTCACCGCGAAGCACGTGCTCGTGAACCCGGACACGCTCGCGATTACGTTCCTCGATTGGCAATCCGCAGATCGCGGCGCATCGGTAAACGAACCGGAGCGAGCAAATGCGCTGGGCGCGCTGCACGCTTCACTCGCGGAGCCGCTCGCTTCGCCCGCTGAACGGCTTCGCGTGTTGCGGGCGTATCGCGCATCATCTTTACCCGCTCAGCAAAGCGCCCCGCGCGAGCGATTCACCGCGATTGTGCTTCGCGCCGCAGCACGGCACGCGAAGCGCCGATCCATTCGCGATCAGCTCCAACCCGAAGGCGCATCGCAGAAGCAGCGGCTCGTGTGGCTCGCGGGCGAAGCGGTGTGCGCCATCCCGGAAGTCGCTGCGGAATGGCCCAAGCCCGCAATCGCCTTACCGTTCTACGGCCCCGGCGCAAACGATTCGATCACCCTCCGTGTCCTGGGGCGAGACGCGACGCTCGTGCGCGGCTACACATCAGCACCCGTCGGCCGCTTCCGCGCGTGGGCACGTGCCACCCCGTGGCGCTCGCCCGGAGTTACGATCGGCCGCGTGCTGTTCCACCTTCAGCGGTACGGCGTGCCCGGTCCGCGTTTGCTCGCGTTTGGTCAGCGGCTCACGAGCGCGATCGGAGCCGAGTGGTTCGCGCTGTACGAAAGCCCGCCCGGAATGCCCTTGCAGAAATGGCGGCACACGGCATCTTCCGCCGCGCGCCGGGCGGTCCTTGATCGCGTCGCCGACTGTCTGGCCAAGTTGCACGCCGCCGGGTGCGTGCTGACCGATCCGCAAGCCGCGTTCGCAGTGTGTGACGGCGCCGTGTGTGTGGCTGATCCGCGTGCGGTACGAATCGTGCGCCGCGTGAGTGCTTCGACCCGAAGGCGGGATATTCGCGACGTAGCCCGACTGCTAGGAGTGGAATGAACGCGCACCCGCGAAATCTCAACTCCGATCCGTCGCGGTTCCCGCCGGCTGTGGGCGATCCGGTGTCGTCGTGGTGGCGCCGCATTCGGCGCGGCGTGCGGCTGATTCGACGTCAAGCCGATTGGGAGCGGTTCGCGGGCGAAGATTGGCCGGACCGCGTCATGCAGGTGCCGCTCACCGATCGCGAGTACCAAAAGCAGGGCCGGTCGATCGGGCGCAAGGTCTTCACCGAGGGCCGCGACAAGCTCAGCGTGTACCTCAAGCGCCACTACCGGCTGCCGTGGCTCCACGGCGTTCTGGCTACGCTGATGCCGGGGCGCGCGTGGTCCCCGGGGCTCCAGGAGTGGCAGCGCCTGTGCTGGGCGAAGGAGCACGGGTTCCCCGTTCCGCGCCCGGTCGCCGCGGGGCAGTTCGTCGGGCCGTGGGGCAAGTTGCAGGGGTTCCTCGCGGTCGAAGAACTGCACGGGATGCTCCCGCTGCACGAAGCCGTTCCGCGTGCGGCCAGGGCGCTCGATGCGCGATCCTTCGCGCGCTGGAAGCACGGGTTGACGGCCGAGCTCGCGCGACTGGCGCGTGAACTCCATCTGCGCAAGGTATTTCACAAAGATCTCTACTTCTGCCACTTCTACATCCCCGAAGCACTCACGCGGACTGTACCCTCCGACTGGACGAACCGCGCCGTGATGATCGACCTGCACCGGCTCTCGCGGCACCCGGTTACGGCCGTCTGGTGGCAGGTGAAGGACGTGGCCCAACTGCTGTTCTCCTCGGACGTGGAGGGCGTGACCGCGCGCGACCGCGTGCGGTTCTGGAAGCTGTACCGGCGCAACTGGCCCGGCGGGAAGTGCCCGGGCGAGTGGCTGCGCCCGCTCGTGAAGTGGAAGTGGAACCTGTACCGCCGGCACAACGAAAAGAAGCCGTCGGCCGTGCCCTACGATCGGCAACGGAGCGCCGCTTAGATGGACATTGCACTGTGTTACGAGAGCGTGCTCCCGGCACGCGGCGGTGCGGAAACCTACCTCGGCGACCTCGCGCGCCGGCTCGCACGGGACGGGCACGCGGTTCACCTCTACGCGGCGCGCTGGGACGCGAACGCGCTGCCGCCCGCGACGCACTTCCACCGCATTGATGTGCCGAGCGGCCCGCGGTTCCTCCGCCCGTGGCGGTTCGGGGCCGCGTGCGAAGATGCGCTGAAGCACAACCAACACGATGTGAGCATCGGGTTCGACAAAACGTGGGGCCAGGACGTCCTCTACCCGCAGGGCGGGTTACACGCCGCGAGCGCGGCCCACAATCTGTTGAAATTCCCGGGCGCGCTTTCGCGCGGAATCGCAGCAGTGGGGAAGTGGCTCGACCCGGCCGCGTGGTCGTTCGCACGGCTCGAACGCAAGCAGTACTTGGGGCCGAATCAGCCACTTGTGATCGTGAACAGCTTCATGGTGCAGCGGCACTTCGAGCAGTTCTACGGCGTACCGCCCGAGTCCGTGCGCGTGGTGCGCAGTGCCATCGACCCAATGCGGTTCGTGGCCGAAGACCGGCTCAAGCGCCGGCACGAGGAGCGCGGGCGGTGGATGGTGTTCCCGGAAGAAACGGTCGGGCTGTTCGTCGCGATGAACTACCGGCTGAAGGGGCTCTCCCCGCTCCTGAAAGCACTCGCGCTCGTCCCGCGCGACAAGCCGTTCCGGTTGGCGGTGGTCGGGAACCCGAAGTTCAAACGGTACCAGCGGGAAGCAGAAAAGCTCGGGGTTTCGGACCGCGTGGTGTTCCTGGGGCACCGCGACGACCCGAAGAACTGCTACTTCGCCGCAGATTTCCTCGTTCACCCCACGTTCTACGACCCGTGCTCGCTGGTCGCACTCGAAGCGCTCGCGTGCGGGTTGCCGGTCATCACGTCGCGGTACAACGGCGCGAGCGAGCTACTCACGCCGCCAAACGATGGCATCGTTGTCGATGATCCGCACGACGCGAAGGGATTGGCCACGGCCATGTACCGGTTCACGGATCGAACGTACCGCGCGGAAGCTTCGAGTGCGGCCCGGCAAACCGGCACGAAATGGACCTTCGAGCACCACTACCAGGCGCTGCTCAACGTGTTCGGCGAAGTGCGCAAAATCAAGAGAGCTGCGTAAGGTGAAACCCGCCCGCCAGGGCGGTGGGTGTGACAGCGAACCGCGCCCGCAAAGACAGCAAGTGCAAACGAACCCCGCTCGCCAGGGCGGTGGGTGCCTACTGAAAGCACCCACCGCCCTGGCGGGCGGGGTTCACCATTCACCACGATTGCAGACGCGACTCGCTTGCCTCGATCACCGCTTGAGCGCGCGGCCCATCGTGTAGTGAACTTCGGCCGAGGCCCGCACGATGATCGACATACTCGGGTAGTGGAAGGTGATCGAACCCGGCCCGTGCGTTTCGCCGTTCCACGAGAGCGGGTCGATCGACTTCCGAATCATCGCTACGATCGCCTCGGCATTTGCTGCCGTCTGCTGCGCGTTCAGGTTCGGTCCCCATTGGAGGTCACCGAACGGCCCGACGCCCTGCACCAGGTCACCGAGGTAGTACACGCGGGTCGTCAGGAGGCTCCGCGAGCGCTCCACGGTGACGATCTGAATCACTTCGTCCTTCACCACAAACGTCAGTCCCTGTGCCGCCAGGATCGCCCGCAGCACCGTGCGCCCGGAGAGGCCGTTCGCCTGAAGGCTCGCGCCCTTACTGAGATTGAGTTCGAGGTCCGCAACCGACTTCTTGTCGATAAACAGCTCTTGGCCGAGCATGGTCGAGAGGTCTTGCAGCGCTTCCTCGAACGGCCGCTCGCGGAAGTCCACCTTGATGGGCTTGTCGAGCGCCTCGATGATCTGCTTTTCCTTCGCGGTCAGTTGAATCGCGGTGTCCTTCAGCCGCCGCTCTGTGATCTGCTTCCAATTTGCCGGAAACTCGATGTCATTAATGGCCGGGAACGAGGACTTGGTGATATTCTGTTGATTCTTCACCCACCGATCGGCGAGCTGCACCTGGATGGCGATCGCGTCCTCGATCCGAGTCTTCATGACGCCATTCTGACCGAGTGCCATAACCGAAGGGTTGCCCGGGTACAGCTTCTTCAAGCGGGCGATCTCGGCGTTCGCCTCAGCAGTTCGCCCCGCGTCCTGAGCCTGGTACACGGTCTTGATGCCAGCAACCACGTCCTTGAACTCAGAAACCGCCTTCTCTTCAGCAAGCTTCTGGGCGGCCAGCACCTCGGGGCTCTTCGGGTCGAGCTTCGCGCCCGGGTTGGGATTGAGAGCCGGGTTCGCAACCGGCCGTCCCTCCACCGCGGCAATCTTCGCCTCAATCGCTTTTGAAAGTCGATCGCGGGTCGCATCACTAATGGACGCGGTGAGTTGAAGGTTCTGCTTCGCGTTATTCAGGATCTCGACCGCTTTCGGTCGGTTGGAACGCGCGACTTGTTGCTCGGCTCCCTGGAAAGCACCCGCAACAACGCCCTCCGCTTCCCTTTCAGCAGCCTGCTGCTTGGCCTTCGCGAGTCCAGTCGTATCGAAGGGCGGGGCGGCCGGGCGCGGTGGTTGCGCGGCGTGGGCCGCAACGAACAGGTTGGTGCCCGTAACGACCGCACCAAGCCAGCGATACCCTTTGAAGCCCATCGTGCCGGCCCTCCCTAAAGTTCTGAACGCGAACCGACTATTACATCTACCAACGTAACCGCAGTATCCGGCGTTTGCCAAGTCTCCAGATTCCTTTCCCGCCCCCCGGTTTGCCCCCTGTGATGGCGCAATCGCGCCGCGCGGTCGGCGTTGACCAGATTCTCCCCGCAGGGTATTCGACCCGGCGCGGAGGACTGTCATGCGTCGTCGGCGACCGATGTTTCTTGCACTCGCACTGCTGGCCGCGTTCGCGGGCCTGGCGACCGGTGCGATCGTATTCGCGGCGAAGCGCGACCCGGCGTTCTACGCCGCAACCGCGAGTCGGCCGGCCGACTGGGACTCGCACGAGCGGTCCGCCAAACTCCTTACCCGTGTTCTCGACCTGCAAAACGACATCCGGGCGAAGGCCGAATGGGGCGACACGTTCACCGCGGAAGAGCTGAACTGCTTCTTCATCGAGAACATGGGAGCCAAGGACGGGCTTTGCGACCTGCTGCCCAAAGGGTTCCATTCCCCGCGAATCGCGATCGAGGGCGACCACCTCAAACTCGGGCTGCGGTACGGCGAGGGGTTCTGGAGTTCGATCGTTTGGATGGATCTGAAAGTGTGGCTCGTTGCGGACCAAGTGAACGTCGCGGCGGTGGAAGTGTGCGCTCTGAAAGCGGGGCAACTCCCGTTCGGCTCGCAGTCGATTCTCGACAAAATCGGCGACGTGGCCCGCGAGTCGAGCATTGATGTCACGTGGTACCGGAACAAGAGTAACCCGGTGGGGTTGTTCCGATTTTTCGCGAAACTCCCGCGCCCGACATCGCAGGTGCTCACACTGGAAGTGAAAGACGGGAAGCTCACGATCGCCGGGCGGTCGTTCCTCGATCCGGCACCGGCACTGCCCGCGGGCGTTACTCCGCTGCCTACACCGTGAGCCGAAACACCCACTCTTCTCCCTCGCGCCGAATCACGACCGAACCGGTGAGTTTCGTACCCCAGAGTTCGAGTTCCACGCGGTCCGGTTTAGCAGCGCCCCAAACACACATACCTGTATCCCAGCGCGATACGCTCCCGCGCCCGCCCGATACGGGGCCTTCGTAGTCGAGGTACAGGGGCCGGTGCGGGAAGTTCGGTTCCGCCGGAATATCCGCCCCGGCAACGGGTTCTGCAAGTAAGCGCCAGGCACGCAGCGAGTCGCCGGCTTCGGCCAGGAAATCCCAGTGAAGTTCGGGCCAGTCGTGGGTGAGAACGACGAACCGCGCCACAGAATGGCCTACGACGGGTTTGGTGAGCTTGATAGAATGCGGTGCTGGGACGGCACTGCACCGAGACACGCATCATGGCGAAGGGCGACAAAAAAGACAAGAAGGCCGAGGCCGATGGCACCGTGAACGTGTGCCGGAACCGGCGCGCGCTGCACGAATACGAAATCTCCGACCGAATCGAGTGCGGCATCGTCCTCGTGGGCACCGAGGTGAAGAGCCTCCGCGACGGGCACGCGAACCTCGAAGACTCTTACGCCCGCATTGATAACGACGAGGTGTTTCTGATCGGTGCGGAGATTCCCGAGTACCTGTACGGGAACCGGGCGAACCACAAACCGAAGCGCACGCGGAAGTTGCTCCTCCACCGCCGCGAAATCAACAAGTTCGCGGGCAAGGCCTCCGAGAAGGGGCTGACGCTCGTCCCACTCCGCTTGTATTTCAAAGACGGTAAAGCGAAAGTAGAGATCGCGGTCGCGAAGGGTAAGCAGGCCCACGACAAGCGCGAGTCGATGAAGTCGGCGGACGCCAAGCGCGACATCGACCGCGTGCTGGCTTCGCGGCGAAAAAGGTAGTCGGAACCGTGAACCTCGCCCGCAAGGGTAGTGGGTGCCAGGCGGTGCCCCACAAGGACAGCAGGGTACCACAGACCAGGGAGGGTCGCGGTGCGGTTGGTCGCGCTCGTGGAATCCGAATCACACGTGTGTTGCCGGTACCGGCTCACCGCGTTCCGTAGCGCGCTCAAAGCAGCCGGTCACACCCTCGACTTCCGGCCCATACCGCAATCGCTCTTTGGTCGCGCGGCCCTCGGTCGCGATCTCACGTCCTACGACGCGGTCATCCTCCAGCGCAAGTTACTCCCGCGATGGGTCACCGCCCTCCTCCGCCGGCGCGTTCAGCGATTGATCTTCGACTTCGATGATGCAGTCTGGCTGCGCGACTCGTACTCCGCGAAAGGTTTCGACGATCCCAAGCGATCCGCACGCTTTCGCGCCACAGTAGAGGCGTGCGACTTGGTGATTGCGGGGAACTCGTACCTCGCAGAAGAAGCGCGGAAGTTCGTACCCGCGGACCGCGTGACGGTGATTCCCACCTGTGTGGACGTTGCGAAGTACCGCGTGCAGGAACAGGAAACCCGCACCTCCGGCATTCGGCTCGTGTGGGTCGGCTCAGCGAGCACGCTGCAAGGATTGGAACGATTCGGCCCCACGCTCAGCGCGATCGGCCGCGCGGTTCCGGGTACGCGATTGAAACTGATCTGCGACCGGTTCGCAGAGTTCCCCGATTTGCCGGTCGAGCGTTGCACCTGGACTGAAGCGACCGAGGCCGCAGAAATTGCGTCCGCGGATATTGGCATCGGCTGGGTGCCGGACGACCCGTGGAGCCGCGGGAAGTGCGCACTGAAAGTGCTCCAGTATCAGACCGCGGGCCTGCCGGTCGTCGCGAACCCCGTTGGCGTGCAAGCGGACTTCGTGCGCGACGGCGAAACGGGCTTTCGCGCGAACTCGACTGACGAATGGGTCCACGCGATTCGTGTACTCGCCGCAGATGCCGCGTTACGAAAACGGCTCGGCGAAACGGCCCATCGCGACGTGGAGGCGCATTACAGCGTCGAAGCCGGGGCCAAACTGTGGATCGAATCGTTGGCGCGTTTCGAGACCGTGCGAATGGCAGGATAAGGCCGGTCGCGGATCGGCAAAGGTGACCCATGTTCGGTGACGTGCTCCGCAAGTTCGGCTCGCTGGTCGCAGGCGCGACCGGGCCGATCGTGCGCGCACGCGGCCGGGTGTGGCACCTCTCGCCCGAAGGCGAAGCGCTCTTCGGCGCGGCCGGTCCCGCGCTCGATTCGTGGCTGGAGGATGGTTCGGCCGAAGTGGTGAAGAGCGGCCCGCACCGCACGGTGTACCGCGTCGCGCTCGCATCCGGCACGGTGTACGTGAAGCACTGCCGAATCAACGGCCCGCGTGCATGGGCGCGCGAAGTGATGCGCGCCCCGAAAGCGCGACTCGAATTCGAGAACGCCGCGCGCCTGCGCTCGCTCGGCATCGGTGCGGCAGTTCCACTGGCGTGGGGCACGTCCGACACGCGCTGGCCGGGGCAGAGCTTCCTCATCACGCGCGACCTCGCGCCCGCAATCCCATTCCCCGACTACTTAGAAACACACGCGCTCACTCCCGGCGAGCGCAGTGCGTTGGCGCATGCCCTGGGGAAGTTCCTGGCACGGCTACACGAAAACGGCGTTGCGCACCCGGACCCGCACCCCGGCAATCTGCTTGTGGAGCAAAGGCAACCTAACCCCCTAACCCCCTTCCCTAAGAAGGAAGGGGGAATAGAACCAAACACAACAGACACCGAGCAATCCGCGACGGTTTTTAGCCCCTCCCTTCTTAGGGAGGGGCTAGGGGAGAGATTGTCCGACAGCCCACCCCCTCCCCCAAGGGGAGCAGAGCCAAATGCAGAAGACCGTGTACCGTCTTCTGCATTTGGCTCTGCTCCCCCTTCCTTCTTAGGGAAGGGGGTTGGGGGGTTAGGTTCCTCCCCCCAATTCAGCCTGCTCGACGTCCACGCGATCCGGTTCGGCGCGCCGCTGTCGTGGGCCGAGAGTCGCGCGAATCTGGTTCGCTTCAACCGCTGGTTCCAGTTGCGTGCGAGCCAAACGGATCGGCTCCGGTTCTGGCGCAGTTACTGTGCGGGGCGCAAAACCCTCCCGAACCTCAGCGAGAAGGAAGCGAAAGAACTGGAGCGCGAAACACTCGCGTCCAACCGCCGATTCTGGGTGGCACGCACGACGCGGTACCGGGGTTCGCACCGCACTGTTCGTAAGGTGCGGGCAGGCCAAGTACGCGGGCTCGCGGTACGCGATCTGCCACACGATTTCCTTCGCGCTCTCTTGGCCTCCCCTAACGACGTATTCACCAAACCCGGCACGCGGTTCCTCAAGCAGTGCGTCAGTTCCACGGTCGCGGAACTGGAGATGCCGACGCCCGACGGCCCGCGAACCGTCATTCTGAAGTGCGTCAACGTGCGGAGCACTCTCGATCCGCTGAAGAACGTGTTCCGCTCGTCCGCGGTTCGACGGTCGTGGTTGCTCGGGCACGGGCTCCGCGAGCGGTGGCTCCCCACCCCGCGCCCGCTCGCGATGTTTCACGTCTACCGCGGCGGATTTCTCCCCGCGGAAGGCTATTTGCTTACCGAGAAGGTGCCGCACGCGATCGGCTTGCCCGAAGCCGTGAAGGTGTGCCACGACGCGCGCCTTCTTCGTGCGTGGGGAGAGAATCTGGCCCGCGTGGTGCGCACCATGCACGACCGCGGTGTTTCGCACCGCGATCTGAAGGCGCCCAACGTGATGCTCCAGAACGCGGCGCTCGATCCCGCGAGCGCGACGCCTGTCCTCATTGACCTCGTCGGGGTCCGCGCCGGATTAAACGCGGTATCGTTTGTGCGACGAGCGAAGGAACTTGCCCGATTGAACGCGAGCTTCCTCGCAATGCCACACGTAACGCGAACGGAACGACTGCGGTTCCTGCGTGCATACCTGAGCGTCGGGGAAAGACAGTTAGACTGGAAAACGTGGTGGAATGCGGTATCTGCGGCGACCGCCGCGAAGGTGGCGAAGAACCACCGGAGCGGGCGCGTGCTCGGATAACCGATACTGTCCGCGAAGTGTGAAGAACCGCGCGTGCCGCGACCGAAAATACTCCGGTTGTGCTCAACGCGCAGCGCTGACTGTTCCCGTGTCGCGGGGCGATGTGTATGCCGGTTTCGCCGCTGCGCTCCTCTCTGGTCGTTCGCTCCGCGGTCCTCGCAGCGCTCTTTAGCGCGCTGGCGGGGTGCGAGGCGCTGCGAACCAACCCGATGACGGCGCTCCCGCGCTCCGAGGAGGCCCCGCCGCCTTCCGCCCCCGCGGCAACCGCGCCGGTCTCGACCGCGCCGCCCGGAAAGAAGCACACGCGCGGCTCCTACTACGTCCTCTATCACGACTTCGAGATCGATAAGACCGACCCGCTGTTCACCGAACTCGATGCGCTCCCGGAACAGGTCTTCAGCGAACTCCGGTTGCCGCCGAGCAACAGCATCGTGCAGGTCTTCCTCTTCGACACGCAGGAGCGGTACGAGCGCTACATGCGCGCGAAGTACCGGAACCTGCCCCCGCGCCGCGCGTACTTCATTGCGGAACCGCGCACCGGCGGCGCGGACGAACTGAAAATCTTCACTTGGCTGGGCGACCACCTCTCCACCGACTTGCGGCACGAACTCACACACGCCCTCCTGCGGAGCGTTCTGAAGGACGTCCCACTGTGGCTCGACGAGGGCCTAGCCGGGTTCTTCGAGTTGCCACCACATCAGGATGGCGTGAACCCGCAGCATTTGGATACACTGCGGCGCGGGCCGTTTCAGCCCGACCTCGCGCGGCTCGAAAAACTCAAAGACGTCGTGGAGATGCAGAAACCGGAGTACCGCGAAGCGTGGGCCTGGGTCCACCTGATGCTGCGGACCGGTCCGGGGGCGAAAAAGGTGCTCCACGACTATCTCCAGGCGCTCCGCACGGATCCCAACCCCGGCCCACTGCTGCCGAAACTGCGCGAAGCCGTGCCCGAACCCGACCAGGCGCTCGCCGACCACCTCGCGACCGTCGAAGTGCCAAAGTCGCGCCCGCGGAGCCGGGCAAACGCGCCGAAGTAGAAGAACGAGGGAGGAGCCGCGGATCACACAGATAACGCCGATCAGAACCGAAGATTGGTTCTGGCCAAGGCATTCTGTCTTGATCCGTGTTATCTGCGTGATCCGCGGCTCCTCGTTCTTGTGAACACCACGGAAGGAACCGCACCATGATCGCCGTCACCGGCGCGGCCGGGTTCATCGGATCGAACCTCGCCCACCGACTCGCCGCCGAAGGGCACGCAGTTTTGCTCGTCGATCATGAACTTACCCCCGCGAAAGCGGAGAACTTTATCGGGTTGCCCCGATTCGCGTTCAGCCGGCACGATCACTTCTTGGACGACCTCGCGGCCGGGCGCATCGAGCCGGACGCGATCTTCCACCTCGGCGCGTGTAGTTCCACCACCGAAACGAACTGGGATTACCTCTTCCGCAACAACGTGGAGTACACGCGGCACTTGTGGGAGTGGTGCGCCCAAAAGCGGAAACCCTTGTTCTACGCTTCGAGTGCCGCGACCTACGGCGACGGTTCGCTCGGCTTCGACGACCACACGTCGCCGCGCGAACTGCGCCCCCTGAACCTCTACGGCAAGAGCAAGAATGCGTTCGATGTCTGGGCACTCGCGGAAGTTGCGGCCGGCCAACCGGCGCCGCCGAAGTGGGCCGGGCTGAAGTTCTTCAACGTGTACGGCCCGCGCGAATCACACAAGGGGCGCATGGCGAGCGTCGTTTACCAGACGCACAAGCAGATCAAAGCGACCGGCGAGATGAAACTGTTCCGCTCCACCGATCCGCAGTTCACCGACGGCGGCCAGCGGCGCGACTTCGTATTCGTCGGCGACTGCGTGAACCACATGCTCTGGTTGTGGCGCAACGATGCCCCGGGCGGCGTGTACAATTCCGGCAGTGGCGAGGCCCGCACGTTTTACGATCTCGCACGCGGCGTGTTCACTGCATTGAATCTTCAGCCGCGCATCAGCTTCATCGACATGCCGCGCGACTTGGCCGGGAAGTACCAGAACTTCACCCGTGCCGAGACGAAAAAACTGCGGGCCACCGGGTGCGACGTTCCCGCGACCGCACTGGAAGCCGGCGTCCGTGAGACGGTACGATGGCTGGAGGGATGTGCCGAAGTCGTGCGCCGGGCGGCATGATTCCGCGCAGCGCGGACCGCAATCCACTAACCTGACGGTAGCTTCGCCTGTTCTTCGCCCCGCGCCGTCCGATGAACTTCCTGATTACCGCTGGCAACACACAAACCCCGATCGATCGGGTCCGGTGCATCACCAACACGTTTGCGGGGCGTGCGGGGGCACCCATCGCCCGCACCGCGTGGGGCCGCGGGCACACGGTCACGCTCGTGACCTCGAACCCGGACGCACTGCTCGAGTACAATCTGAACCCGCGCGCCCCCGGGGAGCGGTTTTCGGTACTCTCGTACCAGACGTTCGACGAATTAACTTCGATTCTGCAGAACCAACTTCGCGTCTCCGCGTTCGACGTGGTATGTCACTCAGCAGCAGTGAGCGACTTCCTCACCGCGGGAACGTTCACGCCCGATTCGGGCACGTTCTTCAACGCCCGAACCGGCGAGTGGGAAGCGCGCGCCGGCGCCCCGACACTCACCGAACAGAAGACCGGTAAAATTAGGAGCGCGGAGCCCGAGCTCTGGGTGCGGCTCGTGCGGGCGCCGAAGCTCATCGACCGCATCCGGCACCCGTGGGGCTTCGCCGGCGTGCTGGTCAAGTTTGAACTCGAAGTGGGCGTGAGCGAGCAAGAACTGGTGGACGCGGCGGAAGCGTCCCGCACGCAGTCGGGGGCCGAGATCATCGTCGCGAACACGCTCGATGGCGCGGCTCACTGGGCGTACATCGGACCGATCGGCACCCGGTACGAGCGGGTGACGCGGCGCGAGTTGCCGGACCGCTTGGTGCTGGCCCTCGAGGACCTCTATCAGAAACGGACGCGCGATGGCTAACGTACTTCTCGGAGCGACCGGCAGCGTGGCCGCGGTGCGGGTCCCAGCGCTCTTCGATTCGCTCACCGCCGCCGGGCACGCGGTCAAGGTCGTCGCGACCACCGCGGCGACGTACTTCTTCGACCCCAAAGCAATCGGGCAGAACCTCTCCCACCCACCAAAAGAGCCGGGGCTTAAAAGCGAACTCGACGGTTCCGTCTTCCTCGACGAGGACGAGTGGCCCGGGCGCGACGCGGGCGAGCGCTACCAGCGCGGCGACTCGGTGCTGCACATCGAGCTCCGCAAGTGGGCGGACATCTTCGCTGTCGCGCCCCTTGATGCGAACACGCTCGCGAAACTGGCAGTCGGGCTGTGCGACAACTGCCTGACGTGCGTGTGGCGCGCGTGGGACGTGGCCCGCCCAGTAGTTCTCGCCCCCGCAATGAACACGCTCATGTGGCAGCACTCATTTACTAAACGGCACCTCCGCTCGATCGCCGCTGATGCCGGCGCGGGCCACATACCCGCGCACCTTGCGGACGATGCACTCATTCAGCAGATTAACGACCGCAGTCCGACGCTCCGCGTGGTGGCGCCCGTGTCGAAGCAACTCGCGTGCGGCGACGTCGGCGTCGGCGCGCTGGCGGACGTGGCCGATGTCGTCGGCGCGATCCAGCACATGCTCGGCCGCGCACAAGCGGCGTGACTTGACCCGCCCCGTACCATTCACCGCCCGCGGTGACGTTCACCAGAGGCGGGTGATGAACAACGTGTGAAGGAATCCGTATGAAGACGCTCTTGGCCGCCGTGTTCGGGCTGGCAGTGTTCGCCCTCGCGGGCCACGCGCGGGCCGACGACACGCCCAAACTGCTCGGCAAGTGGGAGATCACGAAGTCCACCGGGGACTCGCCGGTCGGCGCGATCGTGGAGTTCGCGAAGGAAGGCAAGCTGACCGTGACCATCAAGGACAATGACAAGGACGTGAAGCTCGAAGGCACCTACAAGCTCGACGGCAAGAAACTCGCCGTGAAGCTGACCCTGAACGAGCAGAAGATCGAACACGACCTCACGGTCACCTTCAAGGGCGACGACGGATTGGAACTCGAAGACGGCGATAAGAAAGTGGACACCCTCAAGAAGAAGAAATAGCCCCGCATCACGCGACTACCGAGTGCCCGGCCATCGTTGGCCGGGCACTCGCCGTTTCCCACTTCTACCTCAGCGCCCGCCTACTAAACGTCCCGCCGGTCGTCCCAAAAACAGCGCTCACTTCTTCAACCCTTCGGTCGTAAACGTGTCGCTCGCGAAGGTAGGGTTGAGTTCCACATCGCGGAAGAAGTAGGTGCCGAGCGTGACCCGCGTGCCGTCCGGCTCCGTGCGGTACTGCTCGGTTCCCACCTGGACCCACCGCTCGCGGTCGATGTAGATCACGACCTCGGTGAAGCCCTCGGCCGCAACGGTTTTCGGATCGGTGGGGGCGGTGCCGCCCAACTCGAAAGCGTCCAGTTCGGTACGCGGGCAGATGCGCCGGATCGCGTGGCACTCGCGCCCGCCGGCCTTCTCGACTACTTTCGTTCCGAGGTATTCGTACTTGAACTCGCCGGCCTCCTGGCGCCCCTTCCAGGCTTCGTGCGTGCGGAGCATGCTGCGGTAGAGGCCCGCGTCGCGGATGCAGTACCGCGATTGCCCCTGAGCGGCACCACTGTTCGGCTCGAGGGGGAGGCTGAGTTTGACCCCGCGGGCCTCCGGGCGCCAGGTCACGACTTTTTTGTCGAGCCCTTCCGGGGCCGGTTTCTCGCTGAAGAGCGTACCCCGAACTTCCGCGAAGAGCACCCGCTTGGCGCCGGAGCGCCACTTCATCACGACCTCGATCGCGGTCTGCTTGGTTTTGGCGTCGGGAACATCGCCGCGTACCCACAAGTCGATGACTTCCATCTCCGGCATGTCCGGGTGCTTGGGCTTTCCCTGCACCCGTTCTTGCTTCTCCATCGTGCAGTGCAACCCCCGTACTTCGCGCTCGTAGCGCGTGAGACAGGTGGAGAGCAGCTTCACCGGATCGGTCTTGGCGAGTTCGTCGAACTCCGGCTGAGTCGGGAGCTTGTCCCCGTTGTCGACGTGAATCGGCGCCACCGCCGAAGGGGGAGCGCTGAAGTACCGGTCGTAGCCCACGAATCCCGCACCGATTAAGAACGCGAGCAGAACGATCGCGACGATGAGACGGCGAGTCATCTTCCTTCCTCCTGCGGTGGGCACGTTCCCCGACAGTTTACGCGGCCCGAAGAACGGGAACAACGCGCGTGCGGCGCGCCTGAGAGCGTAACCCATCTGAAGTGCCCCGGTTACGGAAGTGACGGCGAATTGTGTATCTCCTGTGTTCGACCGGGGTGCGGGGAAACTCCAGTTGAACTTGTGCGGCGCTGAGACTATTTCGCGCCGCGTGTTGTCAACGAATTGCAAACGTGGATAGCGTCGGGCCGCGAGCCGGTGCTTGGGTTGTGCCCTCTCCCCTTGCGGGAGGGGTGGTGAGGCTTTGCGAACCGGGTGAGGGGTAACGTCCCGAGTGTGGAAGCAACCCCTCACCCCGCCGCGAAGCGCGGCGCCCCTCTCCCGCAAGGGGAGAGGGCACAACCAAAAGCGCTCGCGTTCCACGTCTGCAATTCGTTGGCTGGGGGCGGGCTCGCGCGAAGCAACGATGAGGGGATCGGATGCGAAGCCGTTGGTTGGCTGCGGTCGGTGTGATATTCCTCGGCTTCAGCCCGGCGAGCGCACAGCCTCAACCACCACTTCCGCCACCGGCGCTCCCCGCAACCTCTACGCCTCCCGCTGACACGCGCGAACTTCCGCCCCTGTTGCCCCCGCCGCCGCCGGGCGCACCACTCACCGAAGTACCCCGACCGGGAACCGGGCCGGCCGTCGATTACGACCCGGGCTACCTCTACCTGCCAGAAAAAGCGCCCGAGCGGGCTAGGCGCCCGGAAGAATGCGGACCGGCCGGCCGGTGGTGGATCACCCCGTCGTTTGAACTCTCCTGGGTGCCAACGAACCGGGCGCCGGCGAGTGTTCGGCTGCGCTTGTCGGACGGGCTGGGCAACTCGGCCCCAGGGCCGGTGCTGCCGGTCGCGGGGCGCTCGGCCGGACAGTTCGAGGCCGCGCTGGGGCTCGTTTTCGGGCGCTGGTTCGATGAGTCGCACACCAACGGTGCGGAAGCGAGCTTCTTCGTTCGCAACGCGGACAACACGTTCGGCACCGCTGCACCGGGTATGCTGGTGCTGTTCCCGGAGGGGCCGGGGCGCGGTACGCCGCAAGTGATCGCGTTCCCGGACCCGTTCGGAGCACGGATCGTGGGCACGTTCCCGTCCACGCTCTCGACGTTTTTCACCACGGTGGACGTGAACTACCGGCGCAAGTTGCTCTGCACCGATAGTGCCCGCCTGGATGCCCTCGTGGGGTACCGGTTCGCGTACCTGCAAGACGAGTTGTACCTCGGCGAAGTGCCGGACGGGGACAACGATTACAAGCGCAACCGCGCATCGGTCTCGAACCCGTTTCACGGCGGGCAGATCGGTCTCGCGGGCGAGGTCCGCAAGAACGGCTGGTACGCGGCCGGGTCCGCGAAGGTCGCGTTCGGGGTGGTGACGCCGGAAGTGACCACGAGCGGGCTGTTCATTGGCGCGGAGGGCCGAACGGGTTCGCAGTTCACACAACTGCGAGCGCTCAACACGGCCGAGAAGAGCGAGTTCGCGGTGATGCCGGTCCTGAACCTGTCAATCGGTCGACAAGTGAGCGAGCGCACGCGGGTCTTCGCGGGCTACTCGTTCCAGTACCTCAGCCGCGCCGGGCGCCTGGGTGACGCACTCAACCCCGCCAACAGCAAAATCGCGCTCACCGACTTCTGGGTGCAGTCGGTCAACTTCGGTATCGAGTGGCGGCACTGAGTTCCGGGCGAACGGCCGGTGTGAGCCGGCCGGTGGAAACTCCCGGGTGTTGCCAAACGCCAGTTCTCATCAACCAACTCACGAGCAAAGTTCTCACCGGCCGGCTCACACCGGCCGTTCGCCCGAACGACTGCCCGCCAACTTCGCGAGGTTCTGCAAGGCGGCAGCCGGTCCGGGAGGGGCGCCGAACACCGCGGTGCCCGCAACGAACACGTTCGCGCCCGCGGCGGCGGCGGCGCCGATCGTCCGCGCGTCGATTCCGCCGTCCACCTCGATCTCGCACGCCGGGTTGTGTTCGTTCACGAGCGCGCGGAGCTTCTTCAGCCGTTCGAGGCTATCGGGGATGAACGCCTGACCGCCGAAGCCGGGGAACACGGTCATGCAGAGCGCGAGATCGATGTCGCGCAGGTACGGCTCGATGCGCTCAACGGGCATGTCCGGGTTGAACGCCAGCCCCACCTTCTTCCCGAGCGCCTTCTTGATATGTTCGAGCATCGGCCGCGGGTCCGCGAGCACTTCCAGGTGAACGATGAGCGTGTCCGCGCCCTCCTTGACGAACCCGTCGAGGAACCGGCCCGGGTCTTCGACCATCAGGTGAACTTCGAGCGGGATCGTGGTGACCGGGCGCAGTCCCTTCACGACGACCGAACCCATGCTCAGATTGGGGACGAAGTGCCCGTCCATCACGTCGACGTGAATACGGTCGGCCCCGGCCTTTGTGACCTCGCGCACGAGTTCGCCGAGCCTGGAGAAGTCGGCGGCCAGAATTGAGGGTGCGATCATGGGAGTTCCAGTTCCGAAAGTTCCGGGTGTCCGCGTCCCAGTCAGTCTGTCGGTTCCGGGCGGGTTCGCCAAGTCGCGGCGCGGAACAACTTGAAACTTGGAACCGGGAACTTGAAACTGATCGCATGAGTTACCGTTTTCCGATCGCGCGCAAGATGCTGGCGCTGGCGGGCCGCGCCCGGCGCAACTGGCTGGACCGGCACCAGACCCCGGCGAACTACTGGATTCACATGCTCGGCATCCCGCTCGCGTTCGCGGGCCTGCCGCTGCTGTTTGTGGCGGAGTGGTATTGGGGGGCGGGGGCGATTGTGGCGGGCTACCTGCTCCAGTGGATCGGTCACCGCATTGAAGGGAACGACGTGGGCGAATTCATTCCGGTGAAGCGCCTGCTCGGGTTACCCGTGGTGGCGATCGCCCCACAACACAAACCGCGGGCGCTTCCAGCACCCGCGGTAAGAGAATAGCGAGTTGTCCGCTCTGGCCCGATCACTTCGCCAGAACGCAATCTTTGAGCGTCACGAAGGCATCGACGCGCCCGACGCACTGCCCGCGTACCTTCACCTCCTGGCCGCGCTTGATCGAAGTGAGCGGGTGCTTCGTTTGCTCGTTGAATTCGCAGTTCACCGTCTTGGTCGGTTCGCCCGTGTCGAGTTCGAGGAGGTACTGCAATTTGCCGTCCTCGCGGATCACGCGCACCACTTTACCGGTGACTTCGAGCACCTTGTCCTTGTACCGCGATTCCGCCGCGACCACGTTCGTGAGGTAATCCGTTTCAAGCGTTCCGGCCGTCACCGGCTCGCCCGGGCCGTTGCGAATCCGTTCCTTGATGCGATCCTTCGCGAGGTCTTCGAGCAGTTGCTTCTGGAACTTCTCGTCGTCGAGCTTGTTCTCGTCCGGCTTCTTGAGGGGCGGGTTCACTCGCACTTGGGGGGGAGGCGGCACGGGGAGCGGAGGGGCGGGCCGCTTGGCGGCTCTGTTGTCCATCATGGACCCAATGACCGCGAGCCACATCAACGAGAACGCGACCGCGCTTCCACTCACAGCTGTGGCCGCAACGGGGAAGCCCATCTTCTGATTGGAGCCCCGGGCGATCAGAACGGACGCGAGCGCGAGCACCAGTGGGATTCCGCCCGCGAAAATCGCGAACGCGCCGAAGCACGGAATCAGGCTGATAACAAGCGCCAAGAGGCCCATAACGAACGCGATGACGCCGAGGGTACTCGTCTCCTTGCGCGGGGTGCGATACTCCTCGTCGTAGCGCCGGCGCGCTCGCTCGAAGCGCCGGGCACGGTCGTACCGTTCGTCGCTGCCCCCGCGCCGGCGGTCGTCTCGGTTGTAGTCGTCTACCATGATCGGACCCGCCGTCGGGTGTAGGGTGTCCGTTGAAAATGTAGCCGTTTCTACGGCCCATACGCAATCGTATTCGCTCGGACCGGCGGGAAATTTACTTGCGCCGCTGAAATCGGCTACTTTGTTCCCAAGTGCCGTTCCGGAGAGGCGTTAATGAACGAACGCGAAGCCTTGTTGCGCGCGATCTGCGACAACCCCGATGATGATACCCCGCGCCTCGTGTTCGCCGACTGGCTTCAAGAGCACGGCGACGAAGCGCAGGCGGAGTTCATCCGCACGCAGATTGCGGTGGCCCGTGGGAGTACGGACACTGTCTTGAAGGAACGCGAAAGCGTACTACTTGCCGCGCATGGCGAAAAGTGGTCGGAGCCGCTGAGATCGCTTGGCTTCGCTCTAGTGGCATACCAGAAACCCACGCTCCGAAGTTTCCAGGGCATTGAGTATCGACGTGGGTTCCCTTACGGCGTGCAAATCAATGAGGAGAAAGAAGCATTCGCGGATCGTGCGGTCGAGTTGTTCCGTTGCGCGCCAATTCAGCGGATCGCCTTCTACCATCAGTGGGACTACCACAAACTTGCGGCGTGTTCCAAACTCCTTCAGGTGCGGGAACTCAGCCTCGACAGGTCTGGGTATGAAACCCCTGAGTTGGCGGTTTTCTTCGGCTCGAAGTTCCTCAAGAATCTGGTGCGTCTTGAGTTAATCGCCGACGATGATAACGGGCATTTGGAGCTAGACGGTATCGAACTTCTGAGTAAAACTCGAAGCCTGCCCGCGCTGCGGCATCTCGACCTTTCGCACAATTGGTGCAACTGGGAATCTGCTGACGGAACCGATTGGATTGCGAAACTGCTGAAAGGGCGACTCGTTAAAAGGCTGGAATCTCTGTGGCTTCGGAGCACCTTATTGGCTTCTACAGGTGTCGAATTACTCGTCTCCTCGAAACAGCTCAACTCCGTTCGGCATTTGAATCTGTCTGGCAATTGCATCAGCCCCCGAGGGTTGCAGATACTGGCGTCATCACCAAATCTGCAATCGCTCTCTGTTCTCGATTTACGTGAGAACCGCTACGACGATGATGACGGTCCTGAGTTCACGAACTGCCCACCAGAAACGCGGCAACTCCTCGAAACTCGGTTCGGCAACGGCCTCTTGCTCGACGGAGAGCAAGAGCCGCACCCACTCCCCTAACCCTCCTTTTTTCCGGCTCACTCCCCCGTGCCCGTTTCCGGGGCGAACCCGCGGCGCATCTGGTTCTCGGTGATCGTGCGCGGGAGCACGAACTGGAGCAGGTAGTCCGGGCCGCCGGCCTTCGAGCCGATCCCGCTGAGCTTGAAGCCCCCGAACGGTTGCCGGTCCACCAGCGCGCCGGTGCATTTGCGGTTGATGTACAGGTTGCCCACGCGGAACTTCCGCTTCACCTTTTCGAGGTGGCTCGGGCTGCGGCTGTAGCACCCGCCCGTGAGCGCGTACCGCGTGCCGTTCGCGATGCGAAGCGCGTCGTCCAGGTCCTTCGCGCGGATCACCGACAGCACCGGCCCGAAGATCTCTTCTTGTGCGATCCCGGCATTCTCCGGCACGTTCGCGAAGATCGTCGGCGGGATGAAGTGCCCCTGCTCCATCAGCGCGCCGAGGTCGGTCTGGTGCGCGAGTTTCGCCTCTTTCTTACCCGCTTCGATGAACTTCAGGATGCGGCCCCGGGCCTCGGCATCAATGACCGGACCGAGCGAGCACCCCGGATCGTCCGCGGCCTTCACCGCGAGTGACTTCGTCGCTTCCACGAGCCGGTTCAGGAACTGGTCATAGATGCCGTCCAGCACGATCGCACGCGACCCGGCCGAGCACTTCTGCCCACCGAACCCGAACGCCGAATCGACCACGCCCTTCACCGCTTCGTCGAGGTCCGCGTCCGAGTCCACGATGACCGCGTTCTTGCCGCCCATCTCGGCGATGACCTTCTTCACGAAGTTCTGACCGCCGGGCGTCTTCGAGGCCTGCTCGTTGATGAGCAGCGCGACCTTCAGCGACCCGGTGAACGCGATCAGCGCCACATCCGGGTGCTGCACGAGCGTCGGCCCGATTTCTTCGCCGTCCCCGGGCAGGAAATTCGCGACCCCTGGGGGAACGCCCGCAGCCTGGAGGCACTCCATCAGCTTCGCGCCGATGATCCCGGACTGTTCCGCGGGCTTGAGAATGACCGTGTTCCCGCTGACGATCGCGGCGGTCGCCATACCCGCGAGAATCGCGAGCGGGAAGTTCCACGGTGCGATGATTACGGACACGCCGCGCGGCTCGTAGAAGTACCGGTTGTCCTCGCCCGGAACGTCGCGGTGCTGCGTCGCGCCGAGCTTCAGCATTTCGACCGCGTAGTATTCGCAGAAGTCGATGGCTTCCGCCACGTCCGCATCGGACTCGCGCCACGGCTTGCCGGTCTCGTACACGATCCACGCGGACAGCTCGAACCGGCGCTTGCGGAACTGCTCGGCCACGTCGCGGAGCAGCTTGGCGCGAGTTTCGACGCTCGTGTCGCGCCAAGTGTCGAACGCCGTGAGGCACGACTTCACCGCGAGCTTCGCCTGCTCGACGTTGGCCATTGCGACCTTGCCGATCAGTTCCGACTTGCGCGACGGGTTCTCGCGATCGAGCGTCTTCGTGACCGGCAGCGGCTTGTTGTCAATTACGATGGGGTACGTGCGGCCGAACTCCGCGCGAACCTGATCGAGCGCGGCCTTCATCGCCACGCGATTCGCTTCCACGGAGAAGTCGGTGAGCGGCTCGTTGATAAACGCGGCGGGCGCGCCGCTCACGGGGGCCGGTGCGTGATTGGTGCTTTCGGTGTGTGCGGGCGGATGCGTTGCGGTCATGGATGTGGTTGGGATGTTGGGGGATTCGGCGGGCAGCGCGCGCCGATTGGTCGCCGGGTCCGTGAGCAGCACTTCTTCCGACAAGCCCTCGGAGAAGCCCTGCCGCAAGAACGAATCGTTCGACGAGTTCTCGAGCAGCCGGCGGACGAGATACGCCATGCCGGGGAGCAGTTGACCGTAGGGCGTGTAGATGCGGACCCGCTGACCGAGCGACTGGATCGATTCCTTGATCGCGTCGGCCATGCCGTAGAGCATCTGGAACTCGTACCGGCGCGGCGGGACGCCGAGCTTCTCGGCCACCGCCATCGCGTGCGAGATGCTCCGAATGTTGTGCGACCCGAACGCGGGGATCAGCCACTCCACGTTCGCGAGCAGGAACTCGGTCAGTTTCTCGAAGTTGGCGTCCGATTCCCACTTCTTCGTGAACACCGGGACCGGCCAGTGATTCTGCGCCGCGATCACGGTTTCGTAGTCCCAGTACGCGCCCTTCACCAAGCGAATCCACACCGGCGTTTTGCGAACGTTCTTCGCCCAGTCGAGCAGCGCGTGGAGATCGGCCTCAGTATCCTTCAAGTACGCCTGAATCGCGATCCCGACACTCGGCCAGTCGCGGAACTCCGGCTCCGTGAGGATGTCGCGGAAGATCTTCAGCGTGACGTCCTTGAAGCTGTGCTGCTCCATGTCGAAGTTGACGAACGCGCCGGTCTGCTTCGCCAAACTTAGGATCGGCCGCAGGCGCCGACACACGGCCCGCGACGTCCCTTCCGGGTCGATCGGGTCGAACTGGCTGAACAGCGCGGACAGCTTCACCGACACGTTCACGCGCGGGATCGGCCCGCGGTCGTCGCGGTCGATGGTCGGCTCTTCGGGCCACGCATTGACTTCGCGCGTTAAACCCGTGAGCAAGTCCAAATACTGCTTCTGAACGTGATCCGCTTCGACTTCGGTGATCGTGGCTTCGCCCAGCAAATCAATGGTGAACGCCAGCCGGCGGTCGCGCATCGCGCGAACGGCTTCGACGGCCTCCCCCACGTTCGACCCGGCGATGAATTTCCGGGCCATCTGCTCCGCGCCGCGCTGTGATGCGAACGCGAGCCCCTGCCCCAAAATGCCACTATTCGGGATGAGTCGCGTGCCCCACCGCGCCCACCAGGGTAACTCGTCTTTCGCTTCGCCCAGATACTCGCGCAAGTGCCGCGACACCTCCGCGGGCTGCTTCAAGTACGGCAGTGTGTCCACGAAGCGGAACAGTTGCACCTTGAGGGCGGGGTCGTGCATCCCCAAACCCATGAGTTTGTCTTCGAGCCAGGCGCGCGTGAACAGCACCGGCCCCTGTCGGTCGAGCCGGGCGAAGATTTCGCGGCCGTATTGTTTGGTGCGCTCGTCGAGGTCGTTAGCCATGTGAAAGTCGTTAAGAATCGGATCTTGCCCCGCCTCAAAAAAGACGAGGGAGTTTTAAAGCTCCTTACCCAAAGGGAGATAGGTTGGGAGGAGTGCTTTCATTCAGCGCCGGACCGTGTACCATTCACCCGAGCATTCCACTTAAATCGCGGTGCCCGATGGCGATCGACAAAATCGGCAAGTTCACAGTGCTAGGTACGCTGGGTGCCGGGGCTCACAGCAGTATTTTACACATCCGCCGGGCCGAGGACGAAAGAGAGTACGCCCTCAAGCTCGTCCCCATCGAGGGGAAGGACGACCTGAAGTACCTGGAACAAGCGAAACACGAGTTCCGCGTGGGCCAGATGCTCAATCACCCCAATTTAGTGAAGGTCCACGCGCTTGAAACGGAAGCCGGGTGGTTCTCCGGGCCGAAGAAAGCCAAGTTACTTTTGGAATACGTACCCGGCACGACGATGGACAAGCTCCCGCTGCAAAGAATGGCGAAGTTGCTCCGCATGTTCGAGCGCATCGCGGACGCCCTCACCCACATGCACAAGCAGGGCGTCTACCACGCCGATATGAAGCCGAACAATCTGATCCACGAGCGCGGAACGCGGGTGAAGGTGCTCGATTACGGCCTCGCGTGGATCAAGGGCGAGGGCAAGGACCGCGTGCAGGGCACGCCGGAGTACATGGCGCCGGAAACCGTTGAACACAAACTCGTGAACGACCGCACGGACATCTACAACTTCGGCGTCACGATGTACCGACTCGTCACGCTCCAGCTCCCGCCGTGCTGGATGAACGGTGAAGACGCGCTGCCGATGAACAAGAAAATCTTCAAAGAGCAACTCAAGCCGGTCCGGACCGCGAACCCGATGGTGCCCGAAGACCTGGCGGACCTGATCCACGAGTGCCTCCAGCCGAACGCGACCAAGCGCCCCGAGCGCATGAGCCACATCCAGGGCACGCTCGACCAGCTCGCGGACCAGGCCGCGGCCAAACTCGACGACCCGGTGGAACTGGAAGAGTAGACTCAGGTGAAAGGAAAAAGGAAAAAGGTGAAAGGAAAAAGGCGAATGACTGCCTCCGCTCTCCTCTTGAGCCCCCCACGGGGCGGTAGATAGTAGCCAGAGGCGAAGCGCAGCGCAACCCCTGGCGGGCTTTGGTATACTTCTGGTGACTCCTTCCCCGTTTTTCCTCTTATCGTTTGCGTTTTTCCTTTTTCCTTTCTCCTTTTTCCTTCTTCAGACTCCATGCTCCGTGAGCACTACATCCCGGTCCGCGTGGCCGATCTGATCGGCTTCCTGTGCGCGGAATCGGGGCCGCTCCACGATCAGGTGCTCACCGCCGAGGAACAAGCCGCGTTCCGCCGGTTCGCGAGCACGGTCGCGTCCCACGTTCACACCATTTACCAGGCCGAGATCCGCCAACTCAAGGACGCTTACGCCTCGTTCGACCCGGACGCCGACCCGAAGCCGCTCGACCCGCCGACCGGCGAGAAGCGCGCCGCAGCACTCGATCGCCTATTCGACACCTTCGTTCACCTGATGAACCGCGCCAACTACCGGCGCCTCACGCGCGACGAGATCGAGCAGATCACCCGCGGCGCGAGCGACTGGGGCGTGGACATGGACGTAACCTGGGACGCTTTCGAGAAGGTCGAAGTGTTCTACCGCGGAAAGGGGTACGGTAAGCGCACCAAGCGCGGGCTGGTCCGGTTCTGGCGCAAGTACACGATCGAACTCCCCACGTTCGCGCGCGTCGCGGTCATCTTCAAACAGCGCCCCCACAAGCGCCTGGACGACGACGTGGACACCAAAAGCGTTTTTCTGAAACTGTTCAAGGACATGCCGCAGATGGACGTCGAGATGCTGCTCCCCGGCGGGCGCATCCGAATGCTGAAACTTGACCGGTTGAAGCTCGGCGGCTCGCTCACCAGTTCGGCCGCCTACGTCATCTACAAACTGAGTTCATTCTCATTGCTGTCGATCTTAGGCGGGTTTGGCGCGAACATGTTAATCGCCTTGTGGACCCCCA
The DNA here is from genome assembly GCF_017939745.1 of Gemmata palustris. Classification (NCBI taxonomy): domain Bacteria; kingdom Pseudomonadati; phylum Planctomycetota; class Planctomycetia; order Gemmatales; family Gemmataceae; genus Gemmata; species Gemmata palustris. The sequence continues at coordinate 8,263,529 of NZ_JAGKQQ010000001.1, read as the reverse complement.
TCGCGCTTGTTGGTGGGTACGGGTACAAGACGTGGTACAGCTTTCAGTCGTCGCGCCGGACGTACATGCACCAACTCACGCAGAGCCTGTACTACCAGAACCTGGATAACAACAGCGGCGTCATGTTTCGGCTGCTCGATGAGGCCGAAGAACAAGAAATTCGCGAAGCGCTGCTCGCGTACTTCTACTTGTGGCGGTACGGCGGCGCTGAGGGCTGGACCACCGAACAACTCGACTTCTACATCGAACGAGACTTGAGAATCCGGCTCCCGGCCGAAGTGAACTTCGAGATCATCGACGCGCTCAGGAAGCTCATTCGCAGCGGCTTGGTCCGAAAGTGCGACCACCGCTATTGCGCGGCTCCCATCGACCAAGCACAGGCGAAACTCAACGCGATCTGGGACGGCTACGCCCGCAACGGCCCACCTCACCTTCTGCCGGGCGAGTGAAGGCGAACGGCCGGTGTGAGCCGGCCGGTGCTCTGCTCAGGTACAGCCAGGACCGTGGCAGTTGGCGCCAAAGATGTCACTTGACCTCGAACTCGTACACATCAGTCGTGTCTTTCCCGTTTGGCAGAGAGGTGGTGACAAAAAGCTTGAACGTGCCCTTAACCTTCGGTTTTACCTCGACCTCGTGACTGCCCGCTCCGGGAAGCGCCTTCCCCTTCACCCGATTGGTAACGGTCTGTACTTTCCGCGAACTTATAGCGTTTAAGCAGCCAGATCCAGGCACCGGTGCGCGAGGGCGCGGATTCTCGCGGGGTCGTGGTGCTCGCCCACAACGGCCTGAATTTCCTCGGCCAGCAGCTCCCGTTGCCAGGCCCGGCGCTTGTCCGCGTGGCTCGGGCGCCGGTTCGGATCGTCCCACGGGGAGGCCGCCCGATGGGCCACCAGTTCATCCGCCTTCTGGTTCCAGGCCCACACCTCGGTGAGCGTGAGGGACCACGCACACAGGTGGAAGCATCCCACGTTCGACGCGACCCCGCGTACCTGCTGGTGACCGGCGCCCGCGACCTGTTTGAGATCTCGAAAACAGGTTTCCAACGAGAACCGGTCCGCGATCAGGCCCAGGATGTCGGCCACGGAGGCCGTGGGGTCCGTGCAGAAGAACGCGACCCACCCCTTGGGTTCGTCCACCAGGACGACCCGGATCGTGCCCCCGGCCGGCCGCCACGTGGCCTCGAACGTCTTGTACCGCTTCTCCACGGGCTTCCCATACAGGGTGAACGTGCCCGTGGTCCACCCGCCCTTGTGCCCGGCCCGCTTGGCGAGCGACACCCGCTGCTCCCCGTACACGCGGGGCCGCCCGCGGGCGCTCGGATCGCGGGCCGGGGGCACCGTCCACAGGGCCGCGTCCTTGCGGAGCCGGCTCACCATGGTCACCCGGAGCGCGAGTAGGGCCTTGAGCACCGGGGCCTTGGCGTACGCCCCGTCGGCCACCACCCACACGGCCCGGCCCCACGTCTTCAGCCACCCGTGGGCCCACCGGACCAGGTCCACGGCCATCACCAACTTGGTTGCGAACTCGGGCCGGTCCGGCCCGGGGATGGCCCCGAGATCTTTGCGGCGGATGTACAGGCGGGCCAACAGGGGGAGGGCCACAATCCCCCCGAGGGGGTGTCCCACCAACAACCCGAGGACCACCCACACGTGCCCGTACACGAACGGGCCCCCGGCCGGCCCGGGTGTCGGGTTGTGGTGCGCCCCGGCCCCTCGAACCTTGGGCCCGTACCGCTCCGTCGGGGTGTCGTCGAGGGCCAGCACCACCCGAGGCGCACCGGCCACCATGGGCTTGAGAACCTCGACCAACAACCGCATGGCGATACGCTCGGTGCGGCGCCCCACGGCCGCGGCCGTGGCGTAGCACCGGCGGTACTGGGGCGACAGCCCGGCGGCCCGGATCCAACCCGCGAGGGTGCGGCGCCCGCGGGTCAGGATGATCCCGAGGAACAGGACCGCGAGCCGCCGCCCGGACCGCGGGTCCAGAGCCTTGGCCAGGGTTGAAAACCAGTGGCACCGAGGGGCCGGAGTATGCGAAGATGGCATGGCCGCGTCCGTTCGGGTCGGGAGGTCGTGTGGTAACGCCATCCTCCCGGACGGGCCGGCACTCGTCTACTCCCGGCCCCACAACTTACGCCAACCGCCTATAACTTCGCGGAAAGTACAGAACGGTCTGAACGGTTACTTGCGACGAGGCCGATACGCGGGCGTTGACTTGTGTACCGGCGGCAGCCTTAACCGGAATGCGAACAACATCGCCCAAATTGATATTGAAGGGAGTCTTGTCTTCCGGAATTACAATATCGCCGGCAGTTCCAATGCTGGGCAGCAAACCGAGCAGTGCCACAGCAAACACCAATTGTTTCATTGCGTGTCCTCTTCACCGGGAACGGAGGTTGGTCCAACCAACTGCGCACGCGAAGGACGGCCGCCCCTTTCGTACTTGTCGACTGATGTCGAAAAATATGTGACCAAATCGGCCCACTGAAACGATCCAACCGGAATCTCGAAGTCTCGGGCCGCCGCATCGCACCCGATGGAAGCTCCCGTCGAATCGGTTGATTCCAACGGAGCACCGGGCGAGTCTGGTGAACCCTGCCCGCAAGGGCAGCGGGTGCCGCGCACGAGTGGTGGGTCGAATTCCACGCACCCGCCCGCAAAGGCAATCGTGCGTAGGATAACCACTCGCCGCCCTTAGTAGGCGCGCCACTACCCACCGCCCTTGCGGGCGGGGTTCACCATTGCCCTCGCGGGCGGGTTCGCCAGGAGTCGCCGTGTTCCCCGAATCGTTTCTAGCGGACCGCACGCGAGCGGTCGAAGTGTCCGGCGTGCGGAAGGTCTTCGAGTTGGCCCGGTCGCTGAAAGACCCGGTCAACCTCAGCATCGGGCAACCGCACTTCGACGTGCCCGACTCCATCAAGAACGCTGCGAAGGCGGCCATCGACGGGAACCGCAACGGCTACACCGTCACGCAGGGCATCCCCGAACTGTGCTCGCGGTTACTCGCGGACGCACAAGCCCGCTTCCCCGCTCCGCCACAGGTGGCCCCAGGCTACGAGCGCGACGTGTTGGTCACGAGCGGCACCAGTGGCGGGTTGGTGCTCGCGCTGCTCGCGGTCGTGAATCCGGGCGACGAGGTCATCACCGCGGACCCGTACTTCGTCGCGTACCCGAACGTGGTCGCGCTCGCGGGCGGGAAGCTCGTGACAGTGGACACTTACCCGGACTTCCGGCTCGATGTTGACAAAGTCGCCGCCGCGATCACCCCGCGGACGAAAGCCATCGTGCTCTCGTCCCCCTCGAACCCCACGGGTGCGGTACTCGATGCGGCCACTCAAAAGGGACTGGCCGAACTCGCACGCGACCGCGGTATCCTCCTCATCAGCGACGAGATTTACCGCGGATTTCACTACGACGGCGCCCCGCAATCGCCCGCGTCTTACGACCCGAACGTGCTGGTGATCGAGGGCTTCGGGAAGACCTACGGCATCACCGGTTGGCGCCTGGGCTGGGCACACGGCCCGAAGCGATTGATCCAGGAAATGGCGAAACTGCAGCAATGTACATTTGTGTGCGCACCGAGCATCGTACAATGGGGCGGCATTGCCGCGTTGGATTTTGACGTGTCCGGGATCGTCGCGGACTACAAGCGCAAACGCGACTTGTTGATGGAGGGGTTGAGGGGGGTGTACGAGTTCGTGGCGCCGGGCGGGGCCTTCTACCTGTACCCGAAGGCGCCGTGGGGAACGGCGACCGAATTCGTCACGGAAGCGGTCAAACACAACCTGCTCGTGATCCCGGGCAACGTGTTCAGCGGCCGCGACACGCACTTCCGCGTGTCCTACGCCGCCACCGATGAAACGCTTCACCGCGGTATCGAGATCCTTCGCACGTTGGCAAAGAGGAAGTGAAGCGTCGTATCTCTGTTACCCTGGGACCGCGGGCATCTTTATCGCCTTCGCTGCCATAAGCAGAAGGGCGGGCAAGATGCCCGCGGTCCCAGGAGAAACCAGCGGCTAACAATGGCCACCCGAATTTCTTTGCCATAACTAGCTGCCGCCTTTGCAATTGCGGCAATCGGCTAACAAATCAGCCGGGCCAGAATTGTTAGCAAATGTTAGCCGCGAGGTACACCGATCCGGGCTCGATCTTCGTTGGATTCATCGGCCCGAAACTTGCGGCAAATGCGCACGCCAAAAGCACCGATTCCGCAGTGAGAACATCCGCAATCGCCTGTATCCCACCCCACCGATGGGCCTCGCGCCTCCGGCGTAACCGCCGTGTAAATGCGATTGACGGGTTCGGCTCAATGGTGACAATGGCCAGAATTAGTGACCGGCCGTGCCAGGCCTACAGGAGAGGATAACTTGATGAACGCGCGCGTGTGGATTCTGGGCGCAATCGCCGCGGTAGCGCTGGCGGTCGGTCCGCAACTGCGGGCTTCGGCCGCGGAGGGGCGCGAGGCCGCCACCAAAGCGCAAGGCCCTTACGTCGTCGTCGTCGGCGTCGGCGAGTTCAAGGACAAGGCCATCAGCCCGCGCCCGACGGCCGACGCCGATGCCAAAGCGCTCCACGCGATGCTCACCGACAAGAAGTACCTCGGTGCTTCCGCGGACCGCGCGAAACTGCTCCTCTCGGCCGATGCCACCCGTGAAGCGGTCGTGAAGGCAGTCGAAACGGCGGTCGCGTCCACCGGACCGGAAGACACGGTGATCCTCGCGTTCTTCGGGCGCGGCACCTCCGCCGGCGACAAGCCGTGCATCTTCACTTCCGACAGCACCGTGAAGGAGCGGGCCAAGACCGCCCTCCAGATCACCGATCTGGAACCGGCGTTCAAGAAGCTGAAGAACCAGAACGTGCTCCTGATGATGGACATTCAGTACCGGGGCGGGATCGACGCCGGGACCGAGAAGATCGTGGAGCCGAGTTGGGGCGAGATCATGAAGCTCGTCTTCGGCGACGAAAAAGACGACAACATGCTCCCGCCCAACCGCGTGCTGGTCCTCGGCAACCCGCCGTTCCAGGACGCGCTCACGAAGGGCGATCACGGGCTGTTCTACTCGGTGCTCTCTGCCGGGCTCGGCGGTAAAGCGGACCAGGCCCCGTACAACGAGGGCTACGAATCGGACGGCATCGTCACCACGCGCGAGCTGCTCAAGTACCTGGAAAAAGAGATCCCCACCGCCGCCCGCGCGACGGGCAAGACCGACAAGGAAAAGGAACTCGAACCGGTCTTCGTCGGCCGCGGGGCCAGCAAGTTCTGGGTCACGCGCAACCCCGCCGAGACCGCGACCGTCAAGAAGCGGATCGAAACTGTTGAGGCGCTGACCAAGGACACCAAACTCACGCCGGACCTCGCGAAAGAAGCGGTCACCCTCCTGTTCCAGATGCCGAAGCTGAAGTGGTCGCAGGCGCTCCGCAAGGAGTACCAGAAGCTCGCCGATGGCGGTACCGTGGCCGACCTCGAAGGCGCGCGCAAGAAGCTCCTCGAAGGGCTGAAACTGCCGACCGAGGACGCGACCGAATTCGCCAAGAAAGTCGCCCCGGCGATCTCCAAACTGTCGGCCGAGTACATCAAGCCGCTGTCGCGCGGCGAACTGACCGCGCTGGCGATCCGCGGCGTGTTCACCGAGGCCGATGAAGCGATCCCCGCCGACATCGCCGACGCGCTCAAGGCCCCCAAAGACATCAGCGACGAGCGCGGCAGGGAACTGCTCGTCGAGGCCCGGCTCCGGCTCGGCAAGCGCGAAGACCTCGACGGCGAAAAGGCCGCCGACGTGACCATTCGTGCCCTCATCGGGGCGCTCCACGACCCCTACGCCGGGTACTTCACCAAGGAAGAGTGGCTCCGCACGCAGGGCCAACTGTTCGGCCGGTTCCCCGGCGTCGGCATCATCATTCGCCGCGAAGCGGTCCGCGACGGTTTGCTCGTCGTGACGCCCATCAAGGGCAGCCCGGCGTTCCGCGCGGGCATCCAGGCCGGCGACCTCATCACCGAGATTCGCCTCGAAGTGGACAAGCAGGGCAAGGTGCTGCCGGACGACGCGAAGAAGGTCCACAGCACCAAGGGGCTGAAGACCGACGACGCGGTGAACCTCATCACCGGCAAGCCGGACACCCCGGTCGCGCTCGTGGTCCAGCGCGAGGGCGAGAGCGAACCGAAGGTGTTCCGCCTCACCCGCAACTACGTGATGGTGGAAACCGTTCACGGCGTGAAGCGCGACGACAAGAACGACTGGTCGTACTACATCGACGAGAAGAGCAAGATCGGCTACCTGCACCTGAGCCAGTTCATCTCCATCTCGGACGACCTGGGAACGACGGCCGACATCAAGCGGGCGCTGGCGAGCATGAAGCGGTCCGGGCTGAACGGCCTGGTCATCGACGTGCGCAACAACCCCGGTGGGTCGCTGAAGGGCGTCATCGACATCTGCGAACTGTTCGTGGGCCGCGAGGCGATCGTGACCACGAAGGAGCGCGGCGGCGCGGGCGCGGTCAACACCTACTCCGGTCGCGCCGCGGGCGACAAGAGCTTCCCGATTGTGGTGCTCATCAACGGTAACAGCGCGAGTGCCAGCGAAATCCTCGCCGCGTGTCTCCAGGATCACAGTCGCGCAACTATCATTGGCGAACGCACTTACGGCAAGGGCAGCGTCCAACACGTCGAGCCCTACGAGCAGACCGAGGGGCGGATCAAGTACACCGTGGCCCGATACTACCCGCCGAGCGGCCGGAACATCGACAAGGTCGCGATGGAGCAGTCCACGGAACTGAAGGCGAAGGACGAGTGGGGCGTGAAGCCCGACGCCGGGTTCGAGATCAAGTTGACCCGCGAGGAACTCACCGACTGGTTCGAGTACAGTCGCGACCTCGAAATCATCCCGCCTGCGGGCAAGAAAGTCCCGGTCGTTGACCCCGCCAAGGACAAGCAACTGGCGAAGGCCGTGGAGCACCTGCGCGGGCTGATTAAGGACAAGAAGTAACCGCCTTGCCGTGCGAACGCACAGTTGTGGGGCGTGTTCGGTGAAGGAGTTACGAGACTCCTTCACCGAACACGCCCCACAGCCATTCAGCCAATTCTTTTCCAACAGCTTCCACACTCTTCTGCCCCACGCCCCGACTACCCACACTGACGAATAACGCCCTTTCGGTTCTCGGCGCTCGCGTTCCGAGTCGCGGTCTGGTGAAATGTCGCGACACGTTCGGAGAAGCCCATGCTGGTTGGTTTCGTCAGCGACGAGCGGTTCGTTGCGCTGCCCGATGTGGTGCTGGAGTTCATCAGTACATCGGGCGAATCGTGGGACGTGCGGTCGCGCGCATCCGGGGCGGTTCACCTTGCTTTGCCGCCCGGCGAGTACCGCGTGGTGCTTCAGAAGCCGGGGTACGGCGCGAAGTTCAGTCGAGTCACATTACCCTGCTCCACACCGCACCATTTCCGGCTGCTCTCCGACGGGTTGCTCGGGTACGCATGGCCGAAATGGGTACGCAGCGGGGAAGCATCCGAGTTCCGCGTTCACTCGGTCGAGCCGTACAAGCTCGAACTGTGGCGGTGCGGTTGGCGACCCGAGTTCGTGCGGGCGCTCGGCTGGCACGACGAACACGGTCCGCGCGCTGTGATGCAAATCACACCCGACGGCGACTACACGCAGACCGGCGCGGAGTGGAACAAAGTCGGCTATGCGAACTCGGTGCATTCGCAGCACGTCGCGGGGCCGGAACGGAGCGGGCTGTACTACTTTCGGGCCTCGACCGCGAGCGGCCGACAATTCAGCTTCCCGTGGATCGTCGCACCGGCGCGCCCCACCGCGAAGATGGCGGTGCTCGCATCGAACTTCACCTGGAACGCCTACAACAACTTCGGGGGCCGCAGCAATTACATCCACGCCGACGGCCTGCCCCCAACGCCAACAATCAACGCCCGCGCGGAACTGAAGCGTTACTCCGACGCGGGGTTCTTTACTTGGGGCGCGGATCACTACCCACCGCTCTCGTTCGACCGGCCCGAACCGTTCAACCACATCGACTTCACGGAGCAGATCACGGACCCGATCGAGGGCCGGCAAGCGTGCCACCTCGCGCCGGCCGAATGGCGGCTCCTCGGCTGGCTCGAACGGCAGGGGTTCGCTTACGACTACTTCGCCGAAACGCAGCTCGACAACGGCACGCTCGACTTGTCGCAGTACCGCGTGCTGGTGATCGCGGTTCACCCCGAATACTGGACGCGCCGCATGTACGAGCGCGTGAAGCGATGGGGGTTCGAGGAGGGTGGTCGGCTCGTGTACCTCGGCGGGAACGGGCTGAACTGTGCGGTGGAGTTGCTCCCTACAGGGGCCGTACTTCACCACAACGGAAAGATCGCGGGATTGGATATCGCAGGTTTGGGCGGTCACGAGAGCCGCTACGCGATGCGCCACGAATCCGAAGCGAATCTCCTGGGCTGCGTGTTCACGCCCGCGGGCGCCATGACCGGCGCGCCGTACCGCGTGATGGACGCATCGCACTGGGCCTTTGCGGGCACGGACCTGAAGACCGGCGACACATTCGGCGAGAAGTGCTTGCACATGCGCTGCCCGGGCGGTGCGTCCGGGCACGAAACGGACAAAGTATCTCCGAGTTCGCCGGAGAACGTGAATGTCATTGCGAGGGGACTCAATCCCGACAACGGCGGGGCCGACATGCTCACGTTCGCCACGCCTTCGGGCGGCGAGGTGTTCTCCGTCGGCTCAATCAACTTCGTCGCGTCGCTGCCGGTAGACGAAGCCGTTTCGCGCGTCACCGAGAACGTGCTCCGCCGGTTTCTGTCGTGAGCCAGCGGTGCTGTCACTACGCCACGACGACGTGCGGCTTGCGGTCGTCCGGCACATCGGCGCGGCGGATCAGTGTGTACACCATCCACGGCACGTTACCGATCCCGAACAGCACGAAGTGCAGGTTCGCCGTTACCGGGTTCTCGACCGACCAGCCGAAGTGGACCTCCGGTACGCCGCCCGTTTTCGCGAGTTCGAGTGCGCACGCCGCCACCGCGTGTGCCACCGAGCAACAGCGCGTGATGTGGATCACCACGCGCCCCTCGTCGCGCGCGATCCGCACCAACGGGTGCTGGTTGAAGTTGCTCGGGTCGGCCACTTCTGCCAGGACGAACATGATCGGCAGCGTGCCGGGGATGCGGTGCCGCGTGCGGACCTCGATCTCCCGCGCCCGGAGGTCGTGTTTGCCCGGTCGGAGCGGAACCAGGATCGGCAAGTCGGCCGCCATCAGGCGCTCCCACTCGTGTTCGGTCACCTTGTCCGCGAACTCGAACGCCTCGAACCGGAACTCGGTGCTGCGCCACGCCCGACTGATAACGGACAGCACCAGCACCAGGGCAACAAACGCGCCCGCGACCACCGCACCGACGGGCCGCGTCCACGCGACCAGGATCGTACACGCGCCGAACGTGGCCAGCGCGAGCAGGAACACCGGCGGCACGCGGAGCACCTTGCGCCACCCGCGCGCGGTCCGGCGCTGCCAGACGTCCACGGTCGCGGCGAGCGCGGCGAACGCGAAGAGCGCGAGCACCGCCGTGAGGTACGCGGCGCGGTGGGCGTCGATGTCGGTCGCGTAGTACGCGATGAGCACGAACTTCAGCGCGAGGAACAGGTACGCCAGCACGCCGAGTTTCACCGACCAACTGAACTCCATGCCGAGCCGGTTCAGGTACGGCGGAATCCACGACGCGAGCGTGAGCGCGAAGCTCAGCCCCGCGAGCGCGAGGATCGCGACCGTGGCGGCGTCGTAAACCGTACCGAACGCCAACCCGAACACGGGATTCATCGCAATCGCGGATTGGCCGTCGGAGAGCGCCCCGCCGTGCGCGAGGTACGCGAGCGAGCGGTACTTCGCTTGCCCGTTTACTTCCTGCGCACCCGGCGGGATCAGCACCGTCGTCACGAGCGTGGACGTGAGCAGGTACGTGGACATCGTGACCGCGGCGAGCGTGAGAAGGAGTCGCGTGTTGCGGATCACACCGCGGGGTTTCTGCGGATCGTCGTCCTTCCGCCCGCGAACGAGCGGCATCGCCATCAGCGTTAGCTCGAACCCGCTCAGCCCGAGGCACAGCGCGGGGATTAGTGGGATGCACGCCCCGAGCAGCGCGCCCCAACCACCGGGGGAAGGCGCGTCAGCACCCGGGCGCCAGTTCCCGCTCCACACATCGGCCCACCACGACGCGATCAGTTTCGGGTGATCCACCAAATACGCGACGCCGCTCCCGACCACGACGAGCGTCATCACGAGGTAAACGAGAACCGTGAGTGCGGCGAGCCGGATGAAGTTCCGCGTGTACCCGCGAAAGAAGAGCAGCCCCGTCGCTGTGCTCAAAACAAGAATGACGAGCGACACGACCGTTTGCCGGTGCCACAGCCCGTCGGACCGCCGTTTGGCCCAATCGGGTAGCCCGGCGCGCGCGGTATCGCCCCAGCGCGTGGCGTCGTCGAGCGCCTGCTGCCATTGGGGGTGCGGGTTGAACGTGAGGTGCTCGGCCGCGGTCGCGGTAGAGAACGTGCGCGTGAACACGAGGTCCACCGCACCAAACGCGAGCAGCACGAGCAGAAGCAGTTTCCCGAACCACCCCGGAACGACGCGCTCCAGGAGCGCGGTGGACCCGCCGCCGTGGGGCGACCGGCCCGCGATGTAGCAGTAAACGGGGAGCGCGAACCCGAGCGTGACGAGCGCAATCAGCACCGTCACGAGCGGCGCCAGCCGGCCCGCCGCGCCGAACGCGATCGAGGGCTGGTACGCGAGTGTACTGAGGTAGTCCAACCCGATGACGCACAGCACCCACGGCCACGCGGCGCGGAACGGGGCCGGCGCGGGGACCGGAGGGTCCGCGTTAGTGTTGGTGGGTTGTGGGGGAGATCCGTCGGGCGGCTCCCCCGGTCTAGATGGGGGTTCGGAGTGACTACTGGGGGGGTCGGCCGATTCGCCAGAGAGGAAGTCGGGAGCGGGCATTGTTGCCTCCAAGCCGGCCGAAGAAGGTGGGTAGAGTGTCTGAGTATGTGGCCGGCTTGGACCCTATTTTACGCATTATGCCGTTGCGAAATGCACGGATTCGCGGAACTGGTGGCAGCTACAGCGTTTCAGCATCGAGAATAACCTGGTCCCCGAAATGGGCGGCCGGGTTCGCCTCACCTACGCGACCCGTTTCTGCGGCACGCCTTCCGCGATCAGTTCCAGGAGCCGTGACGCCATTCGCGGTCCCGCCCCGGCGTCTTCGTGTTTGAAGAACACGAAGCACTCGCGCCAGCCTTGCCCCCCCATTCGCGCGGCCCACTCCCGCAACGCGGTGTCGTCGTAATCGGGCCGGCGCAATCGGAGGTAGCCCCAATCTGCCGTCGAAACGAAGGGAACGTCCAGATCGTCCTCTGCGTCGGCCACGCACATGGCCGCCTGATGATCGCGGAGCAACTCGTATACCTCGTCGTCGAACCACGACTGGTGACGGAACTCGAACGTCACGCGACACGGCGGCAGGTACGCGAGGAAGTCGGAGAGGGCCGCAGTGTCTTTGCGGAACGTTGGCGGCAACTGAAACAGGATCGGCCCCAGCCGTTCGCCGAGAGCGCCCGCACTTGCGACCAGTGAAGACACCAGCCCACACGAATTCGCGAGCCGTTTCACGTGCGTAATTTCTTGCGGCGCCTTCAGCACGAACCGGAAGTTCACGGGCACCTGGCTCGCCCACGTTTCCAGAACAGACACCGCGGGCGCGCGATAGAACGTGTTGTTGATTTCCACCGTGCGGAACCGCTCGCCGTAGTAACCGAGCATCTTGTTGGCCGAGAGCTTGTCGGGGTAGAAGCTCCCCTTCCACTCCTTGTACGAGTAGCCGCTGGTGCCAACGAAGAAATTCACGTGCCGCTCCTCCGTGAGCGATTTTGGGAAGGACTCGCCGTGTGGCGGTTACCGTGATGACATTCCCGTTACGACGATCAGCATGATAACTACGACGACCGCCGCAAATACGAAACCAAATATCGTCAAGGTCATTGCAGATTCGTAGCAACTCGGACACCGCAGTTCGTTCGCCCCGCCTCGACCATGTTGGACGTAGATCGACTGAACGTGGCGCGGGCAGCAGAACATGTTGCACCCCTGGCACCGCGTCGTTGCTAGTGCTGAGCACCGGCAACACGTCGGCCCGGTCTGCGGCGCGGGGGACGACTGAGCCGGACGGTTCGGGTGCCCGCATTGGGGACACGCGACCGCTTCACTTGATATCCGATGGCCGCACGCGGGGCAATCGATCAACGGCATGGCGCACCGTATCGGGAGAAAATACAAGCGCAACACAATTCAGGAGCGTTCGACGGCGTATTCCAGTGCAACAGTCCCGGTTGTTTTGTAAGCTCGGCTGCTCACCAAACGCAAGCGCGTTCGGCCCTCGCCGGGCGGTAGCAACGGAACGCCACCGCCGAGGAGCACGGGAATCACGGCGACTTCGACCGTGTCCACGTGCCCCAAATCCAGCGCGCTGCGGAACAGTGTCCCGCCTCCAAACAGCCAGATGTCTTTGCCCGGCGCGGACCGCAATTGTGTCAGTGCGCCGCCGAGGTCGGCACTGATGATCGTGACGCCGGGGTGGTTCTGCGGGCGCAGCGTGCGCGAAACGACCACCGACTTAACCCCAGGCATTACACTGCCGTGCCCCTGTGCCTGCGTGAGCTCGAACGTTCGCCGGCCCATCAGCACGGTATCGAACCGGGCGAATATGGACCCGAAGTCGATTTCGGGGTCCATCACGATCCAGTCGGCTTCGCCGTTCGGACCCGCGACGAACCCGTCCAAACTCATCGCGACCGAGTAGCAGATCTTTCGCATCGGCCCCTCCCCGCATGGTGCTGAGTGGCGGCAGTTCTCAATCCCTCGCGTCACGGTACCCGAGGAGTTATTCGCCCGCAACCGGTCTCGCTTTCCACGTCCGTCGTACCGCGTTGACAACAATCGCGCGGCGCCAGCACGCCCGTGAAATCACCGCCGCAACGCTCAGGTACGCAATCGCGCCGAGCCACCCGATAGAGCCGTGACGCGCGAGCCAGGTACTCGCGCCGAGTGCGCTGCCCAGTGCAATCGCCATCGCGAGCCATACCGTGATTGGGTGCCGCCACCACAACACGAGCGCGGCGGACAGCCCCAACCAGAGGAGCATCCCCGCGACGAACAGTGCCGGGTGCCGCGCGAGTAGCGGGTACGCGATCGGGTTGTATTCCGCAGCGGTGGAGTAATCGCCGGCCCAATAGGTATCGGGCTGGCCCATGAGTGTCATGGAAATATCGCCCGCGAATAGGCACACGGCCGGGAGCAACAACCAGAGTCTCGCTCGCACGTTCCCCTCCGGCTCACAACCGCCCGACTCGTTTGAAGCGCTGCCACTTTAGCCATTCTTCGATATTCGGTGTCCGGTCTTTTGCGCGTGAGGCGATTCGCAAAAGTTGCCCATCTTGCCTCCCGACAACATTCGTTCCGGTTTCTGGATAAATTCCGCCGGGCGCGTTGCCGACCTTCTGGGGGTTCCTATACTTTCTGCGCGAATACTCTTGCCCTGCCGGACCACCGGCAGAACCTCTCCTCGGCGGTCTGCGTTGCCTGTGTGGGGCGAACGCGGCGCGTTGAGGCCCGCCGAATGCGGGCTAATGGACCGAAAGGGTCGAGTCATGGGCAGTGCCTTACTTTCCGAAGTGGACTTTATTGAGGAACTGCGGCTCCGCCGTTGGGCGCGCGAAAATTATGTGCCCACTGATGAGCGCGACACCGCTTGGCATCCGATCATTCTGGAAGAGATGCGCCGCCGGGATGGGGAAGTGAGCGAGGCCGTGCTGGTCGGGTGACCGCGCCAATCGTTCCGCCGACCCACCCGACGCGCTCGGGTGGGTTTCTTTTTTGTGCTGTGGGCCGGAGGCCCGCACACGCGCCCCGCGGCACCGGCTGCGGGTTAGGGCCGCCGCGCGGGCGCTCGCGCGGTGTTCCGGGATCGAGCGACAAGGAGGTTGCGCGATGGGCTTCTTCACCGGACGTGCCACGTTTCTCCGTTTCAAGGTGAACGGCCCGGCGCCCCGCCAGTTCGACGACGAACACCTCGCGCGGCTCATCGACCACCAAGCCGGGCGCCAGCGGATCGCGTCCGCCGACGGCGTTGAAACCGGCTGGGCCGCGGGCGAACACATCCTCGACACCGACTTCGACCTCGCCAAAAACATCATCAACGACACGCTCACGTTCGACCTCCGTGTCGATACGGACAAGCTCCCCGCGGACCTGCTCCGCGCGTACATCGCCGTGGAACTAAAAGCGCTCTCGAAGGACAACCCCAGCGGGTTCGCGAGCGCGCGCCAGAAGCGCGAAGCAAAAGAGATGGCGCGCGACCGGCTTGAACAGGAATCGAAGGACGGGCGCTACCGCAAGCGGAAGTGCGTCCCGGTGCTGTGGGACCGGCTCACCAACGAGGTACTGTTCGGGGCCACGTCGCTCACACAAGTGGACCGACTATGCAGCCTGTTCGAGCAGACGTTCGGCGTCGAACTGGATTGCGTGACCGCCGGCCGGCGCGCGTACCACCTCGCCGAAATCAACACGCGCACGCGCATGGTGGACGATTCCGCGCCGAGCCTGTTCATCCCGGGCACCACGCCCACGGACGTCGCGTGGATCGCCGACGAGAGCAGCCGCGACTTCCTCGGTAACGAGTTTTTGCTGTGGCTGTGGTATTACACGGACGTGCATTCCGACACGATCACGCTCGCGGACAACTCCGAAGTCACGCTCATGATCGCGCGCACGCTGAACCTGGAGTGCCCACGCGGGCAGACCGGGCACGAGACGATTTCGCACGAAGGCCCGTCGCGCTTGCCGGAAGCCCGGCGCGCCATTCAAAGTGGCAAGCTCCCGCGCAAAGCGGGCCTCACGCTCGTGCGGCACAGCGAGCAGTACGAACTCACGCTGCACGCCGAAACGCTCGGGGTCGGCGGCGCGAAGTTACCGCCCCCCGATGAAGGCGCGGACGCACGCGGTAAGCTCGACGACCGCGCGACCCAGCTCCGCTCGCTCATCGAAACACTCGACCTGCTTTACGACGCCTTCGGGCAAAAGCGGTTCAGCAACGAATGGGCCGGGGAATTGGAAGGTATGCAAAAGTGGCTGAAGCGCGAGGACCGGCGCGCGGCCTAACGGCGCGACGTTTGCAGATAGTCCCCTCGTAGCGCCGCGAGCCCTCGCGGCGCATTCAGGTCTTCAACGCGAGGGGCGCATGAATCACACCAAGTTGCTCGGGGTGTTGGGACTGTTGGCGGTTTCGTTCGCGGTCGCGGGTACCGCGGTCGCGATCGGTGGGAAACCTCCGGTCGAAACGCCCGCCGCAGCGGTGCCCGTTCCGGCGGAAGACCGGGCCGTTGACCCCAAGATGTCGCAGTTCATGGACTGTGCGAAAGCGTGCGACGACTGCGCACGGGTGTGCAATCTGTGCGCGGCTCACTGCACGAAAATGGCGGTCGACGGGCAAAAAGAGCACCTCGCTACCGTGCGCACCTGCACGGACTGTGCGAGCATCTGCACCTCCGCGTCCGCGATCGTCATCAAGAGCGGACCGTTCTCGGACCTGATCTGTACCGCGTGCGTCGAGGCGTGCAAACGCTGTGGGGATGCGTGCGAAAAGCACGCCGATCACGACCCGATCATGAAACAGTGCATGGACGAGTGCCGAAAGTGCGAGAAGGCGTGCCGCATCATGATGAAGAACACCATCAAGCCCGAGAAGTAAGTTCGCGGAGCAACACCTCAGTCACCGGCCCGGTTCGTCCCGGCCGGTCGCGTTTGGTCGAGGATCATTTCCACCACCCAACAACTCGACCCGTGATCCGGGCACGTCTGAAGGTGGTCGTGGATCAGTTGGTCTTCACAGCCTGCGTCCCGAAGCGCGTCCGACAGAACCAGGTAGCGATCGGTCGCCGCATCTGCGCGAATCCCCATCGCCAGCGCGATCACATCCGAAGTGAGCCACTCGGCGCGAAGTGGGGTAGTGAGCGTTGTCAACGGGAGGATGTGATCCAATACGCAATCCCGCACGCGCAAATGAATAGCAGTAGATGTCGTATCGATGTCGTGATACTGCGCGAACGGAACAGTGAAGCTCGCACTACACAGTCGAACCCCGTGCTCGAATGCTTCGGCACGACCGTGTTGCACACCGATTTCGATATCCGGGCGCAGAAAACTGAAGCACGCTCTCGTCGGATCGGAACTCCACCAGCATCCGACACCTTCCGTGGTAGGATCGCACTGAACCTCGTAATTAAAATGGTCGAACCACATCCTGCGCCCGCCGCAACTCACGCGAGTCCGAAACTCGCCAGTGTGGTTACTGCGAACCGTCTTGAATTGCATAAACGTACCGCGGGTAACTAACTTATCGACGTGGGCAAACTGATTTGCACCGGGAACGAACTCGCCGCGGAAGTGCGCACGCCCTCCACAGCGGAACGGAGTTGCTCCACGAACGCAGTGACTTCGGCCGGAGTCGCAGACGCCGCGCACCGCACGCGAATCACAACTTCCAGTTCCTCCACCAATTGCGATTCGACGGGATCGATCACTTCAAACGAGTCGATCCGCGGTTGGAGCGCGACGACGGGCCAAGCGCGCTCTTCATCGGTCAACTCGGGGCCATCAGCCTCTACTACCTCGAACGAGTCGATATGCGGAATCGGCGTTCCGGCTGGGTACTTCTCGTCAGAAGTCATGTCACATCCTCCAACCGCATAGCTGCGCGCGCCAGGACCTCGCCTCCGTAGCGAAGAACGAGTTCGTAAATTCCGGGCCGACGAAACGGAACCCGCTGAATCGGAACCGCGTAATGGCGCACAGCCAACTTGTCTTCACCCATGTACACGTGAAAAGACCGCAACGAGCGGACGCGGGTATCTAGATCGAACGACAGATCGAGATGAAACATGTGCGTGCCGGTCGCATCGGAAAACTGACAGAGCACCCACAATTTTTCTGCGGTAAACGGATACCCCATACCAACCGGCGGGCGAAGCGCGAAGAACGGGCCGTCGAGCGTGTACCTGTTTGGTGTAACCTTGGTGTCGCAACTGATGCCCATACACGGGATGAACTGCCGAACGATGGGCGAAATGTTCACCGGGTTCATCGCGTCCAATCTCCGCACCTCGCGGCACCGGTACGTTTATCATCCCTTACACGCGGCCTGAATACAAACAAATCAGTGCCCACTGCCGTTGGCAGTGGCCGTGGGGCCGAAGCCGACGGAGCGTGACTTCCGCGCGGCGAGTTCCTGGCGGTTCTCGCGGAACTGGTCCATCGCCCGGTCCCAGTCCCACTTGCCGTCGTTGAGGAACAGCAGGATGAGCAGGTTCTTCACCTCTTCGATTTCCGCGAAGCTGAACCCTGCGGTCTGAGAAACGACGTGCTCTGTGGCCACGCCCGCCTGCACGTCCGCGTGCCAGCGGCCGACGAGTTCGCGCCGGAGGGGTGCGTCCGGTGGTTCGAGGTGCAGCACCACGTCGATGCGCCCCGGGCGCTTGAACGCCGGGTCGATGAGCGACATCGAGCAGTTGGTCGTGAACACGTAGGCGATGCCCTCGTTCACCTCAATGCCGTCGAGCGCGCTGAGGAACACTGCCTGGTCTTCGGTCTCGCCGACGGTGTTGCGGTCGCGCAGGGCAATGTCCATGTCGTCGAAGAAGATCACCCCGCGGCGCCCGACCGAGAACAGTTCCTTCACCGCTTCGACCGGATCGGCCGAGCCGCGTGCCGACCGGTACGTGTCGGGCGTGACGAGTCGGTACTCATAGCCGAGCCGAAGGCACTCGCGCCACAACCACCGGCACGCACTCGTTTTGCCGTTACCGGGCGGGCCGGTGAGCAGGATACCGCGTTTCGCGCGCCCGCCCAGTTCCTTGATGCGTTGGAGGTTCTTGCGGTCGAGGAAGCCGAGTGTGTTCTGTTTGAGCGTTTCGAGTTGCTCGCTCAGGAGGACCGGTGCTTCACCCTCGGGTTCTTTCGTGCGGTGCGACTTGATTGCCTGCCGGAACAGTTTGAGGTAATCGCCCTTCGCGACGACGAAGAAGTCGTAGCTCCCGGACGCCCCGAACGGGGCCACGCAGCGCGCGAAGGTGATCCCCTCGATGCTGTACTGCCGGATGCCGAACTGCATCCCGGGCCAATACTTGCGGCTCACGCCGATCCAGTCGCGTGTGAGCACGCCGTCGAGCGGGAGGAGCGGTCCGCGGATCGCGTTCTGGAGCAGTGGGTAGTAGAGACCACTGGGGACGAAGGCCACCGGGTCCGTGATCCCGGTGGCCTTCGCCACCGCGTCGAGGACGTACCGGTGGTTCGCGGTGTATTGTTCGAGTGTCATGCGGTTGTGGGCGGCCCGGCGTGTAGGGGGGGTGTCAACGACACCTCATTCTACACACGGGTTCGCGGCGGGCGAATCCGCGAAACCGTCACTTGGAGCCCCACAGGGTGCCGAACCCTCCACCGAAATTGAAGATCTGTTGCGGTTTCGGGTCGACTCGGTCCGCGACTCGCACCAGAACTCCGCCGCCGGACGCGCGCAATTCGCCGTCCACGAGTGCGAGGTCCGTGAGGGACTCGTTGGCGTTCAACGAAACAGTTTGCTTCCAGCACACGGCGCCCGTCGCGGCACTCACGCGGTACACCACGGCACCCGAAACAAAGTACACGCTGTCTCCGTGAATCACGGGCGCGGTGGTAATCGCGTCCTTCACCGGGAGCCGCCAGACCTGGGACCGGTTCTCCAGCACATCGTATTTGAACAGCACCAAGGAGCATACATTCGCGGCATTGCGCGTCGGAGCGAGCAGACCGTGCGCGCGAACGGTGCCAAACGGGGTCGCGGGCGCGGTCGCCTGAGAAGAACCCAGTAACACAGTTTCCCTCGCACCGTGAACCGCGCCGAACCCGTTGGCCAGCGTCGCGAAGAGGTAATCGACGTCGGCCGCCGGGTGCGGTTCCGTCGAGGTGAGTTTGGTCGTCCAAGATTGCCGCTGTTCGACCGCGTTGTAGCGAATCACGCCCGTCGCGCTGATCGCGTAAACGACGCCCGCTCTCGAAGAGAACTTGGGCTGATCGCCGAACCCGCCGCGCACGATGTCAAACCCGGTTTGCCGGCCGGTTGCCACATCTAGCATGTACACGCGACCGGTCTTCTCTGCTGTGCTGCCCTTCGATTCGTTTCGGCTCGCGAGGTACACCTTCCCGTCGTGAAACCCCACGGCACCGAGTAACTGCTCGCCGTTGTCCGCTTTGCCGGGCAACACGAACCGCCAGTCGATGCGGCACTCAGTGTCGATCACGAGAAGCTCGCGCGCCGTGCTGAGGAACACTTTCCCGTTGTGCGAAACTGTATCGCCGGCCGGCACTTCGACCCGCTTCACGTCGCTCTTCGCGTTGACGTCGGCCGCCGGGATCGCGTTCGCGAACGGGCGACTCTGGATCTCCGCTTTATCTTGACCGACTTGCACGTAGACCAAGGCGCGCTCGCGGTCACAACAGAGATACTTTCCATCGAAGCGGTGAACCGTCACAACGGGTTCAGTGATCCCGGGTTCCGCTAGTTCGGGCGGCTTCGCGGGTGGAGTTGGACCGGATGGGTGCGCGGGTACGGAAAAATCAGGAAGCCCCCCGGCCGACGGCATTGGGGGGCTCACTGCCCCCGCGGCTAACGGAATCACCGTTGGACCCGGCAGTCCGGGTGGCAATACACCCATTGGGGCGGGGATAACCGCGGGAGGAGTGGTGGGGCCGAACTGAGGGGGAGGGAATACTGACGACGGAATCGAAGGCAATGCCGCCCCGGATGTTGTGGGCGTCAGCGGTTGCTGCTGGGCACTGG
The DNA here is from genome assembly GCF_017939745.1 of Gemmata palustris. NCBI lineage: Bacteria > Pseudomonadati > Planctomycetota > Planctomycetia > Gemmatales > Gemmataceae > Gemmata > Gemmata palustris. The sequence goes on along the minus strand of NZ_JAGKQQ010000001.1, from coordinate 8,243,618 downwards.
TAGCAATGGGAAGCACGCTCACCGCCACTGAAGGCTCGGGCACGTTGAGTTTGCGCTCCGCACGCGGAACGGTAGCGACCCGCGCCGGGGGCACTGGTGCGGTCGGTTGAGGTAACGTGCCCCCGCTACTCAGCGCCAACACAGATAGCAGACCAACACACACGATACCGGGCACGCGCCAACGCCTGAACGCACTCATCGTTCGCCCTCCGGGATCTATATTCCAGCGCGAATTATGGTCACCGCGGGCCGCGGGCGTAAAGGCCAAGCCCGGTGTTGGCGTTGCCGCATTTGCGGTTACTCAATTAGCATGAGGAGTAACTTCCCAGGACGTAGAGGATTACCGATGACCACCGGCTCGCGCTTCGACCTGAGCGTGCTCGAAACGGCCCAGAAGGTTCCGGGCAAACCGCGCCACAAAACTCGCGAGGTGAAGGTCGGTTCCGTCGTCATCGGCGGATCGAACCCGGTCGCAGTGCAGTCGATGACGACCACCGACACGTTCGACGTGGAAGGCACGATCAAGCAGATTCACGCACTGGAAGAGGCCGGGTGCGAACTCGTCCGCGTGACCGTGCCGAAACCGGAAGACGCGGGGGCGCTCACGCAGATCAAACAGAAGATCGGCATCCCGCTCATCTGCGACATCCACTTCGACTACAAGATGGCGCTCTCCGCGCTCGATCACCCCATCGACAAGATCCGCATCAACCCGGGCAACATCGGAACGGAAGAGCGCTTCCGCCAGGTCGTGCGGAAGGCGAAAGATAAAGGCATCCCGATGCGGATCGGGGTGAACGCGGGGAGCCTCGAGCGCGACCTGTGCGAGAAGTACGAGTTCCCCTGCCCGCCCGCGATGGTCGAGAGCGCGCTGCGCCACATCGAAACGGCCGAGAGCGAGGGGTTCCGCGACATCATCGTGTCACTGAAGTCGAGCGACGTGCTGGTTGCGGTCGAAGCGTACCGCCTGTTCGCCAAAATGTGCGACTACCCCACCCACATCGGCATCACGGAAGCGGGCAAGCCGCCCTACGCGGTCACGAAATCCGCTGCGGGTCTCGCGCCGATCCTGCTCGACGGCATCGGTGACACCATTCGCATTTCGCTGTTGGGTAACCCGGTCCCGGAAATCGCTGCCGCGTTCGACATACTGCAGGCCACCCAGCGCCGCGTGCGCCGGCCGGAACTGATCGCGTGCCCCACCTGCGGGCGCCTCGCGATCGACCTGGAAAAAATCATCGCGGAACTCGAAGGTCGGCTAAGCGGCAAGCGCCTGCCCGTGAAGATCAGCGTGCTCGGGTGCGTTGTGAACGGGCCGGGCGAAGCGCGCGAGGCCGACATCGGTATCGCCGCGGGCAACGGGCAGGGCATGATCTTCCGTAACGGCGAAATGGTTCGCCGCGTCGCGGAAGCGGAGATCGTGGACGCCCTCATGGAAGAGTTGGCCCGCTGGGAAACCGAGAACCAGCACCGCATCCCGAAGACCACCGACGCGGAGGGCATCGGCCGGCGCAAACTGCCGGTCGTGACCGCGTGACTTCCGGGCGCCGGTGCGGTCGTGTAAACTGAAGTGTCGGAGGTCGCCCGATGGCCCGGCCGAAGATCCACGTGCAGCACTTTATCGCGTGCCTGAATGCCGCGTGGGACGGCGCACCGGGGCTACAAACGCTACGAACCCTCGAACGGGTCGGTTACTGGTACTCGGTTCCGCCGGATACGGAGTTCCCGTTCGAGAATCTCGAATTTTGGGTGTACGCGCGGTTCTATCTCGTCGGTTCAATCAACGGCTTCCGAACTTTTTCGCTCGACGTGTACTGGCACGATGCGCCCGAAGGCGTGAGGCGGATCGGGGGCCGATCACTCGGGTCGGTCCGCTTCTCGGACCGGCACCCCGTCATCAGTTCCGCGTGGCCCGTCCGACCGTTGATATTTCCGGGCACCGGGCAGTACGAGTTTCAACTGCTGGTCGAACTGAATCGGCCTTGGGGCCGCGAGAGCCGCCCGGTCCGAAGCGAGTTCATCCGCATCGAGAGGCAGCCATGAAGCGGCGGAACAGGAAAAACCAGCGCGTCGTTCCGCAATCCGGCGCTGAGTCGTTCCACGAGGGCGAAGCCGGTCCACTCATTTACTCCTACCCGATGCCGCCGGCGAAGAGCCGTGGGCAGCTCATTCCGCGCCCCGAATGGACGTTACTCGAGCCGGGCGCCGAGTTGACACCTGTAGAACAAGGCGCTGTTACTTCTTCCGAAAACCGGCCACTGGTGCCCGCATCCGAAGAAGTGGCATCGCTGCCTCGAACCGCGCGCGAAGCATTCGCCGCGCGCTGTGCCGCTCGTGTGGCCCGACTGCGCGCGGGGGCTGCGGCGCCGGAAGCGGCCGCGGCACTGATACTCGCTGCCGCAACCACCGCGACACCGATCCGGCGCCAACTGCTCTGCATCCGGCGCGACCTCGACCGGCTGAAGTTGCTCGCGAAGCAAAACAAATGGACCGATGACACAGTGATACCGCCGGACGTGTTCGGCCCCATGTGGCCGGAGAGTGTCGCGCCCGACTGGGCGAAAGACCCGCCCGCGCCTCCCGCGTCCGAATAGGGCGGTTCCCGGGTTCTTTTACGCGACTCATTGCGGACCGTTTTGGCCGAGCTTATGGGCACCATCGTGGCCCGCGTATCCGGCAGGTTCTGAAGAAGCCGGACAAGCTCTCATAACGTTTTTCGTGGTGAGTTCTGCGCGCGTTTCACGTTTCATTTCTCATACCCACTTCATCGGGAGTGAGTAAACTCAAATATCCAGGTGGGGTATTCCTGCCGGAGGGTGAACCCGTGCGCGTGCTGCTCGTTGAAGATCACCAGCCCCTCGTCAAAGCCTTACGACAAGGGCTGGAAGAGGAAGGGTTCGCCGTCGACGTCGCGACCGATGGCGAAGAGGCGGACGTGAAGTGCCGGAGCACGTCCTACGACGTGGTCGTGCTCGACGTGATGCTGCCAAAGGTCGACGGATTAACTCTGTTAAAGAGGTGGCGCGGCTCCGGTATTAACACACACGTCCTGATGCTGACCGCAAAAACCACAACCAACGACAAGGTGACCGGGCTGGACGCGGGGGCCGATGATTACCTCCCCAAACCGTTCGAGATGGACGAACTGTTCGCCCGGTTGCGGGCACTGATCCGGCGCGGGCACCAGCAAAAAGACCCCGTGCTGCGGTGCTACGACCTGGAGATCGACACCGCGGCGCGCGCGGTGCGCCGGTCCGGGCGGTCCGTCCAACTCACGCCGCGCGAGTACGCCCTGTTGGAGTTCCTCGCGTTCCACCGCGGCAAGGTGGTGACCCGGAGCATGATCTGGGAGCACCTCTACGACGAGTACGACGAGAACACGTCGAACGTCGTGGACGTGTACATTCGGTACCTGCGGAACAAAGTCGATAAGGGGTTCGATCCACCACTAATCCTGACCCGCTGGGGTGAGGGGTACATGCTCCGCGGCGACGACGATCCGCCCCCACTGAAAGTCTGAAAATGACAAAGGGTGATCGGTAGCGCTGCGGCCGGACCGACCGCAGTGCCTCGCTTCATTCCCATCGCTCTCCCTCTGGTGTCCCATGCGCTCGATCCGGCGCTCGCTGCTGGGTTACCTGCTGGTACTGCTCGCACTGGCACTGGGCGCGGTGGGCGTACTCGTCGACCGGTTCGCGGTCGACGCGATCCGCGCGAGAGAAAAATCCGAGTCGGACAACATCGAGCACGCTTTTAAAGTGCGCCACCAAGAAGCGAAGGCGAAATTCGATGCGGACCTGATGGCCGAATCGAAGGCACTCGCGAAGGAAGTCTTTTACAAACTCGGGCCGCTCCTGGGCCAAACGGAGCCGCTGCGCCGGCTCACACCGACGGAGCAGGTCGCGGTCCAAATTGGGGGCGCGGTTCTCGGCCACAATGTGGAATCGCGCCGCCCGCCCGGGGGCGGGCCGGGTGGCCCCGGGCCGCGTGCGGAGCCACAACCACCGCTGAAAGCGTCCGAAGACGAGGCCCGCCAGTACAGTTTGCGCCTCGGGTTATTGAGGAACGTTCCCGGCCCAACCCTCTGGTCGTATCTCGCACCAGCGGCGGCAACTGAACCAATCCTCCGGGGCGGGGGCGGTGACACCCGACGGCTCTACCCGTACCCGAACTGGGTGGAGTTCGACGGCCCGCGGCTCGTAGTTCGGGTTCAAGAAGCGTTCCGGAAGGCGTTCACCGACGACGACCACCCGTTCCCGTACCAGTTCCAGATCACGCTGGTAGCCACGTACCCGAATCGCCCCGGGCGGAACATCGCGGTCATCCGATCGGAAGGGATTCACGGCGACCTCTCCCTGGACGCCGCGTTCCTGGAACCGACCGAGGAATTGGAACCCAAGTTGGTGGACGACACCCTGCCCAGATTGGGCGAGTGCCGGCGCGTCGTCACGGGCACATTGGCGGGCGGGCGCCCGATCGGTTTTTGGGTGCTCTTGCCGTCCCCGCCCGCTCCTGCCGTACTCGCCCGGTTCTCGCCGTACCCGCCGTGGCGCGGCGGCGCGGACATGGCGTTGCGCGCGGTCGTTCAAACGATACGCCCGTACTCAGATCTCGACGCGCGCCTCGCGGCCGATCAGCACGCACGGGACGAGCAACTGGAGCGCGTGCGGACCGAGACGCGCATGGAACTCGCGCAGTTCCGCGGGCGCCTCATGTTGATCGGCGCCGGCACGTTCGCCGCGCTGGTGCTCGGCGGGTGGTTCTTCGTCGCCCGCGGGCTGGCCCCGCTCCGGGTGCTTTCTGAGGCCGTCAGCCAGGTTTCCGAAAAAGATTTTCGCCTGCCCGTTGTCGCGAACGAGCTGGGCCGCGAACTGGCCCCCATCCACGCCCGCATCACGCAGACCCTCACCCTCCTCCAGCGGGCTTTTGAACGGGAGAAACAGGCAGTGGCCGATATTTCGCACGAGCTCCGCACGCCCATCGCGTCCCTCCTCGCCACCATCGACGTCGCCCTCCGCAAGCCGCGCACGCCCGAGCAGTACCGGACCACCCTCGAAGAGTGCCGGTTGATCTCGAAACAACTGGGGCAGTTAGTTGAACGGATCATGACGCTGGCCTCGCTCGACGCGGGCAACGACCACACGCACATCGCGCGCACCGACGCGGGCGAACTCGCGGTCGGGTGCGCCGCGGTGATCCGCCCGCTCGCGGCCGCGAACAACCTCTCGGTCGCGGTCAACACCGACGAAGTGGCGATCGACACCGATCCCGGCAAACTCCGCGAAGTGTTGATGAACCTGCTCCACAACGCGATCGAGTACAATAACCCGGACGGCACGATCGAACTGACCGTGCGGCGCGCGGGCGAAACCGCCGTGCTCGAGGTGCGCGACACCGGCATCGGCATGGCGCCCGACGTGCGGGAGCGCATCTTCGAGCGGTTCTACCGTGCGGACTCGTCGCGCCACGCCACCGGGGTTCACGCCGGGTTGGGGCTCGCCATCGTGAAGGAGTACGTGGCGCGACTGAACGGCTCGATCGAAGTGGAAAGCGAACCGGGCGTCGGGACCACGTTCCGCGTCACGCTCCCGACACCCACCAACGAACCGAGCCCGTCCACCACCACGCGCGTGAAAGCGCCCCGTGATGTGGTTCCCACCGGGTCGTAAACAACTGTGTGATCCGACGCGGTGCCACGATTGGCACCGCGTGAAGCGCTCACCCCTCGGCACCACCGCAATCGCGGAGAACGGCGCGGAAGGCGTCGGTCGCATACGGGAACAGGTCCGGTCCCGTAATTCCCCCCGTCGGCCCGCCGCCGCGCAGGTGCGGTTCCATCACAGCAAACCCCTTATAGCCCATTGCGACCGCGCCGCGGATACTGTGCGCAACGTTCCCGTCGCCGGTACCCGCGATCACACCGTACTCGTGACCGGCCGCGTGACCGCCGCGCTTCCAATCCTTGATGTGAAAGTGCGACGTGTACGCTTTCGTCTTCTCCCATCCTTCGACCGGGTCGAAGTTGCCGTAAGTGTAGTTGGCCGCGTCGTAAGCCGCACGGAGTGCCGGGCTGTTGACGGTGCCGAGAATGTCCGCGACGCGGTCCGGTGAATCGCCGTAGATGCGGTGCTCGTTCTCGTGAAACAGCACGACGTTGTTCTGCGCTGCGATCTCGGCCATCACACCCATGCGCCGAATCACTTCCGCGCGGTGGGCGGGCCAGTTCGCCGGGTCGAAGTTCGGGTCGTTGCCGGGCGGGTAGTAACTGAAGACGCGGACGCCGCGTGTGCCGAGCACGCCGCACAGTTCGATGGCGCGTTTAAACTTATCGAGGTGCGGCTCGAACGGGGCGTCCACTGCGACCTTACCGATAGGCGAACCGATCGCGGAAAGGCCGATGCCCTCGCCGTCGATGAGCGCCTTGAACTCCCTAATCTGGTCGTCGGTGAGGCTCAGCACGTTGGTCTTGTGGATCGACCGGAACTCGATGAACCGGACGCGGCTCGCCTTCAGAACCGCGACCTGTTCGCGCGGGTCGGGCGAGATCTCATCGGCGAATGCGGACAAAGTAAACATGGATCAGCACCGAAACGGGTTGGTTGGTGCCGGTAGTGTATGAGAAGGCCCGGGCGAACGGCTGGTGGGACCACGGAGCCGTTTTTGACAGGATTAACAAGACAAAGGCGAACGGCCGGTGTGAGCCGGCTGGTGCTTCTAGGTACCGGCGGCTCGCCAGCACAGCGCAAGCTCACTCAGGATAGCGCCACCGGCCGGCTTACACCGGCCGTTCGCCCGAACTTCCCAGAATGCCCTACCACTCCGCCTCTTTCTCATACGGGAGCTTCTCGTGCTGTCCGGCGAGGAGCACCGCGACCAGAATCGGCACCAGGATTAGGGCCACACGGAGCGCGAGTTGGAGCCACCGGTTCTGACGGCTCACCCGCGGAACGAGGAACGGTGAAAGGATCAGCGGCGCGAGCGCCACGAGCCAGAACGAGAGTACGGGGACTTTGGTTTCGTTGTGCGAGGGCCGCGTACCGAGGAGCAACCCGGGCAGGAACGCGACCGCGGCCGGAATCGCGCCGCTCACGATCGCCCTCGCGCCGTCTTCGCGCGCGGGCACAATGAGGGTAACGACCGCGATTCCGAACATCGCGGACCCGATTATCACCGCGACCTCCATGAACTGCGCGTTTTCCGAGTAGAGGAGCACCCCGGCTCCGGCGTAGAAGATCGCGGTCAGGTAGAGAGAGATTTCCGCGCTCGCTCCGCCCCGCGCGAGGCCGTCGAGAACGAGCCAAACGAACACCATCGATGCGACCAGTTCCCACCGCAGGGGCGCCCACTTGGGATCGGCCGCCGCGTTCCCCATAACGAGCCACGCACTGACGTAATAAACGGCCGCGATGCGCGGGAGCCACACGAGTAGGTTCGCGGTCCACCACGCCCGCTCGGGTACCGCCCGACTCACGGCCAAACCGAGCCAGCGCGTCAACAACCCGACCGCGACCAGCACGAGCGCCACACGCGGCAACCATTGCTCGCACGGGGATGTTTCAAGCGGCTCCCACAGGAGCACGCGGTACGTGTTCTCCCACGTCGGCGCCGGGTCTTCCAGTGACAGTTTCGGCAGCGCGAAGTTGCCGCACATGAACGCGACCACAACTGCCACCGCGGACCCGAGCGCCGCCGCCCGCCACCGCCCCACTGCCAGGAACGCGCCCAGGACGAGCGCGGCCGCGCCCGCGCTCGGGAGTACCGCGTGATACAGGGCTTCGAGTACGTCTTTGAGTGGGGGTGGCGGGGGCATCGGAACGAACTCCTCAGTTGCTTACTTCTTCGCTTCGACCTTGATGCCCAGATCGACCTTGTCGTCGATCTTGCCCTGGCCGTACTTCATGCCCCACTGCGTGCGGTCGATGGCGAACGTCGCGGCGACTTCGAGCTTCCCGTCCTTCTCGGTGATGGTCGCGGGGAAGCTGACCGACTTGGTCTTGCCGAGGAGCGTCAGGTCGCCGGTGACGGTGTAGCCCGCCGTACCCTTCTCCACCTTCGTCGATTTGAACGTGGCCTTCGGCTGGTTCTTGACGTCGAAGAAGTCCGCGTTCTTGAGGTGCCCGGTGAGTTTCGCGTCGTCAGAGAAGATCGACTCCGTTTCGATGTCCACCGTGACCTCGAGCTTCGTGGGGTCACCGCCAGCGATGGTCGCGGACCCGGTGAGCTTGCCGAACCCGCCGGTGTGCTTGCCGTCGGGCTTCTTCCCGACGAACGTGACCTTCGTGTTGTCGCCGGTGAGGGCGTACTTCGTGTCCGCGGCGCTCGCGGGGATCGCAAGGGCGGCGACGAGGCTGAGCGCGATCAGAATCCGGGGCATGGTCAACTTCTCCGCGTTGAAGAGACGGGAACCGATCCGCCGGTCCGAGTAACCGGCGACTCACGACCGCAGTGACGTGCGCGGTCGTGGGAAGTGTACTCAGCTACCGAGCGAGGGGCGCGGGCTTACAACAGAATTTCACATCGGAAACTAGGATAGTGGGATAAGACAGAGAACAGAGGAACAGAAATCCGAGGGCAGAAGACAGAGGTCAACAAAGGCAGAACGGCCACAAAAAGGCACAAAGGGCACAAAAGAAGAAGGCATATATCAGAAGGCCAAGATCGCACACTTTGATTCAGCCCCGATAGGGGCTAAACCCCAAAGCTGTTCTCTATCTTCTGAACTCTGTCCTCTGCTCTCTTCTTTTGTGCCCTTTGTGCCTTTTTGTGGCCAATCTGTCTTCTGTCTTGATCCGTGTTATCTGCGTTTATCCGCGGCGGATTTCGGCCTTTCGCTACGCCTTCTTGCGACCGACCACCTTGAGCCGGATCTTGTCGCCCGCGAAGATCTTCTCGCCGTGTGCGGGGAAGCGGATCTTCACGCGGCGCAGGGCGCCGTAGCCACTTACATCCGTCACGTTACCCAGGCCGAACTCCTCGTGCTGTACCAGTACCCCCACCGCGAGTCCCGTATCCGGCGCGTCGGGGATGGAAGGCTTCAGGTCCGAGTTCGGCTTCTTTGACGGGATGAACGGCCGCGCGCCGGTATCGGCCCAGTCCTTCGCGGCCGAACTCGCCTTCAAGCGCCATTCGTCGGCCGCGGTGCGCGCGGCGTTGCGGGCCATCGACGGGTCGATGAACTGCACGTCGCGGGGCAGTTCCTGCAGGAACCCGGACGGGATGCAGTAGTTCAACTGCCCGCGGAACTCCCGCATCCGGGCGTGGCACAAGTACAGTTCTTTCATCGCGCGCGTCATGCCCACGAAGCACAGTCGGCGCTCTTCTTCGATTTCGTCGTCGCGGCCCATGCTCCGCTCGTGCGGCAACAAGCCCTCTTCCACAGCGAGGACATACACGACCGGGAACTCCAGCCCCTTCGATGCGTGCAGCGTCATCACAGAGACGTGGTCGGCCTGTTCGTCCCAGCCGTCCAGGTCCGACGCGAGCGTGATCTGTTCGAGGAAGTCCGTGATGGTACGGGTGTTGTCCTCGTCCCAGAACTGCTTCGCGGCGGTGACGAGTTCGCCCACGTTCGCGAGCCGCTCTGCGTCGTCTTCGTCGGTCGAATCGCGCAACATGGCCTCGTACCCCGACTTCTCCAGCACGAGCTGAACGAGTTCGTGCGGCGGGAGGGCGAGCCGGGATCGCAGGTCCGACATCATCCGGTGGAAGTCCCGCAGGCCGCTCACGGCCTTGCCCCGAATCTCCGTGATCTTCGCCACCTGTCCGGCCGCGGCGAGCAGCCCGATCTCCTGATCCGCCGCGAACGACTGGAGCTTCTCCAGCGACACTTTGCCGATCCCGCGCCCGGGCTCGTTCACAACGCGGAGAAAGCTCACAGTGTCCTGCGGGTTCGCGAGCAGGCGCAGGTACGCGAGCACGTCGCGGTTCTCTTTGCGCTCGAAGAACGCCAGCCCCTTCACGATCTGGAACGGGACGCCGTGCTTAACGAAGGCACTTTCGAGCGACCGGGTGAGCGCGTTGATGCGCATGAAAATCGCGTGGTCGCGGTACTTGAACGTGCCGCTCTTCGCGGCCTCTTTGATGCGCAGAACGACGCCCTCGGCCTCGTCGAGACCGTTGTCGAACGTAATCACTTTGACCGGTTCGCCCTGCGGGTTGTCGGTGACGAGGTCTTTCTTCTTCCGCTGCTTGTTGTGATCGATGAGCACGCTGGCCGCGTGAATGATCGACTTCGTGCTGCGGTAGTTCTGCGCCAGGGTGATGGTGCGCGAGTTCGGGAAGTCGCGTTCAAAATCCAGGATGATCTTGATGTCCGACCCGCGCCACTTGTAAATCGATTGATCAGGGTCGCCGACCACGCAGATGTTCGGGTAGTTCAGGCTGAGTTGCTTGACGATCTGGTACTGCGCGGAGTTGGTGTCCTGGTACTCGTCGATGAGCACGTACTTGAAGCGCGCATCGAGTTCGGCCCGCAACTCTTCATTCGTCTTGAGCGCCATCGCGGGGAGGTAGAGCAGGTCGTCGAAGTCCATCGCGTTGGCGTTGCGGAGCCGCTTCTCGTACCCGTGGTACACCTTCCCCACGACCTGCTGGAAGAAGTCCGTCGCGGTGCGCTCGTACTGCGGCGGGGTGAGGAGCTGGTTCTTCGCCTTGCTGATCGCGCCGCCGACGCGCTCCGGGCTGAACTTCACGTTGTCCATGCCGCTCGCTTCGAGCGCGTCCTTCACCAACTTGTTGCGGTCGTCCACGTCGTAAATGGTGAAATTACGGTCGAACCCGAGACGGTCCGCGTACTGGCGCAAGAGGCGCGCGCCGAGGCTGTGGAACGTGCTCACCCACACCCGGTTCCCCGGCGCCAATTTCTCGACGCGGTTCTTCATCTCGCTGGCGGCCTTGTTCGTAAACGTGATCGCTAGAATGCTGCTCGCGCGCACGCCGGACCGGAGCAGGTACGCGACCCGGCGCGTAATCACGCGCGTTTTACCGCTGCCCGCGCCCGCGAGGATCAGGAGCGGACCTTCGCCGTGTGTCGCCGCCGCCCGCTGGTCGTCGGTGAGGTCGGCGAGCAGGTCGTCGTTTGAAGCGGACATGGCGAGTCCTTCCTGAATTTCTTCCGCACAACAATGACAGAAAACCCGTCCCCCGGCTCTCCTTCCTACAAAAAGGAAAGAGAAGAAAACCCGAGAGCGGTTTCGGCCCTCCTCTTTTGGAAGGGGCTGGGGAAGGGTTCTTCAACTGCGAATTCTACCGGCTCGCACCGGGCGTGCGAAGGTCAGCCAGAACCGGCGCCTTCCCCGCATCAGAATTCGCCGGAGGGACGATGGAAATACTCGGCCTCGGCACTCAAGTCATGGAGTGCGCGCGGGTGCGTCAGTTGCTCGACGAACACGCCGACGCCTTCTTGAAACAGGTCTATACCGACCGGGAAGTGCGGTTTTGCAATACGAAACGGCAAACCACTGAACAATACACGGCGCTCTGGGCCGCGAAAGAAGCCGTGTTCCGCGCGCTCGGCACGACCTGGAAACGCGGGACGAATTGGACGGATGTGGAAGTTTTCTGCGACACGGGGACCCCGCCGCACGCGGTGGTCAGCGGGGCGACCCGCGAGCTGATGACGGCCCGCGGCGTGAACCACGTTCTGCTCACGATGGCGTTCTGCCGTACCTTCGCCACCGCGACCGCCATCGCGAGCCGCGCCGCCGGCCCGCTAGTGCCAGAAGACACGGCCCTGGATGACTAACGGCGCCAAGGGGCGCGCTACAGTGCCCCCGTCTCCCCCACTTCTTTCAGCAGCGCACGGGCGGCCTTGAACGCTGTACGGACGCTCATAACCCGGCCCTCGATCTGGTCGGATGTGAACGGGCGGGCGGGGTCCGCCTTCGGCAACCCGGCCAGTTCCATCGTGAGCGGCAGCAGTTTCATGAACTCGGTCATCCGGCTCTGCTTCAATTCGTTGCTGGCGGGCTGCTCCATTGGTGCGGCTCCTTTAAACGTTGCGTGATGTGACGGACCGGCTCACCTCAAGCCTAACTCAAAGGGCAGAACATCTCAAGCGCGGGCGCCCAGACCGCCCCGTGTGAGCCGCCCCGCCCCACTTTCCTCGAACGCGAATCCTCGCCATCTCGCGGCATCGCCCGGAACTTAACGCGGAACCAAAAAAATCTCCGGTTCGACTGGCAGACTAGCTAAATACTTCCGCCTGTACCGTCGATGGGATGGTGAGGATGCCCGTCCGAATTGACTGGGGCCGCTCGCAAACGCGGGCGAACGGTTCGATCGGGTTGTCGCGGGTCCAGGGGTGGAGCGGGGAACACACATGAGCCGGAGCCGATGGTTCAAGCGGGCGCTCGCCGGGGCACTAACTGTTTCCGCCGCCGGTGGGTGTAAGCAGCAACTGTTTATGGAGCCCGCGGACTACAAAGACGCGGCCTCGCTGAAGCTGCCGGCGTCGCTGGAGGCGAACCCGCACGGCGCGATCGCCCCGGGGCAGGTCGACAAGCTGAGCGGGTCGACGACTACGGTCATCGATTTCGTGCGCCCGCCGCGCCACATGACGCTCCGCGAGTGCGCCGCGCTCGCGCTCGAGCAGGGCAACGTGGGCAGCCAGGCGCCGAGCAACCCCGGGTTCAAGAACGAGCAGGCCGAGTCGTTCGCCGGGCGCAACGTCAGCGGCACGGACTCGATCCGCGCGTTCGCCATCGACCCGGCCATCGCCACCGCGGAAATCGAGCGCTCGGTGAGCAAGTTCGACGCGCGCTGGATCACCTCGATGCAGTGGCAGAAGATCGACCAACCGGTCGCGGCCCAGTTCCTCTCGTTCCAGCAGTCCCGCGACGCGGCCACGTTCAGCAGCACGCTCGCGAAGCCGCTGCCCACGGGCGGCGTGGCCGGTATCACGTTCAGCACCGACTACTCGAAGTTCTCGCAGAGCTCCGCGAACCAGACGAGCCTGGTCAACCCGAACTACACGCCGCGCGTGCAGCTCACGGTTGAACAGCCGCTGTTGCGGCTGTTCGGGGTGGAGATGAACCAACTCTCCCCCTCGCACCCCGGGAGCCTGCTGCTCCAGGGCGTCCAGTCGACCGGGGTCGGGACCGAGGGCATCCTGCTCACGCGCCTGCGGCTCGACCAGACGCGGGCCAACTTCGACATCTTAGTCAACTACATGCTCCTGAACGTCGAAGCGGCGTACTGGAACCTCTACGCGGCGTACTACAACCTGTACGCCCAGGAAGAGGGCCTCCGACAAGCGTTCGAGGGCTACCGGTACACGTACCTTCGCGTCGAGGCCGGGGCGCTGCGCCCGCAGAACCTGGACCAGATCCAGGCCCAGTTCGAGCGGTTCCGGCGCCAGGTGTATCAGGCCCGCGGGCAGGTGCTCGAGAGCGAGCGCCAGTTGCGCGGCCACATCGGGCTGCGGAGCGACGACGGCGTCCGACTCGTTCCCATCGACGAGCCGAACCTCGCGCCCTACAAGCCGGACTTCCAGGAGTCGGCTAATGACGCCATCGCGTACCGCCCCGACCTGCTACTCGCTCGCCAGGACGTGAAGTTCCGGCAACTCGATTTGTTGCTCCAAAAGAACCTGCGCCGGCCCGACCTGCGGTCCTTCGCCCAATACGACATGGCCGGCCTCGGTACGCGGCTCGACGGGCGCGCAGAGGACTTCGGCGCCAACGGCAATACCAGCCCCGGGAATGCGTTCGGCAACTTCATCGATAACCGGTTCAACAGTTGGACCCTCGGGCTGCGGCTCGACATGCCGCTGGGGTTCCGCGACGCCAACGCGCTGGTGCGCCAGGCACAGTTGAACATGTCCAAGAGCTACATCCAGCTCCGGGACCTCGAACTGAAGTCCATCGAATTCCTGATCCTCCAGTACCGGCGCGTGATCCAGACGCACACGGAAATTGCCCCGGCCCGGGCCGAGCGCGAGTCCCTCCAACGGTACGTCGCGCGGATCAAGGCGGCCCTGCTGATTGAGGGGCCGCGTGCCGAGGACTTCCTCAGCAACCTGACCGTGCAGCAGCAGTTGGCGGCGGCGATCGCGGCCGAGACGAGGGCCGTGGCCGACTACAACATTGCCTTAGCTCAGTTCGAGTGGGCAAAGGGCACGATTCAGCCGTACAATAATGTGTCCGTCGGCGACGGGCAACTACCGCCATGGGTTTCCAAGCGGGCCAAGGACCACATCCGCGAGCGGACCGAAGCGGCCATCAAGTTGCGCGAGCAACCGCTCCCGGCCGGAGGGGTCGCGGCCGGTGGGCACCCGATCTCGCAAGCGGGCGGTACCGCGTCGCTGATCCAACTGCCGCCGTTCGCCGAGAAGCGCGATGCGGTACCGGAAGAGCTCCCGGCGATGCCGGAGCCCAAAGCCCCGAGCACGCCGGGGGCACTGCGGCTCGGGCCGACCGGAACCAGCACCACGAACCCGGCGCCGGAATACTTCCAACCGGGCGGCCGGGTCCAGCTCCCGCCGCTGCCGAGCGGGCGCCCGATCAGTAGCAACACGCCGCCCGTGACCGGCACGGGCAGCAACTCGGGCGGGGACTACTTCCGCGCCACCGGGCGTGCGACGATCCCCGAGCCGACGCCGTACCGCCCTGCAGTAAATGGTACGGGAGCACCCGCAACCCCAACCATCCCGCCCGGGGCCAGTGCTAACCCGGGTTCGGAAGACTACTTCAAGCCCGGCGAGCGCGTCACGCTCCCGCCCCTACCGGACGCGAGCAAGCCGATCGGTGGAGCAAGCCAGTCCGGTCCGCCGCTGCCCGCGATCCCGCCGACACTCCCGGCACTCCCGGGCGGGCAGTAAGTGTGGATCTGATCGAAGAAGCGTGGAGTTAGAACGAGGCGCCCTTTTGGGCGCCTCGTTCGCATTTGTGGGCCAGACTTTTGGTGACCGCCGATCACGGAACCTGCTCCAAAAGCAGGAAGGGCATGCGCGAGTAAAATAGATAACGGGACGCAGTAGAGTGAGACGTCCGCACGTCGGACGGAAATCGGTGGGGAAACACTGTGGAGAACATCGCACTTCCATTGAGGCTCGCGACGACCGCAGATCTGCTGCGATTGTGCGAGCTCATCGACCAATCCGTGCGGGCGCTCGGCGCGAACTACTACACTCCGGCACAAATCGAGAGCGCGCTCCGCTACGTCTTCGGGCCGGATACGCAATTGATCGCGGATCGGACCTATTTCGTCATCGAAAGCGAGGGCGGGGAACTGATTGCCGCGGGCGGATGGAGCCAACGCCGAACGCTCTACGGCGGCGACCAGATGAAAGGTGCCGACGACCCGCTTTTGGACCCGGCGACCGAACCGGCCCGCGTCCGGGCGTTCTTCGTACACCCCTCATGGGCGCGCCGCGGACTGGCCCGGCAGCTATTCGAGCGCTGTGCGGCCGATGCGACCCGGGCCGGCTTCCGCACTCTGGAACTCATGGCCACGCTGCCGGGCGAGCCGCTGTATCTCGCGCTGGGGTTCGCGCCCGTCGAGCGGAGCGCCCAGAAACTGCCCGATGGCGAAGTGCTCCCACTCGTGCGCATGACCCGACCACTTTCCTGATCGCTGAAAGTGATGGCCGCTTAAACGCGGAAGTGGTAGCGGCCATGTCGACCGACCAGTAAACTGGCGTGCATGTCAGACGCCACGGACCCACTCGATCCGGCGACGGTTCACGACCGGGTCTCGTTCCTGCAATTTGTGCGGGCACTGGCCGCAGACTATCGCCGCTGCGCCCCGAACGGGCGAATGGCGTGTTCCGACCACCCGAGCCCATACTCCGGTCTCTGGGAAAACCTCGATCTCGGCACTTTTTTGGACTCCGGCGCGGACTGGGTGGAACACCTCGGATCGGGGGGCACCGACTTCCCGGGTGCCGATGCGGACTTCCCGGCCCAACCGACCTGGCCGGCATTTGCCGCGTTCCTGTTTCTGTGCAAGAGCTACTACGCGGGCCGGGACACACAATAGTCGCTTATGCGGGCCAAGTGTCTTCGAGGTAGTGCTTCACGAGCGCGGCGTGGGACAGCGGACTCGACAGGTCTTCGACGTCCGCGTTCGTCTCGTAGTCGAGCAACACAACGGTCCCACGGTCGGCCGCCGCGCGGAGTTGCTCCAGTTCCTGCTTCAATCGGTTTTCCAGTATCCATCGGTATGCGGGCAGGTAAATGCGGCATCGCGCCTCGCGATAACCAATTAACTCATCGCCACTTATACCGAACCGGTGCCCCCGCACCACCCCGCGGCTCCTCCCGGCCCGCTTGATGTTTCGCATGGAAGTGATCGCCCACTTCGCCGGATCGATGTCCTCTTTCTCGAACACCTTCAATCCCTGCCACAACCCCTCCACCGAGGCCGCAGTCCGTTCGGGCGTGTTCGGAATCGGGATTCCGCCATGTGGGAAGAACGGGCTGAACCGCACCCACGGTTCCGGCCCCTTTGATGTGACGTCAACAACGAGCGCATCGGGCCACAGCTTTATGAGCGTGGTGGATTTCTTTCGGCGGTTTTCAATGACAATGGGCATTGTGCGGCTCGCGGTACGGGAGAAGCCGAAGGTACTGCTCCGTGGGTCCGCCACAATGTTGGTAGTTCGCCCGACCCGCGGCACGGACCGCCGCGCCAGCTCCCTTCGCGCACGGGTACGAAATTAACACGCATACGAAATCAAGAATGTTACAACTTGGGCGACGCCCGCGTTGACTCGCCGGGGACGCGCTGATAGGCTGTCTGACATCGATCTTTCTTTGCCCGCCCGTATTTATGTACCCGTTATCATGCCTCCTTCGGACACACTCACTGGCAATCGGGAACGCGCGATCCTTGGGGACTGCCAGGAAGCGATCGGCTACCGATTTTTGAAGCCGGAACTGCTCCGGTCGGCCCTCACGCACACGTCCAGCGCGAACACGCGCGCCGCGTCCAACGAGCGGCTCGAGTTCCTCGGGGACAGCGTGCTGGGGTTGGTCACCTGCGAGCAGCTCTTCCAGCGGTTCCCGGAATACCAAGAGGGCGACCTCACGAAGGTGAAGTCGGCCGTCGTGAGCCGCAAAACGTGCGCGCGGTTCAGCCAGGAAATCGGCCTGGGTGATTTCCTCTTTCTCGGCCGGGGTGTTCACACCAACGGCGAGATGCCGCTGAACATTCTGGCCAACGTATTCGAGTCCCTGATCGCGGCCATTTTCCTCGATGGCGGATGGGGAGCCGCGCGGGAGTTCATCCTGCGGTTCATCACGCCCGAAATCGAGCGCGTGGCCCGCGACGCGATCTCCGCGAACGCGAAGTCGCAATTACAAACTGTGACACAGCGCGAGTTCGGCGACACCCCGCGTTACTTCCTGCTCGACGAACAGGGGCCGGACAACAACAAGTGCTTCAAGGTCGCGGCGCAGGTCAACGACGAGCGGTTCCCGGCCGCGTGGGGCAGCACCAAGAAGGAAGCCGAACTGCGGGCCGCGATGAACGCCCTGGCCCACATCCACGGCGAACAACTCCCGTTCCCGTCGGCCTGAGCCCTTTCCCATGCCAATGTCGCCGTATCCGGTGTTGTGCTACGCGCCGGGGTGTAATGTCCCGGCGGTATACAAGATCGCCGCGAAGTGGAGCGACGGCACCACGAACGAGCTGAAAACCTACGGCTTGGTCTGCACCGACTGCCTGGGCGCCCAGCTCGCGCTCGCAACGGCGAAGCGCGCCGCGTGCCGGCTCGCGGCGGGCGAAACGCTCGATGCGCCCGGCGTCTATGAACTCAACCGCGGCGGGCGCGACCGCGCACTTACTCGACGGGCCGACCTCGAAACGGAAGCCCGCCGCGCGTAACTCATGTCTGCGCAAGTCGATTTCCTCATTGTCGGGCAGGGGCTGGCCGGTACCGCGCTCTCGTGGTGCCTCCTCCAGCGCGGGCGAAGCGTACTCGTTGTGGACCGCGAGAGCGGCAACTCGGCGTCGCGCCTCGCCGCAGGGCTAGTCACCCCCGCGACCGGCAAGCGGATCGCGAAATCGTGGCGGTGGGCGGAGCTGTTTCCTGCAGCGGTCGCGTTCTATCGTTCGCGCGAAGCCGAACTCGGCGACACCTTCTTTCGCCAGCGCCCCGCGCTGCGATTCTTCATCGACGCCCGCGAGTGCGAGGAGTACCAGCGGCGCGCCGGTGGCCTCCTGCACGGCCTGGTCGAATCGACGACGGACATCAACCCGGAGTGGTTCGACGCTCCGTTCGGCGGGTTCTCGATGCCCGCCGCCGCGCGTCTCGATGTATCATGCTACCTCAACACATCCCGCGCGCACTTCCGCGCACGCGGCGCGTACCGCACAGCGGAGGTCGTGCCGCGCGACGTCGAACTTACAACGACCGGCGTGCGGGTATCGTCCCTCTCCGTCGAAGCACGAACGGTGATCTTCTGTCGCGGGTTCGATGCGGGCACGGACCCGTGGTTCGGGTCCATCAAGTTTAACGCGGCGAAGGGCGAAATCCTCACCGTGCGCGTTCCCGGACTTACAGAAGACCGGGTAATTCACCGCGGGATCTGGCTCGCGCCGATCGGCAACGAAGTGTTCCGCGTCGGCGCAACGTACACATGGGAACCCCTCGATTCGGCCCCCACTACCGAGGGGCGCGCGGAGATCGAGTCCCGGTTGCGCGCGTTCTTGCGCTTGCCATTTGAAGTGCTCGACCACAATGCCGCGGTGCGTCCCGTAATCGACGCGGGCTTCCCCGTACTGGGCCGGCACCCGGAGCATCCACAACTGGCGTACTTCAACGGCCTCGGCTCGAAGGGTTCGCTCCTCGCGCCGTTCTTCGCCGATCAACTCGCCTCGCACCTGTGTGGTGAAGGCACAATCGATCCCGAAGTGAACGTGCTCAAAGCGCTATGCCGCCCCTAACCGAAGGCCCCCACGACGCAGTGCGCGCCATACTCGTTCCGGGCGAGATCGCCGTCGACGCCACATTTTGAGATGGTCAGGAGAGCTACCCTTCAGCACCACCTTGGTTTCTCGCCTGTTGGTCGCCGGCTGGCTTGCTCTTGTAACGCCACTCAAGCCCCACACACGCGGCCACCGTCGCAGCGACGGTAACCGTCAACCAGATCGTTTGCCAACCAGCATCAACCCAGGGGGAAACCGAGCCCGGTAAGTACGTGAGGTCCGCCGGCATCCACCGTCGTGCGGTCGTACCATCCGGGAAGACGCAGGGCGGACAAAAGGTCTGAACTGCCAAGGCTACCGTGCCAACCAGCACCACCAGCTTTTGCCCCGGTCGTAGTCGATTGACAACGCACGCTACGGCGACCACGGCGGTCACGCATGTGAGTATCGCCACGTCGTAGTTCAAGGTTCGCACCTCATACGGCGGATTTCGTGTCTGCCGGTAGCCGACCCGCGAGCGCGAGCGCAACACCCGCGGTACTCACCGTCACAAAACTTAGTCCCAGACTCACCAAGTGCCACGACGCGAAGCCGGCCTTCGCGGTGTCGGCGATCGTACTGTCGGGGTTGAATCGCAATAGCCGCAACCGGGTCACTTCGTCCGAAATCGGCCACGCCACCGCGACGGTTGCGAGCGCGAACGCAATCACGAGCACGCGCCAGCGGTGTACACCACCGAGCTTCCACCAACTCAGTGCGGTGAGTAGTGCGATCACGCTGCACACGGCTTGCATGGCGAAGTAGCGCGGAAACACCGGCCCGACGGCAGAGCCGGCCAGGGCGCTCGCGAGCGCGTCCTTCCGCGTTTGCGGAGCATCGGCCGGAATGATGACTTCGTGCGCGGTGCGGTCCGACGGCCCCGCGTTCACCACGTCCTTGAACGACGCGAAAATAGCCGTTGCGGTCCCGAAGTTGAAGAATGCAGCCCCGCCGAACCAGAGTCCGAGCGCGAGGACGTGAATGCTTCGCAAAACGGGCTGACGCATCGAAAACTCCCCTACCGCGTTCTCGGTTCCCGCGAGCAACCGCTTGACATTGGCCCGGTGCTTCACGAACACCAGCGCAGTACCAATTACAAGATAAAGGGTGACCGGCAGCGCACTTTCACAAAAGGGCGCTGGTGCGCCAACGAGGTGTGCGGCGACCAGAACCGTAGCTGCTGCGAGCGACGCGAGCGACACGAAGCGCGACGCGAACAGTACGACCACCCACGTTAGTATCGAGAGCGCGGCCGGGATCGGCACCAGTACGAACACGGTCCCGGCCCCGGTCGCGACGCCCTTCCCCCCGCGGAACCCCAAATACACCGGGAACATGTGTCCGAGGAACGCGAGCGCAGCGGCCCCGACGCGCAGGACGTCCGGCGAGCCGAACGCACTCGCGCCGCCCGCGGCGAGCGCGTTCGCCATCGGCACCGCGGCCGCAACGGGAATCACACCCTTCAGGAAATCGAGCGCGAACACGAGCGCACCGAACGAGCGGCCGAGTACGCGGGCCGCGTTCGTGGCGCCGATGTTCCCGCTCCCGGCGTGGAAGAGGTTGACTCCGCGTGCGCGGCCAACGAGGTAGCCGAACGGGAGCGCACCAACGAGATAAGCAACGACGAGCGGAACGAGAGCGGCGACGGTCGACGACATGGCGGGCCAAACTGCGATCGGTGGAGTGACTCTTGCACCAACCAGTTCCGACTGGTAAGCGTGGAAGGCGTCACACCATAACGTAGGAACCTGATCCCTCAAAAAATAAAAACGGGACGCACAGTCTGTGCGTCCCGGTCGCGAATGCAGTTACATCGGCGGAGGAGGCGGGAGCTTCGGCTTCGGCTGACCAACAGTCTTCGCGACGGAACTCGTTCGATAGATCCACTGTTCGGCCGGCCCACTCGAATCGTCCGGGCGCACGTCGGTAATCACCGGTTTGCGGTCGTCGGTCGGCCGAACGAAGTTAATTTGGAGCGTCTTCCGCTTAATCAGAATCTCGCCCGTGCGCAGTTCTTCCTTCGCCAACCCGTTCGACAATCCCGTGATGTATATGCTGAACTTGTTGGTCTTCGGCGCGACCTCGGCCATGTCGGTCCAGATCGCGACGCCGGACACGACGCGCGGAATCGCGTCGGGCAGGCTCGGTGGGATCGGGCGCTTCGAGATCGAGATCGTGGACTGGAGCTTCAGAATACCTTCGGGGAAGTCCTTCCCGACGGTCGTGTCTTCGAGCTTGCGCACCTGCTCGAAGATGTGCGGTTGCGGCTCGTCCAGGTGCGAAGTGTTCAGGTCTTTGGTGACCAGCTCGAATTCCGGCATGAACGTCACCGGTTCGGCCACCGGGATCGCCTCGGGCTTCCCCGGTTCCGCTTCGCGCGGCTTGCGCGGCGCGTTGTACACCTGGTACCACATGTACCAAACGACTTGCTTCGCCCGCTTGCCGTCCTTGTCGAACCCGTCGAGGGTGACGATCCGCGGCGGCTTGTAGCGGAAGTGCAGCGTCCACACGTCCGCATTGTCGAGTGGCAGATCGAGCGGGACGATTTTCTTTTCGCCCAGGTTCTGTTGTGCGAGTGCGACGCCCGGCCCGCCCACAGCAGAAGCGAGTGCCGCGCCCAGGAACGCTCGCCGATCGAGCCGCGTGTGAAACGACATAATGTCCCCCGAGTGGCGAGAGGTGCCGAAGTTGACCATAACCGCCGGGGGCGAACGGATCAACCGGACCCGCAAGACTTCGGACAGGTTCGTGATTCGGCGGAGCGCACAGACGGAACGAACCTTCTCCCAAACAGTTGAGGGAAGAGCCGTTCCGTCTCTTAATGCCGATTGTGCCGGGGCTCTTTCAAAAAAGTGAGGCGTCGCGGTGATGCCGCGACGCCCCGAAAGATCAACTTCTGGTCCGCGATTCACTCTAAACGGTAAAGGTAAGCTCCCGCGCCGGGCTTCTTCACTTCGCGCTCGCATTTTCCGTGACAATCGAGCGCGGTCCGAATGACCGTTTCTTCGTAGTTGTGCGGGTGGCTAAACACGACCCACACGCGCCCGTGCAGTTTCTCCACTTCGGCGAGGTACCCGGCCGGATCGTCCCGGTGCTCCTCGCCGAGCGTTACGGCGTCCGCGGGGAACGGCTGGGTGCGAGTGTAGAACGCGAACCCGGGACCGGCACCGTAGTACACGTACACGCGATCACCTGGTTGGAACTCGCTCCGCACCCGTTCGAGTACGGGGTTCAGTTGTTCGTCGCGGAGCGGCCGTTGAAGCACGTCCCACGTCTGCCACGCACTGGCCGTGACCAGCAACCCGAGGAGCGCGACCGCCGCGAACCGGTTCTTCTCGTTCAGCGCCTCGAACACCGCCCACGAACCGCGTGCGACGAGCAACCCCGCGATCGGGACCATAAACAGCATCAACCGGCCGCCGATCGGGTACTTGTGCAGACCGGACGCGAGGAGCACCAAAACGGCCGGCACCGTGAGCGCAACGGCCACGGGCCAGCGCTCGCGGGCGAATTCGCGCAGCCCGATGAGCGCGAGCACGGCCGCGAACCCGCCGAGCGGCACCATCAGCCCGCCGAACCCGCCCGGCACCACGAAGAACGCGACCACGTGGTCCACGAGCCACGCGAGGTCGCCGATGCCCTTCGGCGGGAGCGGCAAAAAGTGCCCGGCCCAGTAGTCGGTCAGGTACTTGTTCCCGCCCAGTTGCTTCAAGCAGATCAGGTAACAGGCGCCGAAGCTCACCAGCCACGTCGCCACCGTCGCACTCGCCGACATGAACCGCGCCCGGTCGCGCTCGACCGCGCCCCACACCAGCAGCGCGGTGCCGATCCCGCCGAGCACGAAAACGGACGGGTGCGAGCACCACACCGCCGCTGCACCCGCAACGGCCAGCGAACCCCACCGCCAAAAGCCTCCCCTTCCTTCGAGTAGCCCCAGCGACACCGCGAACAGCCCGATCGCCAGTGTCGCGTCGCTCTGATACTGTTTGCACTCGCCCGCGTAGCTCACGATGTGCGGGGACACCGCGAATAATGCGGTCGCGAACACGGCCGCTCCAGGGGGGAGCAGGCGGCGGGCCACCACGGTGAACGCGACCATCCCCGCGAGCGACGCCAGGAACGGCACCAGGCGTAGCGCCCAGGCACTCGACCCGAACGCACTGATGCTCGCTTTCGCGGCCAGGAGGAACGCGACCGGCGCCCCCTGGTTGTAGTCAAGTTTGTCGAAAAGCTGGGCAGGCGAACGGTCCACGAGGTTGAGCGCGAGCATCGCCTCGTCGATCCACAAGCACCGGTCCGTGAGGAACGCGGCGGTCCGCAACCCGCCGCCCAGAAGGACGAGGGCGACCAGCGCGGCCGCTACACGCGGTGCAGCGGTTTTCGCCGGCACGGGGCCGGTTTCAACGACCGTGACCAGCTTCACGGTTGGCTGAATTCGGTTCGTGATTGGTACGTTTTTGGTTATTTCCACGGATGCGACCTCGTGTCGGGCGAGGCAAGGTAGTCCGCCGACCCGTCGCATCGCAACCCCAACATCGTGACCCGAACTGCGGGAAATACCGACACCCGTACCGTTGTCCGCAGCGCACCAACCGGGTAGCATCACCACACCCGCCCTTTTCAGGACTCCGGCCCGCCGTGAACATTCGCACCTTCCAACCCGGCGACGAAGTCACGCAAGCGGCGCTGTTCAACGTCGCCGCGTTCGCGCTGCCCGGGTTCAAGGCCGCCACCGCGGAGGACGTAAAGAAGCGCACCCGCGCCCGCGGATTCGATCCCGGCGCTCGGTTCTATGCGGAAGAGGGCGGGCAGGTCGTCGGATACTGCGTGCTCGAACCGGAACAGGGCCGCGTGAGCGTACCGTGGTGCCGCAAGGGGCACGAATCCGCCGCCGGGCCGCTGTTCGATGCCGCCCTGGACGCGGCGCGTGCCCGCGGGCTTTCAACGGTGTTCGCGGCCTATCGGCGCGACTGGGAATCCGTACTGACGTTCCTCACGGACCGCGGATTTACGGTGGCGCGCGAGGTCGTGAACTACTGGGCCGACCCCGTCGATCTGCCCACGCTCGTGAACCGGAGCAAGCTCCCGATCGACCGGTTGCGCAAAGCCGACCTCCCCGCGGTGGCCGCAATGGGACAGGGGCTGGTGCGCCTTCCGGCCGATAAACTCGAAAGTTATTTCTTCGCCAACCCGTACTTCCCTGCAGAAGCGGTCCTCGTCCTCCGCGGCGCGGACGAAGAGCCGGTCGCCGTCGGCATCGGTCTGGAGAGCCCCACCTACGCGGACGTCAAGAAAGTGGACCCGCTGGCGCCGTGTTTCCGACTCGGGGCCTTCGGGACCGAGGGGCTGAACACGAAGCGCGTCAACGGGCTGTTCAGTTTCATGGTGGCGGACCCGGGCCGCGCGCTGACGGCGGGCCTGGCGCTGCTCTCCGAGGCGTCGCAGGAGATGACCGAGGGCACCGTGACCGCACTGGCGGGGCAGTGCCCGTCCGACGCCCCGCACCTGATCGGGTTCTACGCGCGCTACTTCAAGGAACACGGTCGCTTCCCGATGTTGGAGAAGCGATTGACTTAGCCGGACGACCGAAAACGACAGAGAACAGAGAACATGAAGGGTAAATGCAGAAATAGCAACCGAACGGGTACCCTGGTTCTGTCTTCTGATCTTATTCCGTTGGAACCTTGTGCTACCCCGTCGCTGGTCTCTAGATAACTCTGTCCTCTGTCCTCTGTCCTCTGTCCTCTGTCCTCTGTCCTCTGTCCTCTGTCCTCTGTCCTCTGTCCTCTGTCCTCTGTCCTCTGTCCTCTGATCTCTGTCCTCTGTCCTCTGATCTGCGCCTCACACTGGTGCCTCATGCGGGCGATTCTGAGTGACGTTCACGGCAACATTGAGGCGCTCGACGCGGTCCTCGCCGACATCGCGCGGCTCCCGGTGACGTCCGTCACGAGTTTGGGCGACATCGTGGGCTACGGCCCGAACCCGATCGAGTGCGTCACGCGCGCGATGACCTGGGACCTCAGCATCCTGGGGAACCACGACCACGCGGTCCTGTTCGACCCGATTGGGTTCAGCCAGACCGCGGAAAAGGCCGCGATCTGGACCCGCGCGGTTCTGGAGAGCGCCCGGCGCGACGACATGTGGGCGTTCCTCTCCGAGCGCCCGAAGCAGTCCCGCGACGGCGCGTTCCTCTTCGTCCACGGGTCCGCGCGCAGCCCGACCAACGAGTACGTGTTCCCCGAAGACGTGTACAACGTCACGAAAATGACGAAAATCGGCGAGCACATCGAGCGCTACTGCTTCGCGGGGCACACGCACGTCCCCGGGGTGTTCATCGAGCCGGAACCGGGCGCCCAGTGGCAGTTCCTGTCTCCCGAAGAAATCGACTTTGCCTGGCGCCTCGACGAGCGCAAGACAATCGTGAACGTCGGCTCGGTGGGCCAACCACGCGACGCGAACTGGCGCGCATGTTACGTCACCCTCGACGGCCTCGATCTGGTTTTCCGGCGCGTACAATATGACGTGGACGCGACCGTGGCGAAGATCTACGCGGTACCCGAACTGAACGACTTCCTCGGCGACCGGTTGCGCGAGGGGCGGTAAGAAAGGTGGCTCCCGAATGGCGCACCCACCCGGCAACAACGCGGGCCGCGTTCTCGTCGTCAACGCCGGCTCGTCGAGCACCAAGTTCGCGGCGTTCACCGCGGGCGACGCTCCCCAAGAAGTCTTGCGCGGGAAACTCGAGCGCCTCGACAGCGCGAGCGCCGTCCTCGACGAACTCGAAGCGCGCGGCGCGACGACGCAACTCGCGGGAATCGGGCACCGGCTCGTTCACGGCGGGCCGGACCGTGTGGCCTCGGAGCTGGTCACCCCCGAGTTACTCCGCGATCTAAAACAGCTCCAGCCACTCGACCCCACACACCTGCCCGCGGAACTCGAACTGATCGCGGCCTGCGCGGAGCGCTTCCCCGGCGTCCCGCAAGTGGCGTGCTTCGATACCGCGTTCCACCGCGACCTGCCCGCGGTTGCGCGAACGCTACCCGTTCCGCGACGGTACCAAGCGCAAGGCATCAGGCGCTACGGTTTCCACGGCATCTCTTACGAATATTTGATGGAGGAGCTCGCGCGCGTCGCGGGGGCGGATGCGGCGCACGGGCGCATCGTATTCGCACACCTCGGCTCCGGCGCGAGCCTCGCCGCCGTTCACAACGGCAAGTGCGTCGACACCACGATGGGATTTACCCCCACCGGTGGCCTCGTGATGGGCACGCGGACCGGCGATCTCGACCCCGGCGTGCTGCTCCATCTTTCGCGCGCCGAGAACCTGAGCGCGGACCAGCTCGATAAGCTCGTGAACCGCGAGTCCGGCTTACTCGGTATCTCCGAGACGAGCGCCGATACGCGCGAACTGCTCGCGTGCGAGGCCACCGATCCGCGCGCCGCCGAAGCGATTGCCGTGTTCTGCTACCAAACGCGGAAGTGGATCGGCGCGATGGCCGCCGCGCTCGGGGGGCTGGATACGCTCGTGTTTTCGGGCGGCATCGGTGAGAACGCGCCCGAAATTCGCGCCCGCATTTGCGAGAGTTTAGCGTTCCTCGGAGTGAGCCTCGTCCCGGCCCGCAACACCGCAAGCGCCCCCGTCATCTCCCCGGATGGTTCCTCGGCCACGGTGCGAGTCATCCGCACGAACGAGGAAGCCATGATCGCGCGAACTGTAGTACGGCTCCTCGCCCGTTAGTTCGCGCTGTATTTTCCGCACCGCGGCACGCGCCTCGCATCTGTGCCGCGAAAACAGTCCAAGTCCCCGCCGTGCCGCCCACCACCAAGGAACCCGCTAATGGCTGAGCCGATCTCGGACGCGCTGCTTCAGAAGATGGACGGGTACTGGCGGGCCGCGAACTATCTCTCCGTGGGCCAGATTTACCTCCTCGATAACCCTCTGTTGCGCGAACCGCTCCGAAAGGAGCACGTCAAAGCCCGGCTGCTCGGGCACTGGGGCACCACGCCCGGGCTGAATTTCATCTACGTCCACCTGAACCGCGTCATCCAGGAACGCGACCTGAACGTGCTGTACGTGTGCGGCCCCGGTCACGGCGGCCCGGGGATCGTGGCGAACGTTTATCTCGAAGGGACGTACAGCGAGGTGTACCCGCAAATCTCCCAGGACGTCGCCGGAATGAAGCACCTGTTCAAACAGTTCAGCTTCCCCGGCGGGATTCCGAGCCACGTCGCGCCAGAAACGCCGGGCAGCATCCACGAGGGCGGCGAACTCGGTTACTCGCTCTCGCACGCCTTCGGCGCAGTGTTCGACAATCCCGACCTCATCGCCGCCTGCGTGGTGGGGGACGGCGAAGCGGAAACCGGACCACTCGCGACCAGTTGGCACTCGAACAAGTTCCTCGACCCCGTTCGAGACGGCGCGGTGCTGCCCATCCTGCACCTGAACGGCTACAAGATCGCCAACCCGTGCTTCCTCGCGCGCATCCCGGAAGACGAACTCCGCAAGTTGCTCGAGGGCTACGGCTACGCGCCACACTTCGTCACCGGGCACGACCCGATACCGGTTCACAAACAGATGGCAGCAGCGCTCGATGCGTGCGTGACCGAGATCCAGCGCATCCAAACCGAGGCCCGCACCAACGGGTTCCGCGCGCGCCCGCAATGGCCCATGATCGTGCTGCGCACCCCGAAGGGGTGGACGTGCCCAAAGGAAATCGACGGGAAGGTGTGCGAAGGCTCGTGGCGCAGCCACCAGGTGCCGATGAGCGAGGCCGGCACGGAGAGTCACTTGCGCGTGCTCGAAGGATGGATGAAATCGTACCGACCCGAGGAACTGTTTGATGCGAACGGGTGCTTCAAGGCGGAGTTTGCGGAACTCGCCCCGAAAGGCGCGAAGCGGATGGGCGCGAACCCGCACGCCAACGGCGGCAAGCTCCTTCGCGACTTGGCGCTACCGGATTTCCGCAGCTACGCAGTTGAAGTACCGAGCCCCGGCGCGGCCACCGCGGAATCGACCCGCGCGCAGGGCAAGTACCTGCGCGACGTCATGAAACTGAATCTCGACGCGAAGAACTTCCGCCTGTTCGCGCCGGACGAACTCGCGTCCAACCGATGGCAAGACGTGCTGGACGTAACGAACCGCTGCTACACGGCCGAAATCGTCCCCGGCGACGACCACCTCGCGCCCGACGGCCGCGTCATGGAGGTGCTCAGCGAACACCAGTGCCAGGGGTGGCTCGAGGGCTACCTGCTCACCGGGCGGCATGGGTTCTTCAGTTGCTACGAGGCGTTCATTCATATCGTCGATTCAATGTTCAACCAGCACGCGAAGTGGCTCAAGGTGTGCCGACACATCCCCTGGCGCGCGCCGGTCGCGAGTCTCAACTACCTGCTCAGTTCACACGTGTGGAGGCAGGATCACAACGGCTTCAGCCACCAAGATCCCGGCTTCATTGACCACGTGGTGAACAAGAAGGCGGAAGTGATTCGCGTGTACCTTCCGCCGGACGCGAACTGCCTCCTGAGCGTCACCAATCACTGCCTACGCAGCCGGAACTATGTAAACGTCGTCGTGGCCGGCAAGCAACCGAGTCCGCAGTGGCTTACGATGGACGAGGCCATCAAGCACTGCGACGCGGGCGTGGGGATCTGGGAGTGGGCGTCGACCGCGGGGACCGGCGAGCCGGACGTGGTACTCGCGTGCTGTGGCGACGTGCCAACACTGGAAGTGCTCGCCACCGCGGACCTACTGAGGCACTACCTTCCTGACCTGAAGGTTCGCGTGGTGAACGTCGTGAACCTCATGAAACTCCAGCCCACGAAGGAGCACCCGCACGGGTTGTCGGACCCGGAGTTTGATGCGCTGTTCACGAAGGACAAACCGGTCATCTTCAACTTCCACGGCTACCCGTGGCTCATTCACCGGCTCACCTACCGGCGGACGAACCACCGGAACTTGCACGTCCGCGGGTACAAGGAAGAGGGCACCACCACCACGCCGTTCGATATGTGCGTGCTGAACGAAATCGACCGGTTCAAACTGGTGACCGATGTGATCGAGCGCACGCCGGGGCTGTCTGTTCGCGCGGCCGACGTGAAAGCGGCGATGGAAGCGAAACACGCCGAGCACCGGCGCTACGTGAACGAACACGGAACCGATATGCCGGAAATAAGCGGGTGGGAGTGGGGCCATCGCGGGCACGTTCCGAGCGGCTCGACCGACACCGCAGCGGACAATGCGTAAAGGCGAACGGCCGGTGTCAGCCGGCCGGTCAGAGAAAGAGAGAGAAGATTTTGACAGGATTAACAGGATCGACAGGATTTAGAAAAGAAAAGCATTCGGCGCCTGATTTTGAATCCTGTCGATCCTGTCAAAAATCTTCTTTACTGTCCAATTCAGCAGGACGGTTCACGCACGGTACCCAACCACCGGCCGGCTGACACCGGCCGTTCGCCTAAAGCTAGGCGATCTCACTTCGTGCCTTCGGCCTCAACGGGGAGCAGAGCCGCACCTTCTCCCGGCTGGTCGGTGCGGATGCGCAGTTGCCGCGCGATCGCGCCCGCTTCCTTCGGCGCGAACTTCACCACGATCACCTGAACCGGAAGTGCCGCGGGCGCTGCGGGTAGTTCGACCGTGACCCCGTCGCCCGCGCCGTCCACGCCCACGATCTTGAACGGCTTCGCGGCCCGCACCAGAATCTTCTGCGTCGCGGATTCCCCCACCTTCACTTCGAGCCGCACCTTACCCGGCGCGAGCTCCAGCGGCGCGACAACGGTCCCGCCTACACCGATTTGAATGAGCGGATTCGTCGGATCGTTCGTCTTCAGCGTGATCTGCTCGGAAATCGGCCCGGGCACCGTGTTCCCGCTGAGCGTCACGTCCACTTGGTACTCCGCGCCCCCGCGGAGCGGCCCCCCGCGCGCCACCTCGGACAGTTTCACCTCGAACGGCCAGTTCCCCTGTACCACTTCGGTGACTTTCCAATCGCGCGTGCGCCCGGAGTATTTCACCTGCACGGACTGGTTCAACCGCGTGCCCTGCGGAACGGTACCGAAACTCACCGCGCCGGGGTTGACGCTCACGTCCGTGCGGCTCGTTGCGGACACGCGGATCGCGGCCGTGGACACGAATTTGGGGCCGAAGGTGACGAAGAAGGTCTGGGCGTTCTGACCGACGAACTTGGCCGTGTTCATCGTGACCGTGAACTCGGCCGTCTCGTTCGGCTCCAGCACCTTCGCCATCGGCACGTAATCGAGACACGAGCAGCTCTTGCGCACGTCCGTGATTTGCATCGGGACGTCGTAAATGTTCGTGATCGTGAACTTGTGAATGCAGAGCGTCCCGTGCGGCACTTCACCGAAGCTGTGCGTGATGATCGCGGGCGCGGTCTGTTCGCGGTTGGTCGCGATATCGGGCAAGAAGAACTTGTTTGCCCACGGCGCGGTCGGCGCGCTCGGTTGTGCCGTCGCTGGCGGCGCGACCGGAGCGGGCGAAGCTGGTGGCGCGGCAAGCGTTACAGTCGTCAAACTCAGCCCAATCGCCGAAATCGCTATCGAGCGCAAAACTCGTTTCATTCGCGAACCTCCCGTGAGCACCGATCACCGCGGGGGCGATCAGCCCCATCCTACATCGGCGGGCAAGGGGGGCGCGCTGGTAACGAACGGAGCCCGCGCGGGTTACCGCGCGGGCTCTCGTGTTGGACATCTGATGAGTTCGCTACGGCCGCTACACGCGGCCCTACCCGCAGCACGTGCCCGAACCGCTCAACTGTTCCTTGATGAACTTGATGCCCTTCGTGTAAACGTCCTCGGCGGACGGGAACAGGTCGCGCCACACCTTTGTCGCGGCGGCGAGGTCCGGCAGCGCGCGGCCGAACGATTCGATCGTCATCCAACCGTCGTACTTGATATCGGCGAGCGTGCCGAACGTGTCGTCCCAGTTCACCTGCCCGCTGCCGGGCGTCCCGCGGTCGTTCTCGCTGATGTGAACGTGGGCCAGTACCGGCGCGATCGTGCGGATCGCCGCGGCCGGGTCTTTTTCCTCGATGTGGGCGTGGAAACTGTCGTACATCGTGCGGAGGTTCGGGTGGT
The DNA here is from genome assembly GCF_017939745.1 of Gemmata palustris. Lineage (NCBI taxonomy): Bacteria > Pseudomonadati > Planctomycetota > Planctomycetia > Gemmatales > Gemmataceae > Gemmata > Gemmata palustris. Next base: position 8,212,619 of record NZ_JAGKQQ010000001.1, on the reverse strand, counting down.
CCACCATCTTCACCAACTCGACGGCCTGCGCCGCGGTGGTGATGAGATAACACTCGAAGCGGTTGAGGTACTCGACCGCCATCATCAGGTTCGCCTGCTTCGCGAACTCCGCGACCTGCCGGAGTACATCAGCGGAGCGCTTCTTCTCGTCCCCGGTCGGCCCGGTTCCGGAGAACTCGCCGATGGCCGAGTGGTACGGCCCGCACACCGTTTCCGCTCCGAGAACGTGGTTGATCTCGACCACGGTCTTCAGCCACTCCACGGCCTTCTGCCGCGTGGCCGCGTCGGGACTGATGGCGTTCGTTTCCTTCGTCAGAATGGTGACGGTGGTACACTTCAGTCCGAGCTTGTCGAGTTCGGCGCGAACGGGCTTGTAGTCGCCCGGGGTGCCCCCGAACACCGGCAGTTCAACGCCGTCGAACCCGGCGGCCTTGAGTTTGGCGAGCAGCGGGAAGTGCTCGGCGGTCACTTGGCCGGTCCAGAGGAGCAGGTTCATCCCGAGTTTCATGTGAATCTCCGTTGGGAAAGGTTTGCGGCATTGTCCGGCAGCGTGAGCGTCGCGGCAACGGGCGAGCGGAAAAACCGCTCCGCGGTATACTGGAAGACGGCCCGAACTTGGAGGAACGCCAATGCCCCTGCGCGACCACTTCCACGGCTGGTTGCACCAAGAATTACAATGGCACCCTTTTCACAGAGGTCACGCCGCGGTTTGCGTGTTTGGGGTGTCGTCTTTCTCCACTGGCTGCCGTTTCCGGAACGGGCTTCCGGATCGGTCAGTGAAGTACCGACTCAAGCGATCGTCCTCGCTCAGAACGGCCGCCCGGAGTTGCAGGATGGATTCGGCCCCGTCCGGGCGGTTCCAGTGCTTCTGCTTCCCTTTCACACGAGCGCTGAACTCACCCACCAGCGACTCCACCAGGCTGCTCGTCGTCGGCAACCCCTCACGCCGGTATCTCGGGTAGTCCATCCGCTTCTCGTTGTTCCTCAGGTAGCACCTCGCCTCGGCCACCAACCGACGTGGGTCACGGCGGTCCTCCGCCGTCCTTGCCTCACCCGCCGGCGACTCTCCCAGGCGTTCGTGCCACCCGTCCAACTCCACCAGCACCTCGGCGACCCGGCCCTTCCAACACGAACGCATCCACGCCTCGTACTGTCGCCACCCGCCCGACTCGTCCCCGCCCACCGCACGCGCCGACGAGTACACGTAGCACAGCACGTGCAACAGGTCCACGACCGGCTCGAAGTCCCGGAAGTACCCCTCGTGGATCGACCAGTTGTACGCCGCCCCGTCGGCCACGAACGCCCGGCGCCTCGCCTCGTAGAAGTGCCGCTCTTGGGCCTCCGCCGCCACCAACGGGCCGAACGAACAACTCGATCCCAGGCTCGCCACACACGTCCGCACCAACTTCTCCGGTGACCACCGCCCGGCCGACCCGGTCGCGATCGGCTCGACTCCGGCCGTGGTCGATTCGTCCGGGGTTTCTTGGGTATCGTCCCGACCCGAGTGCCCCTTCATCTGGCTCACCAGACGTTGCACCCGGCGGGGGCAGAGGAACGACTCCGGCGGTTCGGGGCACGGGTCGGCGGCGAACGTCGGACCCTTCAACGTGGCCAGACCGGCGATCTTGTCCTCCTTGTTCTGGGCTTCGTGGACACCAGGGGCCGCCCCCGCCGCGCGGGTACGGATGCGCCCCCCATCGACCTCCACCACGACGACCTCGGGAACCACCCCCGTCCGCGAGGCCAGTTGCCGGCGGCGGTGCTCGACCGCCTTCCGGTCCCGTTCGGCGACCAGTTCCGCCCCGACCTTGTGGGCCAGCCGGCGGACCTGGCTCTCGCTGATGCCGACCCGCGACATCTGCACGGCGAAGGTGGCATCGCGGAACGACGCGAACCGGGCGGCGGCGGTGACGATACGCTCGAGGACGGAGGAACTGTACCCGTGCTCATCCAGGCCCAGAGCCGTCCGCAGGGGGGAAAAAGTCCCGGCGGCAGTCGGGACAGTGGGCCTTGCGTTCCGTCTGCTCGACCTCGGCTCCGTCCGCGGTGAGCGGTCGGGTGTGCGGCGTCGTGGGACAGAGCGTGCCGCACGCCGGACACGGCTGTTCGGTGGAGAGCTTGTCGGCCTGCTGTTGGAGCAGCAGTTCGAGTGTGCCCTCGGTGAGTCCCCGGGCCGCGGCGGTGGCGATCTGCTCCATGGCTCGGAAGTCCACGTCGAGTCCGGGGCCGTCGTCGCCGAAGGCCCGCTTGGAGACGATCTTGGCCCACTGCCGGGCGAGGTCGTGGAGTTGGCGGAGTTCCTCGGGCGTGAAGCGGGGCGTCGGCATGGCTCGTCCTGCCTTGAGGTTGCGTCGACGACGGGTTGGGGATTTCCTATCCCGCCCTCGAAACACTGCTAGCCCCCAACAAACCGTGAACTGACCTCCTTTTCACAGTGCCTGGGCAACTGCCATTGCCTTCGCTCTGAACCCACTCCTTCCCGAAGGGTTTCGAGCCTTACCGAATGTACAAACGACGATCGAAATTGATATCACCACGTTCGGGAACGCGCGCCACGCGGCACCGGCGCACGCACAAGCCGCGGAGTGGCAACCGTCTGGAGGAACGACAACCGTACCGTTCGAGCTGAGCGAACACGCGACCGAGGTGCTGGTCTACGGTTCCCGTGACGGGCGCTACCTCGCGGCCGCAATTGAACTGGTGAGCGAAGGGAACAAGGACCGACCGGAGGCGCGCGACGCCTTCGTTGCGAAGTGCGAAACGTACCTTCAGAGCGGCGTCGGGGTGGTCATTGTGGACGTCGTGACGGCGCGAACCGCCAATCTCCACGACGATCTGATGGCCCGAATTAGTCCCGGTGTCACGACGTGGGGCGAACGATTGTACGTAACGGCCTACCGACCCACGGGCAAGAACGGTAGCGCGCAACTCACCGTTTGGCGGGAGGGTCAAACCCTCGGTGCCCCACTCCCGACCGCACCCTTGTGGCTCCTACACGGCCCGTGTATTCCGCTACCCCTCGAAACGACTTACGAAGACACGTTCCGCCAGCTCCGGCTCCCCACTGGTCCCTGACCCGCTGTTTGTGTCTCCCTCTCGATGAGACGTTCTCTCGTGAATGCGGAAGTTGGCGCGAAAAATGCGGCCTGTTCTTCGGCCGCGTTGTCGCCCGCACACCACGAGGGGCACCGAATGAACCGCCTGCTCACGTTCGCCGCGTTCGCGGCACTCGTTGTTTCGTCCTTTCCGAGCACCCCCGGGTGCGCGGAGGAGCCGAAGCCGACTCCCACTGTCGACCTCTCGAGTTCAGTCGCTGACATCGATCAGCTCAAAGTGATACCCGGCACCAGCGTGATCCTCTCCCAGAAAGAATGGGAGCGCCTCGCCGCCGCGTGGGGCATCAAAGACCCACCCAAAGTCGACTTCACAAAAGAACTGCTTCTCGTTGGAACGTGGCGAGGGAGTTCGTTCAAGTTTCTCTCAGATGTCAAGGACGGTGATCTGACGACCGAACTGGTCGGCGACAAAGAAATGAATCCCGGGTTCCGGTTCAAGGTCGTGTCGCTCAATCGTAACGGGATCAAGAGCTTCCAGGGCAAGGCGCTGCCGAGCGAGTGAGGGAAAGCAGCCGCAGGTAAACGCCGATAAAAGGCACGATCAAACAACAGCAACTTGACCAAACAACGTGATCTCGCAAGCCAACCAAAATCACTCTCGATTGATATTCTTGCGGTTCGGATCGTGCCTTTTATCGGCGTTTATCTGCGGCTAATTCTTCTGTATGAGTTCCAACAGCTTCCGCGCGCAGGCTTCCGCGAAGGCCGGGTCGTTGATGTGCTGATCGAGTTCCACCAACTCCACGTAGGGTGCGATCCAGTTCCGCACGCTCTGGAAGAGGGCCGCGTCCGCTTCGGGCCACCAGAACGGCTTGCCCTCGGCATCGATCGCGGACACCCCCCTGAGTGGGACCAGCACGCACGTCGGTCCGCTCGCCGCACTCGTCCGCTCCGCGATGTCCTTGCCCAATCGGTCCATTTCTTCGGGCGTGGTGCGCATCAGCGTGACGGTCGGGTTGTGTTGGTAGAATAACCGCTGCTTGTAGCGCTCGGGTACCGTGTCGCGTGGGCCGAAGTTCACCATGTCCAGCGCACCGAGTGAGACGACTTGCGGAACGCCCATGATTGCGGCGGCCGTCAGGCGATCCGGTCCCACGGAAAGCACGCCGCCCGCCAGTTCGTCCGCGAGTTCCGTGGTGGTGATGTCGAGTACGCCCGCGATGAGGCCGTCGCGGATCAACCCCTCCATCGTGCGCCCGCCGGTACCGGTCGCGTGGAACACGAGCACCTCGTAGCCCGCCGATTCGAGTACCTTCCGCGCCGCCTCCACGCACGGCGTCGTGACACCGAACATCGTGGCCGCAATGACCGGTTTGTCGAGGGAAGAAGAACCTACCCCGCCGTCCCCCCTCCCTGAAGGGAAGGGGGACGGCGGGGTAGGTTTCCCCCGAACCATCCCTGCCATCGCGTCGGCCGCGTTGTCGAGCACCGCGCGACTAATGCGGTTCAGCCCGGCGATGTCCACGACGGAGTACATCATCATCACATCGCGCGTGCCGACGTAGTGCTGCACCTGCCCGCTCGCGAGCGTGCTGACCATCAGCTTCGGTACCCCCACCGGAAGCGCCCGCATCGCGGCGGTGGCGATCGTCGTGCCCGCGGACCCGCCCAGCCCCAGCACGCCGGAAAGCTCCCCCCGCTTGTGCAGGTCCGCGGCGAGTTTCGCAACGCCCTTTGCGGCGAGTTCGACCGCCCTTCCCCGGTCTGCGGCCGTTTTAACCTGCGCGTGGTTCGTTCCGGCCGCGGTAAAAACAGCTTCGCGCGAAATATCCGGCACGAATGCAGGCGGGGCCAGTACGCCGGCATCCGCTACGAGCACGGAAACGCCGGCCCTTTGGAGTCGATCGCGAACATATGCGAACTCGGCCCCTTTGGTATCCAGAGTGCCGACGAGCAGTACAGACATGCAGCGCCCTCCCGTGATTCCGCGTATGACAAGTTAAGAGAAAATCGCGTGATATGTTACTGGTAACGAGTTTTCGACGACGAGGGCGGCGAAATGCACCCGGTACTGAAGCGCATCCTGTTGCACGGCGGCCTGACCGCGGCCGTTCTCGCGCTCATCGGGGTGCTGTTCGCAGAACTCGCCGGCCTGTGGCTAACCGGTAGTGCGACCCGCAGCAGCACCGACGCGGACGAACAAGTCGGTTCGTCTCTCCGGTCCCGCGTTCCGCTCACAATGGCGCTCTGGGGGTTCGGGTTCGTGGCGGTGTGCGAACTCGTCGCCTGGCGCGTCCGCGGCACCCGCCCGCCCGCAACGAAATCAACCGAAGCCCCGTCGGACGACGCCGAAAAGCTCCTCAACGAACTACTCGCCCAGGCGGAAGCGAAGATGGCGCTGGAAGCGGAGAGCCAGAAAGCAGGAGACAGAGAGCAGAAGACAGAGGACAGCGGGCAAAGAGCAGAAAACAAAGAGCAGAGCCACGGATAAACGCAGATCACGCGGATCAAGACAGAGAACCGACATCGGACTTTGTTTTTTGTAGCCCCGGACGGGGCGACCGATCGTAGCCAGGAGTGAAGCGCTAGCGCAACCCCCTGGCGCGCCTTTGCAATCGTCCCCGTCTCACCTCGTCCGTATCCTGTCTTTCTACACCCCTCTTCCTCAACCCACACTCCTCAATGCAATCGCGTTCCGATATTCTCGCGCGGTTCCGCGCCCAGGTCGCGGCCGGTGTTCCCATCGTCGGCGGCGGGGCCGGCACCGGCCTCTCGGCCAAGTGCGCGGAGATGGGCGGGATCGATCTCATCATCATTTACAACTCGGGCCGGTTCCGCATGGCGGGGCGGGGGTCGCTCGCGGGGCTGCTCCCCTACGGCGACGCGAACCAGATCGTCATGGACATGGCCCGCGAGGTGCTGCCGATCGTGGAGCGCACGCCGGTCCTCGCGGGGGTGTGCGGCACCGACCCGTTCCGCGTGATGAAGCGGTTCCTCCTCGACGTAAAAGATGCCGGGTTCAGCGGCGTGCAGAACTTCCCCACGGTCGGACTGTTCGACGGCACCCTCCGCGTCGGGCTGGAAGAAACCGGCATGGGCTACGCGCTCGAAGTGGACATGATTAAGGCCGCGCGTGATCTCGACCTGCTCACCTGCCCGTATGTTTTCACGCCCGAGGAAGCAGAGCAGATGGCGCGCGCCGGGGCCGATGTCCTCATCCCCCACATGGGGCTCACCACAAAGGGCGCGATCGGCGCGAAGACGGCGCTCTCGCTCGAAGAGGCCACGAAGCGGGTGCAGGAGCTCGCTACTGCCGCGAAAGCCGTGAACCCGGACATTTTAGTGCTGTGTCACGGAGGACCGATCTCCGAACCCGACGACGTGCGCTACGTCCTCGACCACACCACGGGCATCGTCGGCTTCTTCGGCGCCTCGAGCATCGAGCGCCTGCCGACGGAAATCGCGATCACGGGGTGCGTGAAGCAGTTCAAGTCGCTGAAACTGGCGTGAGGCAAAGAGCGCACAGGGCTTCCGCCCTGTGCTACATTCAAAAGCGGCTCACCCGTGAGCCGGGGTTACGTCCCGGCACCCATTTTCACTTCTTCAGGTACTTCTCGAACCACGCGAGATCCCATTCCATCTTCGCGGTGCGGAACGAGAGCGTGCCCAGCCCGTGCGGTTGACCCGGATACACGTTCAGTTCGACCGGCACCTTCTTGTACTCCTTCAGCGCGCGGTACAGCATGCGGCTGTGTCCCGGCGGGCACCGGTCGTCGTTCCCGCCGACGTGGATCAGTGTGGGGGTCGTCACGTTGCCGATGCCGTAGGTCGGCGAGGTCTTCTTGTAGAGGTCCGGTTGCTCCCACGGCAGCCCCTTCTTGAACACGATGGGGTACGCCGGCTCGTCGTTGAAGCCCCACTCCGCGACCGTATCCAAAATGCCCGCGCCGCTCGACGCGGCTTTGATCTTCACCGGCGGGTTCTTCAGCGTGATGAGGCAGTTCGTGAGGTACCCGCCGTTGCTCCAGCCCATCACCGCAATGCGTTCCGGGTCCGCGATGCCCTCTTTGATGAGGTGCTGAATTCCCGCAACGATGTCCTTCACGTCGACGTCGTTCTCGTTGCCGATGAGGTCCGTCAAGAACTTGTCGCCGTAGCCGGTGGAGCCGCGGTAGTTCGGACACAGCACCGCGTAACCCTTCGCGGCGAAGTACAGCCGGCCGTTGTGGGCGTCGAAGCGCTGGTCGTTGCAGCTCGATGTGGTCGGTCCGCCGTGGATCGCGACCACCAGCGGCAGCGGCTTGTCGCCCTTCTTGTAGCCGAAAGGCAGTTCGAGCGGTCCGCCGACGCTCGCGCCGTCCGGCGCCTTCCAGGTGACGTGCTCGATGCTCGGGAGCTTCCAGTCCGCGGTGTGCGGGTTCGGGTCGACGAGCGTCACGATTTCGCCGGTTTCTTTGGAACGAAACTTCAGAACGGGGAAGCCGCTCGCGTCACCGACCAACTCGATTCGCGCGTGCGGGCCGGGCTGAAAATGCGCAGCGTACACGACGTGGCGCTCCCGGAACTCCGCGTCCGGGGCGTGGGTCGCTTCGTCCTTCAGCGCGTAAGTGCGCGCCGTGTTGTACCCCCCGAATTCGTGGAGGTACGAGAACGATTCGTTATCGAGCCACTGCAGCGGGCTGCCGTACCCGCGCACGTGAAACTGCTGCTCTCGCACCGAAGGTGCAGCGACCTGGTTGCGGTTCATCCGCGTCGTCGCCCATTTACCGTCCTTCTCTTCGCCGATAATGATCTCGGTCGGGTACGCATCGTGAATCGCGCAAAAGGCGTACCGCGTACCGTCCGGGTTCCAGGCCAGCCCTTCGAGCCAAGCGTAGGGGCTCGATGCCTTCGCGCGGTACACGTCCGTCGGCGGAGTGGTGATCTTGCCGGCCGCCCACACGTCCACGCGCGACTCGCCCTCGGACTTCACCACCGTGTCGTCGATCGCACTCACCATCGCGATCCGCTTGCCGTCTTCCGTGACCGCGAACTCGCGGATGTAGCGGTTATCGGCCAGCACCTTCTCCGGTTCGCTGCCCGGCTTCTTCACGGAGAACAGTTCGCTCACCGTGCGCGTGCCGTGCCCGTACTCGATCTTCCCGAACTTCTCGCGGAGCGCACTGAAGTCGTCCTTGTCGGTCGCGGTCGCGTCCGTGGTGAAGTACACAGTGTCGGTCTTCGGGGCGTAGTCGAAATTGATGATCCCCGCCTTCACGTTCGTGACCGCTTCGGGCTTGCCGTCGAGCGGCACCCTCCACACTTGCGCTTTGGCTTCTTTGCCGCGATTGGACACGACGTAGATCGATTTGCCGTCGCCGGCCCATTTCAGGTGGCGGTCATTGGCGCGGTCGCTCGTGAGTTGCGTCGGCTTCCCCTTACCGTCGGTGCTCACGACCCACAGTTCCGAGGCGCGCCGGTCGCTCTTCTTGTCCCACGTCGCGAGGGCGTAAGCGACTTGCTTGCCGTCGGGCGAGAGCGCGATTTCGTTGATAGTGTTTACGGTCGCGTAGTCGGCGGGGACGATGTCGTGTGTTCTTTCGGGCGGCGCGGCGGCCAGCCGCCCGACGACGACGAACAACACGACGAGGGGAATGAGTCGGCGCATGAGCGGCTCCGTGAGGGGATTAACGGAACCAGTATAGCGGCAGGGTACCCGCGCCCGCGACACTCAATCTTCGTCCGGTTCGGCAGTGTCCGGGTGGTACTTGCGGATGAGCTTGCGCACGGTCGCGCGGGCCAAGCCGAGCCAGCGCGCGGCCACGAGACGGTTACCGTCCACCTGGCGCAGCACCTCGTCGAGCACCGCCGGCTCGATGGCGTCGATCAGCGTCTGGTGCAGGTCGGCCGGTTCGCGCCCCTCGAGCGCCTGGACCCGTTCGCGCACCCACTCGGTGACGAGCGACCGCAGGCGCTCGGCGGTCGATGTCGGCCCGGCCGCGGTACTCGGTTCGGGGAAGTGTTCCGGCCGCAGCGCAGCGCCGCGCGATTCGATCGCGGCGTGCTCGAGCGCGTTGCGGAGTTCGCGCACGTTGCCCGGCCAGGGGCGCGACTTCAGGAACGCGAGCGTCTCCGCGGGCACCGCACTCCCGGGGTTCGGCACCCCGAATTTGCGGAGGAAGTGCTCCGCGAGCAGCGGAATGTCGTCCACGCGGTCCCGCAGCGGCGGGAGGTGAATCGGGTACACGTTCAGCCGGAAAAAGAGGTCGTGCCGAAACTTCCCCTCGCGCACGGCCGCGGACAGGTCCGCGTGCGTGGCCGAGACGATGCGCACGTCCACGAGTTGCGACTCGCTCCCGCCGACGGGCTGCACCTCCTGGCGCTCCAGCACGCGGAGCAGCTTGGCCTGAACCGGCAGGGGAATGTCCGCGAGTTCGTCGAGGAACACCGTACCGCCGTCGGCAAGCTTCAGCAACCCGTCGCGTGACCGCTCCGCACCTGTAAACGCTCCTTTGATGTGGCCGAATAACTCGCTCTCGACGAGGTTCGGGTTGTACGCCGCAACGTGTGCCGCGAGCAACGGGTTGTGCCGGCGCGGACTGTTCGCGTGGATCGCACGGGCCACGAGTTCCTTACCGGTCCCGCTCTCCCCGGTGATGAGCACGCACGCGGCGGCCGGGGCGACCAGGGCGATCCGCTTGAACACGGTCTGCATCACGGGGCTGCGGCCGATGATCGCATCGGGACTGGAATCCACTTCAGCGAGCGCAGAGCGCAAGATCCCCGAGTCGTCGGGGGTATCCCGGTTGACCAATGCCCGTCTCGCGGCGTCGAGCGCCTGGGCCAACTCGAACGGTTTCGCGAGGTAGTCGAACGCGCCGCCCTCGACGGCCTTCACCGCGGTGTTCAGGTTCCCGTGCGCGGTGATGACCACGACCGCCGCGCTCGGGGCCACTTTCTTGATTTCACCGAGCGCGGTGAGGCCGTCCATGCCAGGCAGCCGAACGTCGAGGAAGACCACATCGGGCGCGATCTGGCGCGCCTTCATCAGCCCGTCTTCCGCGGTGGCCGCGACCGAAACGCGGTGCTTTTCGCGCTCGAACGCCCGCCGTAGCGTCCACGCGATCGGTTCCTCGTCGTCGATGATGAGTACGGAATGAGGCATGGGGGTCCGCTGCGATTCGGTGTTGAGGCCGTAGCTTTCTTCAATCTTACACGAAACTCCGGGTGCCGCTCTACCACCCGGCCATTAGTACAACGACCGACAGCACCAGAACCTAACGGAGCCGCCATGACCCGCACGCTCGCCGCACTCATGACTCTACTCGCCGCCGGATTTGTTAACGCCGCCGAACCGAAGGTGGAAATCGTAGGGCACCGCGGGGCGTCGTTTGATGCGCCGGAGAACACGGTGGCCGCGATCAAGCTCGCGTGGGAGCAGAAAGCGGACGCCTCCGAGTTCGACATTTACCTCACGAAAGACGGCAAACTCGTCGTGATCCACGACGCGACCACCAAGCGCACCGCGGGCGAGGACAAGAAGGTCGCCGATTCGACGCTCGAAGAATTGCGGACGCTCGACGCGGGCAAGTGGAAGGGCGCGAAGTTCGCGGGCGAGAAGCTGCCGACGTTGGATGAGATGCTCGCCACCGTACCGGCCGGCAAGCGGGCGTTCATTGAGGTGAAGTGCGGTCCCGAAGCAGTGCCGGAAATGTCCCGCGTCATCAAAGCGAGTAAGCTGAAGTCTGAACAAACGTGCGTCATCAGCTTCAACGCGGACGTGATCGCGGCCACCAAGAAGGCCCGCCCGGACCTGCAAGCGCTGTGGCTCGTGAGCCTGAACACGAAGGGCAAGCCACGCACCGCGGACGAACTGATCGCGAAGGCGAAGGAGATCAAGGCCGACGGGCTCGACCTCTCCGCGACACCCGCGGTGCTGGACAAGGCGTTCGCCGCGAAGATCAAGTCCGCGGGCCTGAAGCTCTACGTGTGGACCGTGAACGACGCGGACCTGGCGAAAAAGATGATCGAAGTGGGCGCGGAGAGCATCACGACGGACAAACCGGGCTGGCTGCGCGAGCAACTGGCGAAGTGAGAACGAGCAGAGTCAATTTGTCAATTGCCACACGACTTTCTTAAAGCGGGCTTCAACCCGCTGTCTGAGCTGGTCCAATTCAGTTGATGGTGAGCCACCAGCAACCTCTTGAGTGTACCAACTTTCGTCTATTACTCGCACACGAAGCTCACGAAGTTGGGGGAAAAGTCCCGGATTCAACATCCCCTCAACCTCACCAACTGAAAGCACTCCCGCAGACAAGTCCAGTGATTCGAGGTTCACTAGCTGCGGCGACTCGATTAGCGGCCAAATCATATGGTCGTCGTACCAGCCCGCAAAACGAAGGTGCCGAATTCGATTTAGGCGAGGTAACAGAAGAATCTCGCGCTCGGCTTCGTAATCGGGATAAATTGTTGTGAATGGTAACGGCAGCCAAGGCCAACAAGAGTCCGAGTAGCGGGTCAGTTGACTGTACGTAAGGTAAGAATCTTCACTCAAAAATCCCCGGCGATAGTGAATCGCATCAAGTGTCCGATGCCACCACCCCTTACCGGGAAAAGCCTCTCGCGTCGCGGGCCACCATTCCTCATCCAGCCGGTTCCACACGCGGCCGATCTCTTCCCACAGCCGATTTGCCTCGTCGCTCCACAGTTTCTCGCGAGCCGCAGCGCACTGTAACCGGATGAACTGAGCGTAATTCGCTTGGCCGTGCTCTTGAAGCCAGTCCGCGTACACCAGGCGCGGCGTATCGTCGTCGGGGTGGTCGAAGATCGCGTCGAGGAACGCATCGGCTTCGGGGTGCATTGCGGACTCACTTCGATGCGTCACGCTTCCGCGGGTGCGGCATAAGTGCGGTGCTGGCAAACGTACCGGAAGCCGATGCGCTCGTAAACCGGGATGCTCTTCGGACCGGATCGTAGCGTCGCGTTCGTACATCCCCGTGTGGCGGCGTGAACGAGAGCTGCACGCGACACCGCTTCGCCGTAGCGCCGACCGCGGTACTCTTCCAGCGTCGCGACGCCCCATAATACTGCCGTTGTCCCGATCCGCGAGTAGCCGGCCGCGGTCACATCGACACCATCAACCGAACCGATGAACAGCGCGATGTCCGGATCGAGCGCGAATTCGAGTGACGGGACCATGAGGTCCGCCATCTCGGGCGGCGCCTGGAATGCGGCGGAGGTGATCGTTTTGTACGCCGTGGCGTCAACCTCGGCCTGAGCGAGGCGAACGACCAACTCCGGCCCCCCGCCGGCACCCGCGTCAATTTCCTTCAGCACGTAGGCGGGTTCGTCTTCGGCCACGGCCCATCCGCGTGCGAGTAACTCGGCTTCCATCGGGTGCCCGGCATCACCCTCGACGAGAATCCCCCACCCCTGTTCGCAGCCCGTAAAGAATTCGCGTGCAACCAGGAGGAGTTCGTCCAGCGCCGGCGCGGCGCGGTGCAACACAGAGGCAAAGTTGAATCCGGGACCGGGTAGCACACTCGCCACGAACGAGACACCGTTCCACTCGCGGAACCGCCCCTGCGCGAAGTGTTTCAGGTAGGGCGGTTCGGCGAGACACAGAGCCGTGTGTGCGATGTCCCGGTCCATTGGCTGCGGCATGTCGTTGTCCGTTTGTTTTTTCGGCGCGGTGAGGAGCGTCAATCCATCTCTTCCCACACGCTGCTCGATGCACCGATCTCTTCAAAGTACGTCAGCATTCGCTGGTAGAACGGGTCGTTCGCGAGGGTCGCGCTGTCGCCGATGACGAGTAACTTGCGCCGCGCGCGAGTGAGAGCGACGTTCGTGCGCCGCGTGTCCGCCAGGAAGCCGATTTCGCCCTCGTTGTTGGACCGCACGAGCGAAACGACGATCGCTTCCTTCTCGCGCCCCTGGAAGCCGTCCACGCTATCGATCTCCAGACCCGGCACGTCGCCGATACGTTCGCGCAATAATCGAACTTGTGCCCGATACGGTGTAATCACACCGATTTGGGACGCTTCTACCCCCGCGGCGAGCAGCGCCCGGACCTTTTTTACCGCGAGGGCGGCTTCCTGTACGTTGCGCCGACTGCCGGTATCCTCTTCGAGTTCCTCGTCGTAACTCGCACCGGCCGTGTCGATGAATTGCACCGGCGTTTCGGTGAGCGGATCGGCGGTCACGTTCGGCAAATCACACAAACGGTGTCCCGCGACGCTCTCGTGCGCGATCAAGTTTCCGTCGTAGAACTCCTGATTCGAGAAGCCCATAATCGCGGCGTTCATCCGGTGCTGCACGGTGAGCAGGCGCGACGCACCCGGCCCGAACTGCCGCACGAGCCGCTCCATGAGGCTGATCGAAAGCCCGCGTTCGGCCGCTTCCGGCGAAATGATTGTGGGGGGAAGCTGGCAGTGGTCCCCCGCCAGAATGAGCTTGTTCGCCCGCAACAGCGGCACCCACGCCGCCGGCTCGGTGGACTGACACGCCTCATCAATCACTGCGATATCGAACCGGCGCTGGCCCAAAAGCTGGCTGTCCAACCCGGTGAGCGTGGCGCAAACGACTTTGGACTCGTCCAGCACGCGCTCGACCGCGAGGGCTTCGAGCTTGCGGGCTTCGCCGAGCAGGTCGCGTGCTTCGCGCCGGAGCGCGGCCTTCTCCCCCGGTTGCGGTTTCTCGCGCGTCCATTTGTCAGCCTGCCGAAACAGCGCGAACGCATCGCGGGCGATTTTGCGCGCTTGCCGGGCGTCGGGATGTTTCTCCGCGAGAATGTCGATGGCCCGCGCACGCAGTTCCGGCATCACGCGGGCCGGGTGCCCGAGCCGAACCGGGAGTTCGCCCACCGCGAGCAACTTTTCGAGCAGGTTATCGACCGCGTGGTTACTCGGCGCGCACGCCAGAACGGTATCGCCCCGCGCCACCGCCTCGCGAATGAATTCCACCACGGTTGTGGTTTTGCCCGTTCCCGGCGGGCCGTGAATGATCGCGAAATCCTTCGCCGCCAGCGCGAACTCGACCGCGGCACGCTGAGGAGGGTTGAGAGAAGAACCTAACCCCCTAACCCCCTTCCCTAGGAAGGAAGGGGGAACAGAATCGTCTTCGGTATTAAGCCCCTCTCCCCTTGGGGGAGGGGTTGGGGAGGGGTTGTCTGAAGAGCTCTCCCCCAGCAGCACGTCGCGCAACTCCGCGAGCCGGTCGCCGGTCGCGCTGGCGGCCCGGCGCAGTGCGTCCTGCTGGCGCAGGCGCGAAACTTCGTCCGGTGAAAGATCGAGGCGCCAAACAGCCTCGTCGGAGAGTTCGTCGTCAGGTGGGTCGATGGCGACGCCGATGGTCGCGGTGTCGCGGTCGTAGATCACGCCCCGATACGATGGCATCCGGCGGTTCACGTTCGTCTGGTTGAGTACGACGGGTGAACCCGGTCCGAGACGCGAGGGCGGAAGCGCTTCGTTCAGCGTTTTGCGGCCGAACGTGAGCAAGAGCCGCCCACCGAGGCCGAATTCCGAGTCACGCAGCACCAGTTTGGTGAGCGTGGTTCCGTCGCCAACCGGCGAGCCTTCTTCGGCTTGCGCGCGGCGCCGGGCTTCTTCCTGTTCAGCCTTCGCTTCGAGATCGAGGAGGTTAGAGAGGTTCGCGAGGTGATTGGCGTCGGTGAAGTCGGCCTTGCCCGCGAAGCGAACCCGCACCGGTTTGGCTTGGAGCGTGGCCCCATCGAGAGCGTTCACGAGGGCGGCGGCCTTCGCGTCCGGTACCTCGACCGTGGCACCGCGGCCGACGAACGCGATCTTGCCGATGTGTTTGCTATCGAGCTTCCCGCCCGTGCAAACGAACGAAAGCACCACGCCGGGAGAGCAGCGTGGCGGAACGGGATCAATGTGAATCAGGGCCATGTGCGGAACCGGTTCGTGACGCGGAGTTGTCTCGCGTCATGATACCACCCGCACACAGAGCCGTCGGTCAGTGGCTCGTGGCGGTACCGATCGCGAGCTGGCGCCAGTGCCGCGCCTGATTCGTGCGGTAGCGGGTCGCGGCCTCGTCGTGGTTCCCGTCGTCGTCTTCTTCGATTTCGCTCGGGACCGAGTTGGCCCCCTGCGCGGACGCCGGTTCCACACTCGAGCGCGCGAACCCCCACACGCACAAGCCGCACACCAGCGTCACCGCCATTAATACGCGCCGCAGACTCATTCTGATCCCCCCACTGCTTCCTTGCGTGGTCGCGGGGTGATAACGTCGCGCGCGACTGAAGTCAACTGTGTAGAGCGCGGAATTCGGAGCGCGGAACGCGGAATTTGCAGAGCGAAAGTCAGCAAACGATCGGGGCACATGGTTTTCTTCACTCCGCGTTCCGCGCTCCGAATTCCGCGATTTGTAGTGGGTCGCGCTCGTCCCGGCTCGCCCACACCATAACTCCGGCCCAGTCGGAAGCGAGTTTTGCGGCCAGGTCTTCGACGGCCGGGCGCTCGGTCGCGTAGTGCCCGGGAAGAATGAGCGCGACGTTCGCCCCGCGTGCGGTCAGCGCGTCGTGGAACCGCACTTCTCCCGTAAGAAACACGTCCGCCTTCCGTTTGATCGCGTCGGATAGAAACTCCCCCGCGGCCCCGCACGCGAGTGCGACCGTTCGCACCGTGCGGTTCACATCGCCCACCACCTGCAACACGGACGCTTTCAGCGAGGTCTTCGCGTGCTTCGCGAGTTCGCCCAGAGTTGTCGGCTGCTCCAACTCGCCGATGCGCCCCTCGCCGCCGCTGGTGCTCGGTTTCAGCGGGTACACGTCGAACGCCGGTTCTTCGTAGCTGTGGGCCTCGCGCATGGCCGCGATCGTGCCCGAAACGAGCGATTCCGGCACAACCACTTCCAAGCGCCACTCACTCACGTCCTCGCGCCGGTCCTTCTGCCCGACGGTCGGATTGGTCGAGTCGGTCCCGAAAAAGGTACCGGTGCCCGCGAGCCGGAAGCTGCACTCGTTGTACTGCCCGATGACGCCCGCACCGGCCGTGAAGAGTGCGTCCGAAACCTTCGACAAATCGGCGTCCGGCACGAAGACGACGAGCTTGCACTGGCGCCGGGCCTCGCGCGGGCGCAGCGGAACCGCGTTCACAACACCGAGCCTTTGACACAGCCCGTCATTGATTCCGCCCGCACAGTTATCGAACGCGGTGTGCGGCGAATACACCGCGATACCCGCGCGCAGTAGTGGCACCACGACCTGACCGTCGGGCGTGGCCGTGGTGAGCTTCTTCGCGCCGCGGAACAACACCGGGTGGTGCGAAACGATCAGGTTCGCGCCCTCGCGGACGGCTTCTTCGGCCACGTCGGGCGTGAGCGTGAGACACGTCATCACGCGCTGAACGGCCGAACTCGGGTCGCCCAACAGCAGCCCGACGTTGTCCCAATCTGCGGCCGTGCCACACGGGGCAAACCGGTCGAGGTACGCAGCAAACTCGGCAACCGTAGGCATAGACGAATCAACCTATTGTGAAGGCCCAAAGGCACTTCTGGCTCGGAATAACAAGGCGCGTCATCTCGAACACTGCGAACGCGCGCCGTGCTGCTTGCAAGCGCCAAGATTCCAACACTTTACCCCAAACGTGGGCTGTCGATTTCCGCGTTTTTGTGGTGAAATCGTCTATTCCGAAAATTTATCGACGCGCTGGGGCGGTTCGTCCCAGTACATGGTGTTCGCGGTTTACCGGGAGACCTGATGCCAATCGAGTCACCGCGTCCGCTTGCCCAACAGTTGCTCCGCGTGGTCCTCGGCACGTCGGACGTGCCCGATCGCGATTTGCTCGCTCGCTTCGTCACCACCCGCGACGAAGAAGCGTTCGCGGAGATCGTGCGTCGGCACGGGCCAATGGTTCTGGCCGCGTGCCGACGGGTAACCGGGCGCCCGCACGACGCAGAGGATGCGTTCCAGGCGGCGTTTCTTGTACTAGCTCGCCGGGCCGGGCACCTGACCCGGCCGGAGCTGCTCGCCAACTGGCTTTACGGCGTCGCGTGCCGCACCGCGCTGGATGCCCGCGCCTCGCGCCGCCGGGCCGAGGAGCACGTCGTGTCTGCCGCACCCGAACCGGCCGCGCCGCACCCGCGGGACGATAGCGCGGACCTGCGCCGCGTAATTGACGAAGAACTGGCGAAACTGCCGGACAAGTACCGCACGGCCGTCGTGCTGTGCGACCTCGAGGGCCTTCCCCGCCACACCGCGGCCGCGCAACTGGGCATTCCCGAAGGAACGCTCTCGAGCCGGCTGGCCCATGCGCGAAAGGTGCTGGGCGACCGGCTCGCGCGGCGCGGCGTGACGGCGTCCGTAACTGCGATTAGCGCGGTAGTGGGGCGCGATTCACTCGCGACCGTTGTACCGCACACCTTGACCAACACAACCGTTTACGCGGCCGCGCGATTCGTTCCCGGTGGGATCGTCCCAGCGGGAGTTTCCCCGGCCGTTTCTTCCCTCACCGACGGAGTGCTGAAGACCATGCTCGCAACTCGTTTACGACAGGCGTTCGGAATCGGCCTGCTGGCCTGCGGGCTGATCGGCGTCGGAGGCGCGCTGGCCCAACAACTCCGCGTTCCCGTGCAAGACCAAGATCCCCTGGCCGCACTCGTACCCGACGACCGGGAAGCGGACGTCGCCCCGCCGAAGACCGCGCCGAAGAAGATCGCGGCGAAGGGCGTTGAGGACGACGACGTTCCCTACGCCACGTTCCCGACGCAAGCGGTCGTGCGCATCGAAGAGGGCAAGCTGATCGTGCGCCAGCGCGTATCCTCAATGGCCGCAGTCGCCGAAAGGAACGACAACGGGGGGTACGTGACGGTCTTCCAGCACAAATCCGGTGTGCATGCCAAATCCCATGACCCGGCCGACATCGCCGTGTTCGACATGAAGGGCAACCGGCTCGCACAGAAAGTGTGGAAAGAAACTCTCAAGAACGACGTTCACGCACTCATCACCAACGACGGGAAGCTCCCGAACCCGCGCGAACTGGCGCTCTTTAAGCAGGACACGCTGCTGATCGTGCTCCCGGCACCGGCTGGTTACTACCCGATGTCGGGCAGCGGGGCAACCACGTATGCTCCCGCCGAGGGTTTCCCTCCCCCGGTGGTCCGCCCCGGAACGACCTTCCCGCCGACACCGTCGCGCCAACCGGCCCGCCCCGCACGCCCGTTAACACCGAGCCCGGACATCGAGCCCACCCCGGCGGGAGCGCCGTCTTTGACTCGCCCCCAACCGGTACCCGCAGGGAGCCCGGATCTGATCCCGTCCTCGAACACTCCTCCGCTCTCGGTTCCGGCAGGGAGCCCGGCGCCGATCGGGAACCCGGACCGAATTCCGCCCTCAAATGTGCCGCCGAACACGGTCCCGGGCCAACAAGACCTGCCGCCGTCCCCGAATGTGCCCTCCACCTCACCCGTTGGTGGTGAAGACCTGCTCCCGACGCCGAACTCGATGTGAATCATCACACTCTGAAATGACGAACCCGCGGGCACCGGAAGCGCCCGCGGGTTCTTTTGTTGACCTTGGTTCGCACGCGGTTACTTGCGCGGGAGCAGTTCCGGCAGGTTCGCGACACGGACCGCGGTCACGGCCATCACCTGCGCCCCCTGGATCAAGTTCGACTCCTTCGCCTTGTCGAACGTGTCCGACTGCGTGTGGTGCGTGAACCGGTACTCGTCCATATCCTGCTTGCACGCGAACCCGGGCACGCCGGCGCTCTCGAACGGCAGGTGGTCGGTTCCGCCCATGCCGGCGGTGTCCAGCCCCTTCCACCCGTCGATCGCCTTCAGTGCGTCGAGTTGCGGTTCCAAAATCGGAAGGATGTTCTTGCGCCCCTGGGTACCGAACCCGAGCACCTTACCGGTGCCGGTGTCGTGGACCAGTGCGACCGAGTGCTTCGGCATGTCCGCCTTGTGCTTCTCGACGTACTTCTTCGAGCCGTACAGACCCTGCTCCTCGCCGGTGAACAGGCAGAACCGGATCGTGCGCTTCGGGGGCTGACCGGACTTGGCGAGCTTCGCGACCGTGCGGGCCGTTTCGAGAACTACGCAACTCCCGGTGCCGTTGTCGGTGGTACCGCTGCCCAGTTCCCACGAGTCGAGGTGGGCGCCGACGACCACGAATTCGTCCGGCTTCTCGGTCCCGCGGACCTCGCCGATCGTGTTGTAAACGACGATCGGGCCGGGGATGAACTTGTTCTCGATCTCGACCTCGACGCGCGTCGTTTCCTTCTCGCGGGACGCGAGCCGGTACAGGAGGGCGTAGTGCTCGTGGGCCATGAACACGCGGGCCATTCCGCTCTCGGCCGCGGCGCGGTCCCCGCGCCACCCGCCGGTGGTGACGAGCAACCCGTGCGGCTTGGCCGAATCGGTGATCTCGCACGCGGCGCCCTCTTCCTTCGCGAACGCGCGCATCTCGCCCGCGAACCCGAAGCCGGGCTGTTGCTCGTCGCGAATCCACGACCCGGCGCCGATGTCCTCGCTGTTCGGAGCCGAATCCTTCTTCGGATCTTCCTTCTTGAGTTCCTCTTTCTTCGGCTCGTCCTTCTTCGGTGCGTCCTTCTTGGGTTCGTCCTTGGACGGCTCTTTCCGCGGGGCGCCCGGGCCGTAACTGGTGTCGGTGATCGGCTTCACGTTCGCGGGGGGCGAGAACATGATTACCGCGTTCTTCAGCTTGCCCTTGTACGCCTGGAGATCGGCCTTATTGCGGGCCTTGAGGATCACCACGTCACCGGTCACCTTCCCCTTCGTGCCGGGCACCCACCCGTAGGACGCGATCATCAGCGTGCGCCCGGTATCGGGTTCGACGAGCTTCATTTCGGCCTTCCCGCGCTGCCAGCCGTAGGGGATCTCCCACGGCTCCAGGCGCACGTTTTCCAGGCCGTACTCCTTCATCTTCTCCGCGGTCCACTTGTTCGCTTTTTCCAGGCTCGCGGACCCGGTGAGCCGGCCGCCGATCTGGTCGGAAAGGTATTGCAAGTTCTTCATGATCTCGGACCGCTCTTTGACCTCCGCGATGAGCGCGCGGTCCGCGTCGGCCGGGGCCATGCGCGGCGCCGGCGCTTCTTCCAAGCGGCCGGAGCGCACCACGGAACCCGGCGAAACGGGCTCGACCGGGGCGGAAGACCCGGCGTCGGTCTTCAACAGAATGAAACACAACCCGCCGATTACGGCGGGCAACAAGGCGCGGGCAGACGGGGCGCGCGATGCCATGAGACCACTCCGATCCAATATTGATGCGAGTCAAACGAAATGGGGAGGAGTGGCCATTGTGTCTCCGCGCGCAACGGGAAACAATGGGCCATGTCTTAAATTAAAATTAGAGGAGGAACCGGCATGACGGCGCTCGTGACGTCTCTGGCAATGGCAATTGCGGCCCCGGTTCCGCTCGACAAGAAAGCGGACGCAGAGTTCGAGACCAAGGTCGCCCCGGCCCGCGCAAAAGCGATCAAGTTTCTGAAGGACTCGCAGCAACCCGACGGCAGTTGGGACGGGGTGGTTATCAAGTCGCTCGTTGATATGGACGGCGGAACCACCTCACTCGCGGTACTCGGCCTGCTCGAAGCGGGTGCCTCCACGAAAGACCCGGCCGTTGTAAAAGCAATCGATTACCTGCTCGCGCTCAAGCCGAACAAGACTTATGTCGTGAGCCTGCGGACCCAAGTCCTCGCGCGGGCGGACGCGAAGAAGTACGCGAAGGAGATCCAGGCGGGCGCCGACTGGTTGCTCGAGAAGGCGATCATACGGCAGGGCAAATTGGTCGGTTGGAGCTACCCGGGTAACGAGATCGCGGACAACTCCAACACGCACTTCGCAGTGATGGGCATGCACGCCGCGGCGCAAGCCGGCGCGAAAGTCGATGCGGGCATCTGGCGCAAGATCCGCGACCTCTACGCGGACACACAGCACAGGGACGGCGGTTGGGTGTACCACAACGCCGGCGGTGACGGCCCGAGCCACAGCATGACAGTGGCGGCGCTATTGAGTTTGGCGGTCGCCGTGAAATACGACAAACAGGCGAAGGAACCGGACGCGGCGTTCGAGAAGGGCATGGCCGCTCTGCTCGGTGACAAGTTGGGCAAGTTCGGCGACGGAAAGAGCGCGGCCTGTTCGTGGATGACCACCGCCGAACTCGGTCGGGCGCTCGGCGCGACCGAGTTCAAGTCGGGCAAATTGACGAAGGCTTGGTACCGCGAGGGAACCGAGAAATTGCTGAAAGAGCAACAACCGGACGGGTCGTGGAAGCCGAGCGAGCTGGGCATCGACAAGAGCTACCCGGTCATCAGCACCGCGTGCGGGCTATACCTGATCGGCCGGCCCGTCAAGTAGCGACGCGCCTTCTGGTTGCGCGACCGGCGCGAGATCTCTTGGCGCCGAGGGGCGGCAACGTTATGAGAACCGACCCGCGTTACCCGCGCGGGCTGGTTCGAGGGTCACGGATGCCCGGTCGTCGGCCGTTTTTTATGCTCGTCGCGTTGTACGCGATCTCTCTCCCGGCGTGCTTACACGTCACGAGCACGCCGAGTACACCCAATTCCGCACCCGAACCGGCCACTAGAACCACCGCGAAAACCACAAGTGAAGTCGAATCGAACGGGACCGCGGCCCCGCGAAAAGACTTCGCGATTCTGCCGAAAGTTCCGGGCTCGGTCGTATCCAAGTCCCACGGGCCGAGCGCTAACGCTACGACCATGAAGCCCCCCCCGGCGCCGCCCGCGAACCCGCCGGGCAGCGTGTTGCCCACCAGCGGCGACCCCGGGGCGATCCAGGCCGCGTTCCCACCACTGACCGCACCGCCTGAAGCGCCGTTACTGGCCGCCGTGCGAGCTTATACCGAGAACCGGCCCGATCAGGCGATCGAAATCATTCGCAAGATGGACAAAAACAATCAGGACTTCGTGCTCGCGGTGCTGCCGATCCTCATGCGCGGTGCGAGTGCGGATCTGATGAACGATCAGGCCACAACAGCGGCCCTCGCGGACCAACTGCGGGGGGCGGTTGCCCGCCTCGAACCACGGGCCGCGCTCAAAATCGAAAAGTTCGCGTTGTGCAGTAAGGTGGACGGGTTCGGCCGGTTCGTGGTGCGCCCGCCAGCCGAAACGTACAGGCCCAACGAACGGGTCAACTTGTATCTCGAGTTGCGGAATCTGAGCTACCAAATCACCGGCGACGGGTTCCGCGCGCACGCCCGCGCCGCGGTCGAGATCCGGGACGCGAACGAGAACATCGTCTCGCAGTTCGACTCGGGCGGCCACCGCGTGCCGCTGGTGCGGTTCGACAAGGATCTCGTCACCCGGTCGCCGCTGTCCGACTTCTACGTGCTCTACGGGTTCGCGGCCCCGACCGCGCCGGGCGTGTACACCATCACCGTGCAGATCAGCGACGCGACGGGGCGCCGAACGGTGAAGAGTCAGCCCGCCGAATTCCGGGTCGCGGGGCCGTGACGAATTCTTTCGCGGTTTCGGTTCACGGCACTCGCGCTGACTCCGCCTTTCCGACTCCGTAACTTGTAACGAATGGTGGGCTACGAATGCTCACAACTGAAAGCTGAAAACTGAGCGCTGAGACCGGAACACGATGTCCAACATTTTCTTTCACACCGGTACGGTCGCGCGTGAGGAACGATCGAAGCTCCTGAAACAAACCGGAGCGACTCTATGGTTCACGGGGCTATCGGGTTCGGGCAAGTCCACGCTGGCGATGGCGCTCGAACAGGTGCTCATCCAGCGCGGGCACGCGGCCTACGCCCTGGACGGGGACAACGTTCGGCTCGGGTTGAACGCCGGGCCGAAAATTCTGGCCGACACCCGCGGGTACGGTGAGGAGCAGGCGCAGCGGTTCGGCTTGGGATTCTCTGCCGCCGATCGCGAGGAAAACGTCCGCCGCATCGGGGAAGTCGCGAAGCTGTTCGCGGACGCGGGGCTGTTCGCGCTCACGAGCTTCATCAGCCCGTACCGCAAGGACCGCGACGCGGCACGCAAGGCCCACGAGCAGAACAAGACCGGGGCCATCCCGTTCATCGAGGTGTACGTGAACACCCCGATCGAGACCTGCGAACAGCGCGACCCGAAGGGGCTGTACAAGCAGGCCCGTGCCACGGTCGGGACCGGGAAGAGCGCGGGGTTCACGGGCATCGATGACCCCTACGAACCGCCGGTGGAGCCGGAACTCACCTTCGACGCGACCGCGCAAACAGTGGAACAGGGCGTCGCGCTCGTGCTGAAGTATTTGGAAGAGAAGGGGCTGCTGGGAAAAGTTTGAGGGCAACGGGGTTCAAGAATGCGAGAAACGGAAGTGATCCGAACCCGGGTCCGGGCACTCGTTGATCCCGGGACGCGCACGTTTATGACGCGCTGCGCGAATGCGCCGTACTGCGCGAGTGGCGCGAATGCGCCGCGCTGCGCGGGATCGTTTGGGGCGGATTTTCTTTCTTACATTGACCCGCCTGTTGACCCGACCCAGATTCCCTATTCCACTGCATATAGCGCAGCCGGAGCAACCGCGCGGCGAACCTGAGAAACTCGCCATTTTGATTCAACTCGGCTGCGAGGGTCGCTTGAATGTGCTCCGCACCCAACGTAGAGTTGTCGCGAATCGACTCGCGGGTCCAACGAATTCGGACCCGCGGTGTGTTCGGCTCCCGGGCGGTCCCAAGCCCGCCGGGATCACCTAACCGGATCATTGGATTGACCATGCCGGCTACCAAACCTCACCGCACCGTCGAGCACCCGACCGAAGGGTTCCGCTCGGCCGTTTTGGCGCCGGCGACGGATCGCCCGGTTCGCGTGTATTTACCGACCGACTACCAGCCGAAGTACGCGTACCCGCTCGTGGTGCTGTTCCACGCCGAGGGCGAGTGCGAAGAGCACTCGGTCCGGCTCGTACCCCAACTGAGTCGGCGCAACTACATCGTGTTGTGTCTCCGCGGGCCGGTCAAGCTCGGTTGCCGCGCGGACGGCCGACCGGCGTTCGGCTGGACCGAGGGGAAAGCGGACCCGGGAACGAGGGCCGCGCTCGCTTACGTGATGAACCAGTTCAGCGTTCACGCCGACCGCGTGTTCCTCGTCGGCACCGGCGAGGGGGCCACCGCCGCGTACCGCCTGGGCCTGTCGATGGGCACCCGTGTGGCCGGCGTCGTCGCACTGAACGGCCGGCTGCCGAAGGGCCGCTTGGCCGCGAACACGCTCCGCGTGCTGATCGGGCACGGCACCGCGAACCCGGTGGTGCCGGTCGCCGAGGCCCGGCGCGCGGCCGCGCAACTCACGCGCTCCGGCTCGACTGTTCGCGTGAACCGCTACGCGACGTCGCACCGCGCCCCGCCCGAAATGCTCGGCGACGCGAACCGCTGGATCATGGAACAAATCACCGGCAAGTCACTGGCTCACAGTCACTAATCACTTTCGTTCGGCGCATTAACGAGCCGCAACCACAAAGAAGCGGAACCGCGGTTCCGTGGTCTTGCATGAAGTGTGGTCCGCTCGCTCCGCGAGCGGTTACTGAGTCCAGTCCCGTTCCGGGAGCACTCCCTAGCCGGGCAACCCGATCGAGCGAAACCACGCCAGCCTGAATTCCTGCTGCTCGGGCACGGACACCAGGTCCATATCTGGCCCGGTGTCGAAGATTTCGACCAGGTCCGACATGTGAGCCTGCTGGCCGAGCCGGACCAGATACCCGGCCAACCCGCCACCCATCTCGGACGCCATCCCCGATACCACCAAGTTGCGGCACGCCCCGTAGCATTTCGGCGTCAGCCCGAAAGCCGACAGCTGTTCCCGAGCCGCGCACAGGGCCGCGAAGGCGTCGCCCCCCGGACGCAGACACCTCCCGCCCCAACCACTGGATTCGCACGTCGAACTCATCCTCCCGCTCCGAGACGACCACCACGGCAGAGATGGCGGTCCCGGCCGTATCGACCAATTCCAGGTGCTGTGACTCGGTCATCGTCACACCTCTGATTCCGGTGGGTCATGTACCCGGGAGTTACCGAGGGAGCATTCACCGAACTGGAACCCGCAGTTGCCCTAATTGGGGCACCACGTCCGCCCGACTCCGCTCGCGGAGCGAGCGGACCACACTAAAAGCGATCTCCACGGGCGACGGGTTCCGGCTACCCGTTAACCGCTCGCGGAGCGAGCGGAGCGAGCGGACCACACTTCATGAAAGCATGGGCCACACATTCCGCTCGCCCGAGCCCTCTGCTACTTAAACGCTTCCCACTCTTTGCCCAGTACCGCGGCTGCGATCTTCAGCTTCAGGATTTCGTCGGTGCCCTCATAAATGCGGCACACGCGAACGTCCGTGAGGTGCCGACCGGGGCGGTAGAGCGTGCTCCACCCGCGCCCGCCGAACACCTGGACCGCGCGGTCGGCCGCGTCCCACGCGGCGTTCGTTGCAAAGAACTTTGCCTGGGCCGCGAGCAAGTCCGCCTGACGCAGCAAATCCTTGTCCCCCGGGGCCGCCGCGGACTGGTCCTTCATCGCGGCCGCGCGGAGCACCATCGACTCGCTCGCGACGCGGTCCATTTCAATGTGCGCGATGTGGTCCTGCACGAGTTGGTGGCGCGCGATCTCCTTGCCGTGCTGCTTCCGCATCTTCGAGTACTCGATCACTTCCGCGAGACAGTCCTCGATCACGCCCAAACAGCCCGCAGCCACGCTGAGCCGACCGCTCACGAGTGTGCCCATCGCGACCCGGAACCCGTCCCCTTCGGCACCCAACAGGTTTTCGGCCGGCACGACGACGTCGTGCATCTCGAACATCGCGGTGTTGGACGTGGGCATCCCCATTTTCGCGTTCGCGGCAAAGCTCTCGGCCTCGAAACCCTTCGCGCTCGTGTCTACGACGAACGCCGAAATGCGCCCCGTCCCGACCTTCCCCTCCGGGTACCCGAACGCGATGACCGCGTGCGCGATCCCGCCGTTCGAGATGAGGTACTTCACGCCGTTGAGAACGTAGCCGTCGCCCTTCTTGACGAAGGTGGTGGTCATTTCGCGGGGGTTGCTCCCCGCGTCCGGTTCGGTGAGCCCGAACGCGAGCACCTTGTCTCCGCGCGACGCCGCGGGGAGGTACTTCTGCTTGAGTTGCTCGCTGCCCCACGTCTGGATCGGGTACGCCCCGATGCTGAGGTGCCCCGAGAAGAACGTGCGGACGGTGGTCCCCTCGCGCCCGATGCGTGCGAGGGCCTTGAAGTAGTTCACCGCGTCAGCACCACGCCCGCCGTACTCGGGGTGGACGTTCATGCCGAGCAGGTTGTACTTCTTCGCGAGCGGCACCACCTGATCGTTGAACTTCCGCTCCGCGTAAGCCAGTTCCTCGGCCGGGCGCACTTCCTGGCAGAACGCTTCGGTGTCTTCGGCCAACTTGACGGGATCGAACGCCATGACCGGCTCCTCGGGTGTTTCTTCGCCCCAACGGGGCGGCGGATAATGCCCCTGACCGAAACCTGGGATCGGGTGTGTGTGGCGCGATCACACAAATACGATTCGGCCCATTCGACCTCGCCGGCTCCAGAACCCAGGGTTGCTTTGGACTATTATCCAATGCCCCACGGGGCCGGAAAGCAGAATCGCAAGCGGTTCACGTCTTCTTCCGCGGCTTCGCGGGTTTGCGAGCGGCCTTCGGCTTCTTGGCGGCAGGCGCTGATTTCTTCGCAACCGGTGGCGGTGGTGGGGGCGACGCGGGCGGCGCTAGCGGCGGCTCCGCGCCCCCGAGCCGGGCGTTCAGCGCGAGAACGAGCTTCTTCGGCGCGATCGTGCGGTAGCTCTCATCGACCCACTCTTCGAGCAGGTCCATCGGCGGTTCGTCCGTGGGGTGGAACGTACATGTCACCCAGCCGCTCTTGCCCAATCCGTAGCCGGTCGGCCGCGCGTACCGCTGCGTCAGCGCGTACCGGCCCGAATCGGGCAGTTTCATCGTGACCGACAACTTGCCTTCATTCAGGGCCAGGATCAGGAAGATTTTCGCCTTCACCTTGATCGCCCGGTGCCCCCACGGAAAGTCTTCCGTGGCCCCAGGGTAGGCCACCGCCAGGTCGCGGAGCGCGGTTTCGACGAGCGCGAGCGGATCGGCATCGGGCATTGGAACCTCCGAAGTCACGGAGTATCAAAACGGGGCGCGTCGGCCGATACGATCTCAGAAAATCGGCGACTAATCGACAGGCGGCTGTTCGTCCGATATAATTTCGAGTCTGCCGGGGCTCTCATCGCGCCCTCACCGCGCGTCCCCCTCCGGCCGATCCCGCCGCCTTTTTAGTTTCGCCTCTCCAATTAAGCTGCCGAGGGACGTTCATGCTGCGTGCCGTTCCTACCCTTGCCGCTGTACTCGCTCTCGTCGGCCCCGCGACGGCGGTCCCGCCGTCGCCCGATCCGAAGTCGCTGACGGTGCCCCAAGAAGAACTGTCGAAAGCCCGCGAACTCGTCCAGAAGCTCGGGAGCGAAACCTTCTTCGATCGCGAGGACGCGGAGCGCACCCTGGTCGCAATGGGCCGCACGGCCCGCACCGCGCTGCAGGACGGCGCGAGCAGCGACCCGGACCCCGAAATCCGCTCCCGGTCCCGTTCGCTGCTCCCGCGGGCCAACGTCCTCGAAATGAAGGCCCGGCTCGATACGTTCCTGGCCGACACGGACGGCAAGTACGAGCACGACCTCCCCGGCTGGAACAAGTTGCGCGCGGTCGCGCGGGGCGAGTGGTCGATGTTCGGTTGGACCTGGGCCACCCGGCCCGGGACCACCACCGACCGGGCCGCGCGCGAACTGTTCGTCGAGTTCCTCAATGCCCCCGGCGGGCGCAAGTTGCTCACGGCCCTCGGGTCCGGCGCGAGCGATCTCGGCACGGAAATCGCGGCCATGAAGCAGGACCTGTACTACGCGAAGTACCCCCGCGTCGGGGGCGTCGCCCCGCGGAACCCGAGCGTGATGGAAGTCGCGGTCGTCATGTTCGCGGACTCGCAAGTTCCGTTTAAAGGTGCCCGGAACAGCCTCTTCACGAGCGTGCTGACCTCCTCGGGCATCGCACAAGCCGCCCGGGGCACCGACGACCGCTCGAACGCACTGAGGACGGTGCTGATCGCCTGGTTCGACTCGCGCACCGATCCCTACGAGATGTATTCGGCACTCAACCTCGCGACCAACACTCAGAACAACGACGCCGTGGGGCGGATGGCCGTGCGCCTGCTCGGCGCCGCGGGCGCCCCGGCGGTTTACCGCGGGCAGGCGTTCGCCGCCCTCGTCCGGTTGCAGTCCAAAGAGCACCTCCCGGCGATCGAGAAGTTCATCGGCGACGCGGCGGTCGTCACAACAATCACCACCAACGTCGGCGGAAATTTGGTCCGCACGACGATCACGGTGGGCGACATGGCGCTGGCCGCCGCGGTGCTCATCACGGGGCAGAAGGTCGAGGACTACGGCATCGAGGACCGCCTCAAGGGGAGCGCGACGACGTCGATCAGTTACACCCGGTTCAGCATCCCCGAAGACAAGCGGAAAGACGCGGCCGAGAAGTGGAAGACGTGGCGCGAGAAGAATCCGTGAGCCGGGGGTCCGCGTCTGAACTAATAAGGGATAGCGCGCGCGCCGAATTGTGGTTGGCGCAGCACCCCTGATGCGTCATTCTTAACAGTGACTTGGAACGCGCGGGCGGCCAGAAAGTGCGTTGAGGGCAACACATGAGTCGGCTCCGAGTGATGCTGTTGGTGTGCGGGGTGTTCGCGTCGGTCCCGGCGCTCGGCGCCTCCCCGGACCCGAAGACCCTCGAGATCCCACCGCAAGAAGTGTCCAAAGCACGCGAACTCGTCCGCCGGATGGGGAGCGAGAACTACCGCGACCGCGAAGACGCGCAGGGCGAACTCGCCAAGATGGGCCGGTTCGCCAAACAAGCCCTCGTCGAAGGCGTGACCACCGAGGCGGACCCGGAAATTCGCGCCCGTGCGACCCGGCTGCTACCGAAGGCCGAGTCCGACGACTTGAAGGCCCGGATTGACACGTTCCTCGAAGACAAGGACGGGAAGTTCGACCACGACCTGCCCGGCTTGAAGACGTACCGCAAGGGCCTGGGCACTAGCCCGAAGGCCCGCGAACTTTTCGTCGAGATCCTCAAATCGCCGTACAACCTGGACATGTTCGCCGCGATGGACCGGGGCAACGCCGAGGGCGGGCGCGCGGTTTCCGACCGCCGCAACACCTTGTTCAGCGACATGATCCAGCGCCAGTTCGTCGGCGGCAGCCGCCCCACTCCGCCGAAGCAACCGAGCCTGGCGGACCTCGCCGCGGTGCTGTTCGCCGAGTCCGTGATCCCCTACGAGTTCATCCCGCGCACCACGATCCAGTGGAACCAGGTGAGCGGGGTCACACTGCTCCAGCAGAGCAGCGCCTCGATGACCGCGCTCAATGGCACCGGGCCGCACGCCGAAGTGTACAAGACCATTGTGGGTCGGTGGCTCGGCAGCCGCGACGACCCCGCGGACCTGGCCCAGCTCGTCTACTTGCTCAGCAACGGCAACCTGAAGCAGTTCCCGGAATCGATGCCACTGCTCCGGCGCATCGTGCTGATCGACACCGTGCCCGGGTACGCCAAGGGCCAGGCGCTCATTTACTTGATCCAACAGCGCCCCAAAGAAGAGGGCGCGTTCCTCAAGGCGATCATGAAGAACGAGGTGCGGGTGGGGGACTACCCGGGCGCGTTCAAGAAGGGCGAGAACCCCGACAAATTAACCGCCGTGGGCAGCGACGCGATGGTCACGCAGGTCTGGTTCCAGCGGAACCTCAACGGCGGCGTCGCGGACACGCACACGGTCACGCTGCGCGACGTGGCCTTCGCGTTCTTAATCACCCAGGCGGGCCAGAACATGAAGGACTACGGGTTCGAGACCCAGCCGCACCAGAACTTCACCCCGACGCCGGCCGGGTTCGGCCAGTACGCCTTCACGTCCGAGGAAAAGCGGTCGGCCGCGTTCGTCAAATTCGGCTGGTACCAGTTGAAAGAAAACCTGAAGCGCCCCGCGAAAGATCTCATCCTGCCCGTCAAACTTGGTAAGTGATTTGAAGAACGAACGCGACGGCCGCCCCAAAACGGGCGGCCGTTCTCATTTCCGGCGCAGTTCGGTACTCGACACATCGACCCGGAAATCAGCCTCGGTCAGCGGTACGAACAGGTCCGCGAACTCCGCGAGCAATCCTCCTTCGTCCCACACGCGGAACGTGCCCGCGGCATCTACCCGGCCGCCGATCACGAGCCGGCACCCGCGCACCAGCAACTTGCGTAGCGCGGCATCGCGCCCGGGTTCCCCACCGTAATACTTCGGATCGATTACGCGAATCGCGGTGTCCCAGCCCAACACGAACGCGGCCCCGGGAAAGAGATCGGCCTTCTTCTCGAACGCCGCCGCGCGCGTGACCCACACCGGCGCGACGCCCGCGAACTGCGACACCCGGCGCTCCACTTCCTCACGCGGCAACTCGGGCTTGTCCGCATTACTGATCGACAACTCGAAATGCACCTCCACGCCGAGGCGCGCGGACGCGACCGCGGCCAGCCCGGTGTGCCCGTGGTGCAGCGGGTTAAACGATCCGGGCATGATCGCGAGCGGGCGCGGCTCCGCGCGCACGACGCTCACAGGCTCGACGCACACGATCGAACGCGATGTGAAGAGGTCCCAAAACATGGCGAACGGCCGGTATAAGAGCAAGAAGAATTTTGACAGGATTTAGGTGTTACGCAGTGCGGCGTTTTTGGGGCTTGCGCGGGTGCCGGTGTGGTACTACGATCGGCCCATGAGCGTACCCAAGGTGTTCCCGCGCGACTACATCGAGTTCCTGATCGCGACCCCGAAGGCGTGCTCGGGGGCGGAAGCCGCGCGGGTGCAGCCGGCGGTCCCGGACCCGCCGGCCCACGACGCCTTCACTCGCCTGCTGACCCGATTGGAGCCGGACCCGAGCACCCTTTGGGCCGAAGCCGCAACCCAAGTCCGGCGCGCCGGCGGTGTCCTTGTCATAGATGACTCGACCCTCGACAAGCCTTACGCCAAGGCCATCGAACTGGTGACCCGGCACTGGTCCGGCAAGCACCACGCGGTCGTCCAGGGGATCAACTTGGTGTCCTTGCTGTGGACCGACGGGGATCGCCATATCCCGTGCGATTACCGGGTGTACGACACGGGCGACGGGCGCACCAAGAACGACCACTTCGGGGACATGATCCGGACCGCCTACGCGCGCCGGTTCAAGCCCCGGTGCGTCGTATTCGACGGCTGGTACAGTAGTTTGGACAACCTCAAATTGATACGCGACTGCGGGTGGACGTGGCTCACCCGGCTCAAGTCGAACCGGCTGGTAAACCTCGACCGTCGGGGCACGCGAGCCCTGGCGGACACGGCCATTGCAGCCACGGGCACGGAGGTGTGGCTGCCGGGGTTCGGGTTGGTGAAGGTATTCGGGATCGCCATCCCAAACGGTGGCACCGCGTACTGGGCCACCAACGATTTGGCGATGACGGACTTGGCGCGGTTGCAGCTCGCGGACTTCTCCTGGGCCATCGAGAACTACCACCGAGGGATCAAACAATGCACCGGGATCGAGCGGTGCCAGTGCCGAACGGCCCGCGCGCAGCGGAACCACATCGGGTTGGCCCTGCGCGCGTTCCTCCGGTTCGAGGCCCACTGCTTCGCCCGTGGCGTCAGTTGGGTGGAAGCCAAGACCGCCATCATTCGAGACGCGGTCCGCAGCTACCTCACGCGACCTCATATTTGCTTCCCAAACATGCGGACTGCGTAACACCTAAGGATTAACAGAATTCAGAACAGACCGTGCTACAGCTCTGGGAACAGTAGCGATCAATGAGGACAGAGGCGAACGGCCGGTGTCAGCCGGCCGGTGATTTGAGGCGAGCGCTGGGGGCAGGCGAACGGCCGGTGTCAGCCGGCTGGTGTAGGAGCAACCGTTGACTTAGATCAGCTCGATGAGATCGTGATCCAAATTGCTTTTTGAATCCTGTCGATCCCGTTAATCCTGTCAAAACTCTTCGCTCGATCTCGATCTCACCGGCTGGCTTACACCGGCCGCTCGTCAATACCCCAACCATCGTGCGGCCCCTTCGCTTACTTACTCCGAGGTTCGACGCCGAGCATGTTCCGCACGAAGAAGTCCATCCGACGCCGGTTGCCGTAGGGCGCTTCCGCGATCCCGTGCCCGCCGCCCGGCACCACCAGCAGCTCGAAATCCTTGTCCGCCCGGATCAGCGCGTTCGCCACCTGCATCGTGCTCGCCGGGTCGACGTTGCGGTCGAGCTCGCCGACGACGAGCATCAGTTTGCCCTTCAGCTTGTGCGCCTGGGTCACGTTCGACTGCTCGGCGTAGTGCGGGCCGACCGGCCAGGACATCCACAGCTCGTTCCACCAGATCTTGTCCATCCGGTTGTCGTGGCACCCGCAGTCGCTCACCGCGGCGGTGTAGAAGTCGCCGAACGCGAGCACCGCCCGGGTACTGCTCTGACCGCCCGCGGAGCCGCCGAAGATCCCGACGCCCTTCGCGATGTCCATTTCCTTGTACTTCTCGGCCGCGGCCTTGATCCACAGGATGCGGTCCGGGAACCCGCTGTCACCCAGGTTCTTCCAGCACACGTCGTGGAACGCCTTCGAGCGCCAGTTGGTGCCCATGCCATCAATCTTCACGACGATGAACCCGAGTTCGGCCATCCGCTGTTCGTAGGGCGCGGGCGTGAAGCCCTTGCGGACGTGGTGGTCGTGCGGCCCCGCGTAGATGTACTCGATGACGCGGTACGTCTTCTTCGGGTCGAAGTTCGAGGGCCGGACGATGTAGCCGTGAATGTCGGTCTTCCCGTCCCGCGCCTTCGCCACGAAGCGCTCGGGGTAGCTCCACCCGGTCTTGAGCAGCGCGGTCGCGTCGGCTTTCTCCAGGTCCAGTACCTTCTTGCCGTCGGCCGCGCTCCGCAGTTCGACGACCGAAGGCAAATCGACGCGCGAGTACGTGTCGATGAAGTGTTTGCGGTCCGGGGCGTATTCGATGGTGTGCGTGCCGTCGCCGTCGGTGAGTTTGGTGAGGTCCGTGCCGTCGAGTTTGATGCGGGCGTAGTGAACGTGGTACGGGTCTTGGCCCTCGTGGATGCCCAGCGCCCGGAACCAGACTTCGCGGGTCTTCGCGTCCACGCGGTCGACACCGCGCACCACCCACTCGCCCTTCGTGATGTTCTTCGCTTTACCGGTGGCGAGGTCGACGAGGTACAGGTGGTTCCAACCGTCGCGCTCGCTCATCCAGACCACTTCATTGGTGTCGTCGAGGTAGTTCACGTAGAGCTTGTTGGCGTAGTCGAAGAACGTTTTGCACTCTTCGTTGACGACGCTGGTCACCTTGCCGGTTTCGGTGTCGATGTCGAGCAACCGCATGACCGTGTGGCCGCGCTGGTTGTACGTGAAGTAGAAGTGCTTCGAGTCCTTGCTCCAGTGCTCGTTGCCCACCGCCCACGGGTTCGGGAACAGCTCGTCCGAAACGGTCACTTCCTTCTTGTTCTCGACGTCGAACAGGTGCGGCTTCGGCAGCGGGATCGGGTCGCCCGGTTTGAGGTAGTCGTAGGTGGACGTGACCGGCTGGAGGCGGTCGCGCGGCGACGACTCGACGAGCGTCACCTTGCGGTCCCCGCCGGCCTTCGTCTTGAGCGCGACGAGCTTCTTCGAGTCCGGCGCCCAGTACGTGCGGCCGTAAGAGTCATCGGCCTTGCCGTCCTTGCTGAGTTGCACCTCTTCCTTTGACTTAGTGTCGCGCAGCCAGACGTTGTTTTCCTTGATGAATGCGCCCCACTTCCCGTCCGGTGATTCGCTCCCGCGCCGGGGTTGCGCCGCGAGAACGAACGTCTCATCATCCTCTGCGGACTCATCCGAGAACCGCTTCTTCGGCGGGACCACCGGCTTCGCGTCCTTCGGCAACTTGTCTTCGGCAACGATCTCGCGCGTTCCCTTCACTACATCGACGAGCACGAACTCTTTCTTCCCACCGGACAGATTGTTCTGGTACCAGAACTTCTCGCCGTCGGGTATCCAGTTCGGTTGATTA
The DNA here is from genome assembly GCF_017939745.1 of Gemmata palustris. NCBI lineage: Bacteria > Pseudomonadati > Planctomycetota > Planctomycetia > Gemmatales > Gemmataceae > Gemmata > Gemmata palustris. Next base: position 8,178,520 of record NZ_JAGKQQ010000001.1, on the reverse strand, counting down.
ACCTTCCCACCGACCACTTTTCCGGCGGTCCACTTGGAAACGCTGTTCGCCCGCTCGTAGTCGTCTTTCGTGCCCTGTGCGGCAGCGAGCGGCGCGAGAACGACCAGTGCGAGAAACGAAAGGGCGCGGTTCATAGAAGCTCCAGGCGGGTAGCCGGTGGCAGCCGGCCGAAATCCCTACGCACTCGAACCAACGACGTGCGGGGCGCGCCCCCACGCGCGCCCCGCCGACCGGCACCGACCGGTCACATCAGCACTTCGCCCACACGGGGGCGGTCACCTGACCGTTCGCGGCCAGCGCGCGGGCGCTGACCTGCAACACGCGGAGGAACCCTTCGCTGTCCGCGTGGTCGAACGAGCCGATCGCTTCCATGCTCGCGTTCGCTTCAGAGTACATCTGGTGCGGCACGTCCTCGGCCGCCTCGAACTCGGCGCGCCCCTTGTAGAGTTTCAACTTGATCGTGCCGGTCACGAGGTTCGTGATCGGTGCGATCGCCCCGCGCGCCATGTGTGTCGCGAGATCGAAGCCGTAGCCCTGGTAGATCTGCTTCGAGACGAACAGCGAGAGCTGGTCGAACAGTTCGCGCCCGCGACGGTCGAGCACGAGTTGCAGCAGGAAGGCGTAGGCCGAGCCGAGCAGTTCCATCCCCGGCGCCTCGTACACGCCGCGGCTCTTGATCCCGACGAAGCGGTTCTCGACGAGGTGCGTCGCGATCCCGACCGCGTGCTTCCCGCCGAGCGCGTTCGCGGTCTGGATCGCCTGGAACGCGGTCGTCGCCTTTCCGTTGATCGCGACCGGGCGGCCCTTCTCGAACCGCACGCTGACGCTCTCCGGGGCGTCCGGCGCGTCCTTCGGCAACACACCCATCCCCGGCGTCACGAACCACGGTTCGGTGGTCAGGTGCTCGAGTTTCCCGGCCTCGTGCGTCAGCCCGAGCAGGTTCGCATCGGTGGAATAGGGAGCGTTCTTGCTCGCCTTGATCGGCAACTTATAGGAGTTGCAATAATCGATCATTTCCGACCGGCCGGGGAACTTCTTGAGGAACTCGCGGTCGCGCCACGGCGCGTACACCGTCACTTCCGGCGCCAGCATGTTCGTACACAACTGGAACCGCACCTGATCGTTCCCGCGGCCGGTGGCGCCGTGGCTCAGTACGGTGGCGCCGCGCTTCTTCATTTCGGGAATCATCCCGGCCACGATCACGTGCCGGCCGATCCCGGTCGTGTTCCAGTACGCTCCCTCGTAGCGGGCCTGGAACTGGATCACTTCGATCCCGCTCTCCGCGATCATGTCGTGCAGCGGAATCGCGACGTAATCCGCGGCGCCGCACGCGCGCATCCGCGTTTCGATTTCGTCAAAGTTGGACTCGTCCGGCTGCGCGATATCGGCAGTGAAGCAAACGACTTTCACGCCGTTTTCGGTGAGCCACTTGGTGACGGTGCAGGAGTCGAGCCCGCCGCTCGCGGCGAACGCGACCGTTTGGCCCTTCAGGTCGGCTACGGTGGTCATGATGATCCTCAATGGTTTGCGATGAATAGGATTACGAAACACGACCCGCGTTGCACACTCACCTCACCACCATGCCGCCGTTCACCACCCTCGCCGTCCCGGATTTGCTGCTCGAAGAGGTGTTCGCGCACACCCGCGAAGACGCTCCCCTCGAGTGCTGCGGGCTACTCGCGGGCCACATCCGGGATGGCGTCGGTATCGTGACCACGCGATTCGCGATCGAAAACGAGTTGCGCAGCCCGACGGACTACCTGACGAACGCTCGGGGGATGTTCTTCGCGTTCCGCCACATTCGCGAACGCGACCTGGAACTGCTCGCGATCTACCACTCGCACCCGACGTCCGCGCCGATCCCGAGCCGCCGCGACATCGAGCACAACACCTACGGCGAGAGCGTCGTTCACCTGATCGTGGGGTTCGCCGGTACGACACCCGAGGTACGCGGCTGGTGGCTCACGGAAGCAGGTTACCGAGAGGCGGAGTGGGATCGTACCAAAACCGACTTGCAGTCCTGGTGAATCGCGTGCGACTGGAAACGATCTTGAAGCGCGTGCGGAGTATGTGCTCCGCACGCGGGCTTATCCAGTCACCAAAGTAGATCGCCTCCAGAGCGGGCAAAAAAGGCGTTTCAACGAACTCTTGTGCCTCTTCATCCGTTAAATCCACGTACCGACCAACGCATGAGCGATCACTGATTGCAAGTTCGCGCAAGTTTGCCAAGCGAGGGCTATGAGTCAGAACACGGAACCGGTCTCTGGGAACCCGGCACCTGCATAATGACAACCCCGTCAGGCATCCAATTTCCCGAACCGCGAGAACTTTCGCAAGCGTTCCTTCCCCAGCTTCACTCACACTGAGGTGCCGAACCGGTGCAGATGCGAATAATTTAATTCGATGATCTATGAACCATTTGCCAGCGCCCACACAAACTGTTTTAACGAAGCCACGACTAAAGTCGCCAGGCCAGCGGAGATGAGGCAACTCGGGCAACTCACTCAACCACGCCCTGCCATTTGCCTCAATCAATTCCTCTTCACGAATCTGTTGCGGGTCGGATTTCTTTGGCTTGCCGTGTAATGCGATCTGAAGGCGGATGAATTCCGCGCGTTCAGGGTCGCCGTTCTCATCGAGCCAATCCGCGTACACTAATCGCACGGTATCGTCATCCGGGTTCTCGCAGATCGCCTTCAGGAACGGCTCGTAGCCCGGCGGTGGCATCGCGTGTCCCTCCTCAATCCTCACGAGACACATTAACAAACTCGTGGGTTCGAGGATTGTGATTGCTCCTCGCGCGGTCTGGAATTCAGTTCACAGCGGGCTACGATAATCTCGGTAGGGGTGGTTCCACGTCGGAGCCGCCCCGCGTCCGTTTGTCGGGGTCAACTTCCATGTCGAACCTCCGCACCCCACTGTACCAATGGCACGCCGATCACAAGGCCCGCATGGTGCCGTTCGGTGGGTGGGAGATGCCGGTTCAGTACGCCGGCATCGCGCCGGAGCATAAAGCGGTGCGGTCGGGAGCCGGCCTGTTCGACATTTCGCACATGGCCCGCGTCAACTTCGGCGGGTCGGGCGCCCTCGCGTTTTTGGAGAAGGTGTTCACCAATTCCGTCACCACGATGAAAGACGGGCAGGTGCGCTACGGTCTGGTCTGTAAGGACGACGGCGGCATCCTGGACGACGTCCTCGTGTACCGCTGGCCCTACGGGTTCGCGGCCGTCATCAACGCGAGCAACCGCGAGAAAATCCTGGCGTGGCTGGAGCAGCACCGAGCCGGCTTCGAGGTGGAGATCCAGGACCAGACGCTCAGCACCACAATGATCGCGGTGCAGGGGCCGAAGTCGGTGGAACTGGTTCAGGGGATGTTCGCCGACGACGTGACGACGCTCAAGTACTACTACGCGATGCCGACGCGGTACAAGGACAAGCCGTGTGTGGTGAGCCGGACCGGGTACACCGGCGAGGACGGCTTCGAGGTGATCGTGCCGAACGCGCTCGGCGTCACGTTGTGGGAAGAGTTCGTCGCGAAGGGCGCGGTCCCCTGCGGGCTGGGCGCACGCGACACGCTCCGGCTCGAAGCCGCGATGCCGCTCTACGGCCACGAACTGAACGAAACGATCGACCCGATTCACGCCGGGCTCGCGTGGGCCGTGAAGCTCGACAAGGGCGACTTCATCGGCCGCGACGCCATTCAGCAGGCGGCCGCGGACACCCAAAAGCCGGTCCGCGTGGGGCTCGAGATCGAGGGCAAGCGCGCCGCACGCGAAGGGTGCGTGCTCACCGACGCGGACGGTACGCCGGTCGGCACGGTGACGAGCGGGAGCCTCTGCCCCGGGCTCGATAAATCGCTGGCAATGGCGTATGTGGACCCGCAATTCGCGTCTGTCGGTTCCGCTCTCGATGTGGATTTGCGCGGGACCAAGATCCCCGCCACCGTTGTGCCGCTGCCGTTCTACAAGCGAAAGAAGTAATCTGCGTTATCGCCACCGCCCGTTACCGGTTCATCAGGGGGCACACGCTCCCGCTCGCCAAGAGGAAGCGAAGCCATGTCCAATCCGTCGAATCTGCGGTACGCCCCCACGCACGAGTGGGCCAAGCAAGACGGCGACGTCGTCACGATCGGCGTGACCGCGTTCGCCATCGAGCAGCTCACCGAGCCGACCTACCTGGAACTGCCCGCGGTCGGCGCGGCACTGAAGGCCGGCGACAAGTTCGGCATCATCGAATCGTACAAGTCTACCTCGGACCTGTACGCGCCCGTCGCCGGTACCGTCGTCGAGCGGAACGAGCCGCTCGTGGACGACGGCGCGACGAAGCGCAAGGGCGACCCGAAGCCCGTGAACGACGACGCTTTCGGTGCCGGCTGGATGGTGAAGATCAAACTCGCCCCCGGCGCCACGCTCGACCACCTGCTCACCGCCGAGCAGTACGACCAACAGCTCGCGTCCGAAGGGCACTAACGCACTTTCGGAGGTTCGCACCTGGTGTTGCCCGACTCGTAAGGAGGGTTCGGTGTCTTACGTCCTGAACACCCCGGAAGATCAGAAGGCGATGCTCGCCAAGATCGGGGTTTCGTCCGTCGAAGACCTGTTCGCAAACATTCCGACCGAGCTGCGGCTCAAGCGCGACCTCGCGATCCCGCCCGCGATGTCGGAAATGGAACTGCAATCGCACCTCTCCCGATTGCTCGGCAAAAACCAGTCCGCGAGCGACGCGGTGTGCTTCCTCGGCGGCGGCGCCTACGACCACTTCATCCCGAGCGTGGTCGACACCGTCGCGGGGCGCAGCGAGTTCTACACCGCGTACACGCCCTACCAGGCCGAAGCCTCGCAGGGCACGCTGCAAGCGGTCTTTGAATACCAAACGCTGATGTGCGAACTGACCGGGCTGGGGGTCGCCAACGCGAGCCTCTACGAAGGCGGTTCGAGCGTGACCGAAGCGGCCCTCATGGCGCTCGGCATCACGAAGCGGCCGGAGGTGCTGATCGCCGAGAGCGTTCACCCGGAGTACCGGGCGACGCTCGAAACCTACGCCGCGAACCTGAACTGCCGCGTGCGCACGCTGCCCACCCCGGACGGGTTCCTGAACCCCGACGACGTGAAGAGCGCGGTGAGCGACGCGACCGCGTGCGTGATCGCGCAGTCGCCGAACTTCTTCGGCCACCTCGAAGAGATGCAGGCCATCGGCGACGCGGCCCACAAGGTGGGCGCGCTGTTCATCGCGAGCTTCGACCCGGTTTCCGTCGGCGTGCTGAAGCGCCCCGGTGACTACGGGGCTGACATCGCGGTGGCCGAGGGTCAAGGGCTGGGCGTGCCGCTCCAGTACGGCGGCCCGTACCTGGGCATCCTCGCGTGTCACGAAGATTCGCGCTTCTTGCGCAAGATCCCGGGCCGGCTCGTGGGGCAAACCACCGACCGCAACGGCAAGCGCTCGTGGGTGCTCACGCTCCAGCCGCGCGAACAGCACATCGCCCGCGCGAACGCGACGAGCAACATCTGCACGAACCAGGGACTCCTCGCCCTCCGCGCTGCGGTGTACCTCACGGCCGTCGGTCCGCAGGGGTTGAAGGAGACCGCGGAACTCTGCATCCGCAAGGCGCACTACGCCGCGGAACAACTGACGAAGGTTCCCGGGGTGTCGCTGCGGTTCAAGACGCCGTTCGTGAAAGAGTTCGCACTCCAGGTTCCGGGCGACGCGAAGGGCCTTCTCGCGAAGCTCCGCACAGCGGGTTACCACGCGGGGCTGCCGCTGGCCCAGTGGTACCCGGCACTGGCGAACTGCATCACGGTCGCGGTGACCGAGAAGCGCACGAAGGCCGAAATCGATGGCTTGGTGGAGGCACTGAAGGCAAACGTGTGAGGAGGAACCGCGATGCCGTCACCGTTTCCGGGAATGGACCCGTGGTTGGAACGCCCAATGGTGTTCCCCGACGTTCACCACACGTTGATTACCTACGTGAAGGCGGCGATCAACGCCGCGCTCCCGCCCGGCTACACCGTTTCAACGGCTAATCGCGTGTGGGTGGACGTCGAATCCCGGCGCGAGCCGGACGTCGGTATGTTTGGTCCCGACAAGGCGCCCTGTGGGGAAGCCGCCGCCGCCACCATGACTGCCGCGGGGTTGCTCGTGATCGAGATGGACGAAGTTCTCACGGACCCGATCGAAGAGCCGTATCTGGAGATCGTGCCCGACGAGGGCGACCGGCTCGTCACCGCGATCGAGGTGCTGAGCCGAGCGAACAAGACGGCCGGCGACCGCGGCCGGACTTCGTACCAGTACAAGCAAGGTGAGTATCGGTTATCGAACGTGAATCTGGTGGAGATTGATCTGCTTCGCAGCGGGCCACATACAACCGCTGTTTCCGAGGCGCAGTTGCGTCGTGCGGCTGGTCCTTACGACTACCACGTTTGCATCATGCTCGCGGGCGTCCCGCGCCAGTTCTTCGTTAGCGCGATCAAATTGACGGAGAAACTCCCCGCGATCCCGATCCCACTCGATCCCGGAGTTCCACCGGTCACGGTCGATTTGCAGAAGGTATTCGACCGCTGCTACGACGAGGGCGGTTTCAGCCGACAAGCGAAATACGATCGCAAACAACCGGACCCGCCACTCACACCCAAGCAACAGGTGTGGGCCGAAGGCATCCTCCGCGCGAAGGGGCTGCTGCCGTGACCGAGGACGAAGCCTTCATTCGCGCGATCGTGGACAATCCCGGCGACGACACTCCGCGCCTTGTTTACGCGGACTGGCTCGACGACCGGGACGACCCGCGCGGACCGTACCTGCGCGCGGAGTTCGAGTGGGCAAATATGAAGGCCGGTGGCCCTCGCAGCAAATCATTCACTGAGAAACTTCGTATCGAAAAACAGTTGCGCCGAACTGTCACCGGTTTAGATGCAGTGTGGGGTGCTCGTTTGAGCCGACCACCACTCGGCATTTGCTTCTTCAGCAATTCGGTATTTGAAGAAGGCACGCGAGGTCCGCAACTCTCGTTTGCTGATATCGAAAATGCAGAAACTGAATTCGGGGGCTTCCCTCACGACTACGCTGCATTCCTTCTCAACTATAACGGCGGTAGATTAACAACTTCCGTTAATGTCGGTGGCTTTGAGATAAGTGGGTTTGCGACGATCAATGGCAAGTTCTCATTTCGTGAAATTCTCCGGTGTCTGTCGGATGGTAGTGAGGACGCAGAGCGGAATAAAATCCCCTTCGCATATCAGTTCGGCTACACCAATCATCATTATTGCCATACCGCGATGATCGTAAGGCGAGAGCATGGCAGAGGGCGAATTTCGTACCCAATCTGCTATTATAACAATCCATATGCCAGTAAGATGTATGACGATGACCTGCCGCGCTGCGCAGAAACAACTACCATCGGATAGCCACCAGCTTTGCAACTTTAATTGATGATATTGATACAATTTTCAACTCTAAGTAGTCCGAGTAATGCGAAATGAATAACACGCAATCGACGGAACTGATTTTCGAGCTGTCCAAGTCCGGGCGCCGGTGCCATCGGCTGCCCGAGTGTGACGTGCCCGCGGCGAAGGCGCTCGGCGAGTTGATCCCGCAAGAGCACCTCGCCTCGACTCCGCCCCCACTACCCGAGGTGGGCGAGATCGATTTGATTCGGCACTACACGAATCTGTCGGCGCAAAACATGAGCATCGACACCAACTTCTACCCGTTGGGGTCGTGTACCATGAAGTACAACCCCAAGCGCCACGAGCGCCTCGCCGCGTTCCCCGGTTACGCCAACTTGCACCCGCTGCAGGACGACGACACGACCCAGGGGATGCTCGAAATCCTCTACGAGACGCAGCAGTTCCTCGCGGAGATTTCTGGCCTGCCCGCGGTGTCGCTGCAACCCGCGGCCGGCGCGCAGGGGGAACTCACCGCACTGTTCGTGGCCGCGGCGTACTTCCGCGATAAGGGCGAGACGCACCGCAAGAAGGTGCTCGTACCGGACTCCGCACACGGCACGAACCCCGCTAGCGCCGCGCTCGCCGGGTTCGACACAATCACCGTCAAGAGCGGGACGAACGGACTCGTTGATCTCGAAGACCTGAAATCAAAACTCGGCGACGACACTGCCGTGTTCATGATTACCAACCCCAACACGCTCGGGCTGTTCGAGACGCAGATCAAGACCATCACGGACCTGCTGCACAGTAAGGGCGCGCTCGTGTACCTCGACGGCGCGAACATGAACGCGATCCTCGGCATCACCCGGCCGGGCGACTTCGGCGCGGACATGCAGCACTACAACGTCCACAAAACGTTCACCGGTCCGCACGGCGGTGGCGGTCCCGGCTCCGGGCCGATCGCGGTCCGCGACTTCCTCGCGCCGTACCTGCCGGCACCGGTCGTGGTCAAGGACGGCGCGCGCTTCAAACTCGACTTCGACATGCCGAAGTCGATCGGCCGCGTGCGGAGCTTCTTCGGCAACGTCGGCATCCTGTTCCGCGGGTACTGCTACATCCGCACGCTCGGGCCGGACGGGTTGAAGCAGGTCAGCGAGCAGGCGGTACTGAACGCGAACTACCTGCGGGCGCGCGTCACCGAAGGGTTCGACGTCCCGCACCCGGGGCCGTGTATGCACGAGTTCGTTGCGAGCGCGCGGGCGCTCGTGCGCGAGCGCAAGATCACCGCGAAGGACGTGTGCAAGCGCCTCCTCGACTTCGGGTTCCACGCGCCCACCGTGTACTTCCCGATGGTCGTCGCGGAAGCGCTCATGATGGAGCCGACCGAGACCGAGAGCAAGGAAACGCTCGATGCGTTCGCCGACACGCTCCTGAAGATCAAGGCCGAAGACCCGGAGATCGTGAAGACCGCGCCGCACACGCACATCGTCAGCCGCCCGGACGAGGTGAAGGCCGCCAAGGAACTGAAACTGCGCTGGACCCCGGCAAAATAAGGCCCTATCACCAACGAATGAGAGGTGTATAGTGCCCCCTCATTCGTTGGAGATGTTGCCGTGCCTGCCAATAACGCCCCGCGCCTGATCGTCACGACCACGCTCACTGTGGAGGGTTACGAGGTAGCGGAGTACCTCGGCGTCGTGCGCGGGATCATCGTTCGTGCCCCGTCGATCACGCAGGGCATCCGCGGGGCGTTCAAGAGCTTCCTCGGCGGGAGCGTCGGGGCGTTCGAGGAAGTGTGCGAACAGGCCCGCTCGGACGCCTTCAAGAAGATGGCGCGCCAGGCCGTTGAAATCGGTGCGGACGCGATCATCGGGATGGCCTACGACGCGACCGAGTTCGCTCAGAACACGACCGAAGTGCTGGCCTACGGTACCGCCGTGAAGTTGCGCCCGAAGACCAGCGCGTAACGAGAGGAGCGCGAATGGCACACGTCGCGAGCATCGTGTACCGCCCAAAGAACACCGGGCGCCCGCAGGACCGCTACGAGCGCGCGCCAGCGGACCGCGTCCGGTTGGTCGAATTTCGGGGAATCGAAGGCGACATGAAGGGTAGTTCCACGTCGCGTCAACTCAACGTGATGTGCGCGGAAACGCTGGCCGAACTCGGCGCCGAAGGGTTTCAAGTCGCGCCGGGCGAAATGGGCGAGCAGATCGTTCTCGCGGGCCTCGATCCCGCCGCCCTCGCCGAAGGTACCCACATCAAACTCGGCGAATCGGTCATCAAGGTGGGCATCCTGCGCACCGGGTGCGCCCGCTTCGAGATGATCCAGGGCAAGGCCCGGGCACTGGCTAAAGGCCGGCTCGGAGTGCTGGCCACAGTCGTGACCGGCGGTGAAGTCGCGGTCGGCGACGCGGTCAAAGTGCTCCCCGCCACAAATTAAACAACTCCCCGGCCTTTTCGCCGATGGCGCAGCCTGCTGCGGCAATTCTTGTTACCCGGTGATACGACTACCGCGAACGGTCCTCGCGGATCGCGTGCGTCTCGTACAAGTTCGTGGCCGATACGCGCCCGTCCGCGTCGTAGAACACGTGCAGACTGCCTGCTGCGCCGGTCCACCGGTCGTGCCCGCACCGAATGCCCACCCGATCGAAGTAGGCCAGGTCTTCCGGGTAGACGCCGGGCGGCACGCCAACGGTTTCCCAAACCTGCGATTGTGTCATCCCGACCGTGACCGCCTCGAGGCGCGACCGCTGCACGCTCGGCTCGAGGGGCCGGAATCTGAGACCAATCGCGATCAGAACGACCGCAAGCGTCGCAACGGCCGAGCGAGCGATCCATTTTCGCCGAGCGGATGTCATGCGCACGGACCTCCGGTAGCTTGCGGCGACTCACCTGCCACGGAACGAGCAGACGGTCGAGAATAAACGTATTCAATCAAGGTCCAGTGCCGGGCCGGGTTGGACCGGCGAGCTTCGGATGATCCTCGCCCGACGGATCTTCTCACAGGCGGCCATGTGTCGCGAAATGCCCAGCAGCCAGAGGACACTGACGATGGTTCCGACCGGGCAACCGAACACCAATACCATCACGAACAGGTAGGCCAGCCGCGCCCACGTCTTGTTACCCCGGAACGCGGCCACACCGCCAATAATTCCAGCAAGTCCGGCAACCGCCAAAATCGCCCATAAAGCGGTTGGCGGATCGGCAGTCGGTTCGGAACGGGTGACGATGGTTCGCACGACGCCAAGGAGCACAAACATGCAGCGGAATTCACCACTCTCCCAGCACCTCACCTCCGGCGGGCGAGACTGCCCCCCAGAATGTCGCGACATCGACGCCCACCTGGACCGTCCGCACGCTGCCGTCGGCTAGAGTGACCAGCAGCCCGCTTGAAAATAATGCTTGCGGAACGCGAAAGTCGCAATCGGTCAACTGCGGTAAAATTTGAAACGTCTTGGTGATCAAATTACCCCGTCTGGAGATTCCGGGGGGGAGCGCATCGCCCATTTCAGCGTCGGCGAACGTACTCCCGTGCTGGGTAATGCTGTCGCGCGTCCAACAAGGTACTTGCTGGTAGCTGCCAGGGGGGACAAAGCCGTAACACGTTGGATTTGGCATGTGCCAGTTGAAAGCCGTTGGCCCGCAGCGTGCATAGTGCGTTGTCAGGGCGATCGTTTGCGAAGTGCCATCAGGTATGGAATTCACTAATCTCGCATGTGGCTGAAAAATCAGTTGGTTGAAAGCGTAACTCGTGTCCCCGAATTGTTCGTCTTCATCTCCGCCGCTGTCAGTGGGTGTTCCCGGACTCCCCTTCTTGGAAGCGAAGAAGCTCGGATCAGCCTCACTCTGGACCTGCCGTGGCCGCCACCGCTTCGTACTGGCACTCTCCAAGAAGTTGCCCATTTCCAAGTAGGGAAACAGAGACTGAAGCAGTGATTCCCCGGCGGAGGGAGGAGCCGCAACCGCGTTTGGCAACCGGCCGTCGTGGGCGTCGGCAAACGAGTGGGAGGCGAGGACGAACTGGCGGAGCTTGTTTGCCTCGCGCATCCGCGATGCGGCTTGTCGCACCTTTTGCACTGCGGGTAGGAGCAAGCCAATTAGCGTCGCTATAACCGCAATGACGATGATCATTTCGATCAACGAGAATCCGCTACGCTTCGCCACAGGCTCCTCCTGTTGTCTGACCACCTGGTTACGGGACAATCAAATTCGTTGGCAAGATTTTGTTCGCCATTGACACGGCCGCGCCGCTGCCCATTGGCGGTGCGGGGAACACGTCGATCTGAACTCCGGTCACCGTATCGCCGGTAGTTAGCCCGACCGCCATTGTCGCCCAGTTCCCGTTCGGAAGAATCGGGGGGGGCTTTCAGCTGAAGTAGTTTTGGAGCCCGGGCGACTCCCGCTGGACTCTTTGAAGAGACAATGATTTGGACGGAGTCAACTCCCGTGCAGTTAGCCCAGGTACCGGCGACCGAGACCGTGCCGGCGAATGCTCCAGCGGCTGGTGCGCCGATGTTTGCGGTTTGGGCGGGCGGTTGGGCGTGAGCAAATAGATTGCAACCGGCCAACACTACCAAAGAAAGCGCAACTTTCGCAAGAACACGGCGATTCATCGACGTTCCAAATTCTGCGGCTTGGCATTCGTGCCGAATTGTTATCCGTCAGCAGACAGAATTTACTCAGAATTTATCGTCCTGTCAATATTCGAGCAACCACGTCGGGTACACGGGTAGACCGACAACCACACGTCGCCGCTCTTCGTGCGTGAGCGTCCGACCACGGATGCCGAGCGCAGCGGCGCGGGCGGCCAGTCAGAATATGTGTGAAAGTGACGACTTCGTGCGAAGCCCTGCGCCCGGCCCACGAGCCTCGCACGAAGTCGCTCACACCGGAGATATTTGAAAGCACTACTGGAGCAGTGCTCCCCAAGATGAGTTGGTGGTAGGTGCTCTGCTGGCGCAGCGTCGTCCGGCTGCGAGGCAGCGAGCAAAACGCCCGCGCGAGAACGAGGCCAAATTACCTCGGCTCACGTGCGAACACAAGACGCGCAACTACTTCTTTGCTTTGCCCTGCTGCTTGGGTGGGTGTGGCGTGCCGCCCTCGCGCCTCTGTGCCTTCATGAAATCGTAAAGGCGTTCGGCGGCCGAGTCCCACGAACCGCCCCGCGCTTTCGCGATGATGCTCGAAAGCTCGTCGGCCGCGTCCGCCGGGAGCTTGCCCGCGTCGCGGTAGCCCGTGAGTCGCTGCTCGCACTCGGTCAGGCGCTTTTCGTCGCGGTTCCGAACGGCGGTATAGAGGGCGTCCACCGTGTTGAAGACTTCTTCGCTCGTCCCGATCTGCGCCGGGCGGTTGAAGTAGGCGATCAACCCCGCCAGCGCCGCGACCGCGAGCAGCCCCAGCAGCACGTACACCGCGACCGCGTTGCGGTTCGTTCCCTCCGCGTGCTCAGTAGTTGCCATCGACCACCTCCCCGCCGTCCCGCGTCGAGAGCGCGACCCAGGTATTCGGCCGAATGAACGTGGTGACGAACCGCACCGAGCCGTCGCCCATCAGTATGTTGCAGCCGTTCCCGTGCTCGCCCCACATTTCGTCCGTGTGCCCGAACGGGTCGTTCGGCGCGTGGATGATGACTTCGGGGTGGTCGTGCGTGTCCGGCCCACTGTGAATTCCGACCAAGCACCCGGCGCCGTTGTTCTCCGACGGCCAGGGCCGCAAATCGAGGCGCGGAGGAGTCACAGCACCGGGTACCACGCCCACCCACGTTTTGTTGCTCAGGATCGAACTGTGTTCGCCAATGAAGATCGTGTTTGAAAGGCCGTCGCTCACCATCGCTACGCTGACCCGCGAGTTGCGGTAGAAAGGGCCGTCGATCCGGGCGCGCGTGCCGCCGTTGGCCGCGACCGGTTCGGGAACGTCGTAGTCGTAGCAGTACGCGGTGTCACGGCCCCACGGCTGGTGAATGCCCGCGTTCGTGACGTAGTGACTGTGGGCGAAGAACACGCGGCTCCCGTCGGCGCGCGTGATTGGAACGCCGTGCTCCATGTCCGCACCCGCGCGCTGCACGTCGAAGCCGTCACTACCGCCGGTCGCCGATGGGCACAGGAACGCGGCTACCTTCGTGCGTGCTGCGGCCGCGTTTACAGGAGCCCAACACGGCTGTGCCATGTCGAACTGCCGGTACAAGTTGTCCTGCTCCAGGTACGGGAGCAGGAGCATCCCCCACGCCCAACCCGGAGGGCCGTTCCGGTACTGGTCGCCGTAACTGATGCCGAACGAGGAGCCATCAACAGAGGTATTCGCGGTCACATACGCAGGCGCGAACACCTTGTTCACCCCCTCGTAGTTGTGCAGCGCCAACCCGATCTGCTTCAAGTTGTTTGTGCATTTCAGCCGCGAAGCAGCCTCGCGCACCTTTTGAACGGCGGGGAGCAGGAGCCCAATGAGGACCGAGATGATGGCGATCACCACCAACAACTCGATCAGCGTGAAGCCCGAAGACCGTATGCGTTTCATCTGAACCACTCCGTGAATAGGTCAAGTGAAATCGATCATTAGCTTAACCTAATTTAACACTTCGTCTAGACGATTCAGATAAATTCGCTCCGCCGAATCCGAGATAAGGTGCAACGGCCGGGAAAGCGTGTCGTGCTACACTTGAGCAATGCTGCCCACGCGGAATACGACATGCAGACCGAGGCCGAAGCGTTCCTTCAACGAATCCGGGCCTACCCGGACGACGACGCGCAGCGACTCATCTTCGCCGACTGGCTCGACGAAGAGGGCGACCCGCGCGGGCGGTTCATTCGTGTGCAACTCGCCCTCGCGCACTTGCCCGAACGCGACCGCGCCCGCGACAAACTGGTCAGCGAGGAGCGGCTGTTGCGCGAGGCGCATTACGAGGAGTGGACGGCCCCGTTCCGCGGGTTGGTCAGCGGTCCGGTGTTCCGGCGCGGGTTCGTGGACGAAGTGAAGGTCGAAGCGCGGCAATTTCTCCGGCACGCGCACGAGATTTTCGCGGCCGGCCCGGTGCGGCACATTCACCTGCTCGATGTCGGCGGGAGCCTACCGGCCGTGATGCAGTGCCCGTATCTGAGCCGGTTATCGGCACTGACCGTGTACGCGCAGCACGCGGGCGAGCCGTTGGCGCGGGCGGTCGCGCGCTCGCCCCACCTCGTGGGCCTGAAGGTGCTTCACCTGGGCCGCAACCGGTTCGCCGACGACGCGGCCGAACAGCTCGCCGCGTCACCAGCTCTCGCGGGACTCGAAGAACTCGATTTGAGCGAGAACGAGATCGGCGAAACGGGCGCCCGCGCGCTCGCCGCGTCCCCGCACTTGAACCGATTGACCAGCCTCGAATTGCGCGAGAATCGCCTCGGTCCGGCCGGGGCGGAGGCGCTCGCGGGTTCCGAGCGCCTCGTCGCGCTCCGCCGATTGGGGCTGAACGACAACGGCATCGGCGCGCCGCGCTTGCACTCGCTCGCACGCGCCCACGACCTACTCCGCATCCCGGTACTGGATCTCGCGTTAAACGACCTGACCTTCATGGGACTGCAAGCCATTTTCGCCCGGCCCACGAACGCGGACCCCGCGACCGTGCGCCTCGAAGAACTGCACCTCAGCTCCAACCCGCTCGACGACGCGGGTGCTGCGGTTTTGGCCAAATGCTCGCACTTGGGAAACCTGACCGCGCTCACGCTCTCCAATTGCAACATCGGGGACGAGGGCGCACGAATATTGGCCAACAGTCCACATTTGAACCGCGTGACGGTCCTCGATCTGGCAAATAATCCGATCGGCGATACCGGGTTCCGCGCGATCCATAACAGCACCCACTGGCGCGCGCTGCGCCAACTGCTCTACTCGCCCGCTGGTGCCTCGCACGAAATGCGGAGGATGCTGGACCAGAACTACAATCGCCCGCCGCGTGCGTAAGCAGCCACGAAGTAGCTCGGGCTGTTTTCATGCCACTTCCGCAATTTCGGCGCAATGCCAATATGCACACTACGCGAAATGTGGTACCATGAACCGGAGGAATGAAGCCATAACACCCCAAACAAGGTGCTCAGCGCGCGTCCGAGCAAGCAAAATTCGCGTTCAGGGCCGGAAATGTTAGCGATTGTTAGCCGTCGAACAACTCGGCGAAGGCACGCTATAACGACGATAGCCTGGAAATACCAGTGATCGGCAGCACACACCTGCCAGCAACGACTCCCCGGCCCGAAAATGTTAGCAAATGTTAGTGGAACACGAAGCCCGCAACCAGCCCGATTAATCTATTTAATTTAATATTGTTTAAAATAAATAGATCGCAACCGTCAACCAGACTCTCTCCCATTAATGCGATTGTGTCCTGCTCTCGCCCTTTTCCCGCTCCTTTTCTAAATTATCTACTGTCCGCACCGGACACGGAGTGCCGCGCGCCATGCCGACGGAAATCGACTGGAGCCCGACCGTCGATCCGTCTGAACTGGTGCGCCAGACTCGGGATACCCTCGCCTCCGGCGCGGTCGTTGTGCTGCCGGGCGATTGCGGGTACGTGGCACTGTGGCGCCCGGGTGCGGCCGTCAATTTGCCCGCGCCCGCACTCCTCGCGTGGGGACCGGACGAGGCCGCAGCTCTGGGCGCGAGCGTCCCCCCCGCGGCCCGGCGACTGATGTTCCGGGCGTGGGCCGCGCCGCTCGTCATCGAGGTGCCCGCGGCCGCGTACATCCCGGCGAGCGCGAACGGCTTCGTGCGGTTCCGCTACCCCGGACACCCGCTGTTCGACTTGGTGGTCCCGGCCGTTGCGGAACTCGGACCGGTCCTGGTCGCCGACACCGGTGACGCGACCGCACGGGCCGCAGCAGAGCGGTTGCGCCAAACGGTTGAGCTGGTCGTGAACGCGGGCACGCGAAATGCCAACGCGAAGCCGACCGTGGTTCGGGCCACCGACGCGGGCTACACGATCACCGAGCCGGGTGCGTTCCCGGGCGAAGAGATCGCGCGTCTGGCGGCGCGAATCATCCTGTTCGTCTGCACCGGGAACACGTGCCGCAGTCCGCTCGCCGAGGGATTGGCGAAGAAATTGCTTGCGGACCGACTTAAATGTACCGTGGACGAATTACCCGCGCGCGGGTTCTGGGTGCTGTCGGCGGGGGTCGCGACCTATGGCGGCAGTCCCGCGGCCGCGGAATCGTGTACGGTCGCGGCCGAGTACGGCGCGGACCTGAGCACCCATGCGAGCCGCCCCGTAAACGCGCAACTGTTGCTCGCCGCCGACGATGTGATCGCGATGACGCAGAGTCACATGTACGCGATCGCGGCTCGGTACCCCGACACCGGCCCGGTCCCGCGACTCCTGTGCGGGACCGAAGACTTGGACGACCCGATCGGGGCGGGGCCGGACGTGTACCGAGCGTGTGCCGAGACCATCTTTCGGCACCTGGAGCGGATCCTTCCAGAATGGGTGGTGTCATGAAGGTCGCCGTGGGCAACGACCACCGCGGGGTGAACGTCAAACTGCGCGTGGTCGGCTTGCTGACCGAACTCGGTCACGAAGTTCACGACCTCGGGGCGACCGGACCCACGGGCGTGGACTACCCCGACTACGCGATCCCGGTGGCCGAAGAGGTGAGCACCGGTAAGGCGGACCGGGGCGTTTTGATCTGCGCCACCGGCCACGGAATGTGCATCGCCGCGAACAAGGTGTGCGGCGTCCGGGCCGTGAACTGTCGCGACGTGATCGACGCCGAACTGAGCCGCCGACACAACGACTCGAACGTCGTGTGTGTTGCCGCCGACCTGCTTGGCGAGGACCAGATCGAGCGGATGGTTCGCGCATGGCTCGTCACCGATTTCGAGGGCGGGCGCCACACCCGCCGCCGGGAGAAGGTCACGGCTTACGAAAAGGCACACGAACCACCGGCGTAAACGAGTTCACCCCTTGGTCCGCGGGGCGGGCCGCACCCGTGCGAGCCACCCGAGCCCCGCCCCTCCCGCAGAAGACAAATCATCGGCTGGCACCGACGCGGCCACGCGCACCCGCGTCGCCCATATCGTCACCGCACACAGCATTAGCGCCTGCGCGTTGACCAACAGCCCACGTAGTGGCCACGGACTGGACACTTTTAGAAGTACCACTCCGAGAACGAACCCGATCACCGCACCCGCCCGCACCCGAGGGAGCCGGGACGGGTCAGCCGCGATCGCGAGGAGCACTACCGCCGGGACGACGAGCGGAACTAGATGGTACACTTCCAAATACGGGTTCACCGCGACCGGTCCGAGAACGAGCAGCGACACGTGCGCCAGGACGCGCGTCCCGTCGCGTTCGCTCTTGCCCCAGGACGTAGCGGCCCCCGCCAGTCCGACCAGCACCCACGCCGCGCACACCGCAAGCGCAATCCCCTTCGCGGTCCCCGCGTCGCCGGGGGCCGCATACGCAGCCGCCTTGTCGAGCGAGATCAGGATCGGGTGCTTGTGCTTCAACTCCGGGTCGGTCGCGCGGGTCAGTTCACCCGCCCAACCGCGGTACACTTCACGGGAGCCATCCGCGCCGAACGCGACCACGGGCACCGCCACCCAAAGTACGAGCGAGCACGCAGCCGCCGCGACGAAGGCGCGCCACCGGCGCGTCCAAGCCAGATACGGGAGCACTAATATGGGGAGCACCTTCAGCGCAACCGCGAGCGCGAACCAGAAGCCCGCGGCCACATCGCGCCGGCGCGTGAGCGCAGCGCACCCGAACAGAATCGTCGCGAGGACGACCAGGTTGCAGTTAATGGACCGCATGTCCCATTGGAAGTAGTACGCGGCGACGAGATGCGCGAGCGGCAGGAGGCAGAGCAACCCGGGGCGCCGGTACAAGCCGAGAGTGCGCGCGAGGGTGAAGTAACAGGCTACTGCCGCGAGCCCCGTGAGCGCGAGCCAGAGTGACGCGGCTACCGCAAACGGAAACACGGTGCCCGCCGCGTGAATCGCGACGGCCGGCGGCGGGTACGGAAAGTTGGCCGTGTACTGGTGCGTCTCGACGACGTGGCGGCTCGAGTGATACAAGATGCAGTAATCGACGGCCGACTGCGGCCACGGAGCGGCGCCGAACAGCGTGCGCGCGGTGAGATCGAACAGGAGCCACCCGACCAACCCGACAACGGCGGCGACGTCCCACCGCCGCCACGCACGTTCGTATCCCATTCGCATCCAGCGAACCCCGCGAGCCGGCGGTGAGCCGGAGAGTATTGAGAATTAGTCGGGCGTCGCGGTTTCGAGCCTGTAACGAAAAACGGGCCCGCCACTTTCGGCGCGCCCGTTATGACACAAACAGCGGTCGCAGTCTATCCAACTTACCCCTGCGCCTTGTACATCCAGGCGAGTACGCGGGCGCAATGTTCATCCCGCCGCGAACGATGACTCCCTCGCAGCGCGAAGCGCGCGACAGAATCTGCACGCACCCGCGCTAAATCACGTACTGCAACGGTTGGCCCGAATCGACGAGGTGAGCAAGCGTGGTCTGTTTGAGGATCGCGGCTTGACTCTTGAGGAACTCGTCGTGCGCGATGCGGACGCGGTCCCACACGTCGTCGAGCGCTGCGGCCAACGGCGACGCGGGCTTGCGAGCCTTGGTCCGCGTACCGGCCTGTTCGGTGCCCTCGACCGCCGCGACCACATCGGCCAGGGTGATGTCCGCCGGGCGCTTCGCGATGTGGTACCCGCCGGCCGCACCGCGGGTGCTCGTGACCAGCCCGGCCTTGTTCAACTGGATCAGAATCTGCACCAGGAACCGGGGCGACGAAATCCCGTGCTTGTTGGCGATTTCCGTCAATCGCACCGGCTTCGGGTCGCCGTACTGTGCGGCCAGCTCCAGCATCGCGAGACACGCGTACTCGGCGCGAGCGGAAAAAAGCATTGTGAAAGTCCCAAGTCGTAAAGTCGAACGTCGCAAAGTCGAGGGCCACAAGATCCGGGCCTTACGCCGTTCGACTTTCGTCAGATGCCTTCCCCGTCCTTGACCTCGATCACGTGCAACCCGCACTCCTTTTTGACCTTCCCGGCCCAGCGCCCCGCCCGATCGTCCTCGCCCTCGGCGACCGGGCGCGTACAGGGCCAGCAGCCGATGCTCGGGTAGTCGCGATCGTGGAGCGGGTTGTACGGCACGTCGTTCTTGTGGATGAAGCCCCACACGTCCTTCTTCGTCCAGTTCAGCAGCGGGTTCAATTTCACGAGATTGAATTTCGCGTCCCACTGCACCACATCGGCCTTCCCGCGATCGGTGGTCTGGTCCTTGCGAATGGCCGAGATCCACGCGAGCGGGGCGATGCGCTCCACCGCGAGGCGCAGGGGAAGAACCTTCCGGTCGTAACAGCACTGGTCGGGGCGGTGCGAGTACAACGGGCCGCCGTGCTCGGCTTCGTACTCCGCGACCGTCAGTTCGGGGCGGATGAACTCCACCTCGATCCCGTACTTCTGCTTGATTCGTTCGCGGAGCTCGAGCGTTTCCGGGAACTGGTAACCCGTTTCGAGATTGATGACCGTCGTGGCGGGCTGAATTTCGGCGAGCATGTGAATGATGCAGCAGCCTTCCGCACCGAACGCGGTCGCCATCAATAAGCGCGGGTGGAATCGCTCGGCGGCCCAGCGCAACACGGCTTGCGGCGACGCGGACCGGAGGCGCTCGTTTGCTTCCGCGATCTCCTCCATTGTCGCCTGCTTCACCGACATCCTGCACTCCTGGCCGATTCTAACAGAACCCGCATTACTATCGTAAGGATTATATACCTCAAAGAAAAGGCGAACGGTTAGTGTGAGCCACCAATCTTGGGCGAATGCCCCTAAAAATGGCCACCGGTCGGTGCGAGGCGGCCCGGGAACAGAGCGAATCCTTCGCGTCCGCTCTCCGGGCCGTCTCGCACCGACCGGTGGCCGGTGTCTTTCAGATCAATACCGGGTCAGATCCTGCGTGATCTGCCGTTGCGTTTCCGGGTCCGTGCCGACGTACATGTGCAGGTGGTCCTTGTCGATGTAGATGACTTGGACCCGCTGCTTCTTGACGTAGACCGGGAACGGGTAGTCCGACTGCACCAGTTCGGTGTAATAAATCACACATTCCCAGTGGCAGTGGTGGAGTTGCGCCTGGCCGACGAGCGGGAAGAAGCGCGGCGGATCGATCTTGTCCACGAGCCGGTTCTTGACGATCACGATGTCGTCGCGGAACGTCTCGTAGAAGTACGGCACGCCGCGCGGGTTCCGCGGCATCGCGCGGAGCACTTCTTGGTCGCTCGGCGCGTCCTCACAGATCGGGTCCGGGTACCCGGCGCGGAGCGGCGGCATGATCGGCACGCGCCCGTCGTTCTTGTGGTTGAGTTTCTGCTCCATCCGCTCCGCGGTCCACGGTTGCACCGGGACCGGCGTGAGGAAACCGAGCGTGAACGGGTTGCAGCCGGAGGCGCCCGCGAGGACGCCCACCGCCAGTACCCAGAGTTTGCGACGAATCCAGGACATACTCCCCTCCGAGCCTTGACGATTTAGCCGCGTGTGCCTGATGTATCGTCCACGCGGCGCGGAGAGTTTAAGCCGAAGTTCCAAGTTCTCACTTCCGCGTAGAAGATTTCAAAACCGTGTTGGCAGCCCGGGCAAGCGGCGCAAAATACGGGCGTGGAGCCTCGCCCGAATCCGAACGAGAACTCGGCGCTATGGTCTTTCTCTCGCGCATCTACACGAAGTCCGGCGACGGCGGTGAAACGGGCTTGGGTGACGGCTCGCGCGTGCCAAAAGACGCAGCGCGCGTCGAAGCCTACGGCGAAGTGGACGAACTGAATTCCGTTCTGGGCCTCGTTACTGCGAACTGCCCGGACTGTCCCGAAAGCAAGCTCCTGCGGGTCATCCAGAACGACCTCTTCGACGTGGGAGCAGATTTGTGCGTGCCGCAAGCTGATGGCGAAGGATCCGGAAAAGCACTGCGCGTGGTGCCCGCACAGTACGAGCGATTGGAGTGGGCCATCGATCGGTTGAACGAGGGGTTACAACCACTGAGGAGTTTCATTCTGCCGGGCGGAACGCCGGCCGCCGCGTGGTTGCATCTGGCGCGAACCGTGTGCCGACGGGCCGAACGCGCGGTGGTCACCCTTCAACGCACGGAGCAAGTCAACACACACGCGCTGATCTACCTGAACCGACTCAGCGACTTTTTGTTCGTGCTCGCCCGCGTCACGAATGACGGCGGAAAGGGAGACGTGCTTTGGGTTCCGGGAGCGAGCCGCGAGGGATAATGCACGGCGAAGAAGAGCCGCAGACAACGCGGATGAACGCAGATCAAATCGAAGAGCGAATTTGAGCATTGCCTTCTGGTTTGATCTGCGTTCATCCGCGTTGTCTGCGGCTCTTCTCTTCCCACACCTGCGCTCTGTTACTTCTCCAGGCCGCCGGGCGCACCGCCGTAGAAGTGACACGAAGCACACGACTTCGTCAGTCCGGTGAATGCCTCGGTCGCGGCCTTCTTGTCTTTGCCCCCGGCCGCCTTGCTCAGCGCCGTTGTGCTCTCGATGTACTTCGCGGGCGACGTGTAGTTGAGATTCACCTTCTGGAACGCTTCGCCCATCGCGACGAACGCCTTCACGTCTTTGGTGATCTCCTCCCAGTCGGGCGCGTCCTTCTTCAATTCTGCGGCAGTGCGCGCGTGTGGCGATTTCGCCCCGTGGTGGGCGTCCTTCATCATCTTGCCGAGATCCTTCTTCGTCAGCTTCGCATCAGTCTTCTTCGGCTCGTCGGCGGTCAAACCGTTTGCGGCCAGCAGTGCGGCGCCGAACAGTGAGAGCGCGAATACAAATCGTCGCATGGCTCATCTCCTTGAATCGGGACAGGGTTACTTTTTCTCGTTTTTTTGAAGCAAATCCGCGGGAGCGAAGTCGTCCGGCTTGACGCGCGCGGTGGCCGCGAAGAACCCGACTGATGAGCGCCGCGTGTATCCGACCGCGTGCCACAAGTTCTTGTCGCTCGCATCCCGCACGAAGATCATTGGCTCGCTACGCACTGTCAGTTCGAGAAGGCGGGCGACCGGGGTGTCGAACGAAATCGGCACCAGTTTCATGCTCGCGCCATAGGCCGCGACCCGTGGGCCGTCCGTATTGAACGACGCCTGATCCACGAATACGAATTCGAGCGGCCCTTTCGCGCCGTAAATCAGCTTCTCTCGCAGGGCATCGGGCACGACAGCGACCAACACCGGTTGCCGGTGAAAGAACTCCACGAACGTCTCGTGTCGATCGGAAACGATGGTGATGTCGCGGGCCGGGTTCGTCAGCACGAACCGGGCGTCTTTCGCAGCGCCCGCGTTCTCGCCGGCAGGCTTATCAGTGGCGGCATCGGCGAGGACCGCCGGTGCGGATCGCGCCCACGCGGCGCCGGTCGATTGTGCCCCGTTGGTCTCGACGGACTCCAGCGGGAACGGCTTCGCGGGCGACACCGGTGACACGATCCGAGGGCCGTACCCGCCGCACGCCCACACGGTCGCAGCGCCGGCCCCGGCGACTCCAACGGCGGTGAGCAGAGCCACCGCCACTGTCCTGAGTTTGCTTGAAAACATGGTTCGTATTACCTCCTTCGCCAGCGCCTCCGCGCTGGGCGAAGGGTGGCTCAACAACACGGAACACGTGAGCGCCGGAACCGCGGATGCGTGATTCGTTCCGAGAGTTGCAGCCAATCCCAGTGCCGGAACCACGACCCCGCGGCGCATCAATCGATCGGCGAGCAGCGCACGCCCGCGGGCCAGGCGGCTCGCAACCGTCCCCTCGGACCACCCCAGGCGCCCGGCCGCTTCCGACCGGGTGCGCCCCTCCAGGTCACAGGTCACCACCGCTGCCCGGTAAGCGTCTGGTAGGCCACTAAGCTCCTGGTCGATCACTTCGCGCAGGTCGTTATTCACTGGCTCCGGCCCCGGTACTTCGACCGTGAGTTCCTGCACCCGGCGCCGCGAGTTCGTATCGCGCCCGCGCCGGGCCACGTTCACCGCGACGCCGTAGAGCCAGTTGCCAAGTTGGTTTCGCGGCCGAACGGCTTCGGCCTTGCGGAGCAACACGATGAACACCGCTTGAAAAGCGTCGTCCGCATCAGTGTCATTACGGAGCACACGCCGGCACACCCCGCGGACCATCGGCCCGTGGCGCTGAACGATCGCGGCGAATGCTTCGTCCGCGATTTGGGGAACGCCGCGGCCGACCTCACGGTGCGCGAGGAAGTCGCCGAGCAGGTGTTCGTCGGTCGTCTCGCCCTCGCGATTGGAGAGCCGGGATTGCAGTCGCTGAATCAGGGAACGCATGCGTGACACTCGCGGAGCCCCGCGAGCGGCCGACCCGCGGTTCTGTCATTCTTTCCCGCGACTCGGGGGGAATTGATCCCAAAAAAGTGCGCGAAGTGAAAAAAGAACCGCCTCGCCAGTGCGAAGCGGTTTGAAGTGCGTCCGGGCAAGTACCGCCTACGGTGCGATCCAGGCGCGATTAATGTAGATGACGTTGTCCGACGAACTGGAGTATTCGCCCTTGATCTTGACCCGGTCGCCCGCCTTCAGAGTGGCGATTTGTTTCTTGGCGTCGGACGGGAGGGTCACCTTGATCCGAACCGTGCTCTTTTTCAGGTTACCAACGACATAGAGCGACTGGTCACCGTCCTTGCTCTCGATCAGTGCGCTGGTGATGGTAATCGGTTTGTCCTTGTATTTTTCATCGGTCGCTTCGTTGCCCCGGCCGTACTCTGCGATCAGGGTTGATGCCGTTACGGTCGAGGAAAGATCGGCGCCGGCGCTGTCAAAGGTCGCGTTCGCGATGTTGATTTCCAACCCGCCAAACGTCCCGTTGCACTTTCCCTTGAATTTCGCGGTCTGGCCGCGCGAAATTCCCAACACCTTATTGGTGTCGGACTTGGCCACGAACACACGAACCGTCGTAGCGAGCCGGCCGGGCGAGGCCGGGACACCGTCCAGGATCACCTGGAGTTCGCCCTCGAAGCCGTAGGTAAAGTCGTTTAGTTTCCCTTCGACGAGAACGGTCTTGTTCTTGTACTTTTCGTCCGCGGTGGTCACGTTGTCCTTGTACGCTTGAGCCAGATCCTCGGCCGTAACCGAAGTGCCGCCCGGCGGGTACTGCTGCGCGAACTTGACGTCGTTCAGCTCGCCCTCGCGTAGCGCCGCTCCACTCTTGGGGTGCCATTCCTTCGCCTGGAGGCGCGCGTTTCCGTCGGCCGTCGGATGGAACGCCGCAATGAGGTAGTCGTCGCCGTTCTGCCACAGAATCGCGCGCTTCTGGCGAACTTTGTCCGACCAGACGTCCGTGCGCCCGGGATCGGCCGCGAACACTTTCGGCAAGTCGGCATCGGTCGCGATCCGCCCGGTGCCCAATTTCGCGTCGGTCTCGGTCCGGGTGGCGGTTCCGACTTCCAGTTCGCCGTAAGTGAGAGCACCGACCCGGAAATTGATCTTGTCGACCGCCTCGACAAAGTCGTCTTTGGCCTTCTTCGCCTTGCTGTAGAGCCACCACCCGCCGTACCCGGCTCCGCCGCAGCACGTCAGCAAAGTGCCGCACAGAATCGCGACGATAATAATCGGCCCCTTTCCACCCTTCTTGCCCTCGGGCCGGTCATCGTCGCCGTCGTCGCGCGGCCGGCGGCGACGAACCGGTCGGTCGTCGTCTCGACCGGCAGCCCCTCTCCTGGTGCTCGGTCGATCGTCTCCGTTGCGCTCGTCGCGCGGGCCTCGGCGCCGTGCGGGCCGGGCCTCCTCGTCGTACTCATCGCCCTCGGGCACCGGAGTTACGGGCCGCCCGACGATCTTCCCACCCTTGGGAGGGGCCGGTTCGTCGGGTACGCCGAACAGCTCGGGGGGCGGTTCCGGCGCCGGTTCGGGAAGTGGCAGCGCCGGCATTACGGCGCGCGAGGGCGGGGGCACCGGGGCACCCGGTTGCGACGCGGGGATCACGCCCCCGCACTTTGGGCACCGCACCGCGCGCCCGGCGAACTCGTCCTTCACCGACAGCGTCGCCGAACACGACGGGCACACCAAACGCACCGGCATCGGCCTCTCCTCAAAAAGCGTGGGAACGCGCACGAGGCGCGGGTCGCGTGCAGTCGAGTGTATACGCCCGTCCGCGGGGCGAAACGAAAAAAAGCCCGGCAATTGCCGGGCTTCTCCCCGTCGTGCGACGGGCTTTTACGCCTTGATGATGTCCTTCACGGTCATGTTGGCGGGGATCATCGGGAGCACGTGCTCCTGGTGCGGCACGTGGACGTTCAGCAGGAACGGCCCGGGCGACTCGATCATCTCCACGAGGGCCGCGTCCAGATCGACCTTGTCGGTGACGCTCTTCGACGTGACCCCGAAGCCCTCGGCGATCTTGCAGAAGTCCGGGTACGGCGGTTGGTCGTCGCCCGCGCCCAAGTAGGTGTGACCGCGGTTCGAGCCGAAGAACCGGTCCTCCCACTGCATCACCATGCCGAGGTGCTGGTTGTTGAGCAGCAGCACCTTGGCCGGGATCTTCTCGGCGTAAGCGGTCGCCAGTTCCTGAACGTTCATTAGGAAGCTGCCGTCGCCGTCGATGTCGATGACGAGGTTGTTCGGGAACGCGACCTTCGCCCCCAGCGCGCTCGGCAGCCCGAAGCCCATCGTGCCCAACCCGCCGCTCGTGATCCACTTGCGCGGCGTGTTGAAGTGGAAGAACTGCGCCGCCCACATCTGGTGCTGGCCCACGCCGGTCGTGATGATCGTCTCGTTGAGCTGGTTCCGATCGCGGAGGATCTCCCACAGCCGCCGGATCGCGTACTGCGGAATGATGAGGTGTTCCGGCTCCGCGAACTTGAGCGGCTCGGCCGCGCGCCAGGCGTCGATCTGCCGCCACCAGTCCGGGTAGCGCCCGCCGGCGGTGAGGTCCGCGTTCTTCGAGTCCTTCAACATCGTGTTGAGGTCCGTCAGCGCGTGCTTCAGGTCGCTGTGGACCGGGACGTGTGCGAACTTGTTCTTATGAATTTCGCTCTGATCGATATCGATGTGTACAATCTTACCGTGCTTCGCGAACTCGGTGAGTTTGCCCGTCACGCGATCATCGAACCGCACGCCCAGCGCGATGAGCAGGTCGGCCTCGTTGACCGCGTAGTTGGAGTACACCGTGCCGTGCATGCCGAGCATTTGCAGGCACAAGTAGTGGTCGGACGGGAAGTTACCGAGCCCGTGAACGGTGAGACCCACCGGCGCGCCGACCAGTTCCGCGAACTCCTTCAGTTCCGCCGCGGCGTCGCTGTGCGTCACCCCGCCGCCGGCGTAGATGAACGGTTTCTTGCTCGCGCGGATCGCCGCGATCACGGCTTCCAGTTCCGGGCGCGTGGCCTTCCGCATCGGCCGGTACCCGGGCAGGTCCATCGGCGGGTCCCAGTCCGGCACGATGGCCTTGATCTGCACGTCCTTGCACACGTCGATGAGCACCGGCCCGGGGCGCCCCGTCGTCGCGATGTGGAACGCTTCCTTCACCACGCGGGTGATGTCCTCGGTGCGGGTGAGCAGGTAGTGGTGCTTGGTGATGCCGCGGCAGATTTCGACCATCGGCGTTTCCTGGAACGCATCGTTCCCGAGAACGGCCGTGGGCACCTGCCCGGTGATCGCGATGAGCGGGATGGAGTCCATCTTCGCGTCGGCGATGCACGTCACGAAGTTGGTGGCGCCGGGGCCGCTGGTCGAGACGCACACGCTCGCTTTACCGGTGGTGCGGCTGTACCCGTGGCCCATGAACCCGCCGCCCTGTTCGTGGCGCGGGAGGATCGTGCGGAGCTGGCCCGTGACGCGCGTGAGCGCTTGGTGGATCGGCATGCTCGCGCCGCCGGGGTACGCGAATACCGTATCGACCCCGTGCCGGATGAGGCTGTGAACAAGGATGTCGGCCCCACTCATGGGGGTGTTGGCGGGGGTCGGGGTCGTGTTCGGATCGGCCATTTCTGGTCGCCTGGTTAGTGGGAGGGCGCGAACTCTCTCGACATCGAGAAATTAGTATACTGCCCGATCGCCGGTCCGGGAACCAATTCGAGCGAAGATGTGGGCGGCGCCCTCACCCTTCGGCCGCCCTCAATCGAATCGCATCGGCCGGACAAACGAGTTCGCACACGGAACACGACACGCAGTCGCGGGGCCGCGGGAGCCACGGGCGCGGGCCGCCCATCGCGAGGCAGTCCGCCGGGCACGCGGTCACGCAGTCCCCGCACCCCGTGCAGCGGGTCGCGTCCAGGACCGGCAGTTCGGCCAGCGGGTTCATTCGTGCAACTCGTCGTCCGCGAGGTCGATCACGTCTTCCGCCGGCGCCGGGCGCCGCGGGCGCGGTTTGGGTTTCGGCTTGTCGGGCGGCGCTGCGGGCTCGGTAACGATCCCCGCGCGAACCGTCGCGGCGCCCATCAGCCCACTGACCACGTCTTCGAGTACGGGCCGGGTGAGTGGCGGGAACAGGGCGTAGCGCGCGCCGAGGTCGAACAGCGATGCGGTCCACGCGACACGGTCTGCGTCGTTGAATTTCACGTCACTCACCGCGATCACGGGCACGTCGGGGCACAGCCGGTTCGCGTCGGAAATGATTTCGAGCGCGGGCGATTTGTCGTCGGCCGGGTCCACTTGAACCACCAGTACCGACGGGCGCCGGGCGCGAACGAGCGCCACCGCACTCTCGGCGGACCACGTCCCGCGCACCAGCCACGCATTTTCGGTCGTGAGATCGCCCAACAGTCGGGCGATCCACCCATCCGTTTCGACGATTACCAGTTGCGGCGCACGCACGACGACATCCTACCGGGGACCGACGGCTAACATTCGCTAACATTTTCGGGGTGCCAGATTGTTAGCCATTTCGCCACAAGCCCCGCGACGCAATCCAGTTGCAAGAAACCAGGCGCGGGCCGGACGTTAGCCATCTTGCTCGCGAACGACCCGCGACCGCGAGGGAGCGAGAGGCACAACCGGCATCTAACGAGCCGCGACCGCAACAGTAGTTTCAAGGCGTTGCGTTGGTTGTAAGTGTATTGTGTGGCAGGGTAATACATCGTGTGCGTGGGTATCGTGAGCGGATCCGTTGCGTGAGCCAGTCGAGCATCTCGGCCAACGGGAACTGGGCGACCCAGGCGGTCGGCGCGAGCCCGCGTGCCCGAGCGATCCGGAGCGTCAGGTACACCCACACCTGGCGCAACAGCAGGGCCACGCCCTCGAGCAGCAACCGGTACTCGGGGTTGGTGCTGGTGGTCCACCCGCGGGCCTGGTTCTTCTGCCGATAGCTGGTCTCGATCCCGAACCGCTCTCGGTACCGCCGGCGCCCCAACCGAGCCCGGTTCGCCTCCGACACGGCGGTCGCATCGCCCCACCCGCGGAACGCGTACACCCGGGCGTGCGATTCGCCCTTCCGTTGCCACACGAGCACCCGAGTCGATACCGCCTTGCGGCTCTTCTCGGTGACCCACTCCATGGTGGTGATGGTGCCGTGGGGTTGGGTGTAGCTGGCGTTGCGGCGGTTGGTACCGGTGCCCTTCTTGCGCATCGGGACCGTGTAGCTCAGGTTCCGTTCCTGCAACAGCAACAGGGTCTCCCCGCTGTCGAACCCGGCGTCCAGAACCACCCCGCGGACCGTGAGCCCGCGGGCCGCCACCTGGTCCAGAAGGGTCTGCACCTGCTGGTGCGGCTTGGTTCCTTTCGTCACGCTCATCAGCCCCACGGTGTACCGCCGGTGCTTGTGAATCAGTACCCCGGTGGCGTACGCGTGAAAGAACGAGGTCCCGGCCTTCTTGGGTCCGCCGATGATCCCCGGGGTGCTGCGATCCCCATAAAAGGGGACGTAATGCACATCGATGGCACACGTCCACCGGCGCCTCCGGTCCCGGCGCGTGAACCCCGCCACCTGGTGAAGGGCATCCACCAACCGGGCCGTGAGTTGGTCCCGGGAACCCCGGTTGGCGTGCATCGCCTGTCGCGCGGTCTCGTGGGAGAACCCGAAGTACCGGGTCACTACCGCGAACAACGTGCGGGTGGTGCCCGCGATCAACAGCACCAGGTCGAGCAACTGGGTGCGCGTGACCGACCGCTTGTAGTCGGTCCAACCCAGGGCCCGTTCCAACGTTCGGCGCGTCAGTGCGTGGACCACCGCCGGGGTGATCGTAGAGTAACCACGTCGCATGGGAGGCTCCCGTTCAAGTGCCTGAGAACCTTGAACTTAGGAACTCCCATGCGGCACTGCCAAATCACTTGAAACTACTGGCAAGGGAGCGGGAGGCGCAACTCGTTTGTCGGCACAGTTCAACGCACGGGAAGCCCCGCTCCCTTGCGGTCGCGGCTCGTTCGCCGCGGCTCGAATTTCGGCCAACGTCGACATCCGTCAGCAGCGCGGCAGTTGTTACCCGGTTTGGCTAACAATCATCCAAAAACCACGTTTTCTGGCTAACATTTCGCCAATAATGGCTCCAAATACTCCACCACTCACCGACCCGTTCGACGCGCAATTAGCCGACTATTGCAATCGAGATATTACCACACCACCCTATGTGAACACAAGTACAAATTCGGGACACACAGGGCTTCCGCCCTGTGCTACGAAAGTCGGCCCCTCCGGGGCGAAGACAACAACCCACCAACCGCAGCGGCGCGGTCGGCGCCAATCACGCACATCTCGTTCTCGCTACGGCGGTGAGAACCAATGCCTTTCCGCCCCGGAGGGGCCGGCGTTTGTAGCACAGGGCGGAAGCCCTGTGTACCTGCGACACCCTGTGCATCTATGACTTGCGGTGGCCCGTTCATTCCTTGCGCGGCTTCGGCGGTTGAGGCGGAATCGGGATGCCGAGCGCGTCGAGCCGGCGCCACAACTTGGCGCGGAACACCCCGAGCAGTTCCGCCGCTTCCGTCTGGTGGTTGTTCGCCTTCCGCAGAGCGAGTTGAATGATTCGCTTTTCGACCGCTTCGAGAATCGCGTCCAAGTTCAGTGATTTCGGCGGCCCCGCGCGCATGAGTCCGGCCTTCAGTCGAAGTTCGTGCGGCAGATGCTCGCGCAGAATCGGTCCGGTTCTCCCCTCCCCTGCGGCCTCGTGCAACACGTCCACTAATTCGCGCAGGTTCGACGGCCACGTGTGCCCCCGCAACACGGCGAGCGCGGCCGGGTCGATGGTGCGATTCAGAAGCCGCGTTGCGATTCGTGGGATGTCTTCGAGGCGTTCGCGCAACGGCGGAACGTGCAATTCAAACGCAGAAAGAGACGTCTGGAACGCGGGAACCAGTTCGCCGGTCGCGACCGCGGCTTGTGCGGTACGTTCGGAACCGCAGACGAGCCGCGCGGAAGTGGGTTCGGTGAAGTGATCCGCGAGCCGCTGCTGCATGTCGCGTGGGAGCGCACGCGGCTCCTTCAGGTACACCGTACCCAGGCGATCCGAAGCACTCAGCCCGCCGTGACCGAACAGCAAGCTCTCGATCAGGTACGGCTGGAGCCCGGCACAATCGATCGCGACGAACGCACGATCTCGGAGCGCGCTCGTGTGGTGAACGACGCGGGCCACGGTTTCTTTTCCGCTGCCAACTTCGCCCACGATCCACACCGGCGCGGCGATCTGGGCCGCGAGCCGCGTTTGGGCTACCAATCGCGCGGAGGCAAGTGATTCTCCTGCGAGAAGATCCGGGCTGAAATGCGTCGCGCGCCGGTCCCGGAGCGCGGCCACACTCGGGGGCACCTTCCGCGCGGCCGCGGGAACCGGTTCACCAACCACCGCGATGAACCCGACAAAGCCGAACAGCGCGTCCCCCGCTTTCGCCGGCCCCGGTGCAGCTTCGCGCGGGCTGCCGTCACCAGCGAGCGGCGCGAACGTCACGTCCCACCACGGCGGGCCGTTGCGCCCAGGCGGTGCGGGCCTTCGCGCGCGGTCAGGGCGCCCCGCGAGTGCTTCTGGTGTCGGTGCGAGCGCTGAGGCGAGTGGCGTGCTGTGCCGGCGCTGGGAACAGACCATTCCGAGTGCTTCCGCGAGCTTCACGCCCGCGAGTTTCTCCCACGCGGGGTTCGCGTACCGCAACCGCCGACTCTTTCCGAGTACGAAAATGGGCGTCGCAGATTGGTGGAAGAAGGCGCGCCACGCGAACCCGCTCGAATCGGCCGGACGGCCCCTACCGGACGGTGGCGGCGTGGACATAGGAGAAGACACAAGTGAGTGAAGCCGAGAAGGGGCGAATGTAACCGTTCTTTTCGTTCTGACAGTCTATCCGCGCCCGCCCGCGAAGAGAACTCGGCTCTCGTCAGTGGCGACTTCGAGCGCGCGGGAATACAGCAACCAGCGACACTTCGCGCTGCGCCTCCAACTCTCGCGGTGACTCATGGCCGACGTCGAAATACCCGACCCGAAGGAAGCCGAGGAAAAGGCCGGCGACCCGTTCACCCGGCAAATCGCGCTGTGCGTGGCCGTGTACGCGGTCGCGCTGGCGGTGACCGCGCTGGGCGGCAGCAACGCCGGCAAGGACATGGTGATGGCCCAACAGCAGGCCAGCAACCAGTGGGCGTATTACCAAGCGAAGGTGATGCGCGAGAACATGTACGTCCTGGAAACCGAGAAGTTGCAACTGGACATGGACCTGCTCGGCACCGAGTTGAAGCCCGCCCAGCGCGCCCGAATGGAACAGTCGCGGAGCAAGTACCAGGCGAAAGCCGAGGAGTACAAGAAGGAAAAAGAAGAGATCATGGCGGAGGCGAAGAAGCTCGAAGCCGAGCGCGACGTGGCCGCCCGGCGCGACCCGTACTTCGACTACGCCGAGGTACTGCTCCAGATCGCGATCGTGCTCGCGTCCGTCGCGATGCTCTCGGGCAAGCGCTGGGCGTTCTACGGCAGCCTCGCCCTCGCTGGTTTGGGTGCTCTACTGTGCGCGAACGGCTACGGACTATTCCTGAAACTGCCGGGACTGGGGTGAATTGGGCGAACGGCCGGTGTAAGCCGGCCGGTGGGGTATAGCGCCAGAGTGACGAGAAGCCAGGCCCTCACCGGCCGGCTTACACCGGCCGTTCGCCCAATTGCGGCTCACTTCTTCGCGAACAGGTCGGCGACGAAGTCCCAGTTCACGACGCTGAACCACGCACTCACGTAGTCGGCGCGCTTGTTCTGGTACTTCAGGTAGTAGGCGTGCTCCCACACGTCGCACCCGAGCAGCACGGTGTGGCCGTCGGTGATGGGGTTGTCCTGGTTCGCGGTCTTCACCACGGCCAGCGGCTTGTCCTTGCCCTTCACCAGCCACGCCCACCCGCTGCCGAACTGCGTCGTCGCGGCGGTCCCGAACGCCTTCAAGAAGCCGTCGATGGAGCCGAAGCTCGTTTCGACGGCCTTCAGCAGTTCGCCCTTCAGTGGGGTGCCGCCCTTCGTCATCATCTGCCAGAACCACGAGTGGTTCAGGTGCCCGCCGCCGTTGTTGCGCACCGGCGCTTGCAGTTCCATCGGGAGCTTCTTGTAATCGCGGACCAGTTCCGCGATCGGTTTGCCCAGCCACTCGGTCTTCGCGAGGGCCTTGTTCAAGTTGTCCACGTAAGCTTGGTGGTGCTTTCCGTGGTGGATCTCCATCGTCTTCGCATCAATGCTCGGCTCAAGGGCGTCGGTCGCGTAGGGCAGTTTGGGCAGCGTGTACCCCTTCGCGTCATCGGCGCGGCCGAACGAGGGGAGGGCCAGCGCTGCGGCGCCGGCGGTCGCGGAACGGAACAGTTCGCGGCGGGAAATCATGGTGGAACGGCTCCAGCGGAGTGTGGGACGAAGAGTGGGCAGGGGCATCGTAGCGACGCGTGCTGATCGACGCCACCGGCTCGTGCCCGAAGTAGCGGATGCACTCCGTGTGCCGACTACCGTGCGGTTGCTGTATCGAGAAGTGGGGACCAGTAGGCTGGCAGCGGGGCTTCGACGGTCAGCTCTTGTTTCGTGAACGGGTGCGTGATGATCAGCCGGCGCGCGTGAAGGGCAACGACGTGATCGCGGGGCAGTTCCGCGGGCGGCCCGAACGCGCGCGGGCTGCCGTACATGGTGTCACCCAGCACGGGGTGCCCCCGCCACGCGGTCTGGACCCGGAGCTGGTGCATCCGGCCGGTTAGAGGCGCGAGTTCGAGGTGCGTGACCGAATCGAGGTGCTGAAGAACGCGGTACTCGAGCGTCGCCAGCTTCGCGCCGGGCGCTTCGGCTTCCGCGCGTTCGACACGCGCCTCGTCCGTGATCTTCCGAATCCAGTCGTCCCACACGCCCGCGTCCGGCGCCACAAGGCCCTCAACGAGCGCCCAGTACACTTTGCGCACGGTGTGCTCAGCAAACTGCGCATGAACGCGCTGCGCGGCCTTGGTGTTGCGCGCGAAGCACACGACGCCACTCACGGGCCGGTCGAGCCGGTGCGGGACGCCGAGGTACACCCCTGCGGGCTTCGCGTACTTCTCTTTGATGTAAGATTTGACCAGTTCTTCGAGGTTCGGCACGCCCGGCGGCGCTTGCGTGAGTAGAGGCGCCGGCTTGTTCACGATGAGCAGGTGGTGGTCTTCGTACAGCACGTGGGAAGAGAAGGGGTGAAAAGGCAAACCGGCGCTGGTGCCGGTCGCAACCTGGTCGTTCTGGTCGTTCGACTCCGTCACCCGTTCTCCCCTTCACCACGATCGCCCCTAGTGTTCGTGGCACGGACCTCTGGTCTGTGGGAGCGCTTCCACAGGCCAGAGGCCCAATGGCACTTACTTTGTCTGTCTGTAGCCGGGGTCTGTGACCCCGGAACTACACGTTTCCTGGAGTTCCGGGGTCACAGACCCCGGCTACAGAAGACCGGTAAATCACAAAGTAAGCGCCATTGGGCCAGAGGCCTGTGCCACCAAAAGAGTTTCACCGGCCGGCTTACACCGGCCGTTCGCCCCGACCCTTGGCGAACCGCGAGTGTTAACGAGCGGGTGGTGTTTCTCACCCCTTCACCCCCTCACACTCTCGCCCCTTCTCCGCCAGGGCTCACCCGGAGATCATCTCCGGTAACCGGCGCGGCAGCGGGGGCGCGAAGCCCAAACCGCCGATCTTCTTTTTGAGCACTTCGAGCGCCTTATTCAACGGCTGGTCCACGAACGGCTTGGAGTCGTCCATGAGCGGCTTGCCGTCCAACCCCTTCGGTGTCGGTGCCGGCCCCGGCTTGAGCCCCTCGACGCCGGGCTTGCCCGCCACCCACTGAAGCTTCAACTGCTCGAGATCGGCACGCATCTTCTCTTCTTTCGTCATCGGCACATCAATGTCGGGCTTCACGCCCCACTGGTCCGGTGCGTCTTCCGGGGCACGCACGCGATCGATGTTCACCCCGCTCGGGCGCCAGTACGTCTCGGTCGTCAGCTTCACCGCCGCCTTCTGGTCGCCCTCGCCGCCCAGGCGCAGGAGCTTCTGCACGCTGCCCTTGCCGTAAGTGCGCTCGCCGATGACGACCGCCCGCTTGTGGTCCTGGAGCGCGGCCGAAACGATCTCGCTGGCGCTCGCGCTGCCGTCGTTCACCAGAACCGCAATGTGTTTCTGCTCGGCGGGCAGGAAGAGGGTGCCGTCCTTCTTGGCCTCGAGCACGCGCTCCTTGTTGCGCCGGTCCCGCGTGCTGACGATCCTCCCCTCGGTGAGGAACAGGTCCACGACGTCGACCGCCTGGTTCAGCAGCCCGCCGGGGTTGTCGCGCAGGTCGAGCACCAGGGCCTTCCCGCCGTCGCGCTCGATCTCCTCGACCGCGGCCCTCAGTTCCTTCGTGGTCAACTCGTTGAACGCGCTGAGCCGGATGTACCCGATGCCGTTGGGCTTGTCGAGGAACCACTCCCACTTGTTCGGATCGTCCGCCCGGCGCCGGACCCCGGAAACGGGGTGCTGGGCGATCTGGGCGCGGGTCAGCGTCACTTCCTCGTCCGCGGGGTTGCGCCCCGCGCGGCGAACGGTGAGTTTGACCTGCGTGCCCGGCTCGCCGACGATCAGCTTCCGCGCGTCGGGGATCGTGGTGCCCTCGGTGGACGTGTCACCGATCTTCACGATGAGATCGTCGGCAATGATCCCGGCTTCGTAGGCGGGCGTGCCCGGCGTCGGGTGGTTGACCTTGAGGAACTTCGTCGGCGGATCGAGCGTCAACAGGATGCCGACCCCGCCGAAACTGCCCTGCGCGTCCGACTCGAACCGCTTCAGTTGATCGGCGTTGAAGTATTCGGAGTGCCGGTCGAGCTTCTGCAGCCCGCCGTTAATCATGTCCTCGACGAGCTGCTGCTTTTCTTTCTCCGAGAGCTCGCGGTAGAAGTTCGCATCCACCTCCGCGAGCACGTTCACGATCTGGCGAACGCGATCGTAGTCGCGGTCCGGTGGGGGGGCGCTGAAACTGATCGCCAGCGCCAGCCCGACGATCGCCGGTACCACCAGGAACCAGGCCAGATTGCGAAGCGGCATGTCGTCTCCTGGGTGTCTCGTTCGGACCCGCGCTGCCGCGCGACGCGCACCGGCCGAGCACCAAAACGCCAAACACATCGGGTTGTGCCGATTATACGTGACGAACGTGTCACGCGGGAGTTGAACCTCGCCCGCGTACCCAGTTGTAAAGATTACTTCAAGTCGATTTGCCCACGCAATCCGCGCCGGTTATCCTCGCGCTGTAGGCTTCGCAAAGCCTCCAATTTAACAGGCCACGAGCGAGGACCGCAAATGTACAGCATCGTGCTGATGACCGCACTCACCGCATCGCCAGATGCTCCACAATTTAACGGCTACTTCCGCGACATGTTACGCGGGAACAGTTGCAACGGGTGTAACGGGTGTTCCGGCGGCGTGCGGTACAGTTGCTACGGCGGCGGGTGCTCCGGCGCGGTCGCGTACCCGACCTCGTGCAGCGGGTGCAGCGGATCGTCGTGCTACGGGTCGTCGTGCTGCGGCGGCAGTCTCTTCGGGCTCGGCGTGGGCGACCGCGTGCGGAGCTGGTTCGAGCCGTCCGGTTGCTGCGGCTCGCGCAGCTACAACTGCTCCGGCGCGAGTTACTCGTGCAGCGGGTATTCCTGCAGCGGCTACTCGTGCTCCGGCTCCGCGTACTCGTGCTTCGGGAGCAGCCTCTCGTGCCAGGGCGGGTACCCGATGTTCCCGTCACCGGGAATGGACCAGTTCCCTCCGTACCCCAGCCAGCCGCTCATCCCCTACGCGGACCCCAGCCCCGCGCCCGGTACCTTCGGGTTGCGACCCGCGACGTTCGTTGCGCCCGGAGCGCCCCCGACGTCGACCGTGGCCAACACCCAAACCGGGCGCGCCTCGGTCATCGTGAAGCTGCCGGCCGACGCGCGCCTCTCGGCCGACGGCCGCGCACTGAACCTGACCGGCGCGGAGCGCCAGTTCGTCTCCCCGGAACTGCCACTGAACCAGGAGTTCGTGTACCGCTTCAAGGTGGAGTACGAGCGCGACGGCGAAACGGTGAGCGTGACGAAGAAGGTGAACGTGCGGGCCGGCGGAACGGTCACGATCGAGTTCACGGACCTGACCGCGTCGAAGCCGCCCGCGGCTGGTGCGGGCAAAACGACCTCGACGACTCCGGCCGCGCCCGCTTCGACGGAGCCCACAAAGGCCGAACCGCCGGTGCGCGAATCGCCAGCCGCGCCGACCGGCACCGGCGACCGTGCGACAATTACTGTGAAGCTCCCACCGGGCGCAACTCTTTATGTTGACGACCGCAAGAGCCCGTCGAAGGACGCGGTGCGCCAGTTCGCGACCCCGCCGCTGCCGGCCAACCGCGAGTTCGCTTACTTGCTGAAGGCAGAAATCCTCCGCGACGGCCAGCCCGAAACGCTGACCCAAAAGGTTCCGTTCCGCGCCGGCGAGCGGATCACGGTGGACTTCACCTCGCTCGGCGGCAAGTAAGCCCGCACCATACGCCCGGCGCGATTTCATGCGCCGGGCGAACCTCTCCTCGCGTCTTCATGATTTCCACTCATCTTCATTATTTCTTCGTTTGAAAGATTCCGCAACCCGTCTATTATTCTCATACGTCAGCTCCTCTCCGCCTCATATTTGACGCCCACACGCGATACGGCGCCCGTGGGATTCGGACAGCGACTTCGACGCAAAGCCGTCGGGTACCCATATTTGTGTGCCCGACCCCCGACGGGGAAACGTGATCGATCGGCCCGGCACTCCACATGGTGTGGAGAATGCGCGCCGGGATTCGTCACCTTATCCTCCCGAGGGAACGCGATGCGTTTTCACTCCGGTCCTCGTCGCGCGTTTACGCTGATCGAACTCCTCGTCGTTATTGCCATCATTGCCATTTTGATCGGCCTGCTCCTGCCCGCGGTGCAGAAGGTCCGCGAAGCGGCGGCTCGTCTGAAGTGCTCCAACAACCTCAAACAACTCGGGCTGGCCCTCCACAATTACGAAGGCACCCGCGGCGCGCTGCCCCCGTCGAGCGTCCAGACACCGACCGCGGCCGCTATGTCCGGTTTGAGAGACTTCCAAAAAGTCGGGACCACGGGTACTCTGAATACCGACTACGCGAAGCACTGCTTCCTCGCAATCATCCTGCCTTACATCGAACAGGGGAACGTCCTCCAGCAGAACGGGACCGTATACGACCTCCGGCAGGACTGGTTCGCCCCCAACAACCAAGCGGCGGCGGCGACCCGGATACCCACGTTCGAGTGCCCATCCGTTTCGTATGAGCACAAAATGAACCCGATCCTGGAACCGGCCACCTACGGGAGCGGGTGGAGCCCCGCGACGTCCGATTACATGGCCGTCAACCGGGGTAACAACCGAACCGCGATCTGGACCGCAATGGGACTCACTTACCCCGGGGACGACGGTATCAAGTCCGTTCTCGGTAGCAACGTGTTCACACCGTTGCTCACGGTCACCGACGGGCTGAGTAACACGATCATGCTGGCCGAAGCGGGCGCCCGCCCCCAGAGTTGGAAGTTCGGCGTGCGCCAAACCGACCCGACGTTCATGAACGGGGCGTGGGCGCACTCGGGCAACGATATTGCCGTGGACGGGTCGAACCCGGCCGGGGGCACATTGAGTGCCGCGGCCGATGTTCCCGCCGCGTGCTCGGTCAATTGCGCGAACCAGGGAGAAATCTACGCGTTCCACACCGGTGGCGCGAACGTCACGTTGGGCGACGGGTCGGTGCG
Organism: Gemmata palustris; assembly: GCF_017939745.1. Classification (NCBI taxonomy): domain Bacteria; kingdom Pseudomonadati; phylum Planctomycetota; class Planctomycetia; order Gemmatales; family Gemmataceae; genus Gemmata; species Gemmata palustris. Next base: position 8,140,029 of record NZ_JAGKQQ010000001.1, on the reverse strand, counting down.
GTTCCTGCGAAAGAGCATCAGCCTAGTGGTTCTGCAAAAGATGTGCGCCCGTGCCGACGGGTACCCGGTCGAATTGGACTAACTCGCCCGGGAGGCGCCGATGGTCACGGCTCGTTTGGTGGCGCTGATCGGCGCCGCCATCGCTCTCGCAGGCCTCGCAGCGGGGTGCAAGAGCGGCTCACCAAACCGGGCTCCCGTCTACCCCGTCAAAGGGTCAGTTTCGGCAAAAGGACAAGGGCTCGCACACGTCCGAGTCACGTTCATCGCCCAAGACCGTCAAGACGGGCCGGCTCTTGAAACCGATGTGCTCACGGGCCTGGACGGTCAGTTCACCGCAACCACCTACGAAATCGGGGACGGGCTACCGCCGGGCCGGTACGCGGTGTTACTGGTATGGTCTGAAGTGGTAACAGATGATCCCGCGCCCAACAGTGATCGACTTCGTGGGCGCTACAATAACCGCCAAAAACCGGCCTACACCATCGAGGTGAAACCGGAACCCAACACCCTTCCGCCGTTCGATCTTAAGTAAAACCGCCTAACTACGTGCGATCAAAACCGCGGGCCATCGCCCGGCCCGCGTCAAAACAAGCGGCCCGACCCAAAATGGGTCGGGCCGCTCCGTTTCTGAATCAGCACTGACCCAAACACCCCCGCCCTTGCGGGCAGGGGTCGCCGGATGAGGTTTACTTCGTCAGTTCCCAGTTCTTCTCGTTGGACCCGCGCTTCACCTCGTAGGTGAGCCCGGTCTTCTCGGTCTTACTGTACTTGTCCGGGAGCAGTTCCGCGGTGACCGGCATCTCCGGGCTGTTGGGGGTGTTGTAGATCTTCTTCTTGCTCACCACCTTGGCCCCCGAGATCACCACCTTGGACACCCCGACCGGAACCTTGGTGGCCGTGTACTTCCCGTCCTTGATAGTTCCCCCGGCCGGGTTCTTCCCGTCGGCCGGGTAGAACCGGATCGCCCCGTCCTCGATCGGCGCGCCCTCGAAGCTCACGGTCCCGGTCACCTCGACCAGGTCCGGCTCGTTGGAGCACCCGACCAGTGCGGCCGCGCCCGCGAGCACCGCGACCCCACCGGCCCAACGCAATCCGCGCATGGGTCGCCTCCGGTTACTGGTTGGAAACGACTTCGCCGCCGTTCATGGTGCCCATGTACGACCACGCGGTCGCGTTGACGCTGTTGGTGAAGAACCGGATGCTCCCGTCGCACAGGGCCGCGTTGACCCCGCCCGTGTGCCGGCTCCGGGCCGCGCTGAACTGAGAACCGGCCGTCGAGTACGGCATGTACGGGTCGGTCCCCACGGCCCAGTTCACCACGTCCGGGACGGACGAGTTCGGGGTCGTCAGGGTCATGAACTTGAACACCCCGTCGTCGTTGTGAATGTCCCCGCGCCAGTCGTTGTCGTCGGGGCTCTTGGCCATGAGCGTTTCGGACATCATGAGCGTGTTCGAGGTGCCGTCGGTGATCGAGGTCATCACCACTTTACCCGGGGTGCTCCGGTTCCCGCCCGAGTGGTAGAACGGCGCGAGCCCGGCCGGGGGAGCGGTGTCGTAATACGCGTTGCCCCAGTTCACCACGTAGTTGCCCCGGGCGCGCTGGTAGTACGCCCCCGCCGAGTTCAGGTCCGAGCCGTTGTCGCTCGGGCAGTAGTAGATCGAGACCCGCGCCCCGCACAACCCGTTCATCGTGTTCCCGATGGTCGCCGGGGGCTCGTAGAACTGCTGCGTCGGGTAGTTGATCTTGCTCGAGAGAGCGGTCTGCTCGACGTAGGGCCACAGGTACATGACCCAGGACTGGCGCGGGTTGTTGCGCGCGCCCATCGGGAACTGGCCCACCGCGTCGTGGTACCCGTGCATCGACAGGCCCCACTGCTTCAGGTTGTTACTGCACTTCATGCGGGCCGCGGCCTCGCGCACCTTCTGGACCGCGGGCAGGAGCAGGCCGATGAGAATGGCGATGATGGCGATCACGACGAGTAATTCGATCAGCGTGAACGCACGGCCGCGGCGAGTCGATGGACTCATGACAGAACCCCGGGAGAGAGAGGGCGAATGATTGATGCGAGCAATCAACGAAATGACAGACCCGACAATAACCCCACCTGGTTAAATGGGCAAGAGTCAAGTGCGAAAAAATGTGAAAATGAGATCAACCGAGCGGTACTAACGTGCTGCTAATCACCTCATAACAAGAGCCTTGCCGCGCGAACATCGAAGTTACTTGAGTGATCCGCAGCCGAATTTGGGAGCAGGAGGAGCCCGAAGCCAGACAAAACGCCCGGGCCACGACGCGACCAGCGCCTTCAAACGCAACGACCCGGTGTGGACACCATTGCCCCCACCGGGTCGCAATCCGAGTGCGTTCAGGCGCCCTCGGGTCGGTTTTACTTCTTCTTCTTGGTGCCCTTCAGCTCGAAGTTCACGCTCTCGTTCACCCCCGGTTTGAGCGTGATCTTGAGGGTGCTCTGCTTGTTGTACTCGGGCGGGACGAGTTCCTGGATCGTGTCCACTTCCGGGCTCTCTTTCGTGTCGAACAGCTTGTGCTTGCCGACCACTTTCGATGCGTTGATGGTGACCGTCATTTCACCGACCGAGGCATCGACCTTGTACTTCCCGTTCTCAATCCCCCCGCCGGCACTCTGGCCGGCTCCGCCCGCCGGGTAGAACTGGATAATCCCGTTCTCGACCGGTACGCCGTCCAGGGTCACGGTTCCAGTTACTTCGGCTCGTGGCGGCCCGCCACAGCCGGCCAGGAACGCACACGTTAATAGTAAGGCGGCGAGCGCAACGCGGGCTCGGGTTCGGATGGGATTACTCACTGACCAGGTCTCCGTGGGTGGCCGTTCCCAGGGCTTTCCAAGCGCCCGCGTTGATCGAGTTCGTGTAGAACGCGACCGAGCCGTCGCACCGCACGGCGTTCACCCCGCCCGTGTGCTTGCTCCGGGCGCTCATCAGATTGTCGCCGGCCTGGATGCAGGGCATCGTCTGGTCCGGGTTCGCGGCCACGCTCGGCCAGCACACGTTCGAGTTCCGGTCGATCCCCGCGTTCGGGGTGTTGAGTGTCATGAACCAGTGCGAGTTCCCGTCGTTCATGACGTCCCCGCGCCCGTCGGTGGCGTTGTCCTGGGCCGGGAGCCGCGTTTCGGACAGCATGAGCGTGTTCGAGGTGCCGTCGCTGATCCCGACCAGCGTCCGGCGGTACGGGACGTAGCCCCCGAACCCGCCACTGGACACCCACCCGAACGGGCCGTCGGCGGGGTCAACACCCGAGCCCTCGGCGAACAGGTAGTTGCCGCCGTAGTTGGCGACGTAGTTCCCGCGCACGCGGGTGTACGGGTCGTATGTCCACATCGCACCCGGTCGGTCGCTCGGGCAGTAGTACATCTTGAGCGGCTGGGCCACCAAGCCCGTCGTCGACTGGGTGCAGTTCGGCACCTCGTAGAACCCGGCCTGCAGGTTGTACTGGTTGGCCAGCGCGGTCTGTTCCAGGTACGCCCAGATCTCGACGTAGAACGTCCGCCGCGGGGTCCGCTGACCGCCGTAGGGGAGCGTGTTGTTCGCGTCGTGGTAGTTGTGCATGGCCAGCCCGAACTGCTTCAAGTTGTTCTGGCAGCTCATCCGGGCAGCGGCCTCACGAACCTTTTGCACCGCGGGGAGTAAGAGTCCGATCAGAATGGCGATGATGGCGATCACAACGAGAAGTTCAATCAGCGTAAATGCACGGTTCCGTCTCATTCAAGACTCCAGACCTAGAGAGAGAAATAGATCCGAACCGGCCCACCGTTCGTGCGCCGAAGACGTGAAGTTCCTGAAAAGTCGCGCGCTCGCGCCGGAAGCGGCGTGCGCCGCCTCGAACGTAGTTCGCTCTTTAAAAAAACCTCAGCACCGGGGCGATTTAGTAGGCGATCGGCGGCAAGGCGGGCGGGGGCGATGGCGGACAAACGAACCGAATTGAGCGAACTACAGTTTACACGCGAGAGCTTGAAAAAGGCAAGTAGACTGGCCAGCTTAAAACGGCCTAATTAATCAAGCACAATTAATAATCAACATCTACTCTCAGAATGAGCAATTCGCGAACGCACTCAATGCGCCGACCGAGCGCGCCATCACAAGTGCGTTCGCGAGCGAAGTGTGTTGCCAGTAAACGCGGCACTCACGCCACCCACATCGCCATCGTGTTGATGAGCTGTCTTCCGTAACCGGCCGCTGTGAGGCCGGTTACAGTCAGAAGATCGCACGATCACGTATCACATTGCCATCGTAACAGTCTTCACTTCGGTGTATAGCTGTAGCGCGTATTGTCCCAATTCGCGGCCGATGCCGGACATCTTGAACCCACCGAACGGCGCCCCGGCATCAAACACGTCAAAACAGTTCACCCACACCGTTCCGGCCCGCAGCCCGTTCGCCAGGCGCAGGGCCTTCTTTACATCCTTCGTCCACACCGCTGCGGCGAGACCGTAATTGGTGCGATTGCCGCGAGCGATGACTTCTTCGGCGTCCTTGAAGCGCAGAATGCTCATCACCGGCCCGAAGATCTCTTCTTGCGCGATCCTCATGTCGTCCTTCACGTCGCCGAACACGGTCGGCTGCACGAAGTACCCCTTTTCGCCCACGCGCCCGCCGCCCGTGAGCATCTTCGCGCCGTCCTTTTGACCCGCCGCGATGTAGCCGAGCACGCGGTCAAACTGCTCCTGACTCACTTGCGGCCCCTGCTCGGTGTCCGGCGCGAACGGGTCGCCGACCTTGCGCCCCTTCGCCTTCTCGACGATCTTCGCGACGAACGCATCGTACACCGAGTCCTGCACGAACAGTCGACTCCCGGCGCAGCAGCACTGCCCCTGGTTGAAGAACAGCCCGAAGTACGCCCCCTCGACCGCGGCGTCGAGGTCCGCGTCGGCGAACACGATGTTGGGAGACTTCCCGCCGAGTTCCAGCGACACGCGCTTGAGGTTGGACTGCGCCGCCGCGGTCATCACGATCTTGCCGGTCCCGGTTTCGCCCGTGAACGCGATCTTGTCCACGTCCATGTGCCCCGAAAGGGCCGCGCCCGCGGTGGGGCCGTACCCGGGGACGACGTTAATCACGCCGTCGGGGAACCCGACTTCCTGCGCGAGTTGCGCGACGCGAAGGGCGGTAAGTGGGGTCTGCTCCGCGGGCTTCAGCACGAGGGTGTTACCGCACGCGAGTGCCGGCCCCCACTTCCACGCCTGCATCAGGAGCGGGAAGTTCCACGGGATGATCTGCCCCACGACGCCGATCGGTTCGTGCCGGGTGTACGTGAAGAACGGGCCGTTGATGGGAATGGTCTGGCCATAAATCTTGTCGGCCCAGCCCGCGTAGTAGCGGTAGCACGCGATGCTCAGCGGCAGGTCGGCGGCCAGCGCGTCGTTAATGGGCTTGCCGTTGTCGAGCGATTCGAGCGCGGCGAGCTCCTCTTTGTGCTCCTCCACGGCATCCGCGAGCTTGTTGAGCAGCCGACCGCGGTCGCTCGGGGTCATGCGCGCCCACGGCCCGTTCTCAAACGCCTCGCGCGCGGCCCTCACCGCGAGATCGATGTCGGCCTTGTCCCCCTCCGCGACGTTGCAGATGACCGACCCGTCCGTCGGGTCGGTGGTGGCGAACGTCTTGCCGCTGGCGCTGTTCACCCACTTTCCGCCGATCAGCATCTTCTGATCGACGACGCGGGGTTTGGCGCGAGCGGGCTTCGCTGCGGTCGGTGCGGTGGCGGTGGCCATGAGAGGAGCTCCGGGAGAGTAATGACGGCGCGGACCGGGCGCCATTGTCCCCGGGCACGCGCGCGAGTCAAGCGGTAGAGTGGGCGCGAGGCACCGCGCGCGGGCCTGACAATCTTGAGGAAATATTGGGCCCGCCCGGAACTCCCTCGCGGTCACGAGCCACACAATCGCTTCAAGTCAATCGACCGTAAAAGACGACCCAAGATAAGACAATCAGTTCGGGGTAGCAGTCGGTGTGTCCCGGTTGGGGCCGGGCTCGCCCAGAGGGGATAGGTAACTCGGGGGGATCGCTCATGAGAACGGGATTGCGGCGAATGGGGCACGGCGCGGCGATACTGCTGCCGCTCGCGCTGGCGGCGTGTCAGACGCTCATCAAACCACCGTGCGGGGACGACGGGTGCCCGAAGTCGGTGTGCGACCCGAAGGTGCTAACCAAACCGACGATGCACGCGGCGGCCAGCGACCTGGACCACCTGGAAAAGCACATCGACTGGCACGGGAGCGTGGCCGCCAAAGTGCCCGACGTGTGGGGCCAAGCCCGGCTCACGCTGTACCGTGAGCAGTTTGAAGAGCAAATGGTAAAGGACTTGGCCAGCTTCAAGGAAAGTTTACAAGGCTCGATCGCCCGACAGGACCAAGCATTCTTACTGAATGCCACAGCTCTGAGCGCATCACTGGAGACACCGGTGCGAGGGGTCCGCAGCCAAGTTCTGCCCGCCGGGCGGTACCTTCGGCGCGACACCAGTGGTAACCCCCTCGACCCGACGAACCAGGACAACATCGTGGTTTTGGACAAGGATCAGACGATCCTGATCCCACCGGCCAACCCGCCGGCCAATCCGCCGGCCGCTCCCGCGATCCCGGGGTTGGTCGTGGAGACAAAAAACGGAACCACCACTAGTACCGCAGGTGACATCGGAGCGTTCATCGACCGCGATGGGCTGAAATTTCAGAATAATTTTCTGCGTCAAACCGACGAGAAACTGTCTCTAGCACTCGAACCCGAGCGGTACCTGGAGCAGAAGAAGCGGTACCTCGACCTGCTCGCTCAGATCCGCCGGACCAACGAGGGGGACGACACCGCGGACTCACCGGGGTACGATATGCGCCTGTTCCGCATTCCGGTGTCCGTCCTTCCGGGCAAGCACACGGACACCGGTCACGGGGCCGAGATTACCATGACCCTTACGCCGGTACTCGGCGAAGACCTGCTCCCGACCACGTTCCGCAACCTCGTCATCAACGACCTCGTGGACCAACTCGGTTTTCCGCTGACGAAGTTCCTGGACTCGAAAGAGGCTCGCGATCTGTTGACACCGGAATACCGGTGGATCGTCCGGAATCTCCCCGTATTTGAAGATGCGGCGAAAGCTGAGACTCTTGATGAATTTAAATGTCAGTTCAACAAAATCCCCCTTGAGGTCCAAAAGACTATCCTAAAAAATGCCGAAGGCGATGAAGACCTAGCAGACCTTTACAATATAATAAATGTATTAATATACAATGAAGATAGCGATGAAGTTAAAAAGGTACCCATTGACAAATTCAATAAATCATCTGTCAAAATGTTCCCCAAAGATAAAATCGACAAGCGTACAACTCAAGATAGAAAATCAAAAATCACACGGTCGTACTCAAAAATAACGACCACATTTCGCGATCTTAGTGCTGTGAAAACACCCTTCAGCCCCGGCACCCGCAATCGCCAAGCGATGCCATCGTCGCAATACGTGGAAGTATACGGCGCAGCGTTCGCTTTTGAGGTGGCATTCAAGGCCAATCAAGCGCTCGGAAAGCAAATTGCTACACAAGGGTACGCGCACTTGCCGGACGTCCAAGCGTTCCTCAAACAAGAATTGGAGGCCGGCTACCAGCTCCTGGCAAAAGCGAGCAGTCCTGAAACGACGAAGGAGGGCAATCACGACTTGCTGGAAAAGTTCTGCACGCCAGCCCTGACGGGCTACGTTCGGAACCGGGACGAATCTCAATTGTACTGTCAGCGCGAGATCTACCGTAGTCACTTGAATCACACCAAACCAGAGCCGCCGCCCGGCTACGGGGAGCTCGACAAGGATCCCCAGTTCTCCACGACCGCGGCTCTGGCTTGGGCTCTAATCGTCGATTCGGCACTCCTGACCGACCGCCTTGTCGCCGACATGAAAGAAACGGCCTCGTCCCGCGGGGTGGCGCTACCGCACTGTGGCGTGTGGCTGGACTACTATCGCCCGAACCCGTCGCCCGACGCGCGGCAGGCGTTCAACGCTTACGTTGCGGCCCGCTGGCCGGTACATGTGTTCGCCCTCGACCCGGCCGTTCAGGAACAAAACCTTGCCGACCGGCTGTCCACCCGCCGGGAATTGCAACTCGCACTGTCGCTGGCGTTCTCCCACGGATTCATGAACTTTAACCAACTCACACGGTACGCCCGGCGGTTGGAGGCCGAGTACGAGACGATCGACGTGAACCGCACCCAGGTGGGGTTCGCTCACGGGTCCGACACGTTCGGCTGGCGCTTCTACCCGCGGTACCAGACGCCCGACACGCCCGGCAACATAACGGTTATCGCCCGCGATTTGATCGCCGGCGGACCGAACAAGAATCAGTTGCTCCGCCAGCGGAGGCTGGAACCGGGACCGCGAGAATGTGTCGCAATGGTCATCATGCCGTCGTTCGTCCCGGCGGTTACTCTGAACACTACCTCAAACTTCTTCGGGCTCGCGAATCCGAAGCACAAGGTCTTCGATCACACCCAAGCAGTGAAATTGGGGAAGACGGTCCAAGCGATTAAGAACACCGGGTGCGGGCTGACCGACGCGAACTGCTACCGCGACGGCGACGCGGCCCGGCTGATTAAACGGGCCGAACAGTTGGAGGCCCGGCTGCCGATGCAGACGGTTACGTTCCCGGTACCGACAGAGGGTAGTCTCGGCGGGTTCCAGTTGTTCAGCAACTCGACCACGGACCTCGCTCCAGAGCTGTACGGGTGGTACGGTGCGCCCGGTGCCTCCGCAACCAAGTCGACCACGCTGTTCCTGGTCGGCAACCATTTCAGTCCGCTCCGCACGCGCGTGATCGTGGGGAATCGAGAAGTTTCAAAGGGAAGTCCGACCAAGATGACCTTGCTCAGCCGCCAGGTCATGCAGGTGGATTTCGGCCCGGACCTGATCCCACTCAATGGTGCAACGGTGGCGGTTCACGTCGCCACCCCATACGGCGTCAGTCGCGAACTACTCGTACCGGTTGTCAATTCCGTCCAACCCGACGGATACTACCTAACGAACGAATCGAAGCTGAATATCGGATACAGCACGACAGCGGATAAGGTGGCGGGACCGTACACCGCTACGTTCGGTGCCGTCACTTCCGATCCAGTCATGATTGCTGGGCGATTCGCGCCCGGAACGTTCCCGAAAACGATCAAGGTCGACATCGCTGGGGTATCCGGGTCCGCCACGGCAACCGCTGACACGACCGGGACGTACAAACTGGACGGAGCGGACTTCCAGGCGCTGGTCCATGCCTGGTTCAACCAGTTCACGGCCAAACCCTTCGACTCGACGGCTGACTTCGAGAGCCGGTTCCCGACCGGCGTCACCCTCCGGGTCACCCCGGAGGGCGGAACGTCGCAGGAAGTATACGGTGTGTTACGCGTCACCGCGTTCCGACAAGCCGCGCGAGTCAACATGTACCAACTGGCGAAAAACGCGACGGTCGAGCTGGACTACACATTCGATTCGACGAAAGGAACGGTAACGGCAAGCACCAAGACCGTGAGTGCGGCCATCCAAGCCCCCCCTATTGGAGCTCTCGCGATCGTGAAGGTCGGGATTGCCGACGGGCCGAGTACTTCCGTCGAGGTGAAATTCGAGGACAACCTTTACAAACTCGACAACAGCAACTTCGGAAAGGTGGTATCTGCGTGGGCGACGCAAGCGCTCGGGAAAAACACTACGTTTAAAACCGACGCGGACGTGAAAGACAAGATCCCCAAGAGCCTGACACTGGTTCTCATCCCACCTGACGGTAGGAATAACCAGATAGTTGTAGGGAACATTCTGATCAAATCAAACATTATAACGACGAAGTAGTCCTGAACGACATCGCCTCCCCGGTCGGTGCGCCCCGTGCGCGCCGGCCGGGGTTTCTCATTTTTACACCACTGGTAGGAACCGCCGCGGCGCGGGAACCTAGTTGTGATGACGACGCTGCTGCACGCGGTCGCCCGCAAAGCCGAGGCGATCACCCCGGACGCCGACCTGCTCGCACGCTTCACGCGCGAACGGGACCACGCGGCCTTTGAAGAACTCGTGCGCCGGCACGGGCCGCTCGTGTGGGCCGTGTGCCGGCACATGCTCCCCGACCACGCCGACGCGGAAGATGCGTTCCAGGCCGTGTTCCTCGCGCTCGTGCGGTCCGCGGCGACCATCCGTGACGGCCGGACCGTGCCCGCGTGGCTGCACGGGGTCGCGGTCCGCATCGCTACTCGCGCGAAGCGCTCGGGCGCCCGCCGGCGCCGGCGCGAACAGGTCGCGTCCCTTCCCGAATCCGAGCGCCCGGTGGCGTCCGCGACCTGGGACGCGCTCGTCCGATCCGTTCACGAAGAAGTTCAGCAGCTCCCGGAAGTGGAGCGCACCGCCTTTGTGCTGTGCGACCTCGAGGGCGTGTCGCAGCCGGACGCGGCGGCGCGGTTGGGCTGGCCGCTGGGGTCGCTGTCCGGGCGCCTCTGTAAGGCGCGACAGCGGCTCGTGGAGCGATTGAGCGCCCGCGGGGTGGCGCCCGCCGCACTCGGAATCGGAATGACAGCCAGCGCAGCGGGCGCGGTGCCGGGTCGACTGTTCAACGTGGTGAGAGCCTTTCCCAGCACACCAACCGCGGCCACGAACGCCGCGTCGGTGCTCGCTCGCGGATTTACTGGGGGTATTTCAATGCGCGTGAAACTGATGATGGCGAGCGTGGTAATCACCGCGCTCGGGCTGACGGGCGGCGCAGCGCTGCTGTCAAAGGCCGACGCCCAACCGCCCGGTGGCGGGACCGGCACCAGTTCGAGCGGCGGAGCGGGCAGCACCACGGGAACGAGCGGTTCCACGAACCTGGGTGGTACGGGCACGAGCAGTTCCAGCGGTTCAGAAGGCCCCGGAACGAGTTCCACGACCGGAACCGCCGGTCCCGGTGGTTCCGGCAACTTCAGTCGGTCGGGAACGGCTCCCGCGGCCGCGTGGGACTACAAGTTTGTGGACGTGAAGAGCGACCGCAAAGCGTTCGAGACGGCGATCACGCAACACGGGAAGGACGGCTGGGAGTTCTGCTCGTCCGAGCGCTTCGGGCAGTCGGAACTCGTACTCGTCTTCAAGAAGCAGAAGGGTGGCGCGGGCGGGCTTAACCCCTTCGGTGGGTTCGGCGGCGGTGGCAGTTTCGGTCAACCGGGTTCCAATTGGGGTGCGGGCGGGAACAGTTTCCCCGGAGGAGGGGGATTCGGTGGCAGCGGGTTCCCCGGCGGTGAGGGCTCGAGCGGCGGGTTCCCCGGTGGCGGGGGCTTCGGACAGCCCGGCGGGGGCGGCGGTGGGTCGGGCGGTGGAACGAACCGTGGTGGAACGAACCCCGTTGGGGCGGACCCCGAGCGCGGCTGGATGATGCTCCAGCGCCTCACGAACAGCACCGGCGACACGGTGGATCTCAGCACGATTCCGCCGCAGACGCGCGATTTCCTGAAGAGCGCGACCGAACGAGCGGGGGGCATCGCGCTTCCCGAAAAGGGCACTATGACCAAAGCCGAGTACCTCAAGTACCACGCACGAAATGAGGCCGCTCGCGGCGCGGCGTCCGGGAGCAGCGGCAGTGGCACCGGGGGACTTCGTGGCAACTCCGGCGGTGACAGTGCGGTCATAACTTTGAAAAACGCGAGCGCGGACGCCGTGGAAAAGGTCATTCAAAAGGAGTTCGAGAAGAAGGGCTTGCGCATCGCGGCCGAACGCACGACGAACGCGGTCCTGATCGTCGCGAGCACACCGGACGACCTCAAGAACGCGCTCAAGCGGATCGCGGAACTCGATGTCCCGGCAACGCCCCGAGTGGGCGACGGTTCGGGGGCACCCGGGAAACCGGATGCGTTTGTCAATGTGTTCACCCTGAAGCACGCGAAGGCCGAAGAACTGGTCCCGGTACTTCAGAAACTGTTCCCGAGGAGCGCGATGAGCGCGGACCCGCGCACCAACTCGATCATCCTCAGCGGGGGCACAGAAACGCTCGACACGGTCCGCGCGCTCATTGCCCGCCTCGACATGGAAGTGGTCAAGCCGAAGTAGTTCGCACGCGCCCCGAGAAAGAGCGCACCGGGCACCCGCCCGGTGCGCTCTTTCTTTTTGTTGCGGGTCCGCGCCCGCTCGCCGATACGCGCCCCGCCAGCGACAATGAACTCGTCTCCATCCCGACGAGTCTGTCATGCCACACCGTCCGACGTTCGACGAGTTCGCCGCACTCGCGCGCGAGCACACCGTTGTGCCCGTGTACCGCCAACTCACCGGCGACACGCTCACGCCCGTGTCCGCGTTCTGCAAGTTGCAAGAGGGGGACTGGTCGTTCCTGTTCGAGAGCGTCGTCGGCGGCGAGCGCGTGGGGCGGTACAGCTTCCTGGGCGCCGGGCCGTTCATGACGTTCCAGGCGCGCGGGACAAGCGTAGTCGTCCGGAACGCGGGCGAGCGCGAGGCGCACGAGTTCACGTGCGAAGACCCGCTCAAGCTCCTCGAAGAAACGATCGCGCGGTTCCGCGCCCCGAGTGTGCTCGGGCTCCCGCGGTTCTGTGGCGGGGCCGTCGGCTACGCGGGCTACGACACCGTGCGCTACGTCGAACACCTGCCCAACGCCCCGCAGGACGATCGCAAACTGCCCGACCTCAGTTTCGGCTTCTACGATCGCATGGTCATCTTCGACCACGCGGCAAAGACGATCCTGGTCGTTGCGCACGCGCGGCTGGACGGGTACCAGACATCGGGCGCCGAGTACCGCGAAGATGATCTGCGGGCGGCGTACCAGGCCGCGTGCCGCGGGGTCGATGAGCTGGTCGGGCGCCTGCAGCGCGGCGTCGCGGACATTCAACTGACGGACATCGACCCGAAGCGCCGGGCCTCCGCCGAACCCCGGGCGCCGATCCCGGACGCGCGAATTCAGTCGAACTTCACGCGCCCGGCGTTCGAGGCCGCAGTGGAGCAGGTGCGCGAGTACATCAACGCGGGCGATGCGTTCCAGATCGTACTCAGCCAGCGGTTCCGCACCGAAACGCGGGCGCGGCCGTTCGACATTTACCGCGCGCTGCGGGTCGTGAACCCCAGTCCGTTCATGTTCTACGTCCGGGCCGGTGAAGTTACGCTCGTCGGGGCGTCGCCGGAAATCATGTGCCGCGTCGAGAACGGCGTCATCACGAACCGCCCACTGGCCGGCACCCGGCGCCGCGGGGCCACACCTGAAGAAGACACGGCGCTCGCGGCCGAGCTAATCGCCGACCCGAAGGAGCGGGCCGAGCACATCATGCTCGTGGACCTCGCACGAAACGACGTGGGCCGCGTCGCGGAACTGGGCAGCGTGAAGATCAGCGATCTGCTCACGGTCGAGCGCTACAGTCACGTCATGCACCTCTCGAGCACCGTGACGGGCAAGCTCCGGCCGGGGCTGACCGCGTTTGATGCGCTCCGCGCGAGTCTCCCGGCCGGCACACTCTCGGGTGCGCCAAAGGTGCGGGCGATGGAAATCATCGACGAACTGGAACCGCACCGCCGGGGGCCGTATGGCGGGGCCGTCGGGTACGTTGACTTCAGCGGTAACATGGACACGTGCATCGCGCTACGCACAATGGTGCTGCTCGGCCAAACGGCCTACGTTCAGGCCGGCGCGGGGCTGGTCGCGGACAGCGTCCCCGCGGCCGAGTACCAGGAAACCGTGGACAAAGCCGCGAGCCTGCTCCGCGCCATCGAAGTGGCCGAAACGCAGCTATAACGAGGGGCCAGCGCCCATGCTGTTCGCGGACGACTTTGAAGGGTGGAAGAAACTCGCCGCGCTTATCGGGCTCGCGGTGCTCGTGACACTCGGGTTCGTATTTCGGGATTACGAATCGGGAGCCGCGGCCGGCGAACGGCTCCGGAAAAACCACCCTGTACTCGCTCGTATTGTCGGCTTCCTGATCGTGCTCGCATTCGTCAGTCTCGTCGTATTCGTCCGCTCAAGATGAACCCGGAGCCGTTATGCGCTCGCGAATCGCGTGTCTGCTCGTGGTGGCCACGGCGAGTGGCGTCGCGTTCACGCAGGAACCGAAGAAACCGCTGGTTTCGGGCGATCCGGCACGCGTCGAGCGCATCCGCAAAGCCACGATGCCGAAGATCGACACGCCCGTCCCCTTCGACACGCCCGAAGCCGACGCGATCCTCGCCGCGCTCGAAGTGTTCCCGGAAGACAACCCGTGGAACCTCGTCGTCAGCGATTGGCCGCTGCACCCCCAATCGAAGGAGATCGTCGCGTCCATCGGCGCGAACAAGCCACTGCGGTACAACGCGGACATGGGTTTCGTACTGGTCCCGCCCGGTGAGAAGAAGCTCGATGTGAAGCTCGTGAGTTATCCGAAGGAGTCCGATAAGGGACCGTACCCGCTGCCCGACACCGTGCCGATTGAGGGCTGGCCCGCGAACTATTCGCGGAACGCCAAACTGAAGAGCACCACGCTCGAAGACGTGCAACGCGACAAGCTGAAGGAGAACGGCGACCGGCACGCGATCGTCGTCGATCCGACCAACCGGATGCTGTACGAGTTCTACCAACTGAAGAAGACCGATGCGGGCTGGCAGGCCGCGTGCGAGGCGACGTTCGATCTCAAGAGCAACAAGCTCCGGCCGAACGGCTGGACGAGTTCCGACGCGGCCGGCCTACCGATCTTCCCCGCGATCATCCGTTACGACGAGTTGAAGCGCGGCGCGATCGAGCACGCGATGCGCGTGACCGTGGTGAAAACAGCGCGCTCCTACGTCTACCCCGCGACGCACTTCGCGAGTCGCAGAACCGAAGCGGACCTTCCGCGCATGGGTGAGCGCATCCGGCTGCGGAAGGACTTCGACACGTCGAAGTTCTCGGCGGAAGTGAAGGTGATTCTGGAGGCGCTGAAGAAGTACGGGATGCTGGTCGCGGACAACGGCATCGACTGGGCGCTGTCGTGCGCGCCCGACGAGCGCATTCCCGTGCTCCACGAAGAGCTGCGCAAAATCAAAGGATCGGACTTCGAGGTGGTCCTGCCCCCGGAAGGGTACAAACCGGCGAAGTGACGGCCTGTCGATCCGGGCGTCGCCCTCCGTGCGGAGATTATCCCCGAACCACCGCCCTACGCTCCGTGTCTCACAACACCTCACACGGAGCCGGTATGTATCCCAAACGGAGCCGGGCGGCCTCGATCGCGCGCGACACGATCGACATCATCGCCGCCGGGCGGTACACGAACCGCAAGGACGAAACGGTCCACGTCCGCCACCTCGTCGAATCGGCGCGGGACGGCACGCTCACGTACCCGCCGGACGAACCACTGCCGCGGTTCGTGCCTTCCGAACGCCCCACGACCTTCGAGACCATAAACGACACCACGCTCGAAGCCGCGCGGAAGTTGGTTGCTGAAGAATTTCGGCCGGTCGCACTGAACTTTGCGTCCGCACGGCACCCGGGTGGCGGGTTTCTCGGCGGCGCGCGGGCGCAGGAGGAGTCGCTCTGTCGCGCGTCCGGGTTGTATGCCTGTATCAACAACAACGCGATGTACCGGGCGCACGCGCACCTCGGTGGCGGGTTCTACACGAACTACGCGATCTATTCGCCCGCGGTGCCGGTGTTCAAGGACGATGAGGGGGAGTTGCTCGACGAGCCGTACTTGTGCGCGTTCGTGACTTCGCCCGCGGTGAACGTCGGAGCGATCCGGGACAAGGAACGGGCGCTCGTTCGCGACGAAATGCGCGAGCGCATCGATAAGGTGCTCACCCTCATGGCCGGGCACGGGCACGACGCGGCCGTTCTCGGCGCATGGGGTTGCGGGGTGTTCAAGAACGATCCAGAACTGATCGCCGAGTTGTTCGCGAAGGCGCTTCGCGGCAAGTTCGCCGGCTGTTTCGCGAAGGTCGTATTCGCGGTCCTGTCGTCCGACGGCGCAACGATCAGCCCGTTCGCGGAGCGGTTCTCGGCGTAGCAATCGACTGATACCAAATCGTGTGGAAGAGTCATCCTTCTGTAGCCGACCTCTGTCAACGAATTGCAAACGTGGGTTGTCGGTTGCCTTCGGATTGTGCCCTCTCCCCTTGCGGGAGAGGGTGGTGAGGCTTTGCGAACCGGGTGAGGGGTAACCTCCTGGGTGTGGAAGCAACCCCTCACCCCGCCGCGAAGCGCGGCGTCCCTCTCCCGCAAGGGGAGAGGGCAAAACCCAAACACCGGCCCGGCGCTATCCACGTTTGCAATCTGTTGTGTGAGGCCGGGGGGCCACAGACATGGGCGCCCCGGCCTCACAGAGGCCGGCTACAGAAGATCACCAATCAACGCAATTTGGCATTACTTGAAGGCGTCTTTCGTCTTCACGTGCTCGGGCCGAATGCCGACCCCGACGAGGCGCGCCGGGATGCGCCGCAGGAGCGGGAACCGCTGGAGCAGGCGTGCTGCGGTGGGCACCTTCAACGGCCCGCGCGCCGTCAGCGCGTGGGTAATCACCCGCTTCTGTACTTGGACCTGAATCCACTGCGTGAGCTGCGTCGGGAGCGTCCGGCGCCGTTGAACTGCGGCGAGGTCGGCCCCGGTTACGGTCCCTGCGCCGAGCTTCTCCGCGAGAATGTTCGCGGTCGCAACCGCGTCCTGAATCGCGAGGTTGATTCCGACACCGCCAACGGGCGACATCGCGTGCGCCGCGTCGCCGATACACAGCACCCCGGGGCGCCACCACTTCCGCAGTCGGTCCACCGTCACGGTGAGCAGCTTCACATCGTCCCAGCTCCGCAGTTCCTCCACACGATCCACAAGAAACGGCGCGCCAGCGACGATGTCGGCGCGGAACGCTTCGAGTCCGCGCGTCATCACCGCGGCGTGATCGCCCTTCGGAATGACGAACCCGCACTGCCAGTAGTCGCCGCGATAAATCATCACGAAGATGCGCCCGCGGTCGAACCGCCCCACGGGGCGATCGCCGTCCGACGGCTTACGCGACAGGCGCATCCACAGCACGTCCATCGGCGCGCCGAAGTCTTGTACGGGCAACCGGGCGCGGGCGCGGACCGTGGAGTGCCGACCATCAGCGCCAACGGTGAGGTCCGCGCGCACCTCGAGCAGACCCTCGGGCGTAGTTGCCCTCACGCCGAGCACGCGCCCGCTCTCTTCGATCAGGTCCGTGACCGCGGCGCGCGTGACGAGCCGGAACGTCGGGTACTTCTTCGCGTGCGCGCTCACGAAGTCCAGAAAATCCCATTGCGGCATCAGTGCGATGAACTTGCACTTGGTCGGGAGGTGCGAGAAGTCCGCGAGCGGGAACTCGGCGCCCGCCACGTTGCCCGCGAGCACGCGCGCTTCCTGGTGCGGGTGGCGGAGGAAGTCGTCGAGGAGCCCGAGTTCGTGGATCACTTCGAGCGTCGACGGGTGGATGGTGTCGCCACGGAAGTCGCGGAGGAAGTCGGCGTGCTTCTCCAGAACGACGACCTCGACGCCGGCCCGCGCGAGGAGGAACCCGAGCACCATTCCCGCGGGTCCACCGCCGGCGATGCAGCACTTCGCGCGAATCACTTCCGGGGCATTTGACATGAGCGCTCCCGACCGAATGGAGTGACGGTCGGGGTATTGTAGCTTCAGGTGCCCGCGTCGGGCGGTTTATCGTCGTCGGTCAGTTTGATGCCGCGCTTCACGAGCGCCTGACGCAGAATGAACTCGATCTGCCCGTTCAAGCTGCGCAAGTCTTCCTCCGCCCAGCGCTGCACGGCCGCGTGGACGCGCGGGTCGAGTCGCAGCAGGAACGGCTTCACGTCTTTCTTGGCCATACCCCGTTATCCTCGGTGGCGGGCGCCCAGGTGCGTTACTTCCCACTCAACGATTTCGTGAAGAACCCCACGAGTTCCGGCACCAGTTTCGGGTGCAGCGCCAGTGACGGGTCCGAATAGCTCGGGAGCTGGTCCGCCCGATCAGTTTTGGGCACCACCTTCAGCACGTGGTTCATGCCCTCAACGGTCACGACCCGCGCACTCGTGTTGGCGTCACCCAAGCACTTCGCGTCCGCGGCCGAAACCTGAATGTCGGTCGAACCGGACACGATCAGAAAGGGCGCGCTCACCCCGGCAGCCAGCTTCGCCGGGTCGTGCTTGAACATCGAAATCAGGTACGGTTGCACGCTCGGCCGGAACAACGCGGCCAGTGATTTCGGCGCCTCTTTCACCGCGCGCCCGGCTTCCAACTCGGTCAGAATCGTGTCGCTCTGCTTGTACAAATCGTCCGGCAACCCGCGCTTCAATTGCTCGCGGAGAACGACCTGGAGCGGGCGCCCCGGACCGCACAAGGAAACGATCGCATCGAACTTCGCGTCCTGCGCCGCGACCAGCCCGATAAGCGCGCCCTCGCTATGGCCGATGTAACCGAGCTTTGTGAACCGCGTATCGTTGCGGAGCAGGGACACCCACGCGAGCACGTCGGCCGCGTAAGTTTCGACCCGCACGTCTTCCTCTTTTGCCAACGCAGAAGCACTGGCACCCACCCCACGTTTGTCGATCCGCAGTACCGCAATGCCCTTCGCGGCGAGCGCCCGGCCGACCATCTTGAGATTGTCGGTGCGGGTGAGCGGCCCGTTGCCATCGCGATTCGTCGGCCCGGACCCGGCATGAAGTAACACCACCGGCCACGGCCCGGGCTTGGCGGGCAGATCGAACGTGCCGTACAGCGTGCCGGTGCCGGTTTTCAACTCCACCAGTTCGCCCAACAACCGCGGCGCGGGAACGTCCGCAAGAGGGGGAGCCGCGAGAACGAGAGTAAGTGCAAAATACATGGGTGACTCCTGAAGAACCTAACCCCCTAACCCCCTTCCCTAAAAAGGAAGGGGGAACAGAACCAAAGACAACCGACACGAAATATCTGCGACCGTTTTAAGCCCCTCCCTTTTTAGGGGAGGGGTTGGGGAGAGGTTTCTTCTCAGTTGTAAAGCGTGCCAGTGTTGACGACCGGTTGCGGCGCGCTGTGTCCGCAGAGCACCACGAGCAGGTTGCTCACCATCGCGGCCCGGCGCTCGCCGTCCAGTTCGATGATGTTCTTCTCGCTGAGCATCTGGAGCGCGTGCTCCACCATGCCCACGGCCCCTTCGACGATCTTCGCCCGGGCCGCGATGATGGCCCCGGCCTGCTGCCGCTGGAGCATCGCGGACGCGATCTCGCGGGCGTAAGCGAGGTAGCTGATGCGCGCCTCCTGAACTTCCACGCCGGCCTGCCGCATCCGCTCCTGAAGTTCGAGTTTCA
The DNA here is from genome assembly GCF_017939745.1 of Gemmata palustris. Taxonomy (NCBI): domain Bacteria; kingdom Pseudomonadati; phylum Planctomycetota; class Planctomycetia; order Gemmatales; family Gemmataceae; genus Gemmata; species Gemmata palustris. The sequence goes on along the minus strand of NZ_JAGKQQ010000001.1, from coordinate 8,120,807 downwards.
ACTGGTTCGCCACTTCCTCAATGTGCCCGCGGAGCGAGTGCGCATCGGTGTCGGGCGCGTCGTAACTGTAGCGACTCGCAAGATTACGCAGAGCCGCGTCCGCCTGGAGCTTCACGAACTCCTCGTAGTCGTCCACCTGGAACACCGCTTCGGCCGCGTTCACCACCTTCCACAGCACCACGGCCGCGATCTCGATCGGCGTTCCGTCGTGGTCGTTCACCTTGAGCGGCTCGCGGTGCGATGTCGCCTGTGTGATGACCCGGCCGGTCGCGTCCTTCGTTTCGTCCGTTTTGTTCATCCCGGTCTCGAACACCTGCACCCGCAGGCTCACCCGCGTGCGCCAGTAGAACGGGTTGCCGTAGAAGAACCCGGTTTTGCGCAACGTGCCGACGTAGCTCCCGAACAGTTGCACCACGCGCGCCTGGTTCGGCCCGTTCACGATGAACCCGGCTAGAGAAATCACCCACAGAACCGATAGTGGAACGATCGCCCATACCAACTTGGGCTCTTTCCACGCCGAGGCCAGCGCGATGAGGGCGATGATCGCGCCCAAACCGACCAGCACTCCGAACGCCCCGAGCCAGCCCGACCACAGTTTCAGTTCACGGTCTTCCACGGCACGCCCTCCGATATCTGAGTGATATCACATTGAAATCGTAATATCTACCCCTGTTTTCGACAAGTGAGCCAACAGATTTCGTGGATTCAGCTGATTTGAGCCAAAACCAAGCACACAGGGCTTCCGCCCTGTGCTACGAACGCCGGCCGCTCCGCGGCGTGAAAGACATTGACGGTATCTGTCTTCGCCCCGGATGGGGCCGACTTCCGTAGCACAGGGCGGAAGCCCTGTGTCTCCGCGTGCCAGCGGATCGGTAAAATACCATCATGAGCCAAACCATCCGCTTGTTACCGTTCGCCGGCGCCGATGGCGCTACGAATATGTCCGCAGACGAAGCGATGCTGGAATCCGCTGTGAGCGGGGTCGCATCGCTGCGGTTTTACACCTGGACCGCGCCGACGCTCTCACTCGGGTACTTCCAACACACCGAGGAACGCGGCGCCAACGCGAACCTCGCAGGACTGCCGTGGGTCCGTCGATCGACCGGCGGCGCGGCAATCGTCCACCACCACGAACTGACCTACGCCCTCGCGCTCCCACCGGGCAAACAGTGGGTGTCGCAGGAGCACTGGATCTGCCGGTTCCATCACATTGTGCAGGGAGTGCTGAAGGAACGCGGCGTGAAGACGCACGCGGTCGTCTGCGGCGAGGAGCAGAAGCTCGGCGCGCTCGTGTGCTTCCTGCACCAGACGCCCGGTGATCTGCTCCTGAACGGCTCGAAGGTCGCGGGGAGCGCACAGCGGAAGATGCGCGGCGCGACGCTCCAGCACGGGAGCATTCTGTTGCACCGGAGCGAATTCGCGCCGCAACTGCCCGGCATCTGCGACGACGCGGGTGCGCCGAAATTCGCCCCCGAAGTTCTCGCACGGATGTTAACGGAAGCATTCGCGACCGACACGGGCTGGACGGTGACCGCGGGCAAATGGACCGCGGAGGAACAAGAACGCACTCCAGCCATTCGTGCGGAGAAGTACGCCAACCGTGCGTGGAACGAAAAAAGATGAGAGCAAGCAGGATGGCCACAAAAAGGCACAAAGGGCACAAAAAAAGAAAACAGAAGGCAGGTGCGTTTGTAATCCCGATGGGGGTTAGAAATCGCTCTCTTGTCTGATCCGCGTGATCTGTGTCATCTGCGGTTCTGCCTTCTGCTTTCTTTTGTGCCCTTTGTGCTTTTTTGTGGCTAATTCGTCTTTTGTCCTACTTCGTGGCGAATTCTTGCCCCCGAGCGTCATGAGTGTTTCGCGTTATAACGTTCGCCAGTTGGGATGGTACCAACCCCCGCACGGCGACCCGTACACGCGGCGCGCGCCCGCCGCGACGCCCGTCGCCAGTTTCGACACCTTCGACGACGCGGAAATGCACCGGCGCGGGCGTGAATCAGCGGCGCGCGAGGCCGAGAACCCGTTTCGGTTCGGCGGGTGCTCCGTGTTCTTCCAATCGTCCCTTGATGGCCCCCGGCTCCACGACTGGCTCATGGACGCGGGCATCGATCCGCCTGTCAGCGAGTTGCGGCACGACGACTGGCGCGCGTGGTGGGAGGCGTTCGCGCACACCTGGAGCGCGGAGCAACTGGCCCACGCCTGGGCCGCGTTCGACAAAGTGCGGTTCTTCGACGTAGTGGAAGAACCGCCGAAAGTTGCCCACATCGTGATCGAAATCGCTTGGGGGGTCATCAACCGCGACTGGAACGCGATGACCGCGGGCACCGAGGGCGGGCAGGTGATCGGGGTTTACGGGCGCGCGCGAACGGCCGAAGTGGTACTCAGCCGGCAGAGGCGGACGGGTAACGACGGCCGCGCGCGGTACCGGTACGGCCGGCGCGCCGGGTATCCCAACGGTATGAACGAATCTCTGCTGGCTCACAACGCCACGTTCTTCGAGACGGTCGCGGTCCCCTCGAACGTGCCGCCGTTCGCGGGGGTCGGGTTCCTGGTGCAGCGGCGGGCGGTCATCGACACCTTCGTGGGGACCGCGTGGCGCGACCGCCCGTCCACCTCCGCGCGCGTGCCGATCGCGCTCTTCGCCGCGCGCGCGGAGGCGGTCGAGCACCGGGACCGGCTCGCGGCGGAGTGCCGGCTGCAGCTCAACCCGTTCGTGTTCGCGGACCCGGCCCGGAGCGCGACGACCGACACCATGCGCGAGGAACTGGCCGCCCTTGATCTCCCCCTCCCGATCCCCGTCGGCGACCGGCGCCGGAACTGGACGGACTGGGCCGAGTGGTGGGACTTGTGCCAGGACGAAGTGACCGACGAGCAGCGCGAAGCGGTCTGGGGCGCGTGCGACCAGCCGCTGTTCGAGGTGATTCGCGTCGAGGTGAGCGATGAGTGACGCGGCAAAAAACAGTTCGCCCGCAGCTACCGAGAGTGTGGAAACGGCCCCATCGTTCCCCGCCCTGACCGCAGAAGACCGGGTGTTCCTCCGCGCCCTCGTTGACACCCCCGAGGACCGAACGACGTGGCTCGTCTACGCGGACTGGTTCGAGGACCGCGGCGACCCGCGTGCGGAGTTCCTCCGCTTGATTGTTGATCGCGACCTGATGCCGGGAGGCGATCCGTTGGTCACGCGCGCCGACGCCCGGCTCGCGCACTTGCGGAACGAACTCGACCCGCTGTGGCTCGCGGCATTCGATCCCGCGCCCGTCATGAACTGCTCGGGCATGCGCTCCGAAGGCCTCTGCGTGTGGACCGAACTTACGGCGACTGATGCGCCGGATATCCGTCTCTGTTACGGTTGCCTGCGTCCAGTTTTCTACTGCTGCACTCCGGACGAAGCGGCACTAATCCGATCGGCCGGCGAGGTCATTGCGCTGTCAACACGCTTTCAATTCGAACAGGCCCCGCTCCCACCGCTCCCACCGAGCACGCCCCCGGTTCGATATGAACCACCGCCCGTGCCTCCGAACGTGCGAACCGCCCCGGAGTACGATCCCCGGTACACGTACCAAGCTCGATCCGATCCCCCACCCGCGCGCCCGTGGTGGAAGTTCTGGTGATGCCGGTTTCGCACGTACCGAGATAAACGGCTCACGGATTCACCCACCAAGAAACGTTACCCCTTCAGCCCGAAGAGTTTCCGGAGCGCTTCGCGGAGGCCCCCGCTGTGCCCCTCGGTGCTGGCCTCGCGCAGAGCGGCGATCGGGCCGTGCAGGAGCCGGTTCTGGAACAGGCGGAACGCGCCCTCGATGTTGTCTTTGTCTTTGCTCGTGAGTTTGCCGTTCAGTTTGTCGAGTAGCGGGCCGAGTACCGAGTCGCGGACCCGGTCCACTTCGGCTGTCAGTTGACCGATCACCGGACCGTTCGCGCGGCGGTTCCACTCCGCCACGAACTTCTCGACCTCCGCCTCGACGATGCGTTCCGCCGCGGACAGGTGCCGCTTGCGCTCGCCCATGCTGCGGTCGGCCTCGCGCGCGAGGTCGTCCACGTTGAAGACGCTCACGGTGTCGCCGTCGTGGATGCGCGCGTCGAAGTCGCGCGGCACGGCCATGTCGAACACCACGAGCGGCCGGCCCCCGCGCCGCGGGCGCACCTTCTCATCGAACCGGCCCGCACTCACGATCGGTTCCGGTGCCCCCGTGGTGCTGAGCACGATGTCGGCCTGCACGAGCGCGTCATCCAACTGCGGCCACGGTACCACGACCCCGTTGCAATCGCGCGCGACCGCCGCGGCCTTTTCCGCGCTGCGGTTCGTTACCAGGATCGCGGCGGGTTCCAGTTCCGCGAGGTGCTTCAGCGCGAGGCGCCCCATCTTCCCGGCGCCGATTACGAGCACGGTTTTGTCGGTGAACGTGTCGAACACCTGGCGCACAAAGTCCACCGCGGCGCTCGACACGGAAACGTGCCCGTGCGCGATGCCGGTTTCGGTCCGCACGCGCTTGGACACCCGGAGGGCCGTCGGGAACAGCACGTTGAGGAGCGGGCCGGTCGCGGTAGACTTGTGCGCGGACTCGTATGCGTCCTTCACCTGGCCCGCGATCTGCCCCTCGCCGATCACCACGCTGTCCAACCCGGCGGCCACGCGGAACAGGTGCTTGGCGGCGGCGGTGTCCGCGTGCTCGTAGAGGTGCGGGACGATCTCGGCCGGAGGAACGCCGTGAATTTCCGCCAGAAACTCGGCCATGAGCGGGATGTGCAACGGCGCAACCGTTTCCTGGCGCGACACGTAAATCTCGACGCGGTTGCACGTATCGAGGATGACCGCTTCGGCCGCGAACCGGGCGTTCAGTTCGGCCAGAGCCCTCTGAGTTTTCTCGGGGTTGAACGCGAGCCGCTCGCGCAACTCGACCGCGGCGGACGCCACGTTACAGCCGATCGCACGGAGGTTCACTTCGCCCCTCCGATCGCGAACGGGTGGGACGCGACCAGCGCCACGAGCAGGAGCCCGAACGCGACGATCGAGAAGAGCGCGAGCCGCCGCGCGGGGACGTGTACCCCGTAGCGCAGGTAGAGGAGCACCAGAAATTCGAGCCACAAACCCGCTGTGGAGAGCACTTTGAGTGAGAACCAGTTGTCGCCGAGGGAAGGACCGTTTGGAATGAGCAGTGTGCCGACGAGTAACCCGGCCGTGAGCATCGGGAACGCGAAGTTCAGCCACCACCGATTCATCGCTTCGAGCCGCTCCAGATTGAGCATCGGCATCACGGACCCGGGGCTGACTTTGTTCCGCAGTCGGCGCGCCTGGATCAGATACATCACACTTGCGAGGAAACTCACACTGACCCCCACCGACGCGAACAGAATCAACATGCCGTGAATACCGCCCCAGAAGCGCTCGCCGGACGCCCACCCACCGATGTCGAACGCCGCGTGCTCGGGTTCGGCGGTGAGCAAAATGCGCGACATCGCGACCAACCCGATGACGACCGGTAGCACGAACACCGCCCACGCTTGTTTCGCGTGGTGGACGGTGCCGTAGAAGTAGAAGAGCGCGAGCACCCACGCGAGCAGGAGCACGGACCCGTAGGGCACGGCGAGCGACGGCTGGTGAACGAGCAGGTACGCGGTGTGCGCGAACAGGCCCGCGGCACCGAACGCCAGCCCCGTGATCCGCCACCCCTTCGCCGGCCACAGCAGCCGGGCGATTTCGAGGAGGAAGGCGCACAGGTAACTGAGACCGATGCAGTAGTGGTGGATGTTCTTTACGATTTCTGTTGTCGTCATGCGCTCAACGCGGGTCGAATCGGCGGTTCCCCTGCCCCTCCCATTGTAAGCACAATTCCGCGCCCCGCACGGGCTTCGCGCAACTCGAATCGTTCGACATGACATTCTGGAACCAGCCGCGGCCCACATTGGCGGGCCGGGGGTGCGGTTTCGCGATACGGAATGCAGCGTTTGGAGTGGTATTTGCGCTAAATGTGAGGGCGAATGCGTGAAGTGCCGGCACGAAGCTGAAAGCCGTTCACAGGGCGATCCCCGAGCGATCTACTGATCGAGCGCGAGCCATTCGGGGAGCGGATCACGGATCTTCGCCCACAACGCCGGCCCGCCGAGCATCTCGACCTCGGTCACGAGCGCGCCATCAAGGGCGGCGCGAATGACGGCTTGGTTCAGCGCTTTCCCGATGAAGACCAGCTCTTGTCGACGGTCGCCGTAATCGCCCTCAAAGGTTGCCAAAATCTCGGCCCGCTCGTCGGGGTCGGTCGGCCACTCATCGCGGGGAACATCGGCCCACCACACGCCTTGCGGGGACAGTTCCACCACGCGCCCGGCCTGTGACCACAACGCGGCCCACTGCGGTCGGGTCGCGATCCACATGAACCCCTTTGAACGCAGGAGCGGCCCGGTCAGTTCATCGTTCACCATGAACTGGTACAGGCGCTCGGGGTGAAACGGCATCCGGGCACGGTAGACGAAACTGCTGATACCGTATTCCGCCGTTTCGGATCGCTCGTCGCCGCGCAGCACCACCATCCAGCCCGGCGCTTGCGACGCGCGGTCGAAATCGAACCTCCCGGTGTTGAGAATCTCGGCGAGCGGAACGTGCCCGCGTGCCGACCGGATGATCTTCGCAGAGCCGTTGAGCGCGCGGAGCACAGCTTCAAGTTGGTTGAGCTTCTCGGCAGTGACGAGATCGGTCTTATTCAGGACGATCACATCGGCGAACTCGACCTGATCGACCAGCAGGTTCACCACATCTCGATCATCTTCCGCGCTAAGGGCGAGGTTCCGGTCCGTCAGTGACTCGGACGAAAGATAGTCGTCGAGAAAGTTGGCCGCGTCCACGACGGTGACCATCGTGTCGAGCCGGGCGACCGCTGAAAGTGCATGCCCGGTTTCGTCCTCGAATGTGAACGTCTCGGCAACCGGGAGCGGTTCCGAAACGCCCGTAGATTCGATCAGCAAGTAATCGAAGCGGCCCTCCTTGGCCAACCGCGCTACCTCCTGTAGCAAGTCTTCGCGGAGTGTGCAGCAGATACACCCGTTCTGCATTTCCACCAGCTTCTCATCGGTGCGCGAGAGTGCCGCGCCGCCGGTCTTGACCAGTGCGCCATCAATGTTCACTTCGGACACGTCGTTGACGATCACCGCGACTCGTAACCCCTCGCGGTTCGCGAGAACGTGGTTCAACAGGGTCGTCTTCCCGGCGCCCAAAAAGCCTGAAAGAACTGTCACCGGCAACCTCGTTCGCCGATTCGGGCTCGACGCGACTGTCATATTCCAGTCCCACAATTCGTTGAATGGACGTGTACGTTTGGCTCGATAACAGGTGGTTTGTTGTCTTCGCCCCGGAGGGGCCGACGGACGTAGCACAGGGCGGAAGCCCTGTGCGCGATGTACTGCACAATTCGTTGTCACGCGAGGCACGGGAGCGGCTGGAACTCCCCGCCGAGAATCGATTTCGGGTTCGCTTTGAACCAGTTCGCGAGAACGGTCGCGTACACGCGGCGGAAGTCCGTGCCGAACTTCAGGTCGCCTTCATCGAGATCGGTCAAGTTCGGTCGAGTGCCGTGAATGCCAGCCTTCACGTTCCCGCCGGCCAGGAACATCACGCCCGCGGTGCCGTGGTCGGTCCCCTGCTGCTCGTTCTCCGCGACCCGCCGGCCGAACTCACTGAACGTCATCACCAGCGTGCGGTCGAGGTGCCCCAGAGCCTTCAAGTCCCTCACGAAGCTCCCGAGTCCCTGACTCAACTCCTGGAGCAGGCCGGCGTGCCGACCGGCCTGCGTTACGTGCGTATCGAACCCGCCGAGCGAGACGTAATACACCCGCGTCGGTACGTCCGCGGCGATCATCTGCGCGACCACTTTGAGCGACTGCGAGAAGTTGAACGGGGCGTACTCGGTCGCGGTCCGCGTGTCCTTCAGCGCGTCCTGAATCTTCTTCGAGAGCGTGAGCGTGTCGTTCGCCGTGCGCTGGAGGAAGTCGAGTTGGTCGTTCCCCGTCGGGCGCACGCGGTTCAGCCGATCCATCGCCTTGCCGGTGGAGCCGCCCTCCCACTGGAACAGGCCGGGATTGGTGAGTGTGACCGCCCTGCCCTTCGGGTGCGCGAACGTCAGCGCGGGCTTCTCCCCGAGTTGCAGCCCGAGCATCGGCGACGCGATCCCGCGGCACTCCGCGTCGAAGTACCGCCCGACCCAGCCCGTCAGCACGTCCTTCTCCGGGGTCGCGGTTTCCCAGATTTCGGTGGCGCGGAAGTGTGAACGATTCGGGTTCGGGTACCCCACGTTGCTGACAACGCCGAGCCGCCCGTCGTCGTGAAGCGCACGTAGCTCCTTCATTTCGGGGTGCAGCGCGAACTCGTCGGTTACCTTCAGCGCTTTGTCTCGCGCGATCGCGATTTTGGGGCGAGCCTTGTAGTACGCATCGTCGCGGAACGGCACGAGTGTGTTCAACCCGTCGTTACCGCCCGCGAGTTGGATCACCACCAGCACGCGATCCTTGTCCGCGGCGAGCGACGGAGTTCGGCCGTCGCCCGCGAGCAGTCGGCCGGTTTCGGACAGGAACCCGGGCACAGTTGCAGTAAGCGCCCCGACACCCAGGAGCCGCCGGCGGTCGATTTTGGGAAGCATAATAAATCTCCGTTAGGCGAGTTGGTATTCGGGGGTCATGAGGATCAGCCGGCACGCGAGCTTCACGCGCTCGGCCGGTTCGACCTGGTTGACGGCATCGACGAGCGCGGCCTTCGTGTCGGAGCGTGAGGGAACCGCGAGGAGCCGGGCCAGAAGCACATCGACCAGTGCCTCCGCTTTCTCTGGAACCTTCCCGCCCACGGCTTTCTCTGGAACGAAGGTGACCTTGAACCCGTCTTTCCTGCGTTCCGCCTTACGCATCTGGTCGGCGGCCTGGATGCGCTTGATGAGATCGCGGCGCGCGGTTTCGTCGGCCGGGAGTGCGAAAAACCTGTCGGTCGCGAGTGGCTCGAACCCGCTCGGCTCCGTGCCGTCGAAAAGCGCCTCCGGCAGGTGATAGCGGACGGCCAGCGTCCCCGAACTGATCCAGTCCCGGCCGCCCGGCCAGCCCTTCACGTTCGGCGGGTTGAACAGTTCTTGCCCCATTGCGGCCGTGGCTTGTGCCAGGCTCGGCGTGGTGGTGACGTCGAGTTCGAGCAACCGGCAGGTACCGACGAGCAAATGCACCGGCGACTTGATGAGCGTCCCGCGGCTCTCCTTCGCGAAGAACTCCGGCGCCGTCAGCAACACAGCCAGCGCCGAGGCGATGCTCCCCTTCGACGCGATGAATGCTTCAGAAACGCGGTCCCGGAGTTCGTTCTTCGGGTCCGCGGCACCAAAGAACGCGACCAACTTACCCGCAACGAACTTCGCGGTTGCGGGGTGAGCCGCAACGATATCGAGCACCTCCTTCGCCCCGAATCGCCCGACCTTGCCGAGAACGGTCTTTTCGCCCACGTCGTGCTTCTCCTTCACGAACGTCGGCACCAACCCGTCGCGGCAGAAGGCACGCGGTGCGCCCTCAACGAGCGGGCGCGTCTTGGACCCGGGCGGGGCGCTGAGCGTCCAGCCGGTGAGCGCCCGCGCGATCTCCTTGATGTCGGTTTCGGAGTAGTTGCCGATTCCGAGCGTGAACAGTTCGAGGAGTTCGCGGGCGAAGTTCTCGTTCGGCTTCTTCGCGTCGCTGTCCTCCATGTTGAGGTACATCATCATCGCCGCGTCGAGCGTGACCGCTTCGAGCAGGTCGCGGAAGTTACCCAGAGCGTGTGCTCGCAGCGCCGCGTTTTGGGTGTAGAGTGGCTGAGCGACGGACATCCGGCGCGCTTCGGTGGTGAAGTGCCCGTGCCAGAACAGCGTCATCACCTCGCGGAGCGGCGCGGGCGTGCGGATCGCGTGATCGATCCACCAGCACCGGAGCTCGTTCCGCTCACGGGACTGGCGCTCGCCCGCCTTGCGGTGGTTCTCCATCCGCTCTTCGTTGGTCGTCTCCGGGTACACGCGCTCGGTGTTCACCCACGGCTCTTTCACCCACGCGGGCTTCTGCGGCGCGGGGGCGCGCTGGGCCTCTTCGATGAGTGCGGAAACCGCGTCCTTGAGCGGGCGCGCGGCCAGTCGCTCGGCTTGCTGCGGGGCGCCGCCGAAACTGGTGCGACTGAGTAAGTGAGACGCGGCCGACACGTCCCACATTGGTTCACGGGTCATCTTTGGTCCTCGTGGGGTGTTGGGGGTGGGTGATTACTTGGCGACGTCGGCCACGAGCGTAGCGTAGTGGCGAACTTCCTCGAATTTCTTGCCGTCGTGCTCTCCCGCTCGGGTTTCGGCGTGACGGAACCACGCGGCAAACCGCCCGTTCCCCTCAAAGGCGACCGTGTAGCCCTCCTTGTCGGTCGTTACCTTTTCCTTCTTCCCGTCCGGCAGCAGCACAGTCCCCTCTGAACCGGCAACCGGCTTCCCCTTCGCGAGCAGCCGGAACCGGGTCTTCCCACCTTCCGTAGCCGGCACCACTTCCAGCGCGGCCGATTCCCCCACGGTCGCCTTGGCGCCGGTCGCCCCGCCCGTCACTGCCTTTGGGTGGTACACGAGTAGCGTCGGCTTCTCGCTCTTGGTCATCAGGCCGTAAATGACATCGCCAGAAACAACCGCGGTCCCGGCGGGTAGGGTGGCCGTGAACTGGTGCGGTTCCCGTTTGGCTTCGACCGCGACGCTCTTGCCATCCGCCGTGTGGCCGGTCAGCTTCAGCCCGGCGAGCTTGTCGGTCGTCACCTTCGTGTCGGGATCGAGCGTGTCGCTGAACACAACGACGATGGTCTTGCCATCCGCGTCGGGCACGACGTAAACCATGTGCGCGAGAGCTGCGAACGGGGCCGCGACGAGCGCCGTGAGAACGAATAATGAGCGGATCATGGGTCGGTTCCTTTCGGTCGATTGGTAGTCGGAAACAAAATCGGGGCGAAGGTCACTTCTTTTTGCGGCCGGCTTCAGCCCGCTTCTTCTTGGCCTCGTCGTCGAGGTTGTCCACGACGTAGGGGTCGTCCTTCTGCTCGGCGTCCATCTTCTGGTACTCGGACCAGGTGATCTTCCTGGCCGGTTCACCCGTCGCGGGCGCGGACGGCCCGCACCCCGCCGACACGAGGGCGATCACCAGCAACGCGAACTGCTTCACGCACATCCCTCCGTTAATCCGGTTTCCGGCTCCCTGTAACGAGCCGCGACCGCAAGGGAGCGGGAGGCGCGACGAGTGTCACGTGGTCGCGATTTAACACGGGGAGCCCCCGCTCCCTTGCGGTCGCGGCTCGTCGAACCCACTACGACCCCGAAACGCGGCTAATAGTTGCCGATCACTTCCCCACCCGCGCGGCTGCCGAGCGCCTTGTAGGTCGCCATCGGGATCGACTGACTGATGAACCGGACCGAGCCGTCGCAAAGTAGGAAATTCACCCCGCCGATGTGGGCGCTGCGGAAGCTGTACTTGCCGTCCTCCGTGGTGCGAGCCGGGTCGTAGGCCCAGCCCGCGACCTGCTGGGTGTTCATCGGGGCTTCGGTGTACTGGTAACTGAAGTAGATGTGCCCGTAGTTCCACGTCGTGTCGCCGGTCCGCGCCTGCCCCGCGAGCGGGCCGCTCGTGAACGCATACCCCTTGAGCGTGTGGTGCCCCTCGCCGGCGAGGAACGTGTTCGACGTGCCGTCGGTGATGCTCAGCAGCGTAACTCTCGCGCCTTCTTTTCCGGGGAGAATGACCCCGTCCGAAGGCGTGAACCCGTCGGCCCCCGTCCCCGGTTGCCCGACGCCCAGGTACCGGCGGTTGCCCGAGCACCAGTAGTAGCTCGACCACCCCGGGTACTGCACCGCGACCGGCTGCGGGTCGGCGGGCGCCACGAAGGTCTTCAGCGGCGTGTTCGAGATCATCTGGTTGGTGAACCCGTCACCGTCCGGGTCGGTGGTGTCGAACGGGTGCAGTTTGGGGTTGTACCGGCGGGCCAGATTGTCCTGCTCGAGGTACGGGAGGATCACGGCCCACCCGCTGCTGATGACGTGGAAGTTCGGATCGACCGACGTGTACGTGCCGTCGGGATTCGTGGTCTGCGGGTAGTAATTGGCCAGCGGAAACGAGTTGTTCACGCCCAGGAAGTTGTGCGTCGCCAACCCGATCTGCTTCAAATTGTTCTGGCTACTCATGCGGGCGGCGGCCTCGCGGACCTTTTGGACTGCGGGTAAGAGCAGCCCAATGAGAATCGCAATGATCGCGATGACAACGAGCAACTCAATCAGAGTGAACGCCGAACGGCGCATCGGCAGAGCGGCCATGAGGCTCCTCGTGCGAGAACATGGAAGAACAGGGGGCAAGAGAACGAAGTTATAATTTCTATAACCAAATATGCCAATAGATTACCTGTCAGATTTCCCAAATACTGCGTAACCCCAATCCCTGTCAGCCGTTTCGTACCTGATGTGCGTAAAGAAGACGCGCCTTGTTCCGACTGGCCGAAGAGAAAATGAAGTCCGTGACCGAACGGCTCCGGCTCCGCCTCGACCCTAAAAGTAAGTAGTCCGGCGTGGAAACGCTCTGCCGAAGCAGAGCGCCGCTGAACGGAGCGGCGGGCCGCGGTAGAATCACCCCATGTCTGTGTTCGAGCAAGCACTCATTCTGACCGGCCCGACTGCGTGCGGGAAATCCGCGCTCGCGCTCGACCTCGCCGAGCGCATTGGCGGCGAGATCGTCGCGCTCGATTCCATGACCGTTTACCGCGGGATGGACATCGGCACTGCGAAGCCACCCGCGGCCGACCGCGTGCGAGTCCCGCACCACCTCATCGACGTGCTCGATCCGTGGGAGTCGCTCACGGTCGCGTCGTGGCTCGAACGCGCGGAGCTCGCCTGCACCGACATCACCGCGCGCGGGAAGCGACCGATCTTCGTGGGCGGCACGCCGTTCTACCTCAAGGCGCTCTTACACGGGCTGTTCCCGGGGCCGCCCGCGGACGAGGAGCTGCGCCGAACGCTCGAAGCCGAAGCCGCACGCGACGGCAACTCCGCCATCCACGCCAAGCTCGCATTAGTCGACGCAAAGACCGCAGCGCGACTCCACCCGAACGACGTGCGCCGCGTGGTGCGTGCCCTCGAAGTCCACGCCCTGACGGGCAAGCCGATTTCGAGCTGGCAGCAAACCTGGGACACCCCGGCGTTCACCGACGAACCACACGCCGCGCCCCCGCCGGCCCGCATCCCGACCGTCAAACTCGATATCCCGCGGGAAACGCTGTACGACCGCATCAATCAGCGCGTCACACGGATGCTCGAAGCGGGCTGGGTGAACGAAGTGCAGCGCCTGTGCGAACTCCCGCACCCGCTCAGTCGCGAGGCCCGGCAAGCGCTCGGGTACCGCGAACTGCTCGAGTACCTGGCGACCGGCGGGAACTGGGACGAAACCGTCGACCTGATCCGCACGCACACGCGGCAGTTCGCGAAACGGCAACTCACGTGGTTCCGCGGGATGTCCTCGTGCGTGGCGGTTCCGGCGGATGCGCCCGACCTGGCCGACCGCGTGCTGAAAGCGTGGGGCGCTAATATGATGTCCCCATGATCCGCGTATCCGTTGCCAATCCCTACGAATACCCGCTCGAGTTCCAGCAACTCAAGGACGCCGCACGCACGGTGCTGGAGGGCGAGGGCACGAAGGCGGGTAAGGTCACGCTCGCGTTCGTCGATAACCCGCACATTCACCGGCTGAACAAGCAGTTCCTCGACCACGACGAGCCCACCGACGTCCTCACCTTCCCGTACACGGACCCGGGGGCAAAGACCCTCGAGGGCGAAGTGGTCATCGGCTACGAGGTCGCCAAGGAGTACGCGGCCGATCGCAACCACGAAACCAACCTGGAACTGCTGCTCTACGTCGTCCACGGGTGCCTGCACCTGTGCGGGTACACCGACACCGACGAAAAGGGCGAGCGCGAGATGCGCGCGAAGGAGCGCGAGTACCTCACAAAGCTAGGGCTGCCAGACATTGCCGGTGGGTGAACAGAATCGCGAGCTGCATTTCAATGATGATTCCACAAATTCAACCGACCGACTTGAAGCGCATCCTCGACGCGGGCCAACCGGTCGTGCTGCTCGACGTGCGCCAACCGGACGAGCACGCCTTCTGCGCGCTGCCGGGGAGCGTGCTGATTCCGCTGGGTGAACTCGCGGCGCGCGTCGAAGAAGTGCAACCGGGGGACGCGCCCGTGGTGGTGTACTGCCACCACGGGGTTCGCAGTCTGAGTGGCGCCGCGATCCTCCGCGGCGCGGGAATCGAGGCGATGTCGCTGGCCGGCGGGATCGACCGCTGGACGCTCACGGTCGATCCGAGTGTGCCGCGGTACTGACTACACCACTTCGGTGTTGCCCTCAGCAGCTTTGGCCGCTTCTTCGGCCGCTCTCATGCGCACCATCGCGCGATTGAACTGGGCCGAGACCGGGATGAAAACGACAACCACCACGGCCATCGCTCCGCCGAGCATCGCGAAGTACACGCTCGGCGTCATGTACTGGTAAAGTTGCGTGATGGGCGCGTTGATGAGCAGATTGGCCAGGAACACCACGGCCAGCCAGCACCCGGTAACGAAGCTCTTCATCGTCTTTGGGGCCGCGACGAACGCCAGTTCCAGTCCGGTCACCGAGATCAAAATTTCGGCGATGGTGATAATCAGGTACGCGAACACCTGCCACCATACCGTCACCCGTTCGTTCGGCGGCACCCAGCCGAACGTTTCCAGCGTGGCCTTCGCGGGCTCGGGCTTCACCTTCGCTAAAGCCTCACCGGACTTAAGAAGCGGTTCCGCGACGCCCCCTGCCGCAAGTTCCGCCGCACTGGGCAACGCACTCGTGCCGAGGTGACCGTTCGTGACCGTAAGCTCTTTTCCGTCCTTCAAAAGAACCTTACCCGACGCGAACGACAGCTTCTTCTTCTCACCGTCGTACTCGAAATCGGTCGCAGAAACGCGCACGTCCGTTCCCACGGTCGCGGTACCGACCACAGTGCTAAGGTCGGTGCTGTCCTTCGGCAGAACGAGCACCCCTTCCGGGGTCGTGAGCTTCACCATGTCCTGCTTCTTCCCGGCCAGGAACCCGGAGAAACTCATGATGACCATGCTCAATCCGGTGAGCGCGAACCCGAGCATCATCTTCCGTGTCGGGCTGACCCCGAGCCCCCGACGATCCAGAGTCTTGAAGAGCCACACGCTGACCGGCACCAATAGGACGATGAACACCGCGTTGAACCCCTGGATCGCGTCGGCCGACAGTCCGAACGATCGGGCACCGATGAGCGATTCCATCGTGGCCCCGGACAGCAACACGGTCGTACCGTCGGCCCGCGCACCGAACAGGGTAGTTTCCATGTAACTGTCGGCGAAGAAGATCCAGGTGCTGGCCGACTGGTCGAAGATCGCCCAGAAGAACATGACGGTGAGAAAGAGCAACCCGATGCGGCCAAGGGTCTCCATTTTCAGAGAGAAATCCGCGGCCTTCTCTTCCCGAGTCACCATCTTGTAAACGATCGGGAGCCCCGTGATCGTTTTCCCCTCGGCCAACTTCGTTTCCGGGTCGCCAACGATCTTCCGCTCGATCTTCTCCTTCGCGTAGAACCGTTTCCCGATCGCGAAGATGATGAGCGCGATCGACATCAGCGCGGCCGGGAACAGGAACGCGGTTTGGTAACCGTAATTGTTCCGCAACCACGGCATCGTGAACTGCGACAGCGCGGCACCGATGTTGATCGCCATGTAGAACCACGAAAACGCACTGGTGCGCAACTGGTCCAGACCGGGCCTCTGCTGGTCATACGTCATCCCCATTAGCGTGGAGATGTTCGGTTTTATCACCCCGCTGCCCATCGCGAGCAGCACGAGCGAACCGAAAACAATGTACTTGTCCTCGGTGCCCACCAGGTACTGGGCGACGACGTAGGGAACGGAGAACCCGACGATGGTCCAATACTTCCCGAGGAAGTTGTCCGCGATGTACCCCCCGAGGAGCGGGAAGAAGTAGCACGCCGCGATGAACAGCGACATGAACGTGCCCGCGTTCCCCTCGGCCACACCCAACTTCTCGATCATGTACTTCGCGAGAATCGCGCGCATGCCGTAATACGAGCACCGCTCGGCGAACTCCCCCCAGAAGAAGAACCAGAACCCGGGCGGGTGGCCGGTCGGCGCAGTGGCGGTGGCAACTAATGACACGTCGGAAGCCCTTGTGTGGCGAAAAGTTCAGTAAGTTGCGGTGGGAAAGTGTAGCGATCTTACCCAAGCGCGGGTCGCGTGGCACGCGGATTCTTCTATCGGGTGCCCCCATAGCTTTTGGCAGGCACCGGCGGTTAGTTGTCCAGCGCAGGTAATTCGACAGAGGCACGAGGGGTTCGCCTGGATGTTTGGAATTCCAAGCGTCGCGAAGTCGCTGGCCCTGAAGCGAATTTGCCCCGAGTTTTTGTCTAGTATGCACGTTCGAGAATCGCCCGCGACGTGCTGCTAGCCGGTTCATCGCGAGCGGCACATTCGTGGGGTGGGGCCGGAGTCACTTCACTGTGACTTCGACCGGGACGAGGTGGTTAATCATGTACGTGCGGCGGTCCGCGTCGCGCTTGTCCGACTGGGTGGTTCCTTTGTCGTCCGTACAGCGGGCCACGAGTTTGAGCGGTCCGGCTTTTTGCGGTACGAAGCTCGCCGTCCAGCGGGCGGACTTGAACGGTTCGGCTTTCCCGTTCGCGGCGAACCAGTTCTTTCCCCCGTCCGTGCTCACCTCGACCTTCGACACGCTGTTCTCGCCGGCCCACGTGTACCCCTCGATCGTACACGGCTTGCCCACCGCCAGTGCATCCACTCCCGGCGCAGTGATGACCGCTTTTGGTTGAATCGCGGTGACCGGAACGAGCTGCGGAAGTCCTTCTTTCGCGCGCTCCCAAACCGAATAGTCGAACGTCTGGAAGAAGCCCGCGTGCGGCTTGTCCAATACGACGATGCGCGACAGCCATTTCACGGCCGCCATGCCGTACCAGCCGCCGACGATGGCCCGCAGCGGGGCGCCGTGGCTCGCGGTCAGCGGTTCGTCGTTCATGTTCCAGACGAGGAGCGTTTCGTCCTTCTTCGCCTTCGCGAGCGGGATGCCCCGGTCGAAGTTGATCGGTCCCGGTGTGGCGGGGTCCGCGATCGCGCCCTTATCGGCGCCGACGAGCACCACGTCACCGGCGCCGGTTTTCACTTTCGCGCGCTCGAGGACCGCGCCGAGCGGTACCCCGGTCCACTTCGCCTGCCCGACCGCGCCGTGGCCCCACTGTAGCCCGCGCGCTTGCGGTACGAGGAACACGCGGCCGTTCCCCGCGCACTCCAGCACGATCTCGCGCGACACCGATTCCATCTTTTTCAGATCGTCGAGCGTCAGACTCAACGTGTTTTCGACGTGTCCCCCAACCGTCAGCGCGAACGTCTTCGTGTCGACTTCGGGCGTCGCGAAGTGGCTGCGCACGAAAAACTTGTCCGTTCCCGGGGCGAACAGGTCGGCGAGCGGCGTTTCGAGGTTCCGCGGCTCCTGCATTCGCACGATGAGCGGTTCGGCGGCCACCGCGGAGGTGAATTGCGAGTGCAAGCCGGCCGCGACTGCTGCGATCGGCCCGCTGCAGAGCAGTTCGCGTCGGGAAAGGCTCATCGGAACCTCCTGCGCCCCGGTCCTCGTGGCAGAGCTTTCTGGTGAGCCCCGCCCGCAAGGGCGGGGGCACCCGCACCGCTTACCACCCCAAACCCTTTGTCGTCGTCTTGACGCGGGTGAGTTTGTCGTTCGTGGCCAGGTACAGCACGCTCCCGTCGTCCCCCCAAGCGCAGTTCGCAGTCTTATCGTTGGTGAGAATGCGGCCGATCAGCGTGCCTTCGGGGGAGCACACGTACACGCCGTTCACCGCGGTGGCGAAGATGTTCCCCTTCGCGTCCACTTTCAGGCCGTCGGGCAGGCCCTTGTTCGGGTTCGCTTTGACGTCCGCCGTGGCGTCGAAGATCACCTTGCCCTTGCCGAGCGTGCCGTCGGCGTTGACCGGGAACGCCATCAGGATCGCCTTGTCCGGGTCGGAGTTGGCGACGTAAAGCGTCTTCTCGTCGGGCGCGAGCGCGATCCCGTTGGGGCGCGACATCTCTTTCGTCAGGAGCGTGACCTCGCCCTTCGGCGAGAGGCGGTAGACGCCCTGGAAGTCGAGTTCCTTCTTGGGGTCTTTCATCTGCTCGGGCAGACCGTAGGGCGGGTCGGTGAAGAACAGGTCGCCGTTCTTCGCGAACACGAGATCGTTCGGGCTGTTGAACCGCTTCCCCATGTACTTGTCGGCGAGCGTCTCGAACTTGCCGTCCTTGCCGAGCCGGGCGATCCGGCGGTCACCGTGCTGGCAGAGGATGAGGTTACCGTCTTTGTCGAACGCGAGGCCGTTGGCGCCCGGTTCGGCGCCTTTGAACTCGTCCTTGCCCGTGTACCCGCTGGGCTTGATGAAGTCTTCCTTCACCCCGTCCTTCGCGGACCAGCGCACGACGCGGTTGTTCGGGATGTCGGTGAAGAGGAGGGCGCTGCCCTTCTTGTCCCACACCGGCCCCTCGGTCCACTTGAACCCGCCGGCCAGGACTTCGATTTTCGCGTCCTTGGGAATGAGGGCGTCGAGCTTCGCGTCCTTGCGCTCGATGGAGCCGATGGTCATCGGCAGTTTCGGCTCGTCGGCGGCCGTGCTGCGCGCGGGGCGCAGCCCCCCGGTGGCGACAATGGTGGCGAGTGCGACGGTAGTCACAGCCAGGGAACGGAACATGGGGTGAGCTCTCCGATGGACGGGCCGGCGGTGGGGAAGGCGGAGTGGGTGCGTAGCCCGAACGTCGTCATCGTACCCACTGGCGGCGCGCAAGCAAGCGGATAGAAGGGGTAAGTGTGGCGGTAGTTGGTGCGAAACGTGTTCACTTCGTTATAGTTTGGAATGACGGGCGGCTTGTACCCCAGCAGGAGGCCATCACGTCCGAACCGCTCCGCCCCGGACTCGAATCCAAGGCCCAAGAGTTGGCGGCACGCACCAAGGCACGTTCTGCTGACGTCATCCTGGAAATGGCCCGGCGGCTCGTCGTAGTCACCGGCGGCCCGCTCTTCGGCGACACCGAGTTCAAACTCCGCGATCAGGCCGTGGGCATCGGCGCCGATGCCCACACCGAGCACCTCCCCAAAAAACGGGATACACCACCTCCGCTATCGACTGCCCCCACTGCGGACGGCGCGCTCCCGTCCACGGGTACCGCTCCAGGGCATCGACCACCAACCGACTGGTCATCGCCGCGTCCATCGACCAACTCACCACGCGACGGCTCATCCTTTACATTTGTTCACTATTTCCGTCGCGAGTAGAGTCTTTGCGATGCTCGAACGCAACTTCGCGCTGTACGTTTTCTAAAACCGCACTCACGCCTCAAGATTCGGGCCGCGATTGAATTCGATTCTCCCGTCGGCTTTTTGCTTGTCACTCTCGATCGATCGGCGCATCATCTACCTCGCACTTCCCAATCGGATCGCCCCAAAGCCCAAGGATTTAAGGGCGCGCTCACGGACGGGAGCCGGCCGGCCGTTGGCACCGTTCGTCCGGTTCTCGAGTGCATCACGCGGTGCGCGACTCTCCGGCTCCTTCTGATCGGGCTGGGGCACGCCCGCGGGGATCGCGCGCCGGCCCTTCATGGCGCTCGGCCGGCGACTTCGAGATGCTCGAGTACACCGCAGTCAAGGACGCGCCGGTGGACGAGTTCTGGTCGGTCAGCGTTTCCAACAAAGAGGGCTTCTTCGAGAAAAATGCCAACACGCTGAACAACGTCACCGCGAAGCGGGACGCGGACGGCTCAGTGTCAGTCCCGTTCGGCGGCGACGGGAGCGCGCTGAACGACCTGCCCATCGTGCCGGATTGGAACTACATCGTGCGCCTCTACCGGCCGCGGAAAGAGATCCTCGACTGCACTTGGAAGTTCCCCGAAGCCCAGCCCGTGAAATAGCCCGCCCCCCAACAGACACTGAGGAACAGACACCATGCGAACGCGATTCGTCCTCCCCGCCGCGGTGCTGCTCGCCGGTGTACTTGTCGTCCGGTCGAGCGGTACCGCGGCGGACGACAAGAAGCCCGAACCGGCCCTCTCCCCCGTGCAACTGGCCGAACGCACCTTACACCGGCGCGCGGTCGAGGCCGTGATTTGGGGGATGCCCGCGGTCAATTACGACCTGATGCTCCAGGAGATGCTGTCCAAGACCCCCGGTAAGGTCGGGCAAGTCATTTATTGGGGGCGCCCGCTCGACGCGAAGAACCAGACGCTCACGCCCAACCCCGACGCGCTTTATTTCATGGCATTTTACAACACGAAGGACGGCCCGGTCGTGCTCGACCTGCCGCCGGGCGACGCCGACGGCTCGTTCAACGGCAACATCGTAACCGTCTGGCAGATGCCGTTGGAAGACGCGGGGCTGCTCGGCATCGACAAAGGCAAGGGCGGGAAGTTCCTCGTGCTGCCGCCGGGGTACAAGGAGAAACCGCCGGAGGGGTACGTCCCGCTGCACTCCGACACGCTCGGCGGGTACATGCTGTTCCGAGCGAACTTCAAGAGCCACAGTGACGCCGACGTGCAGAAGTCCATCGCCTACGGCAAGCAGATGAAGGTCTACCCGCTGTCGGCAGCGGCGAACCCACCGGCGACGGTGTTCAGCGACGTGAAGGACGTCGATTTCGATTCAACGATCAAGTACGACGCGAGCTTCTTCAGGAATCTGGACCGGATCGTGCAGACGGAACCGTGGCTGGAACGCGACAAGGCGATGATTCAGAAGTTGGCGTCCCTCGGCATCGAGAAGGGCAAACCGTTCCAGCCCGACGCGGCGACCGAGAAGATCCTCGACGCGGCCGTCAAGGAGGCGGGCGCGTGGCTGGAGGCGAAGTACGACGCCGGGTTCCCATCGTTCTGGGAGGGCGGAAAGTGGTCGTTCCCGGGGTACCCCAAGCTGATCGAAGAGGTATCCCAGAAGAGCTACACGAACCCGAACGAGTACCCGATCGACGAACGCGGCGTCGTGTACACGATGGCGTTCATCGGCATCAAGCGGGTGGGCGCGGGGCAGTTCTACCTCATCAACATCCGGGACAAGAACGGCAACGCCTACGACGGCAGCAAGACGTACAAGCTCACGGTTCCACCGAACGCACCGGTGGAGCAGTACTGGTCGCTAACCGCCTACGACCGGCAAACGCACGCACTGATTAAAGGGGCGCCGCGTGCCAGTCGCTCGTCGCAAATCGCCGAACTCCAAAAGAACGCCGACGGGTCCATCGACCTCTACATCGGCCCCAAGGCGCCCGCGGGCAAGGACGGTAACTGGATACCAACCGACCCGGCCCGCAAATTCGAGCTGATGTTCCGCCTCTACGCGCCGACAAAGGCGCTGTTCGACAAGTCGTGGAAGTTGCCGGACGTCGAACTGGTCGAGTAACCGCACCGAAGTGATCCAATATAGGAGCCGACGCCATGCGAACGCGATTCGCTCTTCCAATCATTGTTCTCACACTCGCGGCCCTCGCCGTAGCGCAGGACCCGGCCCCTTTTAAGGGCGGCTTCCCGGCCCCGGACGCGGCGCAGAAGGCGCGCGACGAGGCCGACTACCAGCGCGCGGTGACCGCGTACCGGTTCTGGTACCCGACGGTATCCGTCGAAGGCATCTTCCACGGCAACCGCGAACTGGGCATCAACGACAACGAGGCCATACCGATTCTGTCGGCCGGTCCGCGTCACGTCGGCTTCACGCTGAACTCGGACACGCCCTACGGCGGCGGGGTGATCGACGTAAAGGCCGGTCCCTATGTGATCGAATTGCCACCCGGGCCGTTCATCGGTTTGGCCAACGACCACCACCAAGGGTGGATCTTGGACATGGGCCTGCCCGGACCGGACCAGGGTAGGGGCGGGAAGCATCTCGTGTTGCCGCCGAGGTACACGGGCGAAATTCCGAAGGGCTACTTCGTCGGGTACTCGTCATCGAACAAGGTGCTCGTCGCGCTCCGATCCATGCCCGTTAAGGGGGACGTGAAGGCCGCGATCGACGCACTGAAAACCGTGAAAATCTATCCGCTGGCTTCGGCCGCGGAGCCGAAGCTCGTGAAGATGGTGGACACGACCGAGAAGAAGATGGACTGCACCTGCCTGCGCTGGGAGGACAACATTGCGTACTGGGAGAAGCTCCACGCGGTCACCGACGCCGAACCGCTGAACCCGAAGTTCCTGCCCATGTACGGGGTGCTGTCGGCGCTGGGCATCGAGAAGGGCAAGCCGTTCGCGCCGGACGCGCGCATGAAGGCCATTCTGGAGCGGGCCGCCAAAGCCGGGCGGAACCAGATGCTCGTGTCGGCGTTCGATAGCGCCCGAACCGACAAGCTCGCGTGGAAGGACCGGAAGTGGGAGTGGCTCGGGCTCGTCCCCGAGAGCGCGCAATTCGAGACGAAGGCCGGCATCGATCTGGAGGCCCGCGACCGCTGGTTCGCGCAAGCCATCGTCACGTCGCCCGCGATGTTCCGGCGCACTCAGGGGGCCGGCTCGCTCTACTGGCTCGGCCACCGCGACTCCACCGGCGCGTTCGTGGACGGCGGGAAAACGTACAAGCTGAACGTGCCGCTCCCCGTGCCCGCGGGGCTGTTCTGGTCCGTCACGGTCTACGATGCCGCCACGCGAAGCGAGGTGCAGACCGCGCAGGACAAAGCCGCGCTGCGCTCGCTGTTCGAGCTGAAGGACACGGGCGACGCGAAATCGATCGACCTGTACTTCGGCCCGAAAGCGCCCGCGGGCAAGGAGGGCCAGTGGATTCAAACGGTGCCCGAGCGCGGGTGGTTCGCGTACTTCCGCATCTACGGCCCGAAGGAACCCGCGTTCGACGGAACGTGGAAGCCGGGCGATTTCGAGGAAGTGAGGTGAGTCGCGCTCACCACCCTGAGAGAAGGCTCAACTGTTCGCCCGAATCGAACGCGCTCGTCTCGAACGGTGCCCCTCAACGACCCGGCCCGGGGCACCGTCTCGTTCGCCACCCGGTCGGGTGATTGACGAATCTCTTCAAAGGAAGCACCAATGAAACGGCACCGAATGATTCTGGGCCTGGCCGTTGCGGTCAGCGCCGCCGTGCTCGTGAGCGGGGGGCGTGCCCCGTCGCCGGCGCGCGAACCCGCAGCGCAGCCGGAGAAGGCCGCGGCCCAACCCGCAAAGGCCGACGGCGCGGAAGCCGGGATCAAGAAGATCACCGCCGAGTACGCGAAGGCGTTCAACGCGGCCGATGCCAAGGCCGCGGCCGCACTCTGGACGGATGAGGGCGAGTACGTGGGGGCCGATGACGAAACCGTGACGGGGCGCGCCGCGATCGAAAAGAGCCTCGCCGAGTTCTTCAAAGCGAACCCGAAAGCCACGGCCGAAGTTCAGGTCGAATCCGTTCGGATCATCGGGCGCGGGACCGCGTCGGCCGAGGGCGTGGTGCGGTTAAAGCTCCCGGGAACCGACCCGGTGATCGAGTCGCGGTACTCCGCGCTCCACGTGCTGGAAGACGGCGTATGGCACGCCGCGTCGGTACGCGAGTGGGTGCCCGATCCCGCGACCGCGGTGACCCCCCAACACCTCGACTGGCTCGTTGGGGACTGGACCGCGAAGGGGGAAGGCGGGGAACTGAAGCTGACGTATGCGTGGGACGAGAACAAGGTGTTCATCAGCGGCAAGTACGCGATCACGAAGGACGGCAAAACGGTGTCATCGGGCACGCAGGTGATCGGGCGGAACCCGGCCGGCGGATTGCGGTCGTGGATGTTCGACAGTTCCGGGACCACGAGCGACGCCGTCTGGGTGCGCGACGACAAACGCTGGATCAACGAAGCGACGGGTGTGCTCCCGGACGGTACGGAGATCAGCTCCGTCAACGTCCTCATCCCGCTCGGTACCGACTCGTTCACCTGGCAGACCACGGACCGGGAGACCGACGGTGTCGCGCTCCCGGCGCTCCCGCCGGTCAAGGTCACGCGCGTCAAAAAGTAACGCGCCCGGCGCTCACACGGAACAATTCATAAAAGCGTCCTCCAGAGGAATCACATGAAATTCGCGATATGCGCGTTAGCGGCGGGGATGGTGGTGGCGGTTTCGACCGGTCCGGTTCAGGCGTTCGGGCGCGGGGGCGCGGTCCGCGGGGCCGCGGTCGGTCCCGGGGGCGGGGTCCGCACGGGCGGCGCCGCCCGCGGGGTCGCGACCGGTCCATACGGTGGCGTTCGCGGGGGGAACGTTCACGGCGGGACGTACTCCGGCCCGGGCGGGGCGACGGTTCAACACGTCGGCGGGCGCGGGGCCGCGGTGGGGCCGCTCGGTGGCGTTCGAGCGGGCGGGGGCGGGGCCACTCGTGTCACGGGGCCGGGCGGGAACTCGTACACAACGGGGCACCGGGGCGGGGTCGCGGTCGGGCCGGCGGGCGGGGTTCGTGCCGGCGGGGCCAGCGGAGCGGCGGTTCGTGGCCCGGGCGGGGCCGCGGCCGTGGGGCACCGCGGAGGGGTCGCGGTCGGGCCTTACGGCGGAGTCGCGGCGGGCGGCGCGCGCGGAGGGGCCGCAGTCGGCCCTTATGGTGGCGTTGTGGCCGGGGGCGCGCGCCGCGGCGGTATCGCGGGACCTTACGGCGGGTACGCCGCAGGGGGCGTGCGGGTCGGGGCGGTCGGGCACTATACCGGGTACGTCAGCCCGGTCGCGGTTCGCAGCGCGGCCGTCGGCATTCGCGCGACCCCGTACCCGTACTTCTCACCGGTGTGGTACCGCAGTCACGCGGTCGCCTGGGCCGCGCCGCGGTACGTGGTCGGGGCCGCGGTGTGGGCCGCACCGGTGTGGAACACCGTTTCGACGTTCGTCGGCGTCACCGCCGCACCGGTCGAGTACGACTACGGGAGCACGGTCGTCATTCAGGACGACGCCGTGTACGTGAACGGGGAATCGGCCGGCACCGCGACGGAATACGCGACGCAGGCGACGACGATTGCCGACGCCGGGCGCGCGGTGAAGCCGACCGAGAATGACGAGTGGCAGCCGCTCGGGGTGTTCGGGCTGATCCAGGGCGACGAGAAGGTCGCGCAGCGCATTTTCCAGATCGCGGTCAACAAGGACGGCGTAGTCCGCGGGAATTATTACGACGCCGTGGCCGACAACACGCTGCCGGTGTACGGGCTGGTGGACCGGAAGACGCAGCGCGTCGCGTGGTCGATCGGGGATAAGAAGGACATCGTGTTCGAGACCGGGTTGAACAACCTCACGAAAGACGAATCGACAGTCCTGGTCCACTACGGTAAGGAAAGCACCCAGCAAATGATCCTCGCTCGCCTGCCGGAGCCGAAGGACGAGAAGCCGTAGCGCCGCGGAGCTGTTTCGCGTCCCTTGCAACGGCTTGCTGCAAGGGGCTGAAACCGGACGAGCACGTGCCGGCGGGAACCGTTCCCGCCCGGCGCGTGCTCGATCACCGGCGCCCGTTCGCGATCAGAACGACACCTTATACTTCTCGGCGAGCTTTCGCTTCGCGTCGTACATGGTCTTGTCGATCTGCTCCCAGGTCTCGGTCCGGCGCTGCTTGTCGTCGGCGACCACCTTGGTCATCTGCTCCCGGATTTTGGGAATATTGGTGTCCACGTACACGGGGTTGCTGAACACCCCCACCCCCAGCCCCCACCACCCGAACGACCGCCCGCCCCCGTACCCGTAGAAGTACTGCTGGTCGGCCAGCGCCTTCGTGTCGATCGGGACCCCGCGCAGGCTCTGACCGATGGCCCGCAGGCGCCGGGACGACTGGTTCGCGGCCTCGACCGCGACCGGGTCGACGTTCCGGGGACTGATGTGCAGGAGCTGGTCGGCCGCCTTCTCGTGCCAGGTCGCGGTCTTCTCGTAGTTCGAGCTCTCTTTCTTCTGGGCGATCTCGCCCAGGATCGTGTCCACCGCCTGGAGGTAGCGCTTGGTCGCGCTCGCGGTCGGGGCGGCGCCGGTCGCCCCCGGCTCGGGTTCCGCGGCCGGGTTCGGGAACGCGAACAGGGACAAGATGTGCTTCAGGTCCGCGGTCGTGAGGCTCCCGGACAGGGTGAACGTCGTGTCGTTGAACTCGGCCTTCCAGCGCTCGAACCCCTCGATCGCGATCCCCTGGTCCTCGATCAGTTCGCGGACCAGGTCCGGCAGCGTGTTCCTGAAGCGGGCCGGCTCGACGGAGAACTCGATCGCGATGCGGGCCGTGATCTTGTCGGTGACCTGGGCCGAGAACGTCAGCCCCTTCACCTGAGACAAGAAGCCCGCGAGCAGGTTCACGTCCGCGTTCTTGACCTTGGCCACCGACGGGCTGGCCGGCAGGGCCATTTTCAGAATGGTCTTGTCCACCGCGTCTTCGAGGTCGACCGCGATGGTGACGGTGTTCGCCCCGGCCCCTTCGGTCGCCTTCTTCAGGTACGGCGTCAGTGCGCCCGTTTTGTTCGCGAGCGCGCTCTTCAGGTAGCGCGCGGTGTACTGGCGGTCGGCCGGGTGTACGGCCACGAGCGTCGTACCCGGGAGCCACGTGAAGTACACGTCGCGCGGGGAGAGCGCGGCCACCTGCCCGGCGATCTCGTCGCTGCTGCCGCCCTCGCGCGCGGCCACGTCGCGCATGTTCGGCAGCCCGCCCACGGTGACCAATCCGACCTGGCACCCCCGGACCAGCGTGTTCAGGTTCACGTCCGCGGCCACGACCACCGTCTCCGCGTCGGGCGGAACGAACCCCAGCCCGCCGCGGCTCCCGGGTTGGCCCTTCTCTCTCCACTTCTCGCTCTTGGCGAGCGGGCTGGCGTAGGCCCCCTTTGCGTCAACGAGCAGCAGGGTGTTGGTGTTGGTCGGCGCGTACTTCAGGAGGCCGTCATACGGCCCCGCCGCGCGCACCGGAGCGGCGAGCGCGAGGAGCAGGCACCAAACGACCGGAGCGGAGCGCGGCATGGGAGTCACCTCGGATTGGGCCGGGATGCACTCAATCTCGCTACACCGACGGGTGAAGTCAAGCGCCCGCTAGACCGGCACCTGGCAGTTTCATTCGCCCCGTATTCAATTTGCCAGCGGCGCTTCCGAGCGACAATCCGCCAGTCAAAAGCAAGTTTAAATTGATTTTGTTTGTTATGCGTAGATTGCTGTTTCCCTGCACGTTTTCACTTTTGGTCTTGGCACGGCTGCAAATTATGATAATATTTCACTCAACCTACCTGAAATCTTCATTAAACTCGCCTTCCCCGGACCCGTTTCCATGCCCTCTCTCACCCGCTCCAAGTGCCGTTCGCGGCGCTTCGTACTCCTTTTGTCGTTGTTCGCGCTCGGCTGTGGGGGAGCCGCGCAAACACCCGACGGACAAAAGCCCGTTCACCCCGTTCGCGGAAAACTGTTCATCGCGGACAAACCGGCAATCGGCGCCTTTGTCCTCTTCGTACCGGACGACGAGCCGGCCACCAACCCCGCCCCGCGCCCCCGCGCGACCGTGGACGCGAACGGCGAGTTCCAGTTGAGCACCTACGGCGAGAACGACGGCGCGCCCCTGGGAGCGTACTCCGTTGCGGTGACCTGGCCGGAAGACTCGCGCGATTCGGCCGAGGACCGGCTCAAGGGCCGGTACCGCGATCCCGGCCAAACAAAGCTGAAGGCCACAATCAAGGACGGCCCGAACGAACTCCCGCCGTTCAAGCTGAAGTGAAGTGAAGTGAAGTGAAGTGACCCGCCTGGACCACCCGAGCGGGATTCATGAATCGCCCAGTGTCGCTGATGGATTTCGTTTTTTCTCCGGAGCAGCCATGCCCCTCTCCTCTCCTCGCTCGAAACGCGGTTTCACGCTGATCGAGTTGCTGGTCGTCATCGCCATCATCGCAATTTTGATCGGCCTGCTTCTGCCCGCGGTGCAGAAGGTGCGTGAGGCCGCCGCGCGCATGAAGTGTCAGAACAACCTCAAACAACTCGGGCTCGCGTGCCACGGGTTCCACGACGCCACGGGCGTCGTCCCGCCGTCGCGGTCCGCCGGCGGCGGGTTCCCGAAGCTCGGCGTTCCCGGCGGGGCCTACCAGGGCGCGCTGGTGTGGATTTTGCCCTACATCGAGCAGGACAACATTCGGAAGGCCTACGATATCAAGCTCCACTTCGGCCACGCGAACAACCGCACCGCGGTCATGACCAAGGTGAACGTGTTCAACTGCCCGTCCACCCCGAACCCGGACCGGGTTGCGGTGAGCTGGACCCACGGCGGCTTCACGATCGACAACGCGGCCGTGACCGATTACTCGGTCATCAACCGGGTGTCCGCCGACCTGGTCAGCAGTTTCCCCAATAACGTGGACGCCTACACCGACTCGAACGCCTGGGGGCCGTTCTCGTACAACACGGGCTCCACGTACCGGGTCATGACCTGGTCGAGCGTAACGGACGGGCTGTCGAACACCCTCTTCTACGTCGAGGACGCGGGCCGGCCGAACGGGTGGCGCGCGAACCGGCGGATCAGTTCCAGCGGGGCCACGGTGGGCGGGTCCGCCTGGTGCGACGAGGCGTCCGAGTTCGGGTTCCAGGGGTGTACCCCTCCGAACGACACCCGCCCGGGCCTCCAGGCGATGAACTGCACGAACAACGGCGAGCCATACTCGTTCCACACCGGCGGGATCAGCGTCGGCCTGTGCGACGGCTCGGTGCGGTTCCTGCGTGAGAGCATGGACATCCGCATGTTCGCCCGGATGGTGACCGCGCAAGGCGGTGAAGTGAACGGGAACGATTGACCCGCGACCGACACCGCACGAAGAACCGCCGGAGGTGCCCCGGCGGTTCTTCGCGTTTCGGGGGCCGCAATTCGTACTTTTTCGTGCCCGGGAATACTCCTCGTATCGGCTCACCGAGCGGTGTATCATCCTCGGGTACGCGCTCAACCGATCCCAATCGTGACCGCGTTCACCGTGGGTCGGCCCGATTCCCGATCGTCCCCGCTGCGGGTTAGTGCGGACGATCGCATTTCATTAAACCGGACGGTCATGAATCCGATCGCGCACGCCCCGCCTGCTGCCGCACCACATGGGCTGAGTTTTCGCACGAAGTTGGTGCTGGGTGTGTGCGGGCTGGTGCTGCTCACGGGCGCGGTAGTGTTGTGGCTCGCGCACCGCAGTACGCGAACGAGTACCGAGGCCCTCACCGGCGCGGTGTTCCGGGAGGTCAGCGCGCGGGCCGCGACACACACTCACGCATTCGTGCTGCGCGCGGCGCCGGTCGTCGAATCGCTCGTGCAACTCGCCGACAACGGGCTCGCGGTGGCCGATCACGACCGCATCGCCGCCCAACTGCTCGCGGTGCTAAGGGCGAACCCCGGACTGAGTTGGGTGAGCTACGGGGACGAGGCCGGTACGTTCACCGGCGCGTACCGGACCCCGGAAGGCACGCTCCGCATCAACCACAGCCGGATCGCGGGCGGGAAGACGAAGCTGGTCGAGTACGACGTGCGGCCCGACGGCTCCCGGAACGTGTTCAAGACCGACGATGACAGCGGGTACGACCCGCGGACGCGCCCGTTCTACGTCCGGGCGAAACAATCGGGCCGGCTGGTGTGGCTCCCGCCGTATGTGTTTTACAACCAGGGGGTGCCGGGCATCTCGTGCGCGGCTCCGGTGAAAGACGGCACAGGCGCGATTCGCGGCGTGCTGAGCGTGGACTTCGATCTGAACGCGCTCTCGGATTTCGTCTCCGGGCTGTCGGTGAGCGCGCACTCGCATGTGTTCCTCTTCACCGCTGATGGAAGTTTACTCGCGCACCCGGACCACCGGGGCGTGGGAGCGTCCGGGGCGCGCGACAGCGGAAAGATTCTGGCCCTCGCGGACGTCGGCGACCCGCTCGTCGATGCGTACCGCGCGAACCTCCGCCCCGAGTACCTCACCTCCGCGGCCGGCGACGACTTCCACCGCTTCGAGTTCCGCCACGCGGACACGGACTACCTCGGATCGGTCACGACCTTCCGCGTCGGTGACGACCTCGTCTGGGCGGTCGCTGTGGTCGCGCCGAAGTCCGATTTCGTGGGCG
This sequence comes from Gemmata palustris, assembly GCF_017939745.1. Lineage (NCBI taxonomy): Bacteria > Pseudomonadati > Planctomycetota > Planctomycetia > Gemmatales > Gemmataceae > Gemmata > Gemmata palustris. Next base: position 8,090,707 of record NZ_JAGKQQ010000001.1, on the reverse strand, counting down.
ACGTGTGGCGCACGCAGGTGCTCGCGCTCGTGGCGGCAGCGCTCGCGGTGCTGGCCGCCGTCGGGCTCGCGTTCGCGCTGGCGAACGTGGTGTCGCGCCCGGTATCCGCCCTCATCGGCTTCATGCAGCAGGTCGGTGGGGGCGACCTGGAAGCGAGAGCCGAGTTCGGCGGGAGCCGCGAGTTCCGCCAACTCGCAGACGCGCTCAACCGGATGATCGCGGACCTCCGGGACCGGCTCCGGCTCCGGCACTCGCTCGGGATCGCAATGGAGGTGCAACAGCGGTTGCTCCCCACCGCGGCCCCCGTCGTGCGCGGGCTCGATGTGGCCGGGCACAGCACGTACTGCGACGAAACCGGCGGCGACTACTACGACTTCCTCGTGCTGGACAAGGCCGCGCCGAACGCGGTCCTGGTGGCACTGGGGGACGTGATGGGGCACGGGGTCGCGGCCGCGCTCGTGATGGCCGGGGTGCGCGCCGTGCTGCGCGACCGGGCGGTGGTCGCGGGGGATCTCGCGGACCTGATGGGCCGGCTCAACCGCCTCATCTCGGCCGACCACGGCGGCGACCGGTTCATGACGATGCACCTCTCGGTGATCGACTCGAAGACCGGCACGATGCGCTGGGTGAGCGCCGGGCACGATCCGGTGATCGTCTACGACCCGGCCGACGGGAGCTTCGCCGAAGTGGGCGAGGGCGACTTGCCACTCGGCGTGATGGACGACACGCAGTACCGCGAACAAACGTCCGCGGCGTTCCCGCCCGGACGGGTTCTCTTCATCGGAACTGACGGCGTGTGGGAAATGCCCGACGCGACCGGCGAGCAGTTCGGGAAGGACCGGCTGCGCGACGTGATTCGGGCTTCGGCCGCGGGGTCCGCCGACGCGATCGCGGCAGCCCTTCGCGAGCGCCTGACCGCGTTCCGCGGGGAGGCCAAGTCGGTCGACGACGTGACCTTCGTCGTCATCAAAATGGGGGCGCTGATCGGAGCCGAGTGACACGCGGCGTCCCGGCCCGCCACCACGAAACGGGCGAACCGCTGGACATCAGAAATCGATCTTGGCCCGGAGGCCGAAGACCGTCAGGGCATCGGCCCGCTTTTGTGCGGGGATCACGAACTGCACGTCCGGGGTGATGTGGCACCACCGGGTCACCGCGCAGTTGTAGAACAGTTCGACCCCTTGTTCGTGATCCCGGAAGGGCAGCACGCGCGGGGCGAGGTTCTGGAGGGCGTTGTTCAGCCCCAAGTAGTAGTACCCGACGCCGAACGTGTCGAGCTTGCGGGACGCTATGGGGCTGCTACCACCGAAGCCGATATTCGCGAACCACCGGAACGGGCTGGGGTTCTGGTCCGCGAGGCCGAGGTTCCCGAACGTGCCCCACGAGCGCTTCGGGTTGTCCGGGGCCGCGTAGAGGGTCTGGTCGAAGTTGTACGTCAGTGCCCACGAGCCGCTCTTGGTCGGCGCGGCCAGCCCGAGGATCGGGTTGATGAACGCCGTGCGGTCGATAATGCCGTACCGCTTGGTACTGTACGATCCGGTGATCCCTTGGTGCCCGGGGAGTCCGAAGAACTTGGTCGGGACGTTGATTTGCGGGACGAACACCACGCCGTTGTCGAAGAACGTGTCGAACCCGTCGCGCGTCGGCGTGTTGTTCGCGTCGAAAATGCTGAACGAGAAAACGGGGTCGGCGCCCTTGAGGTACGCGAAGCCCGCGCCGTAGGTCGAGTACGGGATGGTGCGCACGAGCACGGCCGGGATCGTTAGCCCCCCGTTCAGGAACCCGTCGATCCCGAGCGCGCCGCCGGTAAACGGCTGGTTGAACGCCTCGGCCGTGTTAATCTTCCCGACGAACGTGATGAGCCGCTCCGACAGGGCCTGAGTGAACTTCACCCCGGTCAGGGCGCCGACGTACCCGTTGGGAGTGGGCAGAATCTGTGCGATGCTCGCCGGCTCCAGGGCGCCGGTGTACCCGCTGATCGCGGTGCCGTATGCCATTTCCGCGTGCAGGTCGATGAACGCCCCTTTCCACAACCCGGCCTTCTCACCATCGACGTGCATCAGGTAGTCGATGCGCCCGCGCTGCTGGAGGCTCTCGCGCGATCCCCCGTTCGCCACGTCGCCGAGAACATTCGTCGAATAAATGTCGAACGTGATCCCGCGCTCGCGCAATCGCTCCCGCGCGCCGCCCCAATCGCCGAGGAACTTCTGGCGCTCGAGGAGGGGGCCACCAAAGGGCGGCGGCGTTGGGGGCGCGGGCGGTTCCGCGGGCGCGCACCCTGTAATGCCCTGGAGCGCATCAAATGCTCCGGGTGAAACGGGTTGCGTCGGGATCGCGGGTGGTTGAGCGGCAGCCGGGGGCGCACCTTCGGGCAGCGCGGCCGGAGGAGCGGGAGCGGCGATCGGGTTTTGGGCCGCCCCCCGACTCGTGTGCGTCAGGCCCACGGCGACCGCCGCCAGCAGGCCGAAATAGAGTTTCCGCATGGCGTGAGTCCTTCACGACGCGCCGTCCGTGGCGCAACCTGGGCGAGATCTGGTTTAAATCACGGTCAGTGCAATTCGCCCGATCAACCACGGGAACTATCGGTGCGCTGGTAAGAACGCGGTAATGGAAAAACGGGGCGAACTACTGAAGCCGGCTAAGCGGGCTACTACACGCGGAACAGCTTGCCGTTGATTGCGTACCGTGATCCGACTATGGAGCGGGAAACCTTGAGCGATTTTTTGGGGTGCCATGACCCGCTGGGCCGCGTGGATAGCGCTCGTCGTTACGGGATCGATCTCGGCACCGACACGTGCGAGTGATCTTCCGCCGGAGCCGAGCGCGCCCGCGGGGGAGCGTGCTCCCCCCAGCCCCCCAGCGCCAGTAGCGGGCGCCCCAACTGTTCCCAATCTCCCACCGGACACGACCAACCCGCTGGCCGAGCGATTGGGATTGAAGCCGACCATTGAACTCCGCGGGCGCATCGAAGCGGACGCGGTGGTGGTCTCGCAATCGACGTCGAGCAAAGCGCTAATCGGCGACCTCCAAAACGGTTACGGGTTCCGCCGCGCGCGTCTCGGTGCGCAAGGTACGGTGGGCGATTCCGCCCGCTGGGTCGCGGAGATCGACTTCGCGAACGGGAACTTCCGCCCGCGCGACCTGTACGTGGGGCTGACCGCGCTGCCGGGGCTCCGCGAACTGCGGGTGGGCTACTTTCGCGAGCCGTTCAGCCTGGAAGGTGCGACCAGTTCGCGCTTCATCACGTTCATGGAGCGCTCGCCGCTGAACGAACTGGACCCGGCGCGCGATTGGGGCGTCGCCGGGAGGTGGTGGACCGAGAACGAGCGGGCGACGTTCGCCCTCGGAGCGTTTCGCGTCGGCACGAACAACGGCGGGTTCAGTGGCGGGGACGATGGCAACTGGGCCGTAACCACCCGGCTCACCGGGTTACCAATCTACGCGAACGACGAGGGGATCTTTCGCCTCATCCACATCGGCGGCGCGTTCTCGCACCGGGTTCCGCCCAACGGTGTGGTCCGCTACGCCCCGGACGCGCAATCGAACATCCTCGACGTGAACGACAGCCCCGTGTCGCCGTTCCTACCGACGATCAACATCCCCGCGAGCAGCCAGCAGCTCTACAACCTCCAGGCCGCGGCCGTCTTCGGGCCGCTTTCGTTCCAGGGCGAGTGGTTCGGTACCACGATCCAACAAACGGGCGCCGGGCCGGTTTTCCTGCACGGGTTCTACGTGGACGCGAGTTACTTCCTGACCGGCGAGCACCGCGGGTACGACCGGACGGACGCCGCGTTCGCGAACGTGTCCGTGTTGCGCCCGCTGGTCCGAACGCCGAGCACGCCCGCCACCGGGTTCGGCGCGGTGGAACTCGCGGCTCGGTTCGCGGTGGGCGACTTCATGTCGGCCAATTTGCCGAAGGCACCGAGCGGCCCGTTCGCGACCGCCTCCCAAGGCGCGGTCCTCTTCCAAATGACACTCGGGGCGAACTGGTACCTCAACGATTACACGCGGATCATGGTGAACTATACGATGGCCACGCCGGACGCCCGCGGTACGCCGGCGCTGCCGGTTCACGTCTTCGGGGTTCGTACCGCGCTCTTCTGGTAAGCAGTGATCGCGGAAGACGGTAGTAATCTGGTCCTCAGCGGTTCCGAGAATCGCTCGTACCTCGGGTGGCCGAAGTTGTCCAGCACCAGAGCCGGAAGCTCTGGAAGTTAACCGTTCCCCAGGCACACCACCGGCCCCATTCACATTTTCCTGCTGCGTGTGAAATCATTGGTGAGATATCAATTCGGTGAGCGGATTATGTGTCCGCTATTTCAACCGGACCCGTTACGGTTGGCAGGGCACGAATTGGGCACCATAATTCAATAACCAAAAATCCGTCCCATAGTTCCACCATCTCGCCCATAATCAGATGGGTGGAGGAGCTAACTCCCGAATTTACTCATCTCCCATAACAAACTTGAACGCCCCCCCCTCTCCCTCCCGGTCCGCCCAGGTGCCCGCCGACTCTTACCGTCTGCTGGTCGAGGCGGCTACGGACCTCGCTTTGGTCGCGCTCGACCCGACCGGCCACATCGTCACCTGGAACACCGGCGCCGAACGTCTTACCGGGTACCCGCGGGAGGAGGCCGTTGGGCGCCCGTTCGCTTTCCTGGCCCCCACTGACGCTGAAGCCGAACAACGGGAGCGAACCTTTCGGGCGGCTCTGAAGTACGGGCGCGTGGAAGAATACGGGCGGTGGATGGGGAAGGAAGGCTCGGCGTTCGCCGCGCGTTGCGTAATCACGGTGCTGGTCGATGGGGCGAACCACATCGGGTTCGCGGTCGCGCTCCGGGCCGAGAACCCGGCCCCCGTGCCGCCCGCCCGAGTGGGACTCGAAGCCGAACTGCACCGCCTCCGTGTGATCGTGGACCACACGGTCGACGGAGTGGTCGTCGCCGATACCGACGGCAATTTGTTGGAGTGGAACCCGGCCGCGCTCCGGATGCACGGGTACGCGGACCAGGGCGAGGTGCGCCGGCACCTCTCGACGTTCGCCGACACGTTCGTCCTCTCCCGGCTCGGCGAACCGCCGCTCCCGTGCTCCGAGTGGCCGATGGCCAAACTGATGCGGGGCGAGGCCGTTGGGTGCGAGCTCCAGGTTCGGCGCACCGATACCGGGGGCGAGTGGATCATTCGGTACGACGGGACCGTGGTCCCGGACCCCATTAGTGGAGCCGGCCTCGTCGTCCTGACGCTGCACGACGTGACCGAACAGCGCCGGGCAGAGGCGGACTCGCTCCGGGCCGCCGAAATGCTCCGGGCGGTGGCCGACGGCACGACCGACGCGGTGTTCGTGAAGGACCGGGCCGGCAAGTACCTGCTGTGCAACGAGGCCGGGGCGCGCTTCGTCGGCAAGCCGGTCGGGGAGATTCTGGGAAAGGACGATGCCGCGCTGTTCGAGCCCGAAAGCGCCCGGCGGGTCATGGACCGGGACCGCCGGGTTATGGAATCGGGCCGGACGGAAACGGAGGAGGAGATCCTGACCGCGATCGGGGTCACCCGGGCGTACCAGGCGACGAAGGCCCCGTACCGCGACGCGACCGGGGCCGTCATCGGTCTCATTGGGGTTTCTCGCGACGTCACGGAACGGAAACGGGCCGAAGAAGCGCTGGTTCTGTTCCGGGCGCTCGTCGACCGAACGACGGACGGGATCGAGGTGATCGACCCGGAAACGGGCCGGTTCCTCGACGTCAACGAGAAGGCGTGCCTGATCCACGGGTATTCCCGGGACGAGTACCTGGCGCGCGCCGTGGCCGACGTCGATCCGCTCGTTGCGGCCCGTTCCTGGCGGGAGGTGGCGGGTGCCGTCGGCCCGAACGAAACCAGTACCTTTGAGAGTCGGCGCCAGCGGAAGGACGGTTCGACGTTCCCGGTCGAGATCCGCGCCAACCGCGTGCGCCTGGACCGCGAATATTTGGTGGCGGTGGTTCGGGATTTCACCAAGCGGAAGCGGGCCGAGGAGTCCCTGGAGCGGGCACACGCGCTCCTGCGGACACTGATCGACGCGCTCCCCGACGCGATCTGGACCAAGGGCGCGGACGGCCGGTTCGCGGTCAGCAACCGGGCACACAACGAGATGGTCGGGGCGGGGAGCGAATCGGACCTCGGCGGGAAAACGGTATTCGACGTCCACCCGCCGCACCTGGCCCAGCAGTACCACGAGGACGATCTGCGGGTCCTGCGCGACGGCGCGACGGTGTTCAACAAGGAGGAACTGGTTCGCTCCCGGGACGGCCGGGACCGGTGGTACTTGACCGTCAAGACGCCCCTGCGCGATCGGACCGGCGCCGTGACCGGGCTCGTCGGGATCAGGCGGAACATTCAGGATCTCAAGGAAGCCGAGGAGACACTGCGGGCGAGCGAGGCCCGGACCAAGGCCGTGATTGAGACGGCGCTGGACTGTATCGTCGTGATCGACGCACAGGGGCGCGTTCTCGAATTCAACCCCGCCGCCGAACGGGTCTTCGGGTACACCCGGGAACACGTACTCGGGCTCGAGATGGCGGAACTACTCATCCCGCCCGAGCACCGGGCCGCGCACCGGGCCGGGATACTCCACTACCTGGCCACAGGGGAAGGACCGGTCCTCGGGTGCCGGCTCGAACTGCCCGCGCTCCGCAAGGGCGGTGAGCGGTTCGTGGCGGAACTGAGCATTACCCGCAACCCGGGCGCCCCGCTGACGTTCACCGGGTTCCTCCGGGACATCACGGACCGCAAGCACGCCGAAGAAGCGCTGCGCCAGGAGCGGGACCGGTTCACGCGCCTCGCGGCCGTTTCGCCCGGCGTGATCCACTCGTTCCGCGTCCGGCCGGACGGCACGCGCTGTTTCCCCTACGCCAGCCCCGGGATCTTGGACATTTACGGGGTTCCGCCCGAGGTTCTGGCCGAGGACGCTTCGGTCATCGGCCCGTTGTTGTACCCGGAGGACATCGAGCCGTTGCAAGCGGCCCTGGCCGAGTCCGTTCGGAACCTGTCGCTCTGGCACATCGAGCACCGGGTGCGGCACCCGATCAAGGGCGAGATCTGGATCGAGGGGTGGGCCGCGCCGGCGCGCGAGCCGGACGGCGGCGTCTTGTGGCACGGGGTTCTCACCGACGTCACCGAGCGCAAGCGCGCCCAGGCCGAACTGGACCGCCGGCGCGCGGAACTGGAACTGATCCTCGACACCGTTCCGGCCCTCATCTTCTTCAAGGACCAGAACCACCGACTGGTCCGGGTGAACCGGGAACTGGCCCGGCTCGTCGGCCATCCCCGCGCGGCCCTCGAAGGGCGGACCGATGAGGAACTCGGCTCCCCGCACGCCACTCGGTACCACCGGGACGAAGACGCGATCATGGCCAGCGGGCAGCCGTTGTTGGGCGTGATCGAGCCGCTGTACACCGCGACCGGAACCCGGTGGTTGCAAACGGACAAGGTGCCGTACCGCGACGCGGCCGGGCGGATCGCCGGGGTCGTCGGGTTCGCGGTGGACGTCACCGATCGGCGGGTCGCGGAAGAGGCGCTCCGGCGCGCTCAGGAGCGCCTCAGCTACGTCATTTCGTCCAGTCCCGCGGTTCTCTACACCCTCACCGTCGAGGGCGGCCGGGTCGGTGGGATCGCGTGGATGAGCGAGAACGTCCGCGGGATGCTGGGCTACACCCCGGAGGAGGTGTCCGAGCGCGCGTGGTGGGCAATGAACATGCACCCGGAGGACCGCGCGCGGGTGGCGGCGGACACGGGCGCGGACTTGTTCGCGAACGGGCGAGTGACGGACGAGTACCGGTTCCGGCACCGGAGCGGCCAGTACCGTTGGGTGCGGAGCGAGATGCGGTTGGTGCGCGCCGCGACCGGGGAACCGGTCGAGGTGGTCGGGTCGTGGGCGGACGTGACCGAGCGCAAGCAGGTCGAGGAGCAGTTCCGGCAGGCCCAGAAGATGGAAGCCGTCGGGCGCTTGGCGGGCGGCGTGGCGCACGACTTCAACAACCTCCTGACCATTATCAACGGGTACGCGGACCTCTTGATCGGGAGCACCCCCGCGGCCGACCCGGATTACAAGGCGGTGACCGCGATCGCCGCGGCCGGGGAGCGCGCCGCGGGGCTGACGGCGCAACTCCTGGCGTTCAGCCGCAAAGCGATCATCGAACCGAAGGTTCTCGACCTCAACGAGATCGTGTCGCAGTCCGCCCGGCTGCTCGCGCGCCTGATCGGGGAGGACATCACGTTGGCCGCCGTACTGACGCCCGGTTTGGCCCGGGTGAAAGTGGACCCCGGGCAGATCGAACAGGCCGTCATGAACTTGGTGGTGAACGCGCGGGACGCGATGCCAAAGGGCGGGCGCCTCACCATCGAAACGCGGGCACTCACGGTGGGGGCCGGCGACGGCGCGTACCCGGACCTGCAGCCGGGCGGCTACGTGCAGTTGGCCGTTTCGGACACCGGCGCGGGAATGACGGACGAGGTGAAGACCCGCATCTTCGAGCCGTTCTTCACGACCAAAGAGCAGGGCAAGGGCACCGGGCTGGGGTTGGCCACGGTCTACGGCATCGTCAAGACCTACGGCGGTCACATCGACGTCTACAGTGAGGTCGGGATCGGAACGACTTTCAAGCTCCTCTTCCCGGCCGTTTCCCAGGAGATCGCGCGGACGGCGGCCGAGGCGCGGCCGCCCGTCCCGCGGGGGGCCGAGACGGTGCTCCTGGTGGAAGACGACGCGGGCGTGCGCGGGGTCGCGAAGCTCGCCCTGCGGATGTACGGGTACGAGGTACTGGAGGCGGATTGCGGCGCGGAAGCGGTGCGCATTGTGGCGCGGCACCCGGGACCGCTTCACCTTCTGGTCACGGACGTGGTGATGCCCGGGGTGGGCGGGCGGGAGGTGGCGGAGACCGTGCGGGCGCGGCACCCGGGCATCAAGATCATCTACATGAGCGGGTACACGGACGACGCGGTGGTGCGCCACGGGATCGTCGAAGCGACCGATGCGTTTCTTCAGAAACCGTTCACTCCCATGTCCCTGGCACGAAAAGCGCGGGAGGTACTCGACGGGTAGCTCACATCGGTCCCAATCACGTCCTATTATTTGACAGGCGGAACGGAATCTTTTTGGCGCGGAGGCAGAATTCGCGCCCCGAACGAATGGGGTGGGAGCGTGGGGGTGGAAGAATCGGTCGATCGCGTGCGGTTGACGGGGGAGTTCGAGTCGGGGGAATTGGAAGAAGCTTACCGGCGGCGCCACGCGCCGCACGACCTGGCCTTCGGGCGGGTGATTTTGTGTACGTCCGCGGTCGCGGTCCTCGGGCTCGGGGCGATCGATTACCAACTGTTTCCCGGCCCGGAACTGATCGGGCTGTGGGGCGCCCGTATCGCGTTCGTTGTGGCGTCTGCGCTCGCACTGGCCCTCTTGCGCGCCCCGCGCAGCCCGGGCGGGTTCGCCCGCATCTTCGGCAGTTGGTACGCGCTCACTGTCGCCCTGCACGTGTTCGTCGGCGCCGTGTGGCCCGCCGGTCACATCGAGTTGCGAATGACTTCGGCGCTGGCGGTCCTCATGTCCTACTGCATCATGCCGCTCCCGCTCCGGATGCAGGTCGCGGGGGCGCTACTGCACACCGGCGGGGCGGTCCTGGTCGCCGGGTGGCTGAACCCGCCGGGCGACGTCACCTCGGTCGTCGGGGACGTGTGCTGGCTGTCGGTCGTGAACGTCCTGGGAGCGGTTCTCGCGTTCCGCACCCACGCGCGCCAGCGGCTGCTGTTCGCGGCCCTGCTCCGGCAGTCCGAACTGTCGTCGAGTTTGGGGCAGGCGCTGGCCGAGGTTCGGACCCTGCGGGGACTGATCCGCGTGTGCGCGTGGTGCCACAAGGTCCACGCCGAGAGCGGGTGGCAGCAACTCGAGGCCTACGTTCGGGACCACAGTCACGCCGAGTTCACCCACGGCATCTGCCCGATTTGTCTCGCTGCCGCGCAATCGGAGGTCGCGAGCGAGGCGGGGTGAGCCGCGCTGTGGGGCCGCTGGCACCCGCGGCGGGCCGCGTGGCCGGTGCCTTTTAACTTTGTTCGCTGTTCGCTTCGTACTCCTCTGGCGGTATTCTGGGAGCGCGTTCGCGCTATCCCCGGCGCGCTGATCGCCACAGAGGAGAAGTGTCGTGAGAACGTCGTTCGCGCTCGTGTTTCTGTTCCCGTCGTTCGTGTTCGCGCAGCCGACCGCAGCACAAAAGAAGGAAACGATCAAGTGGGTCACGGAACTGCAAGACCCCAAAGGCGGCTTCTACCTCGCCCCACAAGACCCGAACATTGACGCGGTGCCGCGTCCCAGCTTGCGCGCGACGAGCAGTGCCGCTCGCGCACTGAAGTACCTCGGCGCGGACATTCCCAATAAGGACAAGCACGCGGCGTTTGTGTTGAAGTGCTACGACCCGATGACGGGCGGCTTCGCCGAACCGGGCGGCAAACCCGACGTGGCGATTACCAGTGTCGGCGTGATGGCCGCGACGGAGTTCGGCATCCCGCACGAGAAGTACGCGAAAGCGATGGGCTACCTCAAGGACAACGCGAAGACGTTCGAGGAGGTGCGGATCGGGGCCGCGGGCGTCGAAGCGTGGGGCGTAAAGGACTGCCCGTTCAAACTGGACTCGTGGTTCGAGATCGCGGGAAATTACGGTCGCGACACGTTCAAAGGCGCGCCCGGTGCGGAGCAAGCCCGCGAGGTCGGTTCGCTACTCGCGTTCAATCTGCGGTTGAAGCCCGATGAGAAGTTCGAGCCGGGAAACCGGGCCGTTGTTGCGGCCCCGTTACTGACCGGTCAACGCGCTGATGGTGGATGGGGCAAAAAGGGGGAGAAGGCGTCGGACATCGAAACAACGTATCGCGTAATGCGGGCGCTGATGCTACTCAAAGAGAAGCCGAAGGACGTGAAAGAGTTGCGTGCGTTCATCAACACGCACCGCAATAAGGACGGGGGATTCGCGACCAAGCCCGGCGACAAGTCCAGCATGGGTGGCGTGTACTACTGCACCATCATCTCGAAGTGGCTCGACGACATGGACGCCGCGAAGAAGTGACGGGCGAGCACCAACAGAACGCCCCGGTCAAAGACCGGGGCGTGTGCTTTGTACTACACGGCGCCGGCGGCTTCCTTCGCTTTGCGCGCCTTCTTCGCCTGAATGAACGAGTTCACGCACATCCCCACGAATACCACGCACACCACAATCATCAGCTCGCCCGCGATCGCGGACCTCTTCACCGGGTCGAACTCGCCGGTCTTGTTGATCTGGCGGATGAGCGGCATGAACCCGCCGACCGCGCCGAGCAACCCGACCATTGCCGCGAGGTGCATCACGTGCTTGCGCAGCTTATCGTTGAACGCGAGCGCGCCGCACACGACGAGCGCCGCACCGAAGAACGCGGGAATCAGTGCGGTGACGGGGGGCGGTTGAACCTCCGAGGTGCCGTAGCCCACGATCCCGACCAGAACCAACAGGGCGCCGCAAATGAGCGTCGGCCAAGCCATCATCGGTGCGTCTCCGGTAGTGCGTAGATATTCGAGTTAACCGTCATCGTGCCCGGAGATTAACTGTAGGACTTGCTGCACCAGTTCGTCCGGTCCGGCCACGTCAACGAACCACGCATCAATGAACACGGACAGTTCGCCCTCGGGGAACCGAAAGCGGTGCAGGCCCACGCCGAGCGCGTCCCATTCGCCTTCGTGCGCGCCGCCGAGGGCACGAATCGCGTCGGCGAGGCGCTCGCGCGTGTCGTAATCGTCGGACGCACAGATGTCGGCGCGCATGGCTCGGTCCGGGGTTACTCCCACTCGATCGTCGCGGGCGGTTTACTGCTGATGTCGTACACCACGCGGTTGATGCCCTTCACGCGGTTAATGATCGCGGTCGCGACGCGGGCGAGCAGGTCTTCGGGAAGCCGAGACCAGTCGGCGGTCATGAAGTCGTCGGTCTGCACGCACCGCAGACAGATGGTGTTCTCGTAAGTGCGGCCGTCGCCCATCACGCCCACGGACCGCACCGGCAGTAGCACCGCGAACGCCTGGGCGGTTTTGCGGTACAAGCCGGCCTTCCGCAATTCCTCAAGGAAGATCGTGTCCGCCTTGCGGAGCGTCGCGAGCTTCGACTCGGTGACCTCGCCGAGACAGCGCACCGCGAGACCGGGACCGGGGAACGGGTGGCGCCACACCACGTCTTCCGGCAGCCCGAGTTCGATGCCCAGTTTTCGCACCTCGTCCTTGAACAGGTCGCGGAGCGGTTCGACCAGCTCGAACCCGAGTTCCGCCGGCAACCCGCCGACGTTGTGGTGCAGTTTGATCGTCGCGGCCGGGCCGTCGACGCTCCCGCCGCTCTCGATCACGTCGGGGTAGAGCGTGCCTTGCGCGAGGAAGTGCGCGTCCGGGATGCTCTTCGCCTCGTGCTTGAACACGTCGATGAACACTTTCCCGATGATCTTGCGCTTCTCTTGCGGATCGGTCACGCCGGCGAGGGCGGACAGGAAGCGCTCACCAGCGTCTACTGCGTGCAGGTCGGCTTTGAACCAGTCACGGAACGTGTGCTTCACCAGCTCCGTTTCGCCCTCGCGCATCAGCCCGTTATCGACGTAAATGCACGCCACTTGCGAGCCGATCGCTTTGACCAGGAGCGCGGCGCACACGCTTGAATCGACGCCGCCCGACAGCCCGCAGATGACCCGCTTGTTGCCGACCTTGGCCCGAATATCGGCGATCGTGTTGTCGATGAACGCCTGCATCTTCCACTGGCCGGAGCACCCGCACACGTCGCGGAGGAAGTTGGCGAGGAGTTGCCCGCCGTGCGGCGTGTGCGCCACTTCCGGGTGAAACTGCAGCCCGAAGATGGGGCGCGACTTGTGCTTCACCGCGGCCAGCGGGCACGTGTCCGTGGATGCGAGCGGCTCGAAATCGCCGCTCACGTTCTCCACCTGATCGCCGTGGCTCATCCAGACGGTCGATTCGGCCGGGTACCCCTGGAAGATCGTGTTCCGCTCGTTGACGGTGAGCGTCGCGCGCCCGTACTCGCGGGTGTGCGCCGTTCCGCCGACCTTGCCGCCGAGGAAGTGACACGCGAGCTGCATCCCGTAGCAGATCGCGAGAACGGGAATCCCCATGTTGAAGATTTCGGGGGAACAGTGCGGCGCGCCGGGTTCGTACACGCTCGCCGGCCCGCCCGAGAGGATGATCCCCTTCGGGTTCAGTTCCCGCACGCGCTCGGGCGAGAGGTCGTGGCGCACCACCTGGCAGAACACGTTCTGCTCGCGCACCCGCCGGGCGATGAGCTGCCCGAACTGTGAACCGAAATCGAAGATCAGGACGAGTTCATTTGTCATGAGTTCACAACCCAATCAGCCGCGGATGAACGCCGATAAACGCGGATTAAGACAGAAGAATTTTCAACAGGATTCACGGGATGAACAGGATCAAGAAATCTCATTCCGTCGGTCCTACTGAAGTCCTCTTCTCTGCATTGTTTTGATCCGTGCCATCCGCATTGATCCGTGGCGAATCCTCATTCCTTCTTTCCCAATTCCTGTGCCCGCTTGGTGGCGGCTTCTACCGCATCCATTGCAGCGGCGCGGAACGCAGCGCGTTCCAGTGCATGAATCCCCGCGATGGTCGTGCCGCCGGGACTGGCGACCGCGTCCTTGAGGGCGCCGGGGTGCTGGCCCGTTTCGAGCACCATGCGTGCCGCGCCGAGTACCGTCTGTGCCGCGAGGGACTGAGCCACCGCACGCGGGAGGCCGCACCGCACGCCGCCATCGGCGAGCGCTTCAATGAAGAGGTACACGAACGCCGGGCCGCTGCCGCTCAAACCGGTGACCGCGTCCAGCAGGTGTTCGGGCACCCGGTACGCCATTCCCACGGCAGTGAATAAACGCTCGACGAGAGCCGCATCGTCGGGAGTTGCGGTTGCCCCGGGGCTGAAACCGGTCGCGCTCGCGCTGACGAGGCACGGCGTGTTCGGCATCACGCGAACGAGCTTCGTGTCTGCTCCCAGGCCGTCGCCGAGCGTTTTCAGCGTGACACCAGCGGCGATGGAAACGATCAAGTGGGCCGCGCTGATGGCCGGTTTGATCTCATCGAGAACCGCTGACATGACTTGCGGCTTCACCGCGAGCACGAGGACGTCGCAGGCGGCGAGGACGTCGCGGTTGGTTTCGGTGGTCGCGATACCGGTGGCGGACTGGAACTTGGCGCGCGCATCGGGATACGGATCGGCGGCGCGGCTGCGCGAGACGTCGAGCAGGCCGGCCTTCGCCCACGCGGACGCGAGCGCGGTGGCCATCTGTCCGGCACCGAGGAAGCCGACCGCTAGCGGGAACGTGCGCTCTGCGGGCATCCGATTAGAACCTCTGCTCTCGCGAAAGCGAAAAATCTATCATAGCGACTTTGTGGCGCCCGCGGAAATGCTGGCGTCGGATCGTGCGCCCGGGTACTGTTTTCGGAACCGCCTGGACCGATTCTCGGGTTCCCGCCGTCCACTCGCCAAAGAAGAGCGCTGCCAATGTCCGTTGATCCCCCCGTCCCGTCCCCGCCGCGAACCGGGTGGGCGAGTCTCAAAGACCTGACCCGTTACCAGTGGTTCGTGTTCGTCGTCTGCTGCTTGGCGTGGGATCTGGACTGCATGGATCAGCAGCTCTTCGTGCTGGCCCGCGACCCGGCCCTCGCGACCGTGATGCAGAAACCGGCCAGTGACCCGCAGGTCGGCAGCTACGCCACCTACGCGACGTCCGTGTTCCTGATCGGGTGGGCGATCGGCGGGATCGGCTTCGGGGTTTTGGGCGACCGACTCGGCCGGGTGAAAACTCTGACGATGACCATCGGTTTGTACGCACTGTTTACGGGTTTGAGCGCCCTCTCGACCGGTCCCTGGGACTTCATGGCGTATCGATTACTCACGGGGTTGGGGGTCGGCGGGGCGTTCGCGTCGGCGGTCGTGCTTCTGGCCGAAACGGTTCCCAATAACGCCAGGCCGTACATCTTGGGTCTGTTTCAGGCATCGAGCGTACTCGGGAACTGCTCCGCCGCGCTCCTTAACATGTACCTCGGCTCGCTTCAGAAGGGCGGGGCGTTTCCGGCGGACGGGTGGTTGCTCCCGTGGCGGGTAATGTTCCTGATCGGAATTCTGCCCGGTATTTTGCTGGTCGTCGTGCAGTTTTCGCTCCGCGAGCCGGAGAAATGGAAGGCCATGCGGGAAGCGGAGGCCCTCGGGACCCGGCCATCTCCGTGGCAGGCGTTTTTCGGCACGTTAGTCGGCATTTTCTCCACGAGCCCGTGGAACAAGCGCGTTCTGTGCGGCCTGTTGTTGACCGGGGCCGGGGTCATCGGGTTGTGGGGGATCGCGTTCTTCTCGCCGCGTTTGGTGCAACTCGCCCTCGAATCCACACTGGCCAGTGAAGGACTGAGCGGGGACCAGTTGAAGGGCGAGATCGGTTGGTGGCGCGGGGTGGCGTCACTGGTACAGAACGGGGGGGCGTTCTTCGGGATCTTCGCGTTCAGTTGGGTGACCGGGATAGTCGGTCGGCGACCCACGTTCGCTCTGTTCTTTGTTCTGGCGATGCTCTCGACGGCGGGGACGTTCTGGTTCCTGAAAACCCGCGACGACGTGTTCTGGATGATCCCGATTATGGGGTTCTGCCAACTCGCGCTGTTCGGCGGGTACGCGATCTACTTACCCGAACTGTTCCCCACCAAGTACCGCAGTACCGGCACATCGTTCTGCTACAACGCGGGTCGGCTGGTCGCCGCGCTCGGGCCGGCGGCGCTCGGCCAGCTCACGACGGTGGTGTTCGCGAGCCACGGGGCCGATGCGTTCCGCTACGCGGGCGTCACGATGTGTAGTATCTTCCTCGTGGGGCTGTTCGTGTTGCCGTTCCTCCCGGAGACGAAGGGCAAGCCGTTGCCGGAGTAGGGCACAGAGCTTCCGCCCGGTGCTCCGTTAGACGGCTCCTCCGGGGCGAAAACAAGTACCTGCAACGCCTTTCACGCCGCGGAGCGGCCGGCGTTTGTAGCACCGGGCGGAAGCCCTGTGCATCAGTGGCTACCGACATTTGAATAAGGAACGAAATGAACGCACCTGATTGGTTGGCCGCGCGAAGTGGGGCGCTGAAGCCCGGCGTGCGCCCGGAGACGACGTTCGTGATGCTCGAAGCGCAACCGCTCTACAAACTCGAAGTGCGCCCCGCGGCGGGGAAATTCGCTTGTTCGGTGAGCAACACCGTGAACGGCAAGCGCCTCGACGACCTCGCCGCGACCTACCCCACGGCCGATGCCGCACTCGCGGGCGGGCTCGACCAGCTCCGCACGAAGCTCGGCTGGTAGTGTGCAACACGACCGGCCGGTCGCCTTCACCGCTTGTCGCTCAGCGGTGGCTGTTCTTCACCAGGAACGTGATCCCACCTTTCGCGCCGGCGGCGGAGAGGTGCGCGGTCTGGTCGAAGCCGTAGGCCTTCAGCACGCGGACGATGGTTTCGCCCTCCTGTGCGCTGCCCACTTGCAGTAGTTGCTTGCCGGCGTCGGTGACCATCCACTTATCGTTGACCTGCTGAACCTTCAGTGCGGCGGGGTCGAAGTTGCGCCCCTGGGCGTTGAACGGCGCCCGAGTCGGTGGCTTCCCGTCCGTGAGGAAGAACGTTAACCCGGCCGATCCCCCGAGCCTGCAAAACTCGGTGAATTTCGCGTCCCGGACCGTTCGCGCGGCCTCGCGCGCGGTCCACTCCACCGGCCCGAACCGGCCCAGCACCTCGGGGCCGGACGCGACCACCCAATCGACCCCGTCCTTGCGCACTTCGATCTTGTTCGGGTCGATCTTCACCATCTCGCCGGTGAACCCGACGCCCGGGATCGGGATGCCGGTCCGCGTCAGGCCCTCGATCTGGGCGCTCAGCATCAGTTGACCGCCGGGCGCGGGTTTGAGCTGGTCGAGCGAGGCGAACAGGTAGCTCATGACCGGCTGCGTCGGGGTTCCGACCACGCCCACGCGGTTGAACCCGTACTTCTGAATGACCGCGGTCGCTTGCTCCGCTCCGCCCTTATCCGTGCCGAAGTTGAGGAGGATGTTGTTGTCGTCGCGCACGCACCACACGCCCCGAATCGCTTCGACGCGCGTCGTGCGGAGGTCGATGGGCTGGACGAATTTCGCCGCGGTCCCGGCCGTTTGCGGGGCGTTGGGGCCGCCCGCGTGGGCCACCGGACCGGCGTTGTTGTCTTTCGGATCGGGCTGCGCTGCGCCCGCGACCGCCGGGCGCCCGTTGGTGAGCCCGTACTCGATGACCGGCTTCGCCCCGCCGATGGTGACCCACTCGGTCGGTCGGAGCTCGCGCAGTACGCGGGCCACGTCGCGGGCGTTATTTTCGTTGTCGCCCGTGTTTCGCAGTACCTTTTGCCCGGCCCAGACCTCCCACCCGCCCATGACGCGCTTGACGGACACGTCCATCGCGCTCATCGCGAGCTTCTGTTCCTGTTGCGGGAGCGCGGGTTCCGTGG
Source organism: Gemmata palustris (assembly GCF_017939745.1). Taxonomy (NCBI): domain Bacteria; kingdom Pseudomonadati; phylum Planctomycetota; class Planctomycetia; order Gemmatales; family Gemmataceae; genus Gemmata; species Gemmata palustris. Next base: position 8,073,186 of record NZ_JAGKQQ010000001.1, on the reverse strand, counting down.
CGGTCGGCTGCTTCGGCTGCGCCGGGAACCCCGGTGGCGTCATTGAGGAGCCGGGCGCGGACATACCGGGCGTAAACGTGGCCGGAGGTTTCGGCACCAGCGGCGGCAACAATCCCGGGGGAGCGGGCGCGTTCGGGATCGCCGGCGAGCCGGGAAACACCGGCATACTGGGAGACGCGGGAATGGCCAAACCGGGAGGGGAAACGCCCGGAGGGTACGCGCCCGGGCGAGTCGGTTGCGCGCTGGCGCTGGTCGCCCCGAGAAGCACCCCCAACCCCGCCGCCGCGATTCGCTTGCGCATTTGCTTCCCCCGAACGAGACGGATTACGGCTGTTCGGGTTGTATCGGCTTTGCGAGGGGCGAGAGTTGAGGGAAGAACCTCCCCCCGACTCCCTTCCCTAAAAATGAAGGGGGAGAAAAACCAAATACCGAAGACCGCACCATCAATGGTTCTGATTTAAGCCCCTTCCCTTCAGGGAGGGGGTTGGGGGTAGGTTTCTTCCCTCTTAAAACACAAGCGGTTCGGGCCACGCGAGCGGCACCACGAACACCTTGCCGTCGCCGATGCGCCCGGTGCGAGCGACCTTCGGCACGGCTTCGTTCAATGCGGTCGCTTGCTCGTCGGTTGCCCAAACGGTGATTTCCACTTTTGGCAGGTACGCGGTGCTGTACTCGGACCCGCGGTAGCGGTCGAGGTAGCCCTTCTGCCGGCCGTAGCCCTTGGCTTCGCGCACCGCGCACGCAGTCACGCCGAGATCGGCGATGGCCCGCAATACCGATTCGGCCCGGAACGGTTTCACTACGATCGTGAGCTGTTTCATGAAGCAACCGCGTGTCACGAACTACTGCTACTCGAAGGCGATGAACCCGTGCTGCCGAACCCGCCGCGACTGATGGACGAACCGGCCGGGGCCGATGGCGCGACCGAGTGCGACCCGGTACCAGTTCCAGAACGGTACGTAGTCGTGGTACTGGTGGAGCGGTAGCCGGAACCGCCGCTGAACCACGAACTTGAACTAGAACTGTGGCTGCGCATCGGTGTGTTGTACGGCACTCCCGGACCGGCGCGGCTCATCAGTATCAGCGGAATCCAGGAGCCGTTCGACCACACCCACGGGCGGTGGTGCCGATCATATGGAACGCTCGGTTCCGGGATCGGTCGGCCCTCCGCGTCGAGCACGCGGTTGCCGTTCCCGTCGGTCTTCCACTTCTCGGGGACCGCGTTACCGTGCTCGTCGTACCAGTTGTTGTCTACGGGCTCGGACGGCTCGGCCGAGGCGTCGTGCTGTTCGCTCTTGCCGCACCCGAGTGAGGCGAGACAGCACCCGGAGAGCGTCAGCCCGCCCAGTACCGTGAGAGTAATTGCGCGCGATTTTCTCATGGGTTTAACCGCCGATGGCCCGAACAACAATCAGGCTGGTCCCGAGAACCACCGCGCCGACCAAAATGCCGACCGCGATGTTGCCCTTCGCAAGTTCTTGTTCGACGTCGAGTTTGGGCGTGATCCACTCGAACACCTTGAAGCCCAGGGCCAACAGTGCGATCCCGAGCAGCCCGAATACGGCCGCTGCCAGGAGCGACATTGCGAACGCTTCGGAGTTCCAGTGTTCCGCGAACAGCAGCATGACCGCACCCGTTTCGAGTGGTGAACGAAAGCCCGAACCGGGCACCACTGTACGGTGACATTCGCGGGGTTTCACCCGTCATTTTCGCAAATCGGCGAACGATCTCGCGGCCCGCGCGGAAAAAGCCGGGCCGCGGTGTTGAATGGCGTGCGGCGGACCAGAAGCTACTTCGCGCGAACGTGGTCGCGGATTTCTCGCAGGACGGACATTGTGTACAGCCCGGCAGTAATGTGGCCCGCGTCGAGCCAGACGATGCGCTGCTTGCCGGTCGCCTCCCACAACGCGGTCGCGGCCTTCGGCGGAACGACCTCATCATCGCGCGCCGCGATCATGAGCAGGTTCTTCCCCTTCAGTTGCGCCGAGTAGGTGATCGGATCGACCGGCGCGATGATGCGCTTCACGATCGTTTTCCCGCCGATCGCGTCGAGCGCCTTCGTGATGTCTTTCGCCTTCGGGTGCTCGTAGTACGCATCGACCAGCCCGCCGCCGCCGAGAATCATGCACACGTTCTTGATCCGCGGTTCGTTCGCGGAGGTGAGCGCGGTGAGGAAGCTTCCCAGGCTGGTGCCGACCATGCCGAGGTTGTCGGCGTCGATTTCCGGTCGGGAGGCCAACCACGCGATCGCGCAGCGGCAATCGAGCACGCCCTGCCGGATGCCGTCGAGCGTGCGCGGGATGTTGGTGGAAACGAGTTTCACTTTGCTGTCCGGGGCGCGCCGTTGGTTGTAGTGCGGTAGCACCACCACGAGCGACGCGACGCCGTTCTGGGCCAACCACATCGCTTCGCCGCGCGCGATCCGCTGGTTCCCCTGCATAATGTCGAGCACGACGACCGCCGGGAACTTGCCCGGCCGGTTCGGGGTGAAATACTCCGCGTGAACGGTGTTGTTCTCCGTGATGTCGGTCGTCATCGGCGACGGGAACGTGAGGTCGCGAACGGTGACATCGCTGTGCCGTAACTCGTAACGGTCCGCGAGTTTGTACTCGCCCTTGTAGGCCTCTTTGAACCGGTAGCCTTCGGCGATCAGTGCCTTCGTGTCATCGGCGGGCACCTGGAACGTGCCCGCGCTGTTAGCCGCGGACGCGGCGGGCACAAAACACAACGCGACCACGACGGGGACGGCTAGGCGTGACATGCGTTGGGTTCCGTGGCGGCGGGAAAATGCTCCACCCGATAGTACGCGGTCGGCGCCCGCGTCTCAAGGACGTGGTCGGGATTCTCATTCTTACTCGTGCGTTGTCGGAACGGTTGTTGCTTCATCTGTGTCCCCGCCTCGAGGCTAACAATTGCTAACATTTTGGGCCATTGGGCCGGCGGCACCGGGCGAAGATCGCACTAACTGCTGACACTTCAAGTCTTTAGATTCGGCACCCCGACCCGGTGCGCTGCTCCACAGGGTAACAATCGCTAACAGACGTCAAAATTCCGGTGATTGTAGTTAACTCGGTGACTGATAATCGCTGTAAACAGCTAACAATCTTGCCGAGATTATTGGGCCGTACTTGTACCGCAAAAGCCGAAGAGTCGGGGGCAAAACCGGTGTTTGTAGGTCGGGCTGTGCCCGACGTTAGTTCCGTTTCCGTGTAGTGAGCCGCGACCGCAAGGGGGCGGGAGGCGCTCCTGTTTGTCGTCCCGGTTCAACACACGGGAAGCCCCGCTCCCTTGCGGTCGCGGCTCGTTCGGGCGCTACGGGGATCTCGAAACAAGATTCGCTAGTGGCCGCGCCGGGCCGAGAGCCGTCCACCTACGCGCTTCCGTTCGGTCCTGCCAATCCGCATTTCGGCGGCTCCACGCGCGGAGAACGAGGCGCGCCCCAATTATAGACTAGTGGACGGGCGGATAATATTGATTTAGTGTCCACACAGCAAAAAACATCACCGAATTTGCCCGGCACCGCACGGTGGGATCACGAACGCGAATCAGAGTCGCGCTTTGCCCGACGCGATGTCCGCGCCCAGTGCGAGGAACTTCGCGTAGCTCGCGGCGATGTGATTCACGTCAACGACGGCTGATAGCAGCACGGCCGCGCTGATCGCGGTGGCCGTGAGGTCGTCGCGCGGCGGGACCGCGGCGAGGTGTGGCGGCGCGAGACTCCCTCCGGACCAGAACGCCGCCGCCGCGAGGCACCCGGCCGCGGTGCCGTGGTCGGCCGCCGAAGCCGCGTCGCCGCACGCGCGCCGGTTCACCTCGGTCGGCTCCTTCACCCAGGCGTCCGCGGCGGTAATCGCGCGGGCCGCTTCGGGCGCGGGTTTGGGAAACGCGGACCGCACGCACCCGAGCGCCCACCACACGCCCTCGCGCTTGGGGAGCGCTGCGGCCAGGAAGCGGATCGCGTCTTCGGCCAGGTCCGAGTGCGCGGCGAGCGCGTCAAAGAATTGCCGCGGGGTGTGCGCCGGGCTGAGTAGGGCTTTGGCCGGTTCGGACAGCACGAGAGATTTCGCAACGTCGGCGGCGAGTCGGGCGGGTCGGGGTTGCGCGGGCGTGGTCATGTGGCGCCTTTCCGGGGCTGTTCCGCGTGCGTCGAGTCGGTGAGTGTGCGCGCGTTTCTCTGGGATCTGGCCCGCATTCGTTACCAATGGCAGAAGGGCGGGCCAGGTGCCCGCGGTCCCAGGGAAACAGTGGTTCGACCCAATATTCCCCACACTTACGCCCGCCCGGGCGCGAATCTTTCGCTGGGATTTGTTCGATACGAACGGAACGAGTCGGGGCACAACGCGAGCGGGGCCGGTCCCCACCACTCAGCGCCCGCCCCGGCCCGCGGAGTATTCGGCCCCTCACCACACCAAGTTGCGCCGATTGCCGATCTTCTGTAGCCGACCTTGCACAACGAATTGCAAACGTGGGTTGTAGGTTGGCTTGGTGTTATGCCCTCTCCCCTTGCGGGAGAGGGTGGTGAGGCTTTGCGAACCGGGTGAGGGGTAACGTCCCGAGTGTGGAAGCAACCCCTCACCCCGCCGCGAAGCGCGGCGACCCTCTCCCGCAAGGGGAGAGGGCACAACCCAAAGTGGAATCGGTGCCCACGTTTGCAATTCGTTGTGCGAGGCCGGTTACAGAAGGAAATCAAAACAATCCCTTCCATCACTGACGCACGACCCGCAGATTGGGCATTTCATCGGCGAATTTCTCGGCCCCGTCCGCGGTGATCTTTGTCGAACCCGCGTAGAGCGTGCGCAACCCGTCCAGCGTCTTCAGTTCAAACAACCCCTTGTCACTGACGGCGGTTTTGGAGAGGTACAAGGCCCGGAGCCGCTCCAGGGTTTTGATCGTCGCCATCCCCTTGTCGGTGACCTGCGGGTTCTCGGAGATGTCGAGCGATTCGAGGAGCGCGAGCTTTTTCAGGCCCACGAGTTCCGTATCGGTCAAGCCGGCGTTGGGGATACGCAGTTCGCGCAACTGGGCGCACTGTGCGATCGCGTTGACGCGGGCCACTGTCAGGTCGGACTTGCTCAGGACCAGTCGGCGCAGGTTCGGCAGGTCTTTGAGGGCGGTGTACCCTTTCTCGGTACATTTCGCGGCGTTGAACACGTCGACCGAGCCGATGTGCGGGTACTTCTTGAGTCCCACCAGCGCGGCGTCCGTTGCGGCCTCGAATTTGGCGGCCACGCGGCCCGCTTCGGGCAGTTTGGGGTCGATCTCACCCTTCCCGCCGGCCTTCGCGATGGCGTCGATCGCTTTCTGCTCGTCGGAAATCGCGGTGGGTTTTGACGGTTGCGCCAGGGCCAAAGATGTGAGGCCGAGCACGAGGGATGACGTTAGGAGGGCACGCACGGTTGATCTCCGTCTGGGGCTTGTGGTGGGCTGGGTGGGTGAAACCACGGCGGGAGTCCCGGGCAGTTTATCACAGAGTTTCGTTTCGTCACCGCACAGTTCGGGAGGACTGTTACTTGTTCTTGTTCCCCGAGCGGGGCGACGAGAGTGAGTCAAACGCCGCACGGGTTCGCGGGAGCGGGTGGTGTTTCGTGGCGTAGCAGAAATGTGGGGTATCGGGAGCCGTCTCATTTCTCTTTTGGGCGAGATGAGATAAGATGGCGCTGTCGAAATCCGCCTCACGTTCTCCAACTCCGGCGCCCCCGGCGGTCGTTGCAGAGCGGTCCGCTACGTTTAAATCGTTCATCAATGCGGCGGTTTTGCTGAACACTCTGCGGAGCCGGACAGATGCCGGATACCCAGCCGCAAACCGCACCGCGGCCCGACCTCACCGGCCGCACGCTGGGGGACTTTCACATCCTCCGCCGGATCGGGGCGGGCGGCATGGGGCAGGTGTACCTCGCCCGGCAAACGTCCCTCAAGCGCGACGTCGCGCTCAAACTGCTCCGCGACGAGCTGAACACGAACCTCACCGCGCTGGCCCGGTTCCAGGCCGAAGCTCAAGCGGTCGCGAAGCTCAACCACCCCAACATCGTTCACATCCACCAGATCGGCGAGGCCGACGGGCTCCGGTACATGGTGCTGGAGTTCGTCGAGGGGCGCAACCTGCGCGACTACATGGCCCGCAAGGGGCCGCCCGATTTGCCGATCACCCTGAGCGTGGTGCGGCAGGTCGCGCTCGCGCTCCAGAAGGCCCACGAGCAGGGCATCGTTCACCGCGACATCAAGCCGGAAAACATTCTGGTGACGCGGAAGGTCGAAGTGAAGGTGACCGACTTCGGCCTGAGCCGGTTCTTCGCCGGGGAGGTGCCGGCCACGAACATCACGCAGAGCGGCGTCACGCTCGGCACGCCGCTGTACATGTCCCCGGAGCAGGTCCAGGGCCACACGGTTGATAACCGCAGCGACATCTACTCCTTCGGTGTCACCTGCTACCACCTGCTCGCGGGGGAGCCGCCGTTCCGCGGCACGTCCGCGTTCGATGTGGCGCTGAAGCACGTGCAGGAGAAGCCCCGGCCACTGGCGGACCTGCGGCCCGACCTGCCAGCGGACGTGTGCGGCATGGTCCACAAGATGATGGCGAAGAACCCGGACGACCGCTACCAGTCCGCGCGCGACGTCCTGCGCGACCTGGTGAAAGTGCGGGACGGGTTAACAACGGGTACCGCTCAATTCGCACTCTCTCAGGGCAACGGGAAGGGCCGCTCACTGGCCACCGCGGGCGAATCCACGTCTTCACTCACTCGGGCCGCGGTGCCGTCTTCGGGGCACCCGGGGGCACGGTGGGGGCTGTGGCTCCTCATCGCGTGCGCGTGTGCGCTCGCCGCGATCGGTGGGGTGCTCCTGTACGGGGGGCTGAACCCGTCCGCGGACCCGGCGCACGCGCCCGCCGGTGCGAACCACAGCGGGCCGGGGCTGCCCGACGTGCGCTCCCCCGACCGGCTCAACACGACGCGCGAGCGCGAGTTGCTCGTGGTCCTCAACACCGAGGGGACGAAACCGGACGACGCGATCAAGGCGTCGGTTGAACTCGGGCTCCTCTACGTGAGGGAGCGGCGCTTGCCGGAAGCCAACGAGCGGTTCGAGCGCTTACGGGGGCGCGAGAAGGAGTGGCGCGACCCGCTCGCGGCGCGGACCGCCAGCGTCGCGGGGCGCCTGGGGCTGGCGGTGGTGCTGGCCCACGAGAACAAGCCGGAGCCGTCCAACAAGCTGTTCCTGGACGTGGTGCAGGATCAACCGAAATTCGGCGGCCCCGGCGGGCCGAAGTTCGAGCGGTCCGCGTTCAGCGTGAGCGGAACGCTGCTCCGCTACCCGGACCTGAGCCACGCCGTTTCGGACGCACTCAACCGCAACGCCGCGAACCTCGGCAAAACCAAGCTCGAACCCGCCGCGCTGGAGCAGCTCCGCTCCCCGCAGCGCGTCGGGAAAAAGGATTAGGGCAGGGGCTGGCGAACCGCGACGGTAACGGAGCGGGTGGGCGCGACGAATCGCCCACCCGCTCCGTTACCGTCGCGGTTCGCCAGAAACAGACTTCTTCCGGCGCTCCCGGCACATCGGTAAGATAGCGCTATGGACGACATCTTCTTCTCGATGCGGCCCGCGTACCCGTGGTCGGTTTACCCGTTCGGGCTCCCGGCGCTCGCGGCCGTCGCCGCGCTCCTCGTCCTCTTCACGGTCTGGACGTATTTGGGGCACCCGCAGGCGACGCGCAAGCGCATCTTCACCGTTCTCACGCTGCGCCTGCTCGCGCTACTGGTCACGCTCATCACCGCGACGCGCCCGAGCATCGGCGTCAACGAGAACCCGAAGCAACCGTCCGCGTTGCTCATCGGTGTGGACGTGTCCGAGAGCCTGACGGTGAAGGACGAGATCGGCGGGCAGTCGCGCGCCGATGCGGTGCGCAAGGCGATCGAGAAGTGCCAGCCGCTGATCGACGACTTGCTCACGGAGCAGGGGATCAGCGTCACGCTCTACAAGTTCGGCCCGCCGGACTTCAACGAGGCCACCAGTCGCTACGAGCCGACGGTCGTTTCCGACGCCAAGCGCTCCGACTACGGAACTTATTTGAACAAGACGTTCGAGCGGTGGCAGGGCGAGCGCGTGCGCGGGCACATCATCATCGGGGACGGTGCGGACAACGGCGAGGCGTTCAACGCGGCCTCCGAAGCCGGGCGCTGGGGGCGCAGAGGGGTTCCGGTCCACACTTTCCTCGTCGGCAAGGAAAGCTCAGACACGAAGACGAAGGACGTCGTGGTGACGAGCGTGGAGTGCAACCCGTCGCCCGCGTTCATCAAGAACGACGTGACGGTGACCGCGAAGGTGAACGCCTACAACTTCCCCGGTTCGCGCGTCACCGCCCGGGTGTTCATCGACGATAAAGCGGTGCAGAGCGAAGAGTTTACCCTCGAGCGCGAGAAGGGTAACGAGCTGAAGATGACCGTGAAGATGCCCGAAACGAAGGGCGAGTACAAGATCAAGGTCGAGGTGGGGATCGACAAGAACGGGAAGCTCGAGCCGCTCCCGGGCGAACTGTCGCCGCTCAACAACTGGTCCGAAACGTACCTCACGGTGCTCAAAGAGGGCGTCCGCGTGCTGATCGTGGACCAGCTCCGCTGGGAACAGACGTTCCTCCGGGATGCGTTCCGCAGTGAGAAGCGATTCGACGTGTACGAGGTCATCCTCCAGTCCGACCAGACCGTTCCGCAAAGCGCGCGCGACCTGCTGAACCTCGAGGCCCAGGCCTACGACGTGGTCATCATCGGGAACGTGGGCGCGGCCGTGCTGAACCGCGCCGCGCCGAACTTCCTCGCCGACCTCACCAAGCTCACCGCGACGAAGGGCGTGGGGGTCATGTTCCTCGGCGGCGAGTACGCCTACACCGGCGACCCGGGCATCCCGAAGGAGCTGCTCCCCGTGACGGGCGGCCCGATCGCGGACGCGCTCAACGACAGGGGCGATCCGGTCGTGTTCTTCCCCGTGATCCCGAACCCGAACGGGCTGAACAAGATGTTCAAGGTCGTGCCCAAACCCGGTGCGCCCGCGCCGAAGGGCAACCCGTCGAAAGAGGCGTGGGACCGGATGAACAACTTCCGCACCGGGATCTTGCTCAACGGGCACAACCGGCTCGCGCTCCGCCCGGGGCGCCTGGACACGGTGTTCGCGTGGGTTCCGCGCCTCGATCCGAACAACAAGGTGCTCTCCCCGAGCGACCCGAAAGACTGGGCGGCCGGCACCGAGTTCGACCCGGCGGTCCACGAGCCGCTCCTCGTCGGCTCGCAGCGCGGGGACGCGAACAAGGGGCGGTGGCTCGCGTTCGGCGCGTTCGACACGTACCTCTGGCGCAGCCTCGGCCAGCCCAAAGAGACGACCGGGATCGACATGCACGAGCGCTTCTGGCGCCAGTGCGTGCTGTGGCTCGCGTACCAGGACGAAGAGGAGAGCCAGGCCTACGCCCGCCCCCAGTTCCGCCAACTCAAGGTGACGACGGAGCAGATGATTCGCGTCGGCGTGAAGAAGGCGGACGGCACGGATGACCCGGCCGCACCGCTCACGGTTCACGTTCTACCGCTCGCGCCGGGGCAGCAGGAGCCGAAGCCCGAGGACGTGCGGAAGGCGGCCCCGCAAACCGTGCTGACGGACAAGGACGGCCGAAAGGTGCAGTTCCGCCCGACGGCGCCGGGCGAGTACTTCGTGTCGGTCACCAGCCCGGTCAAGAAACCCGACGGGTCGCCGGAACTGAACGCCGACGGGTCGCCGAAACTCCACCGCGGTACGGCCAAGTTCATCGCGGTCCCGGACATTTCGGACGAAATGCTCAAGGTGAGCGCGGATCAGGTTTTCATGGAACGGCTCTCGGTGCCGACCGGCGGAAAGGCGCTGCGCCTCGAAGACCTTCCCGGCTTTCTGAAAGAGCTAAAGACCGAGCTCCCGCCCGACCTGGGCAAGAAGCCGCGGTACTACCCCGATTGGCACCGGAACCGGTCGCACGGGTTCCTCCCGCTGTGGCTCGTGGTGTTCACCGCGCTCCTCGGAACGGAGTGGGGGCTCCGGCGGCTCTGGGGCCTGATTTGATGGCTCCGGCGAGGCGGCCCGGTCCGGCTGTCCTCTTGGGGAGGGGACAAGAGGCGCGCGGGCGGCTAGGTTGTCACCACCCCCTCGGGGGCGGACACGACCACTAGTTCCGTTTCGGGATCGTCGTAGCGGGTTGAACGAGCCGCGACCGCAAGGGAGCGGTAGCGCCTCCCGCTCCCTTGCGGTCGCGGCTCGTCGCAAGGACACCGAAACGGGATTAGCTCACAGCCGTTCGGCGAAACGTTGTAGGGTTCTTCATGCCACGGACAGCCTTTCTGTTCCCCGGTCAGGGCGCGCAAACGGTCGGCATGGCGGGCGCGCTGTGCCAAGCGCTCCCGGCCGCAAACGATCTGTTCCAGCGCGCGTCCGCGATTCTGGGGTACGACCTGCTCGACGTGTGCGTGAGCGGCCCGCCGGAGCGGTTGAGCGCGACGGACGTGAGCCAGCCGGCCATCTTCGTCGCGAGCCTCGCGGCGCTCGAACAACTGAAGGCCACCGAACCGGACGCGGTCACCGGTGTCGTCGCCACGGCCGGGCTGAGCCTCGGCGAGTACACGGCGCTGGCGTTCGCGGGCGCGCTGTCGTTCGAGGACGGGGTGAAACTGGTCCAGGCGCGCGGGCGGGCCATGCAGGACGCCGCGGTCGCGACGCCCTCCGGGATGGTGAGCGTGCTCGGGATGGAAGTGCCGGAGGTCGAGGCCCTCGTAATCGAAGCGCGGGGTTCCGATACGCTCGAGGTCGCGAATTTGCTCTGCCCGGGAAACACGGTGGTGTCCGGCGCGCTCGCGGCCCTCGACCGGTTCGAGCAACTGTGCGTGCAGAAGGGCGGCATTCGTACCGTGCGGCTCACGGTGGCGGGGGCGTTCCACACGAACTTGATGAAGCCCGCCGACGAGAAACTCGCCGCCGCGCTCGCGGGCGTCGCGCTCGGCGCGCCGGTGGTGCCGGTGTGGTCGAACGTGGACGCCCGCCCGCACGCGGACCCGGCCGAAATTCGCGGGCTCCTGGTGCGGCAGGTGCTCTCGCCGGTGCGGTGGGAGGACACGCTCCGGGGCCTGTTCGCCGAGAACGTGGAGCGCTTCTACGAGATCGGGCCGGGGCGCGTCCTCGCGGGTCTGCTCAAGCGGGTCCAGCGAAAGGCCGATATCCGAAACGTCACCGCGTGAGTGCGGGCGCCGCGGACGTCGCGGAAAGTTAAAAGGAAAAAGGCAAAAGGCAAACGAAGACGGGCCCGTGCCTGTGGCGCCTCTTGTGTTGTTTTACCTTTTAACTTTTGCCTTTTACCTTCCGCATCAACCGGGGCGGGCTTTTCTTTTACTGGTCGCGTCAGTAGAGTTTTGTTCGTAAGTCGCTGCACAGGCGCCGGGGAAGGCCACTCACCCTTCGCGAGCCGGGCGAGCGCCATACAAAATACCAGACGCAGTGTGCGGGGACCGGTTGGAGCCGGTCGGACCGCGGGGTTGCGGTGGCGCCACCACCGCCCGGAGGGTCGAACCGTGTCCGTTGAGCAACGTGTCATCGACATCGTGAGCGAGCACTTCGCCTACGACAAAGAAAAGATTACCCGCAACACCACGTTCATCGAAGAGATCGGCGCGGACTCGCTCGACATCGTCGAGTTCGTGATGGAGCTGGAAGAAGAGTTCGACATCCAGATCCCCGACGACCAGGCCGAAAAAATTAAGACCGTCGGCGAAGCCACCGACTACATCGACACCGCTATCAAGAACAAGCCACAGTGACTTCTTCCTCTTCCGCGACCCGCCGCAGGGTGGTAATCACCGGCCTGGGCACGGTGAATCCGCTCGCGCTGAACGTGCCGGACTACTGGCGGGGCCTCCTCGCCGGGCAGAGCGGCATCGCGCCGATCACCCTTTTCAGCACGGCCGCGCACAAACTGGTGAGCGGCGCCGAGGTGCCGTTCAAAGTCACGTTCGCCGGCGAGGTAAAGGGCTTCAGCCCCGAACCCACCATCGACACGCGCTCGGCCCGCCGACTCGACCGCTTCACGCAGTTCGCGCTCGTCGCGGCCGCCGAAGCGGTGAACGAGAGCGGCCTCGATTTCGCGAAGGAGAACCCGTTCCGCTGCGGGTGCATCCTCGGCAGCGGGATCGGCGGTATGGCCGAGTGGGAGGACGGGCACCGCACGCTCATGGAGCGCGGCCCCGACCGGCTCGGGCCGTTCCTCATCGCGAAGATGATTGCCAACTCCGCGAGCGGCAACATCTCCATCCGGTTCGGGCTCCGCGGGCCGAACACGACCGTTTCCACCGCGTGCTCGTCCGCGGCGCACGCGATCGCAGACTCGGTGGCCGCAATTCGTAGCGGGCTCGCCGACGTGATGGTCAGTGGGGGGAGCGAGGCCGCGGTGACGCCGCTCGGATTGGGCGGGTTTATTGCGTGTCGCGCGCTGTCCACGCGGAATGATGACCCGAAAGCCGCGAGCCGGCCCTGGGACAAGGACCGCGACGGCTTCGTGCTGAGCGAGGGCGCTGGGATTCTGGTTCTCGAGGAGTACGAGCGCGCCAAGGCCCGGAACGCCCCGATCTACGCGGAAGTGTGCGGGTCGGGCAACACGGCCGATGCGTTCCACATCACGGCCCCGCACGAGGACGGCATCGGCGCCGCGGAAGCGATGCGCGAAGCCGTGAAGGACGCGGGCTGGAACCTGGGCGACGTTAACTACATTAACGCGCACGGGACCAGCACCGGCCTGGGCGACGTGGCCGAGACCAAGGCCGTGAAACTCGTGTTCGGCGAGCACGCGAAAAAGGTCATGGTGTCCAGCACCAAGAGCATGATCGGGCACCTGCTCGGCGCGAGCGGCGGCGTGGAAGCGGTCGCGTGCGCGCTGAGCATCAAGCACGGCGTACTGCACCCCACGATCAACCTGGACAACCAGGACGTCGAGGGCGGGTGCGATCTGGACTACATCCCGAACACGGCCCGCGAGGTCCGCGTGCGCAAGGTGCTGTCCAACAGCTTCGGCTTCGGCGGGCACAACTGCTCGATCGCGCTCGGCGCGATCTAGCGGGCGAGATGCGAAGACCGATTGGCCACAAAAAAGCACAAAGGGCACAAAAGAAAACCAAAGCAGAAGAAGTGATTTGTATTCACTCTTGTGTCTTGGTTTTCTTTTGTGCCCTTTGTGCTTTTTTGTGGCCAATCTGCTTTTATTTACAGCTCTCGGAGACGTTCATATGCCGCTCCCCGACCTTCTGAACGGCCGTTGGGCCGACGTGTCGCTCACGCAGCCCGAGTTCGCGCGCTACTCGCGCCACGTCATCATGCCCGAGGTCGGGCTCGACGGGCAGCGGAAGCTCAAGGCCGCGAAGGTGCTCGTGATCGGCACCGGCGGGCTCGGGTCGCCGCTCGCACTCTACCTCGCGGCGGCGGGGGTCGGCACGCTCGGGCTCGTCGATTTCGATGTGGTGGACACATCGAACCTCCAGCGGCAGATCATCCACGGCACCGCGGACGTGGGGCGCTCGAAGTGCCAGTCCGCCGCGGACCGGCTCCGCGACGTGAACCCGGAAGTGCAACTCGATTTGTGGGAGACGCACTTCACGTCGAAGAACGCGCTCGACATCGTGAAGCACTACGACATCGTGGTGGACGGTACCGACAACTTCCCGACGCGGTACCTCGTCAACGATGCGTGCGTGCTGCTCAACAAACCGAACGTGTACGGCAGCATCTTCCGCTTCGACGGCCAGGCCACGGTGTTCGACCCGCGCGTGGGGCCGTGTTACCGGTGCCTCTACCCCGAACCGCCGCCCGCGGGCGAGGTGCCGAGTTGCGCGGAGGGCGGCGTGCTCGGCATTCTGCCGGGCGTGATCGGGTGCATCCAGGCCACGGAAACAATCAAACTCATTCTGGGTATCGGCGAACCGCTCATCGGCCGGCTGCTGCACTACGACGCGCTGAACATGACGTTCAAGACGTTCAAAATCCGGCGCGACCCGAAGTGGGCGGTCGGCGCCCCGCACCCGACCATTAAGGGACTGATCGACTACGAAGAGTTCTGCGGCGTGCGCGGCGGGGCTTCGGCCGCGCAACCGGCGTTCAGCGGGAGCGACATCACGCCCGAGCAACTCAAGAAGCGCATTGATGCGGGCGAGAACCTGTTCGTGCTGGACGTGCGGAACCCGAACGAGTTCCAGATTTGCCGCATCCCCGGAACGGTGCTTCTCCCGTTGCCGGAACTTCCCACCCGCGTGACCGAAGTGCCGAAGGACCGCGAGGTGATCGTTCACTGCAAGAGCGGGATGCGGAGCCAGAAGGCGATCGACTTCTTGAAGGCACAGGGGTACACGAAGCTCGTGAACCTGACCGGCGGCATCCTCGGCTGGGCCGACAAGGTCGATCCGGGGATGGTCCGGTATTGATGCGCGCTTTCGCTGTTTGTGAGGGGCGGTGCATCGAATGCACCGCCCCTTCGTGCTGAGCGGGTTATGCCCCGGGCGGAACAGCGGCTGGTTCTGACACAGGCTCCACGATTCGACCCGGGCGGTCGCGGAACACCAGCAAGAACACGCCGAGGCACACGATCACACCGATGCTGGGCACCATCCAGAAATCGGCCCAGTTCACGGTCTTCGTCGTCGGATCGGTGTACTTGTCCACCATCATGCCGCAAATCAGGCTGCCCAACCACATCCCGACGCCGTAGGTGAGGAAGCTGAACAGGGCTTGTGCGCTGGCCCGGATGTCCTTCGGTGCCTTGTTGTCGCAGTGGATGAACCCGGCGGCGAAGAAGAAGTCGAAGCAGAACCCGTGCAGCGCGACGCCCGCGATCGCCAGCGCGAAGCCCATGCCCTCCGGCCCCGCGTTGGCGAACAGGAAGTACCGCAGCCCCCAGCAGAACATGCCCAGCGCCAGCACCCATTTCATCCCGAACCGCACCAGGAACAGCGGCAGCAGCGGCAGGAACACGGTTTCACACACCTGCCCGATCAGCATCGTCGAGCCGATGTTCTTCACCCCGCACTGCTTCTCCAGGAAGTCGGACGTGACCGTGTAGTAGAACGCCAGCACCACGGTGATCGCCAGCGACACGATGAAGAACGCCGCAAACGAGAAATCCTTGAACAGCCCCAGCGCCCGCACGAACGGGATGCCCTTCACCTCGCCCTTCGGCGGGGTGTGCGGCAGGAAGAAGCTGTACACGCCGAGAACGGCGGACAGGCCCGCGGCCAGCATCAGCGGTCCGTTGGACCCCGCCGCCGTCTTACCGCCGCCCGCGAACAGTGCGTCGATGCTGAACCCGGCAGCGATCCAGCCCAGCGTGCCCAAAACGCGAATCCCGGGGAAGTCGCGCTGCCCGTCCGGGACGTGCTCGAAGGTGATCGAGTTCGCCAGCACCAGCGTCGGGTTGTACAGCAGCGCGTAGACGAACGTGAGCGCGAACAGCGTCCAATACTGGCCCGGGTCTTGCGTCTGCGCGATCAGGTACAGCAGCCCGGAACCGGCGAGGTGGCAGGCCGCCATCAGCTTCTCACTGGCGAGCAGCCGGTCGGCGATGTACCCGGCGAAGATCGTCGAGAAGATGGCGCCGAGGGCCATATTGCCGATCAGCGCGCCGGCCTGTTCGCCGGTGAAGTTCAGCCCGCGCAAGTACGGGAAGAACACGACGAACCACGCCCCCCAAACACCGAACTGGAGGAACATCATCACGGACAGGTTGAGGCGCAGCGGCAGTGCGAGCGGCGGAGCGGTGGCGGGCTGAGCAGCGGACATATCGTCTCCGAGTGTGAAGCATCAGCGAGGAATGTCGCTGAATGTAAAGCCCGGACCGCCGCGCGGCAACGAGAAACGGCGGGTATGAGCAAGTCGGAGGGCCGTTCGCGCCCGGTTCTTCTTTCTGGCCCTTGACCGGCGCGGGCGCTCCCGGACAATCGGCGCTGTTCGACCTCTTCCCATTTCGCGGAGACCGTCATGCGGGCTGCGTTCGCGTTACTCGTCGGGGGGCTGGCGTGCTCGTTCGGTGCCGGTCAGCCGGCGCCCGAGCAACTCCCGACGAAGGCCACTTACAAACTCGGTCCCGATTCGCAAAAGCAAGACGGCGTGCCCGCGGGGGAACTGATCGGCCCCGTACTCTTCAAGAGTAAGGTGTTCGACGGCACCGTCCGGCAATACTGGGTGTACGTCCCCGCGCAGTACAAGCCCGAAAATGCCGCGTGCGTGCTGGTGTTTCAGGACGGGCAGCGCGCGATCAACCCGAAGGGCGTGATCCGCGCGCCGGTGGTGCTCGACAACCTCATTCACCGGAAAGAGATCCCCGTAACGATCGGCATCTTCGTGACGCCGGGGCACAAGGGGACCGAGTACCCGGCGTCGCTCGGCACCGGGAACCCGAACAACCGCAGCGTCGAGTACGATTCGCTCGGCGACGCTTTCGCCAAGTTGATCGTCGATGAAATGCTGCCGGAGGTGGCGCAAAAGTACACGCTGACAAAAGACCCGAACGAGCGGGCGATTGCGGGCTTCTCCAGTGGCGGGATCGCGGCTTTTACGGTGGCGTGGGAGCGCCCGGAGGCGTTCCGGCGCGTGTACAGTGCGATCGGGAGCTTCACCAACTTGCGCGGCGGGCACGTGTACCCGGACCTGGTTCGCAAGGCGGACGCGAAGCCGATCCGCGTGTACGTGCAGGACGGCGTTCACGACAACCGCAGCCCGATGAATACGAAGCGCGACTGGTTCTTGCAAAATCAACTGATGGTCGAGGCGCTGCGCGAAAAGGATTACGACTACAAGTACGTGCTCGGCGCCGGCGGGCACGCCGACGACCACGGCGGGGCGCTCCTGCCGGACGCGCTCCGCTGGTTGTGGCGCGACCACGCGGCCGTGAAGGGGAAGTAATCGCACACGGTAGCGAGCCGCGACCGCCAGGGGGCAGGCCGCACATCCACGCGATAACGAGCCGCGACCGCCAGGGAGCGGGCCGCGGTTCCCGGTGGCGTCGTTCAACACTCTCGCATAACGAGCCGCGACCGCCAGGGAGCGGGAGGCACAGCCGCTCTTGGTGGTTGTCGTTAAACACACCGGGAGGCGCCTCCCGCTCCCTGGCGGTCGCGGCTCGTTCGACTCGCTACCACGACCTGGAAAGGAAGCCCCGCTCGTAGTCGGTTCACGTCTTGGGTGCGGGAACGGGATCGGGAGAACCACCGGATCGGGGATTGAGATGGGATTTCGAGTGACCGCGTTTCGTCATGGGGCCTCACTCCTCGAACACGCGAACCACACCCTTCCGCCACAGATCCTCGACCAGTTTCTTATACTCGGTGCCCGATTCCTTCAGGGCGCTGCTCACGTATTGCTCGGCCATCACCTGGCGCTCCATCTGGCGGCGGATCACCGGAACGCTCCTCCCCTGTGCCCGTAGCGCCGCGGCGAACGCCTCGTCCGACTGCGCCCCGGAGCCCGTGCGGAACGCGCGCATTTGGCGCGCGGCCGATTGCGCCGCGAATTCCTGGACCTCGTCGATGACGTTCGTCTTGTTGACTTTCTTCAGCTTCGCGCACATCTCATCGATGATGAGCTCGCGCTCGATCGTTTTCCGCAGCACCTGCTTGTATATTTCTTTTTTCATCGCAACTCGGGCGACCCAGCCGAGCGCGACCAACTCCGCGGACGGTTTCTTCTCTTGGGACATCTGGTACACGGCCTCGATCACCTCTTGGTCGGTGATGACGTTATTCGCGCCAACAATGGCAACGATTTTGACGCGCGGCACCGGCGCCTTTTCCTGTGGGGCCATGAGCGCGTGCGCGGGTTGATTCAGAGCGGCCGGTGTGGGCGGCTGCGCGGAGGTGTGCCACGCGCCGAGTCCGGTGAGCCCGAGGCACGCGGCGATCATGGCGCCGGCGAGTTTCCATTTCACGAGCATGGATTTCACAGTCCCTTGCGTGAGGAACAAAACCCCGGCCGGGACCGCACCGGCCGTTCGCGTGAGTACGTGGACCGCGTTGCGCACGGTCGCGTTCGCGAGTGGCGCGGGTACGGTGAGTGTCAGCCCCGTGGTGACCGAGGCGAGGCCGCGCTGGGCGAGTCGGTTGCGGAGCATTTTGCGCCCGCGTGCGAGTCGGCTAGACAGCGTGCCCTCGGTCAGCCCCAGTTCGCGGGCCGCGACGCGCCGGCCCGTTCCCTGGATCTCGCACAGGATGAGCGGCAGGCGGTAGATCGCGGGCAGGGCGGCGAGTTCTTCGTCGAGGACCGCGCTGGCGTCGTCCGGTTCGCTCGCCGGAATCGGTGGGTCGCTCATCGCGGGTACCTGCCTTTCGTTCGCCAGACGTTTGGCGCGGGTCGCTCGCGCCCGGCGCGCGACCCGGATTGCGACGCCGTAGAGCCAGGGGCCGAGGGCGTCGCGCCAGTCGGTGCCGCGCGCCCGGGCCACGAGTACGAGGAACGTGGCCTGGAACGCATCCTCGGCGTCCGGGGTGGCACCCAGGAACCGGCGGCACACGCCCAGGACCGCAGGTCCGTGGCGCCGGACCAGTTCGGCGAACGCATCTTGGTCGGTACTTTTGAGGAACGCCGCGATGAGGTGGGCGTCGGTGCGCGGGTCGTCGGCTCCGGCGGTTAACCGGGATACGGCGTGAAGGAGACTGGTCGGCATCGTGCGCCTCCGTGCGACGGGTCCGTTCGGAGAGGTATTGCCGTGAGAAGCCCTGCGCGTCCCTACTTTTCGGAATTAATTCGGGCGCGCAAAAAACGCGGTCGGTGCGCGAGCAGCGCTCAAATTGACAACTGTCGCTTTGTTGCAATTATAAACAAATACGACACCCAGAATCTGGCGCGGAAGATTAGTGGGAGAAGTCGCCCGCACCTTTGGGCGGGGTACGGTCGCCGTAGAAGCTGTAGAGCATCGGGACCAGCACGAGAGTGAGGATGGTGAAGAGCATCCCGCCCACCACCACGACCGCGAGCGGGCGCTGCGACTCGGACCCCATCTTGGTCGAGAACGCGGCGGGCAACAGCCCGAGGATGGCGGCCAGTGCGGTCATCACCACGGGCCGAACGAGTTGCCGCGTACCGCGGGCGAGGGCCTCGTTCAGATCGACCCCGCGGGCGCGCAACCCATTGAAGGCGGAGACGAACAGCAGCCCGTTCATCACCGCGACGCCGAGGATTGAGATGAACCCGACCGCCGCGGAGATGTTGAAATTCAGCCCCGCGAGTTTGAGCGCCCATACCCCGCCCACGCCCATCGCCAACACATTGGCAAATACCACGGCCGCGTCGAGGAAGGACCGGAACGCGAGGTACAACAGGAGCGCAATGAGCGCCAGGGACAACGCGAACATCCGCGCCATCCGCTTCTCGGCCGCCTCCATCTGCTTGAACTCGCCGCTCCACTCGGCCCGGTACGGCGCTTTCAGGAGCGGCTCCACCGCGGCCCGCGCCTCGCTGACCGTACTCGCCAAGTCGCGCCCGCGGACCTCGAACTTGATCGCGATGAGGCGCTGGCCCTGTTCGCGGTAGATCGTGGACGCACCGGGGCGCAGGAACGACCCGCCCGGGTCGGGCTGGCCGTTGGCGTTGATCGGCGTTACGAGGTCGTCGAGGCGCCGGGTCGGGGTCGTTGTCCACACGGGGGCCGCGTTGTACGGGTTGCCGGTCGATACGGGGGGCGCGACGGCCGAACCCGTGGGGGACGTGCCGGTGGCCGCGCCGCTGAACGGCGAACTCGGTGCCCCGGGCGCTCCCCCCGCGGTGACCGTGTTGCCGACCGGCACGGGGATCGAGCGAATGGCGGTTTCGTCCGCCCGCAACCGCAGCGGCCACCGGACCGTGAGGTCGGCCTGTTTCTCCCCCTCCTGGATTTGCGTCGCGGCCCTGCCGCCAACGGCCGACCCGATCACGGCCTGCACGTCCGCGGCCGACACGTTCCAGGACGCGCACTTGCTCCGGTCGATCGGGAACTCCAGGCTCGTTTGCCCCTGAATGCGGAACACGCCCGGGTTCTCGACGCCCGGAACGGAATCCAACCGGTCCTTGATCTGCCCGGCGATCCGCTCCAGGGCGTCGAGTTCCGGCCCGATCACCTTGATCGAGTTCTCCCCCTTCACGCCCGACAGCGCTTCCATCACGTTGTCGCGGATGATTTGCGAAATGTCCCAGTCCACACCGGGGAACCGCTGAGCGAGGGCCGCGTTCAGGTCGCCTACCAGTTCCGCTTTCTTCCGCGGGCGGCCGTATTTCGGGTGCGCCGGCCACTGCGGTTCCGGGCGGAGCGGGCAAAACGTCTCGACGTTGTAGTAGCCCGTAGGGTCGGTCCCGTCGTCCGGTCGACCGATCGCCGGGACGACCACAGCGAACTCGGGGAACTCGTGCAGCAGTTCGCGCAATTGCCGCGCCCGCGCCCCGGATTCTTCGAGCGACACGTTTACAGGAAACGTGCCCCGAACCATCAGGTTCCCCTCTTCCAGTTCCGGCATGAACTCGCGCCCCATGTTGGCCGAGACGACCCCGGTGTAACACAGTCCCCCGGCGAACACCGCGAGCGCGAACCAGCGCAGCCGGAGAATAACCCTAAGTTGCGTGAGGAACACCCAGTTCAGGGCACGAACGAGGCGGTTCTCGGGGTCACCGTGGCGCGGAACGAAGGCGAACTTGAGCGGTGCGAGAATCACCGGGAGCAGAAGCGCCCATGATAGAGTCCGCGTGGCGCGCGCCCAAAAACCGGTGCCGGGCGGTTTGTCTAGGTTCCCCAAGAGCAGCAGGCACAACACCGGCGACACGGTGAGAGCGAGCACTAGCGCGCCGGCCAGCGCGAACGCATACGTGTCGGCCATCGGCCCGAAAATCTGGCCCTCCGGCCCCTTCATGGTGAACAGCGGGAGCAGCGCGCATACCATGACCACGGTCGCGAAGAACAAGCTCTTCGTGACCGCGCCGCAAGCCGCCGAGATGCGCTCGGCCAACGGCACGTCCGCGTGTTCGTCCGAGTTCAGGTGGCGGTAAATGCTCTCCACGATGATAACGGATGAGTCCACGATGATGCCGAAGTCCACGGCGCCGATGGACAGCAGGTTGGCCGACTTCCCCCGCGCGTAGAGCACCCCGAATGCGAAGAGCAGCGCCAGCGGAATGTTGATCGCAACGATCACCGAGGCGCGGACGTTCCCGAGGAACATGAGCAGGATCGCCGTCACCAGTGCCATGCCGATCAACAGGTTCTCGTTGACCGTTTCGGTGGTGCGGTTGATGAGTTCGGTGCGGTTGTAAAACGGGGAAATCCGCATCCCCGCGGGGAGCTTGCCGGGCTGGTTCAGTTCGTCGATCCGGGCGAGCACGTCCGTCAGCGCGGGGAGCGACTCCTGCCCCTTGCGGAGCAGCACGATCCCCTGAACGACATCGTCCTCGTCGCTCCACCGGCCATCGTCCCACCCGTCCCACCGCCCGGCGGTCGCGTAGAAGCGCCAGCCGGTCGGTTCGCTGGGGGGCAGCCGGTCGCCCAATTCGGCGCGCACCGCAGCGCGCTCCGCGTCCGACAGCGCCGCCCACGATCGCGCACCGGCCGGGCGCTCCTGCCAGCGCATGTGTTCGTCCCGCCACCACACCGATTGCGCCGGGTCGCCCGGTTCCGGTGCGGGACCGACGAACAGGCTCCGCAACTCCTCGCCGAAACTCGGGGACGTGGGTTCGGGCCAGTTGCGCTGCTGGCGGACGTGCCGCTGTTCGCGATCGGATAGAGCCGCCCACTCGCGGGCACGCAGCGGGCGGCTGATCCCCACGCGCCCCTGCCGCGTCTGGTTCCCCACGACCACTCCGCGCCCGGTCAGTGCCTTGCTCCACGCGAGTTTCATCGCGGTCGTCGCGTCGTCATCGCGCGGGGTGCCGTCCGTGTTCAGCACCGGGCCATCGTCCCACCGCGCCGCGGGGTCCCATTCGCCGGTGCCGTCCGGCTTCTGGAACAGCTTGGCCGGGTTCACCGAGCCGTCCGCGTTGAGAACCGGTCCGCCGTCAACGAGATTGTCCACGCGAACCGGAACGGTGTTCACTGCCGCGACCGCGACTTGCCGGATCTCGCGGCACCGGCGGGCTTCTTCGACCCGGAGGTGGGCCGCGGCCCGTGCGGGGTCGCGCGCCGCCAGCGTCGGGAGGTAGGGGTCTTGCCCCTGTCCGATCAGCCCCAGCGACCGGACCACGACGGTGCGCTGGTTCCCTTGCGTGAGGTTGTCGCCGCTCCCGTTCGCGTTCGCCGCACCGAGAGCCGCTTGCAGTTGAGCGAGAGTCACGCCGTACTGCCGGAGCCGGTCCGGGTCGGGTTGGACCTCGTACCGCTTCACGGTCCCACCGATCCCGGTCACCCCGGCGATCCGAGGGACGCGCAGCAGCTCGCGCTGGACGACGTAATCCTCAATGGCTTTCAGGTCACTCAGGGCGTAGAGCGGGCGCCCGGCCGCGTCCTTCGGGTTGTAAATGGTGAACCGGAGGATCTCGCCGACCGGGGAGGCGGGGGAAATTTGGGGCGTGACACCGGGCGGCAAGTTCACCGACGCGAGCCGATTGAGCACGTCTTGTTTGGCCTGATCGTAGTCGCGCGAGTAATCGAACTGGTTGCGGACGTGGGCCAACCCGAACAGCGATTTGCTCCGGGTCGTTTCGAGTCCCGGCATACCCGCGAGAGCCACTTCGAGAGGGACCGTGACCTGGCGCTCGACCTCTTCGGCGCTGGCGCCGGGGTACAGGGCAACGACCTCGATGATTGCCGGTGCCGGGTCGGGGTACGCTTCGATGTTGACGTGAGCGAAAGCGTAGCCCCCGGTCACGGCGAGGGCGGTCACGAGAATCATGACGACGAGCGGATTCGCGACCGCCCAACCGATTAACTTCTGGATCATCGGGCGAACCCTGTTTCCGGGCGCGGTTACGGCTTCGGTTGGGGGAGGTCGGCGAACGCGCTCCCGAGCAGGAGCGAGCCGGCGGTGACGACCGCGTCACCGACCTTCGGGGCGCCGGGCAGCGCGGCGAGGGCGATCGCGTCCCGGGACCGGCGCACGACCGTCACCGGGCACCGAACGTACCGGTCCCCGGACGTGTCGGCGCGGACGAAAACGGCGCTCTCGCGGCCGTCTTCGACCACGGCCTCGGCGGGGACTTCGATCTCGTCACTCGCGGTCGGGATCTTCACGGTCACGGTCACGGCCATGCCCGCGCGCAGCTCGCCCTTCTCGTTCTCGACGGTGCCCGTCACGAGTGCGGTGTGTTGCGCGGGATCGATCGCCATCCCGATCCGTTCGAGGCGCCCGGCGTGTGCGACGCCCGGTGAAGCGGTCGCACTGATGCTCCACTCGCGCGGGAGCACGAGCTTGGACAATAAGGGAAGGTCTTCCTCGTAAACGTGAACCCACACAGCCAGGGTCGAAACGTCTCCGATGCGGAACAAGTCGGTCGTCGTGTCGACCACTTGACCCGCGGCGACGTTCTTTTCGAGAACGACGCCGCTGATCGGGGCCTTCACCTCGACCCGTGCCCACTTCGCCGGGTCGGTCCGCTTCGCGTCCGGCGCGGACAACTGGTCGGCACTCTCCCGCAGCGCGGCAATCTCGTCCGCCGGCACGCGCCAGGCGCGGAGCGTCGCTTCGGCGCGCTCAACGGCCACACGATCGGACTGAACTGTCCGCTCCGCTTCGCGCACCGACCGCTCCGCGGTCCCGTTGATCTGGTAGAGTTCTTCCAACCGGTAATAGGTCTTCTCGTCCGTTTTCAGTTTGGAAACCGCGTCCACGAACTCGCTCTTCTTGGCGCCGAGGTCCGCGCTCCACACCACCGCCAACACGTCCCCTCGATTGACCCTGTCACCAACGCGCAGAGCGGGCGCAGCGGTCGAAAGCGAAGCGGACGCGCTCGGGACAGCCCCCGACGCGCGCGCGCCATCGGCCTCCGTGACCTGGCCGGCAAACGGCGACTGCACGCGGACCAATCGGCCGTTATCGAAGTTGAGGATTCCCTGGAACGACGGGAGGTTGCGCGTGGAGGGCGCCTGCGCCGCGGGCGCGGTCTTCAGCCCGAGCGAAGCTCGCACGTCCGAGGGGACGACGATCTCGTTGACCCCACAGCGATGGATCTTGGGCGGGGCACCCGAATCTTTTCTCTCAACGGCCTCCCCGCCCCCACTGCTCGCCGAGCGCACGGTGCCCGCGGCCAGCCAGGTGGCCGTGCCACCGGCGATGAGAACAACGCCCCCGACCGCCAGCGCACGACCGACGGGACCGAGCCGTTCGGTAAGGGCGGACAGTGTGAGCATGATGTCCCCTGGTGAGCCGCCACGGTGTCGCGCACGGTTGTGTAGAAGAGCCATTATCAATTTTCGTGCCGAACAAAACCGGCAGCAAAAAATCGACAGAAATGTTTGCGAAATAGAGAGATAAGGCCCCGATACGTTTTCGATCTGAGAAGTGACAAAGTGGTACAGGTGGTCGTCGGCCGACCCGCAAAAAGCGCGTCGGCTAGTCGGCGTGGTCGTCCTCCGCGCTCAGGCTCCGCTCGATTGTCAAGCCGAGAGCCCGGAGCTTGTGACGCAGGCTCCCGCGCGTGATGCCGAGTAGCTCCGCGGCCCGGAGTTGGTTCCCGCCCGTGCGCTCCAGAACCCGCGTGAGGAGTTGCCGTTCGAGCAACGTGAGGCTCTCGGCGTACAACTCGCGCGAGCCGGCTTCCAGGCGTTCGGCAATGAACTGGTCCCAGTCGAGTGCGGGGCGGTTGGGAGCCGCGGGCGCGGGCGGCGGGGCGCCACCATTGCCGTTGCTGGTCTCGGCGGGCGGAGCCGTAACGTCTTTCTGCAGCGCCGTGAGAACGTCGGGCAGGAGAATGCCCCCGCTCATTTTGAGCATGCCCTGTTTCAGGACGCTCTGGAGCTCCCGGATGTTGCCCGGCCACCGGTACCGCCGCAGCGCGTCGCGAAATTCCGGGGCCACGACCGGCACCGGTCGGCCGAATTCCGACGCGAACCGGTTCAGGTAATAATCGGTGAGCAGGTCGATGTCATCGCCCCGTTGTCGTAGCGACGGGAGGGCGATAGTGAACACGTTGAGCCGGAAGTACAGGTCGGAGCGGAAGCGCCCCTGGGCCACCTGTTTCTCCAGATCGGCATTGGTCGCGGCGATCACGCGCACGTCGGTCTGGAGGGTCTCGGTCCCCCCCACGCGCTCGAACCGCTGCTCCTGAATAGCGCGGAGCAGTTTGACCTGGGACAAGAGCGGGAGCTCGCCCAGTTCGTCGAGGAAGAGCGTTCCGCCCGTACACTGCTCGAACTTGCCGATGCGCTTGCGATCCGCGCCCGTAAACGCGCCCTTCTCGTGCCCGAACAACTCGCTCTCCAAGAGCGGCTCGGGGATGGCCCCGCAGTTCACGGCCAGGAACGGCTTGTCGGCTCGGTTCCCGTGCTGGTAGATGGCCCGGGCCACGAGTTCCTTGCCGGTGCCGGTGTCGCCCAGAATGAGCACCGTGGCATCGGTCCCGGCGACGCGCCCGATGGCCTTGTACACCTCGTGCATCGCCGGGCACCGGCCGACGAGCGCGTCGGCATCGGCGGGAGCCGGCGCGGTCTCGGCCACCACCGCCGGCACGCTCATGAGCCGGCTCACCTCGGCCGCGCGGCCGATCAGATCCCGCAACTGCTCGAACGGGAGCGGCTTGGGCAGGTAGTCGAACGCCCCGCGCTTCATCGCCTGGATCGCGAGCTCGGTCGTCCCGTGCCCGGTAATCAGAATGACCGGCGTGCGGGCGTCGATCAGCTTGATGCGGTCGAACGTCTGCAACCCGGTCGAATCGGGGAGGTTCACGTCGAGAACCACGACGTCCGGCTTCCGCTCCGCGAACAGGGCCAGTCCCTCGTCCGCGGTTCGGACCGTGAGCGTTTCGTAAGTGGGCGGGTAGAACGCCTTGCGGAAGGCGTGCTGGATCGCCGGCTCGTCGTCGATCAGCAGTAACAGCGGCATCGCGTGTCTCGCGCCCGGGGCGCATTATCGGGTGGGGAGGCGAACCAAAAACGTGGCCCCGCCGGCCGGCCGATTGAACCCGTGCAGTCCCCCGCCGTGATCTTCCACGATTCGCCGGGACACCACCAGCCCAAGGCCGACCCCGGTCTCCTTGCCCGTCGCGAACGGCTCGAACAGGCGCGGGAGCATGTCCGGCGCGATCCCCGCCCCGGTGTCACTCACAGTGAGGGTGGCGTCGGTACCGTCGCGCCCGACGGTCAATTCGAGGGCACCGCCCGTCGGCATCGCGTCCAGCGCGTTGAGCATCAAGTTGACGACCACTTGGCGGAGCTGGCCCGGGTCCGCGTTGAGAGCCGTCGGCCCCGGTGGGGCGAACCGGACCGTGACCCCCTGCTGCGCCGCGCGCCCGCGAACCAGTTGTACGGCGCTGTCCGCGACCGCGGTCAGGTCGCACGCCACGCGCTCCAGTTTCGGCGGGCGTGCGTAGTCGAGCAACGTGCGCAGGGACTGCTCGATCCGGCCCAGTTCGTTGTCAATGAGGGTCAGATCGTCGTCCGTGAGCGCCCCGGCCTTGGGGTCCAGTCGGGCCATCTGAACGAGCAGTAGCACCGAGGTGAGCGGGTTGCGGATCTCGTGCGCGACCCCGGCGGCGAGTTGCCCCACGGCCGCCAGTCGCTCCGCCCGGCGCACGTCCTGTTCCCGCTGCTGTAATTGACGCACCACCTGTTCGACCCGGTTCGCGAGTTCGTCCGACCCGTCGGGGCCGGCGTGCCCGTCCCGTTGCCATTCGACGGTGGCGAGGTCCTGCATCCCGGACGCATCCTGGAGCCGAATCAGCAGCGAATCCACCGCCCGGCGGAGCCCGCGTGCCAACCCGTACCCGAGTAACAGACCGGCGGCCGACCCGAGCACCCCGACCGCGACGAACCCCCACGTCAGTCGGCGCAGGGTCGTCCGGTGGTCGAGTTCCGATTTCTCGATCTCCAGGGCGTTGAAGTCGCGCAACCGGTCGCACTCGGGAATGGTGTGCGAAGTCAGGTACTCGGCCGCCATCTCACCGAAGGTCAGCGAACACAGATACAGGTATTTGGTGAAACTCTCGGCCACCCGCTCCGCGAGGTCCTTCTCCGCCCCCTTGTCGGCCAGGCGCACGATCTCCGCGAGGTGCGACTTGACCCGCTCGTGGAGCGGCTCCAGGTTGGTTACCCCGCGCTGGTGGAGCGCGGCGAGATCAACGAGCGTCTCGTGCAGGTTGGCGGCCGCGCGCCGGCTCCCGATGTTCTCGTTCAGAACTTCGGCCGTTCGGAGCTGTTGCGCGTTCAGGTATACCGCCACCGCGACGGACGTGGCCAGCAGGAGCGCGCTGGACACGCTGGTAGCGAGTAACAGGCGCCCGGGGTAATTGTGTAACGGCACATCGCACCCGTGTCGGTGTCGGGCATCACCGGCAATATACTCTCCGCCCCCGCGCCCAGCGGACCAAGTGTCGTACCGGCGCGAAGTTCTCTTAGCGGCTCGGGCCGCACGGCGAACATCGCCTTAACAGCGGAGCACTCGCGATCCTCCGCTCGGCCCGAGTCCGATTCAGACGAAGCGCGGAGATTAGAAGAGCTTCCCAGTGAACGGGACGGCGCGAACGGATCGCGGTCTCGGCTTCGACCCAACTGATGTCCGCCGCAAAGCCGGGGGCCTCGAACGGTACGAACGCGCCGGGCCAACCCGATGTGGTTGCGCAGCGCGGGCGCTCGTGCGGCTGGAGTACCGTCGGCTCACCACCGGCGCCAGTTGGTTCGCGCCCAAGTGAGGATCGTCCGCGGGGCCGCTTGGCCAAGCCCCTCCATCGACTTCCCAACCCCGCTACTACGTAACTCGTACACCTTTTGCCTTGTCATTCGGCGGCTTCCAGTTCCGCGGTCATGGCCCCTTTGCAGCGCGGGATGCGGGGGTCGGCGCCGTAAGAGTGGATCTGGTCGCGCTTCAGTTCGGCGCGCTCCAGGCTGGTGGTGCAGACGATGGCGCGGCCCTTCGTGTCCACGATCTTCGCGAGCTGGTACCCCTTCTCGATCGGGTGGCCGAACAGGGCCTTCAGCATCTCGATCACGTACTCGTAGCTGTGGTCGTCGTCGTTGAGCAGCACGACGTGATAGGGGGGCTGCCGCTTCGTGCGCTGGTCCGTCTCGACTTCAGTGTCGGGGAGAGTGGCCGGTCCGGGCATGTCGCGTTCTCCGTAGCCCAGTGAGTCCCCTCTTATTGTCACCGATCCCGGCGCGGGGTCAACCCGTCAGGGGTTCTAAGTTCCAGAGTTCCAGCGGTTACACGTTCCAACAGTTCCACGTTTCACAGTTCCAAGTGGAGATGAAAAGCGAACGCATTTCGACTTGGGGCGCGGAGCCGCCGGAGCTCCGCGACTGTTGGAACGTGGGACGTGGGTCTCGGGCACTCCCGACGGATCACACCCGCATCTTCTGAATGCCGGCGGCGGCGATGCGGCTCGTGTTGGTGGTCGGCCCGGCGCCGGGCTCGAGGCGCCCGAAGGTGACCACGGCGATGTCGTCGTTCTGCGCGCGGCCGTTGGCGTGCTTGCGCACCGCGTTAACGAGGCGCTCGCCCAGGTGCTTGGGGCGCTGGGCGTCGGCGTTCAGGGCCGAGTCGTCGGGGACGAGGCACCGGTCCACGGCCTCGGGGCCGAACATCGCGCCGGCCGGGTTCATCGCGTCCGTCACGCCGTCGGTGAACATGGCCAGCGAGTCGCCCACGTCCAGCCGGACCGTGACCTGCACGAACGGGTACCCGGGCTGGGCGCCGATGGGCGTGCCGGTGTCGTCGAGGGAGATCGCGTCGATCAGTTGGTCGGTGGCCGCGCGGTACAGCTTGGGGCTCATGTGCCCGGCGTTCACGATGGTGAGCGCGTGGTCGATCGGGTCGAGGACCAGGACCGCGAGGGTCACGAACCGGTCGCCCATCGAGTTGCTCATCTGGTCGTTGAGCAGGGCCACGGCTTGCGCGAGGTCGGGCACGGTGAGCAGGCAGAACCGTACTTCGGAACTGAGTTTGGCGACGAGCAGCGCCGCCGAGACGCCCTTCCCGGCCACGTCGCCGAGCACGATGGCCATGCGCCCGTCGCGGAGCGGCACGAAGTCGTAGTAGTCGCCGCCGACCGTCTGGGCCGGCGAGTAGTGCGAGTAGAACTCGTACCCCAGCACGTCGGGCAGCGTTTGGGGCAGGAACCCGAGCTGCACCTTGCGGGCCAACTCGATCTCCTTCGCCTCCTTCTCGCGCTCGAGCATCTGGGCGAGCATCCGGGCCTTCTCGATCGAGATGCTCGCGAGATTGGCGACGATCGTGAGCAGGTTCAGGTCGTCGAGGCTGAACTTCTTGGTGCGGTCCTGGGTGTCCAGTTGGAGCGCCCCGATGGGGCGCCCGTCGGCGGTCGCGAGCGGCACGCACATCACCGAGCGGATCTTGAACTCGGCGATGCTCGCGGCCGGGCCGAGCGAGGCGTCGTTGCCCGCGTCCTCACTCAGGTACGACTGCATCGAGTCGAGGGTCTTCTTCACGATGGTCTTGCTGAACCGCGTGTCCTCCATCCCGGCCCGGCGGCTCTTGACCACTTTGGGCAGGGCGCGGCCGTTCTCCTCGAGCATCAGAACGAAGCACCGGTCGGCCTGCTTGAAGACCCCGAACAGCGTGTCGGCGATCTGCGCGAGCAGCGGGTCGAATTCGTGCGTGCGGGACAGGTTCGTGCTGATTTCCAGGAGCGCGCGGAGCCGGTCCGACGGGGCCACTTCCAGGAAGCTCTGGGCGGCCCCCTTCGTGGCCGAGCCCTCGATCGTGGTCTGCCCGTTCTCTTCCTCGTCGTCGGCGGTGCGGCCCTTGGACAGCCAGTCCGGGAGCGGCTGCGGGCGGACCGCGCGCTCGTCGTGGAACCGGAACAGGAAGTCGCAGATCTTGATCCGGTCGTCCGGCTTGAGCGCCAGCCGGCCCGTGACCTCTTTGCTGTTCACGTATGTGCGGTTGCGGCTCTTGAGATCCTCAATGAAGAACTGCCCCCCGACCCGCAGCACCTGCGCGTGCCTGCGGCTCACCGCGTGGTGCGGGATGACGATCTGGCACTCCTTCTCGTCGCGCCCGATCACGAGGGTCTCCCCGTTCAGGGGAATGTTCTTGTTCGGCGCGGACCCTTCGGGTGACTTCAACAGAATGAGTGACGGCATGGACAGCGCCCGCAATGTAGAAAACGGAACGACGATCGGAACAACGCGGACAAATCACCTCGAATGGTACCGCTCCGGCCCAATTTCCGCAAGCAACCAAACCAGGCGCACGCGCGCAGTTTCAGTTCAAGATAGAATACGCTTAACGGGGTCCGTGTCGGACAACACAGACGTAATTATCAGGGGAATAGTCATGTCCGGGAAGAAACCTCAGCGGCGGAAGAAAACCGCACCCAAGGTCACCGGAGTGGTCGGCGTGGGACTGGACGGTGAGGACGGGCACACCCGCGTGACCCGCACCGAGGAGATGGTCGTGGTCGGCGGCTCCGCGGGCACCCACGAGCGGATGCAGGAAACGGCGATCCGGTTCGGCGAGAACCTCGAAAAGCGGGGCAAAACGCTTCAGGAAGCGTCCGTCCACGAGGTCATCGACCTGCTCCGCGCCGCGATCGAAAAAACGGGCTGACCAATGAGGAAGAGTGGCCGCCGATGAACGCAGATAGACGCGGATTCAGAACAAGGCAGATTGGCCACAAAAAAGCACAAAGGGCACAAAAGAAGACCGAAAACCAAGTCGAGAAAGTAGTAACGGAACAGAGCGACTTTTGAGGTTCTGTCTTCTGACCTCTGATTTCTGTTCTCTTGGTTCCCTTTTGTGCCCTTTGTGCTTTTTTGTGGCCAATCTGTCTTTTGCTTTAATCGTGCCTTTCATCTGCGGCTCATCTTTCTCTTCGTGCTTTCGGTCCAAATTCCGCTCTGTGAGCCGCGAACACCATTTCTGAAACCCCTCCTTGCGTTCGCGGGTACATCAGAGTCAGAGGGTAGGTCGTGTCCGCCGACGCCGCGCTCGTGAAACGGTGCCTGACCGGTTGCCCGGCATCGGCGCGCGAACTGGTCGAGCGGTTCCAGTCCGACGTTCTCGCCGTTTGTCGGCGCCTACTCGCGAGCGAGCACGACGCCGAAGACGTTGCACAGGAAGTGTTTATCCGCGTGTTCCGGAGCATGAACCGGTGGGACACCGAGCGCCCGCTGCGCCCGTGGGTTCTGGGCATCGCGGTGAACCGGTGCCGCACCTGGATCGGCAAACGTGCCCGTGCGCCGAGCCTGGCGGACTACCTCGACGACACCCCCGACCGCAAGCCCGCGGACGACTCGGTGGAGCTGGCCGGCGAACTCCGCGCCGCGGTGGACGGGCTGCGACACGAGTACCGCGAAGTGTTCGTGCTGTTCCACGAGCACGGCCAGCCGTATGAGGAGATCGCGGAAGCGGTGGGGCGCCCGGTTGGGACGGTGAAAACGTGGCTGCACCGCGCGCGGCTCGAAATTCTGGATCGCCTGCGGAGTCGCGGACTCGTACCCGAAGAAGAAGTACCCAAAGCCCCTAGCCCGGGGTGAGCGAGCCATGCGAGAGCCTTACGATCTCTTCGACACCGAACCCACTCCGCCGGCGTGCCGTGCGACCGTTGACGGCATCCAGCGCGTGCTCGACGGCGACGTTCCGCCCGAAGCGCTCGACGCGGATCCGCACTTCGGCGCGTGCGCGACCTGCCGCGAGCGCCTGCGTGCCGCGCGGGTGCTCCTCTCCGTTCTCGCGACACCGAGCGAACCGGCCCCAGCGCCCGTAGACTTCACGGATCGCGTGCTCCACGCGGTACACGCAGATCGGCACACGCAGACGCGCCGAAGTGTCTACAAGGCCGCAACGTGGGCCGTGCTCACCGCGGCGGTTCTCTTGGCGGTGTTCGCCATTACGAATCCGGCCCAAAAGCCCGAACAGGACCCGGATATGTGGCTCCCGAAAGAAACGGCAAAACAAACGGAGGTCGCCCCGGAACCGCGTGTGAAGGGCACGCGCCCGACCCCGGACCCGATCCACATCGGCGATGAGGTCGCGAAAGCCGGTCAGGTGTTCCGCGACGCCCCGAAGCCGATCACGGATTCCGTCGCGCTCGCGCCGAAGCTGATCGATGTACTGGCCAACCCGTTCACGATGCCGGCCGGCCCGGGCGCGCCGATGGGAATGGAAGAGGTGCTGCAGCCGGCCCGCAAGTCGATCTCGGAACTGCCCGAGGCCGCCCGCCTCGTTCTCGAACCGGTCACCGGGACCGCACAGAAGGCGTTCAGCCGTTTGCTGCGCGACGTGGCTTCCGTGAACCCCAAACCGAACTCTTGAGTGCTTGGTGCGTTCTGCGTGCCGGCTCGTCTTAATCGTCTCCGAGTGACGGGCACGCTTCGGGTGCCCACTACTTTCAAACCGAGCGCCTTCCCATGCTCGTCCGCGCCGCTCTCGTTCTCACGCTCCTCCTCGGTCTCAGCGTTCCGGTTCTCGCGGCTCCCGTTCCGACCGCGCGCGACGAGGCCCTGCGGCTCGCGCCCACCGACTGCGCGATCGTGCTCGTGGTGCAGAACCTCCGCGACCACATGACGGCCCTCAGCGAGTCGCCGTTCGCCGCGTGGTTCCCCACGTCCGCACACGGCAAGCACCTCCTGAACTCGGACGACTTCAAGAAGTTCACCGACGGCGCGACGCCCGTTCTCGGCGCGCTCGGGCTCACCCCCACGGACCTGTTTCACGACATCATCGGCGACGCGGTGGTGTTCGCATACGCGCCCGCGCCGGCCGGCAACCCGAAGGGCGAGCGGTCGGTGATTCTTATCCGCCCGCGAAAGCCCGATGCGCTCGCAAAAGTGCTCGATGCGCTCAACGACATCCAGATGAAGTCGAAAGAGCTGAAGTCGCTGATCGAGCGCAAATCCTCTGGCGAAGTGTACTTCGAGCGTCAGAAACCCGACGGCCCGTCGGACTTCTACTGCTTCCGCGACGGCGTGTTCGCGTTCTCGCAATCGGAACCCGACATCAAGGCGGTCATCGAACGCGACAGGGGCGCAAAAGACAAGCCGCCGGTACTCGTCGAGCGCCTGACGAAGCTCGGTGTGGCCGATGCCGCGGCCGTCGTGCTCGTGAATCCACGTGCTTTAGACCTGGAACTCACGGCCAAGATCAAGAACGCAAACCCCGACGAAAAAGGGTTCCTCACGAAGTTCGCCGAGGTGTGGACCGCGACTGATGCCGCTGCGCTGTACCTGTCCGTTGAGAAAGACGTCGAACTCGGAGTGTCACTGCATTTCACCCCCGAGAAGCTCCCCGTCGGTCTGAAACCGTGGATCGTGGGCGAGCGCACGCCGTCCGCCCTGTGGAGCAGCGTTCCCGATAACGCCCTACTCGCGCTCGCGGGCCGCGCGAAGGTGAACGACATCATCGACGTGCTGGCGGCGCTCGCACCCATGAACGGCAAGCCCGGCGTTCGCGAGACACTGGAGCAAACGCTCGGCCCCGTCGTCGGGAAGGACAAACTCTCTCTGGTCTTGGAGGCGCTCGGCCCCGACGCGGTGGTGTGGGCCGCTCCGCCCGCGAAGGGCGCGACCGTGCCCGTAGTGGTCGCTGCATTGAAAGTGCAAACCGATGGGCCAAAGGGGGCGGAGGCGTCGAAGGCGCTGGTGCAGGCGCTGGAGTACGGCTTCCAGGTGGTTCGCATCGCGTACAACGCGAGCCACAAAGACCAGATCGAGCTGAAAGAAGAGAAGGACGGCGACGCGGTCATCAAGTCGCTCGCCAGCGACGGGTTCCCCGCGGGGGTGCGCCCGTGCTTCGCGCTGAAAAGTGGGTATCTGCTCGTTTCCTCGTCACCAGACGCAATCAAGTCGTTCCGCGCGCCCGCGAACGACGCCAAATCCGGGGGCGATGTCCCTCTCGCGCGATTCAACGCGGTCTCGGCACGCGACTACCTGACCGCACACGCTCCGCAACTCGCGAAGCTCCTGGCCGAAGCCGGCGCGGGCGACGAAATGGCACTGACAGCGCAACTCGGGGTGCTAGCCGCGGTTCTGGAGCCGATCGACAAAGTGGAACTGCTCACCCGCGGCGACGCGAACGGGCTGAAGGTCATGCTCCGGGTGAAGACCGCGAAGCCGCTGAAGAAGTAGGTCGCGGCTCGTTCGCTCATTCCCAGGTGCACGTGCCGCGTTTCGCGCACTTGGGGTGTGGTATCAAACCAACTCAGTACCGCGTTTCCAAGCCAATAATCAGCCCCTGTGCCCAGAAGTCGGAGCGGTTCACGATTCGTGCGGGGCGGTCGGACGCGAACCCGGGTCCGGCGCCGTTCACGATCGGGATTTGCCCCGGGTTCAGCGTGCGGTCGATCTGGTCGCCGGGCCGGACCGCGTCACTCAAGTAGACGAACGTGTAGCCGAGGTACACGCGGCCCGCGTCACCGAGCCGGAAGCCGAATTTGATCGTCCCCTCAGGCACTACCGCGAACACACCGTTGGCCGTGCGGCCCGCACTCGATGGCTGCACGTAAATGCCGCTCCCACCGAACCCGCGCGTCGCCAGTCCGCCGAGAACCGGCGTTTGCAGGACCGTCATCCCCTCGTTCTTCACCACCTCGTAGTTCTGGCCGAACGCGACCTTCGCGGTCATTTCGCAGAACACGCTCCCGCTGCGTGCGTCCGCGTGCAGCCCGAGTTGCCCGCCGTGGAACCGGTTGTGTGCGTCGAACTGGTCCGCGGTCCGGGCGATTCCGGGCATGTCCGCGAACCGGAGCTGCGTTTGCTCCATGCGCAAGCCCTCGTGAACCTGGAAGTAGCGCCAGCCCGCGAGCGCGTTGATTTTCAGGGACTTGTCGTCGACCAGGTTCGCGACCGTGTTTATTTCCCACCCCTGCACCCGGGTCGAAGTGGACACAGTAAACAGCGAACTGTTCACCCCCGGTTGCGCGAGTGTCAGGTACTCGTTCGCGCCGGTGGTGGCGTTCGTGTAGGGCAGCCCGAAGCTGCGCACGGCGCCGTTCAGATCGGTGACGCGCTCGCGGAACGTGCGCGTACCGAGGAACATGTACGTGATCTCGTAACCAACCGTCTCGGAACTGTTCAGCGTCGAGCCCATCGTGAAGCGCCCGCCGGCGCTCGGGTCCGAGTCGATCGCCCGACCTCCAACCAGTAACGAGGTGCCGGGATCACCGAATACGGGCGGGAGCCCGGTCCGCGCGCCGGACACGAGCGGCGGAACCGGCTGGCGCGACGGCCACCAGTACAGCAGTTCGGCGCTGCTCCAGTTCGGGCCGAGCGGCCCGCGCGAGCCGTTCGGCGTGCCGATTTTCACTTCCACACCGGGCTTCACCTCCGGCACCGGCTTCGGCTTCGCATCCGGGGGCGGCGGGGGTTCCAGTTTGGGTTCGGACTTGGCGGCGGGCGGCTCCCGGTCGCCGGGCATGGGGCCGACCGGTGTGAGCGGCTGCGACACTTCTTGACCGGGTTGCAAGAACGGCGGTTCGACCCCGGCCGGTATCACCTGCCCCGGGGGCAGCGGCGCGGGCGGCGGTGGAGAGGCCGGCACCGGTTGCGCGAGGACCGCGACCGGTAGAAATGCGAAGGCGATCACGGCGAGCACCGTGCGCATGCGCGAACTCCCTGCAAGGAATCTCGTCTCCGCGGGGTATGCCGAAAGGCGAAGAACGTGTCCAGATGAACCCACCGGGCGGTAAGATGGGCGAGACGCACCCCCGCTTCCCTCCACGCTCACGGCACCGATGAACCACCCAATTTGTGGCGACGCGTCTCCGGCCCCCACTTTTCCCGTTGCGCGCCCGCGGCGGTTGCGCTACAACCCGCTCGTGCGCGAACTGGTGCGCGAAACGGAACTCTCCCCGCGCGACCTGATCCTTCCACTCTTCGTGCGCCCCGGCAAAGGCGTGCGCCAGGAAATCAGCTCGATGCCGGGCAACTTCCAGTTGAGCACCGACACGCTCGTGGACGAGGTCGGCGCGGCCCGCGATCTGGGCATCAAGGGGTTCATCCTGTTCGGCATCCCCGAATACAAGGACGCGACCGGGTCCAGCGCGCTCAAGGACGAAGGGATCGTGCAGCAAGCCCTGCGTGCGCTCCGCAAGGCACACGGCTCGGACGTGCTCCTCATGACGGACGAGTGCTTCTGCGAGTACACCGACCACGGGCACTGCGGCATCCTGTGCGACCGCGGCGGCATCCTCGACGTGGACAACGACGCGACGCTCCCCATCCTGGCGGAGCAGTGCGTGAGTCACGCGAGGGCGGGCGCGGACGTGATCGCGCCCAGCGGCATGATGGACGGCATGGTGCGCGCGATCCGCACGGGACTGGACGATGCGGGGTACAAAGACATCCCGATTCTGAGCTACGCGGCGAAGTACGCGAGCGGGTTCTACGGCCCGTTCCGCGAAGCGGCCGAAAGCCCGCCGTCGTTCGG
Source organism: Gemmata palustris (assembly GCF_017939745.1). Classification (NCBI taxonomy): domain Bacteria; kingdom Pseudomonadati; phylum Planctomycetota; class Planctomycetia; order Gemmatales; family Gemmataceae; genus Gemmata; species Gemmata palustris. The sequence goes on along the minus strand of NZ_JAGKQQ010000001.1, from coordinate 8,036,680 downwards.
CGATCGCAACACCTATCAGATGGACCCGGGCAACGCGGACGAAGCGATGAAGGAGGTCGCGATCGACCTGGCCGAAGGCGCGGACATGATTATGGTGAAGCCGGCGCTGTCGTACCTGGACATCATCCGGCGCGTGAAGGAGAAGTTCCGCGTGCCGGTGGCGGCGTACAACGTGAGCGGCGAGTTCGCGATGGTGAAGGCGGCCGCCGCCAAGGGCTGGATCGACGAGCGCCGGGTGACGCTGGAGATCCTCACGAGCATTCGCAGGGCCGGGTCCGACATGATCCTCACCTACCACGCGCGCGATGTCGCGAAGTGGCTGAAGTAACCGAGAGGCATTATGCCAGGGTGCGTTCTCCGTGTTGACGGAACTGACTTCGATCCCGATGCGTTCCTGGCCGTCACGCGGGGGAAGTACCTCCGGTTTCTTGGGGCGTTTCCTTACACGCTTCAGGACCGGGACTAGTGGGCGGCGTGGTGTCAGGAGTCGTACTGACCCCTCCCCCGAACAGCGCCGCGCCGAGCTTTCGCCGCGCCCGTTTCCACTGCTTCTCGACTTCCTCGTCCGGCATTCCAAGTTCTTCCGAGATACCCGTATAAGGAGCGCCGAGTATCCGCATGCGCGCAACCTGTATCTCGTCGTCCGTGAGTTGCGCGAACGCGGTCTGCAGTTCCGCGAGCGCCGCGGTGCGATCAAACGGAGGTTGTTCTGGCAGAAACGTGTTGGGATAAAGCTCTACGATCTCCAGTGGTGGGCCGCCCGCCCGCATTTCAACAGGAAGCGGAAGCGGAAGTCCGGCCTTATCGCCGTCACTGACGAGTTCGATGATCTCAGCCGATTCAGTCGGCGGTTTGGCTCCCGGAAGCGGAGCGGCCCAGCGATTGCGACGGTTCATGGTCCACGCTCCACGAAGAAATGTGTGTCAGCAACGACCGCCCACCGCCCTCTCCGCCATACCGAAGCGGGGAGGAGCCGGATCAACCGAACGGTGTGCCTCCCGGCGCCACGAAGTTGGACGTTTTGTAGGCGAAATACACGGTCGCGGACCAACTCATCTGGGCGAAACGGCACCAAGAACGGGCCGTACTGCTCGATGAGGTCTCGTCGGTTCAGACGCGGACAATCGTCCCACCACACCCGTAAATAATACTCGACCGGATTCGCACGGTTAAGGTAGAACCGCGTGAACAAGTCCAGCCGCCCGAAGACGCGAGGGAACTCGGTGTCACCTGGCACCTCGCGCCAGTAATTCACGTCCAGTAGATCGGACGTGCGTGCCCCGCTCCCGTACTGTCGCGTTGTCAAGTTCGCGACGAAGTGGTGCACGCTCACTCTTCGACTCATCGGGCGATCTCCGCGGCTCCAATTCACTCTACCCCATCGTTCTCGGTGGTACAATTCGCTCGGCGTTCGCTCTGAACCGCTCCCGCACTCCCGGTGTCCGTGTTGCCATGAGTGATGGCATGATCGAACTTGACGGCTCGGAAGGCGAAGGCGGGGGGCAGATCCTGCGGTCGGCGCTCGCGCTTTCGATCCTCACCGGGCGGCCGTTCAAGCTGGTGAACATCCGGGCCAACCGCTCGAAGCCGGGGTTGCAACCGCAGCACCTGATGTGCGTGCGCGCGGCGGGCACGATCAGCGGCGCGGTGTACAAGGGCGCCTCGAACGGGTCGTCCGTGCTGTACTTCGAGCCGGGGCCGGTCAAAAGCGGTGACTACACGTTCTCGATCGGCACCGCGGGCGCTACGGCGCTCGTGCTCCACACGGTGTACCTCCCGCTCGCGCTGCGCGGCGACAAGCCGAGCACCGTGACCGTCACCGGCGGCACGCACAACCAGCACGCTCCGTGCTACCACTTCCTTGAAACCACGTGGGCCGCGTACCTCGTGCGAATGGGCGTTCAGGTCGAATTGGAGATGGTCCGCCCCGGCTTCTATCCGCGTGGCGGCGGCGAGATTCGCGCGGTGATCCATCCGTGTTCCCGTGTGAAGGGGCTCTCGCTCCTGACGTGCCCGGAACTGACCACCGCGGGCGGGTTCAGCGCGTTCGCGGGGTTACCGGAATCCGTGGGTAAGCGCCAGGCGCGTCGGTTGAGTGTGCAGTTGAAAGCGGAGGGCGTCGAGTCGCACATCCCGGTCGAAGAGTGGGAGGCCGCGAACCCGGGTAGCGTCGCGGCGGTGATCTTCCGGCAGGCGCCAGTGCCGGCGCTGTTCTTCGGGCTCGGCGAGCGCGGCAAGCCGTCGGAAAGTGTCGCCGACGACGCGATGCACGAAGCCGTCCCGTTCCGCGACGCAAAGTGCCCCGTCGATCCGCACTCCGCCGACCAACTCTTGCTCCCGCTCGCGTTCAGTGACGACGCCAGTGAGTACCGCACCTCGGAAATCACGCGGCACCTGACAACCAACGTGGAAACCGTGCGGAAGTTCGTGGATCGTACCATTCAGATTGAGGATGGCGAACGCAAATCAGGGGTTGTGCGCATCGCCCAGCGGGTATAATGCCGCAACCCTTTTGGAGCGACCAACACGCGATGACCGGCACCGCGGAAGACCTGACGATGCAGATCGCCCAAGTGGTACCCTGCACCGAAGCCGAAGGACCGGGCAAGCGGTTCGCGCTGTGGTTCCAGGGGTGCCCGCTGCGTTGCCCCGGGTGCTGCAACCCGGAGTTCCTGTCGTTTAAGGGTGGCGCAACGAAAACGCTCCGTGAAATGACCGCGTCGATTCAAAAAGCACGCGACGAAAGCGGCATTGAGGGAATCACGCTGCTCGGCGGCGAACCCACCGCTCACGCGCCCGCGGCTCTCGCACTCGCACAAGCCTCTCGCGAGCTCGGATTGTCCGTCATGATTTTTAGCGGATTCACCATCGAAGAATTGCGGGAAAAGGCCGATCCGGACATCGTGGAGTTGATCGGCCTGACGGACATTCTCGTGGACGGCCCGTATCTCCGCGAAGAGCCCGATACGGAGCGCCGGTGGATCGGTTCCCGCAACCAGCGCATCCACTTCTTGACGCCGCGGTACTCCTACGACGAACAGTGGCGGACGAAGAACACACTGGAGATCCGCGTCGTCGGGCGCGAGATCAGCGTGAATGGCTTTCCGGCCGCGAATGCTGTAGGCTTGTGGAAGGGTTGGAGACGCAAAAAACCGGTCCCGCTCCCGATCGCCCCTGAGACGAAAAGCACCACGCACGAGACCGACGCCAAATGACGCGCGCTGCGCCCCCACCGTCTCGACCGCCGGAACCGGACGGGCCGCGGCAGGTGTCGAAGTTCGAGTTCAACCTGCTCCGCATCCTGCGGTTCCTCGTCGGGCATTTCCCGGCCGATCAGGGTCTGCAACTCGTTCGCACCGCGACCACCAAACCGGACTGCATCAGCGGCGGCGCGGTCGATCTGGTGAAGGACACGCTGGGCAAAGCTCTGGTGCTGTTCCTGACGCGCGCCGGCGGTTGGCGGAACGACAAATACTTGCGGACCCACGCCCCCGTCGCCGGGCGCGTCTGGGACCGCATCCCGCTCGACGAGCGGACGCTCCAGTTCTCGCGCCCGGTGTTCGATTTCCTGTTCTGGCTGACGGCCGAAAAGGTCCATGAAACGAAACTGATGTGGGACGCGGCACCGAAAGCGCTCACACCAACCGACGAGTTGTTCTTCGCGCTGGCGTTCGACGCGATGCGGTCGGACCCGGACGTGCTCACGGTCCTGCGGCGCAAGGACACGTTCGCGCGGAACCCGTTTTGCTGGCTCATTGCCCCGCAAGACGCGGCCGACCCGGAGAGCACCAAGCCGCAACCGCCCGATTTCGCCCCGATGTTTACGGGACTGAGCGCGGTGCTTCTGGAGTGCATGCAAACGCACCTCACGCACCGCTGGGTGAAATCGGAACGCGACAAAGGACAGATCGGCGACTGGAAGAAGATGCGGCACCAGGGACAAGCCGAATTTGCGGCCCTGCGGGGGTTCGTCCAAGCAGCGGAAGTCGCGCGCCGAACGGACCTCGCGCGGTTCGTCTTGCGAACCAATGCACAGGTGCTTCAGTCTGATTTAACGCCGGTGTTCTGGACGGGCGGGTTACAGGGGAGCGGCCCGCAGCGCCTCGCCGACCGCCTGGAGACGCAGCGTGCCGCGCTCGCACTCCCGCGCCAGATGGAAGTTCTGGAAACCTGGCAGGAGCGTGCCCGGTTCGTCGGGTATTTTGACGACGACTACCAGGCCAGTCAGATGTGGAAGGCGGACTGGGAGGCGGCCAACGGCGATCGCGTCGCCGCCCGCGCTCGCGCCGCGGTCGAAATGCTCGAACCGCTCCGCGGTCCCGTGGCCGGACAGCCCGGAGCGGGCGGCACAGCCTCGGGCGGCGAAAACCCCGAAGGTAGCCCCGGCTAATCGAGAGCCGATATCCGTTCCGAACGACGCTTTCGTAGGGTGGGCAGCGTCCACCACCGGCACCGACCCGAATGGTGGGCACGACCCACCCTACAGGAGTAACCATGAGCCGCGCGTACCGCATTACCGTGAAAGAATCCGAGACCCGCAATCTCAAGGCCGGGGACGAGATCTGCACGGAACTCGAGATCCTCGAAATCCTGCCGCCCGAAGACATGGCCACGCTCCTCAAAGAGGAGCTCAAGAAGCGCGGGTTTGAAGAACAAGACGACGGCACGATGACCCGCAAGGACGGCGAGCTGACGGTGAAGATCGACCCCTGCACCGGTGAGGTTTCGGTCAAGGCCGAGACCGAAGAAACGATCAACCAGGAAGTGAAGCGCGAGGCCACCGGCTTCAACGACGTCGGGCCGAACGAAAAGAACCTCCGCGAGAAGGTCAAGGACCAGCTCAAGCAAGACCTCGACAAGAAGTTCGACCAGGAGCAGTCGCGGCTCCAGGGCAAGGCGACCGAGGCGCTGGAAAAGCACCTCCAGGAGCTCCAGCCCGAAATCTCCGAAGTGGTCAACCAGGTGACCCGCGACGCGCTCAAGCAGAAGGCCCAACAGATGGGCACCGTGAAGGAAATCAGCGAAGACCCCGAGAGCGGTTCGCTCACGATCAAGGTCGAAGTGTGAACCTTACGGTCGGTGCCACAGGGCTTCCGCCCTGTGCTACGGAAGCCGGCCCCTCCGGGGCGAAGAGAAAGCCGCGCTGTCTTCCGCCCGGAGGGCCGGCTGTTGTAGCACAGGGCGGAAGCCCTGTGACCTTTAAGACTCCGAATCCTGACCCCCGCGACACATGAGCATCACGATCACCGAAAAAGACCTGCCCACCTCGCTCACGCCGGGCGAAGCAGTCGAGGCAGCGTACAGCCAGGAACTCGCGGAGGTGGCCAGCAAGCTCATCCGCGGGCTGCCCACGCTCATCGAGTGCGACAAGGAACTCGCGCCGTACCTGTTCATGAATGTGCGTGACCGGCTGCGCCAGGCCAAGCTCCAGTGCATCTACCTCGACGGCCGGCAGCGCGACCCGCAACAGGGCGCGATGCCAATGGGCCTCATCGGGACCATGATCGGGCAACTGCGCGACGCCGTCCGCGGCGCCACCGAGCGCCGAGTCGTTGTGCTTCCGCACCTGGACCTGCTCACCACCAGCCAGGGCGGGCTCACGAGCGAAGCGCGCGAGGTGATTCCGCTCCTGTACGAGAACCCCGAACTCGTGTGGCTCGGGTTCAAAGACCCGTCGTTCTCGCTGCCGAAGGTGATCGAGAACCTGTTCCCGCACTGGCTGAGCATCCTCGGCACCTCGCGGAACCGGTTGCGCCACCTCATCACGCAGAAGGAGAGCCGCAAGTTCGGCAAGGACTTCTCGCCGTGGCAGCTCTACAAGTACGTCTCCGGCGTGAACGCGGTGCGCCTGCGCCGGCTGCTCTCCACGCTCGAGGGCGAGGACTACCCCGCCGACCCGAAGCGCGCCTACGCGCAGGTGCGGCAATCGACGCTCAGCGGGAACATGGAGATCCCGTCCGTCGATCTGGACAAGGACATCGGCGGCTACGTGAAGGTGAAGGCGAAGCTCAAGAGCGAAATCCTCGACACGCTCTCGAAGCGCGACCGCGCCACGGACCCCGAAGAGGTCTCGCGCCTCGAAGAGCTCATTCCGCGCGGCATGATCTTCTGGGGGCCACCGGGTACCGGTAAGACCTACTTCGCGAAGGCCATCGCCGCGAGCATCGGCGCCGCGATCACCATCGTGTCCGGCCCGGAACTGAAGTCGAAGTGGGTCGGCGAATCGGAAGAGAACCTGCGCCAGATCTTCCACAAGGCCCGGCAATCGGCGCCGTCGATCATCGTGTTCGACGAAATCGATTCGTTCGCCACCGCACGCGGGACGTACACCGGCAGCGGCGTCGAGCACTCGATGGTGAACCAACTGCTCACCGAAATGGACGGGTTCCACAAGGACGAACTCGTGTTCATCGTGGGCACGACCAACTTCGTGGAGTCGCTCGACCCCGCCCTGCTCCGCCCCGGCCGGTTCGAGTTCCACATCCACATCCCGTACCCGGACGACGACGACCGCCGCGCGATCTTCGAGATCTACAACAAGAAGATGAAGCTCCAGTTCACCGAAGAGGCGATGGAGTACGCGATCAACCGCACCGGCAACCGGTACATGACGCCGACCGGCACCGCGTTCAGCGGCGACCACCTGAACGCCCTGTGCCGATCGGTGGCGCGCCTGCGGATGCGCGAAAACATTACCGGCGAAACGACGCCCAAACTGATCGAAAAAGCGATCACCGAGTTCGATGAGAAGGTGGAGGTTCACGAGAAGGATCTACCCGTCGTGGCCACACACGAGGCCGGGCACTTCCTCGTGTCCATCTTCTGCGAGCACCACCAGCAGCCCGAGAAGGTGACGATCCAGAGCGACATGCCGTGGGCGCCGTTCTTCACGCAGTTCAAGCACGAGAAGAACCGGATCGGTATGAGCCGCAACGAGATGCTCGACCAGATCACGGTGCTGTACGGCGGGATCGAGGCGGAGCGGTTGCTCGTCGGCGACGTGTCCACGGGCGCCAGCGGGATGGGTGCAGCGAACTCGGACCTGTCGCGGGCGTCGATGTTCGCGGAGTACATCGTCGAGGTGTGCGGGATGTCGAACCTCGCGGCCCCGCTGCGGTCGTTCCGCGACCACAAGGGCGACCGGCAGGTGCTCTCCGGCTCAATGGCCGAAGCGATCGACCGACAGGTGAACACGCTCATCGTCGAAGCCCAAGCCCGCGCCGCGGCGATCCTCACCAAGCACAAGGCGGACCTCCTGAAGATCCGCGACGAGCTGACGGAGAAGAAGACGATCGAGGGCGACCGGACGAAGGAAATCATCGAAGAGTTGCGGGCGAAGTACCCGAAGGACGTGGGCGCGCCCGGCCCGGAAGTGAAGCTCGGCACCGGCGCCGGGACCACGACCGAAGCGAGCGGCGAGAAGAAGCCCGCGAAGAAGAAAGACGACTAACGCTCGTGGCGAACGGCCGGTGTGAGCCGGCTGGTGGGGGGGGCAAAATGGAGATCCGCGAGCGGCGAAATCCGACTACGGGGAAGATCGATTTAATCATCGTAGTCGAGTTCCCTGCGACGCCGATTGAGCACGAGCAGATGCACCGCACCCTTGTCGAGAAACTCATCGACAAGGGAGTTAAGCCCGAGGACATGGGCGAGATCATCATCGAGCGCGAGAGCGCCTGACCGAAACCGAGCACTCAACACAAAGGCGTTTCGATGGCCGAAATGATTATCATGCTCCGCCGCGACCCGAACACCGGCAAGCAGAACATCATCATCAAGCTCGACTCCGACCCGGACGCGCTGCCAATCGAGCACGAGCAGATGCACCGCGCGCTGGTTGAGAAGCTCATCGGCAAGGGCATCAAGCCCGAAGACATGGGCGAGATCATCGTCGAGCGCGAGAGCGAAGCGCAACCGGCCGGCCCGGTGAGCCAGCCCAACGAGCCGGAAAAACAAAAGGCCGGTAACAAGGGCTCGTAGTTCGCTCCGCCGGGGAGTCCCGTGGTGAAGAGCAAGCCGGGCGAACGGCGGCGTAAGCCCGCCGGTAGAGCTACCAAATCCGGTGAACGACTTGGTGGAAAAGCAAATGTGGGTTGATGCTTAACCGGCGGGCTTACGCCGCGCCGTTCGCAAATACCTGCTGCAATTGCTCGCTGGTGGAGCTCGAACACCCGACCGGCTATCGCCAAACGTACTCGCACTCAAACTCAAGCACAGCCCTTTTCGCAGTTGAACCCATGATCCTGCTGTTCCCCGATCTCGACACGGTTCGCCTCGCCCTCACGAGCGGCATCGTGCCCGCGGACGTCACCCTCGCGCCCGCGGCCGTGAGCTTCGACGACCAGGGCAAGATCTACGTCGAATCGACCGCGAACCTCACGCGCACGGTCACCAAGAACCTGGACCGCATCGGCGTGAAGGGATCGAAGCGCCACGCCTCCGATAATCCGCAAGAGATCACCTGCTGGCCGCAGTTGCTCCCGGTCACGCGCGACCCGATCGCGCCCACCGTCTCGAACCAGGCCCCCGTGCTCTTCGAGCTGGAGAAGGCGGAAGACCTGCCCACGCTCGTCTCCGAAATGCTGCGCCTGGGCAACGACCGGCAGGGGTTCCGGTGGTTCGCGACGGACGGCGACGGCGAGAGCAAGCGGGTGTTGCTCCGCGTCATCGGCCCGCCGTACTACACCCTGCTCCGCGCGGTCGACAGTAGCTCGTCCGGCACCGCGGGCACGATCCGCGCCTACCTGGAGCGCGCGCCGCGGGTGTGGGTCGAAGTCGGGCACACGCTCCCGCTCGCACAGCAACTCCGCGTGTCCGATAAGCAACTGCTTCTGATCCGCGAACCGCGCGAGTGGCTCTACCTGGACGAGGCCCCGTTCCAGGACGTTTACGACATCATGCAGTTCAAACTGCCGACGGCGCCGGTGGGGTGGACCGAGACCAAAGCGCCCAAGAAGATGTCCGTCCCGCTGAAGCTCACCGGCGGGAACGCGAGCGACACGGCGGAGCTGTGGGTGCTGCGGGAGAACGCCGTCGAGCAGCTCGATACGCTCGTGCGCGACTCCGACGACCGCTTGCTCCAGCGCCTCATGTTCGCGGTCGCGACCGACGCACAGGGCACGCGCACGGTCGTGCTCCGCGTGCGCCCGTCGAAGCTCACGCCCCCGGTCCTCGCGCTCGACCACGCGCTCGCGTTCAAGCCGTTCTGGAAGCTGCCGAACCTGTTCCTCCCGGTCGGCAAGCGGCTCCACCCCACGCTCCGGCGCGACGCGGTGCGCAAGCTCCTCGCCGACGACGCCGATCAGGTCGTGTGGCTCTACCCCGACGACAAGAGCGGGTTCACGCCGGAGTTCATCCCGGACGCCGCGTTCCGCTCGATCGAGGACTGGGTCGATTACGTCATCGAGGCGGAACAGCAGGCGCTCGCCGCGTGGATCGAGGCGACGCGGTTCGACTTCGATCACTTCGTGTGCAAGGACGTGGGCGGCCCGAAGAACAAGCCGGACAAGGGCGACAAAGACCCGAAGGAGAAGGACGACGACGTGAAGGCGCCGAAGGGCGTCGGCACCGCACCCAAAGCCGGCGCGAAGGGCAAGCCCGCGGGCGGTAAGCCCACAACGTCCGCGGAGTTCCTGCCGCCCGTTGAAGAGGTGAAGAAGCCGAACGAGTGGAAGCTCAAGGCCACGGAACTGGAAACTCAGTTCCTCGCGCTCGAAGGCCCGCTTGATGGCCCCGAGCGCCAGGCGATTTGGCCCGAACTCGCGGCCGCCTATTCGGGCGCCAAAGAGCCGATGGACGCGGCCATTTGTTGGCTCGACGCCCTGTGGGACGCGGACCCGCTGCCCCCGGCGTGGCTCGCGGGGTGGGTGCGGAGCGAGCTCCCGAGCGCCGGGGCGACCATCAAGGCCGACGAGTTCGACAAGCTCCTGCACCACACGGGGTCGGGGCTGGCCGAGTCGCGCGCGGTGGTGTCGGCGTTCCTGTGGCTCGCGTCGCAACAGCCGGTCCCGCCGTGGCTCCTCGCCCGGCTCCCCGCGGTCCAGAACTACCTCGAGACGCACGACAGTTCGCTCCCGGTCCGGGCCGTGTGGCTCGCGGGCTTCCGCCTCGCGCAGCTCTCCGGTGCGGACGTGCTGGGGCTCGCCCGGGTCCGCGACCGGCTCCTGAAGCGGCTGCTCGAGCAGGGGCTCCAGGCCGAGCGCGACCTGCCGTACTTCCTCCGCGTGGCCGGGGTGAAGGACTCCGAGCGCATGCGCGTGGTGCGCGACAAGTCGATGGAGCTGCACACCACGATCCGCAAGTGGATCGACGACTCCGCCGCGGTGCAGAAGAACGAGCACCTCAAGGCGAACCACCCGCTCGTGGACCTGCTGTTCGCGTTCGCGGTGGCGAAGCTCGGCGAGACGACGCAGGCAAAGAAGCTCCTCGACGACGCGCGCAAGGTGATGGAGGGGCCGGTCCCGGTCAGCACCAACCCGCAGTCCGAACAAGCCGTTACGGGGGCCATCGTCCGCAACTTCTTGTTCAAGGCGTTCCGGTACCGCATCGAACAGGTTCTGGCCGGCAAACCGCACACGGGACAAATGGCCCCCGAGGTGCTCGACGATCTGGAAGAGATCACCAAGAAGCTCGGCTCCGGCCCGGTGAACAACCCGTACAAGCTGGCGAAGTACGTGGTCGATCGGATGCGCGAGCAGTCCCGCATCATGGAGCCGCACGAGAAACCGGACCCGTATGCCGACTGGACCAAGCACAGTGACGACACGAAGAAGGCGCTGGCCGAATTGCACACGATCCGCGACCCGAACAAGCTCGCGGAGCGCGTTCGCAAACTGTACAAGGACGGCGTGACCGGGAAGCCGATCAAGGAAGTGCAGTTCCACGTTCTGCACGAAGCGCTCCCGCTCGCGGCGCGCGTCAGTGAAGCGTTCACCGTCGAACTGCTCGCGCTGGTACCGGCCGCGCTCCAGGGCACCGGCGGGGCGAACGAATCGCCCGACATGCCCAAAAAACAAGGTGAGCTGCTCGAACGCGCGATGTTCCAGGCCGGGCACTTCGCCCGCGAAGACATTGTGAAGAAACTCGTGGACGACTTCACCGCGCTCGTCCACACGAAGCCGCAGGACATGCGGTTCAAGCTCATTAACGTGGTCGCGGGCCAGTGTATGCGGAGCCTCAAGAAGCTCGGGCTGTCGAACGAGATCGACCGGTTCCTGACGAAGCTCCACAGCGAGGTTCTGGGCGGCGCGTCCACCGAGGAACTGAGGAAGAAGCACCAGGCCAAGCCGGAAACGTGGGCCGCAGTGCTCCAGACGCTCCTCAACCTGGCCGGCGGGTGGCTCCATTTCGGCCGCCAGGACCGGGCGAACCCGATCCTGGAAGCGGCGCGGAACGAGTTGCTCAACTCGAACGCGGTCTCGCTCCAGCCCAAGGACTACACCGAACTGGCCCGGGCCTATGTCACCGCGCTGGGCCAGGGGCAGGCCGAGAGCGCACTGGTGCGGATGGTCGAGTTGTTCAAGCGGATGTCGCCGGCGAAGATCACGAACACGTGGACGACCGCGCAATACTACTCGCGGTTCCACCTGAACCTCGTGGAGGACGTGATCCGGGCCGTGGTGAACGACGACGCGGCCCTCGGCCCGTCCGGGCGCCGGTGGCTCGACGACGACGAGTACCTGGTCCGCCGCCGCATCCACGCGGACATGAAGCGGAACCTGCTGAAGAGCAACCTGTGACGGCGAACCGCTAGAAACTCGAAATCCCAATCGCGAAATCCGAAAGAAGTTACCGTCAATCGCACGGATTCGACCGGCCTTCTTTCGTGTTTCGTACTTTGAATTTCGGATTTCCCGTCTGCGGGCACTACACTTCGGACATGCCCGCACTGTTCTTCCCGAACCTGGACGCCCTCCGGCTCGCGCTCGCCAGCGGGCTCGTGCCGGTCGCGCTCACGTCAGCGCCGGTGCGGGCCCGGGTGGACGCGCCCCACATCTGGATCGAACTGGACGAACTTTTACCCCGCGAAACGATCACCGCGCTCGGGCGCCTCGGAGTGATCGCGCTCGGCACCCCCGGCGCGCCCACACAAACGACCCGCTCCTGGGCCGAACTGCTCCCGCTCCGTAAAGCCGCTCCCGGTCCCGGGCCGGTCCTGTTCGATGTGCCGGACAAGCTACTCGCGGCGTTCGTCGGGCGCCTTCGGCGCCTGCGCGCGGGGCCGACCGGTGTTCACTTGCTCCCCGAGCCGCACACGGGCCGCGCGTGGGTCACAGTTCCCGCGCCGCCGCTCGCCGTTCTGCTCTGGGCCGAGGAGCCGGGCGCGCCGGTCCGCGCGTACCGACAACAGTCACCCGACGTGTGGACCGCGCGGGGGTGGGAGCACCCGCTCGCGGGGCACCTCACGGTTCCGGCCGGGTGCGTGCTGCTGTGCGATCCCGAGCGCGGCGCGACCGCGGTCGCAGCGCCCGTACCGCTCCCCGTCGATGACGAATTCGCTCTCACCACCAAAACGTGCCCCACCGCGGCACCGAAATCCGCCGCGCGGGTCGAGGTCCGCTTCCGGCTCTCGCGCTGCAACGCGCCCGTGAGCGAATCGCTCTGGGTACTCGCACCGCCAGAGCAAGAGGGCTTCCGCGAGTTCTGCCGCAACGCCGACGAGCGCCTGCTCCGCCGGTTCCATGTTGCGACGACTCAACTCGGAACAGAAACGCGCGTGCTCGTTCGGCGCACGCCCGAAGACGACGCCACGGCGCTGCCCGTGTCCGCTGACGGGTTCGGTGCGGACCCGCGGGTGCCGGCGCTGTTCGTACCCACCGGCTACGCGCTGCGCCCCCGGGTCCGCACCACGGAACTCGTGCGCGAGTTGCGGCTCGCCGCCGAGCACCTTACCTGGCTCGAACCGCACGGGCGCAACGAGTTCGCGGTCCACGCGGTCGCGGTCGCGGCCTTCCGCCCGGTGAGCGAACAGATCGAGTACGCGGCGCCCGCGGGTACGGCGCTCGCGGCACTGCGAATCCCCGCGGACCCGTTCCCGTTCTCGAAGTTCGCGCTCCGGGTCGAACCGGTCGCCGAACCGGAGCCGGAAGTCGAAGAGTCAACGGACGAGTACCCCGCCCTGCCCGCCGAAGAGGAGCCGAGTTGGGTCGCGAAATCGGTCGGCCTCATGGTGAAGTGGTTGCGCGGGCGGAGCGCACACGAGTCGGCCGAAGCGGGGGCGCCGGCGCCCGACCCGAGGGCCGCGCGCCGGGACGATCGGAAGGCGCGCCCCACCGAACCGCAGGGCGAGCGCGTCGAGCGGAAGCTCAGTTCCGCGGACGCGCTGTTGCACGGGCACGACCGCGCGGCCCGGCGCCACGACCTGGAGAGCCGGTTACTCACGGACTTCCCGAAACTCGGCCCGGACGAGCGGGCCGCGCGCTGGGCCGAACTCGCCGGCGTGTACGGCGCGACCGGGCAGGCGCTCGACGCGGCCGTGTGCTGGGTGAACGCGACCTGGGAGTGCGCCGCGCCGCCCGCGGAGTGGCTCGAGCAGTGGGCGGAATCGGAGTGCCACGCGGTGAAGCGCGGCGACCGCACGGTCGGACTGGACCGGTGGCTCGCCGAACCGGGGCGCCCCGGCACCGGGCGCGTGGTCGCGGCGCTGGCGGCGAGCGCCGGGTTCCAACCGACTCCCCCGCCGGACTTCGTCGCGGCCCTTCCCCGCGTGCTCGCGGTGCTGGACCAGCACTTCGACGACATTCCCGTTCGCGGCGCGTGGTTGGCCCGGATCGCGGTGGCGCGATCGTGCGACGGCGACGTACTCGGTCTCGCGCGCTGGCGCGACCGGCTCGTGGCCCGGTTACACGATCGCGGCCCCGGCTTGGACCTGGACGAACCCTCGTTCTTGCGCTTTCGCGGACCGGCCAGCGCGGAACGGTTCAAGACGGCCCGCGAGTGGCTCACGCGCGTCAAGGAGCCGGTGCTGGCCTGGGTGCAGCGACACACGGGCGGGGGCCGGTTCGCGTGGACCGGGCTGGAAGCCGAAACGGACGCGACCGCGGTGTACGCGCAGTTCCTTCTCGCCTGGGGCCTCGGCGCGCTGGGCGAACGCGCCCGCGCGCGGGACTGGTCCGCACGCGCACGAAAGGCCCTCACCCGTGCGAGCGGCCCCCAAGCGGACCCGGCCACACACGCACTACTCGGCGACCTGTTCCTTCACCGGATCAAGGACGCCCACGAGGGCGGCGCACCCAAGTCGGGGCTCCCGCCGGAACTGCACGAGCGCCTGGAACGGCTCCCCGAACTCGCGCGCTACGCCGTCGATCGACTGCGCGAGCACTGCCGCATTCTGGAACCCCTCGGCGGGGTGCGCGGGTCCGCGCTGGCGCTGAAAACGCTCTGGGGAACCGACCGGCTCGGGGAGCGCCTATCAGTATTCGGTTCGCGCACCAGCGCGGCCCAACTCAACGACGAGGCCCGGGCACTGCTCGCGGTGGCGAGCGCGGAACCGACCACCGCGACCGTTCCGCGCATCGTCTTCGCGCTGTTGGAAGTCGCTGCGCACCTGGAGCCGCCCGTACTCGAGCCGCTCCTCGCGCTCGTCCCAACGGCACTCGACTGGATGGAAGCGTGGGTGCGCACGGGCCGCTGGCGCGAGGACGAACGCGCCGCGACCGTGGCGCGCTACCAGAAGTCGATGCTCGATACCGCGTTCGCGGTCGCGCCGGCCGCAACCACCGGTACCCTGCTCCGCCATCTGGCGCGCGGCGCCGCGACCGGTCACTTGCTCGCTGCCGCGACTGCCGCGGCCCCCCGAGCGTTCCGCGCCGCGCGCAAGTTCGGGCTCGTGGCGGACGCGGACGCGCTCATGCGCGTCTTGGACCCGGCCGGCGCGGAGTGGGGAACGCAACCGGTGACGGCGGAACGGGTCGGGTTGGCGATCGGGTGGTTCGCGGCGGGCGACGAGGAGGCCGGCAACCGCGTCCTGAACGCGGCCCGCGAGCACCTGTTCCTGGCCGCGCCGAACGACCGACAGGAGCGCACCGCGGTGGCACTGGCATACGCGGAAGCCCTCGGGTTCGCGCCGGCGGGTATCGCGCTGGGGCGCCTCGAAGAACTGTTCCAGCGCCTCGACCGCGTCACCGTGGGCGGGTCCACGAACTGCTACTTCACACTGCAACCGCTGCGGCTCATCGACACCGTGGTGCGCTCGGTCGTAACGGACGAGTTCACCCTCGGCGCCACGGTCCGCGCGTGGCTCGACGAGGACGAGTTCCTCATCCGCCGGCGCATCCACCGCGACATGGCCGCGCTCCTGCGCGAGAGCGAATTGGGTTGATCGTCTTATCTCGTAATCGTCGAACTGTGGTAAACGAGCCGCGACCGCAAGGGAGCGGGAGGCACAACAGTTTTTCACGAGCCGCGACCGCAAGGGAGCGGGAGGCACAACCAGTTCCTAGCGGTTGTCGCACCACAACCGGGAGTCACGGCCCGCTCCCTTGCGGTCGCGGCTCGTAACCCAACGAAGCCGCACTTACGTGGCCGGGCGGGTGAACTCCATGCCCTTCGTTCGGCGGTTCTTGGCTGCTTCTTCCGACCTGACCAGTTGAACCACGTCTCGTTGGCGGAGGCCCGCCCGACCACTTCAGACGGGACGCCCGGGACGAATGATCTCGCCCGGGCCTTTGATCGCCGTCAATTTTTCTTCGGCTTCGGCTCGTCCTTGCCCTCGTTCGTCCACTGCCGGCCGATGGTGTTCATGTCCTTCGGCAAAGCCACGCTCGGCACGTCCAGGCCGAACTCCTTGATGCGCGCCTCGCGGATCTTATCGGTCTCGACTTTGAATTCCTTGTCGCGCTGGGCAACGACCTTGGGGTCCGCCTGCCCGTCGCCCATCAGCGACCAGATGAGGAGCGGTTCGCCGGTCGGCACCGCGGTGGAGGGGTCGGGCCACGTGTGCCACGCCTTGCCCCACGTCTTGATGACGACCTTCATGAACTTCATCTCGTCTTCGGCCGACATGCCCGGGGCGATGAGCCCGCCGCCGAGGACTTCGTAGGTGTGCGCGTGCCAGTACTTCTTCTCGGTGTCCGGCAGTTTGCGGTACGCTTCGTCGGAAATGAGGTACTCGACGCCGACGAGTTTCGCGTTCTTACCCGTGCCGTCGAACAGCGTACACTGGAACACGTCCCCCTCCGACCCGCCCGTATGCGCAGCGCAATAGTGCTGCGTGACGAACTGGAGTTTGGGGTTGTTCTTGGCCATGTGAATGCCGCAGAAATGGAAGTGCGGCGCGGACATCGGCCCCTCGCCCTTCGCCCCGTGGTCGGCCTTCGCGCTCGCTTCCGCGACCGCGCCACACACGGGACCCGCGCCCAGCGCGGTCAGCGCACCGAACAACTCGCGACGATCCATAAATGCACTCTCGAGTAGGGAGCATGGAACCGAAGGACGGCAACGCCCCACGCGGCCGTCGTGAGATACGCCCGCACTCTCGCGCCCCGGGCGCAATGACATTGGCATCGCAATTTGTGTCGCGAAAGAGCGGTGTCGAAATTGTTATTGCGTGCCCGGGGCGGCTGCCAGTGAATTATCGGTAGCGCGGTGATGATTAACTAAACTGATGTCCAAAGTGTGAAAACGAACGGCCCTGCAAACCTGATTTCTTTGGCCTGATCGACGGCAACAGCGACTTGGACGCGAGCGGAAAAAATGGTTCCACTTCTTCGCTCGTCTCAGGATCGTCTGGTTGGACGAGCCGCGACCGCAAGGGAGCGGAAGCGCCCCCGCTCCCTTGCGGTCGCGGCTCGCTACAGAGCCTGAAATCGGACTAATCGTAGCCGAAAACGGCCATACGAAACGCACGAACCCGGCACATCAACAACTGGAGAAACTCTCCGCGTCGATGAGCCGGGTTCGGGTGCGACTTGCGGGTGCCTTAACTCATAACCTCGACGACTTCTTCTGTCGCAACCGGGGCGGGAACGCTCACCAACTCCTTCGGCGTCACCGCATCGAGCGGCGACTTGTCCGCTCGCGCCGGTTTCAACAGCCCCACGAGCACTAACGAGACCGCGGCCGTACCCGCTGCGACCCATCCCACATTCGGGTACCCGATCGCGACTCCGGGCTTGATCGTCACGAGCGCGCCGGCGATCAGCGGAGCGAGCCCCGTCGCCGCGTGCTGAACGGACGTGTTCACGCTCATGAACGCGCCGCGGTTCTTCGGTTGAGCTACTCCCAGGAGCAGTGCCTGAACCGGCACCATGCGCCCGGCCGCGGCCACCATGAACCCGCTCATCACGACCACGGCCACCCAGAGCGGACCGGGCGGCAGATTCGTCACCACGATCGCCATCACGAGGGCCGCACTCCCGAGCACGCGGAACAACCCGAGTCGCGGAACCCGGTCCGCGAGTCGGCCGACAACGGTCATGCCGAGAAGCGTGCAAACACCGGCTACGAAATAAATTTGCGAGAGCTGCCCCTCCGTCCAGCCGTTGATCGCGGTCAGGTACGGCCCGATGAACGACGCGACCGTGAACGTGCCCAGCACCAGGAAGAACGAGAACGCGAACGCACCGAGGTAGCCCCGGTTGCTCACAACGTCCCCGAACTCGGCCCAGCGGTTCGGGCGCGCAGCCGTCAGGTGCCCGCGGATGGGTGGTAACTTCGCCCAGGCGAGTACCCACACGAGCCCGCTGAGTCCCGCGAGCGCGACGAACGGCGCGCCCCGGCCGAACCACTCCGCGAGCATCAGCCCGGCCGGGAGTCCCGCAATCGACGCGACCGCAAACGACGAGATCACGGCCCCGCTCGCGCGACCGCGCTTCTCGGGCGGGAACACGTCCCCGATCACGGACATCAGCGCGACCGCGGCCGTTCCGCCGAACGCCCCCGCCAGCGTGCGCGAGACCAGGAGCCACTCGTACCCCGCGGCGAGACCGCAAAACAGCGTGCTGAGGGTGAACCCGGCGTACATCGCGAGCAGAACGGTTTTCCGGTCGAACCGGTCCATCACGAAACTCGCGAGCAAACTCGCGATCCCCGCCGCCCACGCATAAGCCGACACGATGTGCGCGAACTGCCCTTCCGTAAGAGACAGTTCTCTCATCAACCGGCCGCCGAGCGGCATGATGATGACGAAGTCCACCATGTGCGTGAACTGGATGGCGACGAGAACGAGAATCAGCCCCCACTCGGCCCGCGTGATTTTCGCGGACGGGGCACGCGGTCGCGAAGCGGGTTCTTCCGATACGGCCATCAAGCTCCTCCAAACGGCAGGCAACACTACGAATACCCGAAACGGGCGGGCGGATTACAGGGACGTTTTGCGACCCGAACAGGATCGCGCGAGAATCACTTCACAAGCGAATTTACCGACGCCGACACGAATAGAGTTCACCCGTTCCGAACGCGGATCGGCCCGGATACGAAGCGCAAACGCCCCGGAACGATGGGGTTAGCTCTCACTGATGTGTGAGTAGACCGTCCGACTCAAGATCTCGTGTGCGCGTGCCCGATTCGGAGAGCGGGCGATTTCGGAGTTTTTCGTGGGTGTTCGGGAACTCCGGGAGCGGCCCCGCGTCAGAATGTAAGAAGCGGCTCGCGGCACCCGTCGATCACTCCTAACTGCTTGCACGGGCCGAACTTTCAGGATACACTCGTTCTTCACACCTGCCGGGTTGAACCCACCGGCTCAAATCGGAGCGATTCATGTTCGGGACCACCGATCGTCGGCACTTCATGGCACACGCGGCGGCCGGTGCCGCTGTCGCCGTTCCCGGCCTTTCGTTCCTCGCCGGTCTCAAGGCCCGCGCCGCGGACCTCAAGAAGAAGCAAAAGAGCCTCATCGTCCTGTGGATGGGCGGCGGCCCGTCGACGATCGACCTCTGGGACATGAAGCCGGGCAGCCCGAACGGGGGCGAGCACAAGCCCAAGCCCACCGCGGCCAGCGGTATCGAGATCACCGAGCACATGCCGAAGGTGGCCGAGCAGTTCAAGAACCTGTCCATCATCCGCTCGCTGAACTCGCTCGAAGGCGACCACGCCCGCGGCACGTTCATCATGAACACGGGCAAGCAGCGCAGCCCGATCCTCGACTACCCCTCCGTCGGCTCGGTCCTGTCGTACCACCAGAACCTCGACCCGGAAGCCGCCAAGAACGCGGACATCCCGGCCTTCATTTCCGTGGGCGGCACCCAAATCGGGTCCGGCTTCCTCGGCATGAAGTACGCCCCGTTCACGGTCCAGAACCCGGGCCAACCGCCGGAAAACGTCTCCTCCGCCGTCGCCGACGACCGCACCGTCCGCCGCGCCGCGATCTTCGAGCGGCTCGAGGGCGGGCTCGTTCAGCACGCCGACAAGAAGCCGGTGATGGACGCGGCCCAGGCCCACAAAGAAGTGTACGAAAAGGCCCTCAGCCTCGTCGTCTCGACCCGTAAGGAAGTGTTCAACCTCGAAAAGGAAATCGACGGCAAGGCGATCGACACGAAGCTGAAGGAAGAGTACGGTGCGGCCGGGGCCGGCGCCAACAACTTCGGCCGCGGGTGCCTCCTGGCCCGCAAGCTGGTCGAAGCCGGCGTCGCCTGCGTCGAAGTGAGCCTCGGCGGTTGGGACATGCACAACGGCATCTTCAACGCCCTCGCCACCCGCACGCTCCCGACGCTCGACAAGGGCATGGGTACGCTGATGAAGGATCTGGCCCAGCGCGGCCGGTTGAAGGACACCGTGGTGGTGTGGATGGGCGACTTCGGGCGCACCCCGCGCATCAACCAGAACGGCGGCCGCGACCACTACCCGCGTGCGTGGAGCGTGGTCGTCGGCGGCGGTAACATCAAGGGCGGCGTCGCCTACGGTGCGACCGACAAGGACGGCACCGCAGCCACCGACAACCCGACGGCGATCACCGACGTCTACGGCACGATCTACCGCGCCCTCGGCATCGACCCGACACCGGAAACCAACGCCAGCGTCCGCGACAACCTCGGCCGCCCCTACTACGTGGCCGGCGAAAAGCCGAACGAGAAGACCAGCTCCTACTGGATCAAGGAACTCGTCAGCTAAGTGAACTTGCACAGTAACGCAAGATGGCCGGGGCAAAAGCTCCGGCCGTCTTCGTTTTTAGAGCGGGGGGAAGACGCAATCCGCCGCAGATGAACGCGGATTAAGACCAAAGGCAGATTGGCCACAAAAAAGCACAAAGGGCACAAAAGAAGACCGAAAACCAAGTCGAGAAAGTAGTAACGGAACAGAGCGACTTTTGAGGTTCTGTCTTCTGACCTCTGATTTCTGTTCTCTTGGCTCGCTTTTGTGCCCTTTGTGCTTTTTTGTGGCCAATCTGCCTTTGCTTATCTCTTGTCCGATCCGTGTTTATCTGCGTTTATCTGCGGCGGATTTGCTGACCGTCGACAGTCACAGATCCTTTGACGATCGCGCTTTGAAGAACTGGTCGAGCTTCCCTTTGCTCGCGTCCCCGGTCTTCAACCCGTCCTGGAACCACTTCACTCGCTGTGCGGACGTGCCGTGCGTGAACTTCTCCGGGTGAACGAAGCCGCCCGAGCGCTTCTGCAGCCGGTCGTCGCCGATCGCGTTGGCGGTTTTGATCGCGGAGTCCACGTCGCCGGGCTCGATGAAGTTGAACTTCTTCTGCCCGTGGTGCGCCCACACCCCGGCGAGGTAATCCGCCTGAAGTTCCAGGCGCACAGAGCCGTCGTTGTCTTTGGGATCGGCGTGGTACCCCAACAGGCGCTGAACGTGGTGCCCGACCTCGTGGGCGATCACATACGCCTTCGAGAAGTCCGCTTTGGAGCCGCCGAGCTTCCGTTCGAGTTCTTCAAAGAACGTCGGGTCGATGTACACCTTCTGGTCGACCGGGCAGTAGAACGGGCCGACCGCGGACGGCGCGTGACCGCACCCCGTATCGACGCTGTTGCTGAACAACTCCAGTTGCGGCTTCTTGTAGCGCTTCCCCATCTTGTGGAACTCGTCGTCCCACACTTCCTCGGTGGTACCGAGCACCTTCTGGGTGAACGTGAGTGTCTCTTTGTCCGGCGGTGCGCTGGGGCCGACGGCCTGCCGCCCCCCGCCGAGATCGACACCGAAAATCAGCCCCAGGATGACGACGAGGATGCCACCGACCCCACCGACGGCCAGTTTCCCGCCCATCCCGCGACTGTCCGTAACGTTGCTACTTTCCGGGGCGTCGTCGAGTTGCATTGGCTGGGTCTCTCGAGGGTTTTAGAAGCGCGCGTGGCTTCAGGTTTTCCGTTCGATGCTAACAGCGTGCCGTTGCAGTTCTTCCAGATCGACGTACTCGAGCGCGTGCATGTGCGTGGCCTCGAGGACGACCGGGCAGGCCATCCCCGCTTCGAGCGACTGCTTCCACCGCGTGATGCACACGCACCACCGGTCGCCGGGGCGCAACCCGGGGAACCCGTACACCGGAAACGGCGTGCTCAGGTCGTTGCCGATGTGCTGCTGGTGCGCGAGGAACTCGGCCGTGACCTGGCAGCAAATGGTGTGGAGCCCCTCGTCTTCCGCGCCGGTGTTGCAGCACCCGTCGCGGTAGAACCCGGTGAGCGGGCTCATGGAACACGTTTGAAGGGGGCCACCGAGGACGTTCTTCGCGTTGGACGGCATGGCTACGATTCCAGAACGAGGGGACGAGCATTAACGCTCACACCCTCCATGATAGCCAAGATTCGCGTGCGCACAGTAACCGAGTCCATGATGAGCGTGTGAACTGCGGGAACCAGTTCCGGTTCGGCGCCGGCCACGCGCGTTTCTGCTACCGCCACGACCCCATCGTTCGGCTCGGCCCCGAACGGGCTCCACCGCCCGCACGGGCCGGCGGTCCCGGCAATCAGCGTGAACGGCACGCGCAGTTCGGGGAGCTTCGCGAACGCCTCCGCCGATCCGAGGAACCGCCCGCAATCGCGGGTGTAGAGCCGGAAAAGTGGGAACCACCGCCAGGCGAGAGTTGCCATTCGCGGTACCGACGCGGGAGTGCCGAGCGTCACGAAATGATGGACCTTCAGTTCCGGTACCGCAGTTAGTGCCACACGCAGAAGCAAGCCGCCGAGCGAGTGCCCGACGAGCCCGACCGGTTCCCCTCGGGCCGCGATCGCCCGTAACCGCACGGTCAGCCGGCGAACGATTCGCGGAAGTGATTCGAGAGCCGGTAGGTAGCCGAAGAACCGCGTGTGGTGCCCGGCGCGTCGCAGAGCGGCGGCCAGTCCGAAGAGCGATAGTGGAGTGCGGCCGAGACCGTGGACGAGAAGCATCTGCATAAACAATAAATTCGGAACCCGAAGCACGAAATTCAAAAGAGAAGCAGGGCTTTCTTTACTTTTGAATTTCGTACTTCGGGTTCCGAATTTACTCCCATTAGGACGGGAGCAGATCCTTCACCACTTCTTGTTCCTGGAGCAGTTCGTCCAGCGTCTTCTTGAATTTCTCCTGGCCGAACGCATCAAATTGCAGCCCCTCGACGACCTTCCAGTTGTTGTCGCCGGCCGCCGTGCAGGGGTAGCCGAACACCAGCCCCGGGGGGATGCCGTACTCGCCCTTCGAGACGATCGCGGCGCTGGTCCAGTCGCCCGCCGCGGTACCGCGAACGAGGGTCTTGATGTGATCGATGGCCCCGTTCGCGGCCGAGAACGACGACGACACCTTCGTCGTGTCGATGATGAACTTCCCGCGGTCCTGCGTGTTCGGGACGAAGGTGGTTTCGAGCCACGCGCGGTCGGTGATGACGCTCGTCGCGGGCTTGCCGCCGATCTTCGCGTTGGTGAAGTCCGGGAACTGTGTGTTCGAGTGGTTACCCCAAATCGTGACGCAGGTGATCGCGTCGTTGGTCACGCCGGCCTTCGATGCGAGGGCGGACACGGCGCGGTTGTGATCGAGCCGGGTCATCGCGTGCCAGCGGTCCGCGGGAACGTCCCGCCCGTTCTTGTAGGCGATGAGGCAGTTCGTGTTACACGGGTTGCCGACCACGAGGACGCGCACGTCACTGGCCGCATTCTTCGCGATGGCCTGCCCCTGCCCGACGAAGATCGGGCCGTTCTTGCGGATCAGATCCTTGCGCTGTTCGCCCGGTCCGCGCGGCGCAGCACCCACGAGCAGTGCGTAGTTGCAGTCCTTGAACGCGACGTTCGCGTCGTCAGTAATAACGACGTCCTTGAGCGTCGAGAACCCGCAGTCCTGGAGCTCGTACATCGCGCCTTCGAGGTTCTTCAGCGCGGCCGGCAGTTCGAGCAACTGGAGGACGACTTTCGTTTCCGGCCCGAACACTTCACCGGACGCGAGCCGCACGATGAGACTGCTGGAAACGCGACCGGCCGCACCGGTCACGGCCACACGAACGACCTTCGACATTGGGTGTACTCCGAACGGCGGCTCAACGGGCCACCGGGTGAGGGTAATTGTGTTGATCTACGCCGGTGGCAGCCCCAAACAAGAGCGAGGCCGAGCCGCGATCCGCAGAAACGAAATCGGGTCGCCGGATGAACCGGCGACCCGATCATTAAACGCGCTCAACGCCCGACACGCGCCGAACCGGCTGTGCGGTTCGGCGATTCAAGCCGGCGGAGCGATTCAATAATGAATTCGATTCCCCGATGAAGCGCCCGCGGCTGTGTGGAGATTGGATGAATAATACGATCAAAGGACCGCGACGCTCCGCAACCGCCCGTTCCGACCGCCCGACAACTCCGCGCGGCACTGGAATCGTCCCGGCCGAGCCATACCGTAACTAGTGAACGCGGACTCCGGCACTGCGGCTCGCCATGCCGCACCGAGCGCCGGACACACTTGCAAAACGGGAGACAACTGAGATGGCCGTAAAGGTCGGGATCAACGGGTTCGGGCGCATCGGGCGGCTCGTGTTCCGCGCGCTGGTCGATCAGGGGCTGTTGGGCAAACAAGTGGACGTGGTCGCGGTCAACGACCTCGTGCCGGCGGACAACCTCGCCTACCTGCTCAAGTACGATTCGACCCAGGGCCGGTTCGCCGCGGAAGTGTCCAGCAAGAAGTCCGCGGGCGCGGCCGAGGACGACACCCTCGTCGTGAACGGGCACGAGATCAAGTCCCTCGGCCTGCGCGCCACGCCCGAGCAGATCCCCTGGAAGGACCTGGGCGTCGAGTACGTGATCGAGAGCACCGGGCTGTGGACCGCGGCCGCCAAAGCGCGCGGGCACATTACCGCGGGCGCGAAGAAAGTCATCATCTCGGCCCCGGCCCAGGAAGAAGACATCACGGTCGTGATGGGCGTCAACCACGACAAGTACGACGCCGCCAAGCACAACATCGTGTCCAACGCGAGCTGCACCACCAACTGCCTCGCGCCGCTCGTTCACGTGCTCCTCAAGGAGGGGTTCGGGATCGAAGAGGGGCTGATGACGACCGTCCACAGCTACACCGCGACCCAGAAGACGGTGGACGGCCCCGGCGGGAAGAAGGACTGGAAGGGCGGGCGCGCCGCGGCCGTGAACATCATCCCGAGCACCACCGGCGCGGCCCGGGCCGTCGGGCTCGTGTGCCCGGAGGTGAAGGGCAAGCTCACCGGCATGTCCTTCCGCGTGCCCACGCCGACCGTCTCCGTGGTCGACCTCACGGTCAAGACCACGAAGGCGACGAGCTACCAGGAGATCAGCGACGCGATGAAGCGCGCGAGCGAGACGTACCTCAAGGGCGTGCTCGTGCATACCGCTGACGACGTCGTCTCGTCGGACTTCATCCACGACCCGGCCAGCAGCATCTTCGACGCCGGCAGCGGCATCGAGCTGAACAACAAGTTCTTCAAGCTGGTCTCGTGGTACGACAACGAGTGGGGCTACAGCAACCGCTGCGTGGACCTGCTCAAGCACATGATTTCCAAGGCGTAAGCGCCCGCGGCGAACGGTCGGCGTGAGCCGGCCGGTGGCACAACCGGGCGCCCCCTGCGGTGCCCCCCACCGGCCCACTCGTGCCGACCGTTTTTCTCACTCGTTCAAGCGCCCCGGTTGCGGCGTGAGCCGACCGGTGCCACTCACCAGCCGGCTCACGCCGGCCGTTCGCCCGGAGATTCCAATGGCCAAGAAGACCCTGAACGACCTCGGCGACCTGAAGGGCAAGAAGGTACTCGTGCGCGTGGACTTCAACGTCCCGCTCGACAAGAAGACCGGGGCCGTGAAGAACGACCGGCGCATCCGGGCCGCGCTGCCGACCATCAGGCACCTCCTCGACGCCGGCGCGAGCGTGATCGCGATGAGCCACCTCGGGCGCCCGGAAAAGGCGACGCCGGACGAGCGCAAGAACCTCACGATGGATAAAGTCGCCGCGAAGTTCGGCGAACTGCTCACCGTACCGGTGGCGAAGGCCGCGAGCGACGTGGTCGGGCCGGCGGTGACGGCCGCGGTCGCCGCACTCAAGCCCGGCGGGGTTCTGCTGCTCGAGAACTTGCGGTTCGATCCGCGCGAGCAGAAGAACGATCCCGAGTTCGCGGCCGCGCTCGCGGCGCTCGGCGACGCCTACGTGAACGACGCCTTCGGCACCTGCCAGAACGACAAAGACACGTCGATGGTGGGCCTCCCGGCGAACCTGAAGGCCGCGGGCAAGCCGCGCGCGATCGGGCTGCTCGTCGCGAAGGAACTCGAGATCATCGACGGCCTGATGACCGAACCGAAGCCCCCGGTGCTCGGGATCATGGGCGGGGCGAAGGTGTCCGACAAGATCGCCTTCATCAACACGCTCCTCGCGAAGGTCGATCACCTGCTCATCGGCGGGAAGATGACGTACACGTTCCTCAAGGCGCAGGGCGTGGACGTGGGCGCGACGCGCGTGGGCGACGAAGAAATCGAGGCGGCCAAGCCGCTGCTCGCGTTCGTCGGCAAGAAGATCACACTGCCGGTCGATTACGTCGCCGCGAAGAGCGACGACCTGCTCCAGACGCAGGTGTGCGAGGGCGCGATCCCCGCGGGGTTCGAGGGCGTGGACATCGGCCCCAAGACGATCGAGCACTACAAAGTGCAGATCAAAGAGTCGGCCACGGTCATCTGGAACGGCCCGCTGGGGTGGTTCGAGCAGACCGCGTTCTCGCGCGGCACGCAGTACATCGCCGAGGCGATGGCCGCGAGCGCGGGCGTCACCGTGGTCGGCGGGGGCGAAACGGCCGAGGCCGCCGAGCAGTTCGGGTTCGCCGAGAAGATGACACACGTCTCGACCGGCGGCGGGGCGTTCCTCGCCTACGTCGAGGGCAAGAAGTTCCAGAGTCTGGCCCAGATCGACGATAAGTAATCTGGAAAATTCAAAACCCGAAGCACGAAATCCGAAAGAAAACAATCAGGTTGTCTGGTTTCCATTTGTTTCGGGTTTCGTGCTTGGTTATTTAGAATTTCCTCGAAGGAGGCAGGGGTGGAACGCATGGCGACGGAGCGGCCGAAGCGGGGCGTACCGGAAGGCCTGTGGATCCGGTGTACGAACTGCAAAACCACGGTGTACAAGAAGGAAGTTGTGGCCCGGCACCACGTGTGCCCGGACTGCGACCACCACTTCACCATGCCCGCGAAGGACCGCGTCGCGCAACTGCTCGACGAGGGCACCTTCGAGGAGTGGGACACCGACCTGCGCCCGTGCGACCCGCTCTACTTCGTGGACCGCCTCCCGTACCACCAGCGCCTCGCCGATGAGCAGAAGAAGACCGGGATGCCCGACGCGGCCGTCACCGGCAAGGGCTTCATCCGCGGGCGCCCGGTCGTCCTCGGCATCACCGACTTCGCGTTCATGGCCGGGAGCATGGGCAGCGTGGTCGGCGAGAAGCTGACCCGCGCCGCCGAGCGCGCGACGGAACTCAAGTTGCCGCTGATCTTTGTGAGCGGCTCCGGGGGCGGCGCCCGGATGCAGGAGGGGATTCTGTCCCTCATGCAGATGGCGAAAATCTCCGCGGCGCTGGGGCGATACGACTCCGCGGGCGGGCTCTACGTGTGCATCCTCACCAACCCGACGATGGGCGGCGTGGCGGCGAGTTGGGCGCTCCAGGGCGACATCACGCTCGCCGAACCGGGCGCGATGGTCGGGTTCGCCGGGCGGCGGGTCATCACGAACACCGTGCGCGTCGAGTTGCCGGAGAACTTCCAGACGAGCGAGTTTCTCCTGAAGCACGGGTTCGTGGACCGGATCGTTCACCGCAAGGACCTGCGCACGGAGGTCGCCCGCATTGTAGACTACTGCCAGATTCGGTAGCGCGGGGTGCGGAGTCGGGAGCGCGGAGTTAAAATTAATCACGTCCGCCGGGCGGTTTTCCGCAATTCGCCTTCACCCCGCGTTTCGCGCTCCGCGTTCCGCGCTGACTCCGAGGGTTCGCCGTGGGTGTGCTCGACTTCTTGTTCGGCAAAGGCAAAGGTAGAAGCGGCGGCAGCCCCAAAAAAGGGCTGAAGAAGATCAACGTCGCGAAGCGGTTCGATCTCGTCGGGCGCACCGGACAGGGGAGCATGTCGAAGGTGTTCCGCGCCTACGACCGCGAACTCGGGCGCACCGTCTGCCTGAAGCTCCTGGACAAGGCCAAAACCAAGAAGTTCGAGGAACGGTTCATCGGGCTCAAGAAGCCGCACGAGGGCGAGATCTGCGAGGCCCTCAAGCACGACAACATCGTGCGCACCTACGAGCAAGGGATCACCACCGACGGCGAACCGTACCTGGTCATGGAGTTGGTGGACGGGTTGGGGCTGAACTACCTCGTCGAGACCCGCGCCCCGCAACTGACCGGCAACCGCATCAACTTTCTGAGCCAGCTCTGCAACGCTCTCCAGTACATGCACGACAGCAAGTGGCTCCACCGCGACCTCTGCACGCGCAACGTGATGGTGGACAAGGAGGGCGTGCTGAAGCTGATCGACTTCGGCCTCACCGTCCCGTACACGCCGGCGTTCTGCGTGAGCGGCAACCGCACGGGCACGCCGGACATCCTCGCGCCGGAAATCATCAAACGGAAGGCGACCGACCACCGGGTGGACCTGTTCGCGCTCGGCGTGACGGCCTACGAGGTGTTCACCGGTCAGTTGCCGTGGGAGCGCTCGCCGTCGAGCGAGGAAACGTTCCGGCGCCGGCTCAACACCCTGCCCCGCGAGGCCAAAGACCTGAACCCGAACGTCGACGAGCGGCTCTCGGCGATCCTCCTGAAGTCCATCTCGCGCGACCCGGCCGACCGGTACCCCAGCGCGACCGCCTTCAAGGAGGCGCTCACGCGGCTGGAGAAACAAGACTATTGACCGCCTACCAGCTTAAACCACCGCAACAAAACGCGGCCCCACTTTCGCGGGCCGCGGTCTCGGAACTGGTAGTGGCCCGCGAATGTTGCGCGGGTCGGTATCAGAATTCGGGGCGATTTAGCACTTGTGTAACATTCGCAGGCCACCCCAATTCCCTCCGCGTTGTAAATAGGGCCGGCCTCTTTTCTGGGCGCGGCGCCTTCACCGTTTCCTGACACGGCTTCGTAAAACGAACGCATGCCTCCACCCGCTCCCGCGCCGACCGGCCGCGTCCGCACGATTGAAGCCGTCCTGCTCGCGATCGCGTTCGCGGTGGCACACACGCAGTCCCCGCTGTACTACTCGAACCAGAACCAGTACCTCCTGCACGGCGCGGCACTCGCGGGACACGGGCACCTCGCCCGCGACTGGCTCGCCACCACCAGTGACCCGACGCCGCTCTTCTCCGCGCTCGTTGCGGGGGCCTGCGCGATTCACCCGTGGGTGCTCCAGCCCGCGTACTTCGTGCTCCTGATGGCGTACTTTCTGGCGGTGCGCTGGCTGGTGGCGACCGTGCCGAACGTCCCCGATACCCGCGCCACACGAATCACTTTCGCAGCACTCTTCACAGCAACCCACGCGGCCATTTTGCGGTGGCTCTCGGTTCAGACAGTGGGCGTAGACTACCCGTGGTACCTGCAAGCCGGCGTCGCCGCCCAGTACCTGCTCGGGCCGGGAATTCAGCCGTCGGCGTTCGGAGTGTTGCTCGTGTTCGCGCTGGCCGCGTTCGCACACGGCCGACCGGTCCTGGCGTGCGCGCTGGCCGCAGTCACCTGCTGGTTCCATTCCACGTATCTGCTGCCCGCCGGATTACTTGTGCTCGGGTTCGTGCTGGAGTTGCTGCGCGAGGGGCGCACACGAGCAGGAATCGGGGCGGGGTCGGTCGCGCTGACGGTGGTTGTGCCGGTGATCGCGTTCACCGTTTGGCGATTCGACCCGTTCGGCTCGAACACCGATCGCGCGATGCACGTTCTCGCACACACGCGAATCCCGCACCACTGTCTGCCGGCGCGGTGGTTCGATCCGGTGGCCGGTGTGCAACTGGCGTGGCTCACGTTCGGACTCTTGCTCGCGCGGCGCGCCCCCTTTGGGCGCGCGCTCGCAGTTGCGGTGCTCGGGGGCGCACTCATCACGGGTGTGGAACTCGTTCTTCAGAAGGATTCACTGGCGCTCGCGTTTCCGTGGCGCGTCTCGGTGCTACTCGTGCCGGTCGCGACGACGGTCATCATCGCGCAACTGCTTGCGCGGAAGCCGCCCGGGACACGGGCCGCACGAATCGCTCTCGCGGGGCTGGTCGCGCTCGTTGCGGGCGGGGTCGTTGTGACGGTGGGGGGGCTCGGTTACCGCGGGGCCGATGAGCGCGAGTTGTACGATTACGTGCATGCGACCGCGGGGCCGGACGACGTGTACCTGATCCCGACCGCGTTCCCGAAGGTGGGCGCGGGCCGCGGGGCCGTATCGAACACGTTCGCGCCGCCCCCGCGTGCGAAAGAGGGGACGAACCAGGTTCCCGTGGACCTCCAACGGTTCCGGCTCGCGACCGGTGCGCGCATCTACGTCGATTTCAAGTCGGTGCCGTATGCCGCGGCGGAAGTGGAGGAGTGGGAGCGCCGGATGAAGTTCGCTTCGGCGCTTACGGTCGGGGGAGCATGGGACGCGCCCGGACGGCCCGAACAGTTGAAGTCGGAGGGGATCACGCACGTCATCTGGCCACGCACGCAGCCACTTTCCGCAAAGTATCTGGAAGAAGTGCATTCCGATTCGGCGTACACCGTTTACCGAGTGAGATGACACTCCGCTCGCTCACACCGCATCGGGATCGATGCCGAGTTCGCGGAGCCGCGCCGCGAGTCGCTCGGCCTTTTGTCGCGCCTCTTCCGCGCGTAGCCGTTCTTGTTCCGCACGCTGGCGCTCTTCTTCCGCGTGTTGCTCTGCGGTTTCGGCTCGCGTTTGAGTTTCGTGTTGCAGTGCGCCGAGATCGACGTAGCTCAGGAACCGTCGGCCGTCCGGGTGGTACACCGCGATGTTCCCGCGCTGCAACTCGAAGCGGATACCGAGCCGCGGGCTGAAGTGCCCGTTCATGTTCTCAACGCGTTCGAGCTTCTCGCCCTTGCTCAACCAACCGTCGAGGTGGGCCGGGAACTCCGGGTACACGATGTAGTATTCTTCCGCTCCGTACCGGGCGTAGAAGTCCCGCTTGTCTTCCATCTGGGTGAAGCGGTTACCCGGCGACCAGACCTCGAAGATTACTTGCGGGAAGACGTGGTCTTCCTCGAACACCTTGTAGCTACCCCAGTGCCCCTTGGGGCGCCCGAACGCGACGTACACGTCCGGCGCCTGGCGGACGTCCGCATTGCCCTCAACGGGGTAGATGAGGTGGTCGCCCGCGACAAACACGTCCTTCTGGTCCCGGAACATCAGGTCGATGTTGCCCTGGAGCGTGACGATCCACTCGAACTGGAGCGTGTTATCGGCCATCGGCTGACCGTCGGAGTCGGGGTAGTGGACCGCCGGCGGGGGCGTTTTGGTGATTGACGACATGCCTTACCAATAACAGAAGAGGGCCACGCGCTGCAAGCGCGTGGCCCTCGGGTTTTCAGATCACCGGGCCCTTACGCGGGGCCGGTGGTGACGGCGGGTGCGACCGCGTGGGAATCGAACCCGAGCTTCTTCTCGCCGTTCTCCTCCACGATCTTCACGGTCAGCGTGTCCGCCCCGTGGAACGTGCCCTTGAGCAGCTCCTCGGCGAGCATGTCCTCGAGGTGCTGCTCGATGGCCCGGCGGAGCGGGCGCGCACCATACTCGACGCTGGAGCCCTTGTCGATCAGGTACTCCTTGGCCTCATCGGTCACGGTCAACTTGATGCCCTTCTCGCCCAGCCGCTTGGCGACCTTCAGCAGTTCCATGTTCACGATGGCCTTGAGGTCGTCGTTGTTCAGCTTGCGGAACACGATGATCTCGTCGAGGCGGTTCAGGAACTCGGGTTTGAACTCCTTTTCCATCCTCCCCTTGAGCTTCTTCTGCATGTCCTGGTAGCTGGTCTCGGTGTCCTTCTTAACCCCGCGGAGCCACGGCGTGTTCATGTCGCCCTGGTCCACGATCGTCTCGGCCCCGATGTTCGTGGTCATGATGAGAATGGTGTTCTTGAAGTCCACCACCCGGCCCACGTTGTCGGTCAGCCGGCCCTCTTCCATGATCTGGAGAAGCATGTTCCACACGTCCGGGTGGGCCTTCTCGATTTCGTCGAGCAGCACCACCGAGTACGGCTTACGGCGGATCTTCTCGGTGAGCTGGCCGCCCTCCTCGTACCCGATGTAGCCCGGGGGGGCGCCGACCAGCCGCGACACGTTGTGCTTCTCCATGTACTCGGACATGTCGAGCTGCACGATGTTGTTTTCGTCGCCGAACATGAACTTCGCGAGCTGCTTCGCGAGCAGCGTCTTGCCCACCCCGGTCGGGCCGGCGAAGATGAAGCTCCCGATGGGCCGCTTCGGGTCCTTCATCCCGGACCGGCTCTTGCGCACCGCCTTGGCGATCGAGTGGATGGCCTCGTTCTGGCTGATGACGGCCGTGTGCAGCTCGGCCTCCATGTTGAGGAGCCGCCGCGTCTCGTCCTCGCCGACCTTGCGGAGCGGCACACCGGTCATCTTGCTGACCACCTCGGCGATCACCTCTTCGTCCACCACGCCGTCGGTTTCCTTGGCCTTCTCGCGCCACTGCTTGTGCGTGGTTTCCTTTTCCTTGCGGAGCTTCTCGGACTGGTCGCGCAGGCTCGCCGCGCGCTCGAAGTCCTGGTCCATGACCGCGGCTTCTTTTTCCTGGTTCAGCTTCTCGATCTTCTCGTCGAGTTCCTTGAGGTCCGGCGGCCGGGTCATGCCCTTCAGCCGCACCCGCGCGCCGGCCTCGTCGATCACGTCGATGGCCTTGTCCGGCAGGCAGTGGCCGGTGATGTAGCGCTCGGACAGTTCGACCGCGTGCTTGAGCGCGGCGTCGGTGATCTGGACCCGGTGGTGCGCCTCGTAGCGGTCGCGCAGGCCCTTGAGGATCTCTACCGTTTCCGCCATCGACGGCGGGTTCACGATGATCGCCTGGAACCGGCGGGCCAGGGCCGCGTCCTTCTCGATGTACTTGCGGTACTCGTCGAGCGTGGTCGCGCCGATGCACTGGATCTCGCCGCGCGCCAGCGCCGGCTTCAGCACGTTGGAGGCGTCGATGGCGCCCTCGGCCCCGCCCGCGCCGACGAGCGTGTGCAACTCGTCGATGAACAGCATGGTGTTCTTCGCGCGGCGCACCTCGTTCATCACCGCCTTGATGCGCTCCTCGAACTGCCCGCGGTACTTGGTCCCGGCGACCATCATCGCGAGGTCGAGCACGACGATGCGCTTGTCGCGGAGCAGCTCCGGCACGTTCTGGTCGATGACCAGTTGCGCGAGCCCTTCCACGATGGCCGTCTTGCCGACCCCGGCCTCGCCGAGGAGCACCGGGTTGTTCTTCTGCCGGCGCGACAGGATCTGGATGACGCGCTCGATCTCGGCCGTGCGCCCGATCACGGGGTCGAGCTTGCCCTGGCGGGCCAGTTCGGTGAGGTCGCGCCCGAAGCTGTCGAGCGCCGGGGTCTTGGATTTGTTGCGCCCGGCGCGCTCGGACCCGCTGCGCTCGCCGCCCTCGCGCCCGCTGTTGCCTTCGGATTCGTTCGGCATGTTGTGCCCCAAGAGATTCAGGACTTCTTCACGCACGTCTTCGAGTTTGAGACCCAGGTTCATGAGAACCTGGGCGGCGACGCCCTCCTGCTCGCGCAGGAGGCCGAGCAACAGGTGCTCGGTGCCGACGTAGTTGTGGTTCAGGTTCCGAGCCTCCTCGATGGAGTACTCGATGACCTTCTTGGCCCTGGGGGTGTGCGGGAGGCGCCCCATGACGACCTGCTCGCCGCCCGGCCCGTGCTGGACGATCTTCTCGACCTCGAGCCGGATCTTCCGGAGGTCGATGTCCAGGTTCTTGAGCACGTTGGCCGCGACGCCCGACCCCTCTTTAACGAGGCCGAGCAGCACATGCTCGGTCCCGATGTACTCGTGGTTAAAGCGCTGGGCCTCCTGGTTGGCCAGCTGCATCACCTTCCGCGCCCGATCCGTGAATCGTTCATACATCGACGCCGTCTCCCGCGACTGGGGATGAATCTGCTGAGCGCCGTAACGCGGCAGACCGTGTTCGGCTCCAACCCATCATATTCCTTTTGAGGCGGGAACCAGCAAAAGGTTTCAAGGAAGGGCCGTTGGCCGTTCGGTGTTGACCCGTTGCGTTCGACCGTCTCGGACGGGAAAACCCGGGGGAACCGGGGGAGAGGAGTGTGAAGCCTGCGGAATTCTAGACGCCGGTATGCGCTGAATCAAGGCGGCGGCCAAAGGATACTGTCGGACGTTACGCGCCGGGAGGAATGTGCGCCGGGTCACCGGCGGTACGGGACGTGGCCGTAGTATTTGGGCCGGGCGTCCAATCGCACGTGGAGCCACGGCACCCCGGCCCCGGCCGTGCTGAGCCACACGGGTGCGGACCCGAGCCGGCGCGTCATCGCTTCGCCGACCAGTGTCCAGAGTTCGTCGCGCTGCGCTTCGGGGGCGTTCCGCACAAACGCCGCGAGGTGCCCGTAGGCCGATGGCGCGCCGATCGGACACGGGACGACCATGATCGCGTCGCCACTGAGGTTCGGGAACTCGAGCGCTCCGGTCCCGGGCGAACGGTGGAAGTGTTCGTCGAATGCGGCCGGATCGGGGCGCCGGGAGAGGTGAGGGGCATCGAGCGCAACGAACTCGAACGCCCGCACCGCGGTCGCCTCCGTGACGCCGGGCGTTTCCCACCGGAACGCGGAATACGGCACGTCGGCGAGGAGCGCGTTGAACCACGACCTGAATTCGGCATCGGACCGGAGTGCGTGAACTACGTCCACGAAGGGTGCGGCGCGCGCGTCGCGATGAACGGCGAAGCGAAGGCCGGTGGGTAGCTCTTCACAGTGCGAGGTCCACATGCTGTGTCCTTATGTGGCGGAGCGTGAATTCAATCGACCGGCGCAATTGCGGGGAGGCTCACCATTATCCGACGCACGGGCCGCCGGATTCATTTTGTGGTCGCGCCCGAGGGATTGTTCTAATGTGTGTCTTCGGCTGGGTAGCCTTTTCCAACTTCGTCGCGTTTGAGTTGACGGTGTCGGCTTTCTGGGACAATAATCTCCCCATCGCCGTCTGTTAGTAGCGAATTTTCACGGGCGACGGGAAAAATATCGCAAGAGCCGCTAAACAGTCCGTTTCGCCCTCGTGCCCTTAACGTGTTGACCCACCTGATGTTCAGCCGCCGCAGCAATTCGGCCCGCACCAGATCTTCGCGATCCGCCGATTTTTCCGACTGTTGTGCCTGATTTTCTCGCCAGATCGAAAACGCTGTTCTACACTCGAAGCACCGGTTCCGCCCCAATCACCGCTCACCCGGAACCTGGCCGCACAGACGAAGGGGTTTCATGTCCACACCCGTAACCACCACCCACACCGAAGATAGCGCACCCATCCGCCCGTCGCCGCTCGTCAAACGTGTCTTCGGCGAACCGCGATTCCACACCGACGGCGACATCGCCGCGATCGCGTTTTCGGCGGACGGTTCGCTCCTGTCCATCGACGAAGCGGGCGTGCTCCGGCACTGGGCGCCGGACGGCGCCCAACTCGCGCGGCACTTCCT
Source organism: Gemmata palustris (assembly GCF_017939745.1). NCBI lineage: Bacteria > Pseudomonadati > Planctomycetota > Planctomycetia > Gemmatales > Gemmataceae > Gemmata > Gemmata palustris. Next base: position 8,001,695 of record NZ_JAGKQQ010000001.1, on the reverse strand, counting down.
CAGCGACATCGAAACACTGTGGTGCTTCAGCGCTGGCGCGAAACTGCTCGCCAGCGGAAACGACGATCTCCTTTTGTGGGACGTGAAGACCGGTCAGCTCCTGCGCCGCATCGAACAACCGGCCGACCAGCAGTCGTGGGTCACCGCGATCGCGTTCAGTGCGGACGGGAGCACCGTCGCGAGCGGGCACGACGACGGCAAAATCCGGTTCTGGGACACGGCCGCGTACAAGTTCGTCGGGGAGATCGCCGCGCACCCGCGGAAGGGGATCGCCGCGATCGCGTTCTCGCCCAACGGCGCGTTCGTCGCCACCGCGGGCGAAGACCTCAGCGTGCGGGTGTGGGACGCGGACACGCACAAGCCCGTCGCCGAGCTGAAGAGCCACACCGACCGCGTCCCGGCGCTCACCTGGAGCCCCGATTCGAGCCTGCTGATTTCTGCGGGGTGGGACACGTCCGCGCGCGTCTGGCGCCCCACCCACCCGGACCCGCTCATGCTGCTCAACAGCCACGCGGACCAGGTGGTGACGGTCGCGTTCAGCCCGGAGGGGAAGTACCTCGCCTGCGCCGATTCGGACTTCGACATCCACCTGTGGCTCGACGCAGAGGCCGCCACGCGCGGCCCGGTGCTCCGCGGCCACAACGACGAGATCCGCTGTCTCGCTTTTAGCCCCGACGGGACGAGGCTCGCCAGCGCCGGCGCGGACCGGGTCGTTCACGTGTGGGACGTGCGCGACGGGAAGCTCATTGCGGGTCCGAACCCGCGCGGCCGCCACGCGATCACGATCATCCCGGGCGCGCCGCTGCGGTTGGCGAGTTCCGGCGCCGCGAACGTGCGCGTGTGGGACGTCGAGAGCGGCGACGAAGTGGCCCCGACGAACCTGTGCTCGGCGTTCTCGGTCGCGGCCAGCCCGGACGGGAAATGGCTCGGCGTCGGCGGCACGGACTACTTCACGCAGTTGTGGGACGCGGCCGACGGGCACCTCGCCGCGTCGCTCGAGGCGACCAAGCCGCCGATCGGGTTCGTCACGTTCAGCCCGGACTCCAAGGTTCTGGCGCACACCAGCCCGGCCGACGGCCTCGTGTGGCTGTGGACGTGCGCGAGCGGCCAGCCGGACATGATTATCGTCGAGGCCGCCGACGCCTGCACCCTGGAGACGCTCGCGTTCCACCCGAACGGTAAGTGGATCGCGTGCGGCGGCGTCGATTACATGTCCACCTGCGAGCGCGACGGCGCGGTGTGCGTGTGGGACGTGACGACGAAGGAGAAGCTCTGCACCTACGACACGGGCGTGACCGCGCTCGCGTTCGACCCGCAGGGCAAGTACCTCGCGGGCGCCGGGCTCGACGACGCGGTGTACGTGTGGGACGCGGAAACGCAGCACACCGTGTTCGTGTTCGGCGGGCACCAGCAGAACATCAACGCGGTGGTGTTCGACCCGACCGGCAGCTACCTGCTCAGCGCGGGCGACGACGGCACCGTGCGGGCGTGGGACGTCCTCAGCGGCCGGCACCTCGTGGCCCGCGCGTTCGACTGCCCGGTGCAGTCGCTCGCGTTCAGCCCGGACGGGAAGTACCTCTTCTGCGGCAACAGCAACACGACCTGCTACCAGGTCGAGTTCAAGAAGTTCCTGGAAGAGTGAAAATAGGCTCGTGAACCGAAGTGAGGGCCGTGCTCGCGAACCATCGCGGGCGCGGCCTTTTTCTTTCTGACAACTTCACAAACGCGAGCGCCAGGGTTCCGTTGTGCTTCGGAACTCTGGCGGCGCGAACCGGCCGCCCCTTCCACGCGAAATTCCCGTGCGCGAGGGCCGACACGTGTTAATGGCGCTGGCATTTCTCGTTGCCCTCGGTCCGGCCACCGCTTCGGCACAGGGCGCAAAGCCTCTACTCGAAGACGTGCGCGACCGCCACCGCGCCGCGATCGAAGCGATCCGCACCGTGACCTATTCCTACGAATGGAAGCACCTGAAGGACGAACCGATCCAGTACGACAATGTGTCGGCCGGGCCAGCCTTAGTTGGCGTATCGATTGATTCGGCGCACGAAACGGGGCCGGGACAATACTGGCAGTCGCCCGATGCCTGGAGAACCCGGGCGCTCTGGTCGGACGGGCGGACCGTTGATGAAGTGTTTCGCTTCGGTCGGCTGATACGGGCACAGACGGCGAAGAAAAAGAACCCCGATCAGAGCCTCGAGGTAACGTCTGAAACAATGTCGGCGTTTCAACGCGGTCACGGCTTGGCGGTGCTCTTCGCGCACTGGTCGCGTGACTCGGAGATCCTGCCTTTTCACGGTTTACTGCACCAACCTCACAAGATCCGTTCTGTAGAGCGACTTGCGGCGCGGTCCGATGGGTCCCCCGGCGAAATTCGGGTCGTGCTGGAGAACGACAAGTGCGTCTGTGAATTTTGGTTCAGCCCGAAACACAATTACTTGATTCGCAAGCGGATCGAGCACCCGGCCGACCAACTCCGCCACCGGCACGAAGACGAGGTCTCGGAGTTCGTCGAACCGAACCCCGGCCAGTTTTTTCCGGCGCGGATCGAGAGGCGCTCGTTCGAGGCCGGCGAACTCAAGCAGCACACTCGGAGGAATTTGTCCGAGGTGCGGATCAATCGCCCGGTTCCTAACGAAGCGTTTCGGATTCCCGGTATCGAGGGCTGTCTGTGCGACGATCAGACAACGGGAACGCAGTTCCGCGTTGATGCGGATGGGTACCGATTTGGTGCCGAGTGCCCCATTCCCCCGACGACAATTCACCAAATGGCCCACTTCGGGAACCCCACGCATCCGGCGTCCCCACCCGTGTCCGGGGATCAGTCAACGGTGTTTTGGCTCGGAGTTACGATCACCGTTCTGGTGCTAGGACTTTGCGTTGCGATATTTGAAATCCGCTGGTTGCGGGCCGAATTGCGAAAGAGGCCGGTTCCAAAACTCAGCGGCAATTGAGAGCACAGTTGCTCCTGGTTCCCGGTGATTGAACGCGCTACGGTTGTATCGCGTTCCTCGATACTGGTCCCGACAGGGATCAATACTCGCCTTCTGTTCTTTTCTCCGCGCCCTCTCGCGCCCTCTGCGGTGAATACTCCGCCCGCCTCACTCCCACTTCGGCAGGTCCGCGGGCGGCTTCGCTTCGAGCTTCTCTTTGTCGCGGGCGATTTGCTCCTTCAGTTTGGTCGTTTTGTTCTCGATGTCGCCGCCCGTCGCGAGGAAGTAGTGACCCGCAGTCGCGCCCGCGTCGATGTTCAGCACGGGGTTCGCGTCCGCGGTAAATCGCGCGTTGTCGAGCGCCACCCACTCACCCTTCTTGGTTTTCACCCAACCGTTGCCGAAGGCGGCGCGCCGCTCTTTTGTGGTGGACACTTTGTTCCGCCGGAAGTCTTCCACGAACGAGTAGCAGCCCTTGAGCAGGTCGCCCTTCGTGAGCGTCGAGAACGTGACGAGGTGCTTCCACTCCTTCTTTTCGGGCACGAAGAAGTAGCCGCTGTACGCGGTCCGCGCGTCGCCGTCGGGCTTCGCGGTCACGAGGAAGCGGTACGTCTGGCCGACCTTCCATTCGTAGTCGAAGAACGATTGCCCGCCGGTGCCCTCGCCGCCGAACCGCTGGACGCGCACCGCGTCGTCCTTGTGCAGCATCTTCACGCGCTTCTCGGCGTCCACCTTCTTGGGGTCGTCGCCGGCCGTCGGATCCCACACGGAGAACAGCACGAGCTTCTTTCCGTTCGCGAGTTCCTGGATGCCGAAGTACCCCTTACCCCACCCGGCGGCCATGAAGTACGTGCCGTCGGCGGACTTCTCGACGGTCATCTCGTTGTAAAACGCGACCCCTTCCGGCGCCGGGTAGCCGAGGTGGACCGACCGGCACGCGATGCCCTTCAGTTTCTCGTCCGCGGGGCTGGAACAGACAGCAAAAGTGGTAAGCGCAAGAGTCGCGATGGCGAGGCGTGTCATGGGTTCTCTGAATGTCAGGAGTGGAGAAGGGGCGGCGCGTCGTCACAGATCGCCCACCCGATTTCGGGGCGGAGTGCGAGCGTGTCTTCGTCTTGTGCGACACCGAGCAACCCGCCGACGAATCGCATGTCGAACTTCTCGGACCGATAGAGCCACTCGAAAGGCGCGTCCGAGTGCCCGGTCGGGAAGCCGTCTGGGGCCGGCGCCCAACTACGGGGATCTTCGTGGAATAGCGGTGACGGGATCAGACGCACAATGCCGTCTACGGGTGCTTTAACATATGGGAACAGCAGCTTGATCCACCCCCTGACATACGGCGGATTGCAGCCCGATTTCCCCCACATGTACATATCGTCCCAAAAATCCGGGTCCGCATTGCCGCGGGCGGACGACGCGATGGCTTCCAGGATCGGTACCAATTCGTTCACCCAACGAGTCAGACCGAACTCGCCGAACCGTTTCACGCGCTCGGTGATTGCGTGCCAGTCGTCTGGGGTTCCTTCAAGCACGATGGAGGGAATACCACACAGACCGAGGAACGTGTAGCGGCAGTACGGCTGCATCGCGTCGAACAGCACGACCTCCATTGCGGCGCGATTGGTCGGGGTAGTGGTCGAGAAGTCCGCCACAAAGAGCTCGTGACGGTCGCGACCAATGAGTTCGCGGATCAGTTCCGAGAACTTTTCAAACGCCTCCGGCCACGGGTTCTCTGGTGAACCCTTGATGAAATCGTCCCGGCGCACAACCAGCTCTTCCTGGCCGACATGGGAGACGAACTTGTGGCGCAGTTCCTCGGCATTCAGCCGGACGTGTCGCGCGAGCCCCTGCGTAATCGTTAACCAGATCACATCGGGTGAAATAACTACGGGGTAGTGCTGCTGATAGGCCGCGTGCATCGCGGCAATGAGCGGGTTCACCGGTCCTTGGCGGAACAACAGGGAACCGAAACGAACCAATTTCCCGTAGTACCTCGAGGCCGATTCGACGCGCCGCCCGATCAGGTGGCGCACGGCAGCGTAGTACGGTTCTTGTCGCATGCGTCGACGTGCGGGCTCCACATCGGCCACGTGAATGGTGATGGCGGTTTTGGCCCGGTGTGGGAGCGGCGGGCGACGAAAAAGATGACGAAGTGAGATCATCTGGGCACCGAATTGCCAACGGTAGGATGTGAATGCCGTGCCCGTGATTGTAACACCGACACGGCGGGCGCTACCGTGATAAACGTCTGCGGCCCCGAGTCATTCCGGGCCGCAGGGGGATCGCTGTAGTTACTTGGCCTTCTCTTTCTTCAGCTCGAAGTAGTAGCCGGTTTTGCCGTCGAAGTCCTTCGGGCGCTTGTCCTTCTCGACCGAGTAAGCGAGCTTGAGCGTGCCGTCCTTGAGTTCGACGATACCGAGCGCTTTGGCCCCCTTCGTCCCGTCCGGGCCTTCGAGGATCTCCATGTCGATCGCGGCCGGTGTCGCGGTCGCGTCGAGTTTGTACTTCATCACGAATTTGACCTCGCCACCCTTGATGGTGAACGTGTCCCCGGTCGCGGTGTACTCCGCCTTCTTTGCGGTTTCGTCCGCGTCCGCGCCGTTCTTCTTGCCGGCCACCAGCGTGTACTTGCCGGCCAGGTCGATTTTGTCGTCGGCCGCCCGCGCGGGCTGTAAGAAGCACGCGGCCAGGCCCGCCACCAGTACGAACGTTTTCATCCGGATTCCTCGCCATCCAGGTTCGCCGCGCGCCCGGACCGTCCGGCGCGCGCGGCGGACGTGATTGTACGTTCGCGGACCGAGAGGTGAAAAAAGAGCAAGTGAATCGCGGCGGGGCCGGCGGCTAAAGCGGCATGGCACCGGTTACGGGGCGTCGGTAGAATCGTCACCAAGGGTAGAATTTCGCCATCTTCCTTTGGAGGAGCGCCATGGTTACGGCGGGAGTGCGACGGGCAGTTCTGGTCATCGCCGCGGTCGGGTTCGCGGGCCTGATCGGTTCGCAGGCGCGCGGGGACGAAGAGAAGAAGGACAAGAACCCGCTGCGCGAGGAGCTACTCAAGCTCAACTCCGTCACCGGCGAGGACGCGCAGAAGGACAAACTGGTCGCGCTGGCCAAGGACAAGGACAAGGCGAAGAAGCTCGTGACCGAGGCCGGCAAGATGCTGAAAGAGGCGAAGGGGAAAGAGAACCCCTTCAACTTCAACGGCGCGATCATGGTCGCCCGGCTCGCGCACTTCAACAAACAATTCGACATCGCCGAACCGTTCTACGAGTACCTCGTGGATTCCGCGACGAAGCTCAAGAGCGGCAGCAAGATGGTCCAGGCCTACGAGGGCCTGATCGACATGTACTGGGACAACAAGAAGTACGCGCTCGTGACGGAGACGTGCCAAAAGTTCGTCGACGACATGGGACCGGACGAGTACGAGCAGGCCAAGCCGTTTATCCTCGAGCGGCTCGCGCAATCGACGGCCAAGGAGGGGAAGTTCGACGACGCGCTGCGGCTCGCCGACCTGCTCATCGAGGCCGACAAGGGGGGCTGGTACTTCTTGCAGCTCAAGGGCTGGGTGCTCCGCGAGCAGGGCAAACTGCCGGCCGCGATCGAGACGTACACCGAGTCGCTCGACAAGATCGACGCGAACAAGGTGCTGAAGGCCGACGTGAAGGACCGGTTCAAGGACCGCACGCGGTACATCCTCACCGGGCTGTACGTCGACAACAAGGACGTCGAGAAGGCCGCGAAGAACCTCCAGACGCTCATCAAGCGGAACCCGGACAACGCCACATACAAGAACGACCTCGGGTTCATCTGGGCCGACAACGACCTGAACTTTGAGGAGTCCGAGAAGCTCATCAAGGACGCCATCGATCTCGACAAGAAGGAAAAAGAGAAGCTCAAGAAGGACGGAAAACTGGACGAGGTGAAGCCGAACGCCGCGTACCTCGACAGCCTCGGCTGGGTGCTGTTCAAGCAGAAGAAGTACACGGAGGCGCTGGTGCCGTTGAAGGAGGCCGCGGCCGACGACGAGGACGGCAGTCACCTGGAAATCTGGGACCACCTCGCGGACTGCCACCTGGCGCTGGGCCAGAAGAAGGAGGCCGTCGCCGCGTGGGAGAAGGCGCTCAAGCACGAGGACCTGTCGAAGCGCGACGGCGAGCGCCGGCGCAAGGTGAGCGAGAAGCTCAAGAAGGCCCGGGCGGAGTAGTTGATCGCTGGCGCCCCGCCCACAAAGGCGGGGCGCCGAATGACTGGTTCGGGCACTTCCTTCAACCAATTCCAACCACGAGCCGCATCGAGTTTTTAACCCTCTTCTCTTGCGGGAGAAGACCAGCGCGCTTCGCGGTAGGGGTACGGGAATTTACAGCGATTGAGCCGCGATCCCCGGCCCGACACCCAACTCAGCTACTCGCAAGGATGTGCAGGATATCGGCGTCCTTCACGACGTAGGTCTTGCCCTCGGTGCGGTTCAGGCCCTTCGTCTTGGCTTCTTTTTCCGAGTAGTGGCACGCGACGAAGTCGTCGTACCCGATCACGTTCACGCGAACGAATTTCTCACTCAGGTCTTTGTGAATGCACCCCGCGGCTTCCACCGCTTCGCACCCCTTCGGGATCGACCACGTGCGGCACTCGTCCTCGCCCACCGTGAAGAACGCCTCGCGACCCACGCCGTAGAACATCACGCGAATGGTCGTACCGCGGCGAAATTCCGTTACACCTAAGTCGGCCATGAACGTCGCCCGGTCCTCGTCGCCGAGCGCGAGGAGCTCGTTCTCCAACTTCACCGGGGCTTGCACCGTGTGCGGTTCGAGTGCCAACAGGTCCGCGGGCAGCGGATCGTTGAACCCGCTGTCGCCGCGGTTCACGAACGCGATTTCGGGCTTGAGTGTGAGCAACTGGAAACTGCGCAGCGCCTTGTCTTCGTCCGCGGTGAGCCCGATCGCCGACGCGGGCGTTCCGGCCTCGAACGCGGCGACGACCCGCTGGAGGAGGGCGAGTTCGGCCTCGTCCGCTTCGCGTTCCTTTGCGGGCTTGGCCTTCTTCAATCCCGCCACGACCTTCGGCACGCGGTTCGACACCACTTCGAGGTCCGCGAACAGCAGTTCCTCGCGGAACTTTTTGAGCTGGTCCGCGAAATCAGTGCGCGAGAACCCGTCGAGCACGATGACTATGCCGTTCGCTTCGCGGATGACCCCGAGCCGGCGCGCGTTGTCCTTCTGCTCGCCGATCATCAGGCCCGGCGTGTCGAGCACCGCGACCTTCGTATAGGTGGTCTTCTTCGGTTTGAGAACCGACGCGATTTTGGCGAGCCGCTCGTCGGGGACGTCGGCCATCGCCGTCTGCCCCTGCTGCACCTTCGACGGGTCCGGTTTCTCGCCGGTCAGCCACTCGAATACCGTGCTCTTGCCGGTCCCCGCGAACCCGACCAAGCCCATCTTCATGGCGAACCTCACGTGTTGGCGAGCGCGGCGCGTGCCCCTCGTGATAGAGTACGAAAACGCGAACAGGGGGCAGTTGCCCCCTGTTCGTTGAAGTGCCCGCAGTGCCCGTTATTCCAGGGGGCGGACGCTCCCGGCCCCGCTCACCTTCTGTTCGAGCTGCGGGGTGCCCTTGTACTTGACTCCACCCGCGCCCGAAACGTTGGCCTTCAGTTCGCGTGCCGCCCACACATTGGCGTGTCCCGCACCGGAGACGCGCACGTCGGCGGACACGGCCTGCAACCCTGTGGCGTCGATCTTGCCCGCCCCGGAGAGTTTGAACGTGGTCCGCGTCGCGGTGCCGGTCGCGGTCGCTTTCCCGGCGCCACTCAGATCGAGCGCGAGTTCCTTGTAAGTCACTTCGCGGAGCGTCGCGGTACCGGCCCCGGAGAGCTTCACCTTCAGGTCGTCGCCGGTCAGTTTCTCGACCGTCACGTTCCCCGCACCGGAAACAGTGAGCGCATCCAGTTGCGGGACCGTAACCACATACGCGATCTTCGTCTTGGGGCGCATCGAAGAGGAGCGCGTCGAGAGGCGGAGCTTGTTACCGTTCGACTCGGACACGAGCAGCGGCAAAATGTTGTCGTCCGCGGTGACCCGCAGCGAGGCCACGTCGCCCTGTTTGATGACCACGTCGCCGACGCCCGAGAGCGTGACCTCGGATACGGGACCGATCGAGCGCTCTTCGGTGACCGAGTTACCGGAGCCCTCGACAGTGGGGCGGGAGACCGCCCAGGCGACCATCCCACCGAACCCCAGCGCGGCCACGTACAACGAGTGTTTGATCGCCCAGCGAATCATGACGCCCCCGGAAATGAAGCCGACGGCTCACAGCTCCGGCATCTTCCCCGCGAGGATGTCCCGCTTCCACTCTTCCTCGAGCGGCCACGAAACGGTGCAGGTGCCGAAGTCGGCCATGTGCTGATACTTCGTCAGCCGGTCGATGGCATTTTGGAGAATCGCGGGGTCTTTGCGAAATACCGGGCCGTGACTGGGAAGGAGGAACTCCGCGTCATCGTCGCGGATGCGCGCGAGCGACGAAATGAAGCTCGGTAAGTGCGAGCCGTGGTGGGCGTCGATCGCGCCCACGCAGCCGTCCTTGTAGATATTGTCCCCACTGAACAGCAGGTTCCCGAGCCTGAAACTGAGCTGCCCGGGCGTGTGCCCGGGCGTGTGCCAGACCTTCAGTTTCAGTTTACCGACCTTGATCTCGTCGCCCTCGGTCAACTTCACGTCGATCTTGCACGGCGGCATCGGCATGTCGATGTTCTGCGCCGTGATCCGCGCGAACGTCTGCACGGTGTCGCCGGCCTCGAGCGCGACCGCGGCGCGCGGGTGCGCGCCGGTCTTCGCCTTCAGCCGGTCGCGCGCCGCGGCGAGCGCCTGCACGTGGTCCGCGTCCGCGTGCGTGGCGATGAGCATCTTGCACTTCGAGAGCGGGAAATCGAGCTTGCGGATCAGCTCGATCACCTCGCCGAGCGTATCGTCCAGCCCGACGTCGATGAGCGCCCATTCGGTGCCGCCGTCGATGAGGTAGAGGTTCACCCCGAACGACTGGCCCGCCTGGAGATTCAACTCGATCACGCCGGGAAAGAGGTACTTCCGCTGAACCATCGCGGTCTCCATCCTGTGTATCCGTTCATCTTACCCCGCCCGAATCGCAATTCAACCGAACACCGGCGCGGGCACGCCATGTCCACCAGTGGCCATTCTGCGCTCACCGCTCTACGCCGCACGACCGGAATCCCCGAAAAACGGTCGGTTTCGGTGCGGCACCGGGGTTGCTAAGGTTAGAACTGCCAAGCCTCCAATCCAGAAAGGACCGATTCTCGCCATGCCCCGCTGCTATTTGCCGCACCCGGTACCGCGTGCCCGCCGCGGATTCACGCTGATCGAGTTGCTAGTCGTGATCGCGATCATTGCGATCCTCATTGGGCTTTTGCTCCCCGCCGTCCAGAAAGTGCGCGAAGCCGCCGCTCGCATGAGCTGCCAGAACAACCTCAAGCAAATCGGCCTGTCCGCGCACAGTTACGAGAGCGCCTACGGCTATTTCCCCGCGTCGAAGCGGACGACGCTCCCGCAACGGAGCTGGGCACCCGACCTGCTCCCGCACCTCGAACAGGCGAACGCTGTGTCCGGCGCGTACTACAACCTGAACGAGAACTGGTGGCGCACCACGGGGGAGGCCGCCCCGAACGTTGGTGTTACCATTCCCAACGGCACCACGGCCCAGACGTTCTTCAAGGTGTTCAACTGCCCGGCCACGCCGAACCAACCGCGCCTCCAGAACAAGCTCGAATCCGCCGCCGTTCAGAGCAAAATCGGCTCGACGACGGACTACTTCGCCGTCGAGGGGGCCAGCGCCGCCCTGTACTCCGAACTCGGGCTAACCGCGAGCGACGGGCGCGGCGTGCTGCGTGACATCGTGGAGGGCACCACGCGGATCACGACGATCGGCGACGGCACCTCGAACACCGTCCTGTTCGCCGAGTGCGCCGGGCGCGAGGACGTGTACCGCTCGGGCAAACTCGTCGCCAAGGCACAAACGGACAAGAACGCCGCGTCTTGTGCGCGCGCCCGCGGCGGCGCGTGGGCGACGAACGACAACCCTTACGAAATCGGCCAGCGGCTCGAGTGGTGCAACAACGGTAACTCGGCCGCCGGCCCGAACACGGGGCTGGCGATGAAGATCAACAGCTCGAACGAGTGGGGCTTCCTCTTCTACAGTTTCCACACCGGCGGCGCGAACGTGTGCATGGCCGACGGGAGCGTCCGCATGGTGCGCGACAGTGCCCCCGCGACCGCGCTACTCGCTTTGGTGACACGCAACGGCGGCGAGGTGAGCGCCAACGACTGACCGGTCGCACGGGTTTCCGCGACCGATCGCGCCCGCCCGGACGGTCCGGGCGGGCTTTTCAGTTCCTGTCATACGAATAGACAGTTCTCAGCAGCACTTCACCCTTCCTTTACTCATTCTTCACGGTCCGTAACTACAACTCCTCCGCACCCAACGTCCGTTTTCCGGGTAAACTAGCGGTAGATGTCGGACCCGCTTTACGCACCCACGGAACCAACATCGTGATCGCGACCCCTGCCTTCCCGCGTCCCGGAACAGCCCCCACGCTCCAGGGCGGGCCGTCCGCCACGCACGAGGGAACCCCGATGGCGCAACCGCGGATTCTGATTATCGAAGACGAGCGCGGACTCACCCAGTCGCTCACCTGGTACTTCAACAAGGAAGGGTTCGAGGTCACGGTATCGGGCGACGGGCTGGAGGGGCTGCGCAAGGCCCAGACCACGCTGCCCGACGTGGTGCTGCTCGATCTGAACCTCCCGGGGATGAACGGGCTGGACGTGTGCCGCGAGCTCCGCGCCGGCGAGCGCACCCGCGACATGCCCATCATCATGATTACCGCCAAAACCGAGGAAACCGACCAGGTGGTCGGGTACTCCCTCGGCGCCGACGACTACGTGGGCAAGCCGTTCACCAACAAGATTTTGCTCCACAAGGTGAAGGCCCTCTTGCGCCGCGCCCAGGGGCAGGGCGAACCGGGCGACGTGACCGACTACAGCGGCGTGAAGATCGACCGCGTTCGGCACCGCGTCACGTTCGCCGATGAAGCGCTCGACCTGACGCCCACCGAGTTCCGGCTCCTGGAGTGTTTGGTCCGGCAACCGGGCCGCGCGTTCAGCCGCAAACAACTGATGGAAGCGGCGATCGGCGACAACTCCATCGTGCTCGAGCGGACCATCGACGTTCACATCAAAACGCTGCGGCAGAAGCTCACGAAGGCCGGCGGCTCTGCGGACCTGATCGAAACCGTGCGGAGCATCGGCTACCGGTTCCACGAAGACAAAGCCGAAGTGAAATAACAAGTACCTGTAACAAAAAGAACCGCCCCGCTTTCGAGCGGGGCGGTTTCGTTTTGGGCACTCGAGCACGCTATTTATCGATTCCGCCCCCTCCCAAAGGGGGTGGCGTCGTCCCAGGGATCGGCGGTTTCGGTGAAACTGGCATCGGGACACCCGGCGCTGAGGGTACTGCACCCGGAGCGCCCGGAGCGCCCGGAATGCCTGGGGCGGTTACCGGGGGCTTTTGCGGCGGGCTTCCCCCCGGGGGCATGCCCGGAACGCCACCGGGCGCGCCCGGCATCGGAGAGAGCCCACCCGGGGGTACGGCCCCGGGGAATCCGGGGGGGCCACCGGGGCCAGCGCCCGGGAATCCGGGAATGCCACCGGGCAAACCGGGAGGGCCACCGCCCGGGAAACCGGGAACCCCACCACCCCCGTTCGAGGCGCCCGGAGTTCCGCCACCCACATTATCCGTATCGATGACCACGCCATTGTGGAACAACAGCATCTTGCTGTCTGGCGAGGTAAAGAAGTGCCCCTGGAGCGGCTCCCCCTTTGCCGTGCGGATCGACGACTTCAGCTTTAGACCGTTGGCCGCGTCCGCGTCGGTCACCTCGTACACGTCCAGTCCGCTGCCCCGGTACGACGACACGAACAATCTCTTGTTTTCGAGATCGTACTCGACGTACCCGCCGTTCGCGGAGCGACTACCGACGCCGAGATCCATCTCGGTGCTGCCCTTCAACATGAACATCTTGAAGTGGATCTGAGAGGCCGCGTTGCCCCCTTGCCCACCCGGTCGGCCGGGTCCACCCGGTCCGCCCGCTGGAGGACCGCCCGGACCTCCGGGCGGCATAATTCCGCCCCCGGGAAACCCCGGGGGGCCGCCCGCTCCGCCCGGAGGACCGGCCGGTCCTGCGCCCGGAAAAGGAGCGATCCCACCTCCGGGTATACCTGGGGGGCCACCGAATCCGCCGCCCGGCCCCCCGACCGCGGGAGTCGCCGGTTGGTTCACCGGGAGCACCGACACCATCGCGCCGCCGGTCGTCGTCGGAGCCACGTCGAGCACGGCCCCCTGGAACGCGGTCGAGGGCAACGAGGTCATCGTCGCGGTGTCGAACGTCAGGACGCTCGCGGTCTTACTCTTCGCCACGTAGTCCCCGATAATCAGGAAGCTCTTGCCGTCCCCGGCCTTCACCATGTCCTTCGCGAGTTCGGGCAGCGGTTTCCGGTCAATTTCTTTGCGCGTCGCGGTATCGAACACCACGAAGTGGGACACTTTCTTCTGCGTCCCGCCCCCGCCCCCGCTGGTCGTCAGGACGTAGAGGTTCTTGCAGTCCGCCGACAACTCGATCGCGTGGATCATGTGGTGAATCGTCAGCGTCGCGACGGGCTTCAGTTCGGTCTTTTCGTCCGGCGCCTTCCCGTCGGTAGGTTTCACGTCGCGCAGCGCGTTCAGATCGTAAATGACGACGTCGCCACTGGCCGAAGCATTGTCGTACTGTGCCAACTTGCTCTGCGAGGCGAGTGGGTTCGTGACCGTTGCAGCGTACAGGAGACCCGCCTTGCCATCGATGACGGCGCGCGAAGCGAGTTGCGGGAGCCGGTAATTCGTCCCGATCTTCTTGAAATCGGGGTACGTGTACCGCCGCAGCCAGCCCTTGCTCGTCTTATCCGCCGTCCGCTCGTCGATCGTGAAGACTTCGTTCTTCTCCGTGTCGAACGCGGCCGTGTAGAAGCCCTCGATTTTTTGCTTTCGGTTCCCGTCACCGGTCCAGGGCGGGGAACCCGGTTTCGCGGGACCGCCGGGTGGTACCGGGCCACCGGGAGGACCGCCCGGAGGAAACGCCCCGGGGCCACCGGGAAGCGCCGGGGGAGGACCGGCGCTCGAACCGCCACCCGGAATCAGCGACCCAGGTCCGCCGGGAAGCGGGCCAGCACTCGAACCACCGGGAAGCGGGCCGGCACTCGAACCAGCATTCGGTTGGATCGGGACGAGTGGGGGAGGCCCACCGCTCGAACCGCCACCCGGAATCAGCGACCCGGGACCACCGGGAAGAGGACCGGCACTCGAACCACCGGGTAAGGGGCCGGCGCTCGAACCGCCACCCAGAGGGATCATTCCCGGGGGCTTCATCGGACCACCGGGGCTCATACCCGGGCCGCCCGGCGGTCCCCCACTGGGGCCGCCTCCGGGGAGGCCACCGGGAGGCGTCATGCTGCCCGGACTCCCGGGCGGCGTGGAAGAGTTCGTGTTGTCGGCCTTCGCAGCCGTTTCCGTTTTCTTGTCACCGGAAAGCAGCCAGATCCCCGCGCCCGCGATCGCGGCCAGGCCGACCACGCCGGCCGCAACGATCGCGATCATCGCGCCGGAACCACCCTGGCCCTTCTTCTTGCGAGCCGGCTTGTCGTCCTCGTCATCTTCGTCGTCATCGTCCCGCCGCTTCCGAGTCGAGCCGACAATACCGGGCTTCTTGGCACCGGCGCTGATCTTCCCCGCTTTGGCTTTGGGGCGGTCATCGTCCTCGTCTTCGTCGATCTCAACGGCCCCGACGACCGGCTTCCGGGGTGCGGTCTTCGCGGTGGGGGCAGTGGGTTTCTTTCCAGCGGCGCCCGTAACCTCGATCGGCTCGAGCGCTTCGGGTACGGCCATCTGTGCTTTGCACGACGTGCAGCGGATCGTTTTGCCGGCCAAAGTGTCCGGCACTTCAAATGCGGATTTGCACCCGGCACACGAGATCGGGATGGACATGCGCCCCTCAACGATTGGGGTTCCCGCGGCGAGAGTCGTTCGCGGGCGGAATGACGGCTAAAGGAACGACGACACGTCCGCGGGCGCGGATTGCCGATTCCTTATTCTGCCCAGAATAGCGAGCAGGAACCGCCGCCGCAACGACGTTCTAACGGACCGGCCGTTGCGCCGTTGGTGGAAAGGCAGTGTTTGGTGTTGCGCGAATCGCGCGCCCGGGGCGCGGAAACGCACCGCACCAAACACCCGTGCAACTACTTCTTCTCGGCGACCACTTCGAGAATCACCCACACCTTCGAGCCGAGTGGTGGGATCTTGTCCGTTTTGGCCTCGTAAGTGAGTTGGGCCTCGTCCTTGCTAATTTGCACCGGCATTTCCAGCGTCGAGTACGGGAAGTTGGAGATGCTGAAGATGTCCCCGCTGTTGGCCCCGTAGAACGGCTTCGCCTTCGGGTCGTCCGGGTTCTGAATGAACTGGCTCCCGGCGAACACCCAACTGTGCTGAATCGGGGCCTTCTTTTTGATGTCCCAGATCCAGTCCTGCGCCGGGTGGGTGTGGAGCTTGCCCTTGTGCTTGTAGTGGACGGACACGTTCACCTTGCTCCCGGTCGCGGGCTTGAACTCGGGCTCCCCGCTGTTGGGGTTCACGAACTGCGTGACGGTGCCGACCTTCCCTCCGGCCGCGAGGATCGCGAGGTGGACCAGTTCCGCGTCCTGGTCCACGCGCACGATCGCCTCGTGCTCTTTCGTCCCCTTCTTACAGAGGAACTGTTCGAGCGCCCCTTCCCGCAGGCACACTTCGCAGATCATGCCCACGCGCACGACTTTCTTCTTGTCGCCGTTCGGTGCGAACTCGGCGACAATGGTCTTTTCGTCCGGCGAAACGGCCTTGACGGTGTTTTTCTTGTCGAGCAACGGGTACTCGGGCAATTCTTCCGGCTTGGGCGGATCGTCCGCACTGGTCGCGAGCGGCAGGCTCGCACCTGTGGCCAGCGCGATGAGCGCCGCGAACCCGAGAATCGTCTTCAGCATGTGGGTACCTCACGGGGTTTCCACCAGTCAGACTATCAGCGGGCCGCGGTCTAACACAACGACAAAGCCACTCACTTCACGGCCCGAATCTCACTCGTCCCGCCACACGACTAACATTTGCTAACATTTCAGCCTGTGGGAAGCCGCGGAGCCGGGCGCGACGTAGGAATCGCTGATATTTCCGGCATTTTTGCGTAATCGTTTGCCGGCAGAGCCCGCTTGATGGTTAAGGAACCCAGCCGGGCAACGCAGCGGCCTGCTTCACCCACGCCGTCATCTGAGGCTCGTCGAGTTCGTCGCCTTCGTAGATGTCGATCCAGCGCGCCTCCTTGCTCTTCGGCGTGCCACCCGCGGGAACGGGTCGCAGCGACATACCGGCGAAGAAGGTCACCCGGACGTACTTCGTCAGGCAATGGGTACTGACGAACCAACCCCGGCCCTCGACACCGTAGAAGGGCGAGTTCCACCGCACGGCCTTGCGCACGTCGGGCACGGTCCGCACGATGAGCGCATCGAGCCAGCGCCCGACGTCGCTCTTCCAACCCGGCATCGCGGCGATGTACGCCTGCACCGGGGCGTCGCCGTCCGCCTTCGCGATCTGCGGGTTGCCGCCCGAAAGGAGCTTCACCGACTCGGCCTCCGCGCCTGCCTTTGCGGTCTTGCGCGCCTGACTTGTACGAGACGCGCGATTGGCCTTCGGCTTTGGCGTGCCCTCAGTCATCATTCGTCCCTAATTTTGTTAGACGTTTAACATCGTGGGTGAAATCGCGCGCGGTCGCGCCTGGCGCGGCACAGGATTTTGACACGCCGAACACGTCCGAACCGTGCTCGTGAATCGGTCACCGACTCCAAATTCAATTATACACGCGACCACAGTATACATAAAGTCAAAATCCTATTTTCAAGCGGGAGCGCACCGGACGGATGCACAGGGCTTCCGCCCTGTGCTACAAACGCCGGCCCCTCCGGGGCGGAAACGCATTGACGTTCGTCGTCGCACCAAGAATGAGGAGGGCGATGGAGCGCGGTGGATGGTTTTCGGTCTTCGCCCCGGAGGGGCCGGCTTACGTAGCACAGGGCGGAAGCCCTGTGTACCACGCCCGGATGCGCTTCCGTGTGCCCCTCATCAACGACAAAAGCCCCGGACTTGGCCCGGGGCTTTCGGGCGTGTTAGGCCGCGGTCACGTTACTTGCAGGGGTCGCCGCAGTGGGCCGGCGGGCACGGGTCGCAGGCGAGGCGGTTCGCACACAGGCCGCTGAAGAAGTCGCGGACCGGCTTCGGGCGGCACGGGTCGTTCAGCAGGCTCCGCAGCCCGCCACCCAGACCGCTCGAGCAGATCGGCGAGCAGTTGCCGGTGCTGCACGGGTTACCCGCACTGCACCCGTTGCTCGGCGTGCCGCACCCGCTGTTGCACGGGACGTAGCGGGCCTTCTTCACGATCACGTCGGTCGCGACCTGGACCGGGACGCGCTTGGTGACCGTCGTCGGCACCATCTCGGTGGTGGTGTGCGGGACCCGCACGCTCACCGTGTACGGCACCTGCTTCGTGACGGTGTAGGGCACGCACTTGGTGACGACTTCCTGCTTCATCGTGGTCACCTTCACGGGCACCTTCGTGACCACTTCTTCCGGCACGTTGCGGACGACCTTCTCGGCCACCCGGCGCATCTCCGTGACCTGCACGTTGCGGGTCACGTTGTAGGTCACGTCGCGGGACACGCGGAGCCCCTCCACGAACACCCGGCCCGCGCCGTCGGCGTCGTAGGTCGGGGCGTTCGGGTTGGCCAGAGCGCCCGGCCCGCCGCCGACGATCTTGGCCCCCTTCGCGGCCTGGGCCGCGGCGTCGCCGCCGAGGGCGGAGGCGTCCACATAGGCCCCCTGAGCGTTCCGGCGCACCGCGATCGGCTCGCGGACGATCTCGGTCACCGGCACGTTGCGGACGACCTGCGTCGGCACCTTCTCCACCACGGTCTTCTGCACGTTGCGGGTGACGGTGACGGGCACCTTCTCGGTTACCACGGTCTGCACCTTGCGGGTCACCTGGACCGGGACCTTCTCGGTCACGGTGCGCTTCACGTAGTTGGTCACCTGGACCTGCTCGGTCACGGTGCGGTTGCGGGTCACCTGGCGCTGCTCGGTGTGGGCCGGCTGGCGGACCAGCTTCTTGCGGGTGCCGACCTGCTTCTGCACCGTGGTGCAGGTGCAGGGGTCGAACTCGCACTTGTAGACCGGGACGCACTCCCAGGTGAGCTTACCGGGCACGCACACCGTCTCGCAGACGGTTTCGGGCACGGACTTGGTCACGCACTTGGTGGTGGTGCACGGCTCGCACACCGTCTTGCACACGTCCTTCAGGACCGTTTCGCACACGTCGTTGCAGACCGTGCGCTGGACGTTCTTGTAGCACGTCTCGGTCACCGGGACGCACACCGTCTTGCACACGTCCTTGATGACGGTCTCGCACACCGGCTTGCACACCGTGCGCGGGGTGTCCTTGTAGTGCGTCTCGCACACCGGCTTGCACACGAAGAAGCACTCCTTCCGCGTGTGCGGGTCGCAGACGGTCTTGCACACCGTCACCGGCACGTCCCGGTACACGGTCTCGCACACCTGCTTGCAGACCGTGGTGCGGCACTCCTTCAGCACCGTTTCGCACACCGGCTTGCACACCGTTTCCTGGACCTGCTTGTACGCGGTCTCGTTCACCGTCTTGTAGCACGTGCGCTGTTCGCACGAGTACGACGTCTTGGTGACGGGCTTCAGCACCGTCTCGCTCGTCGTCTGGTAGCAGGTGTGGTACCGCTTCTCGACGACGCTATCGTAAACGACTTGTTGCCCGCACGCCCCCTGCCCCGCCGCGAAGTTGGTCTGCGCGTCGCACGGCGAACAGTTGCCGGCCGAATACTTGGTGGTCCCGAAGTGCCCGGCGAGTGCCACCGAGCCGACGCCCAGCACGGCGATAGCCGCGAGCCACGGAGCGCCCTTACGAATCAACATGTGAAACGCCTCCTGCGGTTCAGTCCAGTTCCCGGGCCGTCTCCGCGGCGCGGGTGCCGCAGCGCGCCCCCGTTCGGCGCTGCTGCGTACCGACCGACCGTTAATCCGTCCCCCCGTTCGCAACGACGAGCGCATTCCGAACGGCTGAATCCCCTCAACAGCTCGTCTGCGTCGTGTATCGGAGCGCGTGTTCGTGCCGAATGACGCGCCCCGGCGCCGCGCGAGCAATTCGCCGCGCACGGGCGACGGGTAGAGGCGCGTGTACCGGCCGTGGCGAGGGGACCGGTTATACCGCCGGCCGTCACGAGCCCCCACACCGCGGCCCCGGCTCCGGCGCGCAAGCACGGCTGCGCACCGGCAAACGCCCGGGATTTCGTGCGTAACGAAGGGGCAAGAGCGGGAACCAGGGGCCAAAAAAGATACGAGCCGGCGGGCTCGAGGAGCCGCCGGCCGTGGGAACGTGTCGTGCTTGAAGAGAGCGGGGGCGGGTCCGGTTCGGGGGCGTTCCCGAGCCGCCGGGGGAAGTTATTCGGGGATGCGAAGCCTCCAGCCCGATAACCGGTTTTTCTGTTCGCCACCGATTATTAGTTGAAGACGGAACGAGTTGATGCACCCCGCGTGCCAATCCCGATGTGCAAATCGGCCTTGATTCGCAAATGTGCAGCAAATTTCAGGCGATCATCGACTTTTGCGGCGAGCGAGTCGGCGCGACCGCGCAACCAATTGCCGCAGTGCGGGAAGCTGGAATCACACAGTACCCGTTCGGTCCGGAAAAAACTGACCGGGGTGGCCACATTCTGGCCGGAAACGCGCGGGCGGGATTTGACCGGATTGTGCGCACATTTCCAATTGACAGCGCCCCGAGAAACTGCGAGTTGTGGAGTATAAGAGCTTATTCGGCGGTTCACCCATCTCGGACTCGCTCAACCGCCACCGCCCGTTCAACCGCCTCTCCGGTCGAATGTGGCGGATCTGTGACGCTTGGAGGACCCGAAGGTCATGATGCACTTCTCTTGCGACGTTTGCGGCAAGGACATGACCCAGGATGGGGCCGAACGGTACGTACTGAAAATGGAAGCGTTCGCGGCCACCGACCCGGCCGAACTGACCGAAGAAGACCTGGAAGCGGACCACGTCGAAGAGATGGCCCGACTACTGAACGATCTGGAAGAGGGCGAAGAACCGCCGCAACTGCTCCCGACGTGCAAGAAAATGCGGTTCGACCTGTGCCCCAACTGCTTCCGCAAGTTCGTGAACGACCCGCTCGGGCGCGAGAGCGCGTCCAAGTTCGACTTCAGTCCGAATTGAGCCCGTTTCGCGTTTCGCCCCGGCCCCCGGCGTCACATCCAGAACGCGCCGGGACCGAGACGAACCACGAAACGCAAAAACACAAAGCACCAAACGCCCCGCGAGCGTGTAGCATATCCCCGCGCCCTCTATGCTGGGGGGCGCGCACCCTTCACGCACCCCAACGCAAACGGGCCGCACATGGCACAGCCGCTCACCGTGGTCATCTTCGGGGCGTCCGGCGACCTCACGTCGCGGAAGCTGATCCCCGCGCTGTTCAATCTCGCGCAGAAGGGCAAGTTGCCGCCGGAGGCGCGCGTTGTTGGAGTGGCCCGCAGCGAGTACACGGACGAGGCGTTCCGTGAGCACCTGAAGGGCAAGGCGAAGGAGATCCTGCCCGGCGAGCAGTTCAGCGAGGAGAAGTGGGCCGCCTTCGCCCCGCGCATTCATTACGTCTCCACCGACGCGACTCAACCCGGCGGCGCGAAGCCCCTGGCCGACTGGTTCGCCGCGAACGAGAAGGAGCCGAACGGTCGGCGCCTCTACTACTTCTCGGTGTCGCCGTACTACTACCCGCCCATCAGCGCGGCGCTGGCCGAGGCCGGGTTGAACAAGAGCGAGAACGGGTACCGCCGGCTCGTGATCGAAAAACCGTTCGGCACCGACCGGGCCAGCGCGAAGAAGCTCAACGACGAGCTACACAAGCACTGGGACGAGACCCAGCTCTACCGCATCGACCACTACCTCGGCAAGGACACGGTCCAGAACATCCTCGTGTTCCGGTTCGCGAACACGCTGTTCGAGCCGCTGTGGAACGCGCAGTACATCGACCACGTGCAGATCACCGTCGCCGAGAAGGTCACGGTGGAGGGGCGCGGCGACTACTACGACAAGAGCGGCGTGATGCGTGACATGCTGCAGAACCACATCCTGCAGGTGCTCACGCTGGTCGCGATGGAGGACCCCAACCGGTACACCGCGGACAACCTGCGCAACGAGAAGATGAAGGTGCTCTCGACCGTCAACGTGCGGCCCGAATCGGAGGCCATGAAGGTGATGGCGCTGGGCCAGTACGACGGGTACCTGAACGTGAAGGGCGTGGACCCGAAATCGAAGACGCCGACCTACGCCGCGATCAAACTGGACCTGGACAACCGCCGGTGGCACGGCGTGCCCTTCTACCTCCGTAGTGGGAAGGGCCTGAAGGCCCGGTACAGCGAGGTGATGATCCAGTTCAAGTGCCCGGCGCGGCTCATGTTCCCGCTGCCGCCCAACGAGATGCTCCAGTGCAACCGGCTGAAGATGGTGATCCAGCCGAACGAGTCGATCCAACTGAACTTCCAGACCAAGGTGCCCGACGTGGACGGCGTGTCGCTGCGCCCGCACAACCTGTCGTTCGACTACAAGCAGGCGTACAAGGACCAGGCGCTCCCGGAGGCCTACGAGCGGTTGCTACTCGACGCGGTCCAGGGCGATGCGTCGCTGTTCATGCGCGCGGACGAGATCGAGCGCGCGTGGGAGATCATGGACCCGCTGATCGCGGCCGCGGACCACGCCCCGGCCCAACCGGAGAAGTACGCGGTCGGCTCGGCCGGCCCGAGCAGCGCGGACAAGCTCCTCGATTGCTGGCAGCCCATTGGCTGATAACAAT
The DNA here is from genome assembly GCF_017939745.1 of Gemmata palustris. Classification (NCBI taxonomy): domain Bacteria; kingdom Pseudomonadati; phylum Planctomycetota; class Planctomycetia; order Gemmatales; family Gemmataceae; genus Gemmata; species Gemmata palustris. The sequence continues at coordinate 7,979,723 of NZ_JAGKQQ010000001.1, read as the reverse complement.
GGGGCGCGCCGCACGTGCGGCGCGCCCCATTCTTTGACACGCACCGCATCTCTCAACGCACCCATTTCGGCAACACATTCCGGCGCGCCCCTTCTGCGATTTCTTAACTCATCCCACGACCGTCCGATCGGCGCCCCGCGCGATTGAACAACCCGGTACCGTTTCGTCCGGCACCCGCAAGATTCTCCCGAATCGGCGTGTCGCGGAACGGTGTTGTGGGCACTAATGGGTTCGGACGGGGCTTCGGGAGAAAGTGATGTCGCTCAGCGCGTTCGTGCGACAACTGGCCGGGCGAACGGCTCCGGTCAAATCGGCCGATACCGAGTTGCTCGCGCGGTTCATCGCGACCCGCGACGAGGGCGCGTTCGCCGCACTGGTGGACCGGCACACCCCCACCGTTTTGGGAGCGTGCCGGCGGTTACTCGGCCACGCCCAGGACTCCGAGGACGCGGCCCAGGCGGTGTTCCTGCTCCTGGCCCGCAACGCGGAACGGGTGCGCCGGCCCGCCGCGCTGGGCGCGTGGTTGCACGGGGTCGCGGTGCGCGTGGCCCGCAAAGCACGCGCCCGGCGCCGGCCGGTCCGCCCGCTGCCCGAAGTGGTACCGTCCGCCGTACCGCCCGACCCGAGTTGGGCGGACGCGCGCCGGGTGATCGACGAGGTGCTCGCGGCCCTCCCCGAATCCCTCCGAGCGCCACTCGTGTTGTGCTACCTCGAAGGGCTGACCCGCGACGAAGCCGCGGTACGGCTCGGTTGGCCCCTGGCAACGCTCCGCGGGCGGTTGGAGCGCGGGCGCGAGAAGTTGCGCGCCGGGCTCGGCCGGCGCGGGTTCCCGCTCGCGGCCGGGCTGCTGGCCGTGTTGCTCGAATCGCCCGCGCCCGCTGCGCCGGGCTGGAGCGCCACAACGACCGCCGTCGCGACCGGTGCGGTCCCGCCCCCACCAACCATTATTTCACTTTCTACCGGAGTGGTTCCCGTGATGCCCCCTCTTGTTCGTACCGTTGTGATCGTGTGCCTGGGTGTTGTGGCGGCCGGATTGTTCGCCGCGAGGAAATCCGAACCGACACCGGTCGCTCCCCCCCAACTCCCGTCCCGGGCGCTCGCTCCGGACCCGACCGCCGGCCCCCCGGACAAGTCCCTCGCAGGCGCGTGGCGCGCAACAATCACCGTGCCGGACGGGACCACCCGGACCGAAACCCTTCGGTTCGTGGACGGGAAAAACCTCGTCTGGCAGGTCCACCTGCGCAGCCCGGGCGTAGACTCGAGCGTTACGCTCCGCGGGCGGTACGAGTTGAAAAATGGCGAACTGGTCTACAACGTGACCGAGAGATGGAACGGCGAAGAACCGATGCGCATGAACCCCGAAGAGGCGGCGCGGAAGTACAAGCTCACCTGGTCCGAAGACCGCACCGGGTTCGAGGTGAAGAACTGGGACGCAAAGGGCGATGGGACCGACAGCCCCTGGGCAACTCGGAAGTTCCGGGCACTTAAAGACGAAGGGGCCGCACCGCCCGTCCCCGCTGCGCTCAACAAGGTGGAGCGGGCAATCAAGAAGGAGCCAAAATTCGTCGGCGAGCCGAAGTACCTGCTATTGGCCTTTGGTTCCGAAGTGAAGTTCCGCGTCTGGGTCGTATTGGACGGGACCGCCCTTTACGTGGACCGGAACGGGAACGGCGACCTGACCGACGACGGCGAGAAGTTCGACAACCCGAACGCGGTGCAGAAAGGGCGCGACGGAAAAGTGCGCGGGATCGTGTACACCGGGATCGACCTGACCGAACCGGACGGGACGAGTCACACGATCAAGATCATTAGCATCATGAATCTGGAGAGCGGGGGCACTTACGCGAAGCTCGGTGTGCAGGCGCGCGGCGGACCGGACCAAATCGCCGGGCTGACGAATTTGCGCCTGGCCGAGACAAAGGACGCCCAGGTACTCCACTTCGGGGGCACAGAGGTGACGGTGCGTCCGTCGCTCTCGATGCCCTCCCCCCTGGACGCGAACCAAGCGATCGAGTTCCGTGCCCAGGTCGGTACACCGGGCATCGGGTCGGGCAGCTTCGTCTCGTTCGTCGGTGAGAAACTCGCCGAGGGCCTCGGACCGACTGCGGAGTTCGAGTTCACCCCGCTGAAGGCCGGTGCGGTGCCCGCGAAGGTCGTCGTGAACCTCACCGATCGGTGCTGCGGGGACCAGTTCTTTGCGAAGGTCGCGGTGCCGGACGGCATGAAGGTTGGCGTGGGCGCCGCAAAGGTGACGCTCAGCTTTCCGGCGTGTCCGTGGGGCAAGGTCGCGCCGACAACGCACACCGTGGACGTGATGCCGAAGCAGAAGTGATATTTACAAGCATCTCGCAGCGCCTTCGTTGCCACTTCGGGTGCCGCACTTTCCGGTAGGATGACCCCTCAATCACTGGGGGGTGAGTTCATGCCCAAGCGCGTCCGCTGCGCGTGCCGCGGGAACCCAGATTGTAAGCTCTGTTTCGGGACGGCCGCCTACGAGTACGAACCCGGTCCGCGCGGGTGGATGCCGTTCGTTTGCCCCACCTGTTCGGGCACGCGCGCGGTCACGGTTGAAGGGGAGCGCCCGGCGCAGGTGTGTTTCACATGTAGTGGTGCGGGTACCGTGGACCCGGCCGATCCGCCGCGCGACGACAGCCCGCGGGGGCTGATTCGCAACCTCTGGCGCATCTTCTTCGGCGGCTAAGCACTCACCCACCGAGGAGCCGAATCACGCGCGCTTCATCAGCGGAGAGTTGCCCGCGGGCGCGCGTTTTGGCGAAGCCCCCTCGAGTAAAGGCTTCCAGTATCGATGGGTGGATGTAGCTCTTACGGCACACCGCGGGCGTGTTCCCCAACTCGGCGGCCACCTCGCGCACCACGCCACACACCGCCCGCTCCGCTTCGGTTTTCGTCTCCGGCTTCGGCAGTGCGGCCAGCTTGGTCGCGGCCTTCACCGTGCCGGCCCAGGTGCGGAAGTCCTTCGCGGTGAATTCCGCGCCCGCGGCCTTCTGGATGTAAGCGTTCACGTCCGCCGAGCCGATGGGCCGGGAACCGGCGCCGGCGCGGTACTGGAACAGGTCCTGGCCGGGGAGGTCGCGGCACTGCCGGACGAGGCGCGCGAGTTTCGCATCGGACACGATCCGGTCGTGCTCCACGCCGCTCTTACCGCGGAACTTGATGCGGACCGTACCGCGAGTAAATGTGACGTGGCGGTCAAGTAGCGTGCTGAGGCCGAACGACCGGTTCGCCCTCACGTACTCCGCGTTCCCGATGCGCAGGTGCGTTCGGTCGAGCAGTTTGACCACCGCCGCGAGCACCTTGTCGCGCGAAAGTCCGCGGCGCCGGAGATCCAGTTCGACGCGCGTGCGGACGCGCGACAGAGCGAGCCCGAACGTCAGAACGCGATCGTACTTCGTTCCGTCCCGCTTCGCGCGGAACGCCGGGTGGTAGCGGTACTGTTTCCGCCCGCGCGCGTCGAACCCGATCGCCTGGAGGTGCCCGTTCGCGTCCGGGCAGATGAGCACGTTCGTCCACGCGGGCGGGATCACGAGTGCCCGAATGCGCGCGAGTGTGACGGCGCACCGCACCACCCGGCCGTCCGGGGCGCGGTACCGGAACCCGCTCCCCGTGGGCTCGCGCTTCAGCGCGGGCTTGGTGTCGCACCAGAGGCGCAGGCGCACTTTCACGGGGAACGTGAATGGTGGGCTCGCGCTCTTCTTTTGCTTCGTGGGGCTCGCGGGCGTGCGGGGCATCTCGGGTGGTCCTCCGGGAGGCACTCCTGCAATGCGCGTGCCGGCTACACTCTTGTTCGGATGCGCGGCACCGGGTATCACGTTAGTACCGCAAATCTCTCCCCGGAGTGACCGCATGAATTCGTTGCTTCTTTCGCTCGCACTACTCGCTCCGGCGCAGCCGGCCAAAGCCGATCCGAACGACGTGGGCGTGCTACCGGTCGGTGCGGACGGCAAGGCACTCAACCTCGACTTTGAAACCGGCGACCTGAAGGACTGGACCGCGGAGGGGGAGGCCTTCAAGGGCCAGCCGATCAAGGGCGATACGGTGGCCGCGCGGCGCGGCGACAACCGCAGCCGGCACCAGGGGAATTATTGGATCGGCGGGTACGAGAAGCTCGGAGACAAGCCGACGGGCACCCTCACGAGCGCGCCGTTCAAGGTGACGCACCCGTGGGCCAGCTTCCTCGTCGGCGGCGGGGCGCACACGCTCCAAACGTGCGTCGAGATCGTGAGCGGGAAAGACGTCATCTTCCGCGCCACGGGGACGGAAGAAGAAGACATGCGCCGCGTGGCCGTCGACCTGACGAAGTTCAAGGACAAGGAGATCTTCGTCCGCGTGGTCGACAAGAACGCGGGCGGGTGGGGGCACATCAACTTCGACGACTTCCGGTTCCACGAGAAGAAGCCCTCGTTCCCGGAGCGCCCCAAAGCGGAACTGCCCGGCGTCGCGGACGCTTACAAGCACGCGGGGCTGAAGCCGCTCGACGCGGCCAAAGCCATGACCGTGCCGGACGGGTTCTCGGTCGCGCTGTTCGCGGGCGAACCGGACGTTCACCAGCCGATCGCGTTCTGCATCGACCACCGCGGGCGGTTGTGGGTGGTCGAAGCGTATGTGTACCCGCGGCGCAACCCGGCGAAGGGGCCGATTCTGCCCGAGAAGGACAAGGCGCTGGGCGACAAGATCCTGATCTTCGAGGACACGGACGGCGACGGGAAGTTCGACAAGCGCACGGTGTTCATGGAGGGGCTGAACCTCGTTTCGGGCATCGAGGTCGGGTTCGGCGGCGTGTGGATCGGGGCCGCGCCGTACTTCCTGTTCGTCCCGCACGACGAGAAGACCGACAAGCCCGCGGGCGAACCGCAGATCCTGCTCGACGGCTGGGGGTACCAGGACACCCACGAGACGCTGAACAGTTTCGTCTGGGGGCCGGACGGCTGGCTGTACGGGTGCCACGGCGTGTTCACGCACAGTCGCGTCGGCAAGCCGGGTACGCCCGACGACAAGCGGGTTCCCATCAACGCGGGCATCTGGCGGTACCACCCCACGAAGCACGTGTTCGAGGTGCTCGCGCGCGGCACATCGAACCCGTGGGGGCTGGATTACAACGCGAACGGGGACTTCTTCATCGAGGCCTGCGTCATCCCTCACATGTGGCACATCATCCAGGGCGGGCGCTACCAACGGCAAGCGGACGTGGACTTCAACCCCTACACCTACGACGACATCAAGACGATCGCGGTCCACCGGCACTACGCCGGGGCGAACCCGCACGGCGGGAACGGGCGCAGCGACAGCGCCGGTGGCGGGCACGCGCACGCGGGGCTGATGTGTTACCAGGGCGGCGTGTGGCCGAAGGAGTACCACGGCAAACTGTTTATGGGGAACCTGCACGGCCACCGCATTAACGTGGACGTGGTGACCCCGAAGGGCAGCGGGTACGTGGCGGAGCGCAACCCGGACTTCCTGCTGACCAACGACAAGTGGGCCATCCCGCTCGCGCTGAAGTCCGGGCCGGACGGCAACGCCTATCTCATCGACTGGTACGACCAGCAAATCTGCCACCTGAACCAACCGGAAAAGTGGGACCGCACCAACGGCCGCATTTACAAGATCTCGCACAAAGACGCGAAGCCGGTCAAGAACCTCGATCTCTCGAAGGCGACCGATGACGAACTGGTGAAGTACCAGCTCCACGAGAACGATTGGTACGCGCGAACCGCACGACGGCTGCTCCAAGAGCGCGCTGTAGCCGGAACGCTCGCCGCGGGCACGCGCGCCAAGCTCGCGCGGGTGGCGAGCGAACACAACGACGAGGCGATTCGGCTACGGGCGCTGTGGGCGCTCCACGTTTCTGGTGGGGTCGGCAACGAGTCCGCCGTTGCGGTTCTGAGCAAAAGCGGCGAGCAGATGCGGGCGTGGATCGTGCAACTGCTGACCGAAGCTAATTCGCCGCAGATAGTGGCCACCTGTAAGGGCTACTTGAACGACCAGGTTTCGGCACCCGTCGTCCGGCGCGCCGTTGCGTCGGCAGTACCCAAGTTGGCGATCAACGAGCGGTGGGAGCTTCTCGCCAAACTGGTTTCACACACCGAAGACGCGACCGACCACAACCTGCCGTACCTCTACTGGTACGCGCTTGAGCCTCTGTGTGCCGCGGACTCCGTGAAGGCACTGACGATCGCAGCGGATGGGCAAATCCCGTTTGTGCTCCAGTGCGCGACTCGGCGCATCGGGGCGATTGGTTCGCCGGAAGCGCTCGACCTGCTCACGAAGTCGCTCGCGGAAGCGAAGACCGAGGACCAGCGCGTCGCGTACCTTCACGGGCTGCAAGAGGCCGCGAAGGGGAAGCGTTCACTCCCGATGCCGAAGGGCTGGGCTGCAGCGTTCGAGGCGCTGATGAAGTCGCCGGACGGCGCCGTGCGGCAGCAATCGCTGGGCCTCGCCGCGGTGTTCGGTGACAAGGGCGCTCTCGTCACGCTGCGAAAAGTGCTGAGCGACGCGAAGGCCGATGCCGCGGCCCGGCTCGCGGCCCTGGCGGTTCTGGTCGATGCGAAAGACGCCGAGACCGCGCCGCTGCTGCAATCCGCGCTCGCGGACAGGAACTTGCGAACGGCCGCCCTACGAGGATTGGCCGCGTTCGATGACGCGAAAACCCCCGGCGCGATCCTGGCGCAGTACGCGAGCTTCACACTCGCGGAGAAGCGCGACGCGGTGACGACGCTCGCCGCGCGCGCCGGTTTCGCGAAGGAACTCATGAACGCGATCGCCGAAAAGAAGATCCCGGCCACCGACGTGCCCGCGGAAACCGTCCGCCAGCTACGCGGGTACCAGGACGCGGCCATCGACAAGCAGATCGCGGAGTTGTGGGGCGTCGTGCGCGAGTCCCCGGCGGAGCGCAAGAAGCTCATCGGGGAGTGGAAGGCGAAGCTCACGCGCGCCGGGATGCCCGCGCCGGACGTGAACCTGGGCCGCACCGTGTTCGCGAAGACGTGCGTGCAGTGCCACACGCTGTACGCGATCGGCGGGAAGGTCGGTCCGGAAATTACCGGGGCGAACCGCTCGAACATTGATTACCTGCTCGAAAACATCCTCGACCCCAGCGCGGTCATTCCGAAAGAGTACGCGGCCACGCGCATCGTGCTGACCGACGACCGCGTGGTGACCGGGATCGTGAAGAGCGAGGTGAACGGCGTGCTGACCGTGCTGACCGAGCGCGAGACGCTGACCATCTCCTCGAAGGACGTCGCGAGTCGCAAGGCGTCGGAACTCTCGATGATGCCCGAGGACATTCTGAAGCAGACGAGCGAGTACGAGTTCCGGTCGCTCATCGCCTACCTGCAGACCAACGGGCAGGTGCCGCTCCTGGCCACCACCGACAACGCGAAGGACTTCTTCAACGGCAAGGACCTGACCGGCTGGGACGGCGACGACGGGTTGTGGGCGGTGGACAACGGCGAGATCGTGGGCAAGTCTACCACCGGGTTGAAGAAGAACACGTTCCTGAAATCGCACGCCGCAGTCGAGAACTTCAAGCTCTCGCTCAAAGTAAAACTCGCGCCGAACAAGGAGAACAGCGGGATTCAGTTCCGCAGCGTGCCGCTCCCGGACGGCGAGATGCGCGGGCCGCAGGCCGACATCGGCGCCGGGTGGTGGGGCAAGCTCTACGAGGAGAGCGGGCGCGGGCTGCTCGCGAAGGAGGGCGGCGAAAAACTCGTGAAGCCCGACGAGTGGAACGATTACGTGGTGGAGGCCGTGGGCGGGCACGTGAAGATCTGGATCAACGGTACCCTCTGCACCGACTACGAGGACGACAAGCTCGCCCGGCGCGGCGTGATCGGGCTGCAGTTGCACAGCGGCGGCCCGCTGGAAGTGCGCTTCAAGGACATCAAACTGGAAGTGCTGAAGTAGGCGCGTTGAAGCGTAACTGACTGCAGACACGCAGTGGCACCGGGGAGGCATTTTGCTCTCCCCGGTGCCGCTGTGGTTGTATCGGGTGTTTAGCCTCGTTCGGGATCGTCGTAGCGGGTTGGACGAGCCGCGACCGCCAGGGAGCGGGAGAGACCTTGTAACGAGGAGAGACCTTGTAACGAGGAGAGACCTTGTAACGAGGAGAGACCTTGTAACGAGCCGCGACCGCCAGGGAGCGGGAGACCTTGTAGCGGGCCGCGACCGCTAGGTAACCCGGGGAGCCGCTCCCGCTCCCTTGCGGTCGCGGCTCGTCCAACCCGCCGAAACGAGACTGGCCCGCCCTCGCACAACCGAGTGCAAACGTGGGCGCGCCAGCGTTTGCACTCGGTTGGCAGCAACCTACTCGATTCGCCCGTCTACTATTCCGGCCCGATCTTCGGATTTGGCGCTTCTGTCTTTATTTCGCGTTCCCCTTGCGCAAGGCGCGGCCGGGCATCGCGTCGGTGTGTTTGCCGCGATCCAGCACCAGTTGCCCGTTCACGATGACGAACTCAATACCGTCGTTGTAAGCGAACGGCGCGGTGTAGGTCGATTTGTCGATCACCTTGTCCGGGTCGAAGACCGTGACGTCCGCGAGCGCCCCGGCGCGGAGCGTTCCTCGGTTCGCGAGGCCGATTTTCGCGGCGTTGAGCGAGGTCATTTTGCGGACCGCGTCTTCGAGCTTCAGCACGCCGCGGTCGCGCACGTACACGCCGAGCACGCGCGGGAACGTGCCGAAGTTCCGCGGGTGCGGGTTGCCGCGTTTGAGGGCACCTTCGGTCGCGTAGGCGGCCCCGTCCGAGCCGATCGAGCACCACGGCTGCTGCATCGCGAGGTTCATGTCCTTCTCGTCGTGGTGCGCGAACACCGTGGGCACCGAACCGCCCTGTTCGATCAGCACGTCGAAGAACACGTCGAGCGGGTCGGGCGCCGGGGCTTGGCCCTTCGACTTCGCCGCGATGACGCGGTCCATCGTCAGGCCCTCGTAGGTGCCGCGCCCGCTGACCAGCATGCGCGCCCAGTCGCCGCCCACCGCGGTGTAGTGGTTGTACCAGCCGGGCACGCCGTCTTGGATGTCCTTTTTGAGCCGCGCGCGGTCCTTCGGGTCTTTCAGGCGCTCCATCATTTTCGCGAGCCCGCCCTCGTGCGCCCACGGCGGGATGATGCTCGACAGATTGTTGTTCCCGCGCGTGTACGGGTACACGTTGGCCTGCACGTTCACACCGCGCGTGCGGGCCGCGTCGATCAGCTCGATCACGTCCTTCATCTTGCCCCACAACTTTTCGTCCGCGATTTTGATGTGAATGATGTCCACCGGTACGCCGGCCCGCTCGCCGACCTCGATCACCTGCTTCACGGACGCGAACACGTCCAGGCCCTCGCTCCGAATGTGCGAGGAGAAGACCCCGCCGTGCTTCTTCACGACTTTGCACAGCTCCACCAGATCGTCCGTCGTCGCGAGTGACCCCGGGGGCATCATGAGGAGCGTGGACATGCCGAACGCCCCCTCCTTCATCGCTTCGTCGAGCAGTTCCTTCATCGCGTCGAGTTGCTTCGGGGTGGGGCGCGCGTGGGACTTCCCCATGACGCACTCCCAGACGTTGTCCATGCCCACGTAGCTCGCGACGTTCACGCTCACCCCGGCCCGATCGACGGTGTCGAGGTAGCCGCCGAGCGTGGTCCAGGTGAACTCTTTTCCGCGCGCGGTGAGTTTGCGCGCGGTCAATTGCCCCTTCGCCGGCGCCGCCGATCGGCCCTCGCCCAGTACTTCCGTGGTCACGCCCTGGCGGATCTTGCTCTCCGCGTGGCCGTCTTCGAGGAGCAGATCGTCCGAGTGCGAGTGGATATCGATGAAGCCCGGCGCGACGATCAGCCCCTTCGCGTCAATCGTGCGCTTGATCTTGCCATCTGGCACGGCGCCCACGGCAACGATCTTGTCTCCGGTAATGGCGACATCGCCGTGGAACCACGGGTTCCCGGTGCCATCGACGATGCGCCCGTTTCGGATCACGAGATCGTACTCGGGTTCGGCAGCACGAGCGGGACGTGGAAGTGCGAGCAACGCGCTCGCAAGCGCGGCCGGTACGAGGAGGGAGAGCAGCTTCACAATGGCCTCGCGGTAGCGAACTTCGGGACGCCGTAGACCATACCGGAGCGGCGCCGGGTTCGCTACGCGCACGCGAAATTCGTTGCGGTCCGGGGTTGCGGTTTGGGGGCCGCGAGGATGGTTTCAGAAGAACCGGAACGGGCAGCAGACGGGGTTCCTCAGCCGTAGAGTGGCTCGACGTTCTCCACAATCTCTATCCCCAAGCACTCAACCTTAAACCCGACTCGTTCGTCCTGAAGCACGAAGGCGATATCTCGGAACTCCACGTCCAGATTGCATGACAAAGAGAGCGAGTAATCTTCCCAATGGACGGGGCCGCTCAGAAAGCGACAGGGCGAGCAATAAACGTGAAGGTTCTTCTTTGGCCGATCAGGTGAGTAAATGCGGAGGTCGAGGAAGCAGAGAGACTCGGTACTCCCAGAACTGGCCTCTGGCCCCATGCCAGCCATCGAGTAGTGTTTGCAACCGTTCAACTCGCTTCCGCTTTTTCTCTTCCAAGTTCATGTTGCGAGTCCGCAAAGAAGTGGCAGGGTGAATTGATTGCTTACCGGAACAATTAATGACCCGAGTTGCAGGGTCGAGACGGGCTATTCCAGTTGCTCGACCACCCGCCACACGAACTGTTTTCCCGATTGGTCTGCGCCCCAGCCCGCAGCGAGTGCCGCACGGATACCCGCTGCTACATCGGACGGCATCACGGGCCGCGGTGGGGTTTGAACGACTGGCCCGTTGAGATGGAACCTCTGTGGGAAGGCGAGCAGCAGCGAAGACGTCAAACAATCCGCTCGCTGGACCGTAACCATCACGCCCGGCCACCCGTCTTCTTGGCTGTGAGTCATTCGCCGTGGAAAACGCCACAGGTACAGAACGCCGTCGACCACGATGCGGCGAGACCATTTTTTCCGAACCGCCATCCCACACCCTCGCCGGAGAAGTGCCGAGTAGAGGTGAATTGGGTAATTACCCAAACAGGTTCGCTCGAGGCCAATGCAGTTTAAAGGCATTCACAGAACACCGCACACACGAAGAAGAGGGCGTACCAAAGCAGCAACAACGTCATCCCGACAACGTACCCCGTCACCACCATCACCCGACCGGCGATAGGCCCGCCGATCGGAGGGAGGTACCAAATGCCAGAAGCGATGGCTAAGCCCAACGCCACGAGGTCTGAAAATTCCGGTAGCCACCGACTCGGCCAACGGGAGAAGAACAGGCAGAGGGTGAACACGCCCAACGGCATCGCCACAAAGCCGATCCGCAACTTCACGGGTCGCTCGGTTGCCACGTTCACTGCGCCACCGGTTCAGGGTCAGGAGTTGGGTCGCGTAGTTCTTGTAGGGTGGGTCCAGGCTTTGCGCAGGCCCACCAGTCGTGCTTCGGCCGCCCGGTAAGCCGTGCGGCGTCGGGCATCCGGTGCCAATCGCATTGTTTCCCTTCGTGCTCGCGATATCCGGGGAGATGGTGGGCCTGCGCAAAGCCTGGACCCACCCTACAAAAGCGTCAACGCAGAGGTGGGCCTGCGCGAAGCCTGGACCCACCCTACACAACTCCCCCTCAGCTCAGTGCCCACGGCTTGCGGTACTCTTTCGTGAGCATCGCCGCCGCGTCCTTGTCGCCGACGATCGTTTCCGCCTTCGCGTCCCAGGTGATCTTGCGCCCGGTGCGGATCGCGATGTTCCCCAGGTGGCACACGGTCGCGCTGCGGTGGCCGGTCTCCACGTCGCAGATCGGCAACTTGCGGCTCTTGATGCAATCGAGCCAGTTCTGGTGGTGGTTCGTGCTCACGTACAGTTTCGTGTCGCCGGTCGGCAGTTCGTAGGGCTTTTCGACCTTCTGGCCGTTCATCGTCACCGTGAGCGCCCCGCGCTTCACGGCGATCGTGCCCTTCTCGCACTCGAACGTCACGCCGCCGGGGTTGCCCCCCTTACCGAGTGTGCAATGAACCGAGACGCCGGTCGCGTAGGTGAACGTTTGCTTGGCCGTTTCCGGGGTCTCGAACCACTTGTCCGCGTTGAAGGTCGCCGTGCCCTCGATCGTGGTCGGGCCGCTCTCGTCCATCCCGAGCGCCCACTGCGTGATGTCGAGGTCGTGCGCGCCGAAGTTCGTTTGTTGGCCGCCCGAATAGTCCCAGAAGAACCGGAACAGGTAGTGAACGCGGTTCGCGTTGAACGGGCGCTCGGGCGCCGGGCCGAGCCAGCGGTCGTAGTCGAGTGCCGCGGGCGGGGTGCCGTCGGGCACCGGCTTTTTCGCGCGGTCCACCCAGTTCGGCCCCGGGAGCCCGACCTTCACCTCTTTCACTTTGCCAAGCGCATTGTTCCGCACCAGCTCGCACGCCTGCCGGAACTCCTTCGAGGAGCGCTGTTGGCTCCCGGTCTGCACGATCCGCTTGTTGTCGCGCGCGGCCTTCACCATCGCGCGCCCCTCGGCCACCACGAGCGTGAGCGGCTTCTCGCAGTACACGTCCTTGCCGGCCCTGCACGAATCGATGGTGACCAGCGCGTGCCAGTGGTCCGGCGTGGTACACAGCACCGCGTCGACGTCCTTGCTCTCCAGGATCTTGCGGTAATCGTCGAACGTTGCGACCTTCGTGTTGGTCTTCTCCAGTTCCTTCGCCGCGGACGCGAGGTGCCCCTTATCCACGTCGCACACCGCGACGACGTTCTTCCGAATCGCCTTCATGTTCCCCGTGCCCTGGTTGCCCACGCCCACGCACGCGACGCGGACGGTTTCGCTCGGCTTGTCGTCGGCCAGGAGCGCGGCGCGGTACGTGAGCGCGGGGAGCGCGAGGAACGTTCCGCCCGCGGCGGACGCGCGGAGGAACGAACGACGGTTGGTGTGGGACATTGGCAGCTCTCGGTTAGTGGGTGGTGGCAGGCTCCGACAGTTTACACGGGGCCGGGGCGCGGTCCCAGAGAAAGCGCCCCCCGCTCCGTGTCCTCTGAGCTTTCGTAGGTGGGACGTTCCCAGGGCCGTTGCGTTCTCGTGGGTGCGTAACTCCACCCGCTCGTTGACACTCGCGGTTCGCCACAAACTCAGGCGAACCGCGAGTGTCAACGAGCGGGCATGCACAATCTTTGTGCTCTTGAACAGTTCCCGTGCGGCGTTATAGTGCGGCCCCGCTGCCCTTGTGGAGATTGACACGTTGACGCGGCCACACCTCACCGTTCGACGGGCGTCCTGGCTCCTGCTGGTCGCCCTGCTCGCCGGGTGCGGAACGACCAAAATGACCGACAGCCCGCGGGCCGCCACCGAGATGCTCCTCGTCTCGCAGGCGGTGGACTTGGCGGTTGCGAAGATCGATTTCACCCCGCTCAGCGGCCAGCCGGTGTTCCTCGACACCAGTCCGCTCGAAAAGGACGTGGTGGACAAGGGGTACGTCATTAGCCTCGTGCGCCAGCAGTTGCTCGCGCACGGCGCGCTGGTCCAGGAGGAGCGCACGCGGGCGGTGTTCGTTGTCGAACTGCACGCGGGCGCGGTCGGCACGGACCGGCACAGCGTGATGGTCGGCACGCCGGCCGTGTCGCTCCCGTCGGTGGTCCCCGGGTTGCCCACGAGCATCCCCGAGATCGCACTGGCGAAGAAGAACGATCAGCGGGGCGTCGCGAAGATCGGGGTGTTCGCCTACAACCGAATCACCGGGCGGGCGGTGTGGCAATCGGGCACGGTTGAAGCGACGAGCCAGGTAAAAGACACTTGGTTCTTTGGCGCCGGGCCGTTCACGCGCGGTACGATTCGACAGAGGACCGAACTAGCCGGCGAGCCCCTCCCCACGTTCCCGACCGAATTGTTCGGCGGGAAGAGCGAGAAGGACGCGCCCCCCGCATCGGGGGGGACCGCGAAGGAACAGTTCTTCCCGAACAACGCGGTTCCCGCTCCGCAGCTCCCCGCCCCTGCCGCACTCATGGGCGTAACGGGCGGGGCGATCCTGACGAACACGCCGCTCTTGCGCTAACCGCCGGATGCGCGCCCGGGCGGAAACGCCCGTACCGCGCACGGGGCGAAGAACGGATCAACCCGGTTCGTGGACCCGGCCGATATTGGGCTCTGTACGAAGGAATCGGTCGCCGGTCCCGTAAGTATTTGGGCGGGAAGTTTTGGCCCCCGTGTCGCGTTCGGTTCGGCGCAGCGTTTTGGTTCTGATACCGAAATTCCGGGCCGGGTTGAGCCGCACTCGCGGATCTTTCCTTTGGTGCCGCAAGGACGAGACCCGTTTTCGTTCTAAGTTTGAACGGCTCGGTTCGCCGGCGCCGTGCCGCGGACAGTTTCTGGAGTCCACACCATGCAACCGCTCTCTCCGCTCGTCCAAAAAGAACACACCAACCCCAACTGGGAACTCCTGCGCCGGCTCGGCTGGTCGGTGGCGAACATCTCCGGCTCGTACTGCGTGGCTTGGCGCGGGCGGGACGAAGTGGTGTTCGAGTGGCGCAACGACGGCTGGCACCGACTCGGTGGGAGCGGCGCGGTGGAAGAAGTTTGATCGGTCCCGGACCGTTAAGGAACATTAGCGCGCGGAGCCGGTTCGCTCCGCGCGTTTTGGCTTATGGCTCTCGGTGACGCAGCGAAACTCAGCGCGGGATCGTGCGCCGTGTGTATCGGGCCGGATATGTCCTTGACCGGTGCGGGCGCGATCGGGTAGCTTTACTAATTGCCCCATCTCACCGTCGCTCGAGTTTTGGACTCGTTCCCGATTCGGTTCCACTCGCACCTGTTACTAATCGAATCGCCAAACCGGGCGCACACTCTCCTTCTTTGGGAGGCCAGCTCGTGAATCTCGACACTCGCGAACCGCAAGCACCCGAATCCTACGCGACGTTCTGGGAACCGATCGTGGTGGACCCGCCGCTCCCGGTGGCGGGCGGGCGCGACCCCCGGGACGCCTACCAGGACTTCGTGAACGTGACGGAAGACGTCCCCGTCACGCTCCACGTCGAGCAGATCTGAGTCGCCCGTGGCCGACCGTTTTTACACGCCCGATCCGCTCGGACCGGGCGAGTTCGTTCTGACCGGTCCCGAGGCGCATCACCTCACTGCCGTCCGCCGGTTCGCGGAGGGCGACGAGGTCGTTCTGTTCAACGGCGACGGTCACGAGTACCCCGCGCGAGTTCTCAGTGCCGGAAAGAAAACGGTCGCGCTCTCGGTTCTTGCGCCGGTGGCCGCGGATCGCGAGCTCGGGTTCCCGCTCGTGGTCGGGTCCGCGCTCCCCAAAAGTGATCGTGCCGACTTCCTCGTCGAGAAACTCACCGAACTCGGGGCCACGCGCTTCGTTCCCCTTCTAACCACGCGCGCCGTCGTACAACCGAAGGCGTCGGTAGTCGAGAAGTTCTCACGCGCGGTGATCGAAGCGAGTAAGCAGTGCGGGCGCAACCAGTTGATGCTCGTTGATGCGCCTCAAAAGTGGGACGACTTCGTCGCACGCCCGGATTTACCCGGTCCGCGTGTGGTGCTCCACACCGGCCCCGGTTTGGGGCGCGTGGGTTCGGGTGGCGGCACGATCGCAGTCGGCCCAGAAGGGGGATTCACACCCTCCGAAGTGGACCGCGCCCGTGAAAACGGGTGGCTAGTGCTGAGCTTGGGCTCGCGCGTACTGCGAGTGGAAACGGCGGTGCTTGCCGCAGCAGCCCTTCTGGGCGAACGGTCGGTATGAGTCGGCTGAGTGTTGCGTGCTGTGGCTGTCGAAAACGGGCCAATAGCGTTTGGCAAAGCGAGGAGCGGCGATTGTACGTGTTAGTCCAGTTTCAGACTCTCTGTAGCGAGCCGCGACCGCAAGGGAGTGGAGGCGCCCCGCTCCCTTGCGGTCGCGGCTCGTCCAATCCGCTACGACGATCCCAAAACGAGACGAGCCGCGACTTGGTCCGTATCGCTCGATGATTTGGTCTCTGTTTTTCTTTTGTGCCCTTTGTGCCTCTTTGTGGCCAATCCGTCTTTGTCACTGTTTTGATCCGCGTTATCGGCGTTGATCCGCGGCGCATTTGTCACGCGCTGTGAAGTAAATAACACCGGCGGGCGAAGCCAGAATGACTTCGCCCGCCGGTGTTGTTGCTTCGCGTTCTGCGTGCGCGGTTAGCGCTGGTAGATGGGCAGAATGCCCTTCTCCAACTGGAGCAAACACAGGTTGATGCTCGTCGTGTAAACCGGCCCGATGCCGCCCGCGGTCCAGGCGCCGCTGGTCTTATCCTGGTTGTCGAGGATCTGCGAGAAGTAGACGTCCTTGAACCGCGCCCAACTGAGCCACTTGTCCTTTTCCTTCTGGTCCGGGAACATCTCCCCGTACTTCTCGTCCCCGAGCGCGTACATGGCCTGGCCGAAGTAGTACGTCTGGTACTCGTCGTGGGCCTGGCGCCCCTTCGCCAGGAACGTGCCCTCGTTGTCCTTGCAATACTTCAACCAGCGCTTGGGGAGTTCGCCCTTGTACTGCCCGGCGCTGAACCCGCAGCAGATCGCTGCAGCCGTCAGCGGCGGGCGCCCCTGTCCGCGGCCCGCGACGCCACCGGTGTAGTTGTAGATGATGCCGCCATCAGTGGTGGTGCAGGCCTCGAGGTAGTTCACGGCCTTGTCGATGTTCTCCTTGGGGACCGGGATGCCCGCGTTGCGCGCGGCCCGGAGTCCCTGGAGCGCGGTGATGGTCACCGAGCCCTCGTCGAAGTTCCCGCCGTCGGCCGCGCTCACGTACCCCCACCCGCCGATGTCCAAGTCCTTACCTTCGGCCTTCTTGTGCTTCTTGAGGGTCTGGGCCTTGCAGATGAACTCGACGGCCTTCTTGAGCAGTTTCTCGAGCTTGTCGCGCTGTTCCTTGTCCTCTTCCTCGCCGTACACGCTGGCCAGGAACATCGTGCCGAACCCCTGACCGTACATGTACCGCGTCGATTCGGTGGGGTTGCGGACGTCGCCGAGCATCCCGTTGGCCTGCTGGCGCGCCGGCGCGAGGAACCAGTCCACGGCCTTCTTCACCTGATCGGAATACTTGCCCTCTTTGAGGGTGCTGCCTTCCATCAGGAACGCCATCCCCGCGAGTGCGGTCATGGTCGTCGGGTACTGGCCGCCCTGTGCTTCCCAGTGACCGTCTTGAGCCTGGGTCTTCTTCAGGTACTCGAGCCCCTTGTCGATCGCCGACTCGATCGACTTCTTCTGGTCCTTGTCCTTTTTCTCGTCGGCGGCGAGCGCAGTTTTAGGAGTGGGAACAGCGATCACGCCGCCCACCACACCGGCCATCAGGGTCGCGAGCAACCAACTGCGGGGCATGGGACTTCTCCACTGGGTGTTCGCCACCCGTCCGTACTCGTGGGTCTGTACGGAGTAGCGGGTGTAGGTAAAAGACGATCGGTGGGTAAGAAATTAACACACGCGGGCAAAATCTGACCACAGAAACTCCACCGGATCTTGGCACCGCCCGTGACAATGGCGTAAACGCTATTGAGGAAGCGATTTGCAGCGATTTCAGATCGTCCCAACGACCGCGTGCAGGGCAGATTTTCGCGGACGCGATCACAATCGCGTGGGCTTTTCGTGTCCAGTATCGTTACGGGCTTGGTACCGCGCATCGGATCAGTCATCCTGGGGTGGGAGGGCACTGAAATGACGGAAGCGGAATGGCTGGCGTGCGAAGACCCGATTCCACTGCTCGTGTTCCTGCAGTGGGTGCCCGTCGAGGCGGTCGATCAGAGCGTGCTCGACGGGAGTGGACAATTGGAGCGGGGCGGTGGCGCCCAAAGAGAAGCCCCGGGCCTCCCCGGGAGTCAACCACCCGTTCCCGAGGCGATCGAAAGGGACCGCAAAGCGCGGTTGTTCGCCTGCGCCTGTTGCCGGCGCATTTGGAACGTGTTTGGGGACGACATCTGGACCCGAAAGCACGCGCCCTCTGGCAGTTCCCCAATGGACAGCAGGGGCAACCCGGGGCCGACCGGACAGCTCGAAGATTTGTTCGACGACGGGATCAGTCGGCGCGCCCTAGAGACCGCTGAACGGTATTGTGACGGACGGGTACCGGCGGAAGAAATGCGTCAAATGGGTGTTGCCGCGTGGGAACTCGCGCGCGCCGCCTACGAATACTTCGGCAACGCGGACTATCGCCTCGGGGATCACTACTGCGGGTCGGAACACGAGGAGAGCGAACAGTCCTATCTGACCGCTCGATGCGCGAGTTTGGCGTGCGTGCCGCGCGTCCGAGTGGCGGTTGGAGAGCTGGCTCGGGCGTCTCGGGAGGTCATCGAGTCGGGCGGGTGCGGCATCCCGAACAAACCACCGACGGAAGGGCGGGTTCAGGCGGCGGTACTCCGGGACATTTGCGGGAACCCGTTCCGCACGGTCCTCTTCTCCTCGTTGTGGCGCACCGAGACCGCGGTCGCACTGGCGGCTCAGATGTACGAGGCGCGGGATTTCGGCGCGATGCCGATTCTGGCGGACGCGCTCCAGGACGCCGGGTGCGACAGCGCCGACGTGCTCGATCACTGCCGCGGTCCGGGGCCGCACGTGCGCGGGTGCTGGGTCGTCGATCGGGTGCTCGGCCGGGAATGAAGCCCCGCGCCGAAACCGCGCCGTCAGCGCCCGCCGGACCGCACGGGTTCCAGCGTCAACCCCGTGTCCAGGCCGCTCGTGACGGTCGTCGTCACGAGCCCCGGGCCGACGAAGCGCCGCGGCGGCATTTCTCCGTGCCACTTCGGTTCGGCCCCGATGCGGCCCGTTACCCCGCCCGTCTTTCGGTCCACCAGAAGGTGCCCGCAGATCAACCAACCCGACCCGTCCGGCACCCACTGGATGCAGTCCGGCCCGCCCTCGGACCAGAGCGAGTCGAAGTTCTTCATCTCGTACCCGAGCTTGTGCGTGGCCAGGCGCGTGCCGGTCGCCGCATCGAACACCAACACTTGGCCCCACAGGTCCGGTTTCTTGCCCAGCCGCCACAGCATCGCGAACTCCTTCCCGTCCGGGGAAAATACGATGCCGGCCGCTTGGCCGAATGGTTCGCTCTTGGGCTGGAGCATGACGTCCCCGGCGACCTTTCCGGTGGTGAGATCGAAGACCACCAGGCGCTGGCCGATCACCGTCCGCGCCTCCTGGAAGACCAGGTACCGGCCCCCGCAGCTCAGCCCGGCCCACTTGGTGTGGTACACGAGGTCGAACGAGAACTCCGACAAGACGTCACCGGTTCGGACGTCCCACACCTTGTACTCGGTCTTCTCGCCCGCGTCCGGGAACCGGCCCTCGTGGGTCATGGTCAGCAGCCGATCGGCACCGACGAAGCCGATCGGGAAGGCAAAGTCCTTCCCGCGCCCGGCCTCGATCCGCCGGACGGAGCGCCCGGTCGCGGACTCGATGACCTCGATCGTGGCCTCGGACGGCCCGCCCGTCACCCGGCCCGCCAGGTACCCTCCGTCCGACGCGAGCGCGAACCGCTCCCCGAGGGCAACTTTGGCCACGAACGGTTTGCCGGTCGCGCGCCCCGTTTGCAAATTGTAGACCTGCGTCAGCCCTTCCACCTCCGGTTGCCCCGTGGGTTGCTTCGGGTTCACGGCGACGAACGAACTCGGGAGCGCCGGGAAGCGGACCGTCTTGTGCAAGAACCCGAGTGGGATGACGGGCCACGCCTTGCCCGGAGCGCCCGGGGGCGCGGGCAGCGGGTCGAGGGCGGCCGTCCACGGGACCGCCACGGCGGGCAGCTCTTTGATCGGATCTTGCCGGTAGTGGTGCCCCTCCTGAACCGGGTTCGGCCGCTCCGCGGTCGGGCCGGGCTTCTCCCAGGCCTCGACCGCCTTGAGGGCCCAGGTCCGGGCGTGAAAGTCCGCGTCGGTCGTCACCGGTCGCAGGGCGCTCAACACCTCGTCCCGGCGGGCCGGTTCGGGCACGGTGTTCACCAGGGCCACGGCCCCTCGCGCCCGCGCGAGCGGGTCCGGGGACCGGAGCTCGGTGAGAGCCTGGGTGATCGGGTCCGGGCGGGGATTGTTGGCGCCGGGGGCCGGAGGGAGGGGGTTGTTCTGCGGGGGCCGCGGGAGGTTGTTCGGTCCGGGGACAACGGGGTTGTTCTGCGGGGGGCGGCCCGGATCGGCGCGCCCGTCCCGGGGCGCGGCGAGCGGGTTCGCGTCATTTCGGCCCGGTTGCGATTTGGTCATCAGGACCGGTAGCGCGGCGAGCACCGGGGTGAGGACGCCCACCAGAACGGCCCCGACGAGGCTCCAGGTGGCCCGGGTCCGAAAGTGCGCGAGCAGCTTGGCCTCGCTCCGGTCGGACACGATGAACGGCTTGTCCCCGCGGACGAACACCGGCGCGCCGCCGCGCCCGATCTCGACGTCCCCGATCACGAACAGCTTGTCCCCCTCCTCGATCACCGTCTCGGTGTAGCGCAGCCCCTTGTTAAAGATGAGCCCCTTGGTCGCGAACCCGTACCGCTTGGAGAGGGTCCGCTGGAGGCGCTCCGGGCAGTTCTGAAACGTACCAGACGTGGAGTGGGCCGACGGGGAGAAGACCGTTTCCGCGTCCGACAGTTCGATCCGCGCCGAGCCGGTCCGGTCCTTGACCGCGCACACGATCGCCTGCCGATCGGTGACGACCGTTTCCCAGTACGTTTCGGTGCGGGTGCCCGTCCTCCGGCCCCGGCTCTGGTGGTCGTAGGTCGAGACGGTCCGCGTCTTGAGTTCCTCCACGCGAAAGAGGAAGAACACGCACTCGGTCCGGGTCATCGGGCTGACGAGCGGCTCCTCCATCGCGACCACGCGCCCGGACGTCTTCCAGTAACCGTCGTCGAGGTCGCCGACGTCGACCGCCTCGGCCGACTCGATGCTGATGATCTTCGCCCGATTTCGCAAGAAGAAGAAGAGGCAAAGGCTGAACGCGACCATGCCAAACAGGAGGAAGAAACCCGCGATGAGTAGCGGGACGTTGCTACTGTCATTCACAGTTAATCGCTCTGCGTGGGACGGAGTGTGGGAAATAAATATACCCTTCAGACCGTCGCCGAGAAAGTGATTTCGCACCTCCAGCGCCTTGTGAAGTTGCGCGGGGCGGGCGCTACCGCTGATCGGCGGTTCGGCGGTTCGGCGCACCTCGGCCAACGACAGCACCCGCCGCAGATCGGCCCGGGCACTCGCGAGTTCTGGATCTCTTCGGGCGCGAAGATCGGGCATTGTGAGGGCGCGGGCGCCGGCCCGTTGTCCCTAAAGTCCCATTTCAACTGTTCGCCGCGGGAGCTCCGAACACGGGGTTCTGTGGGCATTTGCCCGTTCCAGAAAGTTTGTTCGGACCCGTCGCCGATAGGGGCGCGAGGTTGTGTAAAACACGCAGGGCGCCCGAGGCCCATTTTGCAGACCTGACGAAGCTCCAGTCGTGGCCGCCACAGACTTTTGCTGAACGGAGTCGCCCGTGTCCGAGTCCGCCGCCTTCTGGGTTACGCTGTTCTGGTTCGCACTAACGTATTTGGGCCTCGCACTCGGGCGGCTGCCGGGGCTGCGCACGGACCGGTCCGGGGTCGCGCTCGTCGGCGCGGCGTGGTTGGCCCTGGCCCGGTACTAAAAAGCGCTCACCCGGGCCGCTTGAACGAACGATCGGAGCGGCCGGCTCGGAACGCAACGGCGCTGCGAACCGTGCCCTCGGTCACCGGCCATATCTTCATGGGAACTTATCACGCTGTTGCGAACGCATTACCGTGAGCGCCAAGTCGATGCGCTCGCGGACTGACCCTACAAGGACAGCCCATGAACATCCTCGTCACGGCCGGGAACACGCAGACTCCTGTGGATCGCGTGCGGTGTATTACGAACATCTTCTCGGGACGCACCGGGGCTCAAGTCACTGCGAGTGCGTTTGATCGCGGACACACCGTGACGCTACTCACATCGCACCCGGAAGTTCTCAGCGCGATCCCCGCAACGCGCGAGCGCGTGGCGCCGCAGTGGTGCGTGCGGGCGTACCGCACGTTCGACGATCTCGACGCGCTCATGAAGGCCGAGATTAGGACCGGAAGTTACGATGTGGTCATTCACGCGGCCGCCGTAAGTGACTACCACGTTGCGGGCGTCTTCACGCACCGGGACGGGCAATTCGAAGACGCGACCGCCGGGAAGGTGAAGAGCTCGCACCCCGAGTTGTGGCTCAAACTTACCCCCGCACCGAAACTAATCGACAAAGTGCGCGCGGAGTGGGAGTTCGCCGGGAAACTGGTGAAGTTCAAACTCGAAGTCGGCGTTTCGCCCGCGGAACTGGAAGAGATCGCGGAACGCTCGCGGGTGCATTCGCGCGCCGACCTGATGGTCGCGAACACGCTAGAGGGAATGCACGATTGGGCACTCATCGGCGCCGGCCCCAACAGGTACCAGCACGTTGCACGGGCGGAACTCGCGGCTCATTTGCTCGCGGCCGTAGAATCGCTCCCCCAGTCGGCGAATGATAGCGTAACGGTCTGATCGTCTGCTGTAATCGGTCGCGGTTCCTGCCCCGTGAGTAGTGGGTGAACTCCACCCGCAAGGGCGGCGGGTGTGCTCACCCACTACTCGCCCGCGAGGGGCCAAACGAACCCGAGTTTGCGAATCGATTTTCGCACGGCCGGGAGATCGACCTCTCGGACGACTATCAGCCGATCCCCCGCCAGTACGCACTTCCCTTTCAACTGCCGATCGTTCGCCAGTTCCGCCGCCACGTGTTCGGTCGCGCACTCGATCAGCCGGGCCGGTCCGCCGTCCTTCAGTTGCCCGGCTTTGTGGTGGAGGTCGCTCAGAAACGTCTCGACCGCGGCGGGTACGCCGCCCACCGATCGCTCTGACAGGAACCCGCGCAACTCTTCGACCCGCCCGCCCTGTTCGACCACACCGAGGATTTTCGCCGCGGACAGTTTCCAGACCGCGGGGGACGTTTCCTCCGCAAATCGCTCCAGCACCAGCCGGTCCGCGGCCGCAGGTGGGCGCGTCGCGACCACGTCCAGGTTCGCCAGAACGCGGAGCGCATCCGTCTTTTGCGGGGCGGCGGGTTGGTACTCTTCGACGAGTCCCAGGCACCACGCCCCGAGCGGATTGATGCGGAAGTACAGCAACCCGTCGTACCGGCTGAAACACGATAGATCGTCGACGCCCCAGCGCTCCCTGAAATCGTTTCGGGCACCTTGGGGCGGGATGTACGCCACATCGAGTACCCCGATGGTCGCGGCGATCTCGAACAGGAACGCGAGGATGAATCGCCCCTGGAGTTGCTCCCAGGCGTGCGCGTCCTCGTACCCGAGGCTGCCGTACTCCTGCTCGAAGAGGTACAGTTCCCAGGAATCCCGTTCCCCAACGAGTGTAAACCCGCGCCCGGTCCCCCGCATGAGGCGCCAAAAGTCCTCGACCGCGACCCACTCGCCCGGTGGACAGTCCTTCAACACATTGAGCACGGCCTTGCGCCGGGTCGCGACCGCGGTGAAGTCGGCCCGCCCCTGTCCCTTAATCACGTCGATCCGCGCGAACTCGTCGATCAGGTGCGTTTTCTGCCACGCGGCCCAGACCCCGTCCAACAGTTCGGCCGCGGGTTTGTTCAGAGCGCTGCGCCCGGCCGGAGTGAGCTTCAGCGCATCGCCGCGCTTCTCAGCGAGCCCCGCGGTCTGCACCAGCATCGGCCACGCGAACGCTTTGATGGTCAAGTCGTGAGCCGGGTCGCCGTCGTGTTTGTCCGCGTCCCCGGGGGTATAGAAGTCCCCACCCGCCAGCACGCCGGTTATCGCTTTGCGGGTCGCCTCGGTCGGGACGTGCTTCTTGTCCGTTACCCGAACCTTGCCGGCGTCGATCAGCCGGAGTACCGCGGGCAGGTCCGCTTCGGCTTCGCGGGCCGTTTCTCGCACGCGGATCGGTACCGTTTCGTTCGAGGATTTCTCGGACCAGCGCGGCCAGAGGAGCGTCCGTTCGGTCGGCGGTTCGGCGCAGGTTCGCATCTGGAACGGGTCCGGGGCCGGAACGAACTTGAGCAAAATCGCGCGCACGTCCGCGGGCAGGTAATCGTAGTTGGGGAAAAACAGGACCGCGTGGGTCGGATCGCGGCGCGGGTCGTACCAACTCGATTTGCGCTCGGCCGTGGGTTCGTACCAGGCCACCTCGCGGCCGTACTTGGCCACGAAGCGAGTGCGCGAATAGTGTCCGTTCGGGTCGTGGGTCGCTTCGCGGACCGCGAGTTGAGTGATGCGGTCGAGTTGGTCGTAGAGGGCGCGCACGCGGGCCGGATCGGTCACCGCCCGCGTCAAGACGGCAACGAGTTCGCCCTTCTTCTTCGGCGGGTTCGGCGTAAGGAGCGCGACCAGCGGTCGTAAGCCGTCAATTGTCAGCCGGTTGAACTCCTGTTCCGCGGTTCGCGCTTCGTGATTCTGCCCGGCTCGCGTCATAACGCCCCCGTTCGTGCCTCTGCGCTTCGGGCGTCATTGTAGGGCACTCGGTTTTTGACGGAGCGCCGGCCATCGCACTTCACGAAGCACTCCCGCTTCGTGGTCATTTCCCGGGGCCGAGCGGATTTCTTCAATTTGGTTGCAAGGTGCAACTTCGACCCCAGTACATATCATCAGTTGCAATTTGAAACTGAAAAAGTGGAGACAGCCATGACCGCGTTCATCCT
Source organism: Gemmata palustris (assembly GCF_017939745.1). NCBI lineage: Bacteria > Pseudomonadati > Planctomycetota > Planctomycetia > Gemmatales > Gemmataceae > Gemmata > Gemmata palustris. Next base: position 7,955,107 of record NZ_JAGKQQ010000001.1, on the reverse strand, counting down.
CCTGCACACCGCTGTGAGTGTCCTACCGATCGGGTTCGGGCTCGTTTCTTTCGCTCGGTACGGCAAGATCGACCCGAAAACCCGGCTCGGCAAGTGGTACCTCGGCACCATGCTCGCGGGTGCCGTGTCCGGGTTCGGGTTCCTCCTCACGCTCGGGTTCACTCCCGGTCAAGTTTTCGGCCTCGTCACACTCGCACTGCTCGCGATCGGAACACTGAGCCTTCGCGGTTCGTGGCGCAAGCCCGGGTACACACAAACAGCCGCACTTTCGACGAGCTTCCTGATGCTCATGGTCTTCGCCACCACCGAAACTCTGAAGCGGTTCCCGTCCGGTCAGCCGTTCGCGTCCGGCCCGAGTGACCCGGCCCTCATCCCGGTGCGGCTCGCGCTACTCGCACTGTTCGTGCTCGGGCTCACTTACCAGACGCTGAAGATCCGTGCGACCACCCGCCCGGTGGCCCGGCTCGAACGGGTGCTGGCTCAGTACCACCACGCGGTGTAAGGACGTTCCAACGCGGGTCGTCGCACCGGTGAAGGCGATCGGAGGAGAGGTAATCGCGGTGCGGAGCGAGGTGCGCGGCCGGACGAAATCGCCAAGGTCGCGGTCTTCCTCGGGTCGGACGATAGCAGTTACGTAGCCGGGATCGAACTGTTCGTCGACGGTGGCATGGCTCGGGTGTAACGCGAAGTGGGACTAACGACACGAGCCGCCCTTTGTGGGCGGCTCGTGTCGCGTTGTCGGACGTCATTTCGGTTTGTGGCCGCCGGGGAACCGGATGCGGGCGAAGTCCTCGGCTTTCTCGACGCGAACCAGGCCGCGGCTGTCCACGAGCATGCGCTCCCCGTTGATGCCCTCGGCCTCGTAAGCCAGGATCGGTTCTTCGCCCTCGCCCAACCGGTTGTCCGGCACGAACGGGACGAGCACGATCGGCTTCTGGTCCCGGGGCGAGACGAGCGACGCGATCGTCTCGCCGTGCTCTTTCAGGAACGGTTTCAGGTCGTCCGAAGTGGGCGGCTTCTTCTTCGTCCGGTACGCCTGCATGTACGCGGTCGAGATCTTGCGGAACATATCGGACGCGGCAATCGTCTGGTCGTCGTACTGCCGCGGGGCCGGCGACCCGCACCCGGTGGGAGCGAGCGCGGCGCCGGCGAGGAACAAGAGGAGGCTGAGGCGAAGCATGGCAAGTCCTTGGCGGTGAGGGGAGTGCGGGCGGGCACCTGTACCCGCCCACCGGGGCGGCGGATCACAGGTCGCCCGGTACCACCTCACTGCCGTTACGGGTGCCGATCGCCCGGTACGCGTTCACGTCCATGTTGTACCGGAGGTGCTTGACCGAGCCGTCGGCGAACACGGCGTTCATACCGGTCTGGTGGGCCGATCCGAAGCGCTCGTTGGCCCCGTAGTTCCAGGTGGTCGAGGTGTCGCGCTGCCCGATGTTGTCCGGGACCGGCAGGTCCCAGGTGCGCCGGCACACGCCCCACCCGTGCCCCCGGGTGATCGGGTCGCTCCCCCAGTCGTCGCTCTGGTACCGGTTGATCGGGATGTACTTCTCGCCGACCATGAGCGTGTTCGACGTCCCGTCCGTTACTCCGGTAACGGTCAGCCGCCCCTCGAAGTTGTCGACGTCCATCCCGTTGTGCGGGTTGTCGTACTCGTATGACGTGCCGTAGCTGCTCACGTAGTCGGCCCGGAAGATCATCCGGCCGGACTCGTTCAGACTGGAGTACGGCTGCAGCCCGCGGCTCGGGCAGGAGTACGTCGCGACCACGACCTTGTCAATTGCGGCGTTGCGGCCGAGGGTCTGGTCGGCCGCCGAATTCGACACCGGCGACAATTTCCAGAGGTTCGTCTGCTCGATGTAGGGGAGGAGTTGGAACTGCCACCCGGCCAACTGGGTCGTCAGGTCGAGGGCCGGCGGGCTGACCGCGGACTTGGCCGGGATCGGGCCGTTGGCCGGGTCCCACCACCGCCCACCGGCCGTCGGGAAGTACCCGAACGTGCTCTCGTGGTTGTGGTACGCCAGCCCGATCTGTTTGAGGTTGTTGGAACACTTCATTCGGGCCGCGGCTTCGCGGACCTTCTGGACCGCGGGCAAGAGGAGCCCGATCAGAATCGCGATGATCGCGATCACCACCAGCAACTCGATTAATGTGAACCCGCGGGCTGTTTTGGTCCCCAGGCGCATGGCGAGCCCCCTACGACAAAATGAAATGAGTGGGCGAAACACTAAATGCCATCGACTTGTGACTATGAATCCGATCCAAATCTGTTCGGCTCGCCGAATAATGCAGCAGGTTGCGAGCCGACCGGTTCAGACGCGACCACGCCCCCGGCTTATGTTGAGCGGGGAGGTGCCGACGATGAACACGTCGTCCAACCGAGATACCCGCGAACTTGTCCGATCCGACTTTAGACGTGTTAGCAAAGAAGGATAAACGTCAGCCCGTCTCTAGTCTTGGCGGAACCGCGAGCTTCCACTCGGTTCCGCGCACAACCTGTTGGACGGCGCGCGGACAGCGGTATCCGCGTAACTCGACTGATGCCGATTTTCGTCGTTCGAGCCACTGAGCAAGTACGGTGGCGCAGTTCCCGCACCGGTTCGGGGAACTTCTCGAGGCTCGTATCTACATCCGCTTGTAGCAAAGCGCGATCGCCCCAAAGTCACAGGCGCCGGGCGCCGGCGTTACAGCCCGGTTCGCATCCTCCGCTGTAAGTGCCACGCGAAGTAGCCCTCGTATTTTCGCTGGAGGGCGGGGAGTTGCCAGTCCCGGCCGGTCACCAGTCCGCGACAGGCCGGCGCGCCGCAGCGACAGCGCATCGGTTCGGCGTCATGGTCGATCGTGGCGTAATCCAGCATTAATTCTTCGCCTGTAACGACGTCTCGCATGGCGACGAACACGATTTGCCCCTGCACGCCCACGTTCGGTTCACACGAGTGGTTCAAGAACATCATCACCGACTCGAACTCTTCGGTCGTCACCGGGGCGAGGAACAGGTCGTCGGCAATCTGCATGTCGGCGTCGTTTACGACCGCCTTGTGCCGCTCCAGACTCGCCTTATCGAGCAGGTGGCCGCCCTTTACACACACGATCTCATCGCGGGCGATTGGCTCGGTTGCGAACAGCCCGCGACCGACGATTCCGCTTTCCCTGACAACGGTTTTCGGCGACCGATAGGACGCGAGCTGCATAACCACACCCTGCGGACCGGGCGAAACCGAGGTTCGATGTGGACGCCCCGCGTGCCGGCGAAGTTCGCGCTCGCCCGGAAAGAGCGGGGAGTGATAGCGGTCTCTACTCGCTCCCACAATTGCGCCGCTGGGTTCCCGCGACCAACTCGAACGACCGCAATCGGGCGGCGTGGTCGTAGATTTGCCCCGTCACGATCAGTTCGTCCGCGCCGGTCGATTCGGCAATGGCTTCCAACCCACGTTGCACCACGTCCGGCGAGCCGACCGCGGAGCACAGCGTCATGCGTTCGACGTGTGCCCGTTCGAGTGGCGACCACTGCCCGTCCATCGACTCGACCGGCGGAGGGAGCAAACCGGGTGTACCGCGAACCAGGTTCAGAAACGCCTGTTGAACAGAGGTGAATAGCCGGTGGGCCTCGTCGTGCGTATCCGCTGCGACGGCGTTGACTCCGACCATGACGTGCGGCTCGGCCAGTGTTTTGGAGGGCTCGAAGTACCGCCGATAGAGCGCCAGGGCTTCGTGCATGTAGTCCGGCGCGAAGTGCGAAGCGAACGCGAACGGGAGGCCGAGCTGCGCGGCCAGTCGTGCGGAGAAATCGCTCGACCCGAGTAACCAGACCGGCACGTCCAGTCCCTCGCCCGGGACCGCGTGAACCCCGTTCCCGGGGCCGCCGGGTCGAAAGTACCCGCGCAGTTCCTCAAGGTCTTGCGGGAACGTATCAGCGCCGAAGTTCCTTCGCAGCGCGCGGGCGGTTCGGTGATCGCCACCGGGGGCGCGCCCGAGCCCGAGGTCGATGCGCCCCGGGAAGAGTGCCGCGAGTGTTCCGAACTGCTCGGCGATGACGAGCGGGGCGTGGTTCGGGAGCATGATGCCGCCCGAGCCGACGCGGATGGCCGACGTGCCGGCCGCAATTTGACCGATAAGAACAGCGGTCGCGGCGCTCGCCACGCCCGGGATACCGTGGTGCTCGGCCACCCAGTACCGTTGATACCCCCACTGTTCAGCACGTTTTGCCAGATCGAGCGTGTTGCGAAATGACTGAGCCGCCGTTCCGCCTTGGCAAATGGGGGCCAGATCGAGGACCGAGAACGGAATATCGGACAGGGTTTTCATGGTGCTCCTCGGAGGAGCGACTTCAGGCGCGCATCGCTCCCCAGGAGATACCATCGAACCGCGCACCGTGTTACGCAGGGGAGCGAAGTACCGCTTGGGTACTTTTACTCGGGCCAGCGCCGGAGGACGATTTCGGCCCGGCGAGCCCCTCTCGAATCGGCAGAGGGGCTCGCGGCCGATCACTTCACCCCGCTCTTTTCCCGCGCCGGGCGGAACTCGTCGCCCGGGTTCCATGTCGGCAGACGGTCGGCGTCGGCGACGTCGCGGGCCACGCCGAGCGCGAACTCGGCCAGTGTGACGAACCCCGAGAAGTCCCAGTCGGGCCGGACTTCGTCCTGCGGCGAGTGGTACGCCTTGTCGTTGAATTCTTGCGCCGCTTTACGGGCGAAGTCCGCGGGCTTCCCCTTAATCTTCATCCCCGCCCCAACAGAGAACGCGGGGACGCCCGCGCGGGCCATCGAGAAGTGGTCCGAGCGGTAGAAGATCCCGAGGTGCGCGCGCTGATCGGGTTCGATTTCGAGCTTGGTTTTCTCTGCCACAGTCTTGACCGTTTGCCACGCGGTGGTCCGTTCCGCGCCCGTAACAACAATCGACTCCGGCACGCCGAGCGGCAGGATCATGTCGAAGTTGAGATTGAGAGCGGTCTTCCCCAGCGGAACGATCGGGTTCTGCGCGTAGTATTTCGACCCGAGCAACCCTTTCTCTTCCGCAGTAACGGCGAGGAAGATGGCCGAGCGCTTCGGTTTCGGAGTTTGCGCCGCCCACGCCCGCGCGAGTTCGAGCAACAGAGCACAACCGGTGGCGTTGTCCGCGGCGCCGTTGTAGATCGAGTCGCCGACGACCGCCCGGCCGACCCCGAGGTGGTCCCAGTGGGCCGTGAAGGCAACCGCCTCGGATTTGAGCGCCGGGTCGCTGCCCTCGACCATACCGACGACGTTGTTGCTCACGATCTTCTCGACCGTGGTCGGAATGTTGCCCTTAAGGTTGGCGCCGAGAGCGAACGCCTTGAACCCCTTCGTATCGGCCGCTTTGAGTGCCTCGTCTACCGTTTTCCCCGAGAGCCCGAGGAGCTTCTCGCCGGCCTTGCGCGAGAGCCACCCGGCGAACGCGAGCGCCGGCTTGTCCGGGTCGCGCTTGAGTTGCGCGCCGTCGAGCGGGCGGACGACGGAGTACGGGTACCCGGCCGTTTCGTTCGTGTGGATGATGAAGCACGCCTTGGCGCCGCGGCGCGCGGCCTCCTCGAACTTGAACGTCCAGCGCCCGTAATAAGTCAGGGCCTTGCCCCCGAAGAACTTGGGGTCGTCCGAGGGGGGCTCGTTCGTGAACAGGACAACAACTTTGCCCTTCACATCAACGCCCTTGTAGTCGTCCCAATCGAACTCGGGAGCGGTGATCCCGTGCCCGACGAAAACGACCTCGGCGTCGAACTGCTCGAGGTCCGTCTGCGTGTGGCTCGTGCCGCTGAACTCTTCTTCGCAGACGATGTCGAGCACCTCTTTGCCCTTCGTCGCTTGGAGCGTGGACTTCGGACTCGTGACCACGCGGACGAGCGGGACGGGCTGGAGGTACGTGCCGGCCGCGCCCACCGGCTTCAGGCCGGCCTTCTTGTACTCGCCGGCGATGTAGTCGGTGGCGAGTTCTTCGCCGCGCGTGCCGGGTCCGCGCCCCTCGAGCCGGTCGCTCGCGAGGTACGTGACGTGGGCCTTGATCCGCTCGGGTGAAACCACGGGGGGCGGGTCGGCCGCCCGTATCGGCAGCGCGGGCGCGCAGAGCGCGGCGCAGAGGACCGGCAGCAATCGGTGAACCACGAGATTTCCTCAATCATGAAGTGCGGCGGAGCGGAGAGGTCGCTCACCGCTCATTATGCGAAAAGACGCGCCGCGGTGCGGGTTCTCGGGTCGTTACCCGAGGGACAGCAGGTGATGGGTGCAGGTGACGGCGAGCGAGCCGTCGCCGACCGCGAACCCTACGCGCTTCGTCGTTCCCGCCCGCACGTCACCGGCCGCGAGCACCCCGGGGATGGTCGTTTCGAGCGGGCACGGGGCACGATCGGCGAGCGGCCAGCGACCCGAACGCAGCGCGTCCGAGCCGGTGAGAACGTACCCCGAATCGTCGCGCGCGACCTCCGCCGGGAGCCACCGCGCGGCCGGGTCCGCGCCGATGAACACGAACACGCCCGAGCACGCGAGCCGCTCGCGCGTGCCGCTCGGTGCGTGCGCGAGCACGACGCTCTCAAGATGGTGCTCGCCCCCGACTTCCGCGACCTCGGTCCCCTCGTGTACCGTGACGTTCGCGGCCCCGCGGATGCGGCTGACGAGGTACTCGGACATCCCCGTTCCGAGCGGGCTGCGGACGACGAGGTGAACGCGGCGGGTGCGGCAGCACTCGGCGAGGTGCATGGTCGCTTGCCCGGCCGAGTTCCCCCCGCCGACCACAACGACATCGGACTCGTCGTAGAGAACGGCTTCCACCGCGGTGCAGACGTAGTGAATCCCCGCGCTCTCGAACCGCTCGGCGCCGACCGCCGGGAGCTTGCGCCACCCCACGCCCGTGGCGACGAGCACCACGCGCGCCCGGACGACCGTGTTGCAATCGAGGTGCAGGAGCCGCGGTTCGCGGGGATCGACAGGAATCTCGATGCGCTCGACCGCAACGGGCGCGACCATCCGCGCCCCGAACTTGAGCATCTGGAGCACGCCCCGCGTTGCGAGTTCCGTGCCGCTCAGCCCCGCCGGGAACCCGATGAAGTTCTCGATCTTCGACGACCCGCCCGCCTGCCCACCGGGGCCGAGGCGGTCCAACAGCAGCGTCGAGAGCCCTTCGGAGGCGGCGTACACGGCTGCCGCGATCCCGGCGGGACCGCCCCCGATGACCGCCAGATCCACCAGTTCCCCGGGGCACGGGCGCCAGATGCCCGCGCACTTGGCGAGTTCGCGAAGGGTCGGATTAAAGAGCACCTGCCCGCCGCCGCAATCGACGACCGGTTTGGGGCAATCGGGCGTCTGGGCGCGCAGCGCCTGTTGACCCGCTTCGGTTTCGGAGTTGAGCCAATTAAAGGGAACGAAGTTTTTGTGCAGGAACTCGCGGACCAAGTTCGTGTCCTTGCAGTACCCGGCGCCGACCACGGTGATCCCGAGCGTGCCCACTTTCGAGAGCAGTTCCCGGCGCCGGGTGAAGGCGCTGATGAGTTTCTCCCCAAAACTGGGAACGCGGTTGAGGAGCGTTCGGATCATCTTGTGCGGCACGCGCAGTACGCGGGTCCGGCCCCGCGCGTACCCGCTCACGATCACCGGGCGCCCGGTCAAGAGATCAATGTCTCCCGTAAACCCGCCCGCGTGGTGCGTGGTAATCAGGGCGTCGGCGGCCGACGGGTTCCGGATCTCGATCGCCCCCTCCTCAACGGCGAACAGGTCCACTTCGGCGGTACCGGCGCGGAACACGACGGCGCCGTCCTCGTACTCAACGACTTCAGCGAGGGGTTTCAGGAGCCGGAACTCTGTGGGCGTCAGATTGGGGAAGGCCGAAAGATCGGCGTCCGAAGACATGCACACCGTCCATCACGGGCGACACGAGCGCGCGAGTGGCACCGCGCCTCCCGCACCCCATCAGCGTAACCCCCGAGCCGCGAATTGCCCATGCGGAACGAGTGGCGGGCTCGTGACGCGGCGAGTGTCACAGGATCGTCTCGCGGTGGTTAAACGTGTTGATGCCCTCGCTGTGCTCCCCCAGGTCCGCAGCAAATCCCGCGTCAGGCGGCTCAACGGCCCCCGCCCCGGTACTTCCGCCGGGTCCGTTTTCGCCCCAGTTCCACCGCGATCACCGCCCACAACCGCGTCACCCGCAACGGACCGGCCACCTGGACCCGCGTGCCACAGCTAGCGGCCACACGTGAGCACTCGGAACTCTCCCGGGAGCCCAAAAACATGCGCGCTCGACTCCGACGTCGAGCCGAGCGGGTCGGCTCGACGTCACGCGACTGCAGGCAGACGGCGCCAACGCGCAAATTTACGCCCCGCCTTTACCCGCGCACACTGGCCGTGCCTCTTCGGACGAGTCACGATTCGTGTGCTAGAACGCCTTGTTGACGTCAAGACCCGCGGGTTGCGACAGGATTGTTCGTCCATCACATTTCAGGCACTGGACGTGATCAATTTCACCGGGCCGGATCGAGCCGATGACGACCGGCGAGCGCCGGGCACGTGCGGACTGTAATTACCCGAGTGTTGGAGAGCTTCTGTTCTCGCGGTTGGCCATACCATTCCGCGTAAACTGCGCGGTGCCGGGTCTACCCGGCGCCGAACCCTGCCCCCAATCCGCCCATTGCGGGCCACGTTGCCGGTGTGTCGAGATGGTCCGTGAGCAACTAATAACGAGCCCTGTTGATTAGTTGCCATCGATCATCGCAGAAGGTGTTGCCAGGAAAGAACATCCAACGCGACTGATGCGTAACGGATCGACGCAATTTGGCACCAATCCCGCTTCAACTCCACAACGCGAACGGGCTGAGTAATGTTAACTTCGGTGTGAAATTCACGTCTGGATCTGGAGCTATGAGTACGGGTTCCGACCCGCAGAGAGAATTCACCCACGTTACGCCGCGGCCGCGCCACACAGAAAATCAGTACTTACTGGTGCCGAACGGCACGATGTCTGATCTCTTTCCAAGATGACGAGTTCGATGGCGATACGCGATGGCGCGAAATTTGCGACTTTTGACTTCCAGTGGCATTCTCGCCTAAAATGAATGTTGCCACTCTGGTGTTTTTTATTGTTTTCTAGTTGAGTCGCGTTTTTTTTCCCACAGCTCTGTGTTCTAGCCTTATTCGGCGCAGTTCGCAATCGAGCGGGGGAGAGTTAAAATGACGGGGACGAAATGCCGCGCTGACGAAGTTCGGGCGCACTTGGACGAAATCAAACCTGGTTGGCAAAAGCAGATCCGTGACGATCTCGATTTTCTGACGCCCGGATGGGAGACCTTTCCCGTCCTCGTCTGGGACGACGCTTCCGACCGGTGGATCGAAGTTGTGCTCTTGGCAACGCCGGAAACGGTTTCTCAGCACGCGACCGGGCTCGCAGCTCGGTTCCGGCGATGGCTCGGGAGGAAATGAATTCATTGCATTGACGGCCGTCATTTTTTCGAGCGAAATTCCGAAAGCACAGTCCATCCTGGCTTTGGGTTAGAGAACGACTTCTGTGCGCTTTTCCCTAATTATCTGAGGGCCAAGAACGGACCAGGGCCACTCGTTGCAACTCACCGAAATTCTCCGCAGGCCCGATCCGATTTGCTCTTGGCACACACCACGGAAAAGGTTCTCCGTTCCAACTCATTTCCCCACTTTATTTCGGGTAACGATCTACCGGAAATTACGGATCCCATTGCATCACCGTTTGACCGCTTTGCGCTGCGCTCGAGTTCACCCACTGGAGCGGGTGCCCGAGGTGCTGGGCGCTGCCGGTATCGTGGAATCCACAGCACTTCCCGGCACAACAAACTCCTTGGCGGGAGGATACCGCCGCCGACCGCCCGAGCCGCTCACACGCGGCACGTTTGCTCCGCCGCTCTCCCCACGCCAAGATTCTGCTCTGTCGTCAACAGATAAGGAAATCAGTCCGAGAAGACCCGATCCAGCGCCGCGCCGCAAGACCGTAGGGCGACGAATTGCGCGAACTCGCCGAACACGGGAAGTGTTAATCAACGAAATTCGAGGTCATTCTGTGCCAGGGGATGGCTGAGCGGAAATCACTAGCTGTCGCGAAGCGCGTACATATCTTGGCAACATGAGAGCAATGACGCTGAACGACAATCGATTCGACATTAATTTAATTAAAATAATCTCTATAAAATAAACTGATTAATTTTGCAACACCAGATAGTGGCGAGACGAGACCGCCGGACCGTAGATATCAGAGGCAAGTGCCACATTGACCGACTGCGCACACCTGCTAGTGAATACATCAGGCGCCCCGTCGAGCAACGCAAGAGGTGCCATTGCATTTTCGCAATAACATCAGATAGAGGAAATAAAACAACTGCGAATGTGGCAAGAAAATTGCTGTGAATACATCGCAAGGGGCGGACAGGAACATTTTGACCGAACTGATTGGATGTGCGAGAATCAAGGCACGGCACCACCCCCAACAGATGAAGAAATAATTAATCCGCTCAATTCGCTACTGAATCCAATGCACTTCGGCTTGACAAACTGGCACTGCAAGAGGTCGGGAGCAGCCATGCAATGACATAATTCCATCGCATTTCCTGAATTTAAAAGGGAATTGATGCGATGTCAGAATATTCCATACTGCGTCCGAAAAAAGCAATTATTTGGGTTGTGTACGGCCGTAGGGTCGCTAAAAAATACTGCTAGTTCGGGGTTGCGATTGCGACTTGGAAGAATATTTTCGGGCAGATGCGGAACTTTATTGCACCTGCTCTGTTCGTAAGGTCAAGGCTCGGAGGTTTTGTTCATGTTTTTTGGGCGACGACGACCCAAAACTATGGCCGAAATCTTTTCGCAGACGGATTGCATCGTCCAGCAGCGGATTAATTGCAAGGGGCGAATTAATTCGAAGCGTGGAACGCTCGCCCAGCAATTAGATTGCGGAGTCCCAATGCTGACACAACTTGCATCACGACAGAAGAGTGGAATCGCCACACACAGTAGTCAATCGGCTAACCCGATTTCGGAGAAAGCCTGCTGTACGATTAAGCTTTGGCGCTTGCTCAGTGGCCAATCTCTTCCCCGCCACGAACTGAGTTAATCGTTTTCTAACAATTGATCCCCCTTTTCGTTTGTTCCGTGGAGAACGAATAAGGGCGCCTCTGGCTCGCAAGCGATCCGTCGCTATTGCACGAGGCGGCAATCCGCGTAGGTGTCTAATGTTCGCGTTTAATGACGGTGGGATTTTTATGTGAGTATTTTATGTAGCCCATTGCGGTCAGTAGGTGGCGGTCTGTAGGGTTGGTTGTGCTGTTCAAACAAGGAGCGAGTGTCGTATGGTGGAGTCTTTTGACTGTGCGACGGAATCGCCTTTCCAGATCCAGGCTCCGCACCCGGCCTCAAGTGCCGTGCGACCGCTCGCGAAAGTGCGGGCGACTCTTGACGATCGGGCGCCGCGTGCGAACTCGGGATGGACCTTGCGACGGGCCGCCCGGTTCCAGCGAAAGAAGTACGGCCGGCTGGCGGGCCGTACCGCCGGAGCAGTCGCCAAGCGAGCGCTCGACGTCTCGGTCGCTCTCGCCCTCTTGATCGCCCTCGCCCCCCTGTTCGCGATAGTGGCGCTGCTGATTAAGGCGACCGACGGTGGCCCCGTGTTGTTCTGGCAAACGCGGGTCGGCCGCTGGGGGCGCGAGTTCCGGTTTCCGAAGTTCCGCTCGATGGTCCCCAACGCCGAGCGCCTGCTCACCGCGATTCTCGACCAGAACCACCACCAGAGCGGGGTCACATTCAAGCTCAAGCGCGACCCGCGCGTCACGTGGATCGGGCGCCTAATACGTCGGGCGAGTATTGACGAATTGCCCCAGCTCTGGTGCGTACTGACCGGGCGCATGACACTGGTCGGCCCGCGCCCGGCGGTGGTGCGCGAGGTGGCCCAGTACACCCCGACAGAGCGCCGCCGCCTGGCCGCGACACCGGGGCTGACGTGCATCTGGCAGGTCAGCGGCCGGGGCGACATTCCCTTCGGGCGCCAAGTGGAAATGGACATCGAGTACATCCAGAAACAGTCGCTCCTGCTCGACCTGAAGCTCCTCGTCCTCACCGTCCCCGCCGTTCTGTTCGGCCGGGGCGCGTACTGACGTGCAATAGCAAGACAGCAAGCAATTATCGCGGTCGGCTAGATTCTGTGACCAGGGGATCGTCTGCCCCTCTGGCCGCGGCCCGACCGGAGCGCGGAGAGCGTGCAGTTCCCATTGAGCACCGAACTCGAGCACAAGCGTCGAGCCGAAACGACGGGGATTGAAATGCGTGCCGTTGTCATCACGAGCGATCATTCGGGGAGCGGGGCGCTCGGCGCGCTGAGCGATCTGCCACTGGCGCTCCTCGCCGACCGCCCGTTCCTCGATCACGTGTGCGAAACCTTGGTCCGTTCCCGGGTCACTGTTGTCGATTGGGTGTCCCCGCCCAATTGCGAAGCCGCCCTGGATTTTTTGGGGGACGGGACGCGGTGGGGGGTCCGCTTCAGGCACCACGCCGCGACGAGTGCCGCGCATGTGTACCAGATCGTTGGGCGACTGCTCGCGGGCCGCGCGGACGGAGAGGCCTTGGTCCTCGGCCGCGGCGACTGCCTCGTAACCGTGCTCGCACCCGCCGGAGCCGGTGGCCCGGCGACGGTCCTATACGATGCGGAGTCGGATCCGATTGACGGCCCCGGGTCCGATCAGTCCCGGCGGTGGAGCGGTTGGGCAACGGTATCCGGGAGGGCCGAACGCATTCCGGCTATTTCCGACGAGCGACAACTAGAGAGTCACCTCGTCGGTGAGGGCGATCGGACCCAGCGGGTCGCGGCGCTCGACGCGCTCGACTTCCGAACGCTCGGCGGGTACCTGGCCGCGAATCGCGCGGCGCTCGGGGATCTCGCCCCCCCCATTCCGGGGTGCGTCGGGAATTGGCCCCCGGGGGTCCGCGTGGCGCCGAGCGCGCGCGTTCACCCGCTGGCAACGTTGATCGGCCCGGTGTTCATTGGCGCGGGTTCCGAGATCGCGGCCCGGGCCACCATCGGACCGAACGTTGCCGTCGGCGCCGACTGCATTATTGACCGGGGCGTGGTCATCACGGACACCGCGGTTCTGCCGGGCACTTACGTCGGTGAAGACGTGCGCCTCGATTGCGCGCTGGTGGCCCAGGGTCGGGTTATCACCCTCGGGAAAGAGGGAGCTGTCCTTGTTACCACCGGGGTGGCCGTCGCCAGTTTGACCGACCACCTCCCGGCGCGCTTGACGGCCATCGCGGCCCGCTCGCGCGATCGGATCGCGACCTGGGGCGCACGGGCTGTGGAAACCGTGCGAGCGCTCCGGCGCTCGATTCGGGACGGATTGGGCGGCGCTAACACGGGCGGCCGAGAGGCCGATGCCGTGCCGCTCCCTACTGCGACCGACTGACGTGATCGGGAAAGGCCTCCGATCGCGTCGCGTTTTTTAGTTTTCCAGGCCCCATTGTGGTGCCCGGGATTGTTCCGACGGCCTGTTTCAAGGAGATGCAATGAAGAGCGCCCGTATGCTCGCAACCTGCGCAAAGGTGCTGTTCGCCGCCGTGGCGATCTGCGCCAGCGCCGCCCCCGCCCGGGCGGACCTGCAAATCAGCCTCAATGAATCGGCGTCGAACACCTCGGCCGGGATCTTCGTCTATGACGTGAGCTTCAACACCTCCGTCAGCGGCGGGGTGTCGGCCCAGCGGCTGCAAGCGGGGAACTTTGTCACCCTGTACGACGTTGTGGGGTTTAAGTCAGCGGGCCTGAGTGCCGAGATCCTAGCGGCGGATCCGGATCTATTCAGCCTGGCGACCCCGGCGACCGGAAAGAACCCGGCCGGGTTTACCCCTGAGGCAGGGCGCGACACGGCGCTGCCGAACGTTGTGCTTACCTACGCCGGTTCGACCCTGACGGCGGACACGACCTTCGTGGGAGCGCTTACGATCACGTCGACGGCGACTGGCGTGAACGAGAGCGGTCTGTACGCCAGCCAGGTCACCCGAAACCGGGGCGCCGCCGCCGGGTCGCCCATCGGCGCGTTCGGCGAGGTCGCCGTTCCTATGGCTTTGCCCGAACCGTCGGGGATCTTCGCGGCCATCGCGGGCCTGCCTTGCCTGGGTCTGGTCTTCGGGTTCGCTCGTCGGCGCCGCGAGATCGCGGCCGCCGCTGTGTAAACTGTCCCAGCGGGCACTTGTGAGTGCCCACTGAGAGGAGCGGGGCTGCGCGAAGGGTCGGCAGCCCCGCTCAACTTTTCTCATTGGACCGTCGTCCGTGTGTTACTGTACTAAACTGGTGACTTCGCGCCCGGCACCCGAAATCGGCTCGTGCGGTCGCTGGTCGGGGGCAACCTCTTCACGAATCGACAACTTCGACGCCCGGGTAACGTCATGGCCTTGTTTGAGAAACTCCGGTTCTTCGGAACGAGCACCGGCCTGCTGATCGTAGCCGCCGCCGCAACTGCGGCCTGGGCGTACTACCCCACGGGTCGCGCGCTCGTCCGCCTCTGGCACTCCGACCCGAATTACTCTCAAGGGTTCCTGGTCCCGATCCTCGCTCTGGGTTTGCTCTGGTATCGCGCGTGGGAGCGCCCCCCGGGCACCGCACCGGCACCGTGGTGGGGGCTCAGTCTCCTGGCGGGGGCAGTGGGCCTTCGGACCGCAGGGGCCTATTTCTTCGTGACCCCGTTCGACCACCTGTCGCTGTTGGCATCCCTCGTCGCGATTTGCCTACTCTTCGGCGGCCCGGCGTGGCTGAACCGCGCGTGGCCGGCGCTCGCACTGTTGGTCTTCATGTTTCCGATCCCCAGTTCGGTCGGTGGGACGTCGCTCACCGACGCGCTCCAGTCCATTGCGACCCGCGCGAGCACGTTCGCGCTGCAGACCTTCGGGGTCGTGGCCGCTCGCGAAGGGAACCTGATCCTCCTCAAAACTACCGAACTCGGGGTCGTCGAAGCGTGCAGCGGGTTGCGCATGCTGACGGTGTTCTGTGCCCTGGCGCTGGTCGCCGCGGCCCTGGTTCCCGCGGGCTGGGTTCGCAAGGCGATCCTGGTGGTCAGCGCCGTGCCCCTCGCCATCGCGTGCAACGTGATTCGGATCACCACGGCCGGGGTCGCGAGCGAGTCCCTGGGGACCGAGACCGGCTACTTCATCTTCCACGACCTCGCCGGCTGGCTGATGGTGCCCCTTGCGTTCCTGCTGTTGGGCGCGGAAGTGTTCGTGCTCTCGAAACTGTTCCGACCGGTGCCTTCGGCGCCGGCCTGGGCGCCGGGTTCTTCGGCCGTCGCCGCGGTCTGAGCGCGACGACAATCGCCGCCGAAGGTGCAACTTTTAGGTCGGGTCCGGCGTCGAAATAAATACCTAATTCATGGAACTTTCGCTCGGCTCGCGCAGCAAAATTCGCGCCTCAGCAACTCCACCGGGCGGTTGTTTTGATCTGCGAGTCTGCAACGAGCGGGCCGAGAAAGTGTAATCAAAATGTCCCTACCGATTCCGTCCCAATCAGGTATCGGCCAATCGCACGGGGCCCTGCAGCCGGCTACCGGGGGCGTCCTCAGATTGGTCCCCGAGCGGGCACCGAGCAAGCCGGACCACGCCGGACCGCCGGGCCTCCGCCAGCGCGTCACCCCGGGGGCGGTCCTTGCGGCACTCCGCCGCCGCTGGCCGGTGGCGCTGGCGCTGGGGCTCGTCCTCGCGCTCGGGGCCGCCGCCACCACTTGGACCCTCCGCCCGGAGAAGTACACCGCGTTCGCCATTATTCAGGTAGCGTCCACGGAGCCCAAAATGCTCCCGGACGCCACCCGGCTCCCGGACGGCTCCACTTATACCAAAACCCAGATCGCTCTGGTGCGCAGCCGGACCGTGCTCTCGGTGGCCCTCCGAAATGAAAAGGTCCGCCAGCTCCCGTTCGTTCAAGCGCAGCCCGAGCCGGTAGAGTGGCTCGAGAAAGAACTGGTGGTCGAGCAGATCCCGAACACCGAAATTGTGCGCGTGTCCCTGACCGCGCGCGGCGGGAAGAGTGATCTGGCCCCGGTCGTGAACGCCGTCGTCGAAGCGTACATGGCCGAAGTCGTTGGCGCGGAACAAACGTCCCAAAAGGCGCACCTCTACGACTTGGATAAAGCAGCGAGCAGCGTCAAGGAACAGCTCCGGCGGCTCCGCGAGTCCGTTCAAACGATCACGCGGGCGCTCAAGGGCGGGGATCCCAAAATTCTCACACTCAAGCAGCAGGCTCTCCTCGACGAGTCCGCGGCCCTCAAGCGGGAGCTCGCGGTCACGAGCTCCCGCCATCGCGACCTGGAAATCAAGATCGCCCTCTACCGCCTCCGGCTCGACCCGGTCAAACGGCTCCCGATCCCGTGGCACACGCCCGCGCCGCTCGGTGCCGCGGGCGCGGACGCGCTCATCGATCACGAGCTCGACACGGACCCGCGGGTCGTCGCTTTGGAGGCGGACGCCGCCAAACTCCGCGACCAACTCAAACGGCTCGATGCGATCTTCGCGGATCCGAACAACGTTGCAAAAAAGGACGCGCAGCGGCGCCTGAGTGCGGCCGAGGCGGCCGTCGCGACTGCTCGGGAGGAGCGGCGTGTGGCGATCGCGGCCCGGGACCGGGCACGAACCGTCGCGAGCACAGCTCAGTTGCTCCGGGAGGCCGAAATCGAACGCGACGCGATCCAGAGCCAGCGAGAGGCGCTCTCGAGCGAGGTCAACGCGCTGAAAGGCGACATCGAGTCCCTCGGTCTCAGCTCCGTCTCACTGGAACTCGAGCGGGCCGAGGTGGAGCGGAGCGAGCAGTTCCACCGGACGATTCTGGAACAAAAGCAGCGCCTGGAATTGGAGTTACAGAACTCGGCCCGGCAGCGCGTGTCGGTGCGGTACCGCGCCGAGGACGCCGCCGTGTTAAACAAGAACGGCCGGTTCCAAGAGGCGGCCGGGGCCGGGCTGATGGGCCTGTTCGCGGGCCTGTTCGCGGTCGCCGCCTTCGACCTCCGGGTCAACCGCATCCACACCCCCGCGGACGTCTCTCGGGGGCTCCGGCTGCGGGTGATCGGGTCCCTCCCGAACGCGCCCGACGACCGGCCCGCTGGGGGCGGCCAAAGCAAGTACCGCCGCGGGTTCGTCGAGTCGATCGACGGGCTCCGGACCACGCTCCTTCACGCGCACTCCGAGGGGCGCGGCGCGGCCCTCATGGTTTCCAGTTCGGGACCGGGCGAGGGGAAAACGACGCTCGCTACCGAGTTGGCCGCGAGCCTCGCGCGGGCGCGGCGCCGCACCGTTCTGGTCGATTTCGACCTGCGGGCCCCGTCCCTTCACCGGTTGTTCGGCGTCGTTCACGCGCCCGGTGTGTGCGAAGTCCTCGCGGGTACCGCCGGCCTCGACCAGGTCATCAGGCCGACCGAGACCGCCCACCTCCACATCCTCGCGGCCGGTAAACTCACACACGACGCGACCGCGGCACTCGCTCAACGGGCGACGATCCAGCGCGTCGTGGACGAGCTGCGCGCGCAGTACGACTTCGTTATCATCGACTCGAGCCCGCTGCTCCTCGTCCCCGACGCGCTCATGGTGGCCGGGTGCGTCGACGGCCTGTTGTACTCGGTCCGGCCGGGGATCAGTCGGGCGGCCGACGTGTACGCCGGGTACGAGCGGCTGAACGATCACCAGCTCCCGTTCCTCGGTGTGGTGGTCAACGGCGTGGCCCACGGCCAGTCTTACGCCCAGGGGTACGGGCAGCCACTCGATTCGCCCGCCCCGACCATTGTCGCTGGTGACGGGCGCGTGATCTGATGCACGAGTGCCGTTCCGAGCTTTCTTGGGCGCGGCTCGGGGTTTGAAGTCGCTAGTTGTCTCAGATTCACAGGGGCCGATCCGAGAAGGCGCTCTGAGACTTTGTCCGGCGCCTCCCGTTCTCTTCTGCCGCGAGGGTTCATGCTCCGCATCGCCGCAATCGCTCTGCTCGGGTTGAGTGGGGGCCTCCACGGGATCTACACCCACCGCTGGGATTCCTGGGCCGAATCGGTTGCCGGCACCGCGGTCGACCGAATCGAGCGCGTCCCGTTGCGCGCTGGAGCTTGGGAAGGCGAGCGCATCGAGGTCGACACGCTCACACTTCCCGAGGAAATGGTCGGGCGCGCGGTGAGCGTCCGGTTCGTGAACAGAATCACCGGCTCGACGGCGACAGTGTTCCTCTCCTGCGGTCCCACCGACAGCATCGCCGCACACACCCCGCGGGTCTGTTACCCGGTGAACGGGTACCCCTGTTCCGGTACGGACCTGCGGGCCTCCCCGGCGCCGGCCGAGGACCCGGCGCCGGAATTCTGGGTATCGAACTTCACGAAACCCGACGCGCTCGCGCCGATTCACCTCCGGGTGATTTGGGCGTGGTCGGACGGGAGGGGCTGGCAGGTTCCGGGCAACCCCTTGCGGACCTTCCGTCGGTCCCCCGTGATCTATAAGTGCTACGTCGTCCGCCAGGTGATTTCCCCCGACGAACCCGTCGAGAACGATCCCGGGATGCAGTTGCTGGCCGCACTGCTCCCCGAGCTCGATGGCGTGTTGTCCGGGCGCTGAGTCAGTCCGACGAACGGGTCCGCACCGGTGCGGGCCGTTCAAGCCGTACCCCGGCCGATTCGGGTCGGGGTCGTAAGGAACGCAGAATGCGCGAGCGATTGAACATCCGAGTGTCGGTGCTGTTTCTGGCAGCGGTCCTCGTGTCCGTCGCCGGCGTCGCCCTCCTCCAGCGCTGGCAGGTGCGCCGTAACGCCCCGGGCCTCTTGGAACTCGCCGACTCGGCCGAGGCGAAAGGGCGGCGGGACCGGGCCCTGTGGCTGCTCGCTTCGTACCTCGAGCGGACCCCCGGGGACACGGCCGCGCGCGCCCGGTACGGGCTCCTGGCGGAATCCCTGGCACGGGACGAGAAGACCCTTGCGGCGGTCGCGGAGGTGTTCGAGCGTGTTCTCGCCGAGGCCCCCGACCGGGCGGACGTCAGGCTCCGCCTCGCCCGGATCTACACGAATGAAAAGCGCTTCCCCGAGGCCGCACCTCACCTGGCCGTACTCAACGCGGGCGCCGCGCCCGATGCCGAGGCCGTGTACTTGCAGGGCGTGTGCCAGGAGGTCCAGGGCAAGACCGAGGCGGCCGAACAGAGTTACCAGCGCGCGATCGAACTCGACCCGCACGTGGTCCCCCGGTACGCCCAACTTGCACTTCTGCTCCGCCGCCGCACCGAGCGCGTGAAAGACGCCGCGAACATCATTGAGCGGATGGTCGAGGCCAATCCGCTCAATGAGACGGCGTACCTTACTAGGGCAAAGTACCTCCATGAGTTCGGCAAGAAGGACGAGATTCGCAACTGCGACGAGCTCGTCGCGCGCAACCTCGATAAGGCCGTCGCGCTCGCTCCGAAGAACGGCGACGTCCGCTTCACCGCCGCCGCCGTTGCCGTTGTCGCCAACAAACACGCGCAGGCCCGCGGCCACCTCAGAACGGCGATCGACCACAACCCCGGCGACGAGCGCCTGTACTTGGCTCTCGCAGTAGTTGAAGCGAAGGACGGTAACCGCACCGAGGCCGCCGAGGTTCTGCGCCGGGCCGCGACCCGACTCCCCGGTAACCCGGAGGTGCTGTTCGCCCAGGCCGACATGGCACTACAAGCGGGGAACCTGAGCGAGGCGGAACGGGTGCTGACCGAGATCGGCCGGTGGAAGCACGCGCCCGAACGGGCCGTTGTTCTCCGGGGGCGGTTGCAAATGGCCGGGGGAGATTGGCGGGCCGCGCGGGCAACACTCGAGGCCGGCCGGCCGGCCCTCACCACCGCGCCCCGTGACCTCGCCGCCGAAGCGGACGTTCTCTTGGGCCGCTGCCACGAACGACTCGGTGAGGGGGACCTCGCGCTCGTCGCGTACCGACGGGCCCGGATCTTGGCCCCGGACCGAACGGACGCTCCCACGGGCGAAGCCCGGACCCTAATCTCGCTCAACCGATTGGGGGAGGCCGCGGACCTGTACGGGCGACTCGCGGACGCGCCGACGGCGCCCGCCGAGGTGCGGCTCATGTTCACCCGGTTGCGGGTTCTCGAGTACCTTTCGATCCCGCCCGCGGACCGCCGCCCGCGGGACCTCGAACCGACCTTTGCCCAAGCCGCCGAGCGGTCCCCGAACTCGACCGAACTTCTCCTTTTGCGGGCCGAAGTGCTCTCCGCGGACCGGAAACCTGATGAGGCGGAAGCGCTCTTGCGGAAGGCCCTCGCCGCCCCCCCGGGATCGGCCGGCGCGGGGCCACGGGCCGACATCGCGCTGCCCCTGGCCCGCCTGCTCTACCAGCACGGTAAAGCCGCCGGCGCGTGGGCGGAGATCGATACCCTCGACCGATTGGCCGGCCCCTCCATCGATTCCGCCCTGACCCGGCTCGAACTCCTCCCGCCGCCCCCCAGCGAGCGCCCCGACCCGACGGTTCCCGTCGCTGTTCAGGTGGGCGTTCGGGTCGCGATCCGGGCGCTGGCCCAAGGTACATTTCAGCTCGCGGCTCAGGTGGCCAAGCCGACCGATCGTATGGACGACCGGTGCCGCTTGGCCACCGGGTTGGCCGAAGCTCACACGCGGTGGCGCGACCTGTCCGGCGCCCAGCGGTGGTGGCGGGAGGTCGTCACGCTCCGGCCGGCGGACCTGTCGGCCCGGTTCCAGCTCTTCGAGCTCGCAGTTCAGGCGGATGATCGGGGCCAAATGGAAAAAATCGTCAGAGAGATCAACCAAGCGGTGGGTGGTCAAGACAGTGCCTTCGGGCACTACGCCGAGGCGCTCCTCCGTATTGCGCGCCCCCGCGACCAGTCCCCCGAGAGCATCCGGGAGGCGCGCCAGCACCTGAATGCCGCGACCCGGCTGCGGCCGTCGTGGGCGGCGCTTTCGACCAGCCGGGCAATCCTCGCCGAACTGGAGAAGAACCCCACCGAGGCGCTCGCCGAATACCTGCGGGCGGTCGGGCTGGGCGAACGGCGCCCCCCGATCGTCCTTCGAGCCGTTCAACTCCTGTGCGCCGATCGCCGGTACGCGGAGGCCGACGCGCTGCTTCGGAAGCTCCGTACCGGCGCGGACCCGTTTGCTCCGATCAACAAGCTGGCGGCCGAGGTGTCCCTGTTCAATCGACAACCCGAGGAGGCGGTCCAACTCGCCATCGGGGTCGTCGCGCCCGACTCCAAGCAGTACGAGGAACACCTCTGGCAGGCCGAGATCATGGACCGCGCCGGCCGGCGCGACGAGGCGGTCGGCGCGCTCCGCCGGGCCATTGAGGTCTCCGGCCCCCACGGCGCGCCGTGGGTCGCTCTGGTCAAGCTCCACGTCCGAACTGGAAAGCGAGACAAGGCGGAAGAGGTACTTGCCGAAGCGCGCGAGCACCTGAAAGATTCGGGAGAACAAGTTCTGACACTCGCGCAGTGCAACGAAGCCCTCGGCCGGATGGAAGAGGCGGGGAAAGGGTACGCCTCGGCCGCGGCCCGCCCCGGCGACGCCGCGGCGATCGGAAAATTGTTCGAGTTTCACAGTCGATCGGGAACCCTTGCAAAGGCCGTCCCCGTTCTCCGAAATGTGCTCGCGGGTTCGGCCCCCGCTCTAACGGCCACGGACGCGGCCGCGGTTCGGCGGGCGCTCGCGATCGCCCTGGCCGCGATCAACGACCCTGCCACTTTTCAGGAAGCCCTCGGATTGATCGAGCAGAACCTCGCGCTCGCACCGGAGAACCCGGACGACCTGTTGGCCAAGGCGCGCGTGTTGGGCACGCGCGCGCACCACCGCCGCGAGGCCCTTAACGTCCTCCTGCGGCTCGGCACCGGGCGCGCGCCCGGCCCGGACGAACTGTTTTTCCTCGCACAATTGTACGCCGACACCGGGGCCTGGGTGGACGCTCGGCGCGTGTTCGGTTCCCTCCTGGCGCGCGAGGGCGACAACCCGACGTACCTCCGGTCCTTCGTTGACCGGCTGTTACGAAACGGCGCAACGGACGATGCCGAGGTGTGGCTCGCCCAGCTTCAGCGGGTCGCGCCCGACGACCTCGCCACCGTGCGCCTTCAGGCCCGCGTCCTGGTCAAACGGGGCGAGTTCCGTGCCGCGGCCGCGGCCCTCAGCCGCGCGGCGCGCCCCCGAACCGCTCAGCCAATCGGCTCGGCGCCTCCCGAAGCCGAGCTCCCGAGACTCAGCGCCGCCGCTCGCGCGGCCGACGAACTCGGCGCCGAGCCCGGCGCCGGGGACGCACTCTTCCCCGTGGCTGAAACGCTCTACCGGGACGCGGCTAAGCGGGGCGCCGCGGCGGATGCGCTCGCCCTCGTCGGGTTCGTCGCCCGCCGCGGTCGAGTCGAGGAGGCCATCAAACTCGGTCGGGAGGTCGAAGAGAAGGTTGGTTCCGCCGGTGTTGCCACGGCCCTTGTGACCGCGGCCTACGGTTACTGCCCGGTTCCGTTATCGGACTCACAACTCGACGCGATCGAAGCCGAGGTGAAGGCGTGCCTCGGGCGCGCGAAGCCGTCACCGGCGTCGGCCGAACTGACCGGGCTAATGCACGCCCGCCGGGGGCGCTACGCGGAGGCCGCTCGGGAATTCCGCACGGTGGTCGCGGCGAACGAAAAAAATGCCCCGGCGATTAATAACGTTGCGTACATGCTGATCCTCGCGGGTTCCCGGAACGAGGAGGTCGGAGCACTATTGGAGAAAGCTTGGGCCGTCGACGGGCCGACGGCCGGCCTCCTCGACAGCCGCGGGATGCTACACTTGGATTCGGGGCGGACGACCGAAGCCGTTACCGACCTCGAGCAGGCCGTCGAACAGAACGCGACCGCCGCCAAGTGCCTCCACTTGGCGACCGCGTACCACCGAGCGGGTAAACCGCCGGCGGTTGTCGCCCGCGCGTTGGAGCGATCTGAATCGCTCCAAACCGACGGGAGCCTCGTGCTCCCGGCCGAGCAAAAAAAGTACAGGGAACTCGCCCAGGAGCTGAAGCCGAAGCACTGAACGGCTCGGTAAATTGTTGACCGACGGATCGCGGAGAGGCAAAAAATCGCATGTTCGATAGACCGGCAACCCGAGAACCACTCCGAGTCTTTTACGCCGCTGGCCCCGGTGACGTCATTAATACCTACCGCCACTGGCGGGAAGGGCGGGACGATCCAAATGAAACTGTCCGGACGTACTCCGGGCAGTTTCTTTCCGTCTGTCGCGACCGCGGCTGGCAGGGTTACATTGTCAGTTCACACCCACGGCAAGAGCGAATTGAGGAAGGATCTTTCCGATCGAGCACCGGCCGGACCCGTCGATCAGGACGCGCGGGGTTCGCTACCACCTCTTCAGTGCGGTGTACCTTCTGCGGCTCATGGCTTCCGCCCTCCGTTGGCGTGCGGACGTGGTGGTCGTGAGCAACGCGAACTACTGGTTTCTTCTGAGCCTTCTTCCGATTTTTGGCACCAAAGTGGTGCCGACGCCTCACTGCGTGCTTTGGCCGAAGTACCACAAGCCGAGACGAATCCGAGCTGTGATCGCGTACAGCCCCTCGGTGTTCTCGCGAACGACGATCAGATCGATCTTCTTGTAGGGCGTCTTGATGCCGGGCAGCGTGTTCACCGGGCGCGCGCTCCCGAACAGCCCCAACTTTCGACAGTGGAATCCGATGACTCCGTTACTCCCGCCCACCGAATCGCCTGCTGGAACCGGTGCCCGAACGCCCGCACCCGACGAAATCGTCTCCTGCACGCGAGATGGAGGCAGTGCCCACTCTACGGACGGGCTCTCGCTTAGAAACCGCGCACTGACCGGGGCAATTTGGGTTCTTGTAGGTCACCTCGTCTCGCAAGTTCTGCGGTTCGGCTCGAGCCTGATTCTCACCCGCCTCTTGTTCCCCGAAGCGTTCGGGTTGATGACCTTAATCACCACGTTCTTGGTCGGTCTCCATATGTTCTCGGACATCGGGATCGGGCCGAGCATCGTTCAGAATAAGCGGGGCGAGGAACCGTCGTTTCTGAATACCGCTTGGACGATTCAAATTGTTCGGGGTGTGGTTCTCTGGGCGTGTTCGTGTTTTCTTGCTTGGCCGCTTGCGGCGCTGTACGGGCTCCCCGAGGTGGCCTGGATACTCCCCGTCGCCGCGTTGACGGCCGTGGCCCAGGGATTCAATTCGACCGCCCTGTTCACGAGTAACCGCCAACTTTCATTCGGCCGCGTCACCGCTATTGAGTTAGGAACACAAGGCGCTGCGACGCTGTTAATGGTAAGTCTTGCCTGGATCTACCACTCCGTTTGGGTCCTCGTGGCTGGGAATCTGTTCGCAGCCGTGGCGAAGGCGATACTCAGTCACGCGGTATTGCGCGGGGCGCGCCACCGGTTACATTGGGACCGGGAAGCAGCAGTTTCCTTGGTCCGATTCGGCCGGTGGCTCTTCTTCGGAACCCTGCTGACGTATTTCTGCCTGTCGGCGGACCGTCTCGTGCTCGGTTACTTCATGACTAGTACCGAGTTTGGGGTATATTCGCTTGCCTTCATCCTCTCGCAAGTCGTATTTAGTATGGTTCAGCATCTGTCGGATAAGGTCGTGTTTCCGGTTTACGCTCGACTCGGGAATTGTGGCCCGGAAGAATTGAGGGCCAAGGTGTATCGCTTGCGGCGGACCGTGCTCGTGGGAGCACTACCTCCCCTTTGCGTGCTCGCAGTCGGGGGCCCGGGTATCATTAACTTGCTTTACGATACTCGCTACCAGAATGCCGGTTGGATGCTCCGCATCTTGGCCATCGGTTCGATCATTCCGATCTCCACCGCCACGCTCAGCCCGTTGATTCTCGCGCGCGGTGACTCGTTTCGGCACTTGATCGTCTTGGCCTCGCGCTTGGCTCTAACAGTGGGAGCCATGATCACCGGGGGACTGATTGCCGGGTCCGCCGGCCTGATTATAGGATATGCCTTCTCTCCTGTACTACTCTATCCCGTGTTGGTCGTAGCGGCTTTCCGACCCTACGGCGTCTGGATGCCAGTGTTGGATCTGTGCGCCGTGATCGTTCCTGTCAGCTTTATTGCTTTGGGGTTGTGGATTTTTAACTGAAATGAGTGACCTCATCCCACACACACGTGAACACACCGCCTGGCCCCGGAGGGTGACCCTCTGCGGTTCTTTTGGTTTTCACAACGCCGGTGATGAGGCCGCGCCACTGGCGGTCGCGGATCTCGCGCATTCGATCGGGGCGGACATCGGATTCGATGTTGTGGGGCGCTTCGACCGTCCCGACATGCCGGACGTGATCGGACTGGGCGCACACGACAAGGCTCGCCAGGAACGCCTCCGCGGGCAGCCCGTCCTCTTCGTAGGCGGCGGTGTGGTCGAGTCAATGCCCCACTCCGTACTCGCCCGCTGCCGCCGGCTTGTCCGCGACTCTCGGCCGGCGCGAGTCTCTCTTTTTGCTGCGGCAGTTGAAGCCGACGTAAAATACCGCATGCTGGTGCGGTGGCAAATTCGTCGAGCATTAGGAGGGATGGCTCAACTATACGTTCGGGACGTTCTATCGGCGGAGGTACTTCGTCGCCTCGTTCCCAAGCGGACTGTCACGGTGACAGGTGACGTGGTTCTTTGGATGCAGGCCGAGCCAGAACTTCCGATCCCGGTTCGGTCGATTGGCCGGTACATTGCGGTGTCCCTGGCAGATGTCTGGAAAGGAACGCCGGGTTGGTGTGACTGGCTCGCGGCTCAACTCGCCCGGATCGCCCGCCGGCTCGACGCGGCGGTGGTCTTTGTCCCCTGCTCGGCCCGATTCAGTGACGATTGCGGTGAGCACGACCGCGTCGCCGGCCAATTAGCTGCTTTGAACCCGAACATACCGGTTGTCCGCATAGGGGACGGACTCGGCCCCCGGGGGGTTGCGGCGGTCCTCGGAGGAGCGGTCTTAGCGATCGGTATGCGGTTGCACGCCTGCGTGATGGCGTATGCACAGCGGACCCCTTGCGTCGGCCTGGCCTATCATCCTAAATTAATTGGCTTTGCCCGCACTACCGGGTGCGACCACTGGTTTATACCCACTCGCACCTTGGGGAAGCAAACGGCACCTTATGGTTACACTTTCGCCGATACCGGCCTTGCAACCACCGACCTCGAGTCCGTGGCGATGGACGCCCTTGAAAATACCTCGTACGAGCGCCTCGACGAACTACGTGGTCAGCTCGTCGAAGCGTTCGTTCGGTCTATCGCGAGCTAAATTTGTCTTCGCCCACTCGTTGGTCTCACAATGAGAATTACGTTCATCTGCCCGCCGTTCGACCTCAGCGGCGGGCAACGTGTCATAGCCACCTATGCGGAACACCTCCAGCGACGGGGACACCACGTTGTCGTGTTGGCACCACCACATCGGCGACGGAGCATCCGGGAGATCGCCCGTTCGCTATACTACACCCGTCGGTGGCCGGCCTATTCGATTTCGGCTCACATAAATCAGGTCGCGGTGGAGCGCCGCACCCTCGACCGGCATCGACCCGTCACGGATAGCGATGTCCCAAACGCCGATGTCGTGATTGCGACTTGGTGGGAGACGGCCGAGTGGGTGATGGCCCTATCCCCATCAAAGGGGACAAAGGCGTACTTCCTTCAACACCACGAGGTCTTCGACTATCTTCCCGTCGCTCGGTCCGAGGCGACCTGGCGGCTACCGATACAAAAAATAGTAGTCGCTCAATGGTTGGCCGACTTGGCGCGAGATCGGTACGGTGATCCCTCGGCACAGGTCGTGCGCAATGCGGTGGACCAAGACCTGTTCCACGCAGAGCCCCGGGGCAAAAATCTGGTGCCCACCGTCGGTTTGATGTACTCGACGGCCCCTTTTAAGGGATGCGATGTCAGCCTTGAAGCGGTCCGGATAGCGTCGGCGCAACTCCCTTCGCTGCGCCTCTTGGCCTTCGGATGCTCACCCATCAACCCACGATTGCCCTTACATCCTGGCGCCGAGTACCACCTCCAACCGCCTCAACAGCGGATCCGAGAACTCTACTCGCGTTGTGATGCTTGGTTGTTCGCGAGCCGTTCGGAGGGCTTCGGCCTCCCGATCTTGGAAGCAATGGCCTGCCGCACGCCGGTGATCGGCACGCCCGCCGGCGCCGCCCCGGAACTGCTCGCAGAAGGGGGGGGGTATTTGGTTCGACCTGAAGACCCAGAAGATATGGCCGCGGCGATTGTTCGATTGTGCGGTCTCCCGGATTCGGACTGGCGGATCCTATCCGAACGTGCCCACAGCGTCGCCACGAGATACACGTGGGATGATGCAACTGACCTGTTTGAAGGGGCACTCAGAACGGCAATGGAGAAGGGTTCTTCGCTCGGAGAACTTGCCACCTCCTGATCCCGTGCCGGAACGTCGAGCCAGTTCAGACTCGTCGCTCCGGTTACGCACACCCCAAAGGGGTTATGAGCGAGTTTACACCTTACTTGGTGGTCGTTTGGTTGGTCGTGATGCTCGGGGTGTTCCCGTCCTTCACCACCCACCGGGCCATCCTCGTGGTCGTTTTGGGGGGCACGCTCTTCCTGCCCGAGTTGCGCCAGGAAGTCGCCCTGGGGCCGTTTCACTTCTCGAAGTACCACGCGATCAACTACGCGGCCCTGCTGGGAGCGTTGCTCTACGACTCGGAGCGCCTGTTCTCCGGTGCGCCGCGCTGGACCGATCTCCCGATGGTGGTCTGGTGCCTGTGCCCCCTTCCCTCGGTGCTGACCAATGCCCCCCCCCCGGACGGGAGCCCGGCGATCCGGGACGCCCTCTCCCAGACGTGGGGTCAAACTGTCAGCTTCGGCATCCCGTACTTGTTGGGCCGGGTGTATTTCTCCGACACTGCCGCGGTCCGGGATCTCGCACTCGGAATCGCGTTCGCCGCCGCCGTGTACGCTCCACTGTGCCTCTATGAGGCCCGGATGAGCCCGCAACTCCACGCCAAAGTCTATGGCTACTCCCAGCACTCCTTTGCCCAAACGATCCGGTTCGGCGGGTACCGACCAATGGTCTTCCTCCCACACGGCCTCGCCGTGGGAATGTTCATGGTGTCGGCCGCGCTGATTGCGACTTGGATGTGGTGGACGGGGACACTCCGACCGGTGATCGAGGAGGGAGAAGAGACGGGCCTGCAGAGTTACATTCCGCTCCTCCTCGTGCCGATCGCCATTCTGCTGAAGTCAACCGGGGCACTCGTCCTCGGGTTCGGTGGTGGGCTCGTCCTCTGGCTCGCGAGCGCGACCGGAGCGCGCTGGTGGTTGCTCCTGTTGGCGGTCACACCTCCGGTGTACGCGGCGGTTCGTACCACCGGTGCGTGGTCCGGCGAAGCGCTGGTCGAAAGCGTGGCGGCGAACCTCGATTCCGACCGGGCGGAATCACTCGACTTCCGGCTGACAAATGAAAACCTTCTGGTAAACAAAGCACTCGATCGCCCAACGTTCGGCTGGGGCGGGTGGGGCCGCAACCGCGTGTTCGATGAAAAGAGCGGCAAGGACCTTACGGTTACCGACGGGCTGTGGATCATCGTTCTGGGAGATCGCGGGCTGGTCGGGCTCGTCGCACTGGGTGCGGTTCTTCTCCTGCCCATCGCCCGCTTCGCGCTCCTCTTTCCCCCATCGACATGGTCGACCCGATCTCTCGCCCCCACCGCGGCCTGTGCCGTGGTCCTCACACTTTGGTCCATTGACTCATTGATGAACGCGATGGTGCTGCCCGTTTATCTGCTGCTCGCGGGTTCCCTTATGGGGTTCGCTCTTGACGCTTCCGAAGAGCCAGACGAAGCCCCTCGTGCCGGTGAACTGGTTCCCGCTGAACCTGATGATGGACGCAACTGACAATGCCCGTCCATTCGCCGGACCGATCGCGCCGGCGGTCGTGCGACTCCGAGCCGCTGGGCGGTGCCCGCGGACCGGCCCTCGGCGACCATCGGCACCCGCCGGGTGCCCGCATCCCGAGCCGCCCACCCACCACACGTCGCCCCTGGATCCACTAAGCTCCACAGCACGTCCGCCTCGATTACAACCGGGTCGACTTTTGGGGGGCCGGGGTCATGTGGGATTTGTTCCCGGTACACGGTGTTGACGAAGTTCTGAACCCCGGATCGGACTCGGCCGGTGGCCCGCGCGATGGCCCCGTTCCGCACCATATCCTCGCTCACCCGAGCAACGCGGGCACGACGGGGTCGGAATCCGAACGGGTAGTTGGTTCGCTCATCCCGTTGGGCTAAGAATGTGTCGCCATTAAGGGCCACTACCCCGCCAGAAGCGCCCACTACCAATAACCCGGATGTCTGTCGGCACTTGGCCCGAGCTTCGATGGAGCCGTTCGTGCTCAATTCACGGCGGGAAGCCAAGGCCGCGCAACTGGTGGAAATGTACGACGATTTCCGGTGTGCGCGAGGAGCTGACTCTTCACGACTTGTCCCTCCGAGAATCGCGAATGGGATTCCTGGAGAGTAGGGGCAAAGTGCGGTCAAAATGTGTGCCGAAGCATGTGAATTCCGAAAACATCCTCAATTCTCGCCTGCCACCTTTTTCAAGCGTAATATTAGAGTAAAGCCTCCTTATTCCGAAGAAACCATGCTTCGAATCGTTCTGATTGGAACCCTGTTGACGCCAGCCGTGCTCCGCGCCGATGGCGGGCCGGCGCTAACACCGGACGACGCCGGCTACACCAAGACGGTCGAACCGTTCTTCAAGGCGTACTGCAATTCGTGCCACACGGGAGAGAAGCCGAAGGGCGATTTCCGTGTGGATGCCACCGCGCTCCCGAATAACTTCCTCGATCCCGGTGCCGCGGGGAAGTGGAAGGAAATCGTCAACGTTCTCGGGAGCCACGAGATGCCGCCGAAAAAGGCGCGGCAGCCGCTCCCGGCCGAAGTGAGTGCCGTCGTCGATTGGGTGACCGGGCAAACAGTTCGGGCCGAGTTGGTCACGCGCAGCAGTTCCGTGACGTTGCGTCGGCTGAACCGTGACGAGTACCGGAACACGATTCGCGATCTCGTTGGCGTCGACTTTGATGTCAGTGGGTTCCCCCAAGACCCCGCGGCCGGTGGGTTCGACAACAACGGCGGGGCGCTCACCATGTCGCCGCTGCAAGTCGAAATGTACCTCAACGCGGCCCGCCAGATCCTCGACCGGGCCTTGGTGGAAGGCGACAAACCGAAACCGGTCAAGTGGCGGTTCAACCCGAGAGTCGGGCCTGCCGACCGCACTCGCGTGCGCCTCGACGCGAAAAACAACGCCATCGTCAATGGCGGGCAGAACACACAAGAGGGCGACTGGGTCGTGATCCACCACGAATGGTGGAACAAGTCCGTCGGGGCACGGGAGTTCCAGGTGCCGACCGCCGGCGACTACGTGATCCGCATCCACGCCGCCGGGCGGGCCCCGGGCCGCTCTGAGGTCGTGAAGACCGCTGAAACGTACCTGGCCCAGCGCCGCGATGAAGCGGACAAGAAGAACCCGAAAGGGGCACAATACAACAAACTCGCGTTCGAGCGCGACCTCGAACACTTCAAGACGGACCGGATGTACGACTACGGCCCGCCGCGGGCGAAGGTGGTCCAGCAACTCGGGCCGCAACCGCGCACCCTGGCCGAATTCGACGCGAGCGGCACGAAGGACAAACCGAGAGTTCACGAGTTCACCACCCGATTCACCACCGAGACCGCGGGCGTCAGCCTCGAATACGCGTACCGCATTCCCCGCGTTCTGGAGAACTTCTGGTTCCAGGAGAAAGACGATTTCCCCCGTCCCGAGCTGATGATCGACTGGTTCGAAATCGAGGGGCCCGTGTTCACCGCCTGGCCGCCGCCATCTCACACGGGCGTCCTGTTCGACTCGCCCACCCGCCGCACGAACGAACGCGGGTACGCGTCGGAAGCCCTGGAACGGTTCATGCGTAAAGCGTACCGCCGACCGGTGGCCCCGTCCGAAGTGGCCGCGAAAATGGCCCTCTACGACGCGGCCCGCAAAGGGGGCGCCACGTTCGTCGAGGCCATGAAGCGCCCGCTCACCGCCGTCCTGGTGTCGCCGCACTTCCTCTTTTTGGTCGAACCGGCCGGCCCGTCGGTCGGTGCGGCGCGCCCGCTGACGGACCACGAGATCGCGGCCCGCCTCTCGTACTTCCTCGGGTCGAGCGCGCCCGACGCGGACCTGACGAAACTCGCCGACGCGGGCGCCCTCCGCGACAGGGCCGAGCGCCTGAAGCAGATCGATCGGCTGCTGGCCGGTCCGCGGCGCGAAGCGTTCGTGCGAAATTTCGCGGGCCAGTGGCTGAACCTCCGCGAGGTCGGTAACAACCCGCCGGCCCCGGACCTGTACCCGCAGTACGACCGGCACCTCGAGGACTCGATCGTCAAGGAGAGCGAGGCGTTTTTCCGCACCATCCTGGACGACGACTTGGACGCGCGGAACTTCATCAAGTCCGACTTCGTCGTAATCAACGAGCGGCTCGCCCGGTTCTACGGCATCCCCGGGGTCCGGGGGGACGAGTTCCAGAAGGTGCCCGTCCCGAAGGGCGTCCACCGCGGGGGCATCGTGACGCAGGCGTCCGTACTGACGACCACCTCGAACGGCACGCGGACGTCCCCCGTCAAGCGCGGAACGTGGGTACTCAAGACGCTCCTCGGGGTGGACCCGGGGCTCCCGCTGGCGAACGTCGGTGAGATCGCCCCGAAGGTGCCCGGGATCGATAAGGCGACCGTGCGGAAGCGGCTCGAGATCCACCGCCAACTCGACCAGTGCGCCCGGTGCCACAACAAGATCGACCCGCTCGGGTTCGCGCTCGAGAACTTCAATGCAGCCGGCGAGTGGCGCGAGCAGGAGGGCTTCGGGTACAAGGGCCGGGTCGGACAGAACGACCCGAAGATCGACGCGAGTGCCCGGATGATCGACGGCACGAAGATCGTCGGGGTCGACGGGCTCCAAGCCGCGCTGCTGAAGCAAGAGGACCTGTTCTTACAGTGTCTGGCCGGCAAAGTGCTGACGTACGCGCTGGGCCGCCAACTGGGGCTCGCCGACCAACCGACCGTGAAGGCCGCCGTCGCGCACATGAAGCGGAACGGGCGCACGTTAAAATCCTTGATCCGCTTCGTCGCCACGTGCGACCCGTTCGAGACGAAATGAGACGGGCCGCGTGCGCCGCGGGTTCACCTTCCACCGGAGCCTTAATCGTGTACCAGCAGCCCTTGTCCCGGCGCACGGTCCTTCGCGCCGCCGGCGCCGCGCTGGCGCTGCCGTTCCTCGACGCCATGCTGCCGCGGCTCCAGTCGGCACCGTCCACGTTCAAGCCGTGGGCCAAATCGTCGGTCGCCGCAGTGCCTCGGATGATCTGTTGCTACGTGCCCAACGGCGTCAACATCCTCGAGTGGGTGCCAAAGGACAGCGGCGAGAAGTACACCCTTTCGCCCACGCTCGAGGCGCTCAAAGACTTCCGCTCGGACGTCACCGTCGTTTCGGGGCTCGGGCACCCCGCGGCGCAGGGCGGGCACAGTGGGGCCGACACGTGGCTCACCGCCGCGAACCTGAAGGCGAAGCCCGGGGCCGACTACACGAACGGCGTGTCGGTCGATCAGCTCGCGGCCCAGCTCCACGGCAAGCAGACCCGGTTCCCGTCGCTCCAGCTCTCCGACATGTCCGGCACCGGCGGGGCCGGGCACAGTAACACTCTCTCGTTTGACGCGAACGGTACGCCGCTCCCGGCCGAGAACTCGCCCCGGCGCCTGTTCGATCGACTATTCGTTCCCGATACCGTTGGGGACCGGGCCGCAGCGCTAAAACGGCACGCCGAGCGGCGGTCGATCCTCGACGACGTCGCGGCCGAGTCCGCCGCGCTCAACGGCAAGTTGGGGGCAACGGACCGGCGGAAGCTGGACGAGTACCTGAGCAGCGTCCGGTCCACCGAGAAACAGGTCGAGCGGATGCAGAGCTGGGTGGACCGGCCGAAACCGAACGTCAAAGATACCGGGTTGCAACTCGGCAGCAAACCGATGGACGGCCACGACCGCCCCATGTGGCTCGACGTCATGCTGGAGCTGTCGTACCTCGCGTTCGTGACGGACGTGACGCGGGTCGTGACGTTCGAGTGGAGCCGCGAGGCGAGCGGGTACGGCGGGAGCGGGGAGAACCACCACGAGTTGTCGCACCACGGGGGGGACGCGGGGATGCTCAGCAAACTCGCGGCCATCGACCGCTTCCACCTGTCGAAACTCGGGCGGTTCTTGGGCCTGATGAAGGCCACCCCCGAGGGGGACGGCACGGTGCTCGACCGCACCGTGGTCGTGTACGGGTCGGGGATGAACAGCGGGGCCGGCGGAGAGCACTCGCCCAAGAACTTGCCGCTCCTCGTGGCCGGCGGGCGAAAACTCGGGCTGAAACTCGGTTCCCATTTGGCCCACAACCCGACCAAGTCCCCTCCCCTTTCGAGCGTCCTGCTGTCGGTGGCGCAAAAGATGGGAGTCGAAACCGACAAGTTCGCCGACAGCGCCGGTACACTCACCGGGTTAGTGTGACACCCGAGGCCGGCCCCCCGGTGCTCCTGCCGGGCAAGAATTTATTGAGTTCGTGACACCGTGGGTTTTCGTGATATTCTTTCTGGGTTCCGCTCTTCGGGAGCGTTCCTTTCGGAGCGAGATTCCGAAGAGTCTTTCGCAAGAGACGAGCCGCGTACCAGACACCGGGCTCCCGGGTAAGAACCCGGTGTAGTGAGATCCAGAACCGGATCGACCGGTTCGCTATTAGTCCAAACATAAAATCCAAGATGCAACAACACTTGCGACGGACGGTACGGTACGACTTGCCCCGAATCGGGTGGGGCGTATGAGCGCGGTGCGAATCATCATTGTCAACTACAGGACCGCCGGACTGACCGTAGATTGTCTCCGCTCGCTGGCCCCCGAGGTCAAAACTCTCGCCGACTGCCGCGTCGTCGTTGTCGACGGCGGGTCGGGGGACGGGTCCGCCGAACGCTTGGCGGCTACCGTGCGCGACGAGGGCTGGGGGGGCTGGGTCGAGGTGCTCCCCCTTCTCGAAAATCGCGGGTTCGCGGCCGGAAACAACGCGGCCCTGCGGCCCCTGCTCACAACCGCCCGCCCCGCGGATTATTTCTTGCTTCTCAACCCCGATACGGTCGTCCGCCCGGGCGCGGTTCGGGCGCTCGTCGATTTCATGGACGCGCACCCGACGGTCGGGATCGCCGGGAGCCGGCTCGAGGAGCCGGACGGAACCCCCCAGCGGTCCGCGTTCCGGTTCCACACCGTCGCGAGCGAATTCGAAGCGGGGGCACAAATCGGCCCCATCTCCCGCCTGTTGAGCTCCCGTCTCGTGGCCCCTCCGACCCGGGACGAGAACCATCCCACGGACTGGGTCGCTGGTGCCAGCGCGATCGTCCGGCGGGACGTGTTTGCCGCGGTCGGGTTGTTGGACGAGGGGTATTTCCTCTACTACGAGGAGACCGATTTCTGCCTCCGGGCGCGGCGGGCGGGCTGGCGGTGCTGGTACGTACCGGCGAGTCGGGTCGTCCACTTGGTCGGCCAGAGCTCCGGGGTCACGAACCCGAAGGATCCCCCGAAACGTGTCCCGCGGTACTGGTTCGACGCCCGGTCCCGTTACTTCCGCAAGAACTACGGCCTTCTGTACGCGGGGATGGCGAGCGCGGCGTGGCTGATGGGCTTCGCGCTACGGCGCCTTCGCGCGAGCGTCCAAAGCAAGCCCGATCTGACACCCGCTTACTTCGTCGGGGACTTTATCCGGTTCAACTTCTTACCCGTCTGAGTCGCGAGGAGGACACTTTGCCCCCGACACCGTCGCCTCCGAGCCCGGCCCTGCCGCACGGAAACAAAAACGAGAACCCGACCGGTATTGGTTTTCTCGGCCTGCTCGCCGAGGATTTCCGCACTCACGATCGCAACCTGTTCGAGCAAGGGTTCTGGGCCGTTGCCGTTCATCGGTTCGGGAACTGGCGGATGGGGGTTCCGCGGCCGTTTCGTCCCCCGTTCACGCTCGCCTACCGTTTCCTGTTCAAGTGGGTCGAGTGGACCTGCGGGATCACGCTGCCGTACACCACCAAGCTCGGGCGGCGGGTCCGGATCTGGCACCATAGCGGGATGATCCTCCACGCGCGATCGATCGGTGATGACGTCCATATTCGGCACAACACCACCTTCGGGGTCGCGCGGCGCGGCGAGAACTTGGACATCCCGGTAATCGAGGACCGGGTCGATATCGGGTGCGGCGTTTGTGTGCTCGGGGGCGTGCGGGTGGGTTGCGACAGCGTCATTGGGGCGAACGCAGTGGTTCTCACCGATGTCCCCCCGAGCGCCGTGGCGGTCGGGATCCCGGCCCGAGTGGTGCGCACCGACCGGGTGCCGGCGGGCACCACCGAACTCCAACAGAGCGGCGCCCTGATGACCGGCGCCCCGGACCCTGCGGTGTGACCTTGCCCGAGCCCCGTCCGCGCCTGAGTGGGGCGCGAGGGCGTTGAATCAGTCGGTCTTCATTTATGGTCAAACTTGGCGTCGTGATCATCGGGCGGAACGAGGGGGAGCGCCTCGTCCGCTGTATCAAGTCCGTGCTCGGGACGGCCGGGGCGGTCGTGTACGTGGATTCCGGCTCGGTCGACGGCAGCGTCGACGCCGCGCGCGTGCTGGGCGCGGACGTCGTACTCCTCGACACGTCCGTCGCGTTCACCGCGGCCCGCGCGCGGAACGCGGGTCTTGCCCGCCTTACGGAGACACACCCGGAAGTGGAGAGCGTCCAATTCGTGGACGGCGACTGCGAGGTAGCAGCGGACTGGATCGAGACCGCGCAGCGGGAACTGGACAAGCGGCCGGACGCGGCCGTGGTGTGCGGCCGGCGCCGCGAACGGTTCCCCGACCGCTCGATATACAACCGCCTGTGCGACGTGGAGTGGGACACGCCGGTCGGAGAGGCGTCCGCCTGCGGCGGGGACGCGCTGATGCGGGTTGCCCCGCTCCGGCAGGTCGGCGGGTTCCGCGGTGCGCTGATCGCCGGCGAGGAGCCGGAGTTGTGCGCCCGACTGCGGGGCGCGGGCTGGAGGGTGGTCCGTCTGGGTGCGGAGATGACCACCCACGACGCCGCCATGACCCGGTTCGGGCAGTGGTGGCGGCGGACGGTCCGGGCCGGGTACGCCTACGCCGAGGTGTCCCGACTCCACGGCTCCAATCCAGACCGCATGTGGGTTCGTGAGTTCCGAAGTAACTGGTTCTGGGGCCTGCTCCTACCACTGGTCGTGCTCAGTGTAGCACCCTTCTTCCCCGCCGCCGGTCTCCTCGCCCTCGGGTACGTCGTTCTGGGGGCGCGCGTCTACCGCGGGCGTCGGCGGCGCGGGGACGCGCCGCCCGCCGCACGGCTCTACGCCGTCTTCTGCGCGCTCGGCAAATTTCCACTCGCGCTCGGACAGGCACGGTACTACCGCGACCGGGTGCTGGGGCGCCCCCAAACGCTGATCGAGTATAAGGGAGCCCAAATGACCGCGGGTCCGCTCTGTGTCGCCTACCTTGTCAACCAGTACCCTCACGTCAGTCACAGCTTCATCCGGCGGGAGATACGGGCCGCGGAAGAAGACGGCTTGCGGGTGCTCCGGGTCTCCATCCGCCGCCCCTCGGTCACTCTGGTCGACAAGGGGGACCAGGAGGAGCAGTGGCAAACACAGGTGCTCCTCGACCGAGGGCTCTTGGGGTTAGCCGCAGCGTGCGCGTGGACCGCCGGTACGCGGCCGGTCCGGTGGGTCCGGGCGGCGGTGCTCGCCTGGCGCTTGGGCCGGCGCTCCGGGCGCCGCCTCCGGGCGGCTGTTTACCTCGCGGAGGCGTGTCTACTGGTTCGGTGGCTCCGCCGGGGGGGCGCGGAACACCTGCACGCGCACTTCGGCACCAACCCGACAGACGTTGCCGTTCTCGCCCGCGTGCTGGGCGGCCCGCCGTTCAGCTTCACCGTCCACGGACCCGAAGAGTTCGACCGGCCCGAAGCACTGTCTCTGGGGGACAAGATCGCGCGGGCGGCGTTCGTAGTCGCGGTCAGTTCGTTCGGACGGAGCCAGCTCTTTCGCTGGTGCCGCCCGAACGACTGGCCCCGGGTGCGGGTCGTCCGCTGCGGGGTCGACGCCGCGTTTCTGGACGGGGGGCCGATCCCGCCGACCGCCGAGCCGCGGCTCGTGTGTGTCGGCCGACTGGCCGAACAGAAGGGGCAATTGGTGCTGGTCGATGCCGCGGCCCGCCTCGCTAAGAGCGGTGTCGATTTTCAGTTGGTGCTGGCCGGCGACGGCCCGATGCGCCCCCAGATCGAGTCGGCGATCGCGGCCCACGGCCTGGGTGACCGGGTGCGCATCACCGGGTGGCTCAGCAACGACGCGGTGCGGGCGGAGATGGTGGCCGCTCGGTTGGTCGTGCTGCCGAGTTTCGCCGAGGGGCTCCCGGTGGTTTTGATGGAAGCCCTGGCCCTCGGCCGACCGGTGGTGACCACCTACGTCGCGGGCATCCCGGAACTGGTTCGGAACGGGGCAAACGGTTGGCTCGTTCCGGCCGGCGATCCCGTCGCCCTGGCCGAAGCGCTGGCGGAAGGATTGCGGACCGGAACGGCCCGTTTGGAAGACATGGGACGAGCCGGCGTCGAGGCCGTTCGCGCCGCCCACGACATCCGGCGGGAGGCCTCAAAGTTGGTCGAACTGTTCACGGAGACAAGCGGCCGAACCCCGGCCGCGCGTCCCGATAGTGTGGTTGCGACCGCTGGGGGGAAATAATGGGCTGGCTCGAACCGGTCGCCTGGGTCGTCGTCGTCGTCCTCGCGGTCCCGCTGATCGTGCTGGCCGTTGAGTGCTTCGCGGCCGTCCGCCGGGTGCGCCCCGCCCCGCTACCGGACGCATCCGCCCGTCCGCGGTGCGCGGTCCTCATCCCCGCCCACAACGAGGAACTGGTGATCGCCCGCACGCTGCTGGAC
Organism: Gemmata palustris; assembly: GCF_017939745.1. Classification (NCBI taxonomy): domain Bacteria; kingdom Pseudomonadati; phylum Planctomycetota; class Planctomycetia; order Gemmatales; family Gemmataceae; genus Gemmata; species Gemmata palustris. The sequence goes on along the minus strand of NZ_JAGKQQ010000001.1, from coordinate 7,917,173 downwards.
ATCAGCGCCCAACTCCGACCCGGTGACCGGGTCGTCGTCGTGGCCGACAACTGCACCGACGGGACCGCCGCGATCGCCCGCGCGCACGGGGTCGAGGTGGCGGAGCGAACCGACCCGACGCGCCGGGGTAAGGGGTACGCGCTGGCCTTCGGCCGCGACGCCTTGAGCGCTGATCCCCCAGAGGTCGTCGTCGTCATCGACGCGGACTGCACCGCGGGCGACCAAACTCTTCACCGACTCGTGGCCGAAGCGCGCGCCCGCCGGCGGCCGGTTCAGGGGAGCTACCTGATGGTCGCTCCCCCACAAGCCGGCCCGAACCGACAGGTCGCCGCGTTCGCCTTCCTGGTAAAGAATTTCGCCCGACCGCTCGGGCTCCGCCGCCTCGGTCAGGGGTGCCTGCTGATGGGCACCGGCATGGCGTTCCCGTGGGACGTGTTCAAGGGCGCGCCGCTCGCCCACGGTCACATTGTTGAGGATCTCGGACTGACCGTCGATCTGGCACTACTCGGTCTGGCGCCGGTGTTCGCGCCCGATGCCGAGGTCCGCGGAGAGTTCCCCATCGACGACCGGGCCGCGGGAGTGCAACGGCGGCGGTGGGAGCACGGGCACCTCCGGGTGATGCTCGCCGGCATCCCACAACTCCTGGCGACGGCGGTGTTCCGCCGTCGGTTGGGTCTCGTGGCGCTCGCCTTGGACGTCGGGGTACCGCCGCTCTCGGCGCTGGTGCTCACGGTCGGTGCGGTGCTCGCGATCCTGGGAATCTGGGCCGCCCTCGGGGGGCCATGGGCGCCGGTGGCGGCGCTCGGTGGCGCCGGGCTCTTCGCGGGCGTGGCCCTGGCCACAGTGTGGTGGAGATACGGCCGGGGCGTACTGCCCGCGAAGTCTTTGCTCCGCGTCCCGCTCTACGCGGCGCGGAAGATCCCACTCTACCTAAGATTCCTCGTCAAGCCGCAGCGGGACTGGGTCCGCACGGCGCGGGATCAACCGCACGACAAGACCTGACCCCTGTTCCCGATCACAGCGAACGCGGTCAACAAACGACCCACCGTACCTCAATCCAGTTGGTACGGGCTGTTCGGGTCTTTCTCGTGGCGGATCTCGTCGACGGGTTCCTGTTTAAGCCACCCGGCGTAGAGTCGGTTCGCGCCGTTGAACACCCACCCGTCCTTGTCGCCGACGTTCTTGTAGGCGTGGACCACCCCGGGGGGCACGATGAGCGCGAACGGAGCGTTCTCGCCCACTTCGCGCACCTCCTTCGCACCGAACGTGGGCGAACCCGTGCGCGCGTCCCACAGGTACACCCGGAACGCGGACGGCCCGGTGAAACAGAAGTAATCGGCCTGATCGATGTGCTCGTGCGGCCCGCGCGCGACGCCCGGCTTGGTCATCGACACGTAGGCCATGACCGGGTGGAATTGGGGCGGCACGAGGTCGTTGCGGAACAGTTCGACGAGCCACCCGCGCGGGTCCGTGAAGAACTTCAGCGGGATCCACGCGACGTCGTGGATCGGGCCGCGCTCGACGTACTTCGGCAGGGGAACGTTCATGCACTGGTCCCGTACTGGTTCACGATTCGTGTATGGTAGTCTGGTTTACGGGCGCCGGTAGCCGTCGGCGATGAGGGCCTGAATTCGCGGTTGGGCGGGCCGGCGCTCGGCGGGCACGGGGCGCCGGGGCCGGGGTCAAGATCGGGGCGAACGCGGTGCCCCTCACCGACGTCCCGCCGGGGCGACCATCGGCGTGCCGGTACGGGTTCTGCGGCACACAACGGAACCGGCGCGGCCGTGATCGAACCCCCGCAACCGGTCCCTGTCAACCCGGCCCTCACGAACCTGCCCCGACGCTCTCAGATGGGCATTTGCACCCGGAATGGACCTCCGTCATGGACGCGATCGAAGCCTTTACCCGAGCGCACGGATCGGCCCTGCGATGGATCATTGTCGCGGCTTGGGTCGCTGCGAGTCTGGGCGCGTTCCGTCTGTCGTTGGACAAGCGTTGCTCCGCCCGCGAGGGGTGGCTCGTGGTCGCGATCTTGTGCCTCGGGTTCGCTCTGGAGACGGCTCACCCCCTGCGCTTTGCGCTCACGGGCTGGCTCCGGGAGGAACTCCGGACCTTGGGCGGGGATGAGGCCGTGCGGAATCGGCGCCCGCTCCAACTCGTGGTGATTGCCAGTGTGATTGTTCCCCTCTTGGTGCTGGTGACCGTTCGGATCGTGCGAACCGAGGGCATCTCGCGCCCGGGGAAGATCGGGTTGTTGGGGGCAGGAATCGGGTCGACCGGCCTCGTCCTTGAAACGATTTCCTGGCACTACCTCGATCAAAATTACTTTTATCGGGCCCTCCGGTTCGCGGGATTGGGGTTGGTGCTTTATGGTGTTGGAAGCGGGTTGATGCGCACCCGGTCGCGGCTCTCTTTACAAACCCCTCGCTGGGTAAGGCCTATGACTGTCTCGGATCCGTTGCCCGCGCAGGTCCCGGTTTGGGTGTGGGGAGTGCCGTTCGTCCCCTGGACCCTTTCGCGGACGGTCGATGAGGTCGAGCGCCTGATCGGGGCCGGAGGCGCGCGGTACTTCATGACGGTCAACCTGCACACCGCGATGCTGGTGTCCGAAGACCCCGCCGTGCGCGCGGCGGTGGACGGGGCGGCCTTCGTGGTCGCGGACGGGATGCCCCTGGTGTGGGCCTCGCGCGTCCGCGGCCCCCGGCTCCCTGAGCGGGTGACCGGGGCCGACCTGTTCCCGGCGCTGTGCGCGCGGGCCGCGCAAAAGGGGTACCGGGTGTTCTTCCTGGGGGGGCCGCCCGGGGTCGGCGCGGCCGCGGCCGAGAACCTATCGGCCCGGTTCCCCGGGCTCCAGGTGGTCGGCACCGAGTCGCCCCCGTACCGCCCCCTGACCGCGCGGGAGGAGGGCGAACTGTTGGACCGGGTCCGGGGCGCGCGCCCGCACCTCGTGTTCGTCTCGTTCAGCCAACCCAAGGGCGAACTCTGGACCCACCAGAACAGTTCCGCCCTCAGCGGGGCTGTCTGCGTGAACATCGGTGCCGCCCTGGACTTCGCGGCCGGTCGAATTCGCCGCGCGCCGCGGTGGATGCAGCGGACGGGGCTGGAGTGGATGTACCGGCTCGCGCGCGAGCCGCGCCGGCTCTTTACCCGGTACGCCCGCAATGCCGCGTTCGTCGCCCGCATGCTCCTGACCGAGCTCACGAACCGGAACCGGCGGCGCAATCGCCCCGACACGTGAGTGAACGTTCTCCGTGCCACCGGTTCTGTCGCGGAAGTGCCGATCCCAGTAGGCGCGTTGAGGCACAGTGGGACCGGCGCAGAACGTGTCACATTCAGTTTCGTGCGCCACCACGTGCACCCGAACGGACGCCGCCCTCCCGGGCCGACTCACACGTGATCGGTCCGCAGAACCTACCGTGCCGCCCGCTCCATAGAGGTTACTGCCCGGGGAGCGTGTTGGTACACTCGGTGGCGGTCCACATCCGGCCCCACACTTGCTGGCCCACGAACGACGACACCGCTTCGTACACGAGTTCGACCTTCCGCCAGTCGGTCCCCACTTCGTTGGTTCTCATCAGGGTGTAGATCCCTTCGCCCAGCGTCAGGTTGACAGTCGGGAAATCGCGCGCGTAAGTCGTGTCGCAGTGGTGGCGGATGAAGTCCCAGTCGTGAACCAGGTACGCCTTGATGTAGGTCCACGGGTTGATGTCCGGGATCACCCAGGCGACGCGGGGAACGCTCCCGCCATCGGTGACCATGCGCCCGGGCTGAATGATTTCGCCGCTCGACCGCCGGAACCGCAGCGGATCGTTGCGGTCGGGAGTGTAAAGGTAGTCGCGCTCGCCGATTTGTTGCAGGTGCGTGGCGGGATCGTAGCTCCCCAAAAATTCGCCCTGTTGATCCCACTGGACACCGAAGTTCGCCTTGTACCGCCGGAACCACCACCCGTCGAAGCTGCTCGGGTCGGTGAACCCGCCGGCCAGCAGCGCCGTTTCCGGCCCCGCGCGCAGCGCACTCATGGGGGCCGGGGCCGTTCCGCGCTCGGACTCGGCGGCCAGCACCCGGCGCTGCAAGTCGAGTGGAGTGGGAGTGACTTGGCGCACGAGTGGTGCGAGTTCCGCGGGCGAAACGCGGGGCTGTTTCAGCACGTTGGCCAGTCCCGCGACCATTGGCCGCGCGGGTTCGGACGGTATCGAGCCGACGTCCGGGGTCGGCCGAAGTGGGACGCATCCGGGGACCGCGGGCTGTTGCTCTGTTGATTGCCTCGTTGGTGTGACCGGCGCAACGGGTGCGGGATGCTGGATGGTGACGTCGAGGGTGATCGCGTTCGTTTGCGTATCAACGGTGATATTCGAGAGACTAATACCAGAGCGCTGGCCACCCGGGAACGAGGTCGAAACGATTCCCGTGTCCCACGCCGTTACGACCATAACGGCGCCCGGGAACGGATCACCGGGATCGCCCTGGTTCAAGTTCGCGGACAGCTCCAGGTCTTGCCGGCCGTCGGCTTGAACGAGCTGGAGCGCCGGGCGCGCGGGGCCGTTCTGGTCGCTCGCCAGATCCACACGCCAGACCAGCAACCCTTCGCCGGGTAGCCGGTCATCGAAGCCCGCCCGTCGGCGGTTCTCCAGCAGCAGGAATTGGGTCGGGCTATACGCCGGGCTGACCACTTTGACGACCGTTCCACCGGTCGCATCATACGGTTGCACCGTCACGCTTTGAGTGGACGTGACCGTTTGGACAGAAACCCACCCGTGTTGGGACTTGTGCAGTCCCATCGGGTGCGCGGGCCGGTTCCCGAGGTCACCGTTCCACGACCCGCCGGCCATCAAATCCCAGCGCCCGGACCCGGCCCACTGCACCCCGTCGTCCCCGCCGTTCGGGTCGTAGAAGTCTTCCCACTGGAACGCCAGGTGGCCCAGTTCGTGTGCGCACACACCCATCCGGCAATCTTCCGGAACCGTCAGGTACGTTGCGGCGGAAAGGCCCGGAGCCACGGTTAGAGGCGCCGGTAGGTTCCACTTGTGGGACCAGATCGCGCCTCCGGAGATCGCCGGATCGAGTTCCTCGGCCCCGCGCCCGGCGTGAACGATGAACAGCCCCGTCACCGTTCCGGTTCCGAGCGCGTCGAGTTCGGGCGGGAACACCACCCCAGCGCGCCGGGCCGCGCGCACGGCGTCTTGGGTCATGCGCTGGGCGTTCCGCGGGTAGGTGCTCAGTCCGGACTCGCCCGCCGCGTAATACCGGAGCCGTTGCGGGAGGCGGAACCACCCGTGAACCGTCCCGGACACGTCCACGCGCCCGCCGCTCACCTCGCGGTAGTAGTCGCGCATGCTACCGGTCGGGTAGATGCGATCGGAAAACAGCAGGTCTTCAATCTGCCGCGCGGGGCGCCTCCCCGGTGCGTCCGGGAAGTCGACGAGGAGCACGATGATGCGCAGCGGCCCGACGACCGGCCGGCGCGGGACCGACACCATCATTGGCCCGGCTGCCGGCACCGCGACCTGTGCCCCATCATCCATCCCGTCGGTGTGTGCGGCCGGGTCCGCGTACCCGACCGCGCGGAGGTACTGGCGGAACGTCAGGCCGTTCGCTTTGCCGTCGCGAACGTAGTCCATGAACAGCCCGCCCATGACGTGCGGGGCCGGGGGAACCAAGCGGGGGCGCGACATCGGGCGCTCCTTTTAGGAGTGAGTGAAGACAAACAGGCTCCGGCGTCCGGCCCCGAATAGCGGAACCGAGCGAACGACATTGAGGAATCGATTGGTCGCAACAACAAGTGCTACGCGCTGAGGAACCGCCGGACCTCAGCGGCCACTCGTTCGGGCTGTTCCTCGTGAACAAACAGGTGCGCGCCTTCGATCGCGCACACTTCGGCTCGGCTGGGTCGGAATTGCTCGGCCATCGTGTTGGCGAGTGCGAGCGGAAACGTTCGGTCCGCAGCGCCCCAAATCAAGAGGACCGGCGCGGAGATTCGAGCGTGGAACTCACGCCAGTGGTCCAGAACCCTCCAGCTCCACCCCCGCAGAAACCGGAGGTGCCCGCGCGCTCGGTACCGTGATCGCACTAGTGGGCGGATGATGTGATCGCGGAATTCGCCGTCGATCAGTTCGGGATCGAGTGAGGCGCCGAACCCCAGATCCGACCGCAAGAACCAACCCATCGCCAGCGAAATGCGGGTGGACAGGCTCGCGCCGGGGAGGTAAGTCAGCACCCGGTACGCTGGCAAGTAAGGGGGGCGGTGACCCGGTACCTCCGTGTTGGTCATCACGAACTTCCGGATGCGCTGCCCGTCGAGCAGACACAGGTGGCGCGCGATCATCGCGCCCGAGTCCTGGCCGAACAGGAAATATTCCCCCAGTGCCAGTTCCTCGAGCAGCGATTTCACGCTCGCGGCCTGACCGGGCCACGTGAAATCGGTGTCCCGGGTCCAGACCGTGTCCCCGCCTCCGGGGAGGTCGATCAAGTAGCACGTGTAGTGGTCAACGAGGTGCGGCAAGAGCTTCCGGAACGTGAAACTCCAGAGCGGCCACCCGTGGAGGAACACGAGCGCCGGCCCGCGCCCGATCCGGCGGTACGCGATCCGCGCGGTCGGGGTTTCGTGCCACAGCACTTCCGCGCTCAGGAACAAACCAGTTCCGTTTTCTGTAGCTCTCGTGTCACCCATTACGCCCTCGCATTCGGAACGGGTTCGTTTCACGGGTGGTTGAGCAGAACCAGGCACTCGGACGGGCCGAGGGCGCGCACTTCGATGAACGCCGTTCCGTCACCGGCGCGCTTCACCGGGAGCTTCGATCCCACTGGGTGATTCGCGGACGCAACTCCGGCCGCTTCTGCGGTGTTTAGCACGACGGTCAGGAAGCTACCGGGTGGGTTCAAGACAGCGTCGACGATCACGTCCGCGCCGCGCGGGGCCGTGCCGTGGCCATTCAGCACACACGCGGCTTCTTCGTCGTCTAGCACGCGGCTCCACGCAACGATCTCGCCCGGTCCGTGAACGGCAAAGCCGCTCCCGAGGAACGCGGTGTCACGGAGGTACTGCCGACCGACCCTAAGAGAGCGGTATTTCTTGCGCGCTGCGGCCATCGCCGCGATTCGCAGGTAGGTCGAGAAGCGGGGATCGAAGCAGTGCCGGCCGCTCGTTCCGAACGGACCGAACCCCGGTTCGTCGGGGTCTTGCGCTCCCGTAGTGGCCAGTCCCGCCAGCCCGGACTTGCGCGGGTGGCTCGGCCCGAACATCGCTTCGCGTAAGTACCGGTCGGAGCCTTTCCAATCGGGGAGGAACTTGCGCTCGCCCGGTTCGGGACCAGCCAGCGCCTGTTCGGTACCGGCGTAGACGCACGGGATACCGAGCGTGAAGAGTTGGAGCGCGACGCCGGCCGCGACCTGATGGTCGGTCGATGCGTCCGCGGAGAACCGGACCTTCTCGCCGAACACGTGGTCGTGGTCGTCCAGAATCGAGACGTGGCGCCGACCGAGGTTGCGCGTGGACCCGAGTACCGCCATTCCGGGATCGAACCCTTTGAAATACTCGTTCGGGTGGATCAACCCCTTGGCCACGCCGGTGAGGGTGAGGCGCATTTCTCCGATGTCGAGGGCCGCGTTCAGGTTCATCCCCAGCACGTCGAGGTACCGCTCCTGGGCGAAATCCCCGCCCGCGACCTCGCCGACCAGGAAGAAGTCGTGCTTGCCGAGCCGGGCCGCGAACTCTTTGATCGCGCCGCAGAAGTTCCGCCCCTGCTCGAACGAAACGTGTTTGAGCGTGTCTAGGCGGAATCCGTCGCAGTCGGTGAGGGTGATCCAGTAGGCGTAACAGCGCACGAGCAGATCGAGCGTTCGCGGGTTCTCCATCCCCGGCCCGGGCGGGTCGAAGTTCAAGTCACGCAGCGTAAGGAAGTCCGTGCGCTTGTGCTCGGCGTGCGGATCATCGAGAGCGCCGGCCCCCAAGCTCCCGCTCCCGGCGCGGGTGTAACAGTCGTGATCCTGGAGTTCCGCCGGCCAGACGCCGTCGTCGGGACCGGCCGCATCGTCGCGCAACCCACCTGTACGGTCGACCCAGGCGGTGTCGGGGTAGAACCCCGGCCACGGGCGGAACCCGGGCTGGCTCTGGCGATCACCGTTCACCCGGTAATCGAAGTTCGAGCCGGAGTGGTTGAAGATGATGTCGAGGATGACGCGCAGACCCTGCGCGTGTGCGGCCGCGACGAGGTCGACGAGATCCTGGCGGGTGCCGAACCGCGGGTCGACGTCCAGAAAATCCTGGATGCCGTACCCGTGGTACGAGTTCAAGTGCCCGCGCTGCTTGAACACCGGCCCGACCCAGATCGTGGTCGCCCCGAGTTGCTTGATGTAGTCCAGCTTCGACGTGATCCCCCGAATCGTCCCGCCCTGCCAGCGGTCCGAACCGGACTCCGCCCACCGGTCCCAGCGCCAGGTCGTAGCGCCGGTGGGTGCCGGGCGCGCCGCGTTGCGGTCGTTTCGGTCGAGCAGCGGCCGACCGGCTTCCCCGCCGTCACTGAACCGGTCCGGGAGCAGGAAGTAGAGTACCTCGTCGCGCCAGTCGCTCGGTGAGGGGTGGGCGCCGCCCGACGGGACGCGCGGGACGTTCCGGACGCGGTCCGGGCGAGCGTGGGCGAGCAGTTCGTCGCGGACCGCCATGAGATCCTCGTGTTTGTGGGCAACGAAAGTTTGTGCGGGGTCACCGGACCCGGCGCCCGCCCTGACGGAGCGCGGTCGCCGGGTCGTTTCGGTCCGTGCGCCAGCCGGGGTGGTGGAAGTGAACGACGAAGTCGCCGTTGTACGACGTCACTGCTTCAGTGAAGACGAGGCGCCCGATGCGCTTCCAGTTCGAGATCGTGCGCCGTTGGTAGAACGCCGGCCCGCGCGTGTATCCCGTGTCCGATACCTCGATGTGGAAGACCAGTTGGCGCTTCGGAACGGGGTCGCCGCCGTCGTAGATCTGCGCCAGGATCTCGTCCCGGAAGTCGAGGCCGTCGCCCGGGATTCGGGGCTGGTCCTCGTGGACCAAGAAGCGAAGGAACTCCGGCGCGCGGGTCGGCTCGCTCGGCGGTTTGCCGAGTTCCGCGATCTCGTACAGTTGGCGAAACGTGGGGTGCGTGTCCGCGCGGCTGAACACGAGTCCGGTGACGCTCAGCATCGCGAGCACGACGATCCCGCGGCGCCAGGCGTGCGTATCGGGCGCGTTCCGAAGTTCCGCGTCGTTGATGTGCGAAACGCCGGTGCCGCCGAAATCTTCCTGCGTAATGAACGCGGCCGGGCGCACGCGGTCCGGGCTGTTGGGGTCGGCGGTGGGGTAGAGCTTCCCCACCATCGCGAGCGATCGCGGTTCCCCGCGTCGAATCCCGCCACCGACCGAGTACCGCGCGATCACCAACCCCTTGCTACCTTGCCGAAAGTAGCCGGTGTGATCGTTGGGTTCGGTGATTTCCCAGGTGCCCGTGAGACACACGCCGTTCGGGTGCAAAATGCGGCGGACGCCCTTTCGGTCCGGTCCCCATCGCAGATCCGCTTTGGAATCAACCGTCCGTTGCGCGGCCTGGAAGAACGGGTACTTCTTGGAATTCAGAAACCGGCGGATCAGCGTACCGAGCGTGAGCGGGTAGTTCGGCAGCAGTGCCTTTCCCGGTCCGGGCCACACCTCGAAGTACCGCGGTTCAGCAAAGACGGCGTCGCGGACCTCGCGAAAAGTCGAGCCTTCGTAGGCCCGATCTTCGGAGCCGAACGCCTGGTCGCCCTGGAACGCGGTGAGCGAGTCGTCCTCGGCGGCACTCATTGCACTCCTCCCGCGGGTTTGTAGTTCTCCCCGTCCGAATGGGGCTTCTCGAGATCGAAGCGGCTCGACGGGCGCCAACCGTCGCGGTTTTTGCGGTACTCGACGTGAATTTTGCCCCCGGGCGCGGGACGGTCCGTATTTGTGCGCGCTAGCGCCTCGTCGGGAGATGTTGCTCCCGCGGTTCCCCAAAGGGGACTGACGTTTCTCGGCCGTGCCGATGGGCGCCCACTAGTACAAGCGATACTCGCGCTCGTTTGGACCAAGAAAAGTTGACAATTTTTTGAAGGATGCGCCTACCGGTACCTACTCGGTGTTCGACTCGAACCCACCGTATGTTGCCCTTTGCCGCCCTCATACTTCTTGCTCACCCGGAATGACTCCGGGTACACTGACGCATCTCCCCGCAACGTTTCGTCCCACCCCAGCGCAGGCTCCCATGTTTGAAGTCGGTAGCTTCCGCGCGTCACTGCACGGCGTGCCGTCGCGCCGGGCGTTCCTCACAGGCGCGGCATCGGCACCGTTCGCGCTCGGGTTGTCCGGGGCGACGGCCAAAGAGCACGCGAAGGCCAAATCCGTGATCGTGCTGTGGCTCTGGGGCGCACCGAGCCACCTCGACACCTTCGACCCGAAGCCGAACGCGCCGGCCGACATCCGCGGGCCGTTCGGGACCATTCAAACGAAGACGCCCGGAGTGCGCTTCACCGAACTGTTCCCGAAGACCGCGGCGCGATCCGATCGCTTCGCCCTCGTTCGCTCCCATGTCAACTTCGACGGCGACCACCTCAAAGCCGGGTCCATTGGCCTCACGGGAATGCTCGAGGGTAAAGACGCGGCCGCGCCGAACTTCGGCTCCGTGCTCGCCCGGCACCGCGGCGCGAGAGACCTGCCGTCGTTCGTGACGGTCGGGCGCGGGCACCCGCGCGACGTCGTGGGGCCGATGCGCGGGTACGGCGGCGGGAACTGGGGACGCAACTACGACCCGTTCCTCGTCGGCTGCACCGATACCGGCGACATCGATATCCCCGCGCTGAAACTGCTCGACGGGCTGTCGCCCGCGGCCCTCGGCGATCGCAAGAAGCTCCTCGGCGAACTCGATGCGCTGAACAAGCGGACCGACGCGCGCGACTTCGAGAAGTGGAACGCGACCGAGAAGCGCGCCTACGCGCTGCTCACCACGCCCGAAGCGCGCAAGGCGCTCGATCTCACGCAGGAGAAGCCGGCCGTTCGCGAAGCCTACGGGCAAACGTCGTTCGGTCAGTCGTGCCTGCTCGCGCGGCGCCTGGCCCAAGCCGGGGTACCGTACATCCAGGTGAACTGGAGCCAGTACGTCGAGGCGATGACGCCGAACTGCGACTTCGGGTGGGACACCCACATCTTCAACTTCGACCTCCTACCCGACCGGCACGGGCCGATCTTCGACCGCGTGTTCGCCGCGCTGCTCGACGACCTCAGCGACCGCGGGATGCTGGACAGCACGCTCGTACTCGCGATGGGCGAGTTCGGCCGCACGCCGCGCATCAACGGGCAGGCGAGCCGCGACCACTGGCCGCAGTGCTACTTCTCGATGTGGGCCGGGTGCGGCGTGCGCGGCGGCGCGGTCATCGGCGACAGCGACAAGACCGCGAGCGCCCCGCTCACCGAAGCCGTCACGCCGGGCATGGTCGGGGCGACGATCCTGGAACTCGCCGGCATGGACGCCCAGGCGCGGGCCGAATTGCGTGTCCTCCCCGAAGCGCGGGTGATCCATGAACTCTTCTGAAGTTCGCCTCACGACCGACGGCACGCTGAAGCAAGACCCGCTGTTCGTGCGGGACGAGCTCATTTACACCGTGCTCGAATCGGCGGTGCAGACGCGCCTCGTGCGCCTGAAGCCCGGCGACAAGGCCGCAACCAAGCTCCACCCCGCGGCCAACACGTCCGAGTTCGAGGCGACATTCACTGCCGACGCGAGCACCTGCGCCTTCGTGCAGAGCCGCGGGAACCTGAACCTGCGGCTCGTCATCCGCGACACCGCGACCGGCAAGGACGCCGCGTTCGAGCCGGGCAGCGGGTTCGCGGGGATACGCCGACCGAGCTTCCACCCGAAGGGCGAGCGCGTCTGCTTCGCCCTCCCTGCGCAGACCGGGCAAGAGATCGCCTCCGTCGGGCGCGACGGGAAGGACCGCAAGACGCTGACGGCCGGCGGCATCAACAACTGGCCCGCGTACTCGCCCGACGGCGCGCGGATCGCCTTTTGTTCCAGTCGCGACGGCGGTTTGGCCCTCTACGTGATGAGCGCGGACGGCACCAACGTGAAGCGCATCGGCAAACTCGAAGGGATGCAAATGCGCCCGTGCTGGTCCCCGGACGGGACACGGTTGGCGTTCACCTGGAACCGCGACGGCACCTACGACATCTACGCCATCAACCTCGACGGAACCGGCCTCGCGCGCCTGACGGAGAGCGGCGAGCGCAGCGACTACGCGACCTGGTCCCCGGACGGCAAATCGATCGTGTTTGTCGGCGAACGTCGCGGAAAGTTCGACCTGTACCGTGTTGAGGTATAGCCTTCTCAGGGTGGTTTTGAGGGTCGGCTAACAATTGCTAACATTTTCGGGTTGGGGACCGCGTGGACGCGCGGTTCGTCACCAATCGCTGACAATTCCAGTTCAACAGCACTCCGCGCTCATCCGACGAGGGCTGACAACGGCTAACATCCGCTAACAATTCCGGCCGGCTGGTGCTCGATCAGGGCACGAGCCTCCTTCTACGTGTGGTCGCAAATGACGCCACATCTCGCGATATTACCACACGATCACATGTGAACACAAGATCACATGGAAATATTTACCAGATCCGCCGTCGCTCGAAGGGAACCGAATCGTGCCGATTGGCGCGATTCGGTAGTCGGTCGCTGTCAACGGATTGCAAACGTGGGCCGCGGACGCTCGGCGCCAACGGCGATCGGGAACCGGTAGGCGCGGGATCGGTCCTCAGTTCTTCGAGGGACCAACTCTGATACCCCGTTGCCGGTCGTAGGTGCGGTGGTCGATCGGGTATTGTGACAGCCCGAGCGGGCCGTTGAGCCAGGAGTGCGTCTCCCCGCTGACGAGCAGGCCCCGCTCGAAAAACTGGCGCACGATGAACTCGCTCCCGGCCACACCGAACCGCGTCAACCGGTAATAACCCCGCTGGAACTGCGGGTCCATGTCGGTGACGGCGTGGATGCAGTCGCACCCGGTGCCGTCGGCACCCGCGCCGATGGTATCGATGCACTGGTACCCGATCTGGCCGCTCTCCATGAACTCCTTCTGGAGCAAGAACCGGCGGTACCCGCGCGGCTGGATCTCATACGGCCCCCACGACACGACGTGCTCGCGGAGCCCCAAAGCCATGCGGACCGTCTCGTGGAGTTCGAGGTTGTGCCCCGGCTCCGGGGTGAACTTCCACGGATGAATCTTTAGAGTGGCTGGCATCCAACTGATGGTGTGAGTTTCGGTCACTTGCGGCGCGGACCCCGGCACTTCGACCGTCTTGACGAGTGTTGCCCAGGTGTGCGTGTACCGCGGCGCCCGGAGCGTCCGCTCGGAACCGAACACGATGATGTAGAACCGCTCACCGGGAGCGGCGTCGTTGGAGATCTCCGCTGGAGACAGTTTGTGAACCGGGGACAACGACTGAGCGCGACCGGCGCACCCCGCGACCGCGCACGCGAACAGCACGAACCCCAGGCGGCCGAGCGCTGCGAAGGCCATGATCCTCTCCCGCCAGTAGTTCGTTGTGAGCGCAGTTCGCCCCACAGTTAGAATCGCCCCTCTAACGGTGAGTGGGGCTAAGGAAAGTCGCCGAGACGTGTCGTGCAAGCCCCACGCTGGCAGCGCGACTCGCAAATCCCGCCCGGTTTGTCTGGTTTCACACGGCTTGGTCGAAACAGATGGGGTGGAACGAGCGCTGTCAGCAGCTCGAATCGCGGATAACGCAGGGGCCGGCTACAGAAAGCAATCCGAACGAGGTGGAACCAAAATGGGTCGAAGCTAGATCGAACGAATCACCCGGCACGTAATCGCTCGCCCAGTCGCTTCAAACCTTCTTCAACGGACACCTTCGGCTCGTAGCCCAGGTCGCGGCGCGCGGCGGAGATGTCGTACCAGTGGGACGTGGACATCTGGCTCGCAACGAACCGCGTCATTGGCGGTTCGCCGGGCAATCGGAGGCCCCAATACACCCACTCCAGTATCCGGCCCGCGAGCTTGGCCTTCCACGCGGAGATGCGTTTCGTGACGGGCGGCGCGCCGGCCTCGACCAGCACGCGATCAATGAACGGCCACAGCTCCACCGGCTCGTTGTTCGAGATGAAATACGCCTTGCCCGCGGGCGGTGTACCGAGGTCGAGCCGGTCGGCCGCGTCGAGCTGCGCTTGCGCCGCGTTGTCGATATAAGTGACGTCCACCTTGACCGGGCGCGAGCCGATCCGCTTGAGCTTACCGGCGCGCGCCGACGCGATGATGCGCGGGATCAGGTGCGGGTCGCCGGGTCCGAAGATCAGGTGCGGGCGAAGGGATACGGTCGCTAGGTCGGAACCGTTCGCGGCGAGAACCGCTTTCTCCGCCTTCGCTTTCGTCTCGGAATAGTACGTATAGAAGTGTTTGGAATACGGTAGCGACTCGTTCGCGCCCTCGTTGTCCTTCCCCTCGTGAACGACGCTCGGCGTGGACGTGTAGACCAGTCGGCGAATCCCGAGTTTTTTGCACGCGGCGATCACGTTCTGCGTACCGGTCACGTTCGTGTCGAAGTAATCGGAGTAGCGCCCCCACACGCCGGCCTTCGCCGCGACGTGGAACACCACATCGCAGCCCTCAACCGCGCGCTCGACGGCTTCGGTGCTCGCCAGATCACCGAGCACCTGTTCAACGCCGAGTTCGTCGAGCCACGGGTACGCGGAGCGGGTGAACGAGCGCACGGAGTCTCCCCGCTGACGGAGCAGGCGCACGACCGCCCCGCCGAGAAAACCGCCGCCACCGGTCACCACTGCCTTCACGCTTGCGCCTCCGGGGTCCACTTCGGGCCGAGCGTCTTGTCCGCCCACACCGCCAACTTCTCGCGGAAGATCTTCGAGTTGTGCCGCACGTCCACAGGAAAGGCGCCGGAGTGCCCGGAGAGTAGGAACGTGCGGATCGCCCGCGTGTGTTCAAACTCCTGTGCGCGTTCCCTCAGAACGTTCTGAGTGTGCTCCCAACCGCATTTGAGAAACGCCAAATTGGTCCATTCGACACAAAGAACCGGGTGCGTTATTCCGTTCCGCGCCACGCCCACAAGTGCCGATCGCTCGACCAAGAGACTTGTGTTGAAGATCGGTTCCACCATGTCGGTGAACAGCGTACCGCCCGGGGTCACGACGCGGTGCGATTTGCGGCCGCAGAACCACAGCCGCCCTTGCGCGTCAAGATAACCGACGTCGCCCATGCGGTGCAGTACGTCCCCGGTCTTTGGGTCGCGAATCTTCGCGAGTTTGGTCGCGTCGGGCCGGTTGTAGTATTGCCGCGTCACGACCGGTCCGCGGACCACGAACTCGCCAACCTCACCCGGCGCCGCGAGCAGCGAATCGCTCCACTCCGTGATCGGCTCGTCCGAAATGCGGATGACATACACTTCCATCCCCGCGACCGGGCGCCCGACGCACACGCCCCTTCCCTGTTCGGTGAGGTACCGTGTCTCGGCGAGGATCTCACGGCTACCGATATTCGCAACGGGTAGCGCTTCGGTCGCGCCATACGGCGTGAACACTTCTGCGCCGTCGGGAAGGAGTTTGACGAAGCGCTCGAGGGACGCCGCCGAAGCGGGAGCACCAGCGGAGATGACGCGCCGAAGCGAAGAGAGGCGACCTCCGGGGGAACCGCAGGTTGAACCTACCCCCCCGGCCCCCCTCCCTGAAGGGAAGGGGGAGCTGGTGTGCGAAGCCGCTGTGTTTGAGGCAACATTTGCGGACAATTCTTTCTCCCCCTTCCCTGGCAGGAGGGGGTTGTAGGGGGAACCCACGAGGGGGTCCCCCTCATGAGGAGCGAGGGGGGCCGGGGGGGTAGGTTGTGGCTGTAACCCCTCCCCAACCCCTCCCCTAAACGGAGAGGGGCTTAAAACAGCCGCGGACTGCTTCGCGCCTGTTGCATTTGGTTCTGTTCCCCCTTCCTTCTTAGGGAAGGGGGTTAGGGGGTTAGGTTCTTCCCCCGCCATCTCCCCCAGCCGCCGAATCACCGCGGGCGAGCCGAACATGTTCGTCACGCCGAACTGTTTGATCTGCGCTACGGCCTTGTGCGGGTCGATTTGCGCCGGGCGGCTCGCGTTCATATCCGGGATCACGCACGTCATCCCGAGCGCGGGGCCGAACAGCGCGAACAGCGGGAACGTGCAAAGGTCGATTTCGCCCGGCTCGATGCCATAAGTGGCCTTCAGCAACTCCACCTGCGACGCGAAGATCCCGTGCGTGTACACCACGCCCTTCGCGACGCCCGTGCTCCCGCTCGTGAAGAGGATCGCGGCCGGTTCGGTCGCCTCCGATTCGGGGATGTGATACGCCCCGCGCGTGCGCCCCATCTCGCGCAAGCGCTCGAGTGACGTGTGGCAGTAGAACCGCCACTGGCCGACGTTCACGGTCGTGCGCAGACTCTTCCGCGCCCACCCCAGCACGCGGCGCGCGAAGTGTGCCTTCGCGATCCCGATGAACACTCCGGGTTCGGCTTCCGCGAGACACTTGCCCAGATTCTTGACGCCCATGCCGGGGTCGATGAGGACCGGCACCGCGCCGACCTTGAACAGCGCGAACGTGAGCGCGAAGAAGTCCGGCGCCGGCGGCACCATGAGGGCCGTGCGCGTGCCGCGCGCGATACCGATGGAGGCCAGTCCGTGCGCGATCGCGTCGGAATCGGCGTTGAGTTCGAGGAACGTGATCGCGCGGTGTTCGGTCGGGCCGTCCGCGTTCACCCGACCGATCGGCGCGTGAATGGCTACCTGCGCCGGGTGCTGCACCGCCATGCGTTCGAGGTGCGACGCGACGTTGAGAGAAAAATTGGTCATATCGTCGGCGCAGCGCGATCTCACTTCGGAATCGTCGCATCGATCTAAACGAGCCGCGACCGCAAGGGAGCGGGAGGCGCCACCGCTCCCTTGCGGTCGCGGCTCGTTAGAACAAGAGCCCAAATCAGCTCAGCGGGTACCGCTGCAAGAACTCCCACACGCGCATGATGGCGAGCTCGCCCGCGTCGTCCAGGAGGTAGTGCCCGCAGTCGGGCCACGTGTGGGCCTCCGCGTGCGGGAAGTGCCGCTTCCATTCTTCGAGGAAATGGTGGTCGAACACGAAGTCCTTCATACCCCACAGCAGCAGCGTCGGGGTGGTGCGGAACTGGTCGAGCGCGGCCGCGGTGTTCGCGACGATGTCGTACCCCTCGTCGCCCGGCGCCAGCGGAATCGTCTGCACGAACTTCAGGACCGCGACGCGGTGCGCCGGGGTGTCGTAGGGCGCGAGGTAGCCCGCGCGCACGTCGGCCGGGAGCGGCCGCCGGGTCGCGCACCATTTCGCGGCGTACTTGCAGAACGCATTGCGCCGGGTGATGAGCCACGCGCCCAATTTGGTGTTGCGCCCCCACCACAGCGACCGCGGTAACTTCTTCCCCGGCGGGAGCGGGAACGCGCCCGTGTTCGACGCGACGATGCGCTTGATGCGGTCCGGGTGCCGGGCCGCGAAGCCCATCCCGATCATCCCGCCCCAGTCGTGCAGCACGAGCGTGAGGTCTTTGGTCAGCCCGCGCTCTTCGAGGAGCCATTCGAGGTCGTCGATGCGGCTCTTCAGTGAGTAGTCGTACCGGTCGAGGGGCGGCTTGTCGGAGAGCCCGCACCCGATGTGATCGGGCACGACGCAGCGGTACGATTCCCGCAGCGAGAGCACGAGGTTGCGGTAGTAGAAGCTCCACGTCGGGTTGCCGTGCAGCATCACCACCGTGTCGCCGGCGCCCTCGTCGAGGTAGCTCATCCGCAGCCCGTGGCGCGTCGCGACGCGCGGGAGGAACGGGTACAGCGGCATCGCCGGGTTCGGGAACGGCGGCGCGTCTTCATCGGCCGACGGGCGCGTGGTACGAAGTGGCGGGGGGGCGTCGGAACCGGGAGCCGCGGTGTTACTCATAGAGATCGGGGTCGTCCGCTCGCGTCCGTTGACGAACCGCGCGGGGACCGACGCGGCTCACATGAAATACAGGTCACCATTCCAGCCCGAGCATCAGGCAGTTCAGCCCGCTGCCGATGCCGAGGAAGCCCACCCGGTCACCGGGGCGGAGGAACTCGCGCTCTTCCGCGATCGCCGCGGTGATGGGCAGCGATACCGTGCCGATGTTGCCGAGGTACTCGAACGTGCTGAAGTCCTTTTCCGGCGGGATGCCGATCCCCTTCAGGACCGCTTCGCGGTGCCCGGCGCCCACCTGGTGGCAGATCACCTTATCGAGGTAGTCCGAGCGCCAACCGAACTTGGCGAGGAACTTCTGCCACGTGCGGTTGCCGAGTTCGACGCCGTACTTCAGCACCTCGCCCGCGTGCGTTTCCATGAAGGGGATCATGACGTGCCGCAGGCCGAGGTCGAGGCCCCGCTGCACCAGCGCGTTGGCGTTGTCGACGCTCTTCTGGACCAGCCCCGCGGCGTTGTGACCGAGGACGCGCTCCACGGTGCCGACCGCGGCCGGCAGGACCGATTGCAGCCCCCACCGGCAGAGCGAGTGGTGCTGCGGGGCGTTCTGCGTCACGCCGCCGAGCAGCTTCCGCCGCTTCTCGCGCGACATCTCCGCGCTCACGACGAGCACCGCGACCGCGCCCGACCCGCCGGTGAGCGTGGCGATGCTCTCGCGGAACAGCTCGACCGATTTCGTGCGCACCATGCGGTCGATCACGTTCTCGTTGATCTCGCGCGCGGTCTCGGCCGAAACCACCAGCCCCGCCTCGGCCTGTCCGAGTTCGATCTTGTTCGCGATCTCGACGATGCCGTTGAGCACCCCGAGGCAGGCGTTGCTCAGGTCGAAAATGGCCGCGTTCGGGTTGATCTTCAGCTCGTGGGCCACGGCGCACGCGGTGGCCGGCTCGAAGTTCTCGCGGCACACGCCCGCGTAGATCAGCACGTCGATTTCAGAGGCCGACATGTCGGCCGCGGCGAGCGCCTTCTTCGCGGCGGCGGCGGCCCCGCGCGAGAGCGGGTACCCCGGCTCCCACCACCGGCGCTCGTTGATGCCGGTGAGCAGTTCCAACTGCCCGGGCGACATTTTGAGCGCTTGGTACACCGGCGCGAGGCGCGACTCCAGCTCCGCGGTGGAAACTACCACCGGCGGGAGCTCGTACCCGATCGCTTCGAGGTGAACGCGGTTGTATTTCATGCGAGGGTCGGCACTGGGTGTTTTTTGGTGGCACGAGCGGTCCTGCCCGTGCCCCGCGACGCATGCGAGTACCGACCGCTACTCTAGAGTAAAGTCGGTCATCTGGTAGATGACGCGCCCGTCCACGGTGAGAAATCCGTGCGCGGTCAGGCGCCGATGATCGTCGTCCGCCGCGACGATTTCAAGCACAACTGTCACCTCGCCGTCGGTCGGGAGCACCTGCCCGCGGTAAACCCAGGTGTGCGGGGCGTTCCGCGCCACCGTGTGCCACGCCTTTTCGGGGTTCCCCCAGCGCTTCCACGCCGCGAACTTCAGCAACTGGAGGAACGACTCCACCCCCAGCGACCCGGGCCACACCGGGTCTTGATAGAAGTGGGCCTTGAAGAACCAGAACTCCGGGTCCACCTTGATCGTCCCGACCACGAGCCCCAGCCCCTTCGCCCCGCCGTCCGGGATGTACGCGGTGACGCGGTCCACCATGCGGAGCATCGGCCCGGGGAACGGCGACACGTGCGACAGGGTCTCACTCTGCGCCCGCATCAGTTCTTGCTCGCTCGGCCACGGCACCTTCGCGTCGCGGATGCCGACCTGGTTCGCGAGCGCCGGTTTCGAGAAGAACCCGAAGTACGTCGTGCCCTTATAAACATCCCCCTGATCGTCCCGCACGAGCATGTCGTAGTGCTGGATAATCATGCCCGCGGAGTTCGAGACGTTCGTCATCTTCACGGTGGTCGTCAGCGTGCCGGTGCTCGGCGTGACCGCCCGGAACTGCGTCCCCTTCCCGCCCAGGTTGCGGAAGCTCAGGTCGTCCTTGCTCGTGAGTGCCGACCCGCAGTACGCCGCGAGCCACCCACACGGCTGAAGCGCTATCTCCAACAGGACGCTGAACGGCATGTTCTCGCAGCGATTCGCGTCGAAGTACCACTCGTAGGGCGGGACCGCGTACTTCGCCTCGCAGCTCGCGCCGGCCCTAAGTACGAACGGCTCGCCGGTCACGGCCGTGATGCAGTCCAGGAACTGGTACGGCGGCCCCGGGAGCCGCGCGATGACGCGCCCGGAATCGAAGATCGTGTACGGCGCGCCGAACGCCTCCGACGGCTTGCCGTTGGAGTACGCCATGATGGAAGCGGAATCGTACAGGGGGGAACCTCCCCCCCCGTCCCCCCTCCCTGAAGGGAAGGGGGCGGAAACCACCCGCTCGTTAACACTCGCGGTTCGCCCAAAGGCATCGGCCCCCTGCTCCCCCGCCCAGATCGCGCCCAATCGCTCGCGCGTCAGTCCGGTCATCCGCAGCGTCATGTTGGTGATTTCGACGATCGGCTTACCGTCGGCGTACATCAGCGCGTCGGCGATGCAGAACGGTTCGGGCCGGTAGCCGAGTTCCTTCACCGTCACCTCGTAAGTCACCGTCTTCGTGGACGCGATCACCTGTCCGCGGCACTTCAGCCGGCTGTTCACGCCCGGCACCGGTTCGTAAACGACTTCATTCGCTTCGCCGACCCACCCCATGCGCATCAGCAGCACGCGGAGCGTGTGCAGGCAGCACTCGTACATGAGCGTGCCCGGCATCACCTGATCGTCCACGAAGTGGCACGTCAGGAACCAGTCGTTCGGGTGAATGTCGAACTCGGCGCGCACGAACCCGATCCCGAAGCGCCCGCCGGTCGGGTCGATGAGCGGCACGCGGTCCACGAGTCGGAGCATTCCGCCGGGGATCGTCGCGGGTCGGCGCAGGCTTGCTCGCGCGAAGTCGCCCCCGAACGCGGTCGCGAGGTCGCCGGCCCGGAGCGCGTCGACTTGTGCCGGGTCGAGGGCACATTGAGCCTGCGGCACGAGGTCGGTCCAGTCGCTCGGCTTCTTGCCGGGCAGCCGTTGTTTGTCGAGCGTTGTTTGAACGACTCCCTTCCCTGCCGCGAGTGCCTCCGCGGTGAAGAACCCGGCGACGCCGTTCCGCATCGTGATGAGCGGTTCACCGTTCACGGTGCCGTCGAACCAGAAGTGGAACAGCCACGCGCCCGCTTGCTGCACGAACTTGTCGATGTGGATGTCGTACACGATCGTTTCGCCGACCTTCGGCAACCCGCGGTGGAACGACACGACCGCGTCGAGCAGGCGGTACACCGCCAGCCCGCGGGTCTCGAAGTCGATGCCGAGGTACCCCGAGAGGAACAAGTCCGCTTGACCCGACTCGACACAGATCGCGGTCGGGATGCGGTCCGACTGCAGGTACCAGCGGTCGGGCCGAACGGTGTGCTCCGTGACGACGCGCCCGGTCGTCATCGACTTCGGCTCGCCCTCAATGAGCGTGATTTGGTCCACGAGTTGGAGCGGGCCGTCCGGCAACCGCACGCGCGTCGGGAACGAATCGACCTCCGCGAACACCGGCCCGAGCGCATCTGCCACTCGCCCCGCGGCGAACGCACAGCACTGCTCGTAGGTGAGCGCGCGAGGAACGGAAGCCAACCCCTCCCCAACCCCTCCCCCAAAAGGAGAGGGGCTTAAAACCACCGATGACTCTTCCTCCCCCTTCCCTTCAGGGAGGGGGGCCGGGGGGGTAGGTTCTTCCACCCAACGATCCCCTCCCCCGGGAGCGAAGAGAGCCTGCGAAGCAGCGCCACCGCGCATCCACGCTTCGAGTAGCGCCGTTTGGAACCGCAGCACGCCCGCGGTCGATTCCATCAGCTTCCCGTTGACCCGCAGGAACGCTTCCTGGGCCTGCATGTTCAGCACTTGCACGTTGGCGGCCGATTCGATGACCGGCCCAATAGCCGTTGCGAACGAGGTCGCGTGAGGGGCCAACTCGTCGCGCACGAGGAAATTGGGGTTCAGCTTGGGGGCCTCAACGAACGCGGGTTTCAGTCTCGCTGGCTCGGCGACGACGGCCGGCGCACGAGGAACATCGACCTTCGGGGCAACCGGGCGCACGACCGGCTCGGGCATTGCGGGCGCACGCTCCACCGGGCGCATCCCGACCGGGATCACCACTTCGTTGCGCCGATTCGCTTCCGGCGCCCGGTGCCCGACGCACCGCGTGTCCGTGCCGTAAAGTGCGGCGAGATCGACCGGCAGACGCTCCGCGGCGAGGTGCGCGACCAGGCGCAGCACTTGCGAAACGGCATCCTGCTTCGCGGCGTGTGCAGCGCGGGCGAAGTGCGGCCGGTCGCCGAGAATCGCGCTGGTCATGCGCGTACACGAGTTCCCGGGGCCGATCTCGATGAACGCCCGGACGCCGTCGCGGTACGCGGCCTCGATCACGCGCGGTACGTCGATCACGCCAACTAACCCGGCCGTGATCGAATCCGCGCACGCCAGTTCGCCCGGCTTGTAGCTCCGCCCGCGTGCGCCGCTGTAGATCGTCACCGACTGCGGCGTGATGGGCAGCATGTGCAGTTCGCGGTACGGCCCCTCGACCGGGCGCCCGGCTTCGCAGTGTGCGAGCGTCACGCCTTCGAGTAGTAACACCGATTTGCCGAGATCCGCGGCGACCTTTTCCACATCGGACCGGCGCCCGCCGATCACGCACTCGTTCGGCGTGTTCACGATCAGCAGGTACGCGAGCAGTTCCGGCCGCAGCGCCGCGGTGACGTCGGCGGCACTGGCGCCGATGACTCCACTCACCCAGTCCACCGGCTCGTTTGCCGGGGTTCTCCAATACGATCGCGCCGAAGCATAGGGCGGCGCGAGATCGGACGTGAACAGCGTCGAGCGCTGCATCCGGCGGTACATTTCGTCGCGCGCGCGCCACACGCGCACGCCGAACAGCCCGGCCGATTCACCCAGGCTCAGCCCGACCATCGCATCGGGCCGAATGCCCAGCGCCACCGCGACGTCACTGACCAATGTGCCGACCGTCACCTGACCGAACATGAGGTCGCGCGGGACCGCGTCCGCCGCGCGATCGGCCCAGAAGAAGTGCGGCGCGAACTGGTCGCGGAGTTGTTCGTTCTCGGTGTGCTGCTGGCGCAGTACCTCGGGCCAGTGCGCGCCGAGGTCGCGCCCCATGCCGTCGAACTGGTTGCCCGACCCGGGGAATACGAACGCGACCTTCCCCTCCGGGCCGAGCGGCTTCGGGCTGTAGAACACGCGGTCCCGGAGTGCCGCCCGTGCGGTTATTGGAAACGGCGCGTTCGGGTCGGCGTGGAGTGAACCCGCGGCGAACGCGAGCTGCTCCGCCAGTTCCTCCGCCGAGCGCGAAACGAACGTGACCGCCCGTGCGCGAGCGCTGGTCAGCGACGAAGCCAGGAACCATGCGCGTGCGACGGCTTCGATGTTCTGCTCGCGCCGCGCCCCCACGAACGCGGAGCACTTCTCGATCCCCGCGAGCAAGTCGGCTGGTGTGTCGCCGTCCACCACGAACACGGCTTCGCCGCGCGCGCCGAGCGGTTGGGCGCGGTCGGGTGCGGGGGCCGGCACCTTCGCCGCGTGCTCTTCGAGGATGAACGCGAAGTGCGAACCGTCTGCACCGCTGGAGCCCACCTGCGCGCGACGCGGGCCGGCGACCCGGTTATGGAGCCAGTACGCGGGCTCTTCTTTCCCCGATCCCCCCACAGAAACGGGCCGCATTTCCTGATACAGCGCGAGGCACGCACGTAGCACGCCCACCGCGCCGGACACGGCCCCCGTCTCCCCCACCAGCGCGGGCGAATCATCAAACGCGAGCGCCGAATCGCGCGGCACTCCGGCATCGGTCGCGGCGCGGGTCAGCGCGGTATCCGCGTCGGCCGCGACGCCGGTTCCTCGAATCACCGCGTAGACGCGATCGCCGTCGCGTTCGGCATCGGTCAGGCGCTTCAGAACAAGCGCCACCGCACCTTCGCCGGGCACATCGATTTCGCCCGGGAGCACCAAACGCGGATCGCCCGCGAGATCAACGCCGCCCACCAGCGCGCGATCGAGTTCGTGTGCTTGCAACGCGCGCACACCGAGTTCGATCGCGCGTGCGGCGGAGCCTTCTTCGCTGCAAACGGTGTGGCTCGGCCCGCCGAAGTGGAACGCCCGCGCGATCCGGCTCGCCGCGATGCTGCCCAGCGCACCCATCGTGCGGTTCGCGGTGAGCGGCGGAGAGGCCTCGTCGGGGTTCGTACCGGCGGCGATCGCGCTCCACCGGAGGTGGAAGTTCGTCGTGTTCGGGTCGAGCCCGAGCCCGATGAACACGCCGGTCGTGGGGTCGCCGTCCCCGAGCGGTTGGGGGCGCCCGTTCGCTTGGTCGTCGAGTGCGGCCGCGGCCACTTTTAGCGCGAGCAACTGCTGCGGGAGCGTCTCTTCGAGTTCCTTCGGCGGGATGCGAAACTTGTCGATCGGCAGTTTCAACTCATCGATGTAGAACCCCGGCGGGCACGGTTCGGGCGCCAGCGCCCAGCCGTTCGTCTTCGTGTACGCCTCGTCCGCTTCGCCGTTGAGCAGGTGCTCTTGGATCGCGCGGGCATCGGCCCACGGCCCGACGTGCGCGGCCACGCCCACAACGGCGACCGGTTCCGTCGAACGCACTTTCTCCGGCGCCACACTTCCGTTTCGTCCGTTCACGGCGACGAGTTTCGGCAGGGGCGGTCGCGCGGTATTTGTAACGTCGGTCCCGGTCCACTCTTCGACGAGCAGGTGCGCGTTAACCCCGCCGAAGCCGAACCCGCTCACCGCGGCGCGCCGCGGGAGCCCCGGCGTCTGGCCCCACCGCTCCGGTTGGCTCAACACCTTGAACGGACCGTTCGCGTACCGCAGACCGGCAGCCGGTTCCGCGAAGTTCGCTTGCGGCGGGAGGTGCCCGGCGCGCATCGCGAGCAGCACCTTTGTGAGTGCGGCCGCGCCCGCACCGGTGAGCAGGTGCCCCACGGTGGACTTCACCGAACCGATCACGGCCTGCCCGGGCGCCCACCCATTCTCGCCCCACAACTCGCGCAGGCTGTCGAACTCGATCGCGTCGCCGACCGGCGTGCCGGTCGCGTGGCACTCGATCAACTGCACGTCCTGCGGGTGCCACCCGGCCCGCGAATACGCCGCGCGCATCGCCCGGAGCTGCCCCTCCTTCGCGGGCGCGAGCAGGTTCCCGTGCATGTCGTTCGACAGCCCGACGCCCGCGATCACGCCGTGAATCGTGTCGCCGTGGGCGCGCGCGTCCGAGAGGCGTTTCAGCACAAAAATGCCGGCCCCCTCCCCCACCACGAGCCCGTCCGCGCGCGTATCGAAGGGCGAACACCGGCCGCTCACGGCGAGCGCCCGGAGCTGCGCGAAGCCCATCTGCGTGTACTGGCAGTCCGGGCGCGAGCACCCGCCCGCGAGCATCGCGTCCGCGCGGCCCGCGAGCAGTTCGTCGGCCGCGAGTTTGATCGCGTAGAGCGACGAGGCGCACGCCGCGTCGAGGGTGAAGCTCCCGCCGCCGAGTCGCAAACCCTTCGCGAGAATCCCCGCCGGCAGCCCCGCGACGAAGCGGTTCAGCGGGTGCGTCGGCGCGCCCGCTGGTAGCCCCACCTTCGTGCCCAGAATTTCGCGACACAGGTCGTTCGCGCGGTCCGTGGGCAAACAGATGTTACCGAGCACGACACCGACGCGGGCGCGCTCGACGCCCTCCGTCTTCGCGCCGCGCCAGGCCCGGTTGCCGACATCGAGAACGAGGTGGAACAGCGGATCGAGGGCGCTAACGAGACTCGCGTCCAGATCGAGGCCGGTGAGGTCCGGGTCGAAGGGATCGAGGTAGTACCCGCGCGCGGAGTAGACCGTATCGGGGTTCGCGACGCGCGGGTCCGCGCACCGGTCCGGCGGGAGGGCCCACCGGTTCGCGGGCACCTCGCGCGAGCAGTCCGCGGCCGCGGACACGTTCGCCCAGAACCGGTCCAGGTCGCTCCCCGCGCCGGGGAAGCGGCCGGCGAAGGAGACAATGGCGATGCGTTCGGTCATCAAAGGGGTCTCAAGTCATCAAGTCGTAAGGTCGTAAGGTCAAAACCAAGGAACCGATGGGGCCTCGACTTTACGACCTTCGACCTTACGACTCGTGACTACTTCAAGGCGAGTTGGTTCTTGCGGAACGAGGCGTTGAGCGACGGCTCCATGACGCACTCGTAGTCCTGCATCTGGGCGACCACCTGACCGTCCGCGGCGAGGAAGTCAATGTCCGCTCGCGCGAACCGGGCGTCGTCGCGCGTGACGCGGACGACGATCGTGACCGGGTCCGCGGGGTAGGTCTTGCGGAACTGCCGGTACCGCCCGACGAAGCTCGGGAGCGACGCGGAGTCGTGCGCGCCCTGGGTCCAGAGGATCATCATCTGGAACGCGACGTCGAGCACCAGCGGGTCGGCGACCCAGCCGGAGCGGAGCGGGAACTCGAACCAGTCGGCCGGCGCGGGCGCGGGGTACGACGTGCCCACGAACGCCTTCTCCGAGCGCCCGGTGAGTTGCGCGATGCCCTGCAGGTCCTGGCCGTGGAACAGGAACTCGCGGTACGCGCGGGCCTTGTCGTAGGGCACCGGCGCAACGGCCGGCGGGCGGTCCGCGGGCGGCGGCTTGGGCAGCCCGGACGCGAGCACGATCTCGGCCCGCGAGTAAATCACATCGCGCCCGTCCTTCTTCTTCCCGCGCAGCTCCACCGGCACAACGAGCAACTTGTCCTGCTTCGTGGCCTTACCCGCCAGGGCACGAACGGCCACCGGCGCACCGGCCTCCACCTTCACGCCGCTGGTGACGCGCAAATCGTTGAACCCGTGGAACTGGAACCCGGGGTTGCCGTGTAGGGCGGCGTGGGCGAGCCACTCCAGGTGAAGAGCCACGGGAAGCACCGCGAGCCCGTCGAGGACGTGCGACTTGAGGATCGGGTGCGTCGCGACGTCCACCGCGCGCTCGAACGCGACCGTCATGTCGGCCGACGGGAGCGGGTTGGGCGGGGACATCACGGGCGCGGCGGGGGGAATCGGCAGCGGCGTGTGCGGGGCCGTCGCGCGCCCCGTTCCTTTGACCAGTGCGACCACTTCCACCGCGCGGCCCGCGGCGTTCAGTTCCTGAACCAAGAAGGTCGCGCCCTCGATCAGCGGGATCGTGCCCACGCCTTCGGACTCGAACATCTTCCGCAACCCCGGCGTGACCATCCCGCCGTCCCACGGGCCCCAGTTGATCGCCGACACGCGGGCGCCGGGGCGCCGGCGGGCCTCCACCTGGGCCGTCTTGTTCAGCACCTCGTTCGCACAGGCGTAAGCCAGTTGCCCCACGCGCCCGAGCCGGGCCGTCGTGGAGCTGAACAGCACGAGCGCCTTCAGTTCGTCGTGGCCCAGGAGGTCGAGCAGCGTGCGCAGCCCGTCCACCTTGGTGGCGTAGACGTGGTCGAAGCCCTCGCCGGTGAGGTCCTCGATGCGCTTGTCGGCCAGCACCCCGGCCCCGTGAACGAGCGCGGACACCGGACCGAACTTGACTCGCACCTGGTGCAACATGTCGGCTACTGCACGACCATCGGTGATGTCCACCGGGAAGTACGCGACCTTCGCCCCGGCTTGTTGGACGCGCTCGATCGTGTTGCGCACCTCGCGCTGCGCGACCACTTTCTTGTACAGTTCGCCGACCGTGCGCGGGTTCCCATCCACCCCCAGTGCGGTCGCGATCGCCTTCTTCATCTCCGGTTCGGCGGTCACCCCCGCGAGGTATTCCGGTTCCGGCGTCGGGGTCGGCGTGCGCCCGGTCAGGATCAGTGTCGGGCAGTAGGTCTCGGCCAGTGCGACGGACACTTCGGCGGTCACCCCGCGGGCGCCCCCCGTAACCAAGATCACGTCGCGCGAACCGAGGTTGATGAGCTGGCCGCTCGATCGACGTGCGGCACGGGCCAACTCGATCGTGCAGCGGTGCGTGGGCGCGATGCCGACTTCCGGCGGACCAACGGACAGCACTTCATCAACGACCGCAGCGGCCGCGGCGCCGGTGTCGGTGACGGCCGGCGAGAGGTCCAGCGCCCGGCAGCTCACTTCCGGCCACTCGTGGCGCGCGGTTTTGGCGATCCCGGCGAGTCCGCCGGCGGTCGGGTCGGCGTCCGGGGACAGGTCCGCAAGACCAAACGCACCGTCCAGGCGCGCGACGGTGGCGAACACCGCGCCGCCCGCGCGTCCCGCTTGTCGCAACTTGCTCGCGGCGGCCTTGAGCCAGTCGAACGCCCGGCGGTTGAAGCCCGAATCCGGTCCCGGTGCGACGGGCGCGAGCAGCACCAGCCCGCCCAATCCCTTGGGCAGTGTCTGCGTGCCCGGCGCATCGGCCCAGCCAAAGGTTTGGGGGCGGAACCCGGCCGCACGCAGGCGCTCCGCTACGGCGCCCGTCAGCGCATCGGCCGCGCCCACGACCCAGAACTCGCTCGCCGCAGGAAGCGGGAGCCGCGCACGCGGGGTGCTCACATCGAGGTCGACGACCTTTGGGACGCTGCGCTCGATGCGATCGGTGTTAACCGACGTGATCGGTTGGCGATGACCCTCCCCCGGAGCGGCCGGGACCGATCGCGGAGCGCCCCCGGCGACCCCACTCGGCCGCGTGTCGGTCAGGTCGGGGGCCTTGGCGGGAGTTTGCGCGGACACGGGGGCCGGTACCGTGCCCGCTTCAGCTTTTCCCACGGATAACGTGCTGCTCACATCAAGGAGCGAGATTTTGGCCGTGGCCGGCGCTTGCGGCCCGGCGAGGAAGTCGGCCACGTCCTTGAGCGTGTGCAGCGCACCCAGGTGCTCGGGCTTCACCGCCGGGGCCTCCGGCAAACGCTCCTGCAGCGCCGACAGGATCTCCACCCGCTTGATCGAGTCCACACCCAGGTCCGCGTCCAACGACATCGACAGGTCCAGACTGTCCGCCGGGTAACCCGTCTTCTCCGACACCACCGACAACAACGTCGATGCGATCTTGTCCCGAGCTTGCGTGCTCGCGGCCGGCGCGGGTGGTGCGGCAACGATCTTCGGTTGTGGCACGGGAGCCGGTTGCGGCGCGGGCGGAAGAACCGACGGCTTGGACGCACGCGGCGGCAGCGGCGCGAACGCCTCTTTCGGAAGGGCCGACGCCGGGAGAATGGTCGTCGCGGGCGGTGCGGGCCGGGCAGCGGGCGGCGGTGCTACCGGCGGAAGCGCGGGCGCCGGTGGCGGGGCGGCCGGAAGCGTGAACGCGACCGGAGCCGAGGTGATCGGCGCGCCCGCACCGAGGCCCGTGAGCAGCAGCGTCTGTTGCTGGTCCACGAGCGTCTGCAGCGTGCGCTGGGCCGTCTCCTGCGATTCTAAAAACTGCTTGTGGAGCGAAGCCGTCTGCTCCTGCATCCGCTGGAGCGCGGCCAGACTCTGCTGCGTCATGAAGAGCGCTTGGGCTAGCGCGTTCGGGTCGGTCGGGCCGGAAGCGGCGTCGGACATTACAGAACCCTTCGGCCGTGTCGGAATTGCGAGTGCGGGACCGTTGGCGTGCGGCTTGCCGTTCCCGTTCGCGGAGGACAGATGTTGTTGGGGGCGGGCCGGGCGCTTCTCGCGCGGGGTCACCGAGTTCGCCCCGCACACGCTCACAGTAAGGCCCGGCTTGCCGGTCGGCGGCGCGGGCGGGCGGCAGCGGCTCTCCCGCTCCCAGGCCGCGAGCGCGACCGCGTGCCCGGTGGCCGCGATCCGCGCCAGGACGTTGCCCAAATCGAGCGCCCCCGGGCGCTTGCCGCCAGAAGCATCAAGCGCGAAAGCGGTGGCCCCCGCGACCGGCGCATCGGCCAGGATCGCTTCGACCAAGCGTGTGAGCACCGAACCGGGGCCGACCTCGACGAAGGTCCGAACGCCGGCCGCGGTCATCGCGCGGATCTGTTCCACGAACGCGACCGGGCGCGCGAGCTGGTTCGCGAGCAAGTCCTTCGCCGCGCGCTCGTCGGCGGGGTAGGCATCGGCGGTCGTGTTCGCGTAAACCGGAACCGCGCCGGCCGCGAGCGAAACGTTATCGAGCGCGGCCCGGAACGGCCCCGCGGCGTCTGCAACGAGCGCCGAGTGGAACGCCGCCGCGACCGGCAACCGCGTCGCCTTCATCCCGGCATCGGCCAGCAACTTGGCAGCACGCTCAATGTGGGCCGTCGAGCCCGAAAGCACGTTCTGCTTCGGCGCGTTGCGGTTCGCCACGACCACGTCGAGCTTTTCACGCGCGAGCGCCGTTTCGATATCCGCGAGCGGCGCGAGGACGGCCAGCATCGAGCCCGGATCACCGGCCCGGTGACTCGCCATGAGTTGCCCGCGCACGCCGGAGAGCGTGAACAGGTCGCGTGCGCCGAGCCGCCCGGCCGCGGCAAGAGCAACGAGTTCGCCGTAACTGTGACCCGCGAAGGCATCGGCCACCACGCCGAAGCGGTCCGCGAGTGCGCGCCAGGCGCCGAAGCTCACCGCGCCAATGGCGGGCTGCGCATTCCGCGTGTCGCGGAGGTCGCGATCGTTGTCCTTCTTACGCTCCGCGCTGAACGTGGTCGGCGGGTAGATGTAATCGCTCAACCGGCGCGAGTTGGTCGCTTCGTGCGTCAACGCGGTGACGACTTCGTTCGCGGACGCGAGCGCGTCGAGCGATTCCGGCAGCAGGCACGCGAGATCGCGGAGCATCCCGACGGACTGTGAGCCCTGCCCCGGGAACAGCACCGCAAGTTTGCCCGGCGCGGCCCCGCGCCCGAAGTGCGCGCCGTCCGGGGTGTGCCAGCTCGTCGCATCGGGTTCGGCGACGAGACGCGCCTTGGCGCTCGCGAGCAACTTCGGCAGGTCGGTGAGCGTGCGGTGAACCGCAAAGCACAACCGGCACGCGCTCGCGGGGTCGAACGACGCACGTGAAACTTCGGCCGCCCGCGCGAATGCGCTCCAGGCGGAAGAACCGCCCGCCTGCGACGACAAGCGATCGATTTCTTCGACCAGTGCCCGCGTGGTGCTCGCGCCGAGGGCCACGATTTCGACCGAACCGTCCCAGTCCGGCTCGAACTTCTCCGCGCGGTGTTCTTCGAGTACCGCGTGGAAGTTGCTCCCGCCGAACCCGAACGCGGACAGCGCCGCGCGCCGCGGGTGCTCGGCACGCGGCAACCACGGTCGCATCTCGGCGTTCACGTAGAAGGGCGTATCGGCCGTGAGCAGCGGATCGACCGGGCGCGTGACCTTCAGCGTCGGCGGCAGCACCTTGAAGTACACCGCCAGCGCCGCCTTGATGAGCGACGCCGCCCCCGCCGCCGCTTTCGTGTGCCCGATCTGCGACTTCACGGACCCGATCGCGGCCCACGGGCGGGGCTTCGGCGCCCCCACGGTACGGGCGCTCGTCGTGTACACGTCCGTCAGCGCGGTGATCTCGACCGTGTCGCCGACCTTCGTGCCGGTGCCGTGCGCTTCGACCAGTTCGATGGTGTCCGGCGCCACCCCCGCGAGGTCGTATGCGGTGAGCAGCGCCTTCTTCTGCCCGGCGGCGCTCGGGGCGTAGATCGCGTTGCCCTTGCCGTCGCTCGACGACCCGACGCCCTTCATGACCGCATAGATCGTGTCGCCGTCGCGCTCCGCGTCCGCGAGGCGCTTCAGCACGACCATACCCAAACCTTCACCGAGAATGGTGCCGTCACCGTCTTCGGCGAAGGGCTTCGCGTCCCCCGTCGGCGACAGCGCCGGGGTCTTGCTGAAGCACATGTACATGAAGATGTCGTTGAACGTGTCGCACCCGCCGGTGACGGCCACGTCGCAGCGCCCGGCCTGCAGTTCCAGCGCGGCGAGGTGGACCGCGGACAGCGAACTGGCGCACGCGGCGTCGACGACGCAGTTCGTGCCGCCGAGGTCGAGCTTGTTCGCGATGCGCCCCGCGACCACGTTCCCGAGCAGGCCCGGGAAGCTGTTCTCCTGCCAGGGGACGTAACTCTCGGCGATACGAGCAGCGGCGTCGTCGGCGAGGTCCGCCGGGATGCCCGCATCACGCATCGCCTGTTTCCACTTCGGGTGGCCGAGCCGCGCGCCGAGCGGGATCACGAGTTCCAGCGTGCCCGTCACCCCGAGGATGACCGAGACGCGGTTACGGTCCACGACGGGGCGGTTTTGGTGCTTGCCGTTGAGTGCGGAGGGCTTCGCATCGGCGAAGCGCACGCCCGCGTCCACGAGTGCTTGCTTCGCGGCGACGAGGCCCAGGAGTTGTGTAGTATCGGTGGCTTCGATGTCGCGCGGGGCGATGCCGAACTCGAGCGGATTGAACTCGACCGCGGAGAGGAACCCGCCGCGGCGCGCGTAAGTCATGTCCGGCGCTTTGGGGTCCGCGTCAAAATACTCGGCCGGGTTCCAGTGCGTGGCCGGCACCTCGCTGATGCCGTCCACCCCGTGCTTCACGTTCGCCCAGAAGAACCCCGGCCCGGCGGCCTTCGGGAACAGGCACCCGAGGCCGACGATCGCGAGCGGCTCGAACCGCGTTTCGCGCTTCGGGCGGGACGTATCGGGTTGTGCGTCGGCAGTTCGTGTCATCGTGTCTCTGTCTTCGGGCGTGAAACGTTAAGCGCGGAGCCGCCCGGCCACCTCGTCCGTGGCGAGCGGGGCCAGCGGGAAGCACTCGTCCGGCAAATTCACGCCCTGCTGCCGCAGCGCCGCGCGCCGGGTCACGACGCAGGCCCCGTACAGCAAGTTCAGCGCGACCCCGACCACGGTCCGGTTCTTCGGATCTTCCAGGTGCGAGCCCTTCGCCCACTCGTTGAACGCGCCCATCGCCGGCCCGCACCACACCTGGTAGTCCACCTGGCGCCCGGGCTCGCCCGCGTTCGCCCACCGGCTCGACAGGCCCAGGTACCAGCGGAACACCAGCGCCATGCGGTGGCGCGGGTCCGCTTCGGCCCGCTGTAACTGTCCGGGTTCGCGCTTGGCCCAAAATTCGCGAGTCAGGGCCCACACGTCCGGGAACGCGGCGCGGAAGTGCGTCTTCTCAACCTGGACGCGCTCGGCCTCCGGGATCGCTTCCCAACTGGTGTACCCGCGGTACAAATCGAACAGCTTTTGCGCCCGCATTGCGAACATCGTGCCGCGCTTGAGCACCTGGAGCTTCACGCCCATCTCGAACATGTCCGCGGCGGGGGCCATAATCACGTCGGCTTGCCCGGCCTCGGCGAGCATTTTTCGCACCGGGTCGGAACTGCCCGATTCGACGCACGCCTGGTTCACACTCCCGGTGACGACGAAGGCCGCGCCCATCGCGAACGCACCGGCCACGCTCGCGGGCGTCGCGATGCCCCCAGCTAATCCTACGCGCGGAGGGTTCTCGTACTGGAACTGCGCCTGGAGCCGATCGCGGAGTGCTAGAATTGTGGGCAATAGCGTGATCGCCGGGCGGTTGTCCGTGTGCCCGCCGGAATCGGCCTCCACGGTCACGTCGTCCGCGACCGGGAACTTGGCCGCGAGCGCCGCCTGCTGCTCGGTGATGTGCCCGGCGGAGACCAATTCGCGGAGGATTTTCTCGGGCGGCGGCGAGAGGAACTTCGTTGCGACCTCGACGCGCGAAATCTTCGCAATGACCCGGTTCGTCGGGACCGTGGCCCCGGTCGCGTTGGCCCGGAACCCGGCCGCGCGGTACCGGACGATCGCGGGCGTGAGGTCGAGGTACGCACTGGCCTCGACGAGCGGCGCGCCCTTTTTCAGCAGCAGCTCGGCCGTGGCCATCTCGTGGGCCGGTTCGTTCGGGCTGTGAATCAGGTTGATGCAGTACGGCAGAGTACCGAGATTGGCCTTCAACCGGTCGATCGCCACGGTAATGCGTTCGAGCGACTGCCCGGCGGCCCCGAAGCTACCGAGCATCCCGGCCCGGCCCATCGCTTCCACGATCTCGGCGGACGCGATGCCGTTGGCCATCGCCCCGGTCATGTACGGGTAGCGGAGCGACTGGTCCCGCAGGAACGCGGGGTCGCCGAGGTGTTCGGGCGGCAGCGGCGGAAGGTACGCCGCGATGGGGTAGCCGTCTTTTGCGCCCGGTTGCGCCCCGAGGGAGGCCGAACCGCCCCGCGCGACCGCGAAACCGGTGCCGGTGCGAACGACCACGACCGGTGAGTGCAGGTCGCTGATCGCGTTTCGGACCGCGTCGGGCGTACCGGATGGGGGCGCGCTGGTCGGAGTCCAATGTCCGAGCGCGGGCGGGCTGCCGAGAGTGCCGGCCGAATGGGTCATCGCGTAGTCGTGCGCGTCACGGGTGCTTGAGGCGATACACGTTATGGCATATAGCTTTTCGCGCGCCGCGAACAGTGGCCGGGGGTGGCACGGAACTCCCCGAACCGGGGAAATCCCTCGAGTTCAAGACGGGAATGAATTGATTGGTTTTGCGGTCCTACATGCCCCCCGCCAAATGTGGAAGTGATACCGGCTGGTGGGATTGAGCGGGACAAACGAACAATCTCGGCAGTCGCAGGGCGCGGAGCCCTGATTCGCAGAAGCGCTACGTGCCCCCGCGGTCTGCTGCCGCGCCTGGTTCGGACCGAAGTGGATCCGATTCAATACCCGGCGCCGATTGCGGTTCCGGTTGCTTTGCGCCTTCCTCCTCGCCACCGTTTGCCGGCTCCCCGCGCAGCGCCAGCCACGCGAGAATCCCGCCGTGGAGGTCTACAAGGGCGTGCAGCGCGATCGCCGGCCAAAGGGAGTTGAAAATCGCCACGACCAGTGTGAAGAACACCCCGAGGATTCCGACACGCAGGACGCCGCTCCATCCCTGATAAGCGTGCAGCCCCGCGAAGACCAGAACAGACACCGCCGCAGCACCCCACCAGCCGATCCACGGCGCGAAGACCCAGATGAAGTATCCGCGAAACAGGAACTCTTCACAGAACCCCGCGGTCAGCGCCACACCGCCGAACCAGTACAGTTCCGCCCGCGTCCGCGGCATGGTGGCGGCGGTGAGTTTTCCGATCTGTTCCCGCACGCTCGCCCTTGCCGCAGGGTCGCGCGCGACCGTTACGATCGTCAGAGCGACATAAGTCACCAGCAACTGGACCAAAGCGACGGACGCCCACAACCGCCAGCCGCCGGGCACTGAGAATCCGAGCGCCGCCCAGGATCGGTCGTTGGACAGCCAGAGCGCGGACCCGATCGCGACCAGCGCCCAGATCCAACCGATCGACATCGCCCAGAACCGCGTCTTCGCTCGGGTTGGGTCAGTTTGCAACCGGCGGCGGAACGCGGGCCAGGAGACGACGTAGTCGTACAGCGGCACGGCGGCCGCGAACAGGGCCACGTAGAGCAGGTCGAGAGGCGTGGCCATCGGCACCCCGCTGGCTGTCTGGAACCAAACATCCAACTCCGGAGAGCTACCCCGGTGCCGCCGAACGACTGCGTTCACCTGCCGGGCCGGTTGGAACGAACGCGACGCCGGCCCGGTCAGGTGCGACGCTTGGTTATCTCGCAATCCGGCGGTACTCGCTCAACCTTGGCGCCGCACCATTTCGTTGATCCAGATCGGGGCAAATGGCGATGTGCATCCTTTGGAACAAGGATAGTCGCGATAGATTCCCAATGTCTCTCCAATGGAGAGAGCCCGCTTGCGGAGTTTTGGGAAGTGGATTCCGATTTCCGCAAGAGTGCTGTTCATCGTCCACTGCACCACGGGATCGGCACGGCCCATTTCGGACTCGATGCGATCCAGCAGCGCTGCGAGATCGAGCCCCCCGGGACTCTTCACAACCCGCTCCGCGGTGAGACTCCATCCGGCACGTGCGGCCCAGCGGTCGTCCGCGGCCATCCATTCCCGGCGCAGAGCCTCCTTGTCGGGGTGCTGCTTGACGACATAGGAATTGAACCAGTCCGCCGCGTGCGCAAAGGTGACGGACCGCACCAGCCGATCCACCTCTTGGGCCGACAGCGTCTTGGGTTTGAGCAGGAGGGTCGCCAGGAGCTGGGCGTCGACGTTACCCGTCTCCCAGAGGGACGTGGCCAGCTCGTGGTTGGTCTTGATCTTCTTCGCCAGCGCGCGAATGTCTCCGAGCTTGACGCCGAACTGATTGCCGCCCGCACCGTACTTGGTGTTGTGCGCCCGCGTCGTCGCGTTGCCGAGCACTTTGAGCTGCTCGAGAGTTTCATTGAGGGTCATGGGTCGTGATTCCACGGGGAGCCCGGCTGAGAGTGCGGGGCCTCTCGAGCGGGATAATCCATGATTCCGCGAGCCCGCCGGTCGGCCTCACGCGCAGGGTACCGCCCCCGCCCCGCTCCCCGCAACTCCTTTCCCCTCCAACCGCCCTGGAACCCGCGACTCGGTCGTTTCGCCCCGGCCTGACGTGTTAGCCCGCCCGGTCTATCCCCACGCCTCCCGCAATACCACGTCCGCATTTGCTGGGAGCTGTGTTAGGAGGACCACCGGGAATAGCCCGGGATGAAATCGCGGAGGGCTTCAAAGTAACTCGATGCGGTCACCGAACGTCTGCACCAAGCGCCGGCGCAGAGCCGCGCTGAAATTCACGCCCCGAAGGTCCAGGCGCTCGATCGCACTCGCGGGGGCGTTCGCGAAGTAATCGGCGCTCGCGTCGGTGAGCGCGTTGTACGACAGATCGAGCCGCCGGAGCCGGCGCCAGAGCGGGGACGCGACCAGGCGCCCGACGCCTTCATCACTAATTTCGTTCCTGTGTATGTTCAGGTCGATTAGGGCGAGCAGAGTGTCGCTATACGCGAGTGCTCGCAGGCCCGAATTCCCGATGGCGGTGTTCGGCGGCACGAAGGTGAGCACCTCCAGGCGCGTGAGGTGCGAACACGTCGCGAGTTGGTGCGCCCCGCGCGCGCCGACCTCGCACGTGGCAATGAACTCAACAACCAGCCCCATCTCGGGGCAGTGGAGCAGCTTCACGAACTTGGCCGCGCTCGCGGTGTGGACGTGAATTCTCGGCGCGGGGCGCAACTCGCCGATGGCTGTCGCGCGTTGAAGGAACAACAGATCCGTGATGTTCAGTTCCGCTGCGAACCCGCGGTCGAATGTGACGTTGAAGATCGTGAGGTCGGCCCCGAGCGGGCCGAGGATGTCGCGCCTGTGGTTCTCGAGGAGGTACCGCTGCCGGGCCGAGAGCTTCCACTTCTCTTCCGGCGAGCGGTTCCCGAGTTGCGTCAGTGCGCACTGGATGCGGATGAATTCCGCGCGAATGCCCCGGTCGTTTTCGTCGAGCCAATCGGCGAACGCGAGGCGCGGGGTGTCCTCGTCCGGGTGCGCGGAAATTGCGGCCAGTAGCGCCTCTTCGTCGCTCACGGCGTCACTCTAGTCATCGACTTTGGGCGGCGGGTTCGGGTCGGGGTACTTTCTCCGCAGGTCGCTCCACGGTTCCTGGTTGAAGGCGCGGCGGAAGTCCTCGTCCGAATAGAACCACAACTTCCCGCCCCGCTTGGTCGCCTCCACGAGCAGGCGCTCCAGTTCGGGACGGTCGCTCGTGGCCGCTGCGATCGCGGCGCGGAGCGCGGGGGCCACCGGCTCCTCGAAGTCGGCCAACAACTTCGCCGCATCCGCCGGCTTCGTGCGCAACGTGGCACGAACGTACTCGTCGCGCGCCATCCACCGGTTTTGTGTCTTCTCATCGTTATCTAGCAGGAACTTCTTGAACAGCACCGTTGCGGCCGCGTAGTCCCGTTTGCGGAAGCTCAAGTGCCCCTGCCAGTACACGGTTTGCGGATCATTCGGGGTGCGTTTGCGGTGCGCGGCGAGGAGCGCGGCGAGCCCGTCGAAGTCTTCGCCCTGATCGTACAGGCGTGCGAGCTGCTGAAACACGTCCGCCGTCGGCTCGACCTTTTCGTAAGCCTCGAGGCCCTTCTTCGCTTGGAACAGGCACTCGACCCGGCGCCCGCGGAACTGGCTCGCGTCGTCCGCAAGTCCGTCCGGTCCGTCGGGGTCATCGACTTTGGCTTTCGGCAATCGCGCGCCGCCGGTGGCGAACGCTTCGGCCGCCTTGTCGTACTGTTTCTCGTACTGAAGGATCACCCCCTGGTAGAACCAGCCCCACGGGTCGTTCGGTACGCGCGTCCGGTGGGCCGCGACGAGTTCCTTCAGCCGCACGAGGGCACCGGTCGGTGCCCCGCCCTCGCGGTTAGACTCCTCGTCGTCGAGTCCCAAGGCCCACGTGCGGAATGCCTCGGATACGTACTCAGTGGGAACGCTCGCGTAGGCCCCGAGGAGCTCTTTTGGCCCGTCCATCGCGAACAGGTACGAACTGAGTACCTCCGGTCGCTCCTTGGGAGCGACGACCTTCAAGCCGTGCGCCAGCAGTTTTTTGGCGTCGTCGAATTTTTTAGTCTTCACCTTGCGGCGAATGTCGTCCGCCAGCCCGCGCGGGTCGTCGGGCCGGGCCGTCCGCAGCGCGTCGAGCAGCACGTCATCGGCGGCCTCGTTGGGCTCGCCCTGTAAAACTCTGTCGTAGGCCCTTCGCGGGTTCGACGCCCGCGCCAGGCGCGCCCCGAGCTCCTTCAGTTCTCCGGTCGACAGAACCCGACGGAGAGCGATCAGCGACTCGACGTCGTCTGGGTCGAGGTCGTGTGCCCGACGGTACGCGGCCTTGGCCTCCGGGAGCCGCTTCAGGCCCTCCAGGGCACGTCCGCGGAGCACTTCCGCCTCCTCGTCGGCCCCGAGTTGAGCGGCGTAAGCGTCGAGTGCCACGAGCGCATTTTCGTGCTCGCCCGTTGCAAGGAAGCAGGTCGCGCGGAGGTGCTCCAGGATCGGCATACCGGGCGACAATTGTGTCGCCCGGTCGATGAATTCGTGAGCCGCGGCCGGGTCCCCGCGCCGGATGCGCAACATGGCTTCGGTCACGCACACCCCCGTGGCGACCGGGGCCGGGAGCTCAACGTTGCGGCACTCGGCCAGCGCGTCCTCCGCGCCCTCGAGATCGTATCGGGACAACGCGATCGCCGCGTCCTGGGCCGCTCGGACCGCGGGCAGACGCCCGGCCGCTTCGCCCGCGAACAGCGCCCCCGTGAAGGCACTCAGCCGCGGCCCCTGCTTCAGTTCCTCGAAGTCGTACACCTGCCACCCGGCGGCCCCGCGGACGAACCACCAGCGCACCTTAATTTTCGCGCGCCCCATCAGCTCCGAATCGTTCGTGTGGGTGGCAATCGCGACCGCTTCGTTGCGGTCGGCGGACCAGCGCACGTGGCGCACGTCCGCGTGCTGCCAGCGGAAAGACGGGGGGAACACGGTCTTCGTTGCCTTCTCGCGGAACGAACGGACGAACTCGGACCGATCGGGCGGACCGCCCCGCGCGGGCGCCGCCCGATCGAACGCACCGCTCCGACGCAGCTCGTCGAACAGGCGGTCGGCGTCGAAGGTTAGCGCCATCACCGCCCCGTCGTCCTTCTGGAGCGCGCGGCCGAGGTCGTCCAACACGGCTGCGAACTCGCGCGCCTCGGCCGGCGCGGGCGCCTGCGGGTCGGCGAACGCGGCCGCGGCCTCCGCGCGCCCGGTCTCGCGCTCGCGCGCGAGTTCCCGGCCGACCTCGGCGCGCTCCCGGGCCTGTTCTTCGGCGCGGCGCGCGTCCCGGCGCTCGCCCGCGGTCTTCATCAGCACGATGAGGCCGATGAAACCGGCCGCGCAGAACAGGGACGCAACGATAATTAGCGCCGCGACGACGCGCTTGCTCATAAATCCGCC
This sequence comes from Gemmata palustris, assembly GCF_017939745.1. Taxonomy (NCBI): domain Bacteria; kingdom Pseudomonadati; phylum Planctomycetota; class Planctomycetia; order Gemmatales; family Gemmataceae; genus Gemmata; species Gemmata palustris. The sequence goes on along the minus strand of NZ_JAGKQQ010000001.1, from coordinate 7,877,471 downwards.
TCGTGTCCGGCCGAACAGGTGGTGAGTAAATTGGACCCGATTCCGCACGAACGAGCAAACAGAAACGAACAAACCCCCGCAAAATGCGGGGGTCGGGTGTGGTTATTCGCCCCACGAACGGGGCCGAACGCGGTGCGGATCAGTTCGCGGCCGGGGTCTCGGGCGCGACCGGAGCCGGTTCCGGTGCGACGGGCGCCGGGGCCGCGGGCGCGACCGGCTGCTTGGCCTTCTGTTGCACCTTCTTCTCGCCGGCCTTCAGCAGTTCGATGACCGCCGTTGGGCTGGCGTCGCCGAGGCGCCGGTAGTGCTGCTTGAGGATGCGCGTGTACCCGCCCGGACGGTCCGCGTAGCGCGGCCCGATCTCGCGGAACAGCTTCTTCAGCACCGTGTCGCCGGTGCTCTCGTCCTTCTTGTCCCAGATGCCGGTGCCGTGGGTCGGCCCGAGCAGCGCCATCGCTTGGCGGCGGTAGTGCAGGGCCTGGACCCGGGCCGTCTTCTCTTCGGCGTCCCCCTTGCCCGACGCGGCCGCGGTGACCGCGTTCGCTTTCTTGGCGAGGGTGATGATCTTCTCGACGATCGGGCGCAGTTCCTTGGCCTTCGGAACCGTGGTGACGATCTTCTCGTGCGTGATGAGCGCGCGGGTCAAGTTGCGGAACAGGCTCCGGCGGTGCGAAGCGGTGCGGTTCAGGTGACGACCGCGCTTACGGTGGCGCATGGCATTCCCTCAGTTGGGGGGTTAAAAAACAGGAACCGCGTGCAAGAACCCCACCCCGTGCCAAGGAAGGTGGAGGTGACGAAACAGCGACCGGAACTGTCCGGCCGCTGTTCCCCGGTCCCGAATCAGCGCGGCACGTGCCGCGCGATGGATCAACCGCGGCGCGGCGGGATACGCATCCCGAGCGCCAGACCGCGTTCTTCGAGCTTGGACTTCACTTCGCGCAGCGTCGTTTCGCCGAAGTTGCGGACCTCGAGCAGTTCCTCCGGCGACCGGATCACCAGGTCGCGGACGGTCTGGATGCCCTCGGTCTCCAAGCAGTTCGTCGCCCGTACCGAAAGATCGAGTTCGGCGAGGCTCATGTTCAACTTGCGATCGAGTTCCGCGTTCGCGGCGTCCGCGACGGACGTGTTGCCGCCGATCTCGATCGGGCCCTCGTCGAGTTGCAGCTCCGGCCCCGGCTCCGTGTACTGGACGAACGGGTTCAGGTGCTTGCGGAGGATCTTCGCGGCCTCGACCACCGCCATCTGCGGGGCGAGCGTGCCGTTGGTCCAGATCTCCATCACGAGCCGGTCGTAGTTCGTCTTCTGACCGACGCGGGTCTCTTCGATGTCGTACTTCACGCGGACGACCGGCGAGAAGCTCGAATCGACCGGGATCACGCCGACCTCGCGCTCCTTACCGGCGTTGTCCTCGGCGGTGCGGTACCCGCGCCCGTTCTCGACGGTCATCTCCATCACGAACGGCACGTCGCTCGTCAGCGTCGCGATGTGGTGCTCGGGGTTGATGATCTGGATCGACTCGTCGTGCTGCACGTCCACGCCGCGCACCGAGCCGGCCTCGTGCTTCTGAATGCGGATCGTCTTCGGCTGGTCCGAGAGGTTCTTGACCACGAGGCTTTTGACGTTCAGGATGATGTCCGTCACGTCCTCCACCACGCCGGTGATGGTCGAGATCTCGTGCTGCACACCCTGGATCTTTACCCGGGTGATCGCGCTCCCCTCGAGGCTCGAGAGGAGGATGCGCCGGAGGCTGTTGCCGAGCGTCATCCCGAACCCCTTCTCGAAGGGCTCGGCGTGGAATTTCCCGTAGACGTCGGTGAGAGTGGAACGGTCGGCCTGGACCCGACTCGGCAGTTCTAATCCGCGCCAGCGAACGCGCATGGTCCGTTCTCCCTTGCCGTCGGCTTTCCGCCCCGCTCCGCGACCGAAGAGAGGGGCGAACCAAACGGCGAACCGTCGAAACAAAACCGGTGGTCGCGACCGGAAGGCGAAAACAAAACAGGATTCACCGCAGAGGGCACGAGAGGGCGCGGAGAAGAATTACATCTCTGGTCTCTTCTCCGCGCCCTCTCGTGCCCTCTGCGGTGAACTCGGCCCGCGAATTAGCGCGTGGCGATTTCGATGATGAGTTGCTCGCGGATGTCGGTGATCCGCTCGTCCACGTCCTGGCGGCTGGGCGTGCGGGTCATGCGCCCCTCGGGGGCGTCCTGGTTGCCGGTCAGTTCGAGGAAGTCCGGGATGCGAACCGCGCCCTTCGCGAGCGTCTCGCGGGCCATCTTCAGGCTGCCGTCGCGGGACTTCACCTTGATGATGTCGCCGGGCTTCACCAGCATGCTGGGGATGTCGCACTTCACACCGTTCACCAGGATGTGCCCGTGGGCGACCATCTGGCGGCCGGAGTTGCGGTTGATCGCGAACCCGAGCCGGTGGACGACGTTATCGAGCCGGCGCTCCAGAATCGAGAGCAACTGTTCGCCGGTGTTCCCCGTGGCCCGCGTCGCGAGCGTGTAGTACCGGCGGAACTGGGCCTCGAGCACGCCGTAGAACCGCTTGAGCTTCTGCTTCTCGCGGAGCCGGATGCCGTACTCGGAGGTCTTGCTCCGGCGGGCGCCGTGCATACCCGGCGGCAGCGATTCGCGGTCGATCGGACACTTCGGGCTGAAGCACCGGTCGCCCTTGAGGAACAGTTTCATCTGTTCCCGCCGACACATTTTGCAAACGGGGTCTGTGTTACGAGCCATAGTCAGAAATCAGGGTCAGAGACAGGGGTCAAAGTCGCCGATTAACGGCGACGGTCATTCGGTACCGGCCCATCGCCCGCTATCGATTCCGTGGCGAACCCCAGCGTCGAAACACGGAACACTAATAACAGACGTGGTCAGTGGTCCCGCGCTATCCACGAAGGACCAATGACCACGAACTCGGTAACGACGAAGATTACACGCGGCGCTTTTTGGGCGGGCGGCAACCGTTGTGCGGGAGCGGGGTGACGTCTTCGATCGCCTTGACGTTGAGCCCGGACGCCTGGAGCGCGGTCACGGCCGATTCGCGGCCCGCGCCCGGCCCCTTGACCCGCACTTCAACTTCCTTGACGCCGAACTTGGACGCCTTGGACGCGCACTCTTCGGCGGCCCGCTGCGCCGCGAACGGCGTGCTCTTACGGCTGCCCTTGAACCCGACCGCACCGCCCGACGAATGGCACAGCGTGTCGCCGTTCGTGTCGGTGATGGTGATGATCGTGTTGTTGAACGTGCTCTGCACGTGGGCGACGCCGCGGCTGACGTTGCGGCGGGCCTTTTTCTTCTTGGACTTTGCCATCTGTAGTGTGAGTGGTCAGTGTGAGTGCGAGTGAAAACCACAAGTGGAGAAGGGCCAGGTGTTCGCGGATCGCGCCCGGCCGTGAGGGCCTTCGCACGTACACGCACACCGACCACTCGTGCTCCGTTACCGCGCGTCCTTGACGCCCTTCTTACCGGCGACCGTCTTGCGGATACCCTTGCGGGTACGAGCGTTCGTCTTGGAGCGCTGACCGCGGACCGGCAGGTTCTTACGGTGCCGTTCGCCGCGGTAGCACTTGATTTCCTTGAGCCGCGCGATGTTCCCGCCCTCGACGCGGCGGAGCGGCCCCTCGACCAGGTACTCCTTGTCGAGCAGCACGGCGATCTCGGCGATCTCTTTGTCGTTCAACTCTTTGGCCCGCCGCTGCGGGTCGATCTTGAGCTTCTCGCACACTTCCAACGAAGTGGTCGGCCCGATCCCGCGGATGTACCGCAGCGAGATGTGGGTCGGCTTGTCCGGCGGAATGTCAACGCCTTGAATACGGGGCATAGGTAGTTTTCAGTGTTCGAGTTTTCAGTTTGTGACTGTTCGGCCGCCGGATTCGCTTCCACCAAAAACCAAATGCGGGCTACAGTTGGCTTGACGAAAGCTCTCGATCAGCCCTGCCGTTGCTTGTGGCGCGGGTCTTCGCAGATCACGCGGACAACGCCCTTGCGCTTAATCAGCTTGCACTTATCGCAGATCCGTCGCACGCTGGCTCGCACCTTCATGGGGCACCCAAAGTCCAAAAAAGCCGCATATCCGGTAAACCTCCAATTTAGCGGAGGTCAGAAAACCGACAAGTGCCGGTTCGCGAATTATGCCGAAGGGGGCACGACCGCCGCGGGCGCATCGTCATCGAAGGCCCCTTCGTCCGCGGTGATGATAATCACACCGTTGGGCGTGAGGGCCAGGGTGTGTTCGACGTGGACGCTCGCGAGGCGGTCCCGCGTCACAACGGTCCACTGGTCACCGAGCGTGTCCACCTCCGCCCGCCGCATGTTCACCATCGGCTCGACCGCGAGGGTCAGCCCCGGTTCGAGCTTGAAGTCGGACTTGCGCGTCTCGTGGTCGACGTAGTTCGGCACCTGCGGGTTCTCGTGCATCGTGCGCCCGATGCCGTGGCCGACGTAGGACGTGACCACGCTGAACCCGGCCTTCTCCACGTGCCGCTGCATTTCGCTGGCGACCTGGCTCCACCACTTCCGCCGGGGGAGCAGGTCGATCGCGATCTGGAGCGTCTCTTCGCCGACCTTCAACAGCCGCAACTTCTCGGGCGAAACGGTTCCAATGGGAACGGTGATCGCGCGGTCCGCGCACCAGCCGTTGAGCCTGCAGGCGGTGTCCACTTTTAGCAGATCGCCTTCCTTCAACACGCGCTGGCCCGGGATGCCGTGGACCACTTGTTCGTTCACGCTCAAGCACGTCACGGCCGGGAACGGCGTCTTCCCCGGGTACCCCTTGAAGAGCGGCACCGCCATGTGTTTCGCGTAGAACGCCTCGACCGCTTGATCGATCTCGATCGTCTTCACGCCCGGCTTGGCGAGGTCGCGGCAAATCTTCAGCGCGCGTGCGACCAGTTTGCCCGCCTCGCGCATGAGCGCGACTTCGCGGGCGGACTTCAGTTCCGGCGGACGATTGGCGTTGGGTCGGAGCATAGGTATCGAGCGCGGAACGCGGGGTGCGGAACTCGGGTCCAACAAAGTAGCGATCTGGTGGCGACTTCGCGCGGCGTTCGGCGTTCCGTAATCCGAACCCGCGGTCCGCCCGTTCTCCTCGTGTCCTCCCGGCGGGAATCGAACCCGCGCCCGCCGGTTTATAAGACCGGCACTCGTACCACTGCGCTACGGGAGGCGCGTGACCGGCGTATGCCGTCGCGTATCATCGCGTCCTCCGTTCTCGTCCCCGACTCAGGACGGTTCGTAACTCTTTGGGGCTCGTCGCGCCAGTGCCGCCAGGATGTTCTGGAATATTACGTCCGGTGGGTCGGTCGCGGCTATGTCATCGACCAGGTTTTGTTTGCGGTAGTGGGCGAGCAGATCGTTCGTGTTCTTGTGAAACTCGCCGAGCCGCCGCCGGATCGTCTCTTCATTATCGTCGTCGCGCTGGAGCAGCGGGTGCCCACAGACGTCGCACTGCCCGGCCACCTTGGGCGGCCGGGCCATCGAGTGGAAGCACACCCCGCACTCCGGGTTCGAGCAGCACCGCCGGCCGCTGATGCGCCGAACCACCTCGTCGTCGTCAATGGCTAGGTTGACGACCGCGTCCAGCGCGAGGTACTCGAGGTGCAGGAGCGCGTCGAACGCGACCGCCTGGGAGTACGTGCGCGGGTACCCGTCCATCACGAAGCGTTCCGGGCGCGCGGAACTGCGGAACAGCTCGGCGACCACGTCGTTGACGATCGGATCGGGGACGAGGAGGCCCTGGTCCATCATCGGCCTCACCTGCCGGCCCATCGCCGTGTCACGGGCGATCGCGTCGCGGAACATCGCGCCGGTGCCAATGGCCGTGAGGCCGAACCGCTGCACGAGCCGCTCGGCCTGCGTACCCTTGCCGCTGCCCGGAGGTCCGACGAGCACCAATCGCATGAACCGTTACCTTGCGAGAGCACCGGCCAGTAGCCGGGCGACACCCGAGCCGCGCGAACGTTCGCTGTCCGGGAGCGGGCAAGTGGGCACACCGATCCTTCACAACCCCCGTATTGTCTCGGGCGAATTGGAGATCAGCAAGGGGACCAGAAAAGATTAAGGCGCGTCTCCGAACGACGCGCCCGCGAAAAACCGTGCGTTTCAAACCCGGTCTCACGTCTCGTCGGTGAGGCCGGGGTAGTTCCGCATGACGAGGTGGCTGTTGATCTTCTGCACCAGGTCGAGGGCCACGCTGATGACGATGAGCAGACCGGTGCCGCCGTAGAAGCTCGCGACCTGCGGCGGGATCTCCAGTTCGCTGGAGATGACGTTCGGGATGATCGCGATGATCGCGAGGAACGCGGCCCCGACGAACGTGACCCGCATCAGCACCCGCTCGAGGTAATCGGCCGTCTTCTTCCCGGGCCGGTAACCCGGGATGAAGCTCCCGTGGTCCTTCAGGTTGTCCGCGATCTCCTTCGGGTTGAAGGTGATCGCCACCCAGAAGTACGTGAAGACGTAAATCATAATCACGTACATGAAGTTATAGAGCCACCCGCGGTGGTTCTGGAACATCGTCGAGAGCGTGCCGGCCCAGCCGAGCGAGCTGTCTGACAAGCTGTAAATCGCGTTGAACAGGAACCACGGCAGGATGAGCAGCGTGCTGGCGAAGATCACGGGCATGACGCCGGCCGCGTTCACCTTCATCGGGAGGAACTGTCGCGTGCCGCCGTACACCCGGCGCCCGCGGACGTGCTTGGCACTCTGGGTCGGGATGCGGCGCTGGGCCTTCGTCATCGCGATCACACCAACGACCACCGTGACGAACAGGAACGCGAGAACAATGAGCTTCTCGAAACTGATGTCCGCCCCTGATCCGCCCAGCGTAAAGACCGACTCTTTGAGCTTACCGGTCGTGCTGTCGATCAGGAGCGAGTTGGTCGCGTCCGGGATGCGTGCGACGATACCGGCCATGATGATGAGCGAGATGCCGTTCCCGATCCCGTACTCGTCGATCTGCTCGCCGAGCCACATAAGCAACACGGTCCCGGCAGTCAGTGTGATGACGGCGGTGAACCCGAACCACCACAACTCGAAGCCCGAGTCGTAGCCGGCGGGCGCCAGCCCCATCCCTCCGTCTTGCCCCATGTCCGGTTTCATGACCGTTTGCACGACCATGACCGCCTGGATAATACAGATCGGTACCGTCAAATAGCGGGTGATTTCGTTGAGTTTCTTCCGCCCGCTCTCGCCCTCTTTACGGAGCTTCTCCAGCGAAGGCACCACGCCGCTCGACAGGAGCTGCACGATGATGGACGCGGAGATGTACGGCATGATGCCGAGCGAGAAGATACAGGCGTTACTGAGGTTACCGCCGGAGAACAGTGAGACGAACCCGAGCACCTGGCCGAGCGCGCCGCGCTGGGCGTCGGCCATCTTCTCGGCCATCTTCACCTGGTCGATCATCGGCAGCGGAACGTAGTAGCCGATGCGATAGACCGCGAGGAAGATCAGGGTGATGAAGATCTTCTTCCGCAGTTCCGGGATTTTAAAGATGGTGAGGAGCTGATCCGGCACCAGACCCAGGATGCTGGCGGTCGCGCCGAAAATGGTGAGCGTCCACCCCAACCACGACTCGCCGCCGTAGGAGAACGTGACCATCCCACCGACGAGACTCGCGATACCGGCTGCGAGGCAGATGGAGCGCCAATTCATGTCCGTTGTCCTTACGGCTCTTCTCGGCCGGAATTTCGGGGTGCCGATTTCAAATTTGTGACCCGAGATTTCAGATGTGCGGCTTCGGACCGGCGATCGAGAAGAAGCATCCGCTGCTCTTCAATCACCGGTCCGAAATCGCAGACCCGAAGTCACAAATCTAAAGTCACGCCTTGGGGGCCTTCGCGGCGCGGGCCGCGTCCAGCGCCTTCTTCTTCGAGCCCATCTTGTTCCGCACGGGCTTCTTCGGCTTGGGGATCACGTCGCAGGTGCCGCCGGCCTTCTCGATCGCGGCCTTCGCCGCCTTCGTGAAGTGGTCCGCCCGCACGGTGAGCTTCTTCGTGAGCACGGTCGCGCCGTCGCCCAGGATGCGCAAGTGATCGAACGTCCCGACGACGAGCCGGCGATCTTTGAGCGAAGCCATGTCGACGGTGCTGTTCGCGTCGAACTGGTCGAGGTCGCCGACGTTCACAACGGCGGCGGTCTTGTCCCAGGTCGCGTGGCTGAACCCGCGCTTGGGCCACCGGCGGAACAGCGGCATCTGACCGCCTTCGAACAGCCCGCTGGGGAGCCGGGCACCTGCGCTCGCGTACTGGCCCTTGTGACCGAGTCCGCAGGTCTTGCCGTGGCCGGAACCGATCCCGCGGCCGACGCGGCGCTTGAGCTTCCGCTTGTCGACGCCCGGGGATGAAACGGTTGTCAGGTCCATTAGAGTTGCACCCCCCGGAGTTGGGCGACGTCTTCCTTCGTGCGAAGTTGCGCCAACCCGTCGAGCGTGGCCTTAACCAGGTTCAGCGGGTTCGTGCTGCCGTGAACCTTGGTGAGAATGTTCGTGATGCCGCACGCCTGCAGCACCTCGCGGACGCCGGGGCCGGCCTTCACACCGGTACCGGGGCCGGCGGGCACGAGGATCACCTTGCTCGCGCCGTACTTGCCGATCACGCGATGCGGGATCGTGCTGCCGCGGACGGCGACCTTCTTGGAGCGCTGGACGTTGCCCTCGCCCTCCTTGATGGCCTTCTCGACGGCCGGCGGCACTTCGTTGGCCTTGCCGTACCCGTAAGACACCTTGCCCCGCCGGTCGCCGACGACCACGAGGGCGTTGAAGCTGAACCGCCGACCGCCCTTGACAACGCAGGCGGACCGTCGGATTTTCACGACGAAATCGACCAGCGCGTTGTCGCGCGAGTCGCCGTCGCCCCTGTCTCGTCGCTCACGCGCCATTTAATCAACCCTCTTGGGAGGACGGGACATCCCCCGCCTGAAATATCGCTGGTGTAATTCGTCTTGCGAGCAGTGATTCGGAAGACCGGGGTTCGAGGAGAGCGGCTTTTACCCGCCGGCCCCGCACCCCGCTCCTCAACGCCTCTCTACTTCTTATCGCCTTCCGACTTCTTCTTCATGGCGAACTCGCCCTTCGGCTTACCTTCGCCCTTGGGCTTGGCGTCCTTGGGCTTATCGGCCTTCTTGTCGGCGGGAGCTTCGCTCGCGGCCTTCGGCGCGAGTTTCGCTTTCATCGACTCGAGGTCGGTGCAGACCAAGCCCGCTTCGGTGGCCGCGACCGCGAGGGCCGCGATGCGCCCGTGGAAGCGGAACGCGCCGCGGTCGAACGAGGCGACCGTGATGCCCTTGGCCTTGGCCGCTTCCGCGAGCTTCTTGCCGACTTCGGCAGCCGCTTTCACGTTACCGCCGTGCTTGAGGCCCGAAGCCTTGCCCTGACTCGTCGCGGCAGCGAGCGTGACGCCGTTGAGGTCGTCGATCAACTGCGCGGAGATGTGCAGGTTACTGCGGTTCACGCTGAGCCGCGGCTTGGCGGGCGTGCCGTAGATGATCTTGCGCACGCGGTAGCGCCGCCGCTCCGCCCGCTTCAACTTGTGTTTTTGTGCGTTCATTGTGTTATGTCCTTAGTCATTGGTCATTTGTCACTCATCGCCGGCCGCCGGTTCCCGCCTCGCGCTCGGTGCCCGTAAGCACGGCAACAGAGTGCGAAAAACCAGCGACCAAAGATTGAAGGACCAATGACTACTTGCCCGCAGCGAACGACTTCCCTTCCTTGCGGCGGACGACTTCGTTCTCGTAGCGAACGCCCTTGCCCTTGTACGGCTCCGGTTTGCGGCTCGCGCGGATCTCGGCGGCGAACTGGCCGACCTTCTGCTTGTCCGCGCCGCTCACCACGATCGTCGTGGGATCGGGCACCGCGACCGTGATCCCCTCGGGCGGGTTGTGAACGATCCGGTTCGCGAACCCGACCGTCAACTCGACGCCCTTTCCCTTGGCCGCGACCTGGAAGCCGACGCCCTCGATCTTGAGCTTCTTTTCGTAGCCCTTCGTGACGCCCACCACCATGTTATTGATGAGCGCACGGGTGAGTCCGTGCAGCGCCCGGTTCTGGCGCACGTCGTCCGGGCGGGTGACCTTGATCGCCTTCCCGTCGGACTCGACCTTCATGTTCGGGTGCGCGGTGATTTCGAGCTTGCCCTTCGGCCCCTCGACCTTCACGTTGCCGCCCGCGACCGCGACCTTCACCCCCGCGGGGATGACAATCGGCTGCTTTCCGATACGTGACATTTGCCTCTCCTCTGGCTTCGCTGGACGCAAGGTCCAGATCGGGGCCCAATTCGCTTGGGTGAGCGATCGGCACCAGCCGACCACATACACACCCACTAAACTTCCAACTCAGTACCAACTCAAACCGGCGGATCACCAAACGGTGCAGAGCACTTCGCCGCCGACTTTGGCCTTCTTCGCCTGGCGGTCGGACATTACACCGCGGCTCGTCGACAGGATGGCGATACCCAAGCCGTCGAGAACGCGCTTCACGTCCTTGTAGCCCTGGTACACGCGGCGCCCGGGCTTGGAATACCGCCCGATGTGGCGGATGACCCGTTCACCATCCGGGCCGTACTTCAAGAACACCTGCAGGACAACGTGCGGCGCGCCGAGCTGATCGACTTCCTGGAAGTCTTTCTGCTTACCGCCACCGTCGATCTGGGTTTCGGTGTACGTCCCGGTGCGGTAGCCGAGGATGAAACCCTCTTCGAGCAGCACCTTCGCCACGGCGACCTTGAGTTTGGTGGCCGGCATTTCGACGAGCGGGCGCTCGATGTTGTTCGCGTTGCGGATGCGCGTCAGCATGTCCGCGATCGGGTCGGTCATCATGGTTCAAATCCTCCCCGTTCGTGGTTACCAGGACGCCTTGCGCACGCCGGGGATGAGCCCGTCGCTGGCAAGTTTACGGAAGCAAATGCGGCAGCAGCCGAACTTGCGGTACACCGCGCGGGAGCGCCCACAGAGCTGGCACCGGCGGACGATCTTCACGAGCGTGCGCCCGGGCAGAATGTTCGTCGCGATCTGCTGATCGACCGGCTTCTTCAGCTCGGCCTTGTGCTTCGCAACCGCCACTAGTTGGCGGCGGTACGTCGCTTCTTTCGCGTTGGTTGACATCGCGTGGGGGTCTCGGTGCGGCGTTCCGACTCGGACTCGAAGCGACACACTTCGAGGGAGCCGGCCGTTCCACTATCTTGGGACTCATTCCCAGTCGAGCGACCGGGAGGAGTCGACTAACGTGCCCCGGTCTTTCGACCAAAGGGCGGCGAACTTATTTGGCATCTTCTCGGAACGGCATCCCGAAGGCGCGAAGGAGTTCGCGGGCCTCGTCGTCGTTCCGGGTCGTCGTGACGAAGGTGATGTCCATGCCCTGCGTGAACGACACCTTGTCCGGGTCGATTTCGGGGAAGACCAGTTGTTCGGTCAGCCCCATGCTGTAGTTGCCGTTGCCGTCGAAGCTCTTCGGGTTGATCCCGCGGAAGTCGCGGATACGCGGCAGAGCGAGGTTGACGAGGCGGTCGAGGAATTCGTACATCCGCTTACCGCGGAGCGTCACGCGGCAGCCGATCTCGTACCCTTCGCGGAGGCGGAAGCCGCTGACCGCGACGCGGGCTTTGGTGATCTGAGCGCGCTGACCGGCGATGAGGCCGAGTTGCTCCGCCGCGATCTTCATCCGCTCTTTGTCTTGCAGCGCCTTGCCGACGCCCATATTCAGAACGATTTTCGAGAGTTTCGGCAGGCTCAAGCGGTTGGTGCGCCCGAACTTCTTACCGAGAGTTTCGACGATCTCTTGGTTGTACTTTTCCAGGAGACGCGGGGGAGCGGTGGTAACAGCGGCCATATCAGGAGCTACCTCGTGCGGCCTATGGCGGACCCACAATAACGGGTCCGGTACGGGCCTAAGTGCCGTCAATTAATAGCGGGTCGACTATCTGCCGTGCAGAACCGACCCGCCCTAATATTTAGTTCTTTGCGACTTTCGCCTTCTTGAGCACGCGGAGCCGCGTGCCGCTCTTCTTGGCGAAAAGCTCTTTGCTGCCGTCCGGCAGGGACCGGACGCCGACGCGGGTCGGGACGCCCTGGACCGGGTCGATCAGCATGACGTTCGAGGCGTCGACCGGCATCTCCTTCGAGAGCCGACCGCCCTGCGGGTTCCGGCGCGACGGCTTCAAGTGCCGGTACACGCGGTTCACGCCCTCGACGACGAGCTTGCCTTCCGCGCGAATGACTCGCAGCACCTTCCCGCGGGCGCCCTTGTCGTCCCCGGCGATCACCTGAACCACGTCGTTCTTGCAGATGAACATTTCGAGCACCCTTCGTCATTAGTCACGGGTCGTTAGTGAGTTCGCGGGCGATTAGCCGAACGCGAGTGGTACTAAGGACCGATGACCGAGACCAGTGACTAATGACCCGTCACACCACCTCAGCGGCGAGGCTGAGAATCTTATTAAACTTCGCCCGCAGTTCACGGGGAACCGCACCGAAGATACGAGTTCCGCGCGGGTTGTTGTCGTTGTCGAGCAGCACCAGCGCGTTGCGGTCGAAGCGGACGTAGCTGCCGTCCTCGCGCCGGGTGGCGACGCGGGTGCGGACCACGACCCCTTTGACCACGTCGCCCTGCTTGACGTCGCCGCCGGGCAGGGCCTTCTTCACGCTCGCGCGGATGATGTCGCCCAGGTACGCGACCCGGCGCTTGCTGCCGCCGAGCACCTGGATACACATCACTTCCTTAGCCCCGGTGTTGTCGGCCACATCGAGGTAGGTATACATCTGGATCATTTGTATCCCTCACGGGATTTCAGATTGCAGATTCATGATTAGTGATTGGCCGACCCGTTTGGCGGCAACCTCAAATCGGAAATCACAAACCTGAAATCACAAAATCTATTTCTTCTCTTCGGTCTTGGCCGGGGCCGCGGCGTCGCTGCCGGCGACGGCGCCTTCGAGGTTCGAGAGCGTGCGGCTCGGCGCCCGCTTCACGACCTTCACCAAGTTCCATCGCTTGGTCTTAGACAGCGGGCGGCTCTCGATGATCTCGACCGTGTCGCCGAGGTGCGACTCGTTCGCCTCATCGTGAACGTAACACACCGTCCGGCGCTTAACGAACTTGCCGTACTTCGGGTGCCGGACCAGGCGCTCGACCTCGACGCGGCGGGTCTTGGCCGTCTTGTCGCGGGTCACAACGCCCTCGAGAACTCGCCGGCTCGTGGTCTTCTCGGCCGCGGCCGGTGTGCTGGTGTCCGCCATTACTTACCACTCCCCTTCGGCGCGCTCTTCTTGGCGTCGGGCTTCTTTGCGTCGCTCTTGGTTTCCGGCTTCTTCGCGTCGGCTTTAGGGGCCGGTGCTGCGGGCGCGGGCGGCGGAGCGATCGGGAGCGTCCCGCCCTTCGCCACATAGAACCGCTTCAGGCGAGCGCCCTGGCGGTGCGCGGTGCGCTTACCGGGCAGGCTCGCGTCTTCCTTCGCCTGAAGGGACGCGATGCGGGTGCCGAGCTGCTCGGTCGAGAGCCCGCCGAGCTTGCCCAGTTCCTTTTCCCGCTGCAGGGTGCGGATGCGAGCGATGTCGCGCCGCGCCTTGCGGATCTCCGACGGCGTCTCGAGCCGGTCGGTCGCCGACTGGAACCGGAGCTGGAACAGGTGCTTTTCGGTGTCCTTGAGGGCGAGCGACAATTGCTCGTCGCTCATTCCCCGGAACTCTTTCATGCGGTTCGGCATCTTCTCACCTGGAGTGATGAGTGATGAGTGATGAGTGATGGCTTAACACCACTCGATCTTCTACTCATCACTCAGAACTCGTTACTCATCACTCAAATCTTAGACGTTGGGGCGCCGGGCAACGAACCGGCACTTGAACGGCATCTTGTACGCAACACGGGCCAAGCAGTCCTTGGCCGTGCTCTCCGGGATCCCACCGATCTCGAAGAGGATCTGGCCGGGCCGCACAACGGCGGCCCAGTATTCCGGCTCGCCCTTGCCCTTACCCATTCGCGTTTCGGCGGGAATGGAGGTCACGGGCTTGTGCGGGAACACGCGGATGTAGTACCGGCCCTCGCCCGAGACGAACCGCGTCATCGTGACGCGGCCGCTCTCGATGCACTCGGCCGACAACCAGCCGCCCTCGAGCGTCTGCAGCCCGTAGTCGCCGTAGGCCACGTAGTTGCCGCGGTGCGCGTTACCCTTGATCGGGCCGTTGTACTTGCGCCGGGTCGTCCGGGCGCGGACAACGCCGCGCTGCGCCTTGCGAAACTTGACCCGTTTGGGCATCTGTGGCATCGGCCCTGTCTCCCGTCAGATGGTCTCTGAAGTCTGATCGCCCGCTCAGCCGTTCCGCGGACCCGAGCCGCCGCGCCGGGGGCGCCGCTTCTGGGCCTGTCCCGCCTGGGCGTCGGTCGTGTCGGCGATGTCGCCCGTCAAGTAGTCGCCCTGGTTCACCCAGGCCTTGATCCCGATGTTGCCCTGCGGCGTGGTCGCTTCGGCGAAGCCGTACTCGACCTTGCAACGGAGCGTCGAAAGCGGGATGGACCCTTCCATCCCCTTTTCGCACCGGGCCATTTCCGCACCACCGAGCCGGCCCGAGAGCTGGAGCTTGACGCCCTTCGCGCCGCCCTCCATCGCCCGCTGCATGGCCTGCTTCATCGTGCGGCGGAAGCTGGCCCGCTTTTCGAGCTGCTCCGCAATGTCCTCAGCGATGAGCTGGGCGTCGATCTCCGGCCGGGTCACTTCGACGGTCTTCACCTCGATGTGCCGGCGGGTCAACTTCTCCAGCGCCTTCGTGAGCTTGTCGATTTTCTCGCCCTTTTTCCCGATGATCGCCCCGACGCGGCTGCTGGTGACGACGACCGTCACGCGCTCGCGGGTGCGTTCAATTCGGATGTCGGCGATCGCGGGCCGCTGCTCCTTGCGGTCCTTCTTGTTCGTAAGGAACTTCTGGATGAACGCCCGGATCGCGACGTCTTCCAACAGGAGCTCGGCGAAGTCTTGCTTGCTGGCGTACCACGTGCTCCGCCACGGCCGCATGATGCCGGTTCGGAACCCCGTCGGTCGAACTTTCTGGCCCATGTCAATCCTCGCTCGCTTCGGTACCGCTCCCGTCCCCGTTCACATTGCACTCGCGTTGCGATGGTGCAACCGTCGCACTGCAATCTCGGAGGTCGCGGAAGGTTGCGCCGCGGCTAAATCGTTCACTACGTTCGTTGAAACAAGTGAGGGGCCGGCCCTCTGCCGGCCCCCGCGCCGCGATCGCGCAACCCGTTACGCGGTGGGCGCCGGCTCTGGTGCAGCGACTGCTGCAACTTCACCCCTCGCCGGCACCGAACCCGCCTCTTCAGGGGGATCGGACAGCGTCACGTGAATGTGCGACATCCGCCGCTTGATCTGGAACGCGGTCCCGCGGGCGCGGGGCTGAATCCGCTTGAACATCGGGGCGCCGTCCACGCGGCACTCGGAGACGATCAGGCCGTCCGGGTCCGGGCACTCGCGGTCGTCGGCGTTACCGTACGCGCTCTGGACGACGGCCAGGAGCAACTTCGCACTACGGTTCGGGTAGAACCGCAGGAGCTGCAGCGCCTCGTCCACGTTCTTTCCGCGAATCAAATCGGCGAACAGCCGGATCTTCCGGGGGCCGACGTCCGCGAACCGGTGCAGTGCTTTGTAATCCATAGCAGTGTTCAGTTTTCAGTGTTCTGTTTCAGCGTCCAGCCCGCGGTGCCCGATTAGTCTCACCACGGTGGCGTGGCCGACTGGAACCGAACACTGAACGTTCTTCACTACTTGCCCGCCGGGGCCGGAGCAGCCTTCTTACCGCCGGAGTGCCCCTTGAACGTCCGCGTCGGGGAGAACTCGCCCAACTTGTGCCCGACCATGTCTTCGGTGCAGTACACCTTCACGAACGTCTTGCCGTTGTGAACGAGGAACGTCGCGCCGATAAAGTCGGGGAGGATCGTACAATCCCGCGCCCAGGTCTTGATCGGTTCCCTGTTCGCACCCTGCTGCTTCGTGACCTTGTCGAGGAGACGTTGGTCGAAGTGCGGGCCTTTCTTAAGCGACCGGCTCATACTCTGCTCTCGCCTCGGGAATCCATCGCCGGCACAAAACGAAAACCCGGCTCACTCGGACCGGGACCATTACATCTATGAACAACTCGTGTGGAAGACCAGTTGTTTTTCGCCAACCGGTCGATCCCGAGCGCGCATTCCGCGAACCAGCGTGAGCAAAATCACGCCGTGTTCTGGAACGGACCAGCCGGCCGACGCCGAATGATCGCCTTGCCACCGGGCTTCCGCTTGTGGCGGGTCTTGCCGCCCTTCGCGGGCACACCCGTCGGGGAGACCGGGTTACGCCCACCCTTGCTCCGCCCCTCACCACCGCCCAACGGGTGGTCGGTCGGGTTCATACTCGTACCGCGGTTGTGGGGCTTGCGCCCCTTCCACCGCATACGGCCGGCCTTGCCGATGCTGATGTTCATGTGCTCGGCGTTCGACACGGTGCCGATCGTCGCGCGGCACTTGCTCGGCACGCGGCGGATTTCACCGCTCGGCATGGTGAGCTGCGCCCAGTCCTTTTCGCGGGCCGTGAGAACCGCCCCGCACCCGGCCGAGCGGCAAATCTGGCCGCCCTTGCCCGGTACCATCTCGATGTTGTGGACAGTCATGCCCAGCGGCACCTTCCACAGCGGCATGCAGTTGCCCGGCTTCGGCTCGACCAACTCGGACGCACCGGAGATCACCTTGTCGCCGGCCTTCAGACCGTTCGGCGCGAGGATGTAGGCCCGAGAGAACTCGTGCTTGTCGTCGCGCGGGTATTCGATCAGCGCGATACGGCTCGTGCGGTTCGGGTCGTACTCGACGCGAACAACCGTCGCCGCGACCTCATCGCGGGTCCGCTTGAAGTCGATCTTGCGGTACCGCTGCTTGTGACCACCCCCACGGAACCGCGTGCAGGTGATACCCTGGTTGTTGCGCCCGCCTTTTTTGGGCTTGGGCGAGAGCAGCGACTTCTCGGGCTTGTTTTCGTTCGGGCTGGTGCAGTCCGCGAAGTCGGACACCATCCCGGCGCGACGGCCCGCGGAAGTCGGTTTGTATTGTTTGATACCCATTGCTGCGCCCGTAATTTCTGATTAAAGACTTCCGACCGAGGCTTTTCAATCAGGCAGCAATCACCCACGATTCTGCCGGTAATCGAAAACCGCAACTCCGAAATCTCGAATCAAAAGAACTCAATCTTGTCTTCTTCGTTCAGCGTGACGATGGCCTTCTTCCACGTAGAAAGCTGCCCCATCGCCTGGCGGAACCGCCGCTTCTTGCCCTCGCGCACCTGGGTGCGGACGGCCTCGACCTTCACGTTGAACAGTTCCTCGACCGCCACCTTGATCTGCGTCTTGGTGGCGAGAGGGTTCACCTGGAACGTGTAAGCGTTGTACCGCGTGCTCTGGTGCGTGCCCTTCTCGGTCACGAGCGGACGCAGGATCACCTGGTACGAGCGCAACTCGATGCCCGACTCGCCGTGAACGCACGGCTTGCGGAGCGCCAGCTTCCGCCGGTATTTTTTCGGCTTCGGTCGTGTCGTTGCCATGACGAAGTTCCCGGTACCAAGTTCCCGTTCGATGCCAACGTTTCGGGTTCCGTCAACTTGGAACGTGGAACCCAAAACGACCGGAACACTTACTTCTTCCCGACGGCCCGCAGTGCCTCAAGCGCGGAGCGAGTCAACACGAGCCGCCGTTGCTTCAGCACGGTGTAGCAGTTGAATTCCGCGGCCGGCGCAACCTTCACGCCCTGAATGTTGCGGGCCGACTTGTACACGTTCTGGTCGAGCTTGTCGGTGCCGATGAGGACAGTCGTGTCCAGCAGCGTCACGTCCTTCTCGCCCTTCTCCGTCGTCTTCTTACCGATCTTGATGGCCTTCAGCACGCCGATCATTTCTTTGGTCTTCGGCGCGGCCATCGTCAGGTCGTCGATGATGACCGCTTGCTTGTCGAGGAACTTCGACAGCACGGCCATCCGGGTCGCGGCCTTGACCGCCTTCTTCGGCAGGTGGTATTCGTAATCGCGCGGCTTCGGGCCTTTCGCGGTACCACCACCGCGGCGCTTGTTCGTGCGCTTCGTACCGGCGCGGGCGTTACCGGTGCCCTTCTGCCGGAACAGCTTCTTCGTGCTACCGGCCACCTGACCGCGACGGAGCGTGTGGTGGGTACCGGCGCGTTGGTTGGCGAGGTACATCAGCACGACGTCGTGCATCAACTGCCGGCTGATCTTCCCGCCGAATTCGGCCGGGTCGATGGTGACCGTACCCACCTCTTCCCCGGCGCGGTTCACAACCGGCACCGTAATCGAAGTCGCAACTTCGATCAAACGGGCAACAGGCGTCTCGGCCCCGGTTTCCGGGGTTTCCGGCGTGGTGTTATCAGCCATTATTCAGCCACTCCAAACCCTGCCGTCGCCGGTTTGCCCGGCGGAACCGCGGTGTTGACTTCGCCCTATTGACTTAACGTCGGGTGATGTCGGCGGTGAAGCGGGGTCGCTTTCGTCGCATGGAACCGCCCGCATTGGGCTCCGATGGGAGCGACCGTGGAGCCCAGTTTGGGGGCGGCAGGTCGCGGGATCGGGGAGCACCGTGGCGGGCGGGAGTTAATCTTTCTACCGCGCGTATCCGCAGAGACAACTCAATTTCTTCAGAACCCTTATCACGCCCCGGTGATGACGCGAATCTTGATGTCCACGCCCGGGGGCAGGTTGAGGCCCTTGTTCAGCGCCTCGATGGTCTTCTGGTTCGGCTTCAGAATGTCGATGAGCCGCTTGTGGGTGCGGATCTCGAACTGCTCGCGGCTCTTGCGGTCGATGTGCGGCGAGCGCAGCACCGTGTACCGCTCGATGCGGGTCGGCAGCGGGATCGGCCCGTGGACTTCCGCCTGGTTGTCGCGAGCGGTCTTCACGATCTCCGCCGCGGTGCGATCGAGCACCTCGTGATCGTAGCCTTCCATGCGGATGCGAATGCGTTCACCAGTAGGTCCGGCCACGATTGCTCCTCAGCTCACTTCGCCGCAGTCCGGCTGTGCAATATTCAGGAAAGTATAAACGTAAGGGTTGTACGCGCGAGCGTCAAGGGAGTGGAGGCAAGAGGAACGGCAGATACACGCAGAACGACGCAGATTCAAAAAGGCGCATGGCTCATGAGGCCGTCGGGGTGGAGGTGTAGCGGAGGACGTTGTCGGGCAACGAGTTGCATTCAGCCTCCACCTCGACAGCCTCATGAGCCAAGGCAGATTAGCCACAAAAACGCACAAAGGGCACAAAAGAGGGCCAAAGACGCGAAACGGAAGTCGATTCAAACTCGCTTCTTTGCTTCTGCTCTTCCTTTGTGCCCTTTGTGCGTTTTTGTGGCTAATCTGCCTTCGGTTTTGATCCGTGTTATCTGCGCTTATCCGCGGCCACTCTTGGTTACTTTTTCAGTGCGCTCACAGCGATCTCCTGCAGTTTTTCGCGCATGGGCGAGGCATCGGCGTTCGGCAGCCCGATGCGCTGAATGAGCAGCACCGCGAACACGTCCTGCGTCGGGTCGATCCAACCCTGTGTGCCGAACGCGCCGCCGTGCCCGTAAGTGCCCGCGGACAGCATCGCGGTCACGCCCTTCGGCTCGCGCACTACGGCCCAGCCGTACCCGAACCCCATGCCCTCGACGAAGCCCGTCTTGATCTCGCCCGTTTGCACCTTCGTCATCTCCGCGACTGCCTTCTCGCTCAGGACGCGCTTACCGTTGAGTTCGCCCTTATTGAGCATCATGCGGTACAGGTTCGCGAGGTCGGCGCCGCTCGAAACCAGTCCGCCGGCCGGGATCGGGTGTTTGGGGTTCGCGGGTAGGCCGATGAGTGCGTTGCCGCTCGGCGCCAGTTTGTTGTCCTTGTCTTTGAAGTAGATCAGCGCGAGTCGCGCGCCCTGCTCCTTCGTCGGGTAGAACGCGGTGTCCTTCATCCCCAACGGGTCGAAGACGCGCTTCTGCAGAAACGTCTCGTAGCTCTCGCCGCTCACGACCTCGATCACGCGCCCGAGCACGTCGATACCCGAGTTCGAGTAACTCCACTGCGTCCCCGGCTCGAACGTGAGCGGTTGGAGCGCGGTCGCGAGAGTCGTTTCCGCGAGGGTGCGGTTCCGCTTCGAGTACACGTCATCGACGCCCTTCGGGTAACTCGCTGCGCCGCTCGTGTGCGTGAGCAGGTCGCGGAGCTTCACGGCCCGTTTCGGCTTCTTGAGCACGACCGCCGCGTCGCCGGGCGCATCTTTGAGGCGCGGGGCGTAGAGCAGTTGCCCCGTAAACTCCGGGAGGTACTTCGCCACGTCGTCGTCCGGCGACAGTTTGCCCTCGTCGGCGAGGATCATGATGCCGATTGCGGTAATCGGCTTCGTCATCGACGCGATGCGGAACAGGGTGTCTTTTGTCATCGGCGCTTTGGCCGCAACATCGCGCTGCCCGACCGCGTCGAACGCGACCACACCGTCCTTGCGCCCGACGACCGTGACGGCCCCGGACAGGTCGCCGTCGTCGACGAACTTCTGCATCGCGGCCGGGATCGCTTTGAGTTTCTCCGCATCGGGCGCGGCCGGTTGCGCGTGAGCAAAGGTTGGCAGAAGTGCGAGGGCAGCGAACAGCAACAGAGCGCGAGGAGAGCGCATGGAATTAAGCTCCGAGGTGCGAGGCGCAACAGCACGAAGCTACGGCACCGGCGCGGACGGGTCAACAGAATGCACTTCCGTAACAGAACCTCTCCCCAACCCCTCCCCTAAAAAGGGAGGGGCTTCAGACAGAAGACAGCGCGGGATCTTCGGTATTTGGCTCTTCTCCCCCTTCCTTTTTAGGGAAGGGGGTTGGGGGGTTAGGTTGCCTTTGCCCCCCTTTCTCCGCGATCCGTCTCCGCGCCTCGTCCGCGTCCGCGCGGGCCTCCTGAAGCTGTTCTTCGAGGTCCGCGATCTGCGCGTCCAGCCTCGCGAGTTGTTTCTCCGGCGTGTTGCCGAGCAGCCGGCTGATCCCCTCCAGGAGCAGGAACGAGTGCCACGCCTTGGTTGCGAGCCCCTGGAGCCGGTAGAGCCGCTGCATGCGCGCGATCTGCTCCGGCGAGAGGGCGCGCCCGGCACGCAGCAACCGCGCGAGTGGCGCGGCGTCCACCCACTTCGTGAGGACGAATTCCAGCATCGGCAGCACGACGATGGCGACATCGAGCCAGCGCTCTTGCGCGAACGCGAACGGCTTCGGGTGCGCGGACACTTTGAACACGAACTCCACCGCGAACGCGACCCACACCGCCGCGATGCCGATGTCCAGTGCGAGCGACAGCGTGGGCAGTTCTTTGACCTGATCGGCCCGCAGGTACTCCATCAGCAGGATGGGCAGAATCAGGAACGCGAACAGGAGCATCGGCCCGCCGAACGACAGTTCGAGCCGCCGGAAGAGTTCCTTACCCGGGTGCTGCCACCCGATGCGCGGAACCCAGATTAGACCGGTGCGGGGATCGATCAGGGCCATGCGCCACGCCGGCATCAGCACCACCAGGAGCGCCCGCAGGACCACGGGTCGGCGGGGCTTCGACCGGTCGCGCCGGACCGCGCCCCACGCCGCTTCCAGTGCGAACACCGGCCACAGCGCGACCAACCCGACGTACATCACGTCCAGTTCCCACTGCGTCACGCTCTTGCTCGTCGCCCGGTGAACCAGCCCGGCCACGAGCAGCAGGTGAACGAACGCGAGCGCGAACATGAACCGGGCGCGAAGCGTCGCGCCCGGTGTCGGTGTCACGAGTGGTCCCGGGGGAATAGCCCCCGGAGTCGGCGTCTCCGGGTTCATGACCGGCTCCCAGAAAAGAATTCCCGTTCGACAGATCGCGTTCTGGCACCTCCGAACGCGCCGCTCTATCATCCTATTCGTCGGTCCGCTCCGCACTTTTATCGAGGTTTTCATGCCCACCAATGACGACGACCCGCCCCGCAATCGCCCGTGGGATAACAAGGGGCACGGTGACGACGGGGACGACCGCCCCCGGCGCCGGCGCGACGAGGAGGAAGACAACGACGACCGCCCGCGCCGCCGGCCCCGCGGTGACGACGCGGACGATTACGACGATGACCGCCCGCGCCGGCGCCCCCGCGACGCGGACGATTACGACGATGACCGCCCGCGCAAACGGCCCGCACAGTCGAGCGGCCTCGCGATCGCGGGGCTAATTTTGAGCGTGCTGGGGTTCTGCACGTGCGGAATCGCGGCGCTCCCCGGCGTCATCTGTTCCGCGATCGCGCTCGGCAAACCGGTCGGGCGCGGAATCGCGGTAACCGGTCTGGTCGTCGGGTTGCTCGGCATGCTCGTGGGTGCCGGTATCGGGGCCGGGTTGATGCTGCCGGCGGTGCAGAAGGTGCGCGAGGCCGCCGCTCGCCAAAAGAGCTCCAACAACATGAAACAGATCGGCCTTGCCCTCCACAACCAAGAGTCCACGAACAGAACGATGTCGGCCCCTTACGCCACGGACAACCGCGGGCAGGTCAACCGCGACCTGAGCTGGCGCGTGGGGATACTACCATACATCGAACAGGACAGCGTTTACCTACAGTTCGATCTGTCACAGGCGTGGAACAGCCCCCAGAACCAACGACCCGCGAACACGGTGATCGGGACGTACTCCTCCCCACTGAGCACCGAGCCGGGATCGACGAAGACGCCGTACCGCGTCTTCTACGGGGGCGGGGCCATGTTCAACGAGGACGGGAAGCCGGTCCGAATCACGGAGATAACGGACGGGACCTCGAACACGATCATGATGGTTCACGCCGTCGAAGAAGTCCCGTGGGCAGAGCCGCGCGAGTTGCTGTACAACCCGAACGCTCCCCTACCACAATTGTGGGCGAACAACCAATCCGTCACGCAGGTACTGATGGCCGACGGGTCCGTGCGGATGGTCAAGAAGACCGTGTCCGAACAGACTCTCCGCAACGCGATCACCCGATCCGATGGCCAACGGCTCGGCGCGGACTGGTGACGCGATCAACCTACCGACCCACACCCTTCGGAGGGCGGGTCGGTGGGCACACCGACCGAGCAAGAGCACCCGCCGCCCTTGCGGGCGGGGTTCGCTGAGAAGGGTACCTCACCCCTTCCAGTTCCCGCACGGCCAGGTCCGGTCGCGGATCGGGTCGAGCACCTTCATTACGTCGGCGAGAAGTGTCTCGTCAAGAGCCGCAGTCATCGCCTTCAGGTTCACGTCCAGTTCACTCTTGCGCGCGGCACCGCTGAGCGTGCAGGGGATCTGCTTCAACCCGAGTGCGAACTGCATTCCGAGGTAGCTGATGTCCGCGCCGCGACTCCGGCACAGTTCGGCCGCTTTTCGGCACGTCTCCACAACCTCGGGAGGCCCGGGGAACCACGATTGCGGTCCCTGGTTCGTGAGTAACCCCATCGCGAGCGCGCTCGCGTTCATCACTCCCACCCCGCGTGCTTCCGCCACCGGCATGAAATCCGAAAGCAACTGCGTGTTGAACAAGTTGCCGTGCGCATAGCTGATGACAACGTCCAGATCGCACCGCTCAACGGCCTGCCTCAAGAGGGGTAGCGGGTAGCACGACATCCCGATGAAGCGCGTCTTGCCCTCTTTCTTCAACTGCTGGAGCACGGCGTAGGTTTCGTTGAACACGTACTCGTAGTCCGTCGCGAACTCGATGTCGTGCGCGAGCAGGATCTCGACGTGATCGGTGCGGAGGCGCTTCAGCGACCCCTCGACGCATTTCCGCGTGCCCTCGGGAGTGAAGTCGAAGACGGCCCGGTCGAGCCGGCACGCCTTCGTGCAGATGGCGACCTTCTCGCGCCGCCCGCCCTCGAGCGCCCGGCCGAGGAACTCTTCGGACGTGCCCTTACCGTAGTACGCGGCGGTGTCGATCAGGTTCACGCCCGCGTCAATGCCCGCGTGAACGCAGTCCAGGACTTCGCGGTCCGAAACGGCCCCGTACTGCTGACCGAACGCGGCCCCGCCCTGACCCAGTACCGAGACGTTCAGGCCGGTCTTACCGAGGGGACGGTATTCCATGAGGGCTCCAAAATGCGGGATTCACCGCAGAGGGCGCGGAGGGCACAGAGAAAGACAGGAGAACGTGCGCTCTTAACTTCTTGTCTTTCTCTGCGCCCTCCGCGCCCTCTGCGGTGAAACCGTTTTAAAGTGTCGCACGGCTTTAAAGTGTCACGATGCTCTTTTCCGCGATGGACTTCTCCGCCGCTTCGATCAGTTTCTGCGCGGTGATCGCGTCGTCCAGCGTGCTGAGTGGCTTCTGGCCCATGCGGAGGCAGTCGATCAGGAAGTGCCGCACCTCGTTCGTGATGGAACCCTGGTACGCGGTGTACGTCTGGCTGTGAACGAGGCCGGGCTTGATCTCGACGTGGTCGCGGTAGCTGTACCGCGTGCTCCCGGCGGTGCCGATCACCTTGACCATCACGGTCCACGGGTCGGCCGCGTGGTCGTCGGCCGCGAAGCTCGCGCAGAAGTGCGCCAGCGCCCCGTTCTGCAGCCGCATCTGCACCATCGCGATGTCTTCTTCCTTGTACTCCTTGTAGTGCAGGGTCGCCTTCATCGCGCACAGCTCGACCGGCTTGCCCACGAGGTAGAGCAGGATGTACGAGTGGTGCGTGAGGATCTGCCGGACCACGCCGGGGTACCGCGACGCCACGTCTTCCGGGTGGTGGATGTTGTACATCACGTAAGCGGACACGATCGTGCCGAGGTCACCGCCGTCAACGAGTTCGCGCGTGCGGACCATCCCGCTCTCGTAGACGTAGTTGTGCCCCGGCATACAGATCAGGTCCTTGGCGTCCGCGAGCACCTTCATGCGCTCGATCTCGGCCACGCTCATCCCCACCGGCTTCTCCACGAGGACGTGCTTGCCCATCCCGAGCGCGAGCGCAGTGTATTCGAGGTGCGTCTCCAGGTTCGTGAGCACGAACACCGCGTCGATCTCGGGGTCGGCGACGAGGGCCTCGGGGGTCGCGTAGTTCTTGCACCCGAACTCGGTCGCGCGCTGGGTCGCGCGCTGCTGGTTGCGGTTCCACAGGCCGACGAGCTTCGCGCCGGGGCACTTCTTCACGGCCGCCGCGTGCAGAACGGAGATGTCGCCGGCGCCGATGAACCCGACGCCGATGGTGTCCTTGGTAACTGGCATGAATCGCTCCGGGGAAGGTTCGGAGTTTGAGTTGTAGCCACGGGGCCGGCGCGGAGCAAGGAGCCACTTCGCACGGCGATCGCTTGTCGCCGGGGACCGGTTGGGGTTACAGTGGGAGGGCTGCTACTCGTCTGCCACCCACCGGAGCCGGCCCCATGCGCACCGCGTCCGTTCTCGCGGCCCTCGTCGCCTTCTCCGCGCCCCTCGCGGCCGCGGACCCCGTTAATCTCAAGTGGTCCCTCAAAGAAGGGGACGCCTTCTACGCCACCACCACGCAGGAGATCGATCAGGCCATCAAGGTGATGGGCCAAAACGTCAACCAGAAGATGTCCACCACCACGGTGGCGCGGTTCGAGGTGAAGTCGGCGAAGAGCGGCGGAATGCAGGTCCAGATGACCTACACGCAGGTAAAGATGGAAGGCCCGCTGGCCGCGGCCGGTGCCGGAGCGTTCGCGGACCGCTTCAAGGGTGCGAGTCTCACCGCGACCTTCGACAAGGGCTTCGAGATCACAAAGCTGGAAGGCTACGACAAGTTCCTCGACAAGCTCAGCGACGGCGACGACATGATGCGCAAGATTTTTGAGGCGCTGATGCCCGAGAACGCGGTGCGCCTCATGTTCACCCAGGTGTTCATCCCCGCGCCGTCGGACAAGGTGGACGCGGGCGACAAGTGGAGCCGCACCGACAAGGTGCCGCTCGCCGGCCTGGGCGACCTCACCAACAAGACCAAATACTCCCTCGACAGCGTCAAGAACGACGTCGCGACGATCAAAACGACCGCCGACGTAACGTTCAAAGCGGGCGAGGGCAACGGGGCGCTGCCGTTCAAGATTAGCAAGGCCGATCTCAAGAGCGACGAGGTGAAGGGCACGATCCTGTTCGACACGAAGGCCGGGCGCCTGAAGTCGTCCAGCACCACGATGAAGCTCAAGGGGTCGATGACGATCGAGGTACAGAACATGCAGATCGAGGCCGAAATCGATCAGCGCGCGACCACCAAGATCGAGGTCGCAGCAAAGAACCCGGTGAAGGATTAACGGGCAGAACGTATTCTCTTGATTGATCTTCTGCAGCCAACCTCTTTCAACGAAATGCAAACGCAGATAGCGCCGGACCGCGAGTTGGTGTTTGGGTTGTGCCCTCTCCCCTTGCGGGAGAGGGTCGTCGCGCTTCGCGGCGGGGTGAGGGGTTGCTTCCACACTCGGGACGTTACCCCTCACCCGGTTCGCAAAGCCTCACCACCCTCTCCCGCTCCCCGGCCCGCGAGAAGCTCCGCTGACCGGGCTGGGGAGGACAATGGGAGAGGGCACAACCTAAAGCGGAATCGTTGCCCCCTTCAGCAGGCCGCGTGCTTGCGCTTCTTCCCGACGCGGCCCATCTGTTCGATCTTCGCAATGTACGCGGTCGCGTCCGGCACCTTGCACGATGTGTCGCCCATATCCACCTCGACCACGCCAATCGTCTTCGCAGTCGCTTTCGCCTTCGCGGTCAACGGCGCAACGTAGCCCCCAACAGCAATGACGAATGCGTTCATCGCGGACCGAACACGGTTCGCCGCGCTGCCGATTTCCGCCGTGATGCGTTTGAGCAACTTCTCGATCTCGGGCAGGTCCAGTTCCGCGTCCGGCTTGATGGAGAGAAGGCACCCGTAAGTCGACCACCCGGCGTTCGCGGTCTGCTCGTCATCACTGTCGATCCAGTCGAGCGCGAGTTCGCGACCGAACGGCGACTCGGATGCGACCCACGGCACCGTGAACCCACTAAGCATGTACCAGTACGCCGCCTTCACCCACTTCTGGAGTTGCGCCTTGGTCACGGCCGCGGGATCGGCGATGAGGCCCGCGAGGTACATCGCGTCGGAGTTGCCGGTGTCGTAGAGTTCGAGCGCGAGGGCGTGGTCCGTTTTGATCTTCTTTTGCAGCACCTTCAGGTCGCCGACCTTCACGCCGAAGAACGGCTCCTTCGCCCCGTGCTTCATCAGGGTCTTCTTGGTTTGTTCGCTCCCGAGTTTCTTGAGTTGAGCCATCACTTCGGTCGCGGTCATGATGTGTACCCGGAAAAGAGGAACTGAGCCACGGATTAACACAGATTGACACGGATCAAAACAAAGCGCGTGCGGCAAACTCTCTTCGGTTTTCTGATCGGCGTCAATCTGCGTTGATCCGCGGCTTCGGAATCGACTTACAATCAAAGAATGAGCGCGATCTACCTCGACCACAACGCGACCACGCCGCTCCTGCCCGAAGTGTGGGACGCGATGCGCCCGCTGATGACGGAGACGTTCGGCAACCCGTCCTCCGCGCACGCGATCGGGCGCAAAGCTCGGCAAGCCCTCGAAGACGCACGCGAGAAGATCGCGGGACTATTGGGCGCGCACCCGGACGAAGTGACGTTCACCAGCGGGGCGACCGAAGCGAACAACCTCGCGATCTTCGGGCTGATGGGGAGAGGGGGGGAGCAAAGGCAACCTGCCCCCCCATCCCCCCTCCCTAAAGGGAAGGGGGAGAAAGAGAACCCCTCCCCAACCCCTCCCCTAAACGGAGAGGGGCTTAACACAGCCGAGGATTCTGCTCCTCCTTCCTTCTTAGAGAAGGGGGGCGAGGGGTTAGGTTGCCTTTACGCTTCCCGCCTCGAGCACCCGTGTGTCGTCGAGCCGCTGCGCCACCTGGAGTCGCTCGGGGTCAGCGTCGAGTGGCTGCCCGCGAACGCCCGGGGAGTCATCGAATCGGGCGCGATTGCGGCGCGAACCGGTTCACTTGTCTGTGTGATGCTCGCGAACCACGAGACCGGCGCCATTCAGCCGGTGCGCGAGATCGCATTGTCGCTACCGAAGGGCGCGCGTTTGCACTGCGACGCGGTGCAGGCGGTCGGCAAAATGCCGGTGAACTTCCACGCGCTGGGCACGACCACACTTACCGCGAGCGCGCACAAGTTCGGTGGACCGAAGGGCGTCGGCGTGCTGCTCACGAAGCGCGGAACGACGTTGACGCCCCTCACCTACGGCGGGCACCAACAGCAGGGCCGGCGCCCGGGCACGGAGCCGGTCGCGCTCGCGGTGGGGATGGCCGTTGCGTTAGAACTTGCAACGCGAAACATGGACCGCAATCGCGCGAAGCTGGAATCGCACCGCGCGCGGTTGTGGAACGCGCTGGAACGCGCTTGTCCGCCGGTGGTGCTCAACGGCCCGGAGATTGGTGCGTTCGATGTGGTGCCAACGACCCTGAACCTTTCGTTCCCCGGGTGCCGGTCGGACTTGCTGTTGATGGCACTCGACCTCGCGGCCATTGCGTGTGCGACCGGGTCTGCGTGTTCGAGTGGCAGTTTACTCCCCAGTCCCGTTCTTCGCGCGATGGGTGTATCGGACGAAGTGCTGAAGTCCGCGCTACGGTTCAGCTTCGCGCCTGCGCAAACGAGCGAAGAAATTGATGAGGCCGCAGCGCGCATCGCAAAGTGTGTGCTGGCAATGCGCGCGTGAGCGGGGTCACTTCGGGGACACATCGAAGTCGGTGGGTTTCATCTCCATCGTCGCCCCCGGCCCGGCAATTTGAATGAGTTCGCCGGCGCGCCCCTTGGCCCCACCGCGGACACCGTTCTCGTGCCAGTACACGATGCGGAACTTACCCGCCGGGGCGTTCTTGATCTCGAACTTCCCGTCCTCGTCGGTGACCGCGTAGTACGGGTGGTCGAAGACGCGCACGTACCCCGACATCCACGGATGGATCGTACACTTGTACTGGATCGGTGCCGGCTCCTTCACCAGCGCGTTCGGCATTTTCCAGTCCGTTTGCTTGGCGACCGTTGGGTTGTGCGTGCCGTTGTTGGCAGTGTCCCAAAAGAAATTGTGCGCGATCGGGGCCGGGTTCTTCACCACGATCGTGTCACCGACGCGGGCAACCGTCACGCGCTTCACGAACATGCAGCACGGTTGGTCGATACCGACTTCTTCGGGCTTGCGCTTCGCGTCGGCCGGGTGAATCTCATTCGCTGCTAAACTGGTCTTGAGATCATCATCGTCGGGGCGCAAATACACCACCACGTTCTTGACCCCGCGGTTCTTGGGGTTCACCAGAATCGACTCGTCGAGAATCGCCCCCTTCGCGAGACAATCCTTCTTGTCCACCTCCACTTTCAGCGGAGCCGGTTGCGGGATCTGCTTATCGGCCGGGAACACGACCTGTCCTTTGACCGTCACCCACTGTTGTTGCGCACTCGCAACGGACACGAGCGCGCAGCAGCACACGCACGACAACAAGAGTCGCATCAGAGCACCTTTGAGGTAATGGAACGGGAAACGTTACGGTTTGGCGGGCCAACCTTTGCTCTCGAACTCGCGCGGATCGAGTTCGAGTGTCCCGGCGCGGCTTTCGGGGATCGTCACCTTCTCACCGAGTCGACCGGGCAGGCCACCGAGGTAGCCGGCCGATTCGTGCCACGCGACCAGGCGCCACTTCCCCGCCGGCGCGTTCTCGATCGTGAACTTGCCGTTCGCGTCGGTCACCGCGAAGTACGGGTGATCGAACGCCCACACATAACCGGTCATCCACGGGTGAATGGTGGACCGAAACAGGTCCGGCGCGTCCGTCGCCGACAGTGGCTCCGATGTTCGGCTCATGTCCTTACCGACCAAGATGTTAAAGTTACGGAGCGCGCTGGCCGCGTCGGAGGCCATCGGGGTGTAATGGACGTTTGTGGGCACCGTCAGTTGGTTGTCGAAAGTTACGCGATCGCCGGTTCGCACGGCCAGCACCCGCGGGAGGAACTGCCCGCCCACCGCGAGCACGCGGTGCTCTTGGGGCTTCGGGCGGGCGAGGACGGGGCGAATTTTCTCGACCGGGAAGCCGGCCTTCCGGTCGTCCGAGTCCGGGCGCAGCCAGACCACCGCGTTCGCGAGCCCGCGGTTCTCGGCGTTGATGATCGTGTTCTCGTACCGCAACGGCGCGAACGGCTTCCACGTCTCGGCGTCTTGGACTCCAGTGGTCGGCACCAGGCGCGGGTCCGGGATGGCCCGTGCCTTCGGGAACACGACGCGCCCCGACACAGTAACCCACGGCTTGGCGACCGCACGCGGAGCGGGGGCCGCATCGAATTGGGGCTTCGGTTCGTTCGCGTGCGCGGCCGTCGAGATGGGAAGCGGAACCAGAGCATCCGCCGGCCCGCTCGCAACGCCGAACGCGATCCCACCGACCGCGAGCGTGACCGTCGCGACAGTTGCCCAAAGCTTCGCTCCGATGCCGCGTTTCAGCGCTTCGGCCGCAAGTGCGACGCTCGCAGGTGAAGGCGAAAGAGCGGGAACCGCAGCGCGAGCCGGGGACGCGAGCGCGCCGGTAAGCAGGCCCACCGCGAGGGTGACCCCGCGCCGGGCCAATCGCGAGCGCAGTAGCTCCTTCCCGCGGTCGAGCCGGCGCCGGAGCGTGCTGAGGCTCCAGCCGAGTTCGCGTGCGGCCTCGTCGTGCGTGCGCTCTTCGAGGAAGCACGCGACCAGCGCGGCACGCGACTCGTCCGGTATCGCGGCGAGCTCTTCGTCCAGTACGCGGAGGATGTCGTTGAAGTCCGATTGCGGCGCGCTCTCAACCTGGCGGTCGGGGCTCGCCTTCAGTTCGCGCTTCTCCCGGCGCTGTTCGTGTCGGCGCGCCGCCGAACCAACGCGCCGCGCGATGCCGAACAGCCATCCGCCCACAGAAGTGGCTTCCGCAGCCCCCTTGGGATTGCGCGCCAGAACGAGGAACACGGCTTGGAACGCATCTTCGGCGAGGTGTGAATCACGAACCGTTCGCTGGCACACGCCGAACACGAGTCGGCTGTGCCGCTTCACCAACTGCTCGAACGCGGGCTGATCGTGTTGCTCGGTGAAGCGACTCAGAAGCGCGCGATCGTCGAGCGCGACGAGCGGGTTCGGCAGTCGAAGGCGGGTCGACATCGGGAGCACTCCCAAAGAGCGTCTACCCTTATCATGTCCGCCCGCGGCGCGAGGTGCTCAGAAAAATGGCTTCGGAGTTTGGAAGAGCCGCGGATCACGCAGATCAAAACCAAAGATTGGTTTTAAGAATTATCTTTAGTTTTGATCTGCGTGATCCGCGTGATCCGCGGCTCTTCTTCACTTTTCAAATGGGCAGGCCGCATTCGAGGAGGGTGACTTCGGTCGCGGGCACGACGATGGCAGCGCCGACTTCCGCCGGGAGCAGGTACACATCGCCCGTGCGGATCGGGTACCGCGCCCCGGCCGATTCGAGTTCGCCGTGCCCCTTCACACACACGACCGCGCGGCACTGGTTCGCGGCCCCCACGCGGAACGGCGCCGCACTCGTGAGGCGCTCCAGGGTGAAATAATCACAGGCCACCAAGCCCTCGCGCCGCACGCCGTTACTCACCGCGACCGCCGGGCCGACGGGGTAACACGGCCCGCGCCCGAAGTCCGCGCACGCCAAGCCTTCGTTGACGTGGAGCTGGCGCGGCTGACCGGTCTTCGCGTCCACGCGGTCCCAGTCGTACAGGCGGTAGGTGATGTCGCTCGTCTGCTGCACTTCAAACAGGAGCAGGTTCGAGCCGATCGCGTGAACGGTGCCCGCTTCGAGGAACAAACAGTCGCCGACATTTGGCGTGAAACTGTGGAGCGTGCTGGGGGCGGTTTTCGTTGCGAGCGCGGCGCGAAAATCGTTTGCGGAAACGCCCTCGGCGAACCCGGCGAAGAGTCGGCTCGTCGCGGCGTCGCGCTCGAGGACGACCCACGCTTCCGTTTTGCCGAACTTGCCCGGGCCGAGGAGCGCCGCCTGTGCGTCGTTCGGGTGGACCTGCACCGAGAGTTCCTGCCTGGCATCAAGGAACTTCAGCAGGAGCGGGAATCGGCCCCGCGGTGCCTGGGCCGCGCCGACGATGCGGCCCGGATCGGCGGCGAACACCTCACGGAGCGTGGTCCCCGCGAGCGGGCCGTCGGCAACGCGACTGGGGCTGCCTTCCACGTCGCTCAGAATCCACGCTTCGCCGATCGGGTCGTTGTGGGTGACCGTGCGGTTCAGGAACGCGGGCAGCCGACGCCCGCCCCACAGGTTCGTGGTGAAAATCGGTTCAAAACGCAAAGGGTAAAGTGGCACTCGCGCCATTCGCGGCTTCCTTCCGACGGCCGGCAGTAGGAACCGGCTCGTATCATCCTGATCCCGGTGAACGACCGTTAATTCCGCGTTTCCTTCGCCGTACATCCCATTCCCTTCAAAGTACGCGGTCGGGCACTTCTCAACAATGCAACCGCAGGGCGCAAGTCGGCAGTTCCGGCCCGTTACTTGAGTGCAACTGGCGGATAACGAAAACCGCCAGAAAACACAAGCTCCCGAAGACTTCGGGATGGAGATAACGATGATTCGCAAATTGATTCTTGGCGCAGTGGCAGTAGCGGCGATCGGGTTCGGCACGCAGACGGCGACGGCCGGCGAACCGTTCCGCGGGCCGGTTAGTGGGCCGAACGGCGGGTTCGTCCCGCCGCACCAGCGGCACGATCACGACTACGTGGTGCTCGTGAAGCGCGGCGGGCACTTCGGCCACTGGGAGCGGTACGGGCGGTACGAAACGCGGCGCGAGGCCGAGCGCGTCGAGCGGTTCCTCGAGAGCCGCGGGCACCGGGCGCGGATCGAAGTGGTTGAAGACCGCCGCCGGTGGTGAGCGAATCGCGAGTAATGGAATCTAAAAATAATCGGCGCACACCGCGAACCATCGGGTGTGTGCCGCGTCTATAGGTGTGACTAGCTAACATCGAAATAGGAACGAGCCATGACCGGGTTTATTAAACAGCCGCGTAACCCCCAACGACCGCAACGATGCGGGTTCGGGTTCGGGCCGTTTAATCGCCCCAACCAATTCCCGAACCAGTTCCGCACCCAGATCAACATCCGAACCGGATGATGCCATACCGAGCAGGGTTCAGCACCCATCGGCCGGGCATCTTCCCCAAGGTGCCCGGCCGATGGTGTTTTTTCACGTACAGCGGTGTGGAGCCGAATGGTAAGGCGGCGCCCTGTTAAGGCGTAATTTGTAGGTTCGATTCCTACCACCGCTGCTGATGGATATCGACCCGTTGATCGATCGTGTGTCGCTTGTATTGCCGGGGATTCAGTGCTGGTACTGATGCCACCCTCTGAAGGTGGACGACGCTGGTTCGATTCCAGCCCCGGCAACTGTGTGATTGATTCGGGGGATTCAGTGCTGGTACTGATGCCACCCTTTGAAGGTGGATGACGCTGGTTCGATTCCAGCCCCCGGAACCTAACTGTAAGCGTGGAGTTCGGAACGCGGAGCGCGGAGTGACAACGAACGAAGACGAACAGACTGCAGGGTGTTGATCTTTCGTTCCACGTTCCGAACTCCGCGCTCCGCGCTCGAAATGCCTCGCACGCTTCAATGGTGAAGCCGCCGGCTTTTAACCGGTAGATGCAGGGTTCGATTCCCTGGCGAGGCACTGGCGACTCTCGGTGAAGCTAACTCGGTAGTAGCGCCGCGCTGAAAACGCGGAGGAGCTGGTTCAACTCCAGCCGCCGGGACTGGAACTTGAGAATCGCGGAGCGCGGAGTGCGGAACGCGGAGTAAAACCGAACGAAGGCGAACAAACCGCAGGGTGTTGATCTTTCGTTCCACGTTCCGAACTCCGCGCTCCGCGATTCTCAAGTTCCGAACTCCGCGCTCGTAAGAATGCGTTCGTGAGGTTAGCGGCAGCCTGTCTGGTTCCCAACCAGGACGCGCGGGTTCAAATCCCGCCGAACGCTCTGCCCGCGCCCGATATCGGGGGCGTACATACGTAGCTCAATAGAAGAGCACTCGCTTTCGGAGCGGGAAGTTGCCGGTGCGAATCCGGTCGTAACTTTCAACCGCCTCCGGGACTCGCGCGGGCAACTTCGGGAAGTGGGCCAGGTGGAGTGGCCGCGTGCGTCGGAAGCACGAAATCGCAGGTTCGACTCCTGTCTTCCCGACTGTCGGTTTCAGGATGTGGGCCATTGGCCGGCCGCGAGTCTTGGGAACTCGTTTAAGCAGGTTCGATTCCTGCCATCCTGACTGCGCACCGTCCGAGGGCTGCGGTACTGGGCCTCCGAAGCTCGGTTGGCTGGTTCGACTCCAGCACGGTGTACTGATCGCGGGTCGGAAGCTGATACGGAATAGCGGCGGGTTGTTAACCCGCGTGTAGTGGGTTCGATTCCCACCCGGCCCTCTATATGTGGAGTTCCAAGTTTCAGAGCTCCAACAGTTCCAGAGTTGAAAACGCAAAGGCGACTGATTTTGTCTTCAACTCTGAAACTCTGGAACTGAAATCACGCCCCGTCCGACGGATTGCGGCGCTGGGTCTACGAAACCCGGTTGTGAAGGTTCGACTCCTTCACGGGGCACTACTTGCTTGAGTTCGCCACGCGCCGCGGAACATCGTGCGCCGGTCGCCCGCGTGGTCCGTAAGCACGAGTTCGTGCGGGTCGGCGACATCCGCGTTCGGGAGCGGCACGACGACAAAGTCCGCACTCTTGTTGGCTTCGAGGCTCCCGGTTTCGTCCGCCCAACCGAGCGATTCAGCGCCCGAAAGCGTGACCATTCGCAACAACTGATCGCCCGGGAAGTCGGGGTACCGCGTGCGCACGAACCGCGCTTCACTCAGGACGTCGAGATCGGGGTTTGACGCGAGGCTGTCTGTGCCCAAACACACGCGGACGCCGCGCGCGAGGAACTCTCGGAACGGGTGCGGCGCGTGCCCGAACGCCGCGTGCGTGCGGGGGCAGTAGCAAACGAAATGATTTGAGCCCCACGGGACCGTAGGTGGCAAATAGTTAGCGTGAACAAATAGGACCGGCGGCGCGGTGTAATTCGGCGGCTTAGCGAAGAGCTCCACGGACGTCATCTGAACAATCAGTGACCAGTCCGCGAAACCGAGATCGGGCTTCCACACACCGAGTTGTTGGAGGAAATCAACAAACACGCCCTCGCGCCGCTCCAAGAGATCGGCTTCCGCAGCGACTTCGGCGAGGTGTATTGCTGCCGGAACGTGGAACAAGTGAGCCGATGTAAGCAACCCGCCGCTCACACTGTACGGCGCGTGCGGGCTGCGCCCGGTTCTGCAAGTTGCGTGTTCTTTCGGAAGTGACCGGTGCCAGGCGTAGCGCCGCTCCAGCGCGGCAACTGAACTTTGTTCGGACAGGCCGATTAGCTCGAAGTACACCACGGCCCGCGTTGGCGCCCCGGCGAGTGCGTCCCAGCTCGCGCCTTCGGAGGCGATGTCGCCGATGAGCGTGGTGCCGTGGCGCAAGCACTCGGCGAGTCCGGTGCGGATGTCGGACTGCGTTTGCTCCGGGGTCCGCGTGCGGCGGTAGCCGATCACGCCGCGGAGCCAGTCCGTGAAGTGGTCCGCGGCGGTCGGGGGAATCAACCCGCGTGCGCCGCTCAGGTCGAGGTGCGTGTGCGGGTTCACCAAGCCGGGGATGATCGCGGCGTTACCGAAGTCTTCATCTGGCGCACGCTCACCGTGGGGCAGCACGGCCTCGATGTGTTCCCCGCGAACGGTGACGGTCCCGTTCGGCAAAGGAGGCCCACTGACGGGAAACACCCACCGCGCGGTGAACGTTCGCGGCTCGGTACGTTCCGACATGCTTGAACCTGCGTGGCACTCAATGAATCGATGCGCGATGTGAATTATAGGTCGGTCGCCAAGTGGTAAGGCCCGCGTCTGATAAGCGCGGAACCGTGGGTTCGATTCCCACCCGACCTACTCGACAAAACGCCACGTTTTCCCGCCTACCACGCCACCGTTTGCGGAGCATCCCTCTCGGCACTGGCGCGAATCACTTATTCGCGACGCTGCTCGCGCCGGGGCTTCACGTCGGCGGGAACGTCTTCCGGGCGCACCGGCGCCCACGTCACGTCGAACGAACCGCGGTACCCGAATAGCGGCCCCCAGACACGATTCGTGACGTTCACTTCGATGCGAAATTTGCCAATAGTTTCGTCGAACCACTCGCACACGTCGGCAACGCCCGAGAAGAACATCGGAAACGAGAACGAGAACGGCCCTTCGTAAACGCGCTGGGCGCCCGAGCGCAGTCGCAACCCGCCCCGCTCGTCAACGGAGAGATCGATGTCCACCGCCAAGTGCTGGTGCGAGCCGAGATAGTCAACAATCGTCCCGCGCTCGCGGCTGTAGATCATGTAAGCGTCGAACCGGCGCGGGCGGCGAGTACGGAAGTCGCGAATCCAGGTCACGGTTTCGCGGCCGAAGCGGTCCCGGTAGGCGTAGTTGCGGATCGTGAAGGGCACGTTCGTGCCGCGCTCGGGGAACATGATGCGCCGGGCCGAGCCGAGGTACAGGAACGGTAGCGTGTAAAGGCGGCCGTGCCACAGTTCGTCCATCGCGCCCGTGCCGATCGCGGCCACGCCGTCCGAACTGTTGAAGCCGAAGCGCTTCTGGATCTGCGGGTGCAGCCGGTCGAACACGGACCCGAGTGCTTCGCGGTAGATGGACATCACGCGCCTCCCGTCGGTTTCTTGCGCGAGCACCGGCGCGCGGAGGGCAGATCCCGCCCGGCCAGTAGCCCGATGCACGCGAGCGCGACCACGGTCAGATTCAAGCTGACCGGGTTGAACGCGGCCCACAGGAACGGCGCGGAATTGACCGCGACCCCGATCGTGGCCACGATCATGAGGACGACGGTGAGTAGCAGCGGCCAGCGGCGGTGGAACGCGAACAACATCACCATGCCGAACGCCACTTCTCCGCACCCAAGAAGCCGGGCACACATCGCGGCGTTCGCGCCCGGAACCCCCGCTTGCTGAATCAGCATTAACTCGTCGGCGTGCGGCCCCAACAACTTCGGCACGACACCCTGGTACACCCACACGAACGCCACGGCGCTGTGGGCGACGCCGTGAGTCAGGCTGCGCTGCAGGGAAACGGCCGGATCGATTCCCTTTTCGATCCACAAGCGCAAACGGTCGAAGCTCCACGCGGTCGCCCAGCCGATCAGCGGACGGAATATGACGCGATCGAACGCGCGCCCCACCATCCCGAAGCGCACGCGGTAGTCATAGGCGGTGAAGAACCGCACCCCGTCGTCGGTGGGAACGTAGCGCCAGTACCCGGCCCCTTCGCGGATGAGCGATTTCGGGTCGTCGGACCAGAACTTCAGCGCCGAGGTGCGTTCGCCGTTCGCCCCGTCCTTCTCGCCGACGGTTTCCCCACACCCTTGCACCGCGACGCCGAACCCGATCCGCGTGGCGTAGCGGAACTGTTGGGGTTGCTCCGGGTCGGGGCGCGGTAAGTATTCGATGTCCGTAAATCGGAGGTCCCAGCGCGCGTGCAGGTCGGGCGTTTGTGTGAGGCGCCACAACTCGTCCAGGCTCCCGCGAATCCGCGCCTCAACGAAAATGCTCATGCGCGATCCCGATCAATGCGTTCGAGCGGATGTGCTACCTGACACATCCAACCGCAGTGACCGATACCGAGCAACAGAAATAAGGCGCGTAAGTACGAGTTGGAAGTGGAGACAATAAGCGACCGCGCCGCACCTTTCGGCGCGGTCACCGCGCGATCGCCTCAGACTGTGAAGCGCCAAGCCGAAGGACTCGGGCCGATCTCTTTACACCAGTTCGCCGCGTTCGCTCTTCTGAGCGCCCGCAGCACGGGCCGGACGTAGGCGTGGTTCGCACGCGACTGGGAGCGTACTGTCGAAGAGCACGCTACCCGGTTGGTTGTGGTACACGCGCTCGTGTAACCCGCCCACCACTTCGCGCAAGCGCTCCGGCGTAAACGCCGATTCCGGTGAATCGAGCGGCTTCACGAACAACTGGAGCGGGACCGGCGGGACGTCATCGTCCTCTTCGTCGGCCGCGAAGTTCGGTGAGAGGAAGTCCACGCCATCGACCCACAACCCGCCCACGCGGTCGAACAACCGCGTGCGCGCGGTCCAGTTCTCCCAATCGGCCGCGGGCGCGAGCGGGTCCGGTCGGTGGCTCTCCCAAATCACGAACGGGAGCGGTTCCCCCAATTCCCCCGCGTCCACGCGGAGTACCTTGAAGAACTGCTCGTACAACCGCCCACCGACGCCCATGCGCCGCGCCCAATCCGCGACACCAACGTAACACAGGTACCCACCGTACCCCGGCAGCAGCGCGCCGTAGACGTAGCCCGCGAGCGCGTCCGGGTCGTCTTGTCGACCCTCGGGCGCCGCAAGAAGAAGGTGCCGGCTCCACCCGCCCGGCCGCGGTTTACTCTTCGTCCGATCCTGAACCGACTGCTCGATCCACATCCAGGGAATCCGTTCGTCCGCCGCCAGCGTCTTCTCATAAAGTTGCGACGCGGCTTTGGTCATCGGGTCGGTCGCGTCGAGCGCTTCCCACACGATGACCTTCTGTGCCGGCATCTTCGCCGACACGGATTGCTGTAACTGCACAAATCACCTCTCCTTACGCTTATCCGCGCGGCCGCACGGGGCTCGGGGCGACCCAGATGGTTCGCCGGTTCGCGGTTCACTTGGGGTTTGGCTCGTATTCTTGCGCGCTTCCAAACTTCCCCCAGGAAGCACACCTAATTGTACCACGAGGTACAAATTTCTCGCTGTTGGCGGGCCACGCGGGAGCGGCTAAGTTACTCAAGGTGATGCGCGAACGTCATCGTAACATCATGGCCGGGAGAGGGCTTGAAATGTCCACGAGCAGCGGTCAGAAGCACACTTACGAATACCCCCGACCGGCCTTGACCGTGGATGTAGCCATCGTGACGCGGGAGGCCCGCCCGCGCGTCCTTTTGATCCAGCGGAAGAAAGACCCGTTCGCCGGAAGTTGGGCGTTCCCCGGAGGTTTCGTCGAGGAGAACGAGCGCCTTTCGGACGCGGCCCGACGCGAATTGGTGGAAGAGACCGGCGTCACGGTCGCCGATTTGGAACAACTGTACACAACCGGAGATCCGGGACGCGACCCCCGTGGCTGGACGGTCAGCGTGGTGTATCTAGCGCGAGTGGACCCGGATTCGCTGAAGCCCGTCGCGGCCGACGACGCGAGCGCAGTCGGGTGGTTCCCGCTCGATGAACTACCTCAACTCGCGTTCGACCACGCCGTGTTGCTCGGTCGCGTGCGGGCGCGCCTCGCGGACCGAAAGCCGGATTAGTCCCGCTTCGGTGTTCTTGTAACGAGCCGCGACCGCAAGGGAGCGGTAGGCACTTCCGTTTGTCGTCACGGTTCAACACACGGGAAGTCCCGCTCCCTTGCGGTCGCGGCTCGTTTAACTCGCTACATGGATCTCGAAACGAGCTTAACGCCTACCCATCGCGCTCGTGATGTCTTCGACCGTGCAATACCGGATGCCGAGCGCCTGCCCCTCCTCCTTCGCCTTCGACTGAAACAACCCCGCTGCGGGAACGTCGATGCCGGCGCTGGCGTCCTCAACGAGCCACACATCGAAGCCCGCGAGCCGAAGATCGCGGGCGGCGAAGAAGCAACAGATGTTCGTTGCAATCCCGCACACAACAACGGCCTTGATGCCGGATGCAGACAGAAACGCACCCAGCCCGGGGTGCTGCGCCGTGACCGCG
Source organism: Gemmata palustris (assembly GCF_017939745.1). Lineage (NCBI taxonomy): Bacteria > Pseudomonadati > Planctomycetota > Planctomycetia > Gemmatales > Gemmataceae > Gemmata > Gemmata palustris. Next base: position 7,837,770 of record NZ_JAGKQQ010000001.1, on the reverse strand, counting down.
TAGGCTTCAAAGTCGCGGTCGTAACCCTTGCGCCAGATCGCGCTGAAGCGATCAACACGCAGACCGGGGAGGAACTCCGCGCCGGGCGTGTTTGTGATGCAGTGCGGCGGGTAAATGTTGTCCGCTTGGCCAAGAAACGAGCGGTGGTCCAGCGGGTGCCAGTCCTGGGTCGCGTCAACACGCGCGAACGGCAACGCGAGCAAAGCGTTCACGCGCGGCACGATCGCCGCGCCTCCGGGTACCGGCAGTTCCGCCGGGCACAAATCGGTAAAGCCCTGCTGCGCGTCCACGACGAGCAGCGATGTTGTGGCGGGTGTGAGCATGTCAGGCAGTGTATTCCGCGGGAACGGCGCGAGCATTAAACGCAAGAGCAAACGTCAGTGTTCGACCTCGATCTTGAGCACTTTCGCCCCTGTTGCGCTTTCGTCCGGCACGCGAGTCGCGTACAATCGGGTCAAATGGCACCAGCGGAACCCCATGCCATTCCGAAGGTGGAGGAGGGAAGGAACAATGACCTGGACCACTTGGAAGCCGGCACTCGCGCTGGGCGCGGTGCTGGCAGCGGGCGGGGCGGCCAGCGCCGACGACCGCGACACGCACCAACTGCCCGGTTCGACCGGCACGACGATGACGCTCGGCGGTAAGGGAACTGTGCAACAAGCCGCGACTGAAGATACCGAACTGGCACGCGGCTACCGCGGCGGCTACAGCTACCACGGCTACCACGGCTACCACGGTGGCTACGGCTACCGCGGTGGGTATGGTGGCTACGGCGGGTACGGGTATCGCGGTGGCTACGGCGGGTATTACGGCAGCTACTACCGCGGCAACTACGGTGGGTATTATGGCGGGTACCGCCCGACCTACTACTACACCCCGCGGGTGTATTACTCCAACTACTACTACCCGACGTATTACCCGAGCTACTACGGCGGGGGCATTTACATCGGCATCAGCGGCGGGAACTCGACCGATGTGCCGGTAGTCAATTTGGGCGGCATCGGCGCCCGACCGATGTCCCAACAGGCCGCACCCGGCGACGGCACGTTCCAGTACGACGGCGGACCCGCGAACCCGGTTCCGCTGCCGAAGACGGACCCGCAAATGAACTCGCCGGCTAACCCGTTGGCCGCGCCCGCGGACCTGCCGGTGTCATTCAAGCCGAAGCCCGCGACCTCGCCCTACAAGTACAAGGCTTACGGCGAGAAGTAAGGCGAAGTGCGTGAAGGGAAACACCGAACCCCGCGACACCGCGTCGCGGGGTTCTTTCGTTGGGCGAACCGATTTTTTCGCGGTGATGCCAACCGAGGTTCGCCCCCGGATAGGATCACCCCAATCTCCCCTGCCGCGGAAAGTTGCGGCTGAACGCACGGAGTCGGTCATATGCTCCTGACGATCCTCCCATCCACCACCGCGGAGTTGCAAACGGTCCGCGTGCTGTTCCAAGAGTACGCCGACGCACTGGGAATCGATCTCGGGTTTCAGAACTTCGCCGAGGAGCTTGCCGAACTCCCCGGCAAGTACGCGCCACCGACGGGCTGTATCCTGTTGGCCGAAGTCGGTGACCAACCCGCGGGAGTCGTAGCACTGAGGTCACGGGCGGACGGTGTGTGCGAAATGAAGCGTCTGTACGTCCGCCCGCAGTTCCGCAAGGAAGGGGTGGGCCGCGCCCTCGCGGAACGAGTCATCGAAGAGGCGAAACGGCTCGGCTACGGTCGCATCCGACTGGACACCATTGCCCCGATCATGGGCAAAGCCGTTTCGCTCTACAGGGCGTTAGGCTTCGAGGAAATCCCGCCCTACTGCGACAATCCCGTTCCGGGCGCGGTGTTCATGGAACTGCGCCTATCGCCGGATTCAGGTGATCTGCCGAGCGGCCTTCAATCAACGTCCCCTTCGTCAACCTCATCGTACCAGTCCGAATGATCGCAATCGTCCGCGTGATCGCAGACATCGCATCGGCCGCACTGCTTGCAGGCGCTCTCGGCGCGTTGGCGGCACTTGCGGCATTCGGGACAGGAACAGCACTCGTCGCAGCAACCGCAGTTGTCGCAAGTCGCCGCTTGCTCTCCGCAGCGATGGCACATTGCGTCTTCTTCGAGCATGGTTTAGCCCAAACGCACATCCAGCTAACTACTCCTCCAGAACGTCTGGCGTTCGACCATGCTGTTTCAAATAGTCGCACACCTCCGTCAGAATCGCCTTTTTTTCTTCTTCGGTGATGAGCAAGGCATCGTGCGGGGCATCCCAATGCTTGATGGAAAAGCCATAGATCTGATAGTCCGGCATCCCCGGCACCATCCCGAACATTTCACCGTAAACCGTTACGAATTTGTCCCCGTATTGGATGGTGATATGCCCGCGAGTCGCCTCGGTGACGTGCATCATTGCACCTTTACACTTGCGACAATCACTCCGACAATCGAGAGCATCACAAATGATCAATATGAGACGCCTCTCCTGTTACATCATTTACCTCAATGGTCAATGAAACAGGAAGGCCATTCCATTTTTCAGAAATATCGCGAAAACTAAAATATACCCTCCAAATTGGATGGTCGTCCGCATCTTTGAATTCGCTGCCGTCGAGAAGGCAAGGGGCGACCCCAATGCTCACAATGTATTCGGCGGCAATGCGCTCAACATCTTCCTGCTTCATTTTACTCATCAGCCTTGCTCCTCCAGAAATTGTCGTGCGTCTGGTACACTTTTGCGCCACGACGCCGGAGGAAGTTCAGAATGGCGTAGTGCATTTCTCCTTCTTCTTCTCCCGTCAGGTCATCGACCAGAAGCGACATCAATTCCCCTCGACGGTTGATAACGCAGATTTCGTGACCGATCAAGAAGTAGTCCTCGACGCGGGCTCCAGCCTCAGTCAATTCGGCAATTACGTCGCTATCGGGCACGGCCATACTTTCTCCTTTCTGCGAATCAATCACGGAAGCAGTTCGCTCATCAGAATGGAAGCGCCCGGCGCGGCAAGCGGCGACACGCGATCAGTGGGAGTAAGCGTGAGGTGTGTGCGGTAGGCGGTCGCGCCCAATCCGGCCGGGAGTGGCTGCGGGTCGCGGAAGATGTGAAGGCGATGGTTCTCGACATCGACAACCCAGTAGTCCGGTATGCCTGCTTCGGCGTACAACTCCGCCTTTTCCGTTGTGTCACGCGACAGTGTCGCATCGGCTACTTCCACCACAAGTAGCGCGGTCGTTGGGTGGGCGGTGTAATCCTCGAACCGGCCGGCAACAGCCATCACGTCCGGTTGCGGGTCGCTCTCGGCCAACGCGAGAGGCTGTTCGTTACGCGACACCCAGGCGATCCCGGCGAACACCCGCTCCAGCGCCAGCGCGGTCTTCCGGCAGCCGACCACGTGCGGCCAGTTGATCGGACTCATCTCGACGATCTGCCCGCGAATCCGTTCGACTCGCTTGTCGGTGAAGAACCCGAGTTCGCCGAGCTGGTAATACTGCTCGCGGGTGAACCGAAACGGGCGCGGCGCAACGGGCGGCGGCTTGGCGGTCATGGCGCGTCTCCTTCCTCTCCCAAGCGTAACCTCACCCCTTCCCCAACACCAGATCGACGACCCAACAGCCCCGCACGTGCTCGCCCGGTTGTCGGCAGTGAGTCAGGATGTCTTCGTTGTCACAGCCGGCATCCTGAAGCGCGTCAGCCAGGATCGGCATCCGGTCAAAGGCGCGCTCTTGGTAAATGCCTTCGGCGAGCGCGCGAACGGTGGACGTGAGCCAAACTGGTACGAGGGCGACGGGACGAAAGGGATTGCCAAAGAGTTCACGGATACAGGCGGAGTAACGAGGAACCCTGTAATGCCACAACAATCTGTTTTCGCTCTTGGCTGCGACTCCTGCGTGGCTCGCTCCGTCGCAGGCGGCTCCCCAGTGTTCGGCGGATGCTACGGCCTCAAGTAGATGATGGGCACTGAGAAAATTAGCGACTAGTGGATGAAGGTCTGCCAACATTTCATCACATTCAGTTGTCGTCAGCAGCCCATCAGCGAACTGCTCGAGTGCTTCCAGTTCACCGCTATAATCTGAGGCATTATCCTCTCCTCGCCAGCAAGCAACGGAGAAAAGCCTCAACTTTCTGCCGCTCGCCAACCCATGCACAAACCTCAGCATCATCCCCGGATCGGTCGCCGCCAGCCATTCCGCTTCTGTCATGGCATCAGCGCTCCCACAGTTTGCGGTCCAGTGCCCGGAAGCCGATCGCTTCGGCGACGTGGTCCTGCGTGATGCGCTCGCTCGCGGCGAGGTCCGCGATGGTGCGCGCCACGCGCAAGATGCGGTCGTGCGCACGCGCCGAGAGCCCCAGCGCCTCCATTGCTTCCTTCAAGGTAGTTTGGCCGTCCGCGTCGAGCACGCAGAACGTGCGGATCTGCTTCGAGGTCATGCGCCCGTTGAGTCCGCCGGCCTGGGTGCCGAACCGCTGGGCCTGAATCGCACGCGCGGCGAACACCTGCTCGCGCATCGCGGCGCTGCCGGTACCGTCGCCGGGCTTCGAGAGGTCTTCAAAGGGGACCGGTGGAACTTCGATGTGTAAATCGATGCGGTCCAAGAGGGGACCACTGATCCGGCCCATGTATTTCTCGACGGCGATCGGGGCACATTTACACGGCTTCTTCGGGTCGCCCAGAAATCCGCACGGGCACGGGTTCATCGCGGCGCACAGCACGAAGTCGGCCGGGAACGTGGTCGAGTGCGCCGCCCGGCTGATCGTCACGCGGCCCTCTTCGAGCGGTTGGCGCAGTGCTTCGAGACTCCGCCGGTTGAACTCCGGGAGTTCATCGAGGAACAACACCCCGTGGTGCGCGAGCGAGATCTCGCCCGGTTGCGGAACGCTCCCGCCGCCCACCATCCCCGCGTCGCTGATCGTGTGGTGCGGGCTGCGAAACGGGCGCGTGCAGAGAAGCGATTCGCCCGGCTGGAGCTTCCCCACCGCGGAATACACCCGCGTCGTTTCGAGGCTCTCGTTCGGTGTCAGTGGAGGAAGGATCGTGGGCAGCCGGCGCGCGAGCATCGTCTTTCCACTGCCGGGCGAGCCGAGCATGACGACGTTGTGCGCGCCGCTCGCGGCCACTGTCAGCGCACGTTTCGCGAACTCCTGTCCCTTCACGTCCGCAAAGTCGATTGTGTATTTGTTGAGCTTCGCTTCGATGTCATCCGTCGGCGGGGAAACCGGGTCGATCGGCGCCAGCCCCGTCACGATACCCACGGCTTCCGCGAGCGAACCGACGCCGTACACTTCCACCTCGCGCACGACGGACGCTTCGCGCGCGTTCGCGACCGGCACAATGAGTTTGTCGATTCCCCGCGTGCGGGCCTCCATCGCCATCGACAGCGCGCCAACGACCGGGCGCACGATCCCGTCGAGCGCGAGCTCCCCGACGATGGCGAACGTTTCGATTTTGTCCGCGGCGATTTGCCCCATCGAGGCGATCAGTCCGAGCGCGATGGGGAGGTCGAACGCCCCGGCGTCTTTGCGTAAGTCCGCGGGGGCGAGGTTGACAACGGTACGGCCGGTCGGCAGCCGGTACCCGAGGTTGACCAGTGCCCGTTCGATACGGTGGATACTCTCCCGGACCGCCATCTCCGGCAACCCGACGATCACCGTTCGAGGCTGTTGCGATGGAGAGGTATCGACTTCGACCTGCACCGGAACGGCATCGATACCGAGAAGAGCGAAGGTATTCAGTTGGGCGAGCATCGATTTACCTTTTCAGAAGCCGTGCGGGGCGAACGAGCTACGACTTCCATTCCACCCATGAATCAACGATTTTCCCATCACGGACAATCGCCAGGCCTGACACAGCAGCGAAGGCATTCCAATTGCCGAATTCATACTCCCACAACTCATCCCCAGGTTGCATTTTCGCTGCAATTTTTGCTTCTTGCTCCTTAAATCGCTTCAGGAATCGCTCGGCTATTTCGCCTTGTTCGTCGGCAAGCCACTTCAGTGTGTACTCTCGGTAGGTTGTCCGCTGTTTGAGCGATTGCTGAACGAGTTCCATGCGATCCTTTACTTCCCGAGTTCGGTGGAATTTCTTCCCACGATGACCGTGCGAGGTTGCTGTGCCGGCGACGTATCGACTTCGACCTGAACCGGAACGGCATCGATACCGAGCAAGGCGAACGTGTTCAATTGGGCGAGCATGGATTGCCTTCGGTAAGTCCCCAGCGCCGAATGCAACATGATGTGCAAAAGCCTGCGGAATTGCGAGTGTCAAAATCAGCCACAAGTGATCCGGCTCGTTTCCAAGCACCGGTGCGGGCGAACGGCCGGTGTAAGCCGGCCGGTGAGATGCGAGGGCTGTACCGGCCGGCTCACACCGGCCGTTCGCCTACACTGACCGCGCAACTACTTCTTGAGGCGCTCCATCGGCTTGTTGTCGATCGCGAGGCGCCGGACGGCGAACCGGCCGGTCTTCAGGATCGGCATGATCGTGGCCGCCCAGATGAGCGTGATGAACGCCCCCGGCTTCACGAGCATCGCCTTCCGCGACGGGTCGGTCGGGTCCGCTTGTTCGGACTCCAGGAACGTGCCCGTCATCCAGTCGCGCATGTTGAGCAGACAAATGATGTCGAGCACGATCAGCGTGACACAGATAATGAGCCCGATGATACCCGGCCCCAGGTGGTTCATGTAGTCGCTGAAGTCCGGCGCCCACACCTTCTTCTGTTCGGCCTTCTCGCGCGTCAGGTTGTTGAACCCGCAGTGGATGCACACCTTCGCGTCGGGCGGGTCGAGTTCCTGGGCGCAGTGCGGGCACCGGGGCACGTCGGCCTCGGAAATCACGCCGAGCGGGTTCGGCTTCGCGCCGTCGTCGTCATCATCATCGTCCTGGAACTTGTACGGGGCGTCCGCGGGCTTCGGTTCCTCTTTTTTCGGCACCGGCTTCTTCGCTTGGGCGCCCGCCGCCCCGCCCGGTTTGGGCGCCTTCGCGGGCCGGGTCGGGGCCGCGTCCGGGTCTTCCACCACGAACGGGTGCCCGCAGTGCTTGCACTTGATCTTCTTGCCGAAGACCGAGTCCGGCACCTTGAGTGTCTTGTCACAGTTCGGGCACGGGATCTCAGTTACGGTCGGCATGGACGGCCCTCGTTCTCTCGGTGCAACGCGACGGTGTTCGACCTTTTCCGGCAGACTCGGCGACGAAAACCCGAACGCGCGGGCATAAAATCGGCCGGGACGGGATCAGTATCCTAGAAAATAGCGTATCCGCTCGGCACTCTACCAGAGGCGGCCGTTCAAAGTTCCAAGTTTCAAGCCCCGAATTCCAAGTTCCGAATGCTGAAGAGCGCGCCTCTGGAACGCACCGAACATCGCCCCGGCTTCGCTGTGTGATCGTTCGTTCAACTTGGAACCCGGAACTCGAAACCTGAAACTTCCCCGGTGCCACCGTGCCGCTAGCCACTCTCGAGCCGCCTGTGACCTTCGCGTCCGACAACCCGAGCCCAGAAATGCCCGCCACCGGCGCGCTCGACCCCACCCCGGCGCGGACCGCGCCCGCCGCGCGGCCCCGGACCGGGGAGCCCCGCCTCCTCGTCTCGCTGGCGACCTACAACGAGGCCGGGAACGTCGCGGCGCTGATCGCAGACATTCACAAGGTCGTCCCGCACGCGGACGTGCTGGTGATCGATGACAACTCGCCCGACGGGACCGGGCGCATCGTCGCCGAACTCGCGGACGCGGACCCGCGCGTCCAGGTGCTCCACCGCCCGGGCAAGCTCGGGCTGGGTACCGCGACCCTCGCGGCGATGAAGTTCGCGATGGCCCGCGACTACGACTACCTCCTGAACATGGACGCGGACTTCAGCCACCCGCCGCGGTACCTCCCCGGTATTCTCGCCGGGATGAGCAAGAACGACGTGATGATCGGGTCGCGCTACGTTCACGGCGGCGGGACCGAGAACTGGCCCCTGCCGCGCCGGGTCATCAGCCAGTCGGTGAACGCCCTCGTGCGGCTCACGTTCCGGATGCCGGTGAAGGACGCCAGCGGCGCCTTCCGGTGCTACCGCGTGAGCATGTTGCGCGACGCGGAACTGGACCGCGTGCGCTCGCGCGGGTACTCGTTCCAACAGGAAGTGCTGTTCCGGTGCTACAAGTCCGGGGCGAAACTCGGCGAGTATCCGATCCTGTTCGAGAACCGCCGCGCCGGGGTGAGCAAGGTCAACAAGAAGGAAGCGGCCCGGTCGATGAGCATGATCCTTTACATCGGCCTGCGCAACGTGTTCGGACTCGAACAGCACCGGGGGTAATACCCATCGTTAGGCGAACGCGGTCCTGTGGGCCGGGTTCACTTGGTGCCTCGTCACAGTGGGCCAACGAGCCGCGACCGCAAGGGAGCGGGATGCACAAATCGCACTACAAGGAACTCGGTTCACCCGGGAAGCCCCGCTCCCTCGCGGTCGCGGCTCGTCACAAACGACCCGCGGCCCTTACGGGCCGGGTTCACCTGACGCCTTTGTGCCCACAACGCTTGCGGGTTAATTTCACGCCTCACGAGGGCGCTTCGCCGGGACAATTCCCCACGATCCCGGTCCGGTATGATACACTTCTAAAATCGCTCGTTTCGCGCCAACTCGCTCAGTTCCTTTGATCGCGCGAACGCTCCCGCGCCCCGCAACGTATAGGTGTCAGGGCTGTGCTGGACCCAATACGCCACCCGCCGGATACCGACGAACAGCTCCTCGCCCGGTTGCGCGCCGGGGAACGGGACGTGTTCGGCAGCCTGGTGCGCCGGTACGAGCGCGAACTGTTCGGGTACCTGCGGCGCTACCTCGGCGACGACGATCTCGCGGACGACGTGTTCCAAAACACTTTCGTGCAAGTGTACTTGAAGATCCAGCAGTACGAACCGGGGCGCCCGGTGCGCCCGTGGCTCTACGCGATCGCCACGAACCAGGCCATCGACGCCCTGCGCCGGCGCAACCGGCGGGCCGACCAGCGCGCCGACGCGGTCACGACGTCCGACGAGGACGGGCAGAACCGGCCATTGTTCGAGTTGCTCCCGGCGCCCGGCGACGGCCCGCCCGAATCGGCCGATCGCACGGAACAGCGGGAACTCGTGCGCGCCGCGGTGGACCGGCTCCCGGACCTGTTGCGTCAGGTGGTCATCCTGGCGTACTTTCAGGGGCTGAAGTACCGCGACGTGGCCGACGCCCTGGAAATCCCGGTCGGCACGGTCAAGTCGCGGTTGCACGCGGCCCTCGCCCGGCTCACCGAGGACTGGCACGCGAACCAGGAATCGGGGACCGGGAGCCAGGAGGCGATCCAGATTCCCAACGTTTAAGTCCAGCGCCTGTATCACTTTAGACCATCGCGAACGCCCGGACCACGCCAGGAGCGGGATACGAAGCCATGTCGGACGAAGACCTGATCGACTACCTGTTTGACGTGCTCGACCCGGCCGACCGGAGCTTGGTGGCCGCGCGCCTGAACGCCGACCCGAGCGCGACGGCCCGCCTGGAACGGCTCCGGGCGACCGTGGCACCGGTGCTGACGGCCGCCCGGACCGAGCGCGAAGACGCACCCGAACCGCGCCCGGGCCTGGCCCTTCGCACGCTCGCTCGCGTCGCACAGCACGTTGTGGAACACGAACCGCGTAAATCCGAACCGGCGCCCTCCGATTTGGCAGTCGCGACGTTCCTCCGAGAGTTCGCTTCGAGCCCCCCGACCGAGATCGAATTCGGCTCGGGAACCCGTGCGAAGGTGCCCGCGGACCGCACCCGAACCGCCCCGCCGGTGACCGACGGCCCGGACCCGCAATCCGGGCGCCGGCTCCGCATCGACCTGATCGTCGCCGCCGGGATCGCGTTCCTCGGCTTCGGGCTCATCTCTTCCGGCATCGTGAAGGCGCGGCAGCAGCAGCGCGTGTACGCCTGCCAGAACAACCTCCGCACGCTGCACAACGGGCTCGCCGGCTACGCGGACTCCGACCCGCAGGGGCGCTACCCGCAAATCGGCACCGCCGCGCACCCGACCGCCGACACGTTCGCCACCTCGCTCAGCGACCAGGGCCACCTGCCCGCCGGCTACCGGCCCGGGTGCCCCGCGTCCGCGGACTACATCGCCTACGCCTACACGCTCGGCTTCCGTGCCCCGAACGACGAGATCCTCGGTCTGCGCCGGCCCGACGCGCTGGCCCCCGCCGGGGAAGAACACGACCTGATGCCCATCTCCGGCGACTTCCCCACCGCGAACGCGGCCCCGGGCGCCGGTCCGGTCTCGCCGCACGCGGGCTGCATGAACGTTCTCTTCGTCGGCGGGAACGTTCGGACCACGACTTCTCCGTTCGTCGGGCCGGGCGGCGACGATATCTACCGCAACCTGTTCGGCCAGGTCAGCGCCGGGGCCAACCGCAGCGACGCGGTTCTCGGTCGGCCCGGGGACCGGCCGTAGGCGCGAATTGATTTTGAGCTAGAAACGGAAAACGGAGCGCGACGCACTAATCGAAGTACCAAATTCGCCCTTCTCGCCCCATCAAATTCATTTCCTGCAGGCGCGGCACTCGAATTCAGATATCAACAGAATCTGTATTAAGCAGAAAGCTGTATTTCACAGACATCGGGGCCTTCGTGCGGCCGTTGCGCATGATACACTTGGGCCAACCATATCGGACCGGAGAACCGGCGTGCCCCGGCCGATGAAGGAGTTGCGGCGTGAAACGTCCCCTACGACTGCGCGGCATCAGCGGCGAAATTAAAGGGCAGGTCTGGGAATCAGACTCGCTCCTGCGCGCCGGGCGCCTCGCGTCGCTCGAAATCGTGCTCGACGACAGCTCCGTGAGCCGGCGCCACGCGGAAGTGCGGCGCGGCGACGACGGGTGGTTCGTGCGCGACCTGGAGAGCACCAACGGGACTTACGTCAACGGCGTGCGCATCGGGCAGGGCGACCAGCCGCTGAAGGCGCGCGACATCGTTCAGTTCGGCAAAGTGGCCGTGATCGTCGAACTGGTGGACGCGAGCACGGACGGCCCCCCCTCGAACCAGCACGTCGTCGCGGCGGCCGTGTCGAGCTTCGACGAGGGGCTGCGCCGGATCGCGTTCGACCGCAACCACATGCCCCGCGCCGGCGAGCAGATGTTCGCGCTCCTCCGGGCCGGGCACCACTTCGTCAACATGCAGAGCGAGGACCAGCTCCTCGACGCGGTCCTCAACGACGCGGTGAGCGTGCTCGAGGCCCAGCGCGGGGCGATCGTGCTGGCCGAGAGCGACGCGCCCGAACCCAAGATGCGCCTGCGCGCCCTGGCCGTCGGTCAGGGCGAGCCCCCGGGCCGGTTCCACTACTCGAAGAAGCTCACCCAGCGGTGCTTCGCGAGCGGCGTCTCGCTGCTCTACAGCACCCTCAACAACGACGAGGAATCGAAGCTCACCCAGAGCATCGCGGACGGCGCGATGGCGAGCGTGCTGTGCGTGCTGCTCCGCACCCCGCGCAAGCGCCTGGGCGTGCTGCACCTGGACCGCAGTTTCTGGCAGAACCCGTTCAACGAAGACGACCTGCACCTGGCCGACGCGCTGGCCGCGCACGTGTCCGCCGCGATCGAGAGCGCGCAGCTCTTGCGCCGGCAGAAGGAACAGTTCCTCAAGACGGTCACGGTGCTCGCGCAGGCGGTCGAGCTCCGCGACGACTACACGGGCAACCACACGCAGCGCGTGACGCGCTACGCGACCATGCTCGGCGAGAAGCTCGAACTGCCCGACGACCAGCTCGAACTCATCAAGATCGGCGGCCCGCTCCACGACATCGGCAAGATCGGGATCGACGACTCGATCCTGCGCAAACCGGGCCGGCTCACGGGCGACGAGTACGAGTGCATGAAGACGCACACGACGAAGGGCGCGGAAATCCTTTCGTCGATCCCGGAGATGGGGCCGATCATTCCCATCGTCCGGAGCCACCACGAGCGCTGGGACGGCACGGGCTACCCGGACCGACTCGTGGGGGAAGAGATCCCCCTGTTGGCGCGCGTCGTCGCGGTGGCCGACGCTTTCGACGCGATGACCTCGAACCGGCCGTACCACGAGAACAAAAAGGGGCGCCCGCCGTCGTGGGCGTTCGCCGAAGTGGAGCGGCAAGCGGGCAAGCAGTTCGACCCGGTTTCGGCCGCCGCGTTCCTGAGCATCCGCGAAGAGATCGTGCGCGCGATGGCCGAACTGCTCCCCGGCAGCGAACTCGAAGAGCCGGAACCGCTCACGGTTACGGGATTCGTCCACGACCCGCGCGGCTAATGCGCAGTCGGTGTCCTTACAGCGAGCCGCGACCGCAAGGGAGCGGGGGCTTCCCGGGGTGAGCCGAGTTCCCTTCGCGCGATCTGTGCCTCCCGCTCCCTTGCCAGTAGTTTCAAGGCGTTGCGTTGGTTGTAAGTGTATTGTGTGGCAGGGTAATACATCGTGTGCGTGGGTATCGTGAGCGGATCCGTTGCGTGAGCCAGTCGAGCATCTCGGCCAACGGGAACTGGGCGACCCAGGCGGTCGGCGCGAGCCCGCGTGCCCGAGCGATCCGGAGCGTCAGGTACACCCACACCTGGCGCAACAGCAGGGCCACGCCCTCGAGCAGCAACCGGTACTCGGGGTTGGTGCTGGTGGTCCACCCGCGGGCCTGGTTCTTCTGCCGATAGCTGGTCTCGATCCCGAACCGCTCTCGGTACCGCCGGCGCCCCAACCGAGCCCGGTTCGCCTCCGACACGGCGGTCGCATCGCCCCACCCGCGGAACGCGTACACCCGGGCGTGCGATTCGCCCTTCCGTTGCCACACGAGCACCCGAGTCGATACCGCCTTGCGGCTCTTCTCGGTGACCCACTCCATGGTGGTGATGGTGCCGTGGGGTTGGGTGTAGCTGGCGTTGCGGCGGTTGGTACCGGTGCCCTTCTTGCGCATCGGGACCGTGTAGCTCAGGTTCCGTTCCTGCAACAGCAACAGGGTCTCCCCGCTGTCGAACCCGGCGTCCAGAACCACCCCGCGGACCGTGAGCCCGCGGGCCGCCACCTGGTCCAGAAGGGTCTGCACCTGCTGGTGCGGCTTGGTTCCTTTCGTCACGCTCATCAGCCCCACGGTGTACCGCCGGTGCTTGTGAATCAGTACCCCGGTGGCGTACGCGTGAAAGAACGAGGTCCCGGCCTTCTTGGGTCCGCCGATGATCCCCGGGGTGCTGCGATCCCCATAAAAGGGGACGTAATGCACATCGATGGCACACGTCCACCGGCGCCTCCGGTCCCGGCGCGTGAACCCCGCCACCTGGTGAAGGGCATCCACCAACCGGGCCGTGAGTTGGTCCCGGGAACCCCGGTTGGCGTGCATCGCCTGTCGCGCGGTCTCGTGGGAGAACCCGAAGTACCGGGTCACTACCGCGAACAACGTGCGGGTGGTGCCCGCGATCAACAGCACCAGGTCGAGCAACTGGGTGCGCGTGACCGACCGCTTGTAGTCGGTCCAACCCAGGGCCCGTTCCAACGTTCGGCGCGTCAGTGCGTGGACCACCGCCGGGGTGATCGTAGAGTAACCACGTCGCATGGGAGGCTCCCGTTCAAGTGCCTGAGAACCTTGAACTTAGGAACTCCCATGCGGCACTGCCAAATCACTTGAAACTACTGTTGCGGTCGCGGCTCGTTCAACCCGAAACGGAACGAATACCCGGCGCGGGTCCGATCCAGAACGCTTCGTCGCAGATCACAGCGAAAACACGTCTATCTCGCCGGCCACCGGCGCGCTCGTCTCGTAACTTCCGTCCGACCTCGATCCCGCCCACAACCTGAACCAGCGCGTGGCTCGGGTCGCGCAGTGCGACGTGCGAAGACCTCCGGCGTTTTTCTTTGCGAACGGCATCGGGTAACATGAACGTGGAGGTTCACCCGATGCCGCTCTACGACCATTTCCACCCGCCTCTCTCTCTACGCAAATCGTGGGAGAGCATCCACCACGGATGGGCGTTCGTCATCGCTCAACGATTGAACGGCGCGATCTTGACCAACCGATTCGAGTCCGAATCGAACATCCACCACGGTTCGCAGATCGAAATTGATCTCGCGACCTACGAAGAAGACCGCGATTTGCCAACGTTCGGGACGAACGGGCACGGCGGGGGCGGTGTGGCGACACAACCCCAGACCTACGCCCCGCCCGCGGCGGCACTCGCGGGCGAAGTCGTTATGGCCGACGCGGACACGTTCGAGATCAACGTCTACAAGCAAGAGGGCGGCTGGAAGTTGGTCGCGGCGGTCGAACTGGTCAGCCCGCGAAACAAGGACCGCTCCACAGCGCGGCGCGCGTTCGCGACCAAAGCGGCGTCGTACCTTCAACAGGGGGTATCCGTCGTCACGGTCGATGTGGTGACCGAGCGCAACGCGAACCTTCACGAAGACATCGCCAACGCGCTCCGCCTCCCGGATGCGTTCGACTGGTCCTCACCGACCGGGTTGAGCGCGGTGTGCTACCGGCTCCTGCGCATCGACGGCAAAGAGCGGTTGGAAGTGTGGCCGCACCAACTCACCGTTGGGGGCGCGTTACCAACGGTCCCGCTCTGGCTGGAACCGAACCTCGCGGTACCGCTAGAACTCGAGCTGACGTACACGAGCACCTGTGAATCGCTTCGCATTGGCTAGCCAAATTATTCAGACTCGAACTCACCTACGCCCAGGCGTGCCGGTCATTACGAATCGCCTGACGAGGTCGCTCGCGGCGGTTCGGCCGTGACGTGAAACGTGTTCTAAACTTGCGGGGCTTTTTACACCCGCGAGACCCGTCGATGGCTCTGCTGCTCGAGCTGATCTTCACCGCGACTCTCGCTACGCTCCCGGTCCCGGATTTTGAACTCCGGGACACGACCGGGGCCGCGATCCGCCTCCCGACCGGCCCGGCGGCCCGCCCCACAGTGGTCGTGTTTCTGGGCACGGACTGTCCGATGGCTCGGTTGTACTCGGTTCGCTTGAAAGAAATGGCCGGTCGATTCCCGACCGGTGCAGTCACCTTCCTGGCAATCAACGCGAACGCCGGGGACGATGTCCCTTCGATGGCCGCGTTCCTTCGCGAGTACCCGCTCGCGTTCCCGTATGCAAAAGACACCGACGGCCGCGTCGCGGAACTCTTCGGGGCGTCACGAACCCCGCAGGCGTTCGTTTTGGACGCCCAGCGGCGGATTCGGTACCGGGGCCGGATCGACGACCAGTACGCGCCGGGCGGGAAGAACCGCGGCGCGCCGACCCGCGAAGATTTGGCCGAAGCCGTGCGCGAGGTGCTCGCGGGACGCCCCGTTTCGGTGGCGCGAACGGAATGCACCGGGTGCGTCATCGACAAACCGCGGCGCGCAACGCCTCCCCCCCGCGTGACGTACTCACGCGACATTGCCCCGATTCTGGCGACCCACTGCCGAGCGTGCCACCGGCCCGGCGAGATCGGCCCGTTTTCGCTGCTGTCGTACTCCGACGCAACGGCTCACGCCGGAACCATCGTCGAAGTGATCGAGAACGGGACGATGCCGCCGTGGTCCGCGTCCCCGGCTCATGGCCGGTTCCGCAACGAACGGCGCCTGAGTGACGAGCACAAGCGCCTGATCGCCGAATGGGTGCGGCTCGGGTGCCCGGAAGGTGCCCCGCTGCCGCCGGAACCCGCGCCCGCGCCGACCAAGTGGCACATCGGGGAACCGGACGCGGTGTTCCAAATCCCGACCGCGTTCGCGGTACCCGCGGAAGGGATCATCGAGTACCAGAACTTCATTGTCGATCCGGGATTCAAGACCGATGTGTGGGTGCGCGCGGCCGAGGTACACCCGGGGAACCGCCGCGTCGTCCATCACGTCAACGTGTTCCTGCTGCCCCCGGGCGAGACTCGACTGGACCAGCGGTACGAAGCCGGCCCGCTCGAGTCGTTCGCGCTGACCGGGTACGACGTCGGGAGCGCACCGGACGTAATGCCCGAGGGGATGGCCAAGCGAATCCCGGCCGGGTGGCGCATCCACTTCCTCATCCATTACACGGCCGTCGGCAGCCCGCAGACCGACCGGACCGAAGTCGGACTCCAGTTCATCGACCCGGCTCTCGTTCGGAAGGAGGTGGCGACCAAGTTGCTGTACCGCGACGATTTCGCCATTCCGCCGCACGCGACCGGGTACCGCATTGAGAAGACGTGGACCGCCGACCGCGACTACCTGCTGCTGTCGATGTACCCGCACATGCACCTGCGCGGCAAAACGTTCCGGTTCGCCGCCGAGTACCCGGACGGCACCTCCGAAATCCTGCTCGACGTGCCGCGGTACGACTTCAACTGGCAGCACCGGTACGTACTGGCCGAACCGAAGCGGCTAACAGCCGGGACGGTGATCCGCTGCACGGGGGTTTACGACAACTCGGCCGCTAACCCGTCAAACCCCGATCCGTCCGCGACAGTTCAAGTCGGGCTCCAGACTTGGGACGAGATGTTCAACGGATTCTTCGACATCGCCCTGGCGGATCAGGACCTGGCGGCGGAGCGGGCTGCAATTGAGAGCAAACGGGTCCGATCGCAACAGGTTGGTATCGGAGCGCTCGCGCTGGTCGGGCTTTGGGGCGCCCGGCTCTGGCGCAAGCGCCGCGCTTGACGACCCGCGCGGATCGCGAAACCTCGTGTCATTCCCTGCCGAGCACGAGGTCCACGACCCAGCACCCGCGCACGTGCTCGCCCGGCGCGCGGCAGTGGCTCAGCACATCGTCGTTATCACACCCCGCGTCCTGGAGCGCGTCGGCCAGGATCGGCATCGCGCTGAAGTCGCGCGATTCGTACATCTGACGAGCCAGTGATACCGCTGTGTCAGTGCGCCAATAGGGAGAGAACACGACCGGGCGGAACGGGTTCCCGAAGATGTCGCGGATCGCGCTGCACTGAATGGAGTTAGAAACGAAAGGCAATGGCAGGGTGAATACAGAGTCGGTGACAGCAATCAGCAACTGCACCTTTCCGAGCAGGTACCGAAACATCGCGACTTCTGGTGCGCCGCGGCGGAAGAACCCTTCGACATCGACAAGCCGCGTATACGCCTCGTTCAATTCGGCGGACCGGCGAAGGCCGTCGGCAAAGTCCTCGGCGAGCGTTAGGGTCGCTTCAACGTCGCACGTCAGGTCTGGTATCCGGCTCTCGTTCAGATAGATAACGAGTCCGTTCAACTCCGAACGAATCGTGCGACAACATGCGACTACAAGCAACCGGCGCTTCCGATCGCTCGGTGCGGGTGCAATTGTCGAAAGCAGGTGAGCGGGATCGCGTACCGCGCCCGTCAATCTACTCCAAAATCTTGTCAGTAATCCGGCCATCTGCGGCCTTATCCCTTCACCTTGAACCGCCCCACGAGGGGGCGGTGATCGGAAGTGTCGTCCGGGATCACGCGCGACTCGATCAGTTCCCACCCGGTCGGTACGAAGATGTAGTCGAGGCGCTCCGCACGCTTGCCCTCGAAAAACGAGGGGGCACCGTCGAACTCGCCGGTGAACTTGCCCGAATCGCGCACCAGCGCGATGGAGCGGTCCTTCGGGCGGTTGTTGAAGTCGCCCGCCAGGATCGCGGGGCGGTCGCCAATGAAATCGAGCAACTGCTGCATCTGCACCGTGTTGTTCCGCATGTCGAACGAGTCGTTGTGCAGCGCGCCCATCAGCACGGGCTTGCCGCCAAACTCCGCCGATACGAACAGTGCGCGCCGGTTGTTCTGCGACACCCAAAACGGCTTCCGCCCCGCGAGGTCGAAGTTCGCAACGGGCGTGAGCGGCGTGCGCGAGAGCACCGCGTTCCCGCCGACGACGCGGTAAAACGGCAGCCCGAGGTTGTAGTTCTCGCCGGTCGCGACATACGGCAGCCCGCACTCGCGCGCCAGGTACGCGACCTGATCGATGTCGCACGGCGTGAGTTCGGTGAGTGCTTCCGACAGGAACACCGCGTCGGCTTGCTCCGCGCGAATGACTTCGGCCATCCGCTGGAGCTTGGCCTCCACGAACGCGCGAGACTCGAAGCTCACCCCACCCTTGTGGGCGAACCCCTTCGCAACGTTGTAGCTGATAAACGTGACCTCACCGGGCGCGGACCGCGTCGGCGCGACCGGCACGTCCGCGAGGTGGCGCATGCGCGGGGATTGTCGATCCGCGAGGACCAAGCCGTTCAGCGCGAACAGCCCGGTGAGCAGTAGTACAAGCGAGCCGAGCGCGGCCAGAGCCCACAGCACGCGACGCTTCCTGCGACTCATTGCAACCTCCTGGTGAACCCCGCCCGCAAGGGCGGCGGGTGCCCTCCCGCGACTGCCCACACATCCCTACACCCACCGCCCGGGGTTCACCCACAGCCCTTGCAGGTGGAGTGACTATGCGATCCGGGCCTTCCGCTGGCGGTAATACTTCACCCCGGGCACGAAGAACGACAGCGCCGACACCGCCCCGAACAGAAGGATGCTCACGCCGGGCACCAGCGGCATGACGATGGCCGCGATGAAGTTCAGCGCGGCCCAGCCGTAGAACCGGCCGGAGAGAATGCCCGCCTTGAACACCATCACCATCCCGGCCGCGACCGCCACCGCCGGCGAGAGCGTCAGAGCTTTGAGCGGTATGAGCCACTCGATCCAGAACATGGCGATGCTGGCGCACACCCCGGCCGCCCATGCGTGTGCGATCTGCCGTTCCACGAACAGCACCGGGCCGGCCGCCTTGCGCAGTTGCCACAACGTTGCGCCCCACGCCACCAGCCCCACGGACCACACGCTCATGTACCAGACGTGATCGTGCAGACCGTACCAGCTCATGACCTGCGTGAGCAGGCACAGCAGGAAGATCATCACGCTGTGGAAGATCCACAGTTTGCCCCAATTTTCGAGTATGTCGGCGTGGTGCGTTTCGCGGAACAGGCGCGCGATGAAGAACCGCAGCCCGCTCGGCGCCGCGGCGACCGGCTGACCGGCAGCGTAGGCCTCGAGGTCCGCGGCAAGCGCCCCGGCGGACGGGTACCGCATCGTCGCGGGCTTCTGGAGGCACTTCAGGCAGATGAGTTCGAGTTCGCGGTCCACGGTCGCGTTCAGGTGGCGCGGCGGAACCGGCTCCTGTTCGAGCACGAGCAACAGCGTATCGACCGGGTGCGCGGCCTGGAACGGTGGCCGGCCCGTGAGCAGTTCGTACAGGATCGCCCCGAGCGCGTACACGTCCGCGGTGGGGGTAAGGTCTTTCCGCCCCGCGGCCTGTTCGGGCGACATGTAGCTCGGCGTGCCGACCACGGCCCCGGTCCGCGTGAGGCTCTCCGAGTTGTCGATCTTCTTCGCGAGGCCGAAGTCGGAGACTTTGGGTTCGAGGGCGAAGGGCCGGTGTGAGAGCGAAGAGGGGTCGGGCCGCGCACCGGATTCACCGGCCGGCTCACACCGGCCGTTCGCCAAAAGGAGAATGTTCGACGGTTTCAGATCGCGGTGAATGATCCCAAATGCGTGCGCGTGCTCAACGGCACGCGCGATCACCGCGACGAGTCGAGCGGCCTCGCGGGGCGGGAGCGGGCCGTCCGTGCGGACCTTCTCCGCGAGCGTCTGGCCACCGACGAACTCCATGCAGAGGTACGCTTGTCCGCCGGCCGAGCCGACCTCATGCACCGTCACGATGTTCGGGTGTTTGAGGCGCGCCGCGGACTCGGCCTCGGTGCGGAACCGCGCGCGGTCGGCGTCGGTCGCGAGGTGCGCCTCGCGCACCATCTTCAGCGCAACGACGCGGTCCAGGCTCTTCTGCCGCGCCCGATACACGACCCCCATCCCGCCGCGCCCGACCTCTTCGAGTAACTCGAAATCGCCGAAGTCGCGCGGGAGCGCGGCAGCCGTATGTGCGGTGTGATCGGTGGCGAGCGACGGCGTGAGTGGCCCGGCTCGTGCGATCGTAATAGTCGGCGGGGCAGCCGGTTGCGGCGGGCGGGCCATGTACGCGAACTGCGCAACGGCCCACAACTCGCGCAGTTCCGCCGCGAGGTCTGGGTGGTCACGCGCCGCGGCCTCGACATCGGCGACGCGGCCGGCGCGCTGGTCACCCGCGAGCCGGTCAATGAGGGCGGCCAGTTGCTCGTCACGGTCGTGGGTCATGGAATTCTAGCACCCGCTGCGGGCGAGTGAACCCCGCCCGCAAGGGCGGTGGGTTGCACCGCCAAAGAACCCACCGCCCTTGCGGGCGGGGTTCACTGGTCCTCTTCCGCAGTCAATCGCATGGCGTACTCGGCGAGGGCTTCGCCGGCCGCGTCGGTGAAGTCGGCGGGGTCGTCGATGTCGAACCGGATGAAGCCTCGCGCGGGTCGATGCGCACCGCGAGGTCGATCCAGCCGAACGGGGCCCGCCCGCAAGGGCGGTTGCACCGCCAAAGAACCCACCGCCCTTGCGGGCGGGGTTCACTGGTCCTCTTCCGCAGTCAATCGCATGGCGTACTCGGCGAGGGCTTCGCCGGCCGCGTCGGTGAAGTCGGCGGGGTCGTCGATGTCGAACCGGATGAAGCCGTAGGGCTCGCGCGGGTCGATGCGCACCGCGAGGTCGATCCAGCGCCCGCCGAGCTGGTACGTGAGCCATCCCGCTTCGAGCGGCTCGTAGCGCGCGCCGGGGATGCCCGCGATCACCGTGAGGTCCGGGCGCTCGGGCGATACGAGCTGGGCCGCGTCGCGCACGGTGTCTTTGAGGAGCGGGTACACATCGTCGGAGGGCGGCGCGAGTTCCCAGTCGCGCCCGTCCACGCGGTAGTAGAGCAGCCCGCCCTCTTCGCCGAACCGCACTTCGAGCTGCGTGGCCTTGTCGCGGATCGCGTTCAGGAGGACGACGTGCAGGAACCGGCGGGCGTCCGGTTCGGCGAGCAGTTGGTCGGCGGATTCGTAAACGAGCACGATTGGTCCCTGAGTTATTGAGGTTGCACGGTCGCCGGCGCTGCGCTCGCGAACGCACCCGGGATCGCGGCCCGCAGCACCACTTCGAGTTCGGCGAAGTCGGTCGTTCGCATCATGTGTTGGTGGAGGCGGAGCGGCACCGCGCTCGCGTCGTGGAGCACTTCCAGAACCAGATTGTGCGGCGGGCCGTCGCGCGTCACCCGGCGGATCGCGGTGAACGGGATCGTCTCCGGGTGCGGCCGGTCGTTCGAGGTCCGCTGGCCGTGTTCGTCCTCGGGCGGTTCGCCGCGTGCGCCCGCGGGGAGCAACAGGCCGGTCGCGGTCACGCGCACCAGCGGCGGGTTCAGCGCGTCGCGCACGCCGGCCCACAGCGACCAGAACGACATGAACAGCGTGGGGACGCCGAACACGCCCATCACCATCAGCGCGATGCCGGTGGGCAACTGGCCGTTCTGGACCTTCTCGTACCCGGCGGGGAGCAGCGAAACGCCGATCGAACCGAGCAGGCCGAAGAACAGAATCGAGCACCCGATGGCGTGCCAGCCGGTGCTGTACGGGAAGGCGCGTTCCGAAGGTGCGGCGGTTTCAGACCCCATCGGTCGGCTCCTGACCGTCGGGCACTAGTACCGTTCGCAGCCGGCGCAACGCGCGCAGGTACCGCATCGAGGCCGCGGCTTCGGTGAGCTGCAGTGCGTGGGCCACTTCCTGGTTCGAGAGCCCTTCGTGGTGCCGCATCAGGATGATTTCGCGGTCGTCGTCCGAAAGTTGGTCCATCGCGGTGGCGAGTCGGCGCTGGAGCTCGAGCCGGATCGCTTCGGACGTCGGCGTGCGCTCGGTGTCGATGAGCTGCGCGACGAGCGACACGCTCGACTCGTCGGTCCACGCGGGCCGGGCGATGGACTGCTCGCGGTCCACGCTGCGCCGCTGGGCGAGCCGGTGCCGCCGGTGCGTGTCGATGATGCGGTCCTGGGCCAGGTGCCGCAACCACAGGTGGAACGGCATGTCCGGCTTCTTCAGGTACTCCGTCAGCCGCTGGTTGGCTTCGACGAGCACGTCCTGAACGATGTCGGACGCATCCACGCGGCGCGCGACGGCCGGATCGAGGCGCAGGTCCACGACCCGGCGCAGCGGGTCGCGGAACTCGCCGAGGAGCTTGTCCACGGCGCCCGGATCACCGTTGCGGGCGCCATCGAGTAACCGGTCGGTTTCTTCGCGGTTGGGCCACATGGCGACATTCTACAGACGGTCGCGGGCGGAAAGCCCCTCCAATCCGAGAAGGGCCGAGTCCCCCGCCCCTCCCCGTTCGATTCGGCGGTACAATCGGGTAAACCACCTGGGGGCTTACCGTGCCGCTATTAGACCATTTTCACCCGCCACTGTACCCGCGCCGGCACTGGGAGTCTTTTCACGTTACCTGGGCCGGCGCCATCGCCGACGCACTGAACGAAACGCTGTTGCCCGCTGGCTATTTCGCCGAGGAGCACGCACACGCCGGTGCTCGCATCGAGATCGACGTTGCAACATTCGCGGACGAGAGCCCGGCGGTCCAGAACGGAACGGTTGCGACCCAAACGTATGCCCCCCCCGCACCGCCGGTGGTCGTACCCGCAGCGTTCCCGGACGAATTCGAGGTCCGCGTTTACGAAGCCGAAGGCGGGGCACGTTTGGTTGCAGCACTTGAGCTGGTTAGCCCCGCGAACAAGGACCGCGAGTCCCACCGCCGGGCCTTCGCGACGAAGTGCGCGGGGTACCTGGCGCAAGGGATCGCCGTGATTGTGGTCGATGTGGTGACGAGCCGCTCCGGGAATCTGCACGCGGACGTCCTACGGTTACTGAACCGCCCCACCGACACGGGGTTACCGAGCGGAACCGAACTGTACGCCGTGGCGTACCGGCCGGTGGTTCGCGACGGGGCGGAAGTCATCGAAGTGTGGCCGGAGCCGCTCGCCGTTGGTCGCGAGCTACCCACACTTCCACTCGCACTAAACGCGGAATTGTGCCTGCCTATTGATCTGGAATCGACCTACGCGGCCGCGTGCGCGCGGCGCCGGTTGGAGTGAGACCGTCCCCCGCGATAACCTGCGGCGGGACGGTCCGGGTGGGAGTGTTACTTCTTCGGCCACAGCACGCGGCCCGCACGCTCGAGCTTCAACACGTACCGCCGCGTGGTAGCGAGCGACTTCGGATTCGGGCCTTCGGCAGTTGTGCTCGGTCGGCTCACGGCTTCGGTGCCGGCGGCGCGGGCGGCACGGGGCGCGTCGCCGGCGCCGGGTCCGGGAGCACCGCCCCGCCCCGCGGGTTGGTCGCGTCCAGGCCGAGCGCCGCGAGGTAGTTCGCGACCGCTTGATAGTACCCGCCGAGCAGCGTCACCACCTTGACCCGCGCTTCGGCGGCCGCGATCTCCTGAATGTTCAGGTCGATGAGGCTCGTCTGCCGCGCTTTGAACGACTCGGTGTCCAGTTCCAGCACCCGCTGCGCCTGCCGCAGCTCCTCCCGCGCCCGGCCCACGCGCAGGTACGCCTGCTGGAGCTCGCTCACCGCGTCCTGCACCTGCGCGGTCACGTCGTCGCGGGCGTACCGCTCCCGGGCCAGGAGCTGGGCCAACTGCGCGTTGGCCGTCGCGCTCAGCCCGCGGGCGGTGCGGAACGGGAGCGGCACCTCGAACGTGGCCCCGACCTCCGCCGACGTGCGGTCCGTGTCGAACGGCCCGCTCCCGGTGAACGTCTTCTTCGCGGCGCCCACGTCCTGCGCGGCCTGCGCGTACACGTTCAGCGCCGGCTGGAGCTGGTTCGTCGCGAGCTGCAGCTCGACCGCGCGGCGCTCCTTCTCCAGTTGGAACTGCACCAGCTCCGGGCGCCGGGCGAGGGCCGCCGCGACGTCGGCCGCGAGCCGGCCCGGGTCCGGGGGGGCCGGGGCCAGGTCCGGGTAGTCCCGGAGCAGCCACTCGGCCCGCGGGACGACCGGGTCGCCGGCGGGGTCGCGCAGGTACAGCGACAGCCGCAGCGCCGACTGCTGCAGCGCGCGCTCGGCGGCCAGCAGGGTCTCCTCGCGCCCGGCGGCCAGCCGCCGGTTGAGCGTCGGCACCGCTTCGCCGATCAGCCGCGCCTTGAAGCTCTCGTCGAGCAGCGCCTGCCGCTTCTGGGCGAGCGCGAGCAGGTCCTGCGCGACGCGGTACTGCGCCCCGGCCGCTTGCCACGCCCAGTACGCCTGCGCCGCGGCCCGGTGCGCGTCCAGACGGGCGCGGCGGATCGTCGGATCGGCCGCGCGCGCGGCGATCTGCGCCGCCCGCAAGCGGGCGCGGCGCGGGTCGGTGGCGCGGTTCTGGAGCAGGGGCACGTTCACCCCGGCGCGGAACTCGCCGCCCTCGGCCGTTTTTCGCTCGCCGTAGTAAATGGGGAAGTTGCCCAGCCCCTGCCGCCAGCCGGCGAACGTGGTCACCCCGCCGAACGGCGTCGCCTGCTGGACGCCGGCGTCGAGGCGCGTGCTGGAGAACGTGCCCGCCTGATCGACCGCGCTCGCGCGCACGGTCGGGTCGAACTGTCCCTCGGCCGCCAGCCTCTGCCCGGCCGCGATCCGGCGCTCCTGCTCGACCGCGAACAGGAGCGGGAACGCCGCTTCGACGCTCTGGAGCACCTCGGCCAGTTGCAGCGGCGCGTCGGGGCCGGGGTCGAGCGCCGGCACTACGGGGCCGGGAGCTGCGGGCAGGGGTTGCGGGGCCGGTGGGGCCGGGAGCTGCGGGGCGCCGAGGGGCGCGCGGACGTAGGCCCCTTCGGGCAGCGGCGACTGCGTGGCGCAGCCGCCCGCGCCGAACGCGAGGGCCAGTGATAGAGCCGTCCGTGGCCTCATCGTATCCCCCGCCTGCGGAACCCGCCCGTGGCCTATTTCGTCACCGGGCCGAGCGGCCGGCGCTGCGGCTTGTCCTTCACCTCGCGCACCGGCGGGAAGCCGTTCAGCAGCCGCCACACCTCGTACCCGAGTTTCACTTCCTTGAGCACGATCCACCCCTGCGCGCGGACCCCCTGGCGCAGGAACTGCTCGTCCGGCCAGGCCGCCCCCGGGGCCGGCTCGACGAGCACGCGGAACCCCCCGCCCGCGCCGTCGGCGGTCGGGTCCACGAGGTACACGCGGCCCTCGAACGTGCCGGCGGCCGCCTCCGGGTACGCCGCGAACTGCACCGCCGCCCACCCCTCGAACTGGAGGAGGACGCGGTCGCCGACGCGCACCAGGGGGAGGTCGTTCCCGTCGATCGTGAGTTCGGCGACGATACCGGGGTGGTAGTCGCCCGTCAAGGCGGGCGCCACGGCCTTGATGTCGGGCACCAGGACCGCGAGCCGCTCGCCCGGCCGTACCAACTGCCCCCCGGCTTCCGCGTTCGCCAGGACGCGGAATATGACCCCGTCCACCGCGGCGCGGATCTGCTGGTTCGCCTGCCGCTCGACCTGCGTGCGGATCGCGTTGTACTGCTGCCGGACCGAGGCCTGCTCGCTCTTGGCGCTCTTCACCGCGGCCTCCTCCGTTTGGATCAGGCCGCTCGTGCGCTTGTCGGTCGCGCCGCGCTGCGCCTTCGCCCCGTCGAGCGACCGCTCGGCCAGCTTCAGCCGCGCCTCCACCAGCGGCACCTGGGCCTTGGCGAGGTCGCGCTTCCGCTCGGCCTCTTCCACCGCGTCGCCGGACACCACTTGGCCGACGGCGCTCTTGCTCAACTTGCTCAGCCGCTCGTAGGCCAGCTCCTCGCGCCGGAGGTTGAAGACCGCCTGCTGGACCTCCTGCTTGACGACGAGCACCTGCGCCTCCGACTGCTCGACGCGGTACCCGGCCTCGGCCAGCAGCACCTCGCGCTCGCCCTTGACGAACTCGAGCCGGTTCTGCTGGTCGAGGACGCGGCCGTCGGCCAGCGCGAGCCGCTGGAGCGCGAGCGTCTCCTGCTCGCGCAGCCGCTCCATAATCATCGGGTCGTTGTCCACCAGTTCGACCAGCAGTTGCCCGGCCTTAACGCGGTCGCCCTCGACCACGTGCCACTTCTGCACCCGCCCCTCAATGGGCGAGATCACGAACTGGGCGCGCTGCACCGGGTTGAACGCGATCGCCCGGCCGGTGCCGTGAACGGTCTGCGTCCACGGGCTGACGGCCAGCGCGGGGACCGCCAATAGCAGGCACGCGATCAGCGCGGACGCCAGAACCCGCACGGGCCGGGGCGTGCGGGCGAGCGCCAGCGCCGGGAGCGCGGGCGCGGACGGTTCAGGCGTTCCCATGTGGCACCTCCCCAGACGGCCGGTCCAGTTGAACGACGCGGTCGCACAGCCGCGCGACCTCGTCGGAGTGGGTGACGACGACGAGCGTCCAGTCGGCGCCCGGGCCGAGAACGGCCGGGAGCACGGTCTCGCGGATGTCCGAGTCCATGTGGTCGAGGGCCTCGTCCAGGACCAGGAGCCGCGGGCGCCCGACGATCGCCCGGGCCACCATCAGCCGGTTCGCCTGGCCGAGCGACAGCGGCGAGCCGCCGGTCCACAGCACCGTGTCGAGGCCCCCCGGCAGCGCCAGGACCGTCTCGAGCAGGCCCACGCGCCCGAGCGCGTCGCGCGCGTCCGCGTGGGTGACGTGCGCCCGGCCGACGCGGACGTTCTCGAGCACCGTCCCCTCGATCACCTCCACGCCCTTGACCAGCGCGACCTGCTCGCGGAGCGTTTCGAGGCGGAGCGTGCGCACGTCCGCGCCGTCCAGTTCGATCCACCCGCGGTCGGGCGTGCGGAGCGCGAACAGGAGGTCGGCGAGGGTGCTCTTGCCGGCCCCGTTCGGCCCGACCAGCGCGACCCGCTCGCCGGCGGCGACCGCCAGTGACAGCCGGGTCAGCGCCATCTTTCGCTGGTGGTCGTAGGCGAACGACACGTCGCGCACGACCACCGCCGCCCCGCCCCCGGCCGCCCCGCCCCCGGCCTCCGCGCCGTCCTCCTCTAGCGGCAGGTCGAGCAGGTAGCCGAGCTTGTCCACTGCCGCGAGCAGGTCGTAAAACGCTTCCAGTTGCTTGCCGATCTTGGTGAACGTCGCGACCACCAGCGTCACCACGATCTCGGCCGCGACCAGTTCGCCCAGCGTCAGCTCGCCGCGGATCACCAGCGCGCCGCCGATGGCGAGCAGCGCGACGTTCGCGACGACCTGCAGGAACAGCGCGAACCCGATCTGCCGCATCAGCACGCGGAAGTGGGCGGCGCGGGCCTCGAGGTACTCGCGGGTGAGGGCGTCGGTCCGCGCGGCCGCCAGCGACGGCCCCCCGGCCGTCTTGAACGCGACCGGGTGCCGCGCCACCTCCTCCATCCACCCCGCGACCTTGTACTTCGCCACCGACTCCCGCACCGCCGACCGCACCGCGCCGCGGCCCAGCACCAGGAACAGGAACGCGAGCGAGCCGATCAGGATGAGGTCGAAGCCGAGCAGGTACCGGTGGTAGAAGCTGAGGAGCAGCAAGCCGATGAGCACCTGGAGGGCGAGCGTGATGCCGTCCAGGAGGAGCGTGGCCGACGCCTTCTGCACGGTCAGCACGTCGAAGAAACGGTTGACCAGCTCCGGTCCGTTTTGGCGGTCGAACGCCTTCAGATCGACCCGCGGCAACCGGTACGCGAGTTCGGCCGCGACCCGCACGAACACCCGGCGCTGGACGAACTCCACGACGACGGTCTGGAGGATCATCAGCCCGGCGGCCAGGGAGAGCGCGACGAACAGCGCGACGCACAGCACGACGAGTTGCTGGATCAGGGTGCCGAGGGCGACCGTGTTGACCACGGCCATCGCGACGACCGGGGTGGCCAGCGTCAGCGCGCCGACGCACACCGCGAACAGCAGCACGAGCCACAGCTCGCCGGCCTCCGGGCGGAGCAGCCCGAGCAGCCGGCGGAACGGGGGCAGGTGGTGCGCGTGGGCATGCGGGTCGGCGTGGGGGGGAGCGGCGTGCGCGTCGGTCGGGGGTGGGGCGAGAGCGGCGGTCGGTTCGCTCACAGTTGGGCTCCGGTGCATCGGGTCCGTTGGCTCTTCAGTAATTCTCCTCCCGCGCCCGGTTCTTTTAACCGTTCGGGGGCCACGCACCCATTCATCTATGAGCCGCGTGCGCGAACGGGTACGGGCGCCCGGACAACCGGGCGAGAGCGCCGACTACCGCCGCGCCCTCAATCCGATCGTCCGGGCGCCCGGTCGTGTGGGCTCGGCTCGTTGTGCCTTATTTCGGTTGGTTATTCTTCGGCCACAGCACGCGGCCCGGGGTGTCGGTCACGGGTTCGGCTTGTTCAGCTCACCGGCCACATACAGCCGCCCCTTCGCGTCAGGCTTCACCCCGTTCCGGCCCGTGGCCCTCGACCCCGCGTGGCTCACGTCCACCGTCGTCGCGCTGGCGCAGGGGATTTACGACGGCGGGGCCTTCGACCGGCTCCCGATCCTGGCGGACGCGCTCCAGGACGCCGGGTGCGACAGTAAGGACGTGTTGGGCCACTGCCGCGGACCCGGCCCTCACGCCCGTGGGTGCTGGGTGGTAGATTTGTTGCTCAACAAGGAGTGAGCGGGAGCCAATTAGCCGTGCGGCAAACGAGGCCTAACAGAGCACGCCCGTGTCTTACGAATCGCCTCCTGGTGCAGCAATATTATTCTCGAAAACAACCGACGTTCAGATTAGCGAGGAATTCCCACCGCAGACATTATTTCATTGGCCCGGCGATCACCAACTCGATGACGAAGACCGTCTCTTAGCCGAGTACGATCATTTTCGGTCGGAACTGAACCCAATAAATACACTCCTCCATCTGATTGTCGCAATATGCGGACTTTATTAAATGCCACATCCGTTGTAAGAAACGGCTCAATCATTTCCCGTTCGCGCTCATATTGCCTCTGATATTGCCGAAGCTCGCAGTAAACAAGGCCAACCAAAAAACCGAACCCCACGAGAAAAGCACTACCACACAGGATTGCAATAGTGGAGAGTCCGCGCTGCCCTCGAGAGTGTGCCACACACCGCTCATCCATATCATCCATAAAATGTTTCTCGACATTGAATCAATGGGCGAGGGTGATTCTGTCGCCCCTTGTGCCTGAATCGTAAAAAAATCAAATACATTCACGCAGAGTACACTAGTAGACCGCCCACTTTGATTTGCGGGGCTGGATGACTCGAAAAATCCTTGATTCCCCGAGAAATAGACCCTGCAAATCAAAGTGGGCGGTCTACTAGTTGGCCGGCATACTTACTTAACGGACGCGCGGGGCACCATTACCGTAATGCTTGCAGTCGGACCCCCGCCAGGTTCCTCACGGCTCTATTAGCCCCACTTCCGCGATCCGCTCCGGTTGCCACCGCGTCAGTTCCGGCCGCGCCACCAGCGCACGGTGGACGGCCCCGTCGACGGTGGTCAGGCACCTCTCGAACCGCTCCTCCGTCAACCCGTGACACAGTTCGGCGACCAGCACTGCCCGACGATCACCCGCGCTCACATCTTGCGGCTGGCCGACCAATCCGAACTCACTTCTTCGGCCACAGCACGCGGCCCGCGGTGGTCGTCTTGATGCTGTAAAGCGTTCCGCCGCCGGTGATGTAGAGCGTCTTCAGGTCGTCGCCGCCGAACGCGCAGTTCGTCACCTCGTCGGTCGGCACGCCGACGAACGCGAGCAAGTTCCCGGTTTCGGGATCGATCACGTAAATGCCGCCCTTCACGTCGGTCGCGGGTTCGGCCGGCGGGTTGGGTTTGTTCAGCCCCCCCGCGACGTACAGCCGCCCTTTCGCGTCCTGCTTCAAGCCGTCCGGCCCGCGCCCCTTGCCCCAATCGTGAAGGAGTTTTTGACTTTTGGGATCAACGGTGCCGTCGGCCTTTAATTCAAAGCGCCAGAGCTTCCGCGCGCCGTCCTTGTCGTTGTTGTTGTCTGCGACGAAGAGGTACTTGTCGTCGGCGGAAACCAGCACACCGTTGGCGCGCTCCACTTCGCGCCCGATGACGCGGCTCACCTTGCCGTCGGTGTCGATGCGGTACACGCCCTCGATGGTGTTCCCCTTATCGTCCTTCTGCTGCATGTCGTCGCGCGGGCCGTAGCGCGGGTCGGAGAAGTAGACGCGGTCCTTCGAGTCGATGGTGAGGTCGTTGGGCTGGTTGTACTTCTTGCCGCCGAAGGAATCGGTGAGCACCGTTCGCTTGCCGTCGCGATCAATGCGCGAAACCGAGCGCGCCACCGGTTCGCAACACACGAGTTTGCCCTCGCGGTCGAAGAGCAGCCCGTTGGTTCCGGCCTTCTCGCGCCAGATTTTCTTCTCGCCCTCTGGCGTGAGCTGGTGAATCCCCTTCTCACCACTCGTGAACACGCCGAACTTCGCGTCCCACGCCGGCCCCTCGCCCGCGGCGCCGTCCCCGGCGAGCGTTGTGAGCTTGGCGCCGGGCTCGAAGATCGGCTCGTCGAGCGCCGTGAACCCGAGCTTCTTGACCACGTTCTCGGTTGTCGTGAGAACGAAATCCTTTTCCTTGCCGAGCAACTTGAACACCCGTGCGGCCGGTTCGTAAGCCGAGGCGAGTTCGTCGCCCGCGAGTGGCAACCCGCCACCGGAAACGCCGCCCGCGATCACCACGCGCTTACCCGCGCACAGCGCCGCGATGTGCGCGACGTCCCCCACGTCGCGCAGGATGCCCGGCGCGAGCGTGCCGAGGCGCTGGTTGGTGTACGGCTCGTCCGTTACGAAGCTGGCGAGCGTGTTCACGGCCGCAACCTTGGTGATGCGCGTGTCGGTCGCGGCGGCACACAGCGCGACCAACCCGGCCGGCCCCTCGCCCGCCACCACGACCTCTTTCGGGAGCTTGCCGCTCCACTTTTGTTCGGCCAAATCGAGTAACCGGTGGAGGTCGCCGACCCACTGTCCGAGGAGCGGCCGGCCGATCCAGAGCCCCCACTCGGCCGTGTTGTGGTCCGGCGCCCGGCCGATCTGGTCGTTGATGACGCCGAGCGCGCGGGGGCGGAGGATGACGACCTGGTTGTCGTCCGTTTGCAGCGCTTCGAGCAGCGACCACGGGCGCGGGCCGTCGCCGAGCGCCACGAGCACGACGAGGCGCTCGGCGGGGGCGTTACGCGGGCGGCCGCTTCTCATTCCCAAGTATTGCGCGTCGGCCGTGACTCCGGGCTCTGAAACGTAAGGCAAATTCGGGTTAAACGTGCCGTAGCAGGTTTCGACCGGCCCGCTCGGGAGCCGGCCGGCCAGCGCCTTCTCCACCAGGGCGGTTCGGCGGGCGTCAATTTCCTGAGCACACGCATCCTTCGTGTACGGCACGGCCTTCCCGTCGCGCAGCTTCTTCCCCTCCTGCGCGGCGAACAGCGGAATGGTCATGAAATCATTCGGCCGCGTGTTGCCGGGGAAGCACCGCAAATGCTCCGGCTTCTCCGTCTCGAACTTCGGCTCCGGGATCGGGTCGCCCGCGCCTTCGCCCTTCAGGTGGAGCACCATGAAGCCGTACATCGCCTCGCGCATCGACTTGCTGTAGTCGTGCGGGGACTCGAAAATCTCGTGACGGAGCTGGCCCGGCTTCCGGTACAGGTTGAACACCGAGTACGCGAGCCCGATCGACTTCCGCGCTTCGTCCACCGAGAACTGGACGGCGTCCCGGGTCGCGTTAATCACCATGAGCGCGCGGGGCGCGACCAGCCCGAGCACGGCCCACTCTTCGGTGAACTTCAGCGCGCCGGGGACCACCTCGCACATGCAGCACGCGGCCCGCAGGTACGCCTGATAATTGCCGACCGAGCACACCGGCACGACGCACTTGAACCGCTTGTCCCACGCGCCCGCGTACATGGTCTGGTTGCCGCCGCCGCTGGCGCCCGTGATGCCGATCTTGGTCTTGTCCACTTCGGGGCGCGTTTCGAGGTAGTCGACGGCCCGAGTGTTCTCGTACACCTGCAGCCCGGACAGCGGCGTGCCGAGCGGGAGCAGCGTCGCGGCCGTCATCTCCCCGTGGTACTCGCCGAGCGCCGGGCCGATGCCGCGCTCGCCGGCGCCGAATGCGTCCACGCACAGCACCACGAACCCGAGCTTCGCCGCGCCGATGCAGCGCGACTGCACCACGGGGTCTTGCTTCGCGCCCTTCCAGTGCCCGTGAACTTGAAGGATCGCGGGGGCGGGCTTTTTCTTCGCGCCGTCGGGCACGTACAGGTTCGCGGTCATGCGGACGCCGGGCCGCGTTTGGAACGTGATCTTCTCGACGGTGTAGCCGTCGCGCTTGAGCGGTTCGCCGTGCTGCTGCGGGCTGAGGTCACACGGTTTGGGCGGGAAGCACGCTTCACCGCCCCACGCGGCGAGTAAGTTCTTGCGCAACTCGGCTTCCTGCTTCGCCCACTCGCCGATGGTCGCGGGCGCCTTGTCGTTTTTGCGCAGCTCCGCGGCCCGGCTCTGAACGAACGCCTGGTACTGCTTGCCGGCCGGGGTCTCGTCCACTGCGGGGAGGGCGGGAAGGACGATGAGCAACGCGAGAAACGTGAGCGGAGCGAGGCGCGCCATTGAGATCACCGGGGAATACGGGCCGGGCGGGTTGTTGCCAGTGTGACGCAGCGGAGCGGGGAGTGCAACGTTTTTGGTTGCCCGGAAACCCGGCGCTGAAGTTCCGGGGTACGCCTGGAAACTCAACTCCCGCCTGAATTCTGTTCTACGCTAGTGGCGGACCATTCCACACGCTGGAATCTCTCGCACATGCTGCGTCGATTGTTTCGGCCCGAAACGGTGTTCTTCCTGCTCACCTGGCTGGGCCTGATGGTCGCGTTCCGCGACCGCGGGTTCTACGACCCCGGTGCGCTGTGGCACGTCAAGGTGGGCGAGATCATCCTCGACCGCGGGATGCCGCAAACGGACCCATTCAGCTACACGTTCGAGGGCGAGCGCTGGGTGCCGCAGCAGTGGGGCGCGGAAGTGCTGATGGCGCTCGCGCACCGCGTCGGTGGGTTCGACGCAATGCTCCTCGGTTTCGCGACCGGTGTCGCGCTGCTGTTCACGCTCATCTTTCGGCGCGCGGTGCAAGGCGGGATGGGACCGATTCTCGCGGGCGTGGTCGTGGGCGGTGTGCTGTTCGTCGGCGCGTTCCACTACTTCGTCCGCCCGCACATGTTCACGATCGCGTTCCTCGGCTGGACGATGATGTGCGTCATCGACTTCGAGCGCGAGCGCTGCACGGCCTGGCGCCTCGCGGGGCTGATTCCGCTGTACGTCCTGTGGGTGAACCTCCACGGCGGCGTACTCGGTGGCACGATGACGCTGGGACTGGCTGTTGCGGGATGGGGGCTGCTATTTCTGGCGAACGGCCGGCGTGAGCCGGCTGGTGAAAAATCCACACCAACTGACACCCGTACCCCTCACCAGCCGGCTCACGCCGGCCGTTCGCCTATTCGCTCCTGGCGCGCTGCACTCCTTGGTACCATTGTGACCGCGCGCGAACTGATGCCATGCTCCCCCATTCGGTCCTGGCGGACCGCGTTCCTGCTCGTGGGCATCGTGATCGCGTGCGGGCTGACGCCGCTGGTGAACCCGCACGGCCTGGAAATGATCCGCATCTGGCAGCGCATTGTCGGGTCGAAGGTGCTACCGGAAGTCATCAACGAACACATGCCGATGGACCCGTCCTCGGCGCTCGGGCTCGCGGTGATCGGGTTGGGCGCGTTCTACATCGTGATGCTCGCGGGGACGCTTCCGAAAGTGCCCCGCGTGTCGTGGCTCGTTCCGCTCGTGTGGTTCGCACTGAGCTTCAAGGGCATCCGACAGGGGCCGCTGTTCGCGGTGTGCGCGGGGGTCGCACTCACAGATTTGTGGAAGCACACGATCTGGCACCGGCTCCTCATTAAGCACGGCGACGGCTCGACCGCGTGGGACGCCGAGAACCCCGCCGAAGTCGCGAACCGCAGCAGTCCCATGTGGGCCGGCTTCGCGATTCCGGCGGTGCTGGTCGCGGTCGCGTTCACGCTGCAAGTGAAGCAGATCGAGGTGCCGGTAATCGGGCACGGGTGGGCGCGGCTCGACCCGGACTTTATCCCGTCGGACATGACGACGGACGTCACCGAGTACGCGGCCCGCGTGCCGCTGGGGACGCCGATTTT
Organism: Gemmata palustris; assembly: GCF_017939745.1. Classification (NCBI taxonomy): domain Bacteria; kingdom Pseudomonadati; phylum Planctomycetota; class Planctomycetia; order Gemmatales; family Gemmataceae; genus Gemmata; species Gemmata palustris. Next base: position 7,803,834 of record NZ_JAGKQQ010000001.1, on the reverse strand, counting down.
CAATGATGCGAACCTCGGCGGGTACCTCATCTACCACACGCCGAACCTGAAAATCTTCATGGACGACCGGTGCGAGTTGTACGGCGATTCGTGGATCAAGAACTATTCGGACACGCTCGGGAAGCCGCCCGAAGAACTCGGCTTGGTGTTTGAAGGGTGGGCCGCGAAGTACCAGTTCGAGCGCGCGATCGTGATGACCAACCCGCCGGCCCAGGACAAGCCGCCGATCGAGCTGTACCTGCTCGGCGCGCCCGGGAAGTGGCGCGAGGTGAGTCGCGGAAAGCGCGCGGTGATGTTCGAGCGCGTGAAGTGAGACCGGCTCTGTTTAATAGCTTTCTGTGGCGGGCCTCTGTTCAGGAACTGTGAACGTGGCGACGGCCGGTGTTTGGCCTTTGCCCTCTCCCCTTGCGGGAGAGGGTCGCCGCGCTTCGCGGCGGGGTGAGGGGTTGCTCCCTGGGTATGGCGACCACCCCTCACCCGGCTCGCAAAGCCTCGCCACCCTCTCCCGCAAGGGGAGAGGGCACAAACACGCCGGCGGGGTACAATCCCTGCTCTTGACTCGGGTCAATCGCTGCCGCCGAGGGCGGAGATCGCTTCCGCTGCGGTGTCGTAGAGCGCCCAGTACATTTCCAGATTGGTGATCCGCAGCAGTTCGCGGATGTTCGGGTTCACCCCGGCGAGCACCAACTCGCTCCCGCGCGAGGCCAACAAGTGGTGGCAGCGCAACAAGAACGTGATGAACGCCGAGCCGAAGTACGTGACCGCGGACAGGTCCACGATGATGTTGTTCGGCGGGTCTTCCTTCAGCGGCGCGAGGACCATCTCGGCGGCCGGCTGGAGGAGCGTTTCGGGGAGATCTTCCACTTGGGGCGACGGGACGATCACGGCGACCTCGCCGTGCCGCTTGACCTGGAAGAATTCGTTGGCCAGGCTCGCGTCGGACGCCATGTCAGGAACCTTCGGGGGGACGGGGAACCGGGTTCACCGGTCACCCACACGTTAGCCACAAGCAAGTGTCGAATCAAGCGGCTGGTGCGCGGGTGTTTGATTAGGATACCCCCAAACACCAGTGGGGGCCGCTTTATTATGCGCGTTCGTTGTCCGGCCTGCGCCGCACCGTGCGTCCCGGGCCACGGGTTACCGCATCGGGTCATCGCACCCGGGCGCACAAGCGGGCGGGACGCCCGCACTACCACCCGAATGTGCCCCCCGCTCGCGGTCACCCGCGTTCGGCCATCGGCGCCACGGTGCGCGGGGCCGGTCCCTTGTAGATCGCGCGCGGGCGGATGAGCCGGTTGTTGTCGAGTTGCTCGATGACGTGCGCCGCCCACCCCGTGATGCGCGACATCGCGAAGATCGGCGTGTACAGCGGGATCTCGAGTTTCATCGCGTGGTACAGCCGGCCCGCGGGCCAGTCGAGGTTCGGGAACATGTTCTTCTCGGCCGCCATCACGCGCTCGATAATGTCGGCCGTTTCTTCCCACTTCGTCGCACCGGCCCCTTCTGCCGCAGCGCCCGCGTACTTCTTCAGAATGCCCGCGCGCACGTCGCCGGCTTTATACACGCGGTGCCCGAAGCCCATGATGCGTTCCTTGCGCGCGAGTGCGGCCTTCGTCCACGCTTCCGCCTGGTCCGGGCCGCCGGCCGCGAGCAGGATGTCCATCACCTTCTCGTTCGCGCCCCCGTGGAGCGGGCCTTTTAGCGCGCCGATGGCCCCGGTCACGCCGCTGTGCAGGTCCGAGAGCGTGGACACGATCACGCGCGCCGCGAACGTGCTCGCGTTGAACTCGTGCTCCGCGTAGAGGATCAGCGACACGTCCAGCGCCTTCACCTCGGCCGGTGACGCCTCTTCCCCGCGGAGCATGTAGAGGAAGTTGGCCGCGTGCGACAAGTCCTGGCGCGCGGGGACGACGGGCAACCCCTTCGTGATCCGGTAATTGTCCGCGATCGCGACCGGGATCTGGGCCAACAACCGTTCGGACTTGCGCAGGTTCGCGACGTGCGAGTTGTCGGCCGCGTCCTGGTCGAAGTGCCCCAGCGCGCTGACCGCGGTGCGGAGCGCGTCGAGCGGCGTCGTCCACTTGGGCAGCGCGGCGAACAGGTCCTTTAGCGCCGGCGGAAGCCTTCGCGCGGCGGCCACGCCCGCGTGGAACTCTTTCAGCCGCGCCGCCGAGGGCAGCTCGCCGTGCAATAGGAGGTATGCGACCTCGTCGAACGAGCAGTTTTCCGCGAGATCGCCGACGCTGTAGCCGCGGTAGCTCAGGCCGTCCGCGACCGTGCAGATGGCAGTTTCGCCGGCGGGCACGCCTTCGAGACCGGGAGAGTAGGCCGGTGTGGTCATGTTGTCCTTTCGCGGAACCTATCGCAGAACCTCCCCTTCCCTTCACTGAGAGGGGGGCGGGGAGGTTAGGTTCTGCGCCTTCGTTTCAAACAACTTTTGCGGTGGTGGGCGGCCACAAGACAGCGTAAACGGTGTTGGCCAACATCGCGAGCACGAAGTCGATCATCAGAATGGCGACGAACGCTACGACGAACGCCTCGGTCGCGGCCCGGCCGACGCCCTCCGCCCCGGCCCGGCTGTTGAACCCGCGGTGGCACGCGATCAGCGACAGCACGCCGCCGAACACGAACGCCTTCATCAGCCCCACCATCACGTCCCACACTTTAACGAACTCGCGGGTGTGGCGCCAGTAGTGATAACTATCGATGTTGTACACGTGCAGGCAGATCAGGGAACTACCGAGCAGGCCCATTACGTCCGCGAGGACCGTGAGGAGGGGTAATAAGAGGAGGGCCGCGAGCAGGCGCGGGCCGGCGAGGTACTTCACCGGGTCCACGCCGAGGCACGAGAGCGCGTCGAGCTGCTCGGTCACGCGCATGGTCGCGAGTTCCGCCGCCATCGCGGACCCGATGCGCCCGGCGAGCATCACCGCCGCGAGCACCGGCCCGAGTTCCCGGACCACGGAAATGTGAATGACCGCGCCGAGCGACGTTTCCAGGCCGATCGCGTGGAACTGGCCGTAGGCCTGCACCGCGAGCACCATGCCGATGAACATGCCGGTGATCGCGACCACGCCCACGCTGTTGGTGCCGACCTCGACCGCGAGGCGCAGGAACTCCCGGCGCCCGAACGCGCGCCGCAGGACGCCCGTCGCGGCGCGCAGCGAGAACAGCCACCAGTCCCCGAACGCGATCATGGCGTTCGTGAACGGGGTGGTCAGCCGGGAGGCGAACGTCGATGGGGGACGGACTGTCGGCATGACGCGGTTGTACCGCGCGAATGTGCCGAAGGGCAGGCCAATCGGGGAACCCCTGGGACCGCGGGCGTCCCGCCCGCATCTTCCCGTGCCAGGCGAGCGCGCCAAACACTACGGCCAATGTGTAACGAACCTCAGTCACCACACCCAGGCACCCGAGCGGGCGGGACGCCCGCGGTCCGGGGAAAAGCAAAGTGCCCTCCCCGAATTCGGAGAGGGCACGCGGTTTATCGCGACAGCGCCCGAACCGGGACGCCGTTGACCCACTGAATCCAGACCCCGTGGGCCGTGTCCCACGCGATGCCCGTAAACCGGCGCGTCGCGAGATCGACGTTCGGGTCCCGCGGGTACTCCGGGGCCGGTTCGGGTGCCCCGAAGAACGAGCGCGCCCGGCGCTCTACTTCCCTTTGCGCCGCGATCATCCGCAGGGACGCGAGTTCGGACTGCCCCATCAGCCACACCACGACCGCAACCGCCATCAGGCTGATCTGCGGGATCATGATACTGCCAACGAAGAACAGCACGGCAATCACGGTCCCGACCGTCACCGCGATCTCGGTGGCCCGCAGGCGCGTCATCTGCGTCGAGAGCAGAGCACGCAGCACGCGACCTCCGTCCATCGGGAACGCCGGCAACAGGTTGAACAGAACCAGCGCCACGTTCGCGAGGAGCAGTCGGTTCACAAAGAGTTCGATCGGGTCGGATATCCGCTCCCACGGGAGTGCCAGCCCGCCCGCGGACAACCCGAGTAACAACCCGGTCGCGATCACGACGTTCACCGCGGGACCGGCGAGAGCGACCACGATCTCCTGTCCCGGTTTCTCCGGCATCCCTTCGAGCGACGCGACGCCGCCGACCGGGTACAGCGTGATGTCCCGCGTGCGGATGCCGTAAGAGGCCGCCGCGAGCGCGTGCCCGAACTCGTGTAGCGCGACGCACGCGAACACCGCGAACACGAACAGCACTTCGGACGTGACTTCCCCGGCGCTCGATCCGGCCCCGGACAACAAAACGAACAGGGGCAGCAGCCAGAACGTCGAGTGAACGTATAGGTCAATGCCGAACAGTCGGCCCAATTTCAAAGAGCTAAACATCAGAGCGATTCCCCTTTCTGGGGCGGGTTGCACACCACCCCATGTCATTATTCGATAGGAGGGAAGGGAAATTGGATTCTCGAATCAAGATGAAGGATCGAATCATTCACATTGTAATTTGCAAATTAAGGGCCAGCAAATTTTCAGCTCAGTAAATTTACGGATCGCAGTTTTTGAACATTCGCTCATGTCGAGTATAATCTGGGGAGGGGGCACTCGTGCAACATCCGCCGGCCACCACCGGTGCGTGACCGATCCCAAAACCCGACCGTGCCGATCGCTGTGTCGGGCGCGCCGCGTGCTTCCTGGGACCGCAGCGCCTAACTAGCACAGCCTCCTGTGTCAAAAGAGCACACCGGGCACTGCGACTGGCGCGGCCACTTTGAGTTTCGGATGATCGCGGCTCCACCTCGTTGTCCACCCTTGGCCATAGCGCATATTTGCGCTATGGCCAGCGCAAGTCCTTGTGGCGCAACGACTGGTCACACCGGCCACCCTGGTCACACCCTTTCTATGGCGGCAAACACCGCGATAGAAAATGGGTAACCGGCCACTCGGGTCACTTTTCTTCCAGTCAACTCAAACATTCTTATATGTACCAATTCGACAAGATGTGCTTAATCGCGAATCATGTGTTTTCCTCTTGTAATGAGGGCAACACCGGGAACCACGCGCCCAGTATTTGCTCCCCGCGATCAGCAGACCAGTGGGTTTCCCGGAATGGTGGTCGGTGCGCACCAGAGATTTCCAAAAGGGTGTGACCAGGGTGGCCGGTGTGACCGGTCGTTGCGCCACAAGGACTTGCGCTGGCCATAGCGCATATTTGCGCTATGGCCAAGGGTGGACAACGAGGTGGGACCGCGCGCCAAAAGTCCACGAACCCGCACCCACGAGCCAGTTCTGCCATTAGAAGGAGGCTCAGGGCGCACGGGGTGGGAGATGCACAGGGCTTCCGCCCTGTGCTACAAACGCCGGCCCCTCCGGGGCGGAAAGGCATTGAAGGTTGATGTCTTCGCCGAGGTGTTGGTCTTCGCCCCGGAGGGGCCGTCTTACGTAGCACAGGGCGGGAGCCCTGTGCGCTCGTGTGCCCTGCACGCCCTTTGTACTGTGCCTTCTTGTATTTGTGGCAATTGGCTAACAATGGGCGGGGGGGCAAAAAAGTTAGCCAATGTTAGCCGCGCGGGTGGCAATCAATCGCCTGTTTAACTGAAACTCCCGTTTCAGCCGCTCGTCAGAACCTCGCAGCAGAATGACCCACGCGGCGGAAAAGAAGATCAGGATGCCAGTTACGTCCACCACCGTTGCGACGATCGCGCCGGACGCAATGGTGGGGGCGTCCGCGGTCCCGGGGGAAAGGCGAACGCCCGCGCCGCGCGTAAGTTACCCCCGTCGCCACAACGGGAGTTTGTCGTGGACCTCACTTACGCCGACTACCTGCACGTCGAGGAACTGCTCGCGCTCCAGAAGCCGCGGTCCGACCCGGCCGAACACGACGAACTGCTGTTCATCGTCGTTCACCAGGCGTATGAACTGTGGTTCAAGCTCCTGCTACACGAACTCGACAAGGTGAAGGCGGACTTCGTCGCGGGCCGCACCTACCCCGCGATCGGCACGTTCAAGCGCGCCCGCACGATCATGAAGGTCGCGGTGGAGCAGGTGGACATCGTCGAGACGCTCACGCCGATGTCGTTCAACAGCTTCCGCGACCGACTCGATAAGGCGTCCGGGTTCCAGTCGAGCCAGTTCCGCGAAATGGAGTTCCTGCTCGGCTACAAGCGCGCCGAGATGCTCGAGCACCAGAAGCCCGGCACCGCGAGCTACGACCAACTCGTGAAGCGCCTCAACGAGCCGTCGGTGGTGGATGCGTTCTACACGTACCTCGGGCACCACGGGGTCGCGATTCCCGAGCACCTCGCGGCGCGCGACCGCACCCAACCGACGCTGCCCGACGAGGCGGTGGAAGAAGGGATTCTGCGCCTCTACAAGAGCCAGCCCGATCTCGAAATTCTCTTCGAGCTGATGACCGATTTCGACGAGGGGCTCCAGGAGTGGCGCTACCGGCACATCAAGTTGGTGGAGCGCACAATCGGGAGCAAGCGCGGCACCGGCGGCTCGCTCGGCGTGGAGTTCCTGAAGCGCTCACTGTTCCACCCCGTGTTCCCCGACCTGTGGGCGATCCGGCACCGATTGTAAAGGAGTAAGGAAGAAGAGAACGAAGAGTGGCCGCGGATCAACGCAGATAAACGCGGATCAAAACACAGTTCCGTGATGGAAGAGACAAACGGCACCGTGGGTTTGGTGGGTCAGTGATCCCGCTCCGGTCCGCCAAATCCAATGTTCTTTTCTGATCTGCGTTTATCTGCGTTGATCCGCGGCTGCTCTTCCGCCCCGCCTTTGTAAGATAGCCGCGACGCGAGGCCACGGGGGACGTCGATGCGCAAGGTGATATTCGTTCAGGGCGGCGGGCTGGGCGAGGACCAGGAACTCTCGGTGCGGCGGCTGTTCGAGGCCGCGAAGGTGCCGATCGAGTTCGAGGTCCATCTCGCGGGCCGCATGGCGCTCGAGCACGGCGCGGACGCGCTGCCGAAGCCCACGTTCGACGCGGTGCGCGCGTGCGGGATCGCGCTCAAGACGAAGCTGCTCCAGCCGAAGGGCGCGGGGATGCCGACCGCGCACGGCCCCAGCGTGCCCACGAACTACAACGTCGCGTTCCGGCGCAAGCTCGGGCTGTTCGCGTCGATGCGCCCGGTCCACAACCTGCCGGGGATTCCGAGCCGGTTCACCGGCGTCGACTTCCTCCTGTTCCGCGAAATCACCGAAGACTTGTACACCGCGAGCGAGCACGAGATCGTGCCCGGCGTCGTACAGAGCTTCAAGATCGTGACCGAGGCCGCGTGCATGCGGTTCTTCCGGCTCACGTTCGAGACCGCGCGCAAGCGCGGCCGGAAAACGGTCCACTGCATCCACAAGGCGAACATCCTGAAAATGGCCGACGGGCTGTTCCTCGAATGCTTCCGGCGCGTGGCGAGCGATTACCCCGACATCGCCGCGAAAGACCTGATCGTCGACAACACCTGCAACCAGCTCGTGAGCCGCCCGCAGCAGTTCGAGGTGCTCACCGCGGGCAACCTGTACGGCGACCTGCTCTCGGACCTGGGCGCGGGGCTGGTCGGGGGCGTGAGTACGACGGCCGCGATCAACAGCGGTACGGACGTGACCGTGTACGAAGCCGTGTACGGCGCGTCCCACGAGAGCGTTCCGCCGGACGTGGGCAACCCGTTGCCGCTCATCCTCCCGGCCATCGAGTTGTTGAAAGACATCGGCGAGGGGGAAACCGCCGCGCGCATTCAGAAGGCGGTGGAAGCCGTGCTGACCGAGGGGAAGGTCCGCACCCGCGACATCGGCGGCACCGCGGGGACCACCGCGTTCACGGACGCTATCCTCGCGCGGATGTGAGCGGAACGGGCTTTGGTCTGCCCCGCGAGGTGGCTCGAAGGAACAACGGTGGCCGAGCAGTTTTTCGTAACGAGCCGCGACCGCTAGGGAGCGGTAGCGCCTCCCGCTCCCTAGCGGTCGCGGCTCATTCGGCTCGCTACGATGGCACCGAAATCGGATTAGCGGCCGAGAAAGTGAGCGCCCGCGTTGGACCTGCTGAACTTCACTGGGAACGTAGCGCTGGCCGCGTTCCTCGGTACCGTGATCGGTTTGGAGCGGCAGCTCCGTCAGCACCCCGCCGGGCTGCGGACGAACGCACTCGTGAGCACCGGTGCGGCCCTCTTTGTCACACTCACGCAACTCCAGGGCGATACGAACAGCCCCACGCGGATCGCGTCCTACATCGTGAGCGGCGTCGGGTTCCTCGGCGGCGGCGTGATTCTCAAGGAAGGCACCAACGTCCGCGGGTTGACCACTGCGGCCGGGCTGTGGTGCAGCGCCGCGGTCGGCACGATGGCCGGCATCGGGTTCGGGCTGCACGCGGCCATCGGCACCGGGTTCGTGCTCCTGGTCGTTCTGGGACTGAAGCCGATCGCAAAATGGGTCGACCAGCGCAAGTCGCGGTTGCAGAGCACCCCGGCGTACTACCAGTTGCGCGTGACGTGTCAGGACCGCGACCACTCGCTCGTTCGCTCCGTGCTCGCCCGGCACCTCGGTTCGGTTCCCGGCGTGGTGCTAACGGGCACCGCGGTCGGCAAGCCGAAGAAGAAAAAGACCGTGCTCCGCGCGGACGTGACCGCGACCCCGGAGAACGACCGGGCCATTCAGGACACGGTGGCCCGGCTCCTCATCGAACCGGGCGTGCGTTCCGCGAGTTGGGCGAAGGTTGCGGCCCCGCTGGAATAACCGGTTCTCGGATCCCGCCGCCCCGACCCGTGGCTGCACGCCCCCACCACCTTTCACGTTCCCCGTGCCGGTCGCGTCCCACCCGGGCGCCCGCGCTTCTCCAAATTTCCCGACCGCCGCCGCGAGCCGCCGCGAGCTCGGCTTGCGTCAATCACCCAGAAACGATATCCACGGGGATCGACGGGTTCTACTCGGCTGTGCGGTGGAGGGGCGAGATGGGACTGCGTGCGCGGGCAAAGGACTTGGTCCGGGTGGCGTTCCGGCCGGTCACCCCACGGCTTCGCAAGGTGCTGGTGCGGCTGCTGCGCCCGCTCATCGCGCGGGTCGACGTCCGCCTGCAGTTGCTGTTCGACCGCCAGCAGGCCGACCGCGCGCGCCTCGTGCGCCTGGAACAACAGGTGGCCGCGCTCCAGAGACAGGTATCGGCCCAGCAGTCCCGTGCGGCCTAACGTCCCACCCCGGTCCCGGTGAGAGCACATCATGCCGAACGTTTCTTACGCCCAGAACCGCGAAGACGTCCTCCTCAACCGCGTGTTCCCCGGTACGGTCGGGTTCTACATCGACATCGGCGCGGCCGACCCGGTCGAACTGTCCGTCACCAAATGGTTCTACGATCGCGGGTGGAACGGGATCAACATCGAACCGCAGGCCGGGTACTTCGCCGCGCTCAGCGCCGCCCGCCCGCGGGACATCAACGTGAACGCGCTCCTGTCAGACGCGCGCCACGACGTCACGTTCTACGAGTTCCCGGACCGGCCGCTCCTGTCCACCCCGGACGCGGCCCTGGCCGCCGAATTCAAGAAGGCCGGGGTTCCCGTTATCAGCCGCACGCTCCAGGCCGTTACCCTGGCCGAAGTGTGCGAGCGCTACGTGCGCGGCCCGATCGACTTCCTCAAGATCGACGTCGAGGGGCACGAATTGTCGGTACTCCGCGGGGCCGACTTCAGCCGCTGGCGCCCGGTGGTGCTGGTGATCGAAGCGACCGAGTCGGAGCGCTCGACCCCGAACCACGGCCCCTGGGAGCCCCTGGTCCTCGCGGCCGACTACCTGTTCGCCACGTTCGACGGGCTGAACCGCTATTACGTCCGGGCGGAAGACGCGCACTTGGTTCCCCGGCTCCAGTTGCCGATTAACTTGTTCGACGAACCCTACGTGCCGGCGGAACGGCTCGCGGAGCGGGCCATGTGGGACGCGGAGCGCGCGGCCTGGGCCGCCGAGCGGGTCATGTGGACCACCGAGCGCGCGGGCTGGGTCGCCCGGGTCGAGGAGCAGGCCGCGGACCGGGTCGCGGAACGGACCCTCTGGGCCGCGGAACGGGCCGATCTGTTGGAGCGGGTCCGCTGGCTCGACGGGCAACTCCACTTGTACCGGGCCGCGTGATGGAAGCCTCGGCGCGCCTGATTTCTTACATCAGGCGCTAAAGTCGATCCCGGCCGGCCGGTCCTCTTGGTCGGGCGAAACCCAGTTGAGTCATCGAGTCCCCGCCGGTAGCGGCGGGAATCAACGCCGTTCGGGTAGTGGCCCTACGGTCGGGATTCGTTGTACAGCCGTATGAAGTGCCATAAGGGGCCGGGGTGATTCCTGGGGGCACTTGGAGAACGTGAGGGTCTTACGGACGAAGCGGGCACATCGTTGCCGTAGCGTCAGCCCGAAGCGCTCGATATGGGCGGTAAGGCCCGTGTCCTTGCCCACGGCCCAGTGCCGGGCTCTGGGGGAATACGACCCGGTACGAGGAGAGGGCGTCGGCGTACACCGTGACCGAATTTGTCGCACGACTTGTGAGTCGCACCATCAGAGCTTCGTGGCGTGCGGAAATAGAGGGAAATCCGGGTAGGGTTTGTCCCGCTTGATCGGCGTGCCGTGCGCAATAGAATCACTCTCAGACATGGCTCCCGTTCCTGCGAGACGGTGGTTGTGGCTCTCACCAGAGGCGTTGCAACTGTCTTTGGTGCGTCCGAGGATATCTGGTGTCAAATTCGTAGCAACGAAGCGAATTGCCCAGAAATTGAAGTAAGCGCCTGTAGCTCAGTTGGTAGAGCAACGGACTTTTAATCCGTTGGTCCTGGGTTCGAGTCCCAGCGGGCGCACTCGCAACTCCTGATTATGTCAGGAGTTGCGTCGTTTATAACGCCACCAAAATCGATCGTGGGGAGTCGGTGGGGAGTTAGGGTTTCTTGGCCGCTCGCATCAACGCCTGCATGGTGTCCGCGGCCCGGCCCTGGTCGTTCGGCATCACGTGGGCGTAGGTGCGGAGCGTGGTCATCACGTCCTCGTGCCCGAGTCGCTCGGACACCACTTTTACCGGAACCCCGGCCTGGAGCAGCAGCGTGGCCATCGTGTGGCAGAACGTGTACGGCGTGGCCCAGCCTTGGGCGGCTTTTCTCTTGATCGGATTGAACACTCGCTTGATGAAGTTCGACTGCCAGTAGTGCTTCCCGTGCGACCTACGGCCAATTGGTGCTCCCGCCACGAACCGGGCGACGGGGCCGCCCCCGCAAGGCGCACGTCGTGATGCCCCGGCGCTCACCTACGAGACCGTTCACAAGGAGCGCGAGAACAACCGTGTGGTATCGGTGAGTACGCGGATGGTGCTCGGGACCGCAGCGGCGGTGGCTCAGGCGCTGGCGTCCTCGACGGTCAGCCGGTCGGTGAACCGTGCTTCGTGGAGCGCCACAACGGGACCGATCGGAACCGGTGCGGCCGCAAGGTGGGCAAGAGCTATGCGTTCTCGAAGGACTGGGACGCGCATCGCGCGGCAACGGCGTTCAGTTACTTCAGCTACAACTTCTGTTGGCCCGTGCGCACCCTGCGCGTGAAGAGTGATGACGGCCGCTGGCGAGCGAGAACTCCGGCGATGGCCGCCGGGTTGACCGATCACGTGTGGTCGTTGCGAGATGGGCTGACGCTCCCGGCCGTGCAACGAAAGTAGGGCACCACCTAAAATTGCTCTAAAGGATGAAGCCGATCCACCGCCCTCGGCTCAAAAGCGGCGCGGAATACGTCTTGCCGAGACGGACCAGTTTCCCCAAACACCGCGACGTTCTGATGCAAGCTGTGATCGCACGTTACGCAGTTTCCGCCGCGGTCCGATAACCTCGTTAGCTCATCTTCTCACTCGTTGCGCGCCCGGCAGTGGGGCACGGAGGTTCGTTATGCGCGCCGACTTCCGACAGGTCGTGATTGCGGTCGTGGTGCTGTTGTTCTCCGGCGCGCTCGCGATCGGACAGCCCCCCCCCGGCAGCTCCTCCCGTTCCGGCTCCGGCCGCGAGTGCGGGGCCACCACAGGGGGAAGTGGTGCCCCTCCCCTCCGAACCGGTAGTTACGGAGGCCGCGGCCCCGGCGAACCCGTATGCCGGCGACCTCTCCTCTCGGCTCCGGCTGACCGGGGACTGGTGGGGCACGCGCTCGGCCCTGGCCAACCGCGGGTTGACCTTCGATCTGTTCGCGACCCAGTTCTATCAGGGGGTCGCGGCCGGGGGAAATGAGCGCTCGTGGGAGTACGGCGGGAAGCTCGACTACCTGTTCAACGTGGACGGGCAGAAGCTCGGGCTGTGGAAGGGGCTGTTCCTGAACATGCACACGGAGACCCGGTACGGACAGGACGTCAACGGGATCGACGGGTTGCTCGCGCCCAGCAACATCGCGATGAACTTCCCCGACCCGACGACCAGCATCACGTCGATCACCGGACTCAAGCTCACGCAGGCCCTCAGCGAGAACTTCGCGGTTTACGCGGGGAAGATCAATACGCTCGACGAGTACCCGCTGCGCTACAGCCCCGGTCTGGGGACCAACAAGCCGGGCCTCGAAGGGTTCCAGAACACGTCCCTCGTGTTCAACCCGATCGTTGCCCGGACGATCCCGTATGCGGCCGCCGGGGTCGGGTTCGCGGTGCTCAAGGATCTCGAACCCGTGTTCACGCTCACCGTGTTCGACCCGGAGGAGCGGGCGACCAGCGGGTTGCAGAACTTGTACGACCGCGGCGTGGTCCTGGTGCCCGACCTGGTGCTCCGCACGAAGTTCCTGGACCGGCCCGGTGCGTACAACTTCGGCGGGACGTACAGCACCGCGAAGTACCGGTCGTTCGACCCGGCCGCGTACCTGAACGTTCCGTTCCTGCGGTCCCTGGTGGCGCGCGACCCGGTCACCCCGCTCGAGACGGGTTCGTGGTCCGTGTACGCCAACTTCTATCAATCGCTCTGGGTGGACGAGTGCGACGAGAAGCGGAACTGGGGGCTGTTCGGGCAGTTCGGCATCTCGGACGGGAACCCGAACCCGGTTCGGTTCGTGGCCAACGGCGGGGTCGGCGGGCGCAGCATGATCCCCGGGCGCAAGTTGGACACGTTCGGAGTCGGGTACTACTACCTGGGCCTGAGCGACAACTTCAAGGCGCTCGCCCGGCCGTTCGCACCGCAGCGGGACGAGCACGGGGTGGAACTGTTCTACAACTACGCGATCACGCCCTGGTGCCGGATGACTTACGATTTCCAGGTTGCCACCCCGAGCACGATCAACGTGAACACCACGATCACGACCGGGCTGCGGCTCCAGATCCTGTTCTGAAATTCCGTACCCGAATCCGGGTCAACTCGCGCCCTTTTAGCCGATTCCCGACGTCCCTCGCGCCCGTTACTTCACCGGCACAGAGGGCTCGTCCGCAACGAACTGGTACAAGAACGCTCCGGCGGCCGCGCCCAAGATCGGTGCGGCCCAAAACAACCACAACTGAGTGATCGGAGTGACGGCGCCGTTTAACGCGGTGACCAGGGCCGGACCGGTGCTGCGCGCCGGGTTCACCGACAGGTTCGTGACCGGGATTCCGATCAGGTGGATGAGCGTGAGTCCGAGTCCGATCGCGATCGGCGCGAGACCGGCCGGGGCGCGACGGTCCGTCGCGCCCAGAATGACGAACAGGAAGACCGCCGTAAGTACGACTTCGGCCGTGAGGCAGGCGACGAGCGAGTATTTTCCGGGTGAGAAGTCCCCGAACCCGTTGGTCGCGAACACCCCGGCCCTGTCTTCGAGCCCCGTGAACCCGCTCTTCCCGCTCACGATCGCGAACAACAGGAACGCGCCGAGCACGGACCCGGCGACCTGCGCCAGAATGTACGGGATCGCACCGGTGGCGGGGAACCGCTTACCAACGACCAACCCCACGGTCACCGCCGGGTTCAGGTGGCACCCCGAGATGTGGCCGATGGCGAAGGCCATCGTCAGTACCGTCAGCCCGAACGCGAGCGACACCCCGACGAGCCCGATCCCGATGTTGATCGGGCTCGTCCCCTCTTGGATGAATACGGCGGCGGCAAGTACCGCACTGCCGCACCCGCCGAACGTCAGCCAAAACGTCCCGATCAGTTCCGCGACTGCCTTTTTCAACATCACGTGGCCTCTGCGATGAGTGGAACGGTGCTTGCCGGGCCGGGCGTTCCGACACGGCGCCTGCCCTCACGGATCGGATTCCGACCGTCAATCGGGCACGAGATAGGACGGTGATCGCGCTGGGGCTCGAACCGGGTCGATCAGTTCGGCGTTCAGATTGACGCCTGAACTGGTCTCAACTTACTCGTTCTGACGGATAAGCCCAGCCGCGTGGATCGCGGCCTCATTCGGTACCCGTTGCGCCCCGGTCCGCTCTCGGAGCGGGCGCACGCAGCACGAACGATGTGTAGTGTTATTTGCGGTTCTCCCAGTCGGATTTAGAAATCACGCACCGGAAACTGAGGTGTGACATGCCGGTGGCGGCTCTGCGGCGCAGCCGGGGTAATAGCTCTCGCAGTACGTGACGTGACATGGGGACGATCCGCCGCGGGTCACGCGATTGGGGAGCGGGCCGGCTACTCGTCTTGTTCGGCGTGTCACCCACGGCCCCCATCTCGAACTCGCCGGCATTCATCAGCACAATTCGACTCATCGATCAGACACACTAGCTCAATAGCCGCATGCGCGCCCCCGAACGCGGTCACCGCCAGCGCGACATAAAGGAAGACGCGCGGCCACCGGCGCAGCGGGCGGTGTGGTTGCAGCGAGAGCCGGAGCCGCCTCGAGTCGGCGCCGGCGGTTGCGGACAGACATGATGTGAACTCATCGAAGTAGTAAGCGGCCGGGTGGTGTTCCCGACCGCTTTTGCGATCGCCCTACGGTTACTTGCCACCGCTCTCTTGCAGCTTCCGCATGACCTCGTCGAGGTTGAAACTGGCGGCCTTCTGCCGCGGCGGGTAGTCCTTGAACGTCGTCAGGAACTTGCCGACGTAATCCTGTGCCGGGACCATCAGGAAAGCGTGGCTGAACATCCAGTCGTAATAGGTGTTCGACGTGATCTGGGCGCGCTCGTAGGGATCGAGACGCAGGTTGAACATCAGCGGCAGGCGGAGCGACACGAACGGCTCGGCCCACACCTTCAGGGTGCCCTGTACGCGCTGTTCCATGAACACGAGTTTCCAGTTGTCGTACCGCAGGGCGACGACTTGCTGTTCGTCGTTGCAGTAAATGAAAGAGTCGCGCGGCGACTTATTCACTTGGCCCGTCAGGTACGGCACAAGGTTGAAGCCGTCGAGGTGAATCTTGTAGCTCATGTCGCCGACCTTGTAACCCTTCAGCAGCTTGTCGGTGACTTCGGTATCGCCGGCGACGGCCAGAAGGGTCGGCAGCCAGTCGAGGTGGCCGACGATCTGGTTCGAAACGGTGCCCGGCTTGATCTTGCCCGGCCATTTCACCATAGCGGGGACGCGATACGCACCTTCCCAGTTCGTGTTCTTCTCGTTGCGGAACGGGGTCATCCCGGCGTCCGGCCACGTGTTCATGTGCGGGCCGTTGTCGGTCGAGTACATGACGAAGGTGTTGTCCGCGATGCCGGCGTCGTCGAGTGCCTTGAGCACGGTGCCGACGTTCTTGTCGTGGTCGATCATCGCGTCGTGGTATTCGCTCTGCCACCGGCCCGCCTGCCCCTTGCTCTCGGGCTTGGCGTAGGTCCGGGCGTGCATGTGCGTGAAGTTCACCCACACGAAGAACGGCTTGTCGGCTTTCGCCTGGCGCTGGATGAAGTCCACCGCCCGATTCGCCACGTCGTCGTCGATCGTTTCCATCCGCTTCTTGGTCAGCGGGCCGGTGTCCTTGATGGTCTGCTTGCCGACCTTGCCGAACCGCGGGTCGACGGTCGGGTCTTCCTTATCTGTGGCCTTGCAATCCAGGACGCCGCGCGGCCCGTACTTGGCCAAGAACGCCGGATCTTTCGGGTAATCCGGGTGCTCGGGTTCTTCCGATGCGTTCAGATGGTAAAGCGCGCCGTAGAACTCGTCGAACCCGTGGGCCGTCGGCAGGAACTCGTTCCGGTCGCCGAGGTGGTTCTTCCCGAACTGCCCGGTCACGTACCCCAGCGGCTTGAGCATCTCCGCGATGGTCGGGTCTTCCTTCTGGAGCCCCAGGGTCGCGGCCGGCAAGCCGACCTTCGTCATCCCCGTGCGCATCCCGTGCTGGCCGGTGATGAACGAGGCCCGGCCCGCGGTGCAACTCTGCTCCGCGTAGTAGTCGGTGAACATCATGCCTTCCTTCGCTACGCGGTCGATGTTGGGCGTCTTGTAGCCCATGACCCCGTGTGAGTAGGCGCTGATGTTCGACTGCCCGATGTCATCACCCCAGATGATGCAGATGTTCGGCTTCTTCCCGTCTTTCTGAGCGTTGGCTGTCACCTTCTGATTGTGCGCGGCGAGCGCGGCGAGGTCCGCGGCGTTGGCGCCCGCGTCGCAGCACGAGGTGCCCGCCGGTGCGCCGGCGGGCGCAGCCCCCCCCGGGTGCGTCCGCCGAGGTAGTCGCGTCATTCGAGAACCGGAGGTGGCCGGACGCTGACGCCCAGCCGAGCGCGACCCCGACGCCGACCAAGAACACGGAAACGAGATTCGAGCGGTTTAACATGGTGTATCCTCAATTTCATGAAGAAGAGAAGTGAGAGATCGAACGTCACGCGCCGCCCGTGAGGTGTACCTTTAACCGCGAGATAAACCGAGAGCGAATGAATTTTCCTAAACTATCCAAAAGCGGCAAAGGGCCACGCGACGGTCGGTCGATCGATCTGCGTATCTGAACAGGTAGAGAACCGCCATGTCTATCCCGCGCGGGTCCTTCCCGGCGCAACCCCCCGTCGCGCTCGCCCGCAGCCTCTCAGACTTCGACCAGCTCGCGGCGTTCTATTCAGGGTGGAGCGGGCGGTTCGAGCAGCTCTCTTCGGGCCGGTTCGACGGCACCCTGAGCCTGGCGCGCGGGCGCGCGGGGCGGATCGTCTCGGTCGATCTGAACCAAACGGTTCTCGCGCGCGGGCGCGGCGCCCCCGGGCTGTTCAGCCTGTACACCGTGACGCCCGCGAACGCGGGCGGGATCTGGCAGGGTCGGCGCCTCGATCCGGGTCAGTTCGTCGTCCACGGCCCCGACACCGAGACGAACCACTACACCGCACGGCGGTGTACGAGTACGGGAATCTCGGCCGGGGCGGACTTCATGGAAGAAGCGGCGCGGAGCTTGTCGGGCGGCGCGGCCGGCGCGTGGCCGACGACGTGGGACGCACTGGTCCCGGCCCCCGATGCGTACTCGAGGGTCCACAACAAGATCCTCCAGTTGCTCGCGCGGGCCGTTGCGGACCCCGCACTGCTCGCGACCGGCGAGGGGCACCAGCTCGAACAAGAGTGCGTCCGGGCGGTCGTCGCGGGGGTCGCGCCCGTGGGGGTCGCCCGGCGCTCCGCGCTTTCGCTCGCCGCGCTCGTGCGGCGGGCCGAAGAGTTGATGCGGGCTCACCTCCGCGAGCCACTGGGGGCGATCGATCTGTGTAAGGAACTACGGGTGAGTGACCGGACGCTGCGCCTGGCGTTCCACGAGCGCCTGGGGCTCGGCCCGATGGCTTACTACAAGGCCGTGCGGCTCAACACGGTCCGCTCGGGCCTGAAGGCGGACCCGGCGGCCGCGATCTCCGACGTGGCCCGCGGGTACGGGTTCCATCACCTCGGTAACTTCGCGGCCGACTACCGCCGGTTGTTCGGCGAGCGCCCCTCCCAGACGGATCGTGCCCGAAGCACCGAACGGGTCTTCACGTTCGACCCTCCGGACGGCCTCGCGTGAAGCCCTCAGTTCGGCGGCCCGTCGAAACTCGCCTTCAGTTCGACCAGCGGGGTGTGATCGACCCGGATGAGCCCCCGCCGCGGCCGATCGAAATCCAGCACCACGAAGAGCACGAGCACCAGCAGCACGTTGAGCGCCGCCCACAGGCCCGTGTGCCGCTTCCCGGCTTGGCCGGACGAGTGCCCCATGAGCAGGCTCGCCACCGCGACGCTCGCGACGAGCAGCACCAGTACCGGGGCCGGCAGGTGGTTCCGGGTCGCCCAGGCGCGCGTGCTGCTGAGGTCGAGCACCTCGTTCGCGGCGGGAACGATCTGGCTCGTGCGAACCGCTTCCGGGTTCTTCCGCGTCGCGGCTTCGACCGCCGCCCACACCTCGGCGAGCAGGCGGTCCATTTCCCGGCTGGTGCGCCGGTATTCCTCCGGGTCGAGACCCTTCTCGAAGTGCTCCAACCGCACCGCGACGTACCCGCGCAGCGCGTCCCGGATGCGCGCGCGTTCGGGATCTGCCAGCAGCCCGCCCCGCAAGTAGCAGGTGCCGACCGCGTTCGCTTCGTCGAGCACCACCTTCCGGCGCGCCTCGTGCCGGCTCGCGGTCATCGAGAACGAGAACCCCAGTAACAGGGCGACCAGCCCGAACACGCTCCCCTTGAGCGCGGTCGAGACCGCGCGGGCCGGCTCCGGTTCTCCCCGGTGGTACCGGCGCCCGAGCCGGAACCCGCACTCGTTGGCCGCCGTCATCAGGGCCAACAGGCCGGTCACCAGCGCCCACATCGGCACGTTCGCGATCGCGTCCATCGGTTCGGTCCCAAACGGTTGATGCGGGCACGGCCGGGGAACTCCGGTCACTTCGCGCGTTTTGGCTCCTTCGGGCGCACCAGAACTATCTCCTGGAGGCGTTCACTCACAGAGTGATCGCCTTGAGCCCTGCTTTAGCGGCGCCGAATTTAACTCGCGAGAACCACTACGAGACGTGCCACGGTGGCGCCTCTCGTGAATAAGAAGCGGCAGATCGAGCCCGGCCCGAAGGGATTACTTTTCGGACGTGAAGACCTGCTTCCAGTCCTTCTTCATGTCCACGACGGTCCACCCGCGTTTCGGTGCCGCCTCCAGTGCCTCGACGAGCTTCCCGCTGCTCTTCGGCTTCGCGTCGTAGGCGTACTCGCGGTCACCATCGGTGTGGTGGACGATCAGCCCGAAACTCGGTTTGCGCCCGACCGTCGTCCACTGGAGCATTTCGTGGTCGCCGTCGGAGTTGCCGAAGCACATCACCGGGCGCCGGCCGATGAACTGCTGGATGCCGACCGGCTTACCGGCCTTGTCGTCGATCAGCGCGATCTCGGGCAGGATCGTGAGCGCGGGCTTCTCGTCGACCAGCGCGTACTTCGTTTTGAAGGTGGTTCCGACGACCTGTTCGGGCGGGATGCCGTACACCTTCTCCGCCCAGACCCGCATGAACTCGACCGTGCCGCCGGAGACGATGAACGTCTTGTAGCCGTTCGCCCGCAGCAGCTTCAGGGCCTCCTGCATGGGTAGGAACGTGCAGTCCGCGTAGAGCCGCTTGTAGCGCGGGTGCTTCGCGGTCGCGATCCAGTCCGCGACCGATTTGTGGAACTCGTCGGTCGTCATGCCCGCGTGCGTGTCGAGTGCGAGTTGCATGAGAAGTTTGTGGTGATCTGCGGCCAGCGCGGAGATGTCGCCCTCGGCGAGCGCCTTGTACGCGGGCGTGTCTTTCAGCTCGGGCTTCTTCGCTACACGGGCTTTGGCGGCGTCGAACGTGAAGGCCAGCTCGAAGGGGAGCGGGTTCTCGGGCCACAGGGTGCCGTCGTTGTCGAACACCGCGATCCGCTCGGGCGCCGGGACAAAGTCCGGCGAGCCCTCCTTGGTTGTTCGCGCGACGAAGTCGAGGATCGCGGTTTTCGCGGCGCCCTCGTTCCAGGAGGGCAGCGGGTCGATCTTCTCTACCTTCTGCGCGCGTGCGGTCAGAGGAGCGGGGACCGAACCGTAGAACCCGAGCGCGAAGGCGACCGCGACCAGCGCGGCTCGGTAGGGGAGGCGCGAACGCATGGTGCAAAACTCCGGTTGAGAAAACGGGCCGGTCCACAAGTCCGACACCAAGGAACTCACTTCTTCCCGACGGACCGAGATCGCGGCGCCCGAGGGGAAGCGGGAGCCCGCGGCGATTTTGGTAACGTACCGGCCGCGCGACTATAGAGGCGAGGAGAAAGTGAGCGATATCCAAAATCGGCAAAGCCGAACTGGGAACAGTGGTTTCGATGGACGAACCAGCCACCGACCAAGTCGTAGCATATCGCAGATGTCGAAAAATCCGGCAACTCGTCAAAACATTAGTATCACTCGGGCAAAAACTTGGGGTCGCTGAGTGGCCCCTTCGGGATACTGGTGTAACGTCGGCCTCCAACATCGCCCCCAACAGTTTCCTGAAGCTCTCGGAGGGTCGGGGATGTTCGGGCGCCATTTGAGGGGTACGGGAGCGAACCTCTCCCCAACCGCACCTCGTAGGAGGACGTTCCAGAAGTGGCGATTGTTGTGTGAACAACTCGAAGACCGCACGGCGCCCGCGGCCGCTCCAACGGCCACGCTCACCGGGCTCCCGGCCGAGTCACTGATCGGTGAAAATCTCACGTTCACCGTTCGCTTCGACAACACTTCGGTGACCGATACGGGCTACGGACCGTTCGTGGACCTGTACCTCCCCGCGACCGGCGCCGACGGGGCCGGGGCCGCGGTCGACGACGGGATCACGTTCGTCAGCGCCGCGTACCTCGGGACCACCGTCCGGGCAACCGTTATCACGCTCACGTCCGCCGGGGTACCGCACCCCTTCGCGAAGAGCGCGAGCGGCCAACCGGTCACGATCACCCCGCCGGCCGGCTTCCAGCCGGGCGATCAACTCGTGGTGCTGGAAGTTCCATACGGTAGTTTCACGCCCGCCCAACCTCCGGCGGACATCGTCATCACTGCCGCGGTGAGCAACCTCGCCGATGTGAACGTCCCGCTCCCGGTCCGCGCGGAGGGCGGGTTCCGGTTCGGCAACGACGCGCTCGACAACCCGGCGACCGACCCGTCACTCATCGGCGCGCCGGTGGCCTCGTCGGTCACCCCGACGCTCTTCCGCCTGACGAAGACGTACCTCGGCCCCGAGGACGAAACGACCACCGGCCCGAACTTCCCGCGCCAGTACCGTGTGAGCGTCGACGTCGCGACCGGGCAGACGCTAACGGCCCTCGACCTGACCGACGTCCTCCCGCCCGAACTGCAGTTCGTTTCCGTGGTGTCCACGAGCGGGGCGACCACCGCGATCAGTACGCCGTCCACCACGGCCCCGGGCGGAACGTTGACCCGTCGGTTCGCGAGTGTCACCGGCACCGCCGCCACGGTCGACGCGCAGATGACGTTCAGTTACTACGTGCCGCGCATCGACGCACCGCTCTCGCCGATCATCGACCCCAGCACCGGTGACGACACGACGGCCGTTGATGACGCCAGCGCGTCGGCGACATGGGCGCCCATCGACCCGCGCGATCCGACTACAACGGTCACGTCCGATATAACCGCAAACGATCACACGCTGACGCTAAAATCCATCGCGACGCAGAAGACGTTGAGCGTCGTCGTCGACACCGGTGCGCCCGGCCTCAGCCCCGGCGACACGGTCGAGTACACCATCAACTTCCAGGTGTCGGACTACTTCGCGTTCCAGAACATCGTCCTTACCGACCTTTTCAGCGACGGGCAGTTGTTCACCGGCACCCCGACGCTATTCGTGATCGACGGGCACGGCGCCGGCGGGAACACGTCCGGCGCGTTCGGCGCGGCCAACTTCACACTGACACCAAACGTTACCGGTGGCAGCGACCGGTTGGTATTGCGTGTGTCCGCAGAGCTGGCCGCGCGCGGGTTCTCGACGAACGGGCGGCTCGTCGGCGGCGCGATCCCCGTGGGTGGAACCGGCATCGGCCCGCCAACGTCGGACCCGCCGCTGCCGTTCGGCCCGACACAGGGGACGATCACGTTTCGGACCGTCGTTCAGGACCGTTACGAGATCGACTTCCCGTCCGGGAACCCGTCACTGGACCAGGGCGATCCCATCAGCAACAACGTCACCATCTCGGGCGACTTGCTCAACGTCACCGACCTGACCCCCAACGGCAACAGCGAGGACGACACCAGCTCCACTAGCAACAAGACCGTCAGTGGCTCGTTCGTCAAGACGGTCTACGCGATCAACGGTGTACTCAACACCTCCGCTACCCCGAGGATCTCCCCGGGGGACACGGTGACGTACCGGCTGCGGTACTCCCTCCCCACCGCCGACGTCGACAACCTGACCGTCACGGATTTTTTGCCGCTGCCGATCTTCGACGTGGACACGACCGGCGCGGTGACCGGTATCGACAACGTGGTGAGTGCCGCGGTGCCGGTGGCGGGGCGCGCGAAATTCGGCCCCGCCGACACCTTCACCGCGCGCTCGGGCATTGTGCCAACGGTCGGCCCGAATTCCTCCGCCAACAGCGTCATTTTCAATTACGGCACCTACGACGACCCGACCAACGCGCCGGCCACGATCGACATCCTGTTCACGGTCACCGTGAGCACCGACCCGTTCGCCGACCAACTGCTGCTGAGCAACGGCGCGCAGGTGCGGTCGAACAACACGGTGCTCGAGACGGTCACGGGCGACGCCATCAGCCAGGTGGTACTGCAAGAGCCGCTCCTGAACATCACGAAGGGCGTCGTCGCCACGAACAACCCGAACGGCACCTTCTCGCCGGGCGCGGTCGGTCCGGTCGCGTTCAACGCCCCCGGCACCGCCGGCGCGCGATTCACCGGCACCATCAGCTTCGCGGGCCTGGCCGCGACGCCGATCAACAGCAACCTCCGCAACGTCGACCAGAGCGATTTGGTCACCTTCGCAGTGGTGGTCGAGAACACCGGGTCCGGACCGAACGGGGCGTTCGACCTGTTGATCCGCGATACTCTCCCCGAAGGCTTCACGCTGCCCCCGGGCGGCATCAACCTGCGCGTCACCGACGGGGCCGGGACCCTCGTCCCGTTCGACGTGGTGTCGAACGGCTCGTTCGACGAGCTCGGCGGCATCCGCCTCCGCGACCCGTCCGCGGGTCGCGGGGCCATCGGTCCCGGCTCGGTCAACGGGGTGACGGTTCAGGACGGCAGCAACATCGTCGTCATCACGTTCGACCTGCTCACGTCGGGCAACCGGACCAACCAGATCATCACGGACGTTGCGACGCTGGCCAACTACGCCGGCAGCGAGGGCGGCCCGAACTTCGTTCCCGGCGGCCTCACCGACGACGCCACCGTGC
Organism: Gemmata palustris; assembly: GCF_017939745.1. Taxonomy (NCBI): domain Bacteria; kingdom Pseudomonadati; phylum Planctomycetota; class Planctomycetia; order Gemmatales; family Gemmataceae; genus Gemmata; species Gemmata palustris. The sequence goes on along the minus strand of NZ_JAGKQQ010000001.1, from coordinate 7,780,693 downwards.
AGATCGCTGCCCCGACCGTGACGAAAACGCTCGTCGGCACCGAGATCGCGGACACGTTCAACGCGAGCACCGAAGCCGTCATCGGCGAGCTGGTGACCTACCGCGTGCGGATTACCGTGCCGGAGGGGACCACCCCTGGCGCGATCCTCACGGACACCCTCGATCCGGAACTGGCCTTCGTCGGGATGGTTTCGAGCACTCTCCCGGGCGGTGTGACTCTGAGCGGCGGCCTGGTCCCGGTCGTCACCAACAGCGGCCGGACCGTCACCTGGACCCTGGGCAACATCGTCAACGGCAACTCCAGCAACGCGGTTCCGGAGGTCATCGAACTGGTGTACACGGCGGTGGTGGTCAACAACGCGCAGTCGAACGCCGGCGATCTGGTGAACAACGGGGTGAGCCTGACCTATCAGGGCGGTCCCACGATCAGCGCGGCGGCCCCGAACGTCACGGTCATCGAGCCGCAGGTGCGGATCGCGAAGTCCGTGTCAGTGGACGGCGCCGGCGATACCGGCGACGCGGGCGACCCGTTCGCGTACACCATCACGCTCCAAAACGTGCCCGGCGCGAACCAGTTCACGGCCGACGCTTTCGACGTGACCTTCAGCGACCTGTTCCTCGCGGGTCAGGTCGGTTCCCCGCTCGAGAACCTGAGTTTCACCGTCGTTGATACGACGGGGATCGTTACGAGCGCGAACTTTGAACTGGTGCCCGACCCGGGCAACGGCAACCGGCTCGTGCTCCGGACCGTCGCGGGCGGCGACTTCGACCTGCTGGTGGACGCCGCGCGGACGATCACCATCACGGTCGTCGGCAACGTCGCCACGACCGTGACGGTCGGGCAAGTGATCCCGAACGATGCGGCGGTGCGCTGGACGAGCCTCAACGGTGTCCCCGGACAGCGCTCGCCGTTCACCCCCGATTCGACCGAGCGCACCGGCGCCGGGGGCGTGAACGACTACGTCGCCACCGACGGCGCGGACATCAACATTCTGAACCCGCAACTGTTCAAAGCCGTGAAGGTGACCTCGGAGACCGCGACCGGCGATCCCGCGAACGTGGTCGTGGGCGAAATCGTCCGCTACCGCGTAACGGTGGCGATCCCGGAATTCGGCACCCCGACGAGCTTTCAGTTCGTGGACCTGCTCCCGGCCGGGGTGCAGTTACTCTCCGACGGCAGCGGGTTCGTCGCCCTGGTCAGCGACGCCGGCGACAACCTCGTTGCCTCGAACCTGACGGACCCGGCCCCGCTGCTCCCACCCGACCTCTACCTCACCGGGGACGAGAACAACGTCACGACGCTGACCCCGGAGTTCCCCATCCCGGCGGGCCTGATCTCGCTCGCCACGGTCAGCGGGCGCACGCAGGTCACGTTCGACCTCGGGATGGTGGGCAACCCGCCCGACCCGAGCAACGATTTCGAGTTCGTGCTCGTCGAGTTCAACGCGCTCGTTACCAACAGCGCGGGGAACCAGGCCGGTGCGGTTCTGGTGAACGAGGTCTCCACGCTGGTGAACGGGGTCGTGACCGGCAACACCGCCAGTGCCACGCTCCGGGTCGCCGAGCCGGTTATTGTCGTCGAAGGCAAGTCCGTAGTTTCGCCGACCGATCCGGACCAGCCCGATACGAACCCGCACGACGCCGGTGACCGGGTGCGTTACCGCGTCGATTACGCCAGCGGGGTCGACCGGTTCACGTCCGCGGCCTACGATGTGCGACTCACCGACACCCCGCCGGCTGGCAAGATGGTCATCGACCCGGCCAGTATCGTCGTGTTCCGAAACGGCGTCCAACTCGTGGCAGGGTTCACAAACAATTCGACCGGCGCCACCGCGGATGTGACACTCGCCCGTGTCGATCCCGGTGACGTGATTAGCGTCTTGTACGAGGTCGTTTTGACCGCGGGCGTTCAGTCGGGCGAAACCATTACGAACACCGCGAACGTGACGTGGACCAGTTTACCCGGCAACGGGACGCTGGTGAACCCTACGGATTCCGTCACGCCGGGCGCGTCGGGCGCGTCCGACGGTGAGCGGAACGGTTCCGGGGGCATCAACGACTACTCCGGCAGCACGTCGGCCGCGCTCACGATCGTCACCCCGGATCTGGACAAGAACATCCTCAGCACCGGCACCCCGTTGACCGGCAGCGACCAGTTCGACCCGACCCTCGTCGACCTGACCGTCGGCGAGTCCGTCACCTACCGACTCACCATTACGGTGCCCGAGGGCACCTCGACGCTGAATCTGATGGACCTGCTGCCGACGATGTTCGGCGGGACGGTCGTGTTCGGATCGGCCCGGGTGGTCGCGATCGGCGGGAACATCTCCGGTAGCGCCCTGGCGGTCGGTGCGCCGGGTGTCGTTGCCGGTTCCACAGTTACGTTCAACTTCGGAACGGTGGTCAACGCGCCCGACAACGTCACCGACGCGCGCGATCAGATCGTCGTAGACGTGGTCGGGCGGGTCACCGATCTGCCGGAAAACGTCTCCGGCCAGCAGGTGACCAACACCGCCACGCTCAACTACGGATTCGGTACGATCTCCGACACCGCAGTGGCCGACATCGTCGAGCCCGCACTGGACATCCAGAAGTCCGTGTCGCCCGCCAGTGCCGACGCCGGGGACGTGCTCACCTACACCGTGACCGTCACCCACCTGCCCCAATCCACCGCGCCCGCGTTTGAAGTGGCCGTGCGGGACCTGCTGAACGCGGGCAACCTGGAACTGATTCCCGGTACCGTTACGGCTTCCGGCTCGTCGGTTGCCCTCGTCAGTAACGGGAACGGGACCGGGGACACGACCGTGACCGTGGTCGCCCTGCTCGCCCTCGGCGAGACGCTGACGATCACTTATCAGGCCCGGCTGACCGGCGCCCCGCTGCCGGGGGCCGTCGTTCCGAACACTGCCACGCTCGACTACACCAGCTACTTCCAGTTCCTCGGCGGCCGGGCCTACAACGACAGCGACCCGGCCCAGGTCACGGTCAACAGCAGCAGCATCGGCGGGTTCATCTACGCCGACCTCAACGACAACGGGATCTACGAGCCGGGGGCGGGCGAGGCGCTCATCACCGGCTCCGTCACGATGACACTGACCGGCACCGACCACATCGGGAACGCGGTGAGCGTGCAGGTCGTGACGACGACCGGAACCTACAGCTTCACCGGGTTGCGTCCGAGCGGCCCCGGGGGGTACGTCATCACTCAGGTGAACCAGCCGGTGAACCGGGCCGATGGCCGCGACACGCCCGGTACACTCTTCGGGGGCGCCGGCACCCTGGGTGGCACCCCGCGCGACGCGGACGCGATCACCGGAATTGCGATCCCGCTCGGCTCGAACGCGGCCGCCGCGAACTACAACTTCGGTGAACTGCCGCCGGCGACGGTCGGCGATTTTGTGTGGCACGACCTCAATGGTAACGGCCTCCAGGACGTCGGCGAACCGGGTCTCGGCGGGTTGCCGGTCACCCTCGCGGGCACGAACCCGGACGGTTCATCGTTCTCGCTCACCACAACCACGAGTGGCGGCGGGCTGTACTCGTTCGCCAACCTGCGCCCGGGTTCGTACACGGTGCAGTTTACCGCGCCGGTCGGGTACGTCTTCACGCTCCTTAATGTCGGGGCGGACGACACGATCGACAGCGACGCCAGCCGCACCCTCGGCCGGGCGCCGGTCACCCTCGCCATCGGAGAAACGAACAACACGGTGGACGCGGGCGCTTACCTGGGGGCAGCGCTTACGGGGTTCGTGTACCGCGACTTCAGCATCAACGGCCTGCGCGAGCCGACCGGCGCGAAGCCGGAAACCGGCATCGCCGGGGTGACGCTGGTCCTCACCGGCACGGACCCGCTCGGCAACCCGCTGCTCCCGCGAACCGCCACCACCGGCGCGCTGGGCGGGTACCTCTTCGACCTGTTGCCCGAGGGCACTTACACCGTTCGGGAGGTTCAACCGCCGTCGGTCTTTGATGCGGGTCAAAGCGGGTTCTACGACGGGCTCGATACGGTCGGAACGGTCGCGGGCGCGCCGCGGGGCTCGTCGCCCGCGAAGAACCAGCTCCAAGTCGCGCTCGGCATCGGTGACGACGGCACCGAGTACAACTTCGGCGAGAACCCGCCCGCGGACCCGTTCGGCTTCGTCTACGTTGACCTGAACGACAACGCGGTGCTGGAATCGGGCGAGCCGGGCATCGCGGGTGTCGCGGTCACCGTGTCCGGGGTCGCGTTCACCGGCACCCCGTTGGAGCGCCTGCTGACCGCGTCCGACATCCCCGGCGGCGCGCTGACGGTCTTCACTAACGGCGCCGGCCGGTGGGAGTTCCCGATCCTCCCGCCGGGCCTGTACACGTTCGTCGAGACGCAGCCCGCGGGTTACATCGACGGGCGCGAGCAGAACGGCGACCCGAATCCGCCGTTCACCGTAATCGTGGGCAACGACCGGTTCGACAACGTGGAACTCGACCCGTTCCCGATCCGCGGGCCGTTCAACTTCGGCGAGTTGGCCGCGAACTCCAGTCTCGCCGGCTCGGTGTACATCGACACCAACAACAACGGCGTTCGCGACCCCGGCGAGATGGGGGTTCCCGGCGCAACGGTCGCGCTCACGGGAACCGACCTCGCCGGGCGCACGGTGCTCGCCCTCGTCGTGACGGACGGGAACGGGAACTACCTCTTCCGCGGTATGTTCGGCGGGACGTATGTGCTGACCGAGACGCAGCCCCCGAACCTGATGGACGGCCTCGACCGCGCCGGCACCCTGGGCGGGATCGCGGGCAACGACATCATCACCACGATCCCGGTCGGGTTACAACAGCGCGGGACGAACTACGACTTCGGCGAACTCGGGCTCATCGACCCGAGCAAATTCTGGCTCCTGTCCAGCACGGACCTGTCGGCGCTGTTCGGCCCGCCCGGGAGCGGTGTGACCGATGTGAACCCGGTTTTGGCCCCCGTGCCCCCGACGGCCGCGGGCACGCTTTTGCCCGCGCTACTCGTCACGCGCGCGCCGGCGGGTTCGACCGCGCAGGTGTACGACACGGGGCCGCCTCCCCGCGACTCACAATCGACCCGTTCCCCGGTTACAGTGGCACACTGCGGTTCGCGCAGGGCGACGTAACTGGCGACGGGTTTGCGGACGTGCTGGTCGCTCCCGTCAGCCCGTCGAGTCACGTGAAGGTGCTCGACGGGCTGACGGGCGCGCTGGTGCGGAGCTTCCTGGCGTTCGAGGGATTTACCGGTGGGGTGTCGCTCGCGACCGGCGACGTGGACGGGGACGGATTCGCCGACATCGTGGTCGGTACCGCGAGCGGCTCCAGTCACGTAAAAGTGTTCAGTGGCCGAACAGGAGCGGTACTGGCCAGCTTCATGTCCTTCGCGGGTTATTCGGGCGGGGTTCAGGTGGCCGCGGGGGACGATACCAGCGACGGGCGAGCGGACGTGGCGGTAGCCCCGCTCCACGGCTCGTCACACGTGAAAGTGTTCGACGGGCTGACGGGCGCGCTGGTGCGGAGCCTCCTGGCGTTCGACGGGTTCACCGGCGACATCACCTTCACCTTCGAGCCGCCGACGGGTTTACCGGCCCGCCTGTTCATTGGCGCGGCGACACAGAGTTCCCATGTGAAAGTCTTCGCGGGCGAGAGCTTGCAACAGAGCTTTTACGCCTACTCTGGTCACACCGGGGGCGTTCGATTCGCGGCGGGTGACGCGGACGGGAACGGGCGGAACGAACTGATTACGCTCGCCGCTGGTACCAATCACGTGAAGGCGTTCGACGGTGGAATCGAAGTCGACAGCTTTTTAGCCGCCCCTGGTTCCGGGGTCGATCTTGCCGAATCCCTACTTTGGTTCGCTCGGCGGCGCCGGCTGTGACCGGCGCGGCAGATTCGATTAATCGGGCCGACCGCGTAATTCCGATAAGTATGGCGCCCGCGTCAATATGAGGGGCGTTCTATGCGTCGGTTGTACTGGGCGCTTCTGGCGGCGCCCCTGTTCGCGGGAACTGTACGCGCAGAAGAGCCGAGCGCGCCGCCGGCCACACCCGCTCCCGTCTCGGACGCGCGGCCGGCTATGAAAGACCCACCCACGGGATCGCTCGCGGACTGCATTCCGGATTGTAAGCAAGACGTCCGCACGTCGTGCTGCGAGTGCCCGCGCGCGTGGTGGCACACGGACGCCCTACTATGGTGGGGGCAAGGAATGCGGACCCCGCCGCTGGTCACTCAGGGGGGCAATCCGCCGGCGGTACGCTTCGGCGGATCGCGGCTGAACGACGAAATGCGGGCGGGCGCGCGTACCGAGTTCGGTGTGTGGTTCGACGACTGCCATTTCGCACTCCAGGGAAGCTACTTCTTCCTCGCCCCCGCCCGATCTCTTGACCAGTTCGGCTCCGGGCTCCCGGCCCAGCCCACCGGCCGGCCCTTTATCAACGCGAACACCGGGCAACTGGCCTTCGAGCTGGTCCCCGGGTTCGTCACCGGGAGCGCGAGCACAACGGGGGTCACGGGCGCCGACGCGCTGGTGCGGGTTCCCGTGTGCTGCGGCACGGGGTGCGACACCAGTTACCGCGTCGACGTGCTCGCGGGCTACCGCTACTTCGGCCTCAACGATCAGCTCGCGGTTCGGGAGAACCTCTCCCCGGGAGCACCGTTCGTACCCGGAACACAGATCACGGTCTTCGATTCGTTCCGCACCGAGAACCGCTTCCACGGGGCGAGCCTCGGCGCGGCTTTTGTCGGGCGGCGGGGGGGCGTTCAGCGCGGAGTTGACGACGCGCCTCGACCTCGGCGCCACGAACCGTGAAGTGACCGTCTTCGGCGCCACGCGGAACGATGTGCCGGGGCTCGCCTCTGTCACGCGACCCGGGGGCTTGCTCGCCCAAACGAGCAACATCGGTACTTACCGTTCCTCGAGTTTCACTCTGATTCCCGAACTCGATTTGCACCTCGGGTGCCGCCTGACGGACCGCATCAGTGTCTCTGCTGGGTATTCGTTTCTGCTGCTAACCGATGTGGCTCGCGCGGGCGACCAGATCGACCTCGTGGTGAACCCGAACCTGCTTCCGGGTGCCCCTGCTGGCACCGGACCGGCGCGCCCGGCGTTCGTGATGCGGCAGACGAATACCTGGGTGCAGGGGATCAACTTGGGGTTAAGTGTGAAGTGGTAGGCAATTGGTTGAAGGTACCGCGCGGCGGAGCGTGCGTTCCGTGCCCCGGCACCATCCTGAGCGGTCCTCGACCCGGCCCTCGGGCTGGCCATCGACGTGGTCCCATGCCAGGACGGGCACACCCAGGAGCGGTCCCTGCTCGACCCGATCTTGGAGACCGTGGCCGCGGGCGACGTGTGGGTCGCGGGCCGGAACTTCTGCACCACCGGGTTCCTGTTCGGGGTCGCCCGACGGAAGGGCGTCTTCGTCATCCGCCGGCGCGCCGCGACCCTGATTTGGGAGCGGGAATCGGAGTGGGTCTCGGCCGGGAGGACTGACACCGGGGCACTGGATGAGCAGACCATTTGGTTGGTCGAGCCGGGCGGGACTGGGTTGTCGATTCGGCGGGTGCGGCTGACGTTGGACGACCCGGGACGGGGACCGGGTGATCGAAATCCTGACCAACTTGCCGGCCGGGGTTGCGGTCGCGGCGGCCGTGGCCGAGTTGTACCGGGGTCGGTGGTCCGTCGAGGGGCTGTTCCTACGGTTGACGACGGTGCTCAAGTGCGAGGTGAACGCGCTCGGGTACCCGCCGGCGGCGGTGTTCGGGTTCGGCGTGGCGTTGGCGGCCGGGAGCGTGTACGCCGGGGTGAAGGGCGCGTTGCGGCGACCCACGGGGCGTCGGTCACGGTTGGAGTGTCGGATTACCACCTGGCGCTGGAGGTGTCGGGGGCGTGCCCGGGGCTGTGGATCGCGATCCCGGCCGAGACGTGGGTCGAGATCGGCGGGTGGTCGGTCGGATGGCCGAGTGGTTGGTCGGACTGGCCCGAGGTGCGAACCTGAGCCGGTATCGGAAGGCGGTCCGGGGGCCGAAGAAGCCGACGACGCCCCGCACCCGATTCGCCGAGGCCAAGCACATCTCGACCGCTCGGCTGCTCAACGGTGAACGAGCGCGATGCGTGGAGAGGGATGCCCCTCTGTTGGAGACCTCACCCTGATTCGCATCCAGTTGCCTTCGGCCGAGGCGGAACGCCTCGAAGTCCTGTTCCGCGCGACGGCGGACCGTAAGCTCCGGGACCGGCTCCAGATCGTACTCATGGCCCACCGCGGCCGCGCCCGACAGGGCATCGCCGCCGACCTGGGGATTCACCGACGCACCGTCTCCCGGTGGCTCAACGCCTACTGCGCCGACGGACCCGATAGGACATCGCCCCAAGAAGGCCGCGGGCAAGCCCGGCCACATCCCGGTGTCCCTGGCCGACGAGGTCAAGAGTTGGGTGATCGCGGGGCCGGCCGAACAGGGACCGGACCGGGCCAACTGGACCCACGAGGAACGGGCCGGCCACCTGCTCAAGACCCAGGGCATCCGCACCTCCCGCAGTGCCGCCCAGCGGTTCTGTTCCAAGATCGACATTCGTCTCTATCGACCGACGTACCGCCACGAGCGAGGCGACCCGATCGAGCAGGCCGGGGGCCGGCCGGAGATCGCGGAACTGGGAAACGGGCGGCGGCCGGGGAGATCGTCCTGTTGAGCCCGGATGAGGCCCGGTTCCCGATGGTCCCGCCCCTGTGCGCGACGTTGGGAGTGAAGGGCCACCGGCCCACGGTCGGCACCCGGGACTGCAAGGATCTGCTATACGTGTTCGAGGTCGTCAACCTGGTCACGGCGGCGGTCCACGCCAACACGCTGGAAAACCCGAAGAATACCAAGAAGAACACGGGGCCGGGCAAGACCCGCCGGATGCAGGCGGCGTTCGCCGATCACCTGCGTCACATCGGTCACATGTATCCCCGGAGAAGCACCCACGGGTGGTGCTGTTGATCGATAGCGCCCCGTGGCACCGGGGCCGGCCGATCGATGAGGCGATGCACGAGAACCCGCACCTGGAGTTCAAGTGGTTACCGAGCTACAGCCCGCAACTCAACCCGATCGAGCGGTTCTGGAAGAAGCTCCGCAGGCGCGCGACGCACAACCGCCTGTTCGACACCCCGGGCGACCTGAAAACCTCGCTCCGGGCCAGTTTGAGCTACTTCCAGACCGTCCGCCACAAGGTCAAAAGCATCATCGAGGGGCGGCCCAAGCGGAAAACCACCAAATGAGGCAGCGGTTCCGGGTTCATGTATCAGGAGCTGAACTGGAGTTACAAAATCAGCGGATCGGCTCGCCAGTGGAATCAACGTGGTGCCGCTGAAGTTCCGCTCAGTGCGGCGCCGGCCCAGATCATCGCCATTATTACCACGGAGCTTGTCCGGGTTCGGGTGACGATTTAGTCGATGATCTGGGTCGGCGGCCCAGATCATCGACTAAACCGCGTACCGGATTGGCGCCCGAAAGATGTAAACACATTCGCCACAACGTCGCAACGGAGCTCCGCAACAGCTCTTTTGATCGGGGTTGGTACCGCTTCTCGCCCGCCATGCAGTAGGAGGTGCGGCACCGGCGGATGCTCAGGTCCGAGCAGGTGAAGACGGCCAAGGGTACAGATGGTTCGGCGATTCGCGTTCGTGCTTGGCCCACGAATCGAGCCGACCAACTGGAAGGCCGAGAAGGCGATTCGGCCGATGGTGGACCGGAAGGTGGGGCGAGAACCGGACGGCCGCGGGCGCGAAGCTGCAGGGCGGGTTGATGTCCGCGCCCGAGACGTGCCGCCGCCCCGCGCACGCGGTGGTCGATCATGTCCGACAACGTTGCGCGGGTTGGCAACCGATCGCTTCCGCGCCCGGCTAAGGCGCCAAGCGCGATCCCAGTGGACGGCCCAGATCCAACACCCGGCGCGGCAGCACGCCCGCGAAATCTCGCGCGTGACCCGGTCACGAAAGATAGCTTACCACGTCACGCGGATAATCAGCGACGGCCCTTCTTCTCGAATAAATTGTTGAACAGCGCCTTAGTTTTCTCGTCGGTGCGGACTCGTTCCAGGTCGGGGCAGAACTTGGCGGCGTCCGCGTCGTTGAACCCTTCCTTGACCGCGATCGTCAAGCACTTCATTGCAAACGGCGCCTTCCCCGCGACACTGGCGACCCGCGCGGCGTCGTACCAAAAAACGGGATTGGACGAGTAACTCGCGGTCGGTTCGTAAACGGGTGCCCGGTTCGGGTAAGCCCTGTTGCTTTGCGTCCCGGCCCGCGACTCGACCGTCTTCACCGCCTCGTCAAAGTTACCCGCATACGCACTCGCCAGAAACGCCTGGCGGACGACGCTGTCGTTGATGTTCCGGTCGATCTTCTCCACCGCGAGGTAATTCGACCAAATGTCCCGTGCCAGTGCGCCCGACTTCGGGGCCGCCGCGGCGCTCGCGGGGAACCCGACGGCCCCGAGATCCTTTTCGGCCGCCTTATTCGCCAGGCGCCCCGCGACGCTGAGGAAGATCGTGCGGAACGGGTCGAACGCGGCCCCGGACGGGACCGTTTCCGCCGCGCGGGCGCATTCCTCGGATTGCTTCACGAGCACCGGTACCGCTGCGGCCCCGTTGCAGAACGCCTCCGCGCGCCACACCTCGACGAACGGGTTGCGGCTGGTCGCCCCCTTCGGGAGGCGGAACACGAAATCGTTGTCGCGCCACTTGCTCTTTTCGACCCCGGCCTGGAAGTTCTTAGCGGCGGTGCCCATCTCATCGGCGTACAAGGTCTTAAAGCCGGCAACCGTTTTGGTCAGCTTCTCCGTGAGTTGCTTCTTTAGGGCATCCACTTCCGGCTGCTTTCCGGCGCGGGCCTCGTTTGCCGCGAGTGCGCCGGTCAGGAACACCATCGCGTCGCTGTCACCTTCTACGGCCGAACGGAAGCTGTACGCCAGTCCGGTCGTAAGGGCCTGCACGGCGGCCTCGTCCACCTTGCGCTTGAGAGCCGCCTGGGACCGGTCCATCGAGTCGTAGAGTTCTTTGGCCCCCTGCGACACGGCACTCAAACGAGCGTCGTAAACTTGGAAGATCGCCATGAACTCCGGGTCGCGCCACTCCTTCTCGTTCTTCTCCTCGACGTGCCGCCGGAGAATATCGTAGACCAGGCGGTGGTAGACCACGCGCGTCTTGAGTTCCGGGAAGCCGCGCGGCCGGCGCATGTCATTAATCAGATCCTCCACCGCATACAGTGCGAACAGCCGCTCATCGAGTGTCGGGACCGCGGTTTTCGGCGCGGCGGCTTTCGGCTCGACCTTGGGTTCGGTTGCGGGCTCGATCTTCGGGGCCGCTTTCCCGCCCTTTCCCCCTGCCCCGGGGCCTCCCAATTTTTCTTTTTGCTTCGGCCTGGGGCCACCGGGCGGTTGAGCGATGCCCGTTTCGGAGGCGATGAGGACGGTGCCCGCCATCGCCACAATGATTGCGCATAATCGCACGAGCGGATCCTCGGGGGTGGGTCGCCTTGGAAGGGCATTCTCCCGGTCTCGGAGTATCGGCGGGAGCACGCGCCCGCGGCGATAAGTGCGGGACGCTTGGCTTCTCGATTGGCTGATTAGCCTACCCGACACCGGCACACCCGTCAAACTTCCTCCAGCGCATAATCAGGCGCATTTGAGCGATTCCACTCGGATCGCCGCGACGACCGATCGTCCGGGTTCGGTCCCGAAATTGCGACTCGCGCCGCCCGAGATCGCCTCCACTAAATTCCATTTGCGCGGCGTCACCATCAGCAGGGACGTGTACGTTCGCGCCATCGGTGGAGACCGAATTCTGGAGCTGATTGGAGAACAAGCCCGCCCCCCCATCGCGCACTCGGTACGGACAACGGCACTCCGTGCGCCGATCGGGCTTCTCAACCAGGAACGATGACGCATGGACGAGTTTCAACTGATCGCGACCGTCGCTGCCGGGTTCACCGCGGCCGGGGTGCCAGGGCTCCTGACCCATTGGCTCCGCCTCTCACCGATCCCCGCGTCGTCCGCAGGGGACGTCATCAATCCAGGTACTCCCGCTCGAAGTACGGGCGGGACACCTTGGCCACCTTCGCCGCCGGTGGCAGGGGGCCGCCCTTCACCGGCTCGAACTCGACGTCGATTTTCAGGAGCGGGCACAGGATGTTGACGTACCGGGCCTTCCCCACGGGGGCGAGCCCGCCGTCGATGCGGAAATACACGCACACGTCGGCGTAGGTGCTGCCGACCTTGATCGACTGGGCTTCCTTGAGGCGCTCCTCGAGCCACGCGTTGGTCGTCTCGTATGCCTCCCGATCCTTCCCCTTAAGTTCCCGGAACCCCTGGCCCGTCGGCAGTTGGATCGGCCCCTTCTCGACGGGCTCGGGCTCGGCCACCTCAATTTCCAGTTTCCCCGTGGCGAGTCCGGCAATCGCCGGGTCGATCTTGATCCTCCCGATCGAGGAGTTGCCGAACACCCGCTCGTACTGGACAGTGACCTTCCCGGTCCCGACTTTGAGCGGGTGGTCCCGAGTCGCGGGCGTTCCCCCGCCGCCCGCCGGCCGGAGTTCATACGGCACTCCAGCCGCCCCGTGAATCCGCGTTTCGAGCACGATTTCCTTGCCCGGTTCCAGGGCCACGGCGACCGGAACGTGGACCTGCCCCATGACCTCTGACGTTGCCTGCGGGATCGACTTCCCGTCGGCACCCGTCACGCCGGGCGGGTTCTCGTCCAGGTACTGCCGGATGTACGCGAACTTCACCGTCTCCGCCCCGACGTTCCGGACCCGGACAAAAAGCGTGACCGCCTCGCCGAGGCGGTACGCCCGCTCCCCCTGGACCTCCAGCCCCGCCCGCAGGCCGCCGACTTCCTTGCCCCACGCGGTGAAGGCTTCTTTCTTAAGAGTGATCATGGTGCGCCCGTCCCCCGGAGCCGTCACGAAGGCCGTCGGGCGGACCTTCTCCCCGAAACCGACCCGCAGCTTCGACCCTTCGATCGCGTAAATTCCGGGTGACGTCGTCCCCTTCAGATTGCCGTCCAGTGCGGTGATGTCGATTTCTTTCGGCGTCCTACCGGGGGCCAGTTTGAAGGACATGGTGCCGGTCGAACCCGGTTGACTGGCGGTGATCTGGTTCCCCTTGATTGCCCACTTCATCCCCTCCAACACGTCAGCGGAGACCTTCTCGCCGTCCCCCTCCATCGCCACCACCACCCACCGGCCTTGCAGGTCACCGAAGTCCTGATCCGAAGCGGGAGCCGTCTTGCCTTTCTGTGGCGGAGTCGTTCGCTCCTCAGGGGCCTTGTCGCCCCGAGCCGACGCCCCCCGGTCGCCGAGACCCACCGCCCCGGTCGCCAGAAGACCGAGTACCAGAACGACGGCGCCGGCCGCCTTGAGTTTGCTCACCAGCATGGCGTTCAGCACTCCTTGTGTGAGAGCCGCGACCGCGGCGGAGATCGCAGCGGCCGGCGGCGGCGGTCCGAACGAACCGAGGGCCGCGACCCGAATTGTTGAAGACACCACCGAGGCCGGCAGGCCCGCCGTTCCCGCGAGGGCCGCCGCCACCGAAACGGCCGGGGCGCGCCTCGCGAGCCGTTTCGCGAGCACCTCACGCGCCCGCGACAGCCGGCCCGCCACCGTTCCCTCGGGCCAGCCGAGGGTGGCGGCCGCTTCTCGGCGGGTCCGCCCCTCCAGGTCGCACAGCACGATCACGGTGCGGTACGCACCGGGCAGGCGGCTCAACTCCTCGTCCAGCGCGGCCAACGACTCGGCCATCGGGTTCGGTTCGGGAGCGGGACGGTCGGGCACCTCCCCGGTCCTCTCCCTCCTCCGGACGATGGACCGGCGGGACAGCAGCGCCGCCCGGCGGGCCACCCCGTAGAGCCAGTTGGCCACCTCCCGAGGGGCGGCCGTTCGCGCTTTCTGGGCCAGCACCAGGAACGTGGCCTGGAACGCGTCTTCGGCGTCCGGTTCGGGGAGCACCCGCCGGCACACCCCGTAGACCATCGCCCCGTGGCGGCGCACGAGCAGCGCGAACGCGGCCTCGTCGCGGCGGTCGACGAACCGCCCGAGCAGCTCCGCGTCCGTTTGTTCCTCGCCCGCGATGCCCCGCAGGACCCGAGCCGCGCTCGCCAGCATGTCCGCCCTCCGTACAGATGCTGCCGGACCCCACCGTTTTGATACACGATTCCGGCCGAGCCATGTAACGGGGCGGGCACCCCATCGGGAATCTGGGGTATACGCGCGGAACCGGCGCCGTTAAATAGCCCGTCCCCAATGGAGCAAGCATGACCATCGACGGCGTCTCGCAGTCTACGGGTATCGAGCGGTTGGTTGAGATCACCGCGACCGAGGCCGGCGTCCGGGTCGTCATCCGCGACCGGAAACTGGGCACCGAACTGGCGCAGGTCACCGTCCCCGCCGACGAACTGATGAACGTCCTCGCCGAGCAGCCGAAGGGCGCCCAAACCATCGCGGGCGGCGGACGGGCGCTGGAAGTCGAGGTTCGGCGAAACGAGGTGTGGATCACAATTGGTGGGCCGGACGCGGCCGTCGGGCTCGACGATCTGATGGATGCGATCGCGGGCGCGCTCCCGTCCTGAGGTACCAGTGGCGAGTGCGACCCCGACGCCTGTTTTCTCCGCGCAGGGTGACGCCGTTCGCGGGCACCTGCGGCCGGAATAGTCACTCGTCATGCGCTCTATCGGTCGTTCTTCGGCTCAAAGGGGCACCGGACGTCGCACCCGGGGCGGACCCGTTTCAGCGCCGCGATCCCCTTCGGCGTCACGCTCGGGCACCGCAGGAACAGCACCCATTCGAGTTTCTTCGAGCCGGCCAATGCCTTCAGCCCCTCGTCGGTGATGTCCGCATTGTCGATGGTGAGGAATTGTAACGCCGGCATGGTCGCGATCGCATTGAGGGACTTGTCCGTGAGCCGGGATTGGTAAGGCTTGCCGTTAGATCGTAGTCCGCTCCCGGTCTGGAAGTGCGTGACGCCCACCGACTTGCTCACCGCTTCCGCGCCAGCGTCGGTGACGTTCGGGCCGAACAGGTCCACCTGTTCCAGTTTCGGCAGATCCTTCAGCAGCTTGAATCCCGTGCCAGTGGCCGCGGGGTCCCGCAGGTACACGCCGTACAGTTCGGACCAGCGGGCGAGCTGCTCGAACGCGGCGTCGGACACGCGGCACGTGCTCAGGCGGACGGCACGAACGCCCATCTTGCCCTTCGCCGCCGTGACGAACTCACCGTCGGTCACGTCCGTCTTCTTGTCGCCTTCCAGTTCAAACTGGGTGTCATCGGCAGCCAGGGGGCGGGCCAGCAAAAGGACCAGCACGATGATCGGGTGGAATCGGTATGCCATCCGAATGCACCGAGGCTACCCGTCGCCCGCGAGCTTGAAAAGGCGGGTCGCTACGGAGCTGGGGAACCGTGTGATTGTGCTTGAACCGGATGCAGGATGGCCGAATAATTGAACGACATTCCCACCGAGGTGCCGCATGCTCCGCGCCGCGTCCCTGCTCGCCCTGCTCGCGTTGACTTCCCCGGGCCGGGCCGACGACAAAAAGGTTACGGTCCGGTTCCTCGGTGGGGAGAAAAAGACCCCGATCGAAGGGCTGAAGGTCTCGATCCGCACCCACACAGGCGACTGGAGCGAGGACAAAAGGAGGAAGCGGTTGACGGAAGGCACCACGGACAAGAAAGGGGGTGCCGGCTTCACGCTCGCACCCGGGCGGTACTACGTCGATATCGAATCGGAGAAGGAGCTACCGTACCTGTACCTCCCCGTCGGCTACAAGGGGTACCCGAAGCACTACGACCGGGTGATCAAGGTCGGGGACGACGTGGCGTTCGACTTCAACCTGGCCGACGCGTGCAAGCTCACCCTCCGCGCCGTGGATGCCGACACCGGCAAGGGCATTCCCGGCGTGAGGTTCGTGACCGAGAACGATCTGGGCGAACAGTGGGGCATCGCCATCCTCGGGGACAACCTCGGTGCGAAGCAGGACGAGAAGGCCGAAAAGGAAGTGGCGGACAAGGACGGGTACTTCGTCCGGTACGTGGGGCCGCGCGAGGGGTACACGTACTTCGGGTGGCAGCCGAAGGGGTACGAGATCGTTGGCGACTTCGAGGTCGCGGTGAAGAGCCCGATCGGAACCACCAAGGCGGAACACGCCTTCAAGTACAAAAAGAAATAGCGCGGGAGCGGGATGAACACGGACCGGCCCAGCCCGGCCCTGCTCTTTCCCTTGCGGGGCAGAATTTAGGAGCGACCGGTTCTGCGAGGTAAAATACCCGCATGACGATCCGCTCGCTCGCCGCCCTGATCCGAATTGCCTACCCGCTCGGGATGGTCGTCGGGTTCGCGCTCATCTGGCCCGCCCTGTGGCTGTCCTACAGTGCCTTCAAGCTCCCCAAGCCGGGTGACGAATCGGCAGTGAACGTCATCTCCGCCGTTGCCTTTATCGCCTGGTTCTTCTTCTCGGTCTACGCCTGCGGCCGGCTGTTCGTCCGCCTCCTCCAGTACCGCGTGCTCGCGCGGTGCCCCAGTTGCGGGGCGGATGCCGTGGGACTGGTGTTCCTGAACCGCCAGGGCGGGGAGTTCCGCTGCCGGGCGTGCCCGTACATCGAACCCGGTGGGCGCGAGAAGACCCCTCCCCTGGCCCCGAAGCCTCGAAGGAGAAAGTGATGCCGCCGACCGGAGAACTCGCCCGGATCGACGACGAACTCCGCCGGGCCTACGACGGCGGCGCCTGGCACGGACCGCCGCTGCGCGAGGTGTTGAACGGGGTCCCAGCCGAGACGGCCGCTGGGAAGCACCCGCAACTGACCCGCACCGCGTGGGCGCGGGTGAATCACCCGGCCGCGGATACCGACGTGGTCGCGCGACGGATCACCGAGTGGCGGGCCATCGGCGCGCCCGGAGCCGGGGACAGCCTGCCGGCGACGGAGACCGCGGAGGAGGCGTGGACCGCCGCGCTGGAGAACCTGGACCGCCAGCACCGCACGCTACTGGCGGTGCTGGCCGGGCTCGACGTCGCGCAGCTTGATGAGATCGTGCCCGGGAAGACGTACCCGGTTGCTGTCATGCTCCACGGGATCGCGCAGCACTACACCTACCACGCTGGGCAAATTGCGCCGCTGAAGAAGTTGGTGGGATGACCGTCAATTCCGCCGCGCGGGGCGGCTTACCTCCGCCGGCACCAGCTCCATGTCGTCCGGGCCGAGTTCCCGCCCGTCGTGCGAGTGGAACACCAACGGCTTGACGGGCTTTCGGTCCTTCTTGTCCACCAGGGCATAGGGGTTGTCGCCCCGCACCCCTCGCCCCACTGCCGGATCGCCATCAGCACGAGCTGAGCAACCGTAACGCCCGGAGCGGGACCGGGGTCCGCAGCCGATGCGGGCGAGCGGGTTCGATAGGTGGACGCCCTGGGCCGGCAGCGGCCCGACCTGTCCGGGCCGTTGGATCACTTCGTGCAGGTGAGCCGGAGCTACGAGCCGGGCTTGTTCCACAGCTACGATGTGGCCGACCTGCCGCGGACCAACAACGACCTGGAGCATCCGTTCGGGAGCCACCGGCACCACGAGCGCCGGTGCACCGGGCGGGCGGAAGGTGGCGTCGCCGGGGCTCGCTCGTTGCTTGGGTCGCGCCCCGGAATCGCGTTGAACAGAGGGCCGGACCGCCACGCGGCTTCGAGCGAGATACCACGCAAGTTTGGCCGGCGCCCCTGACCGACCGAGTATTTGTGCCCACACCCGTCGAGCCGATCCCGCACGCGCTGGGCCACCAACTTCGCCTGCTTCGGGTCCGGCACCCGGCGCGCCGCTTCCCGCCCTTCGATGCCAGCCCCAGCGCGACCTCGGCCTCGTGCTCGACCCGTGATACCAGATCGCATTTGGGGCGCCACGTTTCGAGACTAACGGCCCGGTGGAACCCGACCGCCCCGCGTGTGACGGTTGCCGCCTCGCGGTCCACTGACCGGATAGAAACTTAGCCCGCGATTCTCTGTTACCCAGAATCCGCAGGCCGCCAATCGGAGCCCGTGTTGACCGCATCAACGCGGCGCTGAATCGCGCCCAGTTCTCCAGGGCGGTGGAGCCTTCCCAGGTTCGCGCGGCCGATTCGCCCTCATTTCCCGCACATTCGCTCCAAATCGCAATCGGTCTCAAGGTCCACATCGGATCGTGCCGATTGTTTCGTTTAGCAGGACGACGTGCGTTGTCCGGGTTGGGGGCGGTGTATCGGGGGATACCCGCGGACCACGATTCGGAGTGCCGGAATCTGGGGGAGTGCTCGGCCGCCGGCCGCCTCGTCCCGCCACGGCTGGCAGAGCAGGAGCGTGCCATGCGAAAGGGATTGTTGGGATCGATCGCGGCTTTGGCCGCGGGGGCCGGGGCCGCTTGGGGACAGTCCCCAATTGAGCCCGGAGCACCACCCACCGGGGTTCCCGGTGTGGGTGCGCCCGCCCCGTTGGGCGGCCCGTCACCGTTCGGCCCGCCACCCGGCGCGGCCCCCGGTGGCGGACCGTTCGCACCGGGGCCGGTCATTATGCCGCCGGGTAACTACGGCCCGGCGGACGACCCGTTGGGGCTCGGCCCGGTCGGTGGGTTCGGCCCGCCACCGAGCCCGATGTACCCGATGCCGGGGCCATACGGGGCGCAGTCTTACCAGCCGGCCCCGAACGGGGGCGGGGGCGGACTCGGGAGCGCGCCGCAGTGGTGGGTCGACGGTGAGTACCTGTTGTGGTTCACCAAGGGCCAGCCGGTCCGCTACCCGCTGCTGACCTCCAGCGCGCCGGCGGACATGGGCGTCCTCGGTGCGGCGAGCACCGTCGCTCTCGTGGACCGGGGGACGCTCGGCTACAACGCGATGAGCGGTATGCGGCTGTCGGCCGGGTTCTTCGGCGACGCGGACCGCCGGTTCGGGTTCAATTTGACCGGGTTCTTCACCGAGCGCCGGTCGAACATCCAGGACTTCGGCGGGCTGGGGAACTTCTCGGGCGTCCCGGTACTGGCCCGTCCGTTCGTGGACGCGAACCAGGCCACGAGCACGATCGTGCTCTCGAGTGCGGACTTCGGTCCGGCGAGCGTGCAGGTCGGTACCAGCACCTCGACGTTCAGCATCGAACCGTCGGCGGTCTGGAATCTGTACCGGTCCGCGCCCGGTGCGCGGAAGGCCTGGTCGCTCGACTTCCTGGCCGGGTACCGGTTCTTCCAGCTCAAGGAAGACCTGTGGGTCGACAGCCTCACGGCCCTGAACAGCGGGCTGATCCTCCCGATCTTCCAGACGGGGCCGTTCGGGGTCGTCACCCGCGTCGGGACGCAGACCGTCCCGAACCAGGCCAGCTTCGGCGGGGTCATCATCCAGACGCCGGCGTTCGTCAACGTCCGCGACTCGTTCCGGGCCACCAACAACTTTAACGGTGCGTCCTTCGGGCTCCGCACCGAAGCCCGCTGCGGCATCGTGAGTGCGAGTGCGAGTGCGAAGGTCTCGATCGGCAACCTGCACCAGCGATTGGATATCTTCGGTGGCAGCTCGTTCGTCGACTTCACCGGGGTGTCGGGCTCGCAGATCAACAACACGGTCGCCCGCGGCACCGGCGGCGGGGCCGGCGGGGCCTACGGCGGGGTGCTGGCGAACGCGAGCAACATCGGCACCTACACCGACGACCGGTTCACCTACATGCCGGAGTTCGGTGGGACCATCGGCATCGCCTTCACTAAGGGGCTGACCGGGTACGTCGGGGTGAACTTCCTGTACCTCCCGGACGTGCTCCGCCCGGGCAACCAGGTGAACCCGGTTGTCAGTAGTGCCGCGATCCCGTTCGGGTCGAACTACGGGACGGCCGGTGCGGTTCGCTCGCCGGGCGTCACGCTCGACCAGTCCGATTACTGGCTGGGCGGCGTCACCTTCGGCCTCCAAGTCCGGTACTGATCTCCTGCTTCCGGCCGAACGCACGCTCCCGCCCGCGGTGACGAACCGCGGGCGGTACCGTTTTTCGGTCGCGCGGTAGGGCGTCCTCCGAAACGCGGAGTGCGGAACGCGGAGCGCGGAATAGAACATACGGAAAGGCTGCGGCGCGCCGGCTCCTGTTCGTTTTCGTTCCGCGCGCCGTACTCCGCACTCCGCGTTTCGGACGACTCCGCATTATGAACAACGTGTTGAAGTTGGGGCTCCCGGCCGGGTCGCTGCAAGAGGCGACCGCCGATCTGTTCCGCAAGGCCGGGTACAAGATCACCTTCCCGTCTCGCAGCTATTACCCCGTGATCGACGACCCGGAACTGCACTGCACGCTCATCCGCGCGCAGGAAATGGGCCGCTACGTCGCCGACGGGTCGCTCGACTGCGGGCTGACCGGGCACGACTGGATCGTGGAGAGCGACGCCCACGTGGAGGAGCTCAGTGAGCTCGTCTTCAGCAAGGTGAGCCGCCGGCCGGTGCGGTGGGTGCTCGCGGTGCCGAACGATTCGCCGATCCAGGGGCCGAAGGACTTGCAGGGCAAGCGCATTGCCACCGAGGTCGTGAACATTACGAAGAAGTGGCTCGCGTCGCACGGTGTGACCGCGCAGGTCGAGTTCAGTTGGGGCGCGACCGAGGTGAAGCCGCCCAAGTTCGCCGACGCGATCGTGGAAGTGACCGAGACCGGGAGCTCGCTCCGGGCGAACAACCTGCGCATCGTGTGCGACCTCCTGAGCAGCACGACGCGGTTCGTCGCCAACCCGGGCGCGGCCGCGGACCCGTGGAAGCGCCAGAAGATGGACGACCTCATTCTCATGCTCAAGGGCGCGATGGCCGCCGAGGGCAAGGTGGGGCTGATGATGAACGTGCGCCGCTCCGACTTGGCGCGCGTGCTCGCGCAACTCCCGGCGCTGAAGAACCCGACGATCGCACCGCTGGCCGACCAGGACTTCGTCGCGGTGAACACGATCATCGACGAGGACACGGTTCGGCACATCATCCCGCAACTGAAGGGCGCCGGCGCCAGCGGCATCGTCGAGTACCCGCTCACCAAGATCATCGACTGAGCCCCGTTGGGCCTCCGGCGGGGAATCGATGGTAACGAGTGCCCGTAAATTTTGACGGGCGTGATTGTTGGGCCGCAGGCCCTCGTACCTTTGACCCGAGGGACCGGTGCCACGCAAACCGCCGACCGGAGGGCGGCTGATTTTTGAAACGCGCGCTGGCATTCTGCGCTCAGATGCGAGTGGGCGGTGGCACCGCCCGCGGTGACGGTTCGGGCCGCGGTGAGTGCGGCGCCCTTGACTCGGGGCGCTGATTGGTGTGCGAAGTCCTAGACACGATTCAGACCCGCGACGATACCCCGACGGCTCTCAAAAGGTTCCGTGAGCGATTCGCGCGGGCACTCGACTGCGCGCGACGCATATCAGTACGCAGTTACCACCGGCGAAGAGCGCATCTTGTGCATACCGACGGCGCGCAAAGTATGGCGATGCTCGCCAGCGCGCGGGTCGAGGTGATGTTCCGGATATTGGCCGGTTGGGAATTTGACACTCCCGAGCACGCTGGCACGCGGAGTTTGTCGAACCAGTGGTCGAACTGACCGCAGTCGTCGATACACCCGAATGACACGACTGGCAGGCGGAATATTGAGCGTTTCCAAAACCTGCGGGCACCCTCAAAAGCCGCTATTGACTCTCGTCATACGCTGGATAATATTACTTCACATTAAGAGTAACGGGCTGTAGCTCAGCTTGGCTAGAGCGCTTGGTTCGGGACCAAGAGGTCGTAGGTTCAAATCCTATCAGCCCGACTCGATGACCCTCGGTGACAGTAGATGTCACCGAGGGTTTTTCGTTGACACAGTCAGCACTTACGTCGATTGCTCTCGCTTCATTCTGAAGATCGTCATTCGGCCGTTCGTTGCCAGGAGTGGCCCCAGAATGCCTCCCCAAGAATGCAGTTGGTGCAACCGAATTGGATGCTGAGACGGAATCGTCACTCGTTCTGGCTTCCATGCTCGCACCCGTGGTGGTTCTGGTGCCACCAGTCAGGGGTAGGGTCGGAAGTTTTTCCACGGCCCCGCGGACATCGAGCAGGCGGGTATCTGCATACACTCCCATCGTCAGCTTAATGTCGCTGTGTCGCATCGCCGCTTGTGCCGTTCGTGGCGCGGTGCCCGTTTTGCTCAACAGCGTGCCGAAGGTGGTTCGCATCGCGTGAACGTCCACCGTCCGCCCGCGGTCGTCGCGCTTCGGGATGCCGGCGGCGACCAGATCGCGATCCAGGATGCGAACTAAGGCATGCGATTCGTTACCGTTGCGAGTGCGCCTCTCGCTGTCACAACGAACGGGATGGCCGACTCGCGCATCTATCGCCACACCGGACCGACGTCGGACACGTTCCCCGGTCACGGCGTCTTCACCCGTTCCCACCTAAACCTCGCGTGGCCTCTTTGCCCGATCAACCAACCTCGCCGGCCGAGTCGTTTCCCGTGGTCGGGGTCGGGGCGTCCGCCGGTGGGCTCGAAGCGTTTACACGTTTCCTCCGGTACTTGCCCGCACAGCCCGGTCTCGCGATCTTCCTCGTTCAGCACCTCGACCCGTCGCGCGAGAGCCTGCTCACCGGGATCCTGTCCCGGGAGACCACTCTGTCGGTGCGTGAAGCGACCAACGGCATGTCGGTCGCGGTGGACTGCGTCTACGTGATCCCGCCCGACACCCGGATGGGCGTCGAGGGAGCGGTGATCCGCTTGCACCCGCGTGGGGACCGCTCGTCGCCCCACCAACCGATCGACTTCCTGTTCCGCTCGCTCGCCGCCGCGTTCGGCCAACGAGCGGTCGCCGTGATCCTGTCCGGCGGGGGCACCGACGGGACGCTGGGGCTGGGCGACGTCCGCGAGGCCGGTGGCGTCGTGTTCGCACAGGACCCGGGCTCGGCCGGGCAAGCGGGCATGCCCACCAGTGCGACCAGCGCCGGCGTGGACGCCGTTCTGCCGCCCGAGGAGATCGCCCGCGCCCTGATCCGGTTGGTCGAAGAACCGGACCTGTACCGGCGGCCCGTCGCCGACGCCCTGGAGCCGCTGCCCGGCGACTCGCTCGCGCCGCTGTTCACCTTGCTGCGCGCCCGCACCGGGATCGATTTCGAGCCGTACAAGCAGAACACGATCCGCCGCCGGGTGGCGCGGCGCATGGCCCTGCGGGCGTTCGCGACCGTCGGCGACCTGACGGAAGCGGTTCGCGACGACCCCTCGGAACTTGCCGCCCTGTCCCGCGACCTGCTCATCGGCGTCACCCGGTTCTTCCGCGACCCGGACGTGTTCGATCGGCTCCAGCGCACCACCCTTACGCACCTCCTTCGGGACCGGCCCGCGGACGGTCCGGTGCGCGTGTGGGTTCCCGGGTGCTCCACCGGCGAGGAGGCGTACTCGCTCGCCATCGCCCTGATCGAGGCCCTCGGCGACGCGGCCGACGTGCCGGTGAAGATCATGGCTACCGATGCCAACGACGGCGCTCTGGTCCGGGCGCGGGCCGGGATCTACCCGGAGAACATTGAAGCCGACGTGTCCCCGGAGCGGCTCCGCAAGTTCTTCCGCCCCGTACCCGGCGGGTACCGGGTGAGCCCGGCGGTCCGTGACCTGTGCGTGTTCGCCCGCCACGACTTGACCGCCGACCCGCCGTTCGCGCGCATGGACCTGATCTCGTGCCGGAACGTGTTGATTTATTTCGACGCGACGCTCCAGCGCCGCGTGGTCCCCCAGTTTCATTACGCGCTGCGCCCCGGCGGGTACCTGCTGCTCGGTCCGTCGGAGGCGATCGGCCCGTTCGCCGACCTGTTCGTGCCCGTGGGCCGCGACGACCGGATCTACACCCGCACACTGGCCCCGACCCGGCTCCCGTCCGGGCTCGCCACCGGTATGGGCACCTGGAGCCGGCCGGCGGGCTCGCCCGCGGTGCCGCTGCAGGAGGGCGGCCTCGCGGACGTCCAGCGCGAGACGGACCGGTTGCTCGCCCGGTACGCGCCGCCCGCGGTACTCGTCGACGACAACCTGAACATCTTGCAGTTCCGCGGGAACACCGACCCGTACCTGCACCACCCGGCCGGGACCGCCGGACTCGACCTCTTGCGGATGGTCCGCGAGGGGCTGCTCCCGGACCTGCGCAGCGGTGTCGCTCAGGCGCGGGCGGAGGCCGCGGGCGTCCGCCGCACGGGCGTTCGCGTCGGCGAGGGGGACGAAGCCCGGAGAGTGGCGCTTCAGATCAGCCCGGTCTCGGGCGGCCCCGGCCTGCAGTGCTTCTTGGTCGTGTTCGAGGACGAAGAGGGGCGCCCGCCCGCGCCCCCCCCCGTCGTCCCGACCGGCGACGCCGAGCTCACCGAGCGGGTGGTGCAACTCCGGCGCGAGCTGAACGTGAGCCGCGAGCACCAGCAGGCGGTGGCCGAGCAGTACGAGGTGGCCAACGAGGAACTCAAGTCGGCCAACGAGGAGATCCTGGCGAGCAACGAGGAGCTCCAGAGCACCAACGAAGAGTTGCAGACGACCAAAGAGGAGATGCAATCGGCGAACGAGGAGCTGGAGACGGTTAACGAGGAGCTGCAGCATCGCAATCGGGAACTCGGGCGCGCCAACGATGACCTGAACAGCCTGCTCGTCGGGGTCAACGTGCCGGTCGTGGTGGTGGGTCGGGACCTCCGCATCCGCCGGATCACGGTTCAGGCACAGGCCGCCTTCGGGCTCCTCGCGGCGGACGTCGGGCGGTCGCTCCGCGAGGTCGGGTTCGGAATCGACGTGCCGGACCTGATCGCGGCCGTGGGGCGGGCCATCGACAACTTAGAAGCGACCGCGTTCGAGGCCCGGGACCGGAACGGGCGCTGGTACGCGATGCGGGTCCGCCCCTACGAGACGGGCGACAACCGGATCGACGGGGCGGTGGTCACGGCCCTCGACATCGACGCCGCGAGGCGGGCCGAGGCCGCGCGCCGCGAACTGGAGGCGCAGGTCCATCAGGTCCAGAAGCTTGAGAGCCTCGGCCTCATGGCCGCCGGGATCGCCCACGACCTGAACAACCTGCTGACCCCGGTGCTCGGATACACGCAAGTGATGCTCGCCGAGCTCCCGAAGGACGCGTCCCTGCACCCGATGCTGTCCGAGGTCGCTCAGTCGGCCCGACTCGCCGCCGACATCGTGCAGCAGCTCCACTCGTACTCGGGCAAGACCCGGCGCGAGGTGCGGACGGCAAACCTGAGCGAGCTGGTCCAGGGGCCGAAGGGTCTGCTGGAGCGGGCGGCGGGGCGTGCGGAGCTGCGGTTCGATCTGGCCGACGCGCCACTACCCGTCGAGGTCGACGCCGCTCAAATCGCGCAGGTCGTCCTGAATCTGGTCACCAATGCGGGCGAGGCCGTTGCTGCCGAGGGGGGCATCGTGACCGTGCGAACGGACGCGATTCATGCGGGCCGGGCCGACCTGACGTCGCCCTATTTAGAGGGGACCGTACTACCCGAGGGGCGGTACGCGGTGCTGGAAGTGACGGACAACGGGAGCGGGATGGGCGAGGATACCTTGAGGCAGTTGTTCGACCCGTTCTACACGACCAAGTTCACCGGGCGCGGGCTGGGGCTCGCTGTGGTGCTGGGGATCGTGCGGGGTCACGACGGAACGATCCGGGTCCGCAGCGAGCCGGACCGGGGCGCGACCTTCCGGATTTTATTGCCCCTGTCGAACCGCCCGATTCCCGAGCCGGTGGGTCCCGATACGCTCCTCGCTCCGGACGGCTGGAAGGGGTCGGGAACGGTGCTGGTCGTGGACGACGAGAGGCCCGTGCGCGGGCTCATTCAGCTGGTTCTCAAGAAGGCCGGCTTCACCGTTCTGGAGGCCGGGGACGGTGAAGAAGGGCTAAAAATGTTCCGCAGCAAAGCGGACTCGATCCGATTAGTGCTAGCGGACATGACGATGCCCCGCATGGGCGGGCAAAAGTTCGTGGCGGCGCTCCTGGAGGAGCGGCCCGCCGTTCCGATCCTGGTGATGAGCGGGTACAGCGTCGAACAGGCCGCCGGTCAGTTTAAGAGTCGTTTGGTCAGCGGATTCGTTCAGAAGCCGTTCGCTCCGGAGGTACTGCTGGGGGCCATTCGGAGCGCCCTCGCTGTGCGGCCGGCCGGATCGTGAGCCGCACTCGAATCGCACCACACAGTGGAACCGCACTCCGCACCCGGACGGGGTTCAACGAGTCGAACGCGCGGAGCACCGTACAAGCTGCCGAGCGCGATTTGTTACGAAATGGGTGTTTCGCGGCAGCTGCGTGACGGTATCATCGCAACAGTTCCGCGACCGATCTCGCGCATCGTCGCGGGGTTCCGATCTTACGGCGCACTCACGTCTCGCGCCACAAGGCTCAACGATGCCCGCCGACACGCGAGACCAGCGCATCTTCGAGACCATCGCCGACAACGTCCCTCAAATGATCTGGGTGGCCGACCTCGGCGGCGCGGCCGAGTACCACAGCCGTCAGATCTGCGAGTACACCGGGCAGCCCAGCGAAGCGACCTGCGGGGATCAGTGGATCGAGTTCATTCACCCCGACGACCGCGCCCGACAGGTGACCCTGTGGCAGCAAGCGGTCCGCACCCGCGACCCGTTCGAAGCCGAGTGCCGCATCCGCCGCCGCGACGGGCAGTACCGCTGGCAACTCGCGCGGGCCGTCGTCCGAACCGATTCCGACGGCGTCCTCCGCTGGTACGGGACGCTCACCGACATCGAGGAGCAGAAGCGAACCGCGGCGGAACTGCGGCTCCGGGACCGCGCCATCCGGGCCGTCGGACAGGGCGTCGTGATCGTCGACGCGTGCGAGCCCGACCAACCGATCGTGTTCGCCAGCCCGGGGTTCGAGCGGATGACCGGGTACGGGGCCGACGAGGTCGTCGGCCGCAACTGCCGGTTCCTCCAAGGGGCCGAAACCGACCCGGCGATGGCGGCCCGGCTCCGCACCGCCGTCACCGACGGGCAGCCGTGTGCCGTCGAACTGTTGAACTACAAGAAGGACGGCACCCCGTTCTGGAACGAGCTGTCGATCTCCCCGATCCGGGACGAGGCCGGCCGCGTGACCCACTTCGTCGGCGTGCAGTCCGACGTGAGCGGGCGGCGGCTCCTCGAGGAGCAGTTCCGCCAGTCCCAGAAGATGGAGGCCGTGGGCCTTCTGGCCGCGGGCGTGGCGCACGATTTTAACAACCTGTTGACCGTGATCGGCGGCTACAGCAAGCTGTTCCTGAGTGACGCCCCTGCCGACGACCCGTGGCGCGAGTCCATCGCCGAGATCTATTCCGCCGGGCGCCGGGCGGCGGACCTGACCCGGCAGCTCCTCGCCTTCAGCCGCCGGGACGCACTCGAGACGCGCGTGCTGGACCCGAACGCAGTGGTTCAGGGGGCCGAAAAGCTCCTCCGCCGGTTGATCGGCGAAGACATCGAACTGGTCGCCGAATTGTCCGAGGGTGTGGGCCATGTACTGAGCGACCCGGCGCTCGTTGAGCAGGCACTGGTGAATCTGGCGGTGAACGCCCGGGACGCCATGCCCCGCGGCGGCCGATTGACGATCGGGACGAGGGACGAAGGCGTGGACGGCGAGCGCCCGGATGCAACGCCCGGACCGTACGTCGCGTTGCGTGTGAGTGACACCGGGCACGGAATGGACGCGGCGACCCGGACCCGGATCTTCGAGCCGTTCTTCACCACCAAGGGGCCGGGCAAAGGGACCGGGCTGGGGCTGGCGATGGTGTACGGGTTCGTGCGCCAGTCGGGCGGTTTCGTGGAAGTCGAAAGCGCGCCCGGCCGGGGTGCCACGTTCACGATCTTCCTCCCCCGGGTTCCGGCACCGGTGAGCCCCGAAGAACTGTCCCACGCGCCCGAGCCGCGGGGCACGGGGACGGTCCTGGTTGTCGAGGACGAGGCGTCCGTTCGCGGGTTCACCGCGCAGATCCTGCGCGGGTTCGGGTACGCGGTCCTCGAAGCGGCACACGGCCCGGAAGCGGTTCGGGTCGCGGAGGCCCACACGGGCCAGATCACGTTGGTGCTCGCGGACGTGGTGCTCCCCGGCGGCATGGGCGGGCGCAAGGTGGCCGAAGCGGTGCGCGCGGCCCACCCCGAAGCCCGGGTGCTGTACGTGAGCGGTTACACCGACGACGCGGTGGTCCGCAACGGGCTGTCGATCGACCGGGTGAACTTCCTGCCCAAGCCGTTTACACCGACCTCGCTGGCACAAAAGGTCCGGGAGGTACTCGACGGCTGACGCCCGATCGGGCACGAGCGGCACCACTCCCGGGAGGCGGCTCAATTACTTGCCCTTCTTCAACGGCTCGCCCTCGACGAACACCATCAGCACGGCCGTACTTTTTGCCGCCCTTCGGCAGGGTGGGCTGTAGCGTCATGGCCGGGATGGACTCCTCGGCCGACAGAACCCACCACCCCTTGTCGTGCAGTGTCGTCGTCGCCACCCCGCGGTCGTCGGTCCTGAACTTTGCGGTGACGAACTCCTCGGCCGGAACCTCCGCCGGGGCTCCGCGTTGTACGCTTCCAGTTCCGCCAAGTGCGACCGCTCCGGCTTCGGGAGCGGCAGCCGGGCTTGGAGCACCGACTTCTCGCGCAGTCCGTAGGGGCGGGTCATCGGGGCAAGCCCGAACGGGGACGCCTGATGCGACGTCGCCCACCCGAGGCCCTGCTCGACGTGCAGGTTCACCCGGACCGCGTCCTCGAAGAACTTGTTCCGCTCCTCCACCCACACGGGCGCGGCCGCGAACACGAGGGTGTAGTCGCCCACCAGCTTCGGCTCGAACGTGCACCGGTACGCGGTCACCCCCCAGGGCTAACGCATCTAAATTGCCTTGAAAATCGCCTATTTCTGTAGGTCTTGATGAGGATCACCTGCGTTTTCTAAGTTTGGGCAGTCCTCGGGAGTGAAAATCATCGTAACTCCCGGGATTTAGATGCGTTAGCCCTGGGCTCAACCCAGAACCGGGCGTGAACCGATACCGTCGGTCGCCATCTCGAGCGGCGGACCGATGCCCGAACTCGCGATTCCGCGCGCACGAACGACAGAACCGAGCACCGCGGCATGATCGCCTACTTCCTCTGCACGCCGCTCGCCCTCGCGACCGGCGTTCTTCTCTTCTACTCGGCCGAGGTGCCCTGCTGGGTACGGGAACGGGCGGCTCGTCCCACTCGCCATCGCGCTCGCGGCTTCTCTGTTCGGCAGCCTGTACCTCATGTTCGGCATCGACGCGCCGTGGGGCTGTTGGGCGACCGTGGCGGCAGTCAGCACCGTCGTGGTGCCGATCCTCCTGCCGGTGGCCGGGATGCTCTTCTCGGTCGTGTACGCCGAACTGACGGGTGAGCCCGTGCGGTGGAACTGAGCGCTTGGCGAGCGCGAAATGCCCCCGCGAGGTGTCATCTCAACTCCTGCTTGCACGATCGTCAATCTTCCGGCATTCTCAGCGCATGACTGACCGCACTGATATCCGCTCGCTTCACGCCAGTAAAGAAGCCGTGAATCTACTGCCTTCCGTGGCACTGCACCGGCTGTCGGAGATCATGGGACCGGCTTTGCTTGTCCCCAGCGAGTTGCAGGGCGGCGAACTCGTACCGATTTACCCTCTTCGCGATGACGAGGCGCTTACCCGATTCCTCCACAACTGGGAGATGAGTCGGAAAGAAGCGATACGTCAACTGGAAGGCGCTTCCGTGTGACCCGTACCGAGATTTTCACCGACGGAAGTTACAACGACCACACCGATAGTGGCGGGTGGGAGGCGGTAGTGTTCCGCCACACCTCCGGCCAGCAGACGGGTACGACGAATCAGGAGATGGAGCCGCGCGCCATCGTCGAGTCAGTGAAGATGGCCGAGGGGCCGACCACCGTCGTCAGCGACCATGAAGGCATCGTCGGTATCATTCAACGCGGGATGACTCCCCGTTGGTCACCGGACGTGTGGGGTGGGCTTTACGCGGCGACAGAAGGCAAGGACGTGGATTTCGTTTGGCAACGCCGCGACCAGAGCTTCGGACAGCGGCTCGCACACCAGTTCGCGAGACGCGGCGAAGGGCCGGGGACCTTAAACCCGTTTCTCCTCGCCCAGACCGGGACCGCTCGTCGACTTCCGGTGCGATGTACCGGGCCGAGGCTGCGCCGACGACAACCGCCAGCAACCCGGCGGGCACACTGCCCAACACGTAGGCCACGGCGTTGAGCCGACCGCCGCGCTCCCACAGCGACAGTGCCTCGAACGAATACGCCGAGAAGGTGGTGTAGCCGCCGATGGCGCCGGTGATTAGGAGCAGCTTCGCGTTCGGGTGCGGTAGCCAGCGGGCCAGCATGACGGTCAGGAACCCGATGGCGAACGCCCCGGTCACGTTGATCGTGAACGTCGCCCAAGGGAATTCCGCGTTCATCCACCGGTTCATCCAGTAGCGAGCATTCACCCCCGATCACGCCCCCGGCCGAGAGAGCCCGCACTTTCCACCAGTGTTCCGTGGTCGCGCCTTGTAAAACGAGAAGACCCCGGAGGATATCCGGGGTCTGGCGCGCGGCCCTACCCGGGGGTGGCCCCCGAGTGGGAGTTATCAGCCGGTGTGCGGCGGTTACGTGGCGAACTCCATCGCCGTTGCTCCTGTCATGTTACGGTTGAGCAATACGGGGATCAACCACATCCGTCGAGCTACGCATTGAACCCGCCGTCGATGGTCAGGCTGGCCCCGGTTACGAACCCGGCCTCCGGCCCGGCGAGGTACGCGACCATCGCCGCGATCTCGTCGACGTGTCCGTACCGCGGCAGTGCCATCAGGGCCTTCAGCGACGTGGCGAAGTCCCCGTTGGCGGGGTTCATGTCCGTGTCCACCGGCCCCGGCTGCACGTTGTTGACCGTGATGCCCCGCGGCCCGAGGTCGCGCGACAACCCTTGCACCAGTCCCTGCAGCGCCGACTTGCTCATGGCGTACACCGCGCCGCCCGCGAACGGCATCCGCTCGGCGTTGCAACTCCCGATGTTGATGACCCGTCCGCCTTCCTTCATGTGCTTCACGGCCGCCTGCGTGGCGACGAACACCGCCCGCACGTTGACCGCAAACGTCCGGTCGAAGTCCTTGAGCGAGAACGAGTCGATCGGGGCCATCAGCGCGACCCCGGCGTTGTTCACCAGGATGTCGAGCCCACCGAACTCCTCCGCCGCACGCTCGACCGCCCTCACGACCGCGTCGGCATCCGCCGCGTCGGCCTGGATCGCAACCGCGCGCACGCCGAGAGCCCTGGCGGCTTGCGCCACCTTCTCCACCTCGTCCGGCTTGCTGACGAATGTGAGCGCCACGTCCGCGCCCTCCTTCGCGAGGCGCTTAACGATGGCGGCCCCGATGCCCCGGCTGCCGCCGGTGACCAGTGCGCGTTTACCCTTGAGCGGCTGACCCATTCGAGTGCTCCTGATTGGGCGATTCACGAGCGGGAGTTATACGACCCGCAGCACGGCTTTCCCGTGCCGGGGCTTGTATTCGTAAGCCGCCCGTGCTTCCGCGAGCGGGAACGTGCCGTCGACTTCCGGCCGGAGCACATCGGAGTCGATCAGCCGTGCGACTTCGACGAGCTGCGCGCGGTTCGCCTCGACGATGAAGAACGCCTGCTTGGTGCGCTCGTCCGTAGCGACTTCACCGGACGCGGCGATGGTGACGAGCTTGCCGCCGGGCTTGAGCGCGCCCCACGACCGGGCCAGCGTCTCTCCGCCGACGGTGTCGAACACCGCATCCGCGTGGCGGAGTACGTCCTCAAATTTCGACGCGCGGTAGTCGATGCCCTCGTCCGCACCGAGGGCGCGCACGCGCTCCAGATTGTGAGCGGACGCGGTCGCGATCACATGAGCGCCGCGCCATTTGGCGAACTGAACGGCGAACGCGCCGACCGCCCCCGAGCCGCCGTGGATCAGTACCCGTTGACCTTTAGTTACTTCACACCGCTCGATCAGCCCCTGCCACGCGGTCAGCGCCGAGATCGGCGTAACTGCGGCCGCGTCGTGGTTGAGAGTGAGAGGCTTCGGAGCGATTTACTCCGCCGGCGCGACACAATACTCAGCCTGTGTGCCCTCGGCGAACCAGTCGCTCATTCCGTACACGAGGTCGCCCACGGCGAAATCTTTCACGCCGGTACCGAGGGCTGCTACCTCACCAGAAAATTCGTGGCCGGGGATGACGGGAAACTGGCGGGGCGTGCCCTCGCGCGTCGTCCAAGTCGGCACCCATGTGAGTTCGGTCGGGGTCACGCCGGAAGCGCGGACGCGGACGAGCACTTCGCCCGCACGCGGACTCGGCTCCGGTGCGTCACCGAGCGCGAGCGACTCGGGACCGCCGCGGGTCTGCAACGTGATTGCTTTCATGGACCGTTCTTGCGAGGAGCAGGGATTTCTCGGCGCTGTAAGTTGCGAGCGACGCATCAGGCTAGTTTCGTTTCCGACGGCCCTGTGGCCGCGTTCCGGCAACACTCTTTGAATGCCTTCCCGCTCCCGCAGGGGCACGGGCTGTTCGGCCGCGCCCGTTGCCGGGTCGTCGGCAGGTGGCGGGTCAGGGCCGCCGGGTCTTGATGGAACAGCTTGCGGAGCAAATCGTAGGCGGCGGGGGCTTTCGCCTGGAGCACCTCCGGCGAGCCGAAAAAATACTCAGAGAGGACCGCGAAGAACTCGTGTTCGTTCGTGTAGGCGTAGTCGCTGATTCCGGCGCGCTGGTTCGAAGGATGGGACAGCTCGCGGGCGACGTACCCGACCCACTGCCGCACGACCTCGGGCGGAACCTCCGGCGGGAGGCCGCCGTCAACCTCCTCTTGCTCGACGAGGTGGGCGAACTCGTGAACCCCGACGTTCTCCGGACCGGGGGCGTCCGAGAAACCCGCGAGGAGCGAGGGCTTCGACAGGATCACGACCCCGCGCAGGTGCCCCAGCCCCGTGAGCCCGAGGATGTTCGCACCGGCCGGTTGGTCGCTCCGGTAATCGCGGTCGAACGCCCCCGGGTAGACGAGAACCTCGCCCAGCCGGTGGTACTCCCAGTCCTCGAACCCGAACACCGGGATGATGGCACCCGCGGCTACCAGCACGCGGATCTCGTCGTCCACCACGGTCCGCACCCCGGTCACGCGGATTTCGTCCAGGAACACGCTCACCATCTCGCGGAACCGCTGCTTCGTCGCGTCATCGAGCGCGCAATAGAACCGCACTCGGCGTTCCAGAACGGCGCGCCAGGCCGGGGGGAACGGCCGCCCGGCGACCGTCATCCGCCGCAGGCACCGGCGGCGAAGCAACCGGAACCCGACCGGGGCGAGCGCCAGCACGACCAGCAGCGGCGGACAGAACCATCCCATCGTCCCGCCCACAATGGCAATGACGGCACTTACCGTCAGCGCGTGGCGGCGGTTGTGACGGTCGATCTCGGGTGTCACCAGCACAGGAAAATGCCCCCATAAACTCGTCGCCTGAAAATGCCCGTCATCTGGCGCCTCGATCGTCCGATTCTACGCACCGGTCACGAGAGCCGGTCTTCCTTTAGGGCCTCAAGTAACGCACGGAACTCCTCGGCGCACTCCGGGCACGTGTCAAGGTGCTCGGCGGCCTTCTGTAGCGGTTCTGGCACGGGCTGGCTGGCAGCGACCAATTCGGCGTAGCTCGGTGCGTACCCGAGCCAGTCGTCGCAGCCGATCTCGTTCGGCCGCGTCAGCAACACGAACTTGGCCAACTCACGCAGTTCATCAGGGGACAGGCTCATGTGATTCCCTCTGAAGTTCGACTCTTGAGACTACAGGTCGAACGCTTCCCTTACCTCGTCCCCGTCGATTCCCGCGGCTTCGAGCCCGCGCTTCAGGCTCTGCCGGGCGTCGTAAGTCAGCTTGTACAGCGCGTTCCGCGTCAGCCCCATCTGGGCGGCGATCTCCGCCTGCGGCATCCCCTTGAACTCGGCCACCAACGCTTGCCGCTGTCGGTCCGTCAGTTCGGTTTCGATCACCCGGTGCATCACCGCGAGAACCGCCTGCCGCGCTTCTTGCGATGGAGCCTCGGGTCGGGCCGCCGGTTGTCGTGCGGGGGCATCCTCCACCAGTCGGTCGAGGGAAACGTCCTTCCATTTCGCACGGCGGAGCTCGGTGAACGCCACACGAACAGCAATGGTTTCGGCCCATGTGGTGAACCGGCTGTCACCGCGGAACGTCGCCAGGCCGTCGAGCACCCTCAGAACCCCTTCCTGTGTCACGTCCTCAATGAACCCGTCGTCTGCGGCCGCCCGACCGGCGAGTGCGCGGAGCAGTCCGCGACGAAGGGTCTCCCGCAGTTCGGCCACGGCCTGTTTTTCAGCCGTGCCGAGTGTCCGGAGCCAGTCTTCGTTGGTCCGCTCGGTCACGAGCACTCCGAAAAAAGTTCTCGACGCCGGGGTAAGATCGCGCGCGGGCGCGGCGTCTGACGTGGCGAAGCGGGGTGACGAGGGTCGCCGCCCCGCCAGAAACAGGAGAATACCATGACCGCTATCACCCGTCTCGACAACGTCCTGACCGTTCTTGGTACCCGCGCCGAAGTCGTGGGGAGCCACGCCCTTCGCTACGGGCTGGTCCTGATCCTCGTGTGGATCGGCGGGATGAAGTTTACCGCCTACGAGGCCGAAGGCATCCGCCCGTTCGTCGAGAATAGCCCGTTCTTCGCCTGGACGTACCCTGTGTTCGGCGTCCGGGGCATGTCGGCGGTCCTCGGTGTGACCGAGATCCTCGTCGGGCTACTCATCGCTGCTCGTCCCTGGTTCCCCCGCGTGTCGGCCGTCGGCAGCCTTCTCGCGGTCGGGATGTTCCTGGGCACCCTCAGTTTCCTCGCGACCACTCCCGGCACGTGGGTTAGCGACCTTGGCGGCTTCCCAGCCATCAGCGTGCTCGGTCAGTTCCTCATCAAAGACGCCGCCCTGCTCGCGACCGCAGTCTGGACGTTTGGGGAGGCGGCTCGCCGTTAACCGATCGGAAGTCACGTCGAATCCTGATGCTTCTTGCCGAACGCTTTCCGTGCAGCTTCGTCCATTGTGTGGTTCTTCTGGGCATCTTTTGGCTCACGCCCTCGACGAGTTCCGCGAGCCGGGCGAACCGCTCTCACTATTTTCTCACTGGAAGCCCACCGCCACATCACTTACTGTCGCCGCGTAGATAGTGCGTGTACGCACGAAATACCGAGTGACCCGTCATGGCCGCCGGACACGACATCGCGATCGCCCTCCGCGCCGCGTACCTGGCCCTCCACCGCCGGTCGGATGCGGCGTTCTCGGCGCACGGCGTGACCGCCGACCAGTTCGTCCTCCTCGCGACCCTCGAACGGGGGCACGCCCTCACCCAAAGGGAACTCGGCCGCCGGATGTCGTCCGACCCGAGCACCGTGCGGGCGATGCTCGTGCTATTGGAGAAGCGGGGTCTGGTCGAACGTAACAGTCACCCGACCGACGCCCGCGCCCGGACGGTCGCCCTGACGGCCGAGGGCAGGCGAACGTTTCGCGAGTTGTGGACGGTCGGCGAACCGATCCGGCAGCGGATGATCGGCGTACTCAGCTCCGACGAGGCGGGCACACTCGTCGGGCTACTGGCGCGGGCCGCGGAATCACTGAATGCGGACCGCGTGCCGGTCGGCGGATCGGCTTCCTCACACTCCCCGGAGGACGAACGATGAGCAGTCGCATCCTGGTTCTGGCCCTGCTGGCCTGCGGGCCGGTGATGGCCCACCCGAAGGGCGACAAGAAACCGGACGGCGGGGCCGAGAGGTACCCGGCCCCGCCGAAGGACTACGACAAGAAGCGAGACAACATCGAGCGGGGCAAGGTGGAAGTGGTGGAGTACGACTCGTCCACCGTGGGCAACAAGCGGAAGGTGACAATCTACACCCCGCCGGGGTTCGACCCGAAGGGGAAGACCAAGTACCCGGTACTCTACCTGCTGCACGGCATCGGCGGGGACGAGAACGAGTGGCCGAAGGGCGGCGCGATCGCGGTGCTCGACAACCTGTACGCCGACAAGAAGCCGGTGCCGATGATCGTGGTCATGCCGAACGGCCGGGCGCAACCGAACGACCGCGCGGAGGGCGACGTGTTCCGCACCGCCCCGGCGTTCGCCAAGTTCGAGGGCGACCTGCTCAAGGACCTGATCCCGTTCGTCGAGAAGACGTACCCGGTGAGGGCGGATCGTGAGTCGCGGGCACTCGCCGGGCTGAGTATGGGCGGCGGGCAGTCGCTCAACTTCGGACTGGGGAACCTGGACACGTTCGCCTGGGTCGGCGGGTTCTCGTCCGCCCCGAACACCAAGAAGCCGGACGACCTGATTAAAGACCACGCCGACGCCGCAAAAAAGCTCAAACTCCTGTACGTGGCGTGCGGGGACAAGGACGGGCTGATGCGGGTCAGCGCGGGCGTCCACAAGATGCTCGACGAGAAGAAGGTGCCGCACGAGTACCGTGTCATCCCCGGCGGGGCGCACGACTTCAAGGTGTGGAAGAGCGACCTGTACCACTTCTCCCAGCTCATCTTCCGAAGGGCCCCGGAGAAGACGGACGAGCCGAAAGCCGAGAAGAAGGAGCCGGCCGACGCGGGCAAGCCGTCGGCAACGAACCTGCCGAACGCCCAGTACCCGAAGGTCCACACCGACGGGCGGGCGACGTTCCGGTTCAAGGCCGTGGACGCCAAGAAGGTGCAGGTGTTCACCAACTACGGGCTGGGGCCACGCGGGCACTGGGACATGACCAAGGGCGAGGGCGGGGTGTGGTCGTTCACCTCACCGCCGATCGTGCCCGGCTTCCACTACTACGGCTTCCTCGTGGACGGGGTGTTCGTGAACGACCCCGGCACCGACACCTTCTTCGGCACCAGCAAGCCGACCAGCGGCATCGAGATCCCCGAGAAGGGGGTGGACTTCTTCCACGCCAAGGACGTGCCGCACGGCGAGGTGCGGTCGCGGTGGTACACGTCGAAAGTGACCGGCCAGACCCGGCACATCCAGGTGTACACCCCGCCGGGCTACGACGCCGACCCGAAGACGAAGTACCCGGTGCTGTACCTCCAGCACGGCGGCGGGGAGGACGAGACCGGGTGGACCAAACAGGGGCACATGAACTTCATCCTGGACAACCTGATCGCGGAGAAGAAGGCGGTGCCGATGGTCGTGGTCATGGAGAAGGGGTACGCGACGAAGGCGGGTGAGCAGCCGGCAGCCCCGGGCCGCGGGTTCGGCGGCGGGGCGTTCGAGGACGTGGTGCTCAAGGACCTGATCCCGATGATCGACGCGACGTACCGCAGCATCGCCGATAGGGACCACCGGGCCATCGCCGGGCTGAGTATGGGCTCCGGGCAGGCCATGCAGATCGGGCTGACGCACGCCGACACGTTCTCGGCGGTGGGGGCGTTCAGCGGGGTATTCCGTCAGGGGGACGTGAAGTCCGCCTACGGCGGGGTGTTCGCCGACCCGACCGCGTTCGACAAGAAGATGGGCCTGCTGTACCTGCACTCCGGCGACCAGGGGCTGGACGAGGGCATCCACAAGGCGGCCGAAGACTTGTACTACACCCTCCAGAAGGGCGGGTCAAAGAACGTGGTGTTCCGCGACCTCAAGGGTCAGGGGCACGAGTGGCAGACGTGGCGGGTCGCCTTCCACGACTTCGCTCCTCGGCTGTTCCAGTCGAAGAAGTGAGCCGCATCGGTCACCCCGGCAGCATCCGCGACTCCGGCTTGGCGAGCGGGTGCTGGTCCTTGCGGCCGTCGGCCACGACCGCCACCCACTCGGCCAGCCGCCGCCCGAGCAGCCGGCATCCCTCCTTGACCTCTTCGTCCCGCGGCTCCCGCGCGGCAACGGCCCCGTAGTGGCAGGTGGTCATCTTCCCGGCGTAATCGGTCACCCCGAACACCAGGAATCCGAAGTTCATCAGAACCATGTACAGGGACTGGCAGGCGATCTCGGCCCCGCCACCCCACCCGCCGCTGGACGAGAAGGCGCACGCCACTTTGCCGTCCACCTTCCCCCAGTGGTCGAACATGGTTTCGTCCCAAAACCGCTTCATCTTCCAGGACAAGACGCCCATGTTGGTCGGGCTGCCGACGGCCAGGCCGTCGCACCAGTGGACGTCTTCGGGCGTTGCCGCTTCTACCTCCCGCAGCCGGACCTCCGTACCGGGGATCGACCCCGCCCCCTCGGCGACCAGGCGGGCCATCGCCGCGGTGTTCCCGCTGGCCGAATGGTAGATAACCAGAACCTTGCCCATCCGCCCCTCCGATCGTGATCCCCGACGACACGCTGAAGGGAGTATTAGCGGTAACGGCAGGAGCCGGCATCAAGCCTGGCCCGCAGCGATCACCCGTTCCACCGCTCCGACACCGGGTGAAGTTCGACTTCCCAGTCATCGAACGGTACCTCGGGGTGGAACGACGGGTCGCAGTATGCCCGGATGTGCTCGGCCGCCCCCGACCCACCGGGCGTACAGCCGGTTCCGCGGGCCGGGTGACTGGTCGGCAGGTGGACCTCGTCGAACGGCTCGTGGTCGAGCAGCGTTTTGAGCGGCCCGGCCTGACCGGTGAGCGGCGTCGGCGGGTTCAGTCCGCGGAGCACATCGGCCTGCTGGTCCGGCGGGAGCGTTGCGGCCAGCGCCCGGAAATCGGCGTACCCGATCCACGGCACGAGCACCCGGCGCGCGGCTATAGCTGGAACCATTTTTTGGACGATGGGACAAAATTATTTGGGCTCATGTCTTGTATCGGATGTCGGCCGATTTGGGCTGATCGGCAGTGGGGTGGGTGCCGGGCAGGATGCGGAGGACGTCGTCGGTGACGACTTTGAGGTTGTGTTCCCACTGGAACAGGGCGACGTATTGGGACAAGAACCACTTGCTCACGCCACGGAACGAACGAAGGACGTTCCGCAACCCCGTCCACGTTCCTTCCATCGTGTTGGCTCGAACCTCGCGGGTACCGTCCCCGTCGTCGTCGCGCGCCCACTCCCGATTGCTCGGCGAGTGGCAGATCGTGGCCTGGGTTCGACCCGTCTTCGCCAACTCACCGTAGGCCTTCCACTCGTCGGTGTTCACGGTCGCGGTCGCCGTCGTCGCCCCCGTCACGAATGCTTGCAGGGTCCTGCTATCGGTTCGCTTGACGACCTGCATGCGCACACGCCCGGAGTCCCGGCCGACCGCACCGGCCACCGGCGGGCGGTCGTTGTCCCAGGTGCCATAGCCCCGCCGCTTGTTCGCCCGTCGCCGGGGCGGGTCGTCGGGGTCGCGATGCGGGAGCCCTTTTTCCCCCGCATTCTGGAACATCTCGTCGGCTTCGGTCACCGGGTCTGTCAGGGCATTTTGCGGCAACGCTTGCTCGGCCCAATTCTGAATTTGGTGCCGCAATGGTAAGAGCGAGGTCCGACTACACTTCAGCTCCCGCGCCAATTGCGCACGGGGTGTTCCTTGGGTCACCCCGCGCAAAATCAGTAGTAACACGGATGGCTTGCGTCGCGTGCCGTGGAATCTCGTGCCAGTGAAGATATTGAACACGCGCCCGCATCCGTCGCAGCGGTGCTCGGGCACGGCCTTGCGTCGATACCTTGCGACGCTTGGCACTGCGGACAGCGTAATCCTTGCGGATGCAACAGCGACAGCAGTCTCGCATAGCAGGCCGACTCGTCCATCAAGCCTGTTATTGGGAAGTCCATCGCATCATCCTTGACACGCAAACGGAATCCCCCAAGCCTACCTCCATCCACTGGTCGCGTAAACCCAACATCCAGTGGAAGATATGAGCCGTAACTTCTACCTGACTGCGATGAAACAGTTCTGCAAATGGATAGTGAAGCATGGCCGCGCGGGAAGCGACCCGGTGGATCACCTTGAACCGCTCAACGTGCGCCTCGACCGCCGACACGACCGCGCGCGATTACAGTGGACGAGGTGAAGAAGCTGCTCACCTTGACCGGCGCGGGAGTGGTACGTGGTGGAATGACCGGCTCAGAACGTCGACTGCTCTACCTACTCGCCCTCGAAACTGGTTTGCGTGCGAATGAACTCCGAAGTTTGACCCGCGCCGCATTCGACCTGAACGACAGCGGGCCGACCGTGACCGTCGCGGCTGGTTACAGCAAGCGCAGGCGCACGGACACACCCCCTTTACGCCCGGCGCTCGCCGCCGAACTCCGTGGCCACTTGGCGAGTAACCAGCCCGCCGCACTCGCCTTTAGCGCTCCTGGTAACCCGACCTTCACCCGGATGTTCCAGTTTGATATCGGCGCGGCAGGAATTGTGTACCGTAACAAGGACGGGCGCGTTGCAGATTTTCACGCGCTGCGGCACACATTCATCAGCAACGTGACGCGGTCGGGTGTGTACCCCAAAATCGCGCAGTCGCTCGCCCGTCACAGCACGATTACGCTGACAATGGATAAATACTCGCACACGCTCGTCGGCGAACAGGCGGACGCACTGAAGGGATTGCCGGACCTGACCGGGCCAATCGCGAATGAGACGAAGAAGACCGGCACAGACGGCCGCGGTGAGGGAAATCACTTGGCGGACCACTCGGCGTTTTCCGGGCGTCAACAGTCTGCTGATGTGGACTTCTGTAGGCTACACGGTTGCGACGAGAACACAGGGGAAAAAGCGATCTTAACCCCTGAGATTTCCAGTATTTCACCGGAAATCTCAGGGGTTAAGATCGAAGAGGCCTCGCCCGGATTTGAACCGGGGATGACGGTTTTGCAAACCGTTGCCTTACCACTTGGCGACGAGGCCGTGCGCGAATCAATCACCGCCTCGAAATGTTATCGGGCGGGGCCGGAAGTGTCAATTCCGCGCCCCTTTCATCGGACGCCGGCCGCACGCGACTTGAGGCTCTTCCCCAGTTCGGTCATCCGGCGCTTGCACTCGTCGCGTGCGGTCACGAACCCGGACACGGTCACGTTTCCGGCGCGGAGGTAGTTCAGCACCACCGATTCCGCGTCCATGAACCCGGCGCACCCCTCGGCCGTGAGTGCCGCGAGTTCGTGCGGAATCGTGGTGATGCCGTTCCGGTCGCCGTGGAGCAGGTCACCCGGGTTGATCCAGACGCCCCCGGCGCGGACCGGCACTTCGAGTTCCACGATCTGCGTGTAACCGTGCGACGGCATCGTGCCGCCGGTGAAGCACGGAAACTTCAGCGGTTCGACCTGGTCCAGATCGCGCCCGCACCCGCTCGTCACTAACCCCACGCACCCGAACGCCTTGTACGTGGTACACATGATCTCGCCGAACGTGGCCGCGGTGGGCGGGTCGTCCAGATCCTGGAACACGACCACTTTGGGGCCACTCAGGGCCGCGATTCGTTCGACCTGCGCCCCCAACCCCATGTACGTGTCGCCACCACGAGGCGGCGCACCGGCGCGGAACGTCGCGGTGGTCGCGAACCCGACCATCGGCGGCAGGGCGGGGTAACACGCCGTGATGCGCGCGTCGGTGTAGCCCACGATGCGCGAGCGCATCTCGAAGAGTTCCAGCACGTTGCACACGGTCGGCGTGTCGTACTTGCGAAGCTCGTCGAGAACGGCGGCGGGGATTTCGACCGACATGATTGGAGAGTCCTCGGGGAAAGAAGCACATTCCGAGCGGCGTGCGTTTCCGATGTTTTATATTGCAGGAGGTACCGTCCCGGGGTATCCTTCTGGAAATGGTCGAAGCGCGAGAATCCCACCAAAACCATTCTCGTGCGCGTAATTTCGCGGCGCCAGGGCCGAAATGAAGGAAGGTGCATCGCGCATCATTCCTTCAAACTGCGAAGTTCTGCAGGGCTATTTGCGTTCGGAAGCCGCGTTCGATCCCGCCAAAAACTTCCGCCGAGGCGTTCCGCCATGCTCAGCATTCCCTTCGGTCGCGTTCGCATGTGCGACGGTGTCTCCCGCCGGAACTTTCTGAAGGTCGGGGCGCTCTCGTTCGGCGCCATGAACCTCACACTGGCGGACGTGCTCCGCGCCGAAGCCGCCGCGAAAAAGCAGGACCCGTTCGGCCGCACGCGGCACAAAGCCGTCATCAACATCTTCCTCGGGGGCGGCCCGCCGCATCAGGACATGTGGGAGATCAAGACGGAGGCGCCGAAGGAGATCCGCGGCGAGTTCAAGCCGATCGCGACGAAGGTGAACGGCGTTCAGATCGGCGAGACGTTCACGCGCATCGCGTCGATGGCGGACAAGTTCGCGTTCGTCCGGTCGATCGTCGGCGCCCGCGACGGGCACGACGCGGTTCAGTGTACGACGGGCTTTCTCAAGGCGTCGCTCGCGCCCCTGGGCGGGCGCCCGAGCATCGGCAGCGCGATCGCGAAGCTGCAGGGGAGCGTCGATCCGAGCGTCCCGCCGTTCGTCGGCCTCGCCGAGCGCACCCAGCACGTGCCCTGGAGCGATTCGGGCCAAACCGGGTTCCTCGGGAACGCCTACGAGCCGTTCAAGCCGAGCGGCCCGGACATGGCGAACATGGTCCTCAATGCCGCGAACAAGGACCACCTGCCGGACCGCAAGAAGCTCCTCGCCAGTTTCGATGACATGAAACGGAGCGTCGACCACGCCGGCGGGCTGCGCGGGGCCGATGCCGCGACCGAGCGCGCCTTCGACGTGCTCACCTCGAACCGGCTGGTCGAGGCGCTCGACGTCTCGAAAGAGAGCCAAAAAACGCGCGACCGCTACGGCAGTGGCAAGCCGTACCAGTTCCAATACGACGGCGCGCCGACCGTGAACGAGCACCTGCTCGTCGCCCGGCGGTTGGTCGAAGCCGGGGCGCGCGTGGTCACCCTGAGCTTCGGGCGCTGGGACAGCCACGGCAAGAACTTCGACCTCGTCCGCGACCACGGCGGGAAGCTCGACCAGTGCCTTACGGCCCTCGTTGAAGACCTGGACGTGCGCGGGATGCTGAACGACACTACGGTGATCGCGTGGGGCGAGTTCGGGCGCACCCCGATGGTCAACAAGGACGCGGGCCGCGACCACTGGCCGCAGGTGAGCTGCGCGATTCTGGCCGGCGGCGGGATGAAGACCGGTCAGGCGATCGGCAGCACGGACCGCACCGGCGGAACCGCGAAGGACCGCCCCGTGACGTTCGGCGACGTCTTCGCCACGCTCTACCACAACATGGGTCTGAACGCAGAAACCACGACGATCAACGACCCCACCGGGCGCCCGCAGTACCTCGCCGAAGGCAAGGCGCTGCCGGAACTGGTGTGACACGCGGCGAGCGCCTGTGTCGCGAGCGGGGGGCTGATGCCCCCTGTTTGCGTTTAATCGAGAGCACGGTGACGCATGGTGCGCGCCCCGCTGTGGCTGTTCCTCTGCCCCTCCTGTGGAACGGGGTTGTCGTTCGGCGACACGTTGCACCGCGTTGAATGCCCGAGGTGTCGGCACCAAACTCTGTACCCGAGCGCGGAGGCGTTCGGGGCGGCAGAATGGGACGCGGACCCCAGACCGGACTACCTCTACGGGTGCCTGACCGCGCTCGACTGCGTGCCGAGTTCTCGAAAGTGCCGGCTCCTCTACACCACGGTCGCACGGACCGGGTTCGACTGGCGCCGGGACCGGTGGTTCCGCCTCGCGATCGAGGCCGCGGAGCAGTGGGCGGACACCGACCAACCACCGTTCGGTGTCGATGACATTGTCCGCTCATTACGCGGGCCGGCGCCACGCATCTTCACCGCGAGTTGGGACGCACTCCAGGTCGCGGTGGGCAGTTTGAGCGCCGCGCCACTGATATCAACCGGGAATTTTCGTCCCGCGACGCAGCACGCATTTGCCGGCGCCTACCGCGAGTTGTTCCCCAACCCGTTCGTTCCGCTCGAATGGAACCCGAACTGGCGCACGTCCACGGTGCGCGACCTCGCGCGGCACATTGACTCCACACGCGACTTCGGCGCGATGCCGATTCTGGCCGATGCGCTCCAGGACGCGGGCTGCGAAGACGAGCACGTCTTGGGTCACTGCCGCGCGAGTACACCTCACGCCCGCGGGTGCTGGGTGCTCGATGCGGTTCTCGGCAAGTCATAGCGACCCGTGAGTG
Organism: Gemmata palustris; assembly: GCF_017939745.1. Taxonomy (NCBI): domain Bacteria; kingdom Pseudomonadati; phylum Planctomycetota; class Planctomycetia; order Gemmatales; family Gemmataceae; genus Gemmata; species Gemmata palustris. The sequence continues at coordinate 7,736,707 of NZ_JAGKQQ010000001.1, read as the reverse complement.
GCCACCGCCCGGGGCGCCCGGTTCTTGTGGCGAGCTTGACGCGATACGCGCGACTACGGACAATCTAACTTGCAAGAAGGCTCTCGACCGTTTGGCTCTAACTGGCCCGCGATCCCACCGGTCGGAGTCGCACGCCCCGCGTGAGCGCCGCCCACGATCACCGTCACGAGGTCACTCCATGTACCGCTCCGTTCTGGCCCTCCTGCTGATCGTGCCGGGCGCCCGCGCCGCCGATCCGATCGCGGGTAAGATGCTACCCCTCCCCGCGCCCGGCGGGTGGGTGATGACGCCCGACGGGGTGACGCTCATCGTGTCCCAACCGGATAAGGGCGAACTGGCCTACTTCGACACGGTGACCGAGCGCCAGGTGAAGCGCGTTTCGGTCGATTTCAAGCCATCGGTGATGGCCATCCAGGGCGACACCCTCTTCGTTGGCGCGAAGGGCGCGTCGACCGTCTACACCCTGGAAGCGAAAACGGGCAAACAGAAGAAGGAAATCGACCTGGGTGGGGACGCCGTGGCCCACATCGCGTGCCACCCGACCAAGGGGCTCGTGTACGCATCCACCGCGACTTACAAGATCTACGCGGTCGACCCCGCGGCCGGCACCGCGACCAAGACAAAGGCGATCGGCCACTTCCTCGCGGTCGATCCGATCAACGGGTCGGCCCTCTTCACCGGGGTGCAACCGCCGAACGACCAGGGAGAGATCCTGATTCAGGACTTCCCCGACGGACGGGTCAAAATCACCTTCGATCGGTGGGGCGCACGGGCATTCATCGTGAAGTACGCGCTGGACGACAAGGGGCCGAAGCCGGTGTCCGTACAGTGGAACGCGGCCGTCAGCGGGCACGGGCTAACGATCAGCCCGGACGGGAAGAAAATCTTCATGCCGAGCGGGGGCGGGTGGCGCCCGCCGGTCGGCGTGAACACCGGGGGCGGGGGCGAATGGGCCGCGTTCAGCACCGAAAAATTGACGGGCCGGGTCGGTGAGCTGACGGGCGGAACGAACATGGCCTTCCACCCGGTTCTGAACTTGGGCGTGCTGAACCAAGCCGGGCGCGACATTCAGTTCTTCAACCCGCGGTCGCTGATTACGGGAAAGGCGTTCAGCTTTTCACCGGGCGGGGACGCGCGGCCCCTACTCGTCACCTTCGGGGGCAAGGGAACGAAGATCGTTCTCTGGAACGGGGACAACCCGGCGAGCGCGACCGAAGGGCTGCACTTTTTGCCCCTGGAGCTGACCGCGGCCGACCGAACGGCACTGGAAAAAGTGTACGGCAAGCTGCCCGCCACCGGCTCCCGACCGACCGGGAGTTCGACCGCACAAGCCCCCAAGAAAGGCGAACCGGCGCCCAAAAAAGCTATGCCGGCAAGCCTGACTGGCGGGCCAGGTTTTCCAGGCTTTTGAGGTAGCTGGCGGGATCGCGTCGGAACTGCCGCTGTTGGGTCCGGGCCGCTTCACGAAACCCGAGCTCCTCTCGCAACTCGCGCCAGGCGAGCACCGACGTCGGTGCCAACTCCTCGGCCGTCGCCTCGCCCAGCCGCGTCATCAGCCCGGCCACCAGCCGCACGCTCCCGCGCACGACCAGCCCCGGCGACGCCACTTTCCGACCGCTGCACCGCCGCTCGTGGTGCCGGTGGCTCCCGAACAGTTGCTCCAGGTCGTTGTTGGTCCGCGGCAGGTCCCCCACGTCGTAGGTGTGGAACAAGCCCGGCTCGTAACTGCGGCTCACCTTCACGAAGTGATCCAGCGGCTCGGACAGGTCGGGGCGCTGTCGGCTCATCGCGTCCATCTCCCGGACCCGTTCGTCCCACCGGGCGCGGACCCCGGCCCCGGTCCGGCCGTCGTAGTTCGAGAGCTCGTGGGCGACCCGGTACACCCGATCGAACAGCTCCTTCACCGGCGCGAACAGTGCCGCCGTCCCTTCGAGCCCGCGTGTGATCATTCCGTGCAACCGGGTCAGCTCCCGGCCCGCCCCTTTTTCCCCGCGCCCAGCTTCTTCAGGCTCCCCGCCACCGCGTCGAGCCGCCCGCGCAGCCGCAGCCCGGCCGAGTCCAGCGGCGGACGCCCGTCGTCGGTCAGCGCGCTGCGGACCGCGGAACAGTACCCGCGCACGACCTCCGCCTCCGCATCGCTCCGGTCCTCGACTCGACGCTCGACCTCGCGCACCCCGCGGACGCGCTTCTTGAGCTCCTTCTTGGCGTGCCGGTCGGCCTCGTAAACCGGCCCGGCCGCCTCCCGCAGGTAGTGGAACTGGCACAACTGGTGCGGCACTCCGGGCAGCGCTTGGGCCACCGCGTTGCGGATCGAGTGCTGCCCGTCGGACACGACCCCGGCGATCGGCACCCCGACGGCTTCGGCGGCCTGGGCCAGCAAGGCGGCCAGATCCGCCCGGCACGCCGACAGCAGCGACTTGGCCAGGACCACACGCCCGCTGAGCACGTCGCGGATCACCCACAGCACCTCGTGCCCGACGTCCGGCTGGAGCCCGTCGAGCGCGAGTAATACCCGCCCCTGCTTCTCGAACGCCGGGCGCATCCGGTCCGGGTTGGTGGCACCCAAGGTGCGCAGCTCGTCGAACCGGTGGAGCAGGTTGGTGACCGTGCGAACTGACAGGGCCACACCGCGGGCAACGAGTTCGGCGTGGATCTCGGGCGCGGTCCGGTGCGCGGTGTACCGGCGGTTGCCGGCGTACGCGACGACGTCGAGCCCGAACTCGTGGTGCGGGAGGGCGATTCGGCCTTCGGCCTCGGGTCGGAACGGGACCGAATACAGGTCACACGGGCGGTGACGGCAGCGGCCGATGCGCAGTGTGTACCGGGCGACGCCGGCCAGCGTGGTGACGGTGCGGAAGTTGGAGTAGTCGAGGTACAGGTGATGCCCGCACGCCACACACGCGGTGGCGACCGGGGTCAGCGTTTGCTCGGCGGTTGGCGCGGGACGACAGGTGCGACGGGCCATACGAACACTCCGTGGAGGCGCAACCCATCATCACTCAACGCCTTCTGCACCACCAGTCAGGCTTGCCGGCATAGAAAAAAGGCGAACCCACCCCCGCACCCACAAAGGGAGATCCGGAACCCGAAGAGATACCGCTGCCCCCCGGCGCCATTGCCATCGCCGGTTTCAACGACGCCAAGGGCGAAAACAGCGACAAGACACCGGACTCGCCGTACCCACTCGGCAAATCGAACGTGCGCGGCGGGTTCGGCGAGGCCGGCTGGAAGGGCGTCTGGGTCGCTGATCCCAAAGCGAAGTTCGTGAAGGACGTGGTCGCGGAGGGCGACGGGGCACTGTACCTTTCGGGAACCGCAGGTTACGGCCGGGCGTGGAGCAACCCCCAGAAGGGTAAGTTCGTGATCGAAAACAAGGTCCGCTGTCCGAAGGACGGGGGCGTGAAGTGCTACATCCAGGAGAAGGATCACTTCACCACCGGACCGATGTGGGCGATCTCCGAGGGTCATTTCATGGCCCTGAACGGTAAACCCGGTTCCGAGGGCGACTGGGTCCGAGTGACGCCGTGCAAAGTCGATACCTGGTACACGCTCCGGTTGACAATCGATGTGAGCAAACTGTCTTGGACAATGGCCGTTGACGGCGGCACCCCGAGCGAGGAATTCCGATTCCGCTACAACCCGGGCGCACTCGAAAAGATCGGGTACCTAGTAGAGGGTAAAGAGTCCATCTACATCGACGCGCTCCGCATTTTGGAGGCGGGCGACAAAAAGTGATCGGCGGAGATCGTGGTGCGCGAAGCCCTGCGGGTGCCGTCGCGCACCGGACCCGGTGACAGAGCCCGTACCCGCAGTATCGGCCGCTTGCGCGGTGCGGGGGACGCTCCATTCGACGAGATCGATGTGCGCGTTTTAGCTCTCAACTTGTTGCGGTCGGCGCCGGCCAACGGTACGCGCGCGGGTCCATCGCGCGCCACGCTTTACCCATCTGTGCCCAGGCCGAGCGCCAGAACCGGCCGAACGTGAATCCCCCCGCGCGGAGCGCCCGCCGGTGCCCGGCCCACACCGCGAGCGTGACGCCGGCGAACAGCACGCGGTGGGCTCCCATCGTAAGCACCCACAACACCCGGGCGCGCCCGCGGTGCAGGACCGCGAGGCGCTCGCACTGGAACCGCAAGTGCGGGACTTCGTCGCGCAGGATCTGGTGGCAGATTCGGCGCAGCACGGCGGACCCGGTCGCGCGCCGGAGCGCCGCGTAGTAGAGCATCGCGTGCGACTCGACCATGACGACCACCGTGGCCCACACTTCCATCTGATGCAACACGTGGCGGAAGCACCGGAACACGGCGTCGCCCCAATCGCGGCCCTTTCGCGGCACGCCGACCAGGTCGAGGTACTTACCGAGTTCCGCTCCGTGCCGCTGCTCTTCCGCGATGAACAGTCGGATCGCGTCCACAAAACCGGGGTCGTTCATTCGGACCGCGTACCGCGAAGCCGCTCTCGTCAAGCGCGTGCCGTCGGACGTTTCGCCGAGCTGCCACGCGCGGAGCGAACCCGCGATCTCCGCCAATTCTTCGGGCGATACCCCGGCCCCGCAGCCCCACGGAACCGGCATCAGGTTAGTCGCGTTGTGCCGAAAGTACGCGACCCATTCGGCCGAGTTCCAAACGGTCGGCAGCGCGTGCTTCGTGAGTGCCGCGCTCTCGGTGGTGAGAGTGAGAGCTTCCAGCATCGCGCTCCTCATGTCCCGGTCTCCTTTTGGGATCGTAGATTAGTTTGCAATGCAAAGTTAATAGGCGAAAAGTAAGCGGGTCGAAACCCGCTGAGAAAATCCGCGTTACGCCCCCGCTAACCCCGGGCGCGTCTCGCTCTTCGTGGCGTCCGCGGCGCCGGCTTCTTCGGCCGCGTCGCGCAGCACTTGCTCCAGGTGCGCGAGGTACTCGCGGAACCGCTTGCGGCCGTTGCCGGTGAGAACGACGGTGGTCAGCGGGCGCCGGTTCTGGAACGTCTTCGTGATCTTCACCAGCGCGGGCTTCGAGTCCTCGGTCTTGGCGAGCGTGTCCAGGTGGCGGCTCAGGTTACCGTCGGTGAGGCTGCACAGCCGACTGAGGTCGGCGAACGACAGCCCGTCCGGGTGGGTCGCCAGCGCGGTCAGGATGCCGATGCGCGCTTTCGAGTGCAGCACCGGGTCGAGCCCGTCGTAGGCGAAACGGCCCGCGCCTTCGATCTCGGGTTCGGGCCGGTTCTCGCGGTCAGTCATCGTGGTGCTCCTTCGTGGATCGCAGCGCGAGTGCGGTGGCCAGGTGCCCGGCGCCGAACACGCCGCCGACGCACCAACCCGACGGCTCCGGGGGGAGCCACGCGAGCAGAATGCCGCCCGTTAATACGTAAGTGAGTCCGATGAGTCCCACCGCACGCGGCAAGTGCGGGCGCACGGACACCACGCCCAGACCGAACACGACCGCCCACATTCCGGGCAACAGCGGAACGAACCCGTCGGTGCGTGCCAGTGCGATCGTCAGCAGCGCGCCCGCGAGCACGCACGGCAAGAACTGGCCCATCACGCGCCGCGTGCGCCGGCGCTCGAAGTCGTCCTCGCGGAACAGGTACGCCCGAACCGCGGCGCCGGACCCGAGTAGCGCGCCGGCCGCCCCGATTACGGACCAGTACCACACGAACGCGCGGGCGTCGCCGTTCGGAACGGCCCACCGCTGCCCGGCTGCGGCGAGCAACCCCACGGCTCCCACCATCGCCACCGTGGGCACGCGGAAGCCCCGGTACACCTCACCCCGAGTGAGCTGGTCGTGGATGCGATCGAGTTGATCGAGAGCGTCGCGGACTTCCATGCGCGTGGGGCGCTCCACCGGGATCGGATCGCGGCAGTATACTTTGCGTGGCAAAGCAAAGTCAAGATCACTCACGGGAATCGGCTATTCGGGTGTCCCGGCTTGACCCACGGGACTCGCTGTAACGAGCCGCGACCGCAAGGGAGCGGGAAGGCACCCCGTTCGTCGTCGCGGTTCAACACACCGGAAGCCCCGCTCCCTTGCGGTCGCGGCTCGTCCAACCCGCTACGATCCCGAACCGAGACTAACAAACGCTAACATTTTGGGCTCCCAGAGACGCCGCTCGTGGGAGCTACACGCCAAGTGCCGCCATTTCAAACCTTTTTGACACAGCTCGCATCCCGCGGAGTCGCGCACACGGCTAACAATCGTCCAAATTTCGCGGTTCCGGGCTAACCTTTGGTGACATTTGACCTGGAATCGGCCCGTTTTCGTTCCACTTGAACGCTCCACGACCCGGAACATTTGCGTTCGGCTCCGCAAGCTCGGCCGATAGCAATTGTACACAAATGAACATGGGAACACAAAGCGATTGGGTGTCCGATCGGTTCAGCTCACGGAGAATCCGCCCGCTTCGGACCTCCGCGTGCCTGTTCGTAGCGGCCTTCTTGCGCCTCCACGAAGTGACTCAAATTGTGGGGCCATTCGTGCGACCGGCGCTGGTCGGATCTGCCGCCGGTTGGCCTCTCACTAAACAGCGCGCCCGCGATTTCATCGTGCCCCTTTGCGTGCCAAAAGTGCAACGACTTTATCCCAGCCAAGCGCCTCGGCGAGTTGCACCGGCGTCGTTCCGTCATCGGTCGCCGCGTTCGGATCAGCGCCGCACTCCAACAGAATCTCCACCGTCGCGAGGCTCCCTGCTAGCGCCTGGTGGTGCAAGAGGGTCCAACCCCGATCATCTTTCGAGTGCAACATCGACGGATCTTTCGCCAGTTGATCTTTCAACGGCGGTCCCATTGCCGCGCTCATCGGGTGCTCCGGGTCCGTCGCGCCGCCGCGCCCACCGAAGAGGGCCTTCATCAACCCACCCGACTTCTTCGGCTCGGGCGCCACGCGGATCTTCTGGGGGTCGCCAAAATTCAGCCCCCACGCTCCGTCGTGGCTTTCGCGCTCCTGCGAGTTCATTCGGGAGCGCATGAGGTTGACCGTATAGGCGCCGTAAACGTCCCCATTAATGGCGTACATCCAATCCGTAATTTCGTTGAGCGGTCGGCGGACCGCGTCGCCCACCTGGACCGTTTTCAGCCAATTCGGGCTGTTCAGCAACGCGCCGCTCACGACGCGACCATCGAAATCGATCTCGCCGACCCACATTTGCTCGACTTGGGAAGCGTCCTGTGTCCCGGGGTCCGCGGCGCCGTCGGAGAAAGGCATTTTTACGCACGCGAGGCTCAGCGCGGGGATGATCCGTCGTCGTTCCCAAGCGATTTCCCGCCAGAAATACCGAAAGGTGGCTCGGGCCGTTTCGTATGCCCTTTGCATTTCGGGATCACTATTATCGAACATGAACACTTTAGACGACTGTGAGCCACTCATTGTTTAGATACCCGACGCCCAAGATCAGAAAGTTGAACCGGTTCGCAGAACACGAGAGTTACGCAACACTTCTGCAACTCATTTCGGCTCGGCGGGTTACCATACTTCGCGGCCCACGTCTCGATCGGCTTGCGCAGACCCGCAGCGCCCCAATCTTTCCTGACACAAAACATCGCGCTGTGGATCACGGCTTCTTTTTGGGTTCGTTCCGCAGTTCGTAGCAGTAGAGCAGGTACGGTTCCAGCACGTCCGGCTCGTCCCGGAACAACCGCGCCAGCGACCGCACGTTGTATTCGGTGAGGCGCTGGCGCGTGGCGGGGTCAGTGAAGGCATCGATCTCGACCGTCTCCTTAGCGATGACCTTGGCAGTGAGCAGTGTAATTTGGAGCCACTTCCCCTCGTCAGAGTCTCCCAGATCCTTGAGCTTCTGGTCGTAGGTCTCGCGGAGCTTGCGGAACCGCTCCTGCTTTTCCTTCTCCACGTCCTTCGGGACCGGCGCGTTGGCAAGCGGAGTTGCGGACAGTATCAGCACTATGACCCAATTCCAACAGAGCATGGGTACCACCTCAGTTGACGCGCTACCGCTTGTCTCTTTTTTGGGGCTGATCGGCCCGTGCGAATCTTATCTGCTTAGTAAAAGACGAACGATAGTCTTCTCCGCCACACCCGTCGTCGTATGGATCGCGCCGGTGTCGTGCTCAATCGCGAGAACCCCGGCGTTCCGCGCCGAGGGTCCGTTCCGGTGAAGTGAATGAGGGACGTGGAGCACCAGCTTTATCGCTGGTTGATGGTGCCGTCCCGTGCGGCATGGCCCGGCACGCGCAACGCTTTCTGCGCCCGCGCGCACTAGCCCTTGAATCAGAGGCCCGCGAGCCGGGTGTCCGCGTCGCCGAACTTGTCGGCCTTGACGCCCATGCGGTCCAGCAGCGACAGGTACAGGCTGCACAGTTTGCGGTTGGCGTTGCCCTTCTCGCGGTAGTCGAGCGCGCGGCCCGTTTTGAGGGTTCCGCCGAGCCCGCCGGCCAACAGGAGGGGCACCTTGCTCGAGTCGTGCGCGCTGCCCGACCACATGCTGTTGACGAACAGCAGGCACGAGTTGTCCAGTACCGTCGCTTCGCCTTCTTTCATGGCGTCGAGCTTCGAGGCGAGGTACGCGAACTGGCTCACGTAGAACCGCGTGACCTTCTCGTAGGCTTCGGACCGGTCGCTGTGAGAGGCCCCGTGGTGGGCCTCTCGCACCCCCAGGAACGGGTAGAACAGGCCCGAGATGTCGCGGCACAGGAGCAGCGAGGCGACGCGGGTCTTGTCCGTCTGGAACCCGATGGCGATGAGGTCGCACATGAGCCGCATGTGCTCGCGGACGTCTTCCGGCAACCCGTCGTCCGGGCGCTTCATGCCCGCGACGGGCTTCCCCCTATCTCTGGCCCGTCCGTCGGCCTTGTCCTTGTGCGCGCGGGCCGATTCGATCCGCTTCTCGACCTCGCGGACGCTGGTCAGGTACTCGTCGAGCCGCGCCCGGTCGTCGGCACTCACCTGCCCGCTGAGCGCCGACGCCTCAGTGCGCACGCGGTCCAGCACGCTCTGGTTGCGGCGCGTGCCGCGGTTGTCGAACAGGCTGTCGAACGCCAGTGACGGGTACGCTTCCATCGGCACCGGCGAGGTGGCAGACTGCCATGAAATGTGCGAACTGTACGCCATCGAGAAGTTCGTCTCGTGGTACCCCGTGGTCGGTTGCTCGCACCCGAGTACCAGACTGGATTGATCGGTCTGGTCGCGGAAGTGGTTCGCGATCACCTGATCGACGCTGATCCCACCGCGGAGTTCGGCCCCCTTCTGGAGCGCAGCGCCGGAGAGGATGTTGCCGGTCTGACCGGGGTGAATACCGACGCCCGTTGCGGACTTGTTGAACAACCCGTGGACGACGTTCAGTTTGTGCTTGAGCTTGGTCAGCGGTTCCAGGCTCTTGCCCAGTTCCATGTCCGCCCCAGCGCCCTTCGCCCACCAGTGGTCGGGGCTGATCCCGCACCCCATGAACAGCGCCGCGAAACGCTTCGGAGCGACAGACGAACTGGCCTCCGGCACGCCGGGGGCAGCCCCCCAAACCGGAACCGATTCGAGCCAGGGCAGGGCCATCGTGACGCCCGCGCCTCGCAGGAATGTGCGGCGCGAGGTTTGGGCGTTTGAGCGATCGGCAGCGTCGGGCATGTCGTCCTCACTTCGGTGCGGCGGGGCCGCGCTTATTGAGAAACTGAGGGCTGGTAACGATTGTCTCAACGAGAACCGAGAAGCGGTAGTCCCCCGCTTCGAGTTTCGTGCGCATTGCTCGGACGAGTTGCTCGTCGGACGGGAGCGGGCTGCGCCCCAGAGCGTATACCAGGAGCTTGCGGCTCAGGTTGTCGACGAAATCCTGCTGGCGGTGCTTCCGAATGTACTCGGCGAGTCCCGGAACGCCGTCGCCGTCGCCGCCCGCGCCCGGGAACGTCGCCTTCGCGTCTATCGGGCGTCCGCCGAGATCCTTGGCCCGGCGCTCGCCAACAGGACCATACGCCTCGAACACGAGCCCGAGCGAATCGAACTTCTGGTGACATGATGCGCAGCTCTTGTCGGCGCGGTGCCGGGCCAGTGCTTCGCGCAGGGTCAGTTCGCCCAGCTTCGCCTCATCCGCGGGTAGCTCGGGCACGTCCGGAGGCGGGGCCGGGATGTGTTCGCCCAGCAACCGACGGGCGACCCAGTGCCCGCGCTTCACCGGGCTCGTGCGCAGACCGGGAGCGTTCTTCGTCAGGAACGCGGCCATCGGTAGCAGACCGCCGCGCCCGTACTTCCCGGCTCCGTCCACGCGCGCCCACGCATCCGGTCCGCCGGTCGGTGCCGGCATACCGTAGTGTCGCGCCAGAGGGGGATTCACGAACGTGTGGTCGGCATACAGGAAGTCGAGGACCGAACCGTCGCGGGCCGCGAGGTCGGTGAAGAACCGGACCGGTTCCTCGAACATGGCCTGACGCAAGTCGTTATCGAACGCCGGGAACCGGGTGCGGTCCACCGCGTTGTGTTCCTCGAACCGACGGAAGTCGAGCCAGTTACCGGCGAACTCGGTCGCCAGCCCGCGCGCCTTGGGGTCGCGGAGCATTCGCTTCACTTGCGCCGCGAGCACCTCCGGTTTGCGTAGATCGCCCGCCGCAGCGCGGGCGAGCAGTTCCGTATCGGGCATACTCGCCCACAGGAAGTAGCTCAACCGACTGGCGAGCGCGTAATCCGGGAGCGGTGCGGTGGCGCCGGCCCCGCGCCCGGGCAGGTCCACGCGGAAGCAAAAGTACGGCGACATCAGCACACTGACAACACAGTCGCGGATCGCGTCCTCGTGGGAGAGTTCCTCCTTCTCCCGCAATGAGCGATAGAACGCGGTCAGATTGTCTCGCTCGGCTTGGATCAAGGGGCGGCGATACGCGCGCTCGGCGAACCGGTGGACCGCCGCGAGGTGGTGCGGTTCCGCGTCCTTGCGAGCCTTCTCCAGCCAGCGGAACGTGGCCCCCATGCTCTTGAAGTAGTCGCGGATCGCGGTCCGCGCCGTTTCGCTCGCGCCGGCCTTTTCCGCCTTTGCCAGGTAGATCGTGGCCAGCTTGCGCATCTTGGCTTCGGACGTCGCGTCCTTGTCTTCGGCCCGGAACTCGTCGAACACCGTGTCGCGGAGGTAGTCGGTCTCGGCGCGCTCGTACCAGATGAACGAGAGGTACTGGCGCGCGGACGCATCGGCGGCGAAGTCGAACTCCCGCCAGAGCCGGTCGAGTTCCTTCTGTTGGGCGGTGTCGAGGAGCATGTTGTACAGCGGGCCGTCGTCGCGGAAGTAGCCCATCTGGTTGTGGAACCCGGCGCTCAACAGTCGCCCGGTCAAGCCCTTCTCGCCCTTCGGATCGAGGAACACGCGGGCGCGCTCGGACACGTAGAAGGCGTCGGGGAACGTGGCACAGAACCGCTCGAACGTGGACTCGTACTGCTTGAGCGCGTCCGGATCGGTCGGGGCGGTCATGGTTTTTGCGGCGCCCGACCCGGCGGGCAATCGGAGAGCGTTCAGCGCGAGTGCGCCACCCGCGTACCGCATTCGATTCGCGGCCATCGTGCGGTTCTTCCACAACACGAGCGGCTGCGACCCGTCGTTGATCTTCGGCGCGGTCAGGTTCTTCACGTTCGGGACGAGCTTGGTCCGCAGGTCCGCGACGAAGTCGCGTATCCGCTCGCACCCGGACCGGGCCGCGTCTTGCTTGTCGGCCCCCTGGGGAAGTTCGCGCCACAGCGCCTGGACCGCAACAACCGGCCCGATGTCCTCCGGCTTGTCGGTCAGGAGGAACCAGACCGTCGAGAGGTATTTCGCGCTGAGGCCCGCCTCGGTTGCGAACTCCGGGAGTTCCGCAGACGGCTTGCCCAGCGCGGCCCGGTTCCGGTACCGCCACGCGGCGAAGAAGTAATCGGCGAAATCCGTTCGCTGGCGGCGGTAGAACGCGACGATCCGGTTGACCCCGAACTTGTCCCGGTCCGTCTCCGCGTTGACCGGGTGCGGCGCGAACTCGAACCCGTCCGGGGTGAACACGAGGTGGTCGACCACGCGCCGGGCCGCTTCCAGGTACTTCTTCACCAGTGCCGGGGACGTGGCGAGGGACTCGGCGGAGTTGTCGAACCCGGACTCGTTGGCCGGGTCCACCGGGAAGTCGCGGGTCGGGCGGATGTCCGCGCCGGTCAGGTCGCGGATCGTGTGGTTGTACTCGGCGTTCGAGAGCCGACGGGCGGGCACTGGGCCGGGGTCGCCCGCGTTCCGGTCCCCCTCGTACTTGCGGACCGCCTCGGCCCAATCGACGACCTCGCGCCGGAGCTCCTTCGTGGGCTGCTTCTTCGCGCCCTCGGGGGGCATGTCGCCGGCCCGGAGGCGCTCGAGAACGAGCGCCCAGCGGCGGTGGTCCTTCGCGACCGATTCCAGCGTGGTGAACGGGCTGAGATCGAGATCGCCCTTCGGTTTCTCCGCGCCGTGGCACGAAAGGCAGTAGGTCTGAAGGAACGGCCGGACCGAGTCTTTAAAAGTCTGTTCCAGAGTGCCGGCCGGCATACCAGCGGGGCGCGGCGCCGGGGCCGGTTGAGGGGCCGCGCCCGGTACGTGTGCGGAGGCGCCGACGGGACCGGTCAGCGCGGCGAGCACCAGGCAGCGGGCAATTGGGAAGCGCATGACGGGCCGCGGGGTGGGTGGGGGCGGGCTAGTTGAGCGGGCGCGAGCGGTGCGAAGATCACATTAACGCTGGCGCGGGTCGGGCGGAGGGTTGCGGTTGCGACGGACCGCGGGCGGTCCAACGTCCGGTGCACGGGCGGGAGCGGGCGGTTCGGATGGTCCGGTGTTAGGGGAGGCCCCTGCCCCTATGGGGTTCCTTCCATTAGAGAATATTCTCTCGCCGCGCAGAACGCACGCAAATCGCAAAAAATGATGCCCTTCACCTCTTCAAAGAATCCCGAACTTCTTGAACGCTTCGGCGGTGGTCATTCCGCCCGCGAGCGCCTTCCGCACGAGGTTCTCGCCGCTCACTTTCTCTTCGGCCAATCGCAACGTCTCTTCGGCGGCGATGGATGGGACGACCACGATGCCGTCGTGGTCGGCGAGGATCAGGTCGCCCGGGTACACCAGCACGTCCGCACAGGAAATGGGGACGTTGTGCGCCACCACGTCGAGGCGCCCGAGGCTGTCCGCCGGGTGGAAGCCGACGTGGAACACGGGGAACCCCATCTCCTTGATCGCCAGCGAATCGCGCGTCGGGCCGTCGAGTACCACCCCGCGGCACCCGCGGTAAATTGCGGACGTGGAGAGCAGTTCGCCCCAAAAACTGCACGCGGACTCGGACACCACGAGCACGTCGCCGTTTTGGAGCGAATCGACGGCCGCGAGTTCGCCCGCGTAGGGGTGCGCGGGGGCCAAGTCGCGCGCGGGGACCGTCTGCACGGTGAGCGCGAACCCGGCCGCTTTCGCTTCCGGCCACAGCGGGCGCACCCGGGCGTTCATGCTCTGGTTGCGGTACCCGAGTTTGTCCAGGACGTCCGCAACAACCGGTGAATAGAGCTTGGCGAGCCGATCGACCCATTCGAGCGGGCGGGGCGGGGTGGTCATCAGAACCCTCAAACAAAAACGGCGGAGGAACACCGAAGGTATCCCGTCCGCCGCAACTGGGCAACTGATTCCGCGCCCGAACCGCGATTAGTCCTTGAGTTCCTTCCCCTGCCACTTGCGGGCCGTCCACCCGTAGTCCACGAAATCGTAGCTGAAGGTGCCGTCGGCGAAGAGGTCGAGTTTGCCGTAGCACGGCGGGAACCCGTACTCGCTGCCGCCCCACCACGCGCCACACGCGGCCCCGCCGCAGACGTACCACACCCCGCGGTACTCGCACCGGTCGCACGTGTGCATGTGCCCGCTCAGGCACAGCTTCACGTGCGGGTTCTTGCGGAACACTTCGCTGATGGCCCAGCAGTCCGCGTGGTGCCACACCCCCGGCACCACGTTTTCGTTGTTCTTGCGGCACCCGTCGCCGTACACCTGAGAAGTCACGCTCAGAATGGGCACGTGGCTGAGGACGACCGTGGGGAGCTTCGTCTTCGCGAGGTCGGCCTTCAGCCAGTCGAAGTGCTCGGGCGAGAGCGTGGCGTACTTCGGCCAGTTGCACATGCTGTTGAGCGACACGAAGTGCCAGCCGTTCTTGTCGAAGCTGTAGTACGGCGCCGGCATCCCGAGCACGCCGGTCATGAGCGCGAAGCCCTTCTTCTCGGCGGGAACCGCGTCGGTGGGTTCGTTGCCGTCCCACACGTCGTGGTTACCGAGGCACGAGTAAATCGGGGCCGGGGCGCCCTTCACCGCTTCTTTCCACACGGCAATGTGTTCGGCCGCCTTCGCGCCGGTCGTCTTGCCGTCCACGGCCATCACCGCGTCGCCGGTGTTGAGGATCAGCTCGGGCTTGCCGTCCTTCTGATTGGCCATGTGCGCGAACATCGCGGCAACCCCCTTCGGGGCCTCACGGTCCTTCGTGATGTGAACGTCGGTAATGTGTGCGGCCCGCAGCACCGGCTTGCGGTCGGCCGCGCGCGCGGTGGAGATGAAACCGGGCAGCACGGCGGCACCGACCGCTGCGCCGAACAGATCGCGTCGCGTGGGGGAGGTCATTATGGAACACCGAATTGTGTGTTGGGGTGGGACCGCGAACGGCGCGGCGTAAGCCCGTCGGTGCTTTCAGTACCCACCGACGGGCTTACGCCGCGCCGTTCGCAAAAACTTCAATGCGGACCGCACCTGAGACTTTACTTCAGATCGACCGACCACTCCTGGTTGGCCTCTTTCAGCTCGAACGTGAGGCCGGACTTGTCCGCGTCGGCGTACTGCGCGGGGAGAATTGGTCCCGCGACCTTGCTCACCTCCGCAGATGAAGACTTCTTGCCGGCTTTCTCGTCCGTCACGCCCTTCGACTGGCTGCTGGGCGGGTCGAACTCGCCCTTCACCGCCGAGCGCGGGGCCGCCGTCTGGATCGACACCTTGACCGGGCCGAGGGCCACGCCGCTCACGTCGTAGGTGCCGTCTGGTTTGACGTCCAGCACGTGCGTTTTGGAGTCCTGGGCGATGAAGATCACGGTGGCGCCGGTGAGCGGCTTGCCCTGGACCTTGATCGTCCCGTGAACGCGCCCGCGCGGCACGTCCCCGCCGCACCCGGCCAGAACAACCGCGGCGGTCGCGACCGCCGCGAAGAAGATCGCTCGCATGGGTTCACTCCGGGTCGGGTTACCAGTTGCTGCCGAGCACTTCACCGCCGTCCGGGGTGCAGGCCCACCACCACGTGTTCGCGTCGACGCCGGCGGACACCATTCGCCCGCTCCCGTCGCCCAGCGCGACCAGGATGCCGGCCGAGCGCGGCGCGCTGGCCAGGCGCGGGTCGCAATTCGAGTTGGTCGCGGCCCACGTCGGGTTCACCTGGAACTTGGACGCGGCGCCCGTGATCTGGTAGCCGAACACCGGGTTCCACTCGTTCCACGACGTCCGCCCGTAGGCCCAAATGTTGTACTTCGCCCCGCTGTAGCCCGACGGGACCGCGTTGTTCAGGCACACCGCGGTCTTTTCGGCATAGAAGATCGTGTTCGAGGTGCCGTCGGTGAGGGAGGTCATCCGCATGACCTTGTTGTTGCTCGTCTTGAACCACCACCCGAGGGCCTGGAAGTTGGCCGCGTAGCTGGTGACGCCGTAATTGCCCCAGCCGGAATCGTTGTACAGCCCGTTCGACGGGCACGACGGATCGGACGGACTCACGTAGGACTTCACGCCGAAGTTCGTGTAGACCGACCAGAAGTAGTTCGTGGTCCCCAGGTTCGCCTTGTTCGCCAGGTTGTCCTGTTCGATGTAGGGCAGGATGTAGAAGTGCGACGACCCGGCCTTGTTCCACATCGCGGCGGAGTTGCTGCCGTCCCAGTCGTTCCACGCGAGCGGGAACTGGTTGTTCGCGTCGTGGTAGTTGTGCGTCGCCAGTGCCATTTGCTTGAGGTTGTTCTGCGACGTCATGCGGGCCGCGGCCTCGCGCACCTTTTGCACCGCGGGGAGCAACAATCCGATCAAAATCGCAATGATGGCAATAACAACGAGCAACTCGATGAGCGTGAAGCCGGACGGAACCCCGACTTTCGACTTTCGGCGGGCGCGAGCCATGATTGGTACTCCGCGGTACGAGATGAGAAGGTCCGAACAGATAGCCCGACTGTGAGGAAACAATAACGACACAGATGAGTGATTGCCATTCGATCTGTGTTAAGAATTGGCGAATTCGTTCGATTCTGTAGCAAACAAAATTTCTTCACTTCCACAAAAGCTGTTGCGGATCGCTTACGCTCTGGTAAATTTTGTGGGGGACGGCCATTTGCTTCGCAATTTTGATCGCTCAGATACGATCTCGCCGCCCCAATTGAATGGTACAGATTGCCGAATTCTCGCCGGAGCGATCCGTGTCTCGTTCTGAAACGCCCCCCGACGACTCGTCCCCCAAATACGTTCACCTCGCGGAGCAACTCGCCGCCCGGCTCCGGGCCGGCGAGTGGGGGCTCGGCAAGGTGCCGACCGTGCGCGACATCGCCGGAACGTATGACGTGTCCTCGTTCACCGCGTCGCGTGCGTTACAGTTGCTCCGCGACCGCGGGCTCGTGGTCACGCGCGACCGGTCCGGGTCGTATGTCGCGAGCGACCAGCCCGCGCGACCCGCTCCCACACCGCCGGTGCCAACGGGCCGGTGGGCCGTGGTCACGCGGGTGTCCCCGGGGCCGTGGCAGGGCGCGTCCGAAGCGGTGGTGAAGGTCGGGTTCGAGCGCGTGGCGGCCGAAGGGTCGTTCGTGGTCCGCCCGCTCGAACTGTCCGCCGGGGGCGGGCGGGCCGAAGCCGAACTGATGGCCGGGCGCGTTGCGGGCGACGGCGCGAAAGGCGTCTTCTTCCTCCCCTCGCGCGTTTCGGAGGACGCGTGTCGGCAGGACGAATGGTTCCTGGCCGGGTGCCGGAAGATCGGGCTCCCGGTGGTGCTCCTCGATCGCAACCTGCGCGGCCCCGACCGGCCACTGGAGCACGACCTCGTCGCGTCCGACCACTTCGACGGCGGGCTGCGCTGCACCGAACACCTCCTGGCGCTCGGGCGCAAGAGCGTCGCGTGCGTGATCGCCTCGCCGACGAGCACCCACACCGATCGCCTCGCGGGGTACCTGTCCGCACTTCAAAAGGCCGGCGCGGGGTACCACCCGCGCGTCGTGCGGGTGCCCGAGCACCTGGACGCGCGCGAGGCGTACCCGTGGACCGCGGACGAACTCATCAAGATCGGGGCCGACGGCGCGATCTGCTACCAGGACTACGTCGCGGTCGGGGTGATGCTGGAACTGTTCCGCCGCGGGCTGAACGTCCCGCGCGACGTGGCCGTGGTCGGGTGCGACGACCTGCCGATCGGCCAGAGCTTCGCGCTCGGCGTCTCGTCGTACAGCTACCCGTCGGAAGCCATCGCGCGGACCGCCCTGCGCGTCATGGCGAACCGCATCGCGCACCCCAACGACCCGCTCGCGAAGGTCGTGCTCGCCGGCCGGCTCGTGGTGCGCGACAGCACGGTGACGGGGTGATAGCGTCTCATTTTAATTGTTTTCTGTAGCCGGCCTCTGTCAACAGCTTGCAAACGTGGGCGCCGATTCCGCTTTGGGTTGTGCCCTCTCCCCTTGCGGGAGAGGGTCGCCGCGCTTCGCGGCGGGGTGAGGGGTTGCTTTCCGTATGTGGCGACGACCCCTCACCCGGTTCGCAAAGCCTCACCACCCTCTCCCGCAAGGGGAGAGGGCACAACCCAAACACTGGCCTCACGTTTGCAAGCTGTTGACAGAGGCCGGGATGCCCTCTGCCTGTGGCTCCCTCGGTCTCGCAGAGGCCGGCTACAGAAGATCGGTAATCCGCAGCAATGCTCGGTAGAGAGAACTGATAACCTCAACTCAGCCTGCGCCCGACGGCCCAGCCGCCGATGACGGTACACGCGGCACCCGCCGCAGCCACGACCAGCGACAGCGGGACGAAGAACGCGAGCCGGTCCACGTCCTGGTGGGCCAAATCACGGTAGAGTTGCAACAGAACCGACCCGGTGTACCCGACCCCGTCCGCCAGTTGCACCGCGAACACCGACGTACCGGGGAACCGCGCCGCGGCCACCACGCGCTCGAACAAGATCGTGCCGAACGGGACGTAGGCGAGGTACAACCCGATCCCGACCGCCGAGAGCCATTCGATCCCGTCCAGGTGCCCGGCGCGGTACGCGAGCGTCGAGCCGGCGATCACCGCGAACCCGGTCAGGATCAGCGCGAAAACCGCGGCGATCGCCCGGCGGTGGTTCCCGATCAGGTTCAACACCCCCAGCGCGAGTAGGGTCGTGACCAGCGCCCACCGGTCGGTGCGCACGAACACCCCCGGCGAGCGCGCGTAGCCCATCGCTTGAAGGATCTCGCGGCCGTAGTGATCCCGGAAATCGCGGTACGCGGTGAGCAGGAAATACGCCACGAGCAAGAAGAGGAACCCGGCGCCGACGCGAACCAGGAACGCGCGCCGGCCGGCCGCGTTCAGGCTCGGGCGGGCGCTCCGCGCGAGTTCATCGTGTGCGCTCGGCACGGGGAGCGCGTGGAGCAGCAGCGCGGACACCAGATACGGCACGAGGAACACCGCGCCGGCCAGTGCGGGAACCCAAATTTCCGGGGCGCCGTGTGCGGCGAACAGGTACATCCCGAAGTCTTTGGTCGCCGCACCCGCGATGACGAACGACCCGCTCAGCATCACCAGGAGCACGTCGCTCGTGCGCCGGCCCTCGAGATAGCGAACGAGGAAGCCCCACACGATACCCAGTGGCAACCCGTTGGCGAACATCGCGACCGGGCGCAGCGGGGCCGGGGCGAACGCAAAAGCAACGAGCGCGAGTTCGGCCCACACGCCCGCGCCCAGTAACAGCCACGTGCGCCGTAAGCGCCCCGCCTCCGCGCACACCCGAACGCCGACGTACTTGGAAATGACGTACCCGAGAATCTGACCGAGCACGCACGCGGTCTTCAGGTCGACGGAGGTACCGAGGAACTTCTCGCCGGTGAAGGTGACCGTATCGAACGGCTTGCGGAGGCCGTACATGCAGAAGTACGCGGTGAACGCCGCGCCTCCGGCGTAAAGCGCGAACACCCAGCCGGGCGCGGTGGCGAGCCGCGCCGTCAAGCCGCGGGGCGGTTCCGGTCGGCTCACCCGGCCACCGCTTTCATCTTCGCGAGCCCCGTTTTCGCGACCGCGTGCGGGTCCTGCTTCCAGTAGTCGCGGTTGAACAGTTCGAGCGAGACGAACCCGGTGTAATTCATCTTGCGCAGCGCGGCGAATACTTCTTTTAGCGGGGCGGTGCCGTCACCGGGGTACACGCGGTCCGCATCGTTGATCTTGTCGCGCTCGATCTTGGGGTAATCGTTCACGTGGAAGATGCCGATCGCGGACGCGGAGAGCAGCGGCAGCCCCGAGAAATCGGACCCGCCCTTGTAGAGGTGGTACACGTCCGGCAGCACGCACCCGCGCGCGTCCCCGCACTCGACCGCGACGAGGAGCGCTTCGCCCAGGCGCCGGAGCGTCCTCGAGAAGCCCCACACTTCCACGACGGGGGTGACACTCATTTTCTGCCCCAAGTCGAGCAGCGCCCGGTAGCGATCGGCCGCGGCGACGAGGTCGATGATGGGCTGCGTGAACTTCGGGTCGTCGCGCTTGCTCGTGCCGCCGGTCGCACCGACGGGCGGGGCCGCGATCCGCGGGCAGCCGATTTCCGCGGCCCACTCCATGTCACGCTTCGCCTGCTCCAGTCCGCGCTTCCGGCGCTCGGGGTCCTCGACGATCCACTCCGCGAATCCGATCAGGTCGGCCACCTTGAGGCCCGCGTCGGCAATTCGCTTCCGCAGTTCTTTGAGCGTTCCACCGCCCTTCAAGTACGCATCCACTTCCGACGTCCACGGCTCGAAGGCGTCGTACCCCGCCTTCGCCGCGATCTCGATCAGATCCGTGATCGCGCGCGATTTCCCGTCCTTGTCGCGCACGGTGCTGGTGTTCAGGCAGTACCCGAACGTGTGTTTCGACGCAGCGGGAGTGTCCGCAACAGCTTCGCTCGCGCTCATTGCGAGCCCTCCGGCAGCACCAACGAGCAGCGTGCGGCGGGAAATATCGGTGGACATGGTTCACCAGGCTCTTGTAGGGTGGGCACGGGTCACGGCTCTTCGTAGAGGATTTCGCACATGATGACGACACTGCTGCTCGCTGTCCACCTCGCGGGGGCCGAACCGCCCGCGAATTACCCGACACCGAACATGCTAATTGAAGCGAACGACCCGAAATTGAAAGACGTTCGTGTCCTCGACACGAGGGCCAAAGCGAAGTACGAAGCCGGACACGTTCCGGGTGCGGTGCGGGCGGACGCCGCTCCGTGGGCGAAGGCGGTTCTCGCGAACAAGGCGGACGCGGAGTTCTGGAAGGCCGAACTCGCCAAAGTCGGCGTTACTCCAACGAAACCCGTAGTTGTGTATTCGGACGACGTGCGCGATTCGGCACGGACGTGGTGGATGCTGAAACTGGCCGGCGTGCCGGACGCGCGCATCCTGAACGGTGGCTGGAAGGCGTGGACGGCCGCGAAGTTGCCCGAGGAGAAGGCCGAGACGGTAGCGACGGCCGAACCGCACAACTGGAAGCCGGACCCGAACCGCCTCGCGGACAAGACGCACGTTCTCGACCAACTGAAGGGTGGGAGCACGTGTGTGGACGCCCGCACGAAAGACGAGTTCACGGGCGAAAAAGCGTTCGCAAAAAAGAGCGGGCACATTCCCGGCGCGACGCACCTCGAATGGGTCGAACTCCTCGACCCGAAGACGGACAAGTTCCTCCCGCCCGCGGACCTCATCAAGCTGGTGAAGGACCGCAAAATCGACCTCGACAAGCCGGCGGTCACGTACTGTCAGGGCGGCGGGCGCGCGGCGGTGCTGGCGTTCGGGCTGGAGTTGGCCGGCGCCAAGAGCGTGCGCAACTACTACCCGAGTTGGGGCGAGTGGGGCAACGCCGACGACACGCCCGTGGAAAGCAAAAAGAAGTAGGTACGGGCCGGCCGGTCACACGAAGAGCGCGGCCTCGGCCACCAGCCCCGGCCCGAAGCCGAGCGCCACACACGGCCGCGGCGCGCCCTCCATGCGCAACTTGCGCAGGATGAACAGCACGGTCGGACTGGACATGTTGCCGTACTCGGCGAACACCCCGCGCGACGGGGCGAGCGCCTCCGCCGAAAGGCCGAGCGCTTCCTCCACCGCGCTGACGATCTTCGGCCCGCCGGGGTGAACGGCCCAGCTCCGCACGTCCGCGAGTGACAGCCCGTTGTCACCGAGCCACGACTCGATCCACGGCTTGAGGTGCGCGGCGATCAGCCCCGGCACGCGGCGCGACAGCGACATCTCGAACCCGTGGTCGCCGACCGTCCAGCTCATGTCGGCGGCAGAATTCGGGATGAGGCACGAACCGGACGCGACGAGGGACCAGGGGCGGGGAATGAACCCCTCCCCAACCCCTCCCCTAAGCGGAGAGGGGCTTAAAACCACCGAAGGTTCTGTTCCCCCTTCCTTCCTAGGGAAGGGGGTTAGGGAGTTAGGTTCGGCCCGTAACCCCTCCCCAACCCCTCCCCTAAACGGAGAGGGGCTTAAAACCGTCTTCGGTTCGGTTCCCCCTTCCTTCTTAGGGAAGGGGGTTAGGGGGTTAGGTTCTTCTCTCTGCTCGCTCCCCACCACGGCCGCGGCGCCGTCGGCGAAGATCGCGTTGGCAATCAGTTTGTCCGCAGCGCTACCGTAGTAGTAGTGCAGGCTGCTCAGTTCCACTGCACACACTAGCACGCGCGCAGACGGATCGGAACTCGCGAAGGCGTTCGCCACGCGCAGCCCATTCAGCGCGCCGTGACACCCCATGAACCCGACGTGTGTGCGCGCGACCGTCGGCTTGAGTCCCAACCCGGCCATCAGCGCGAAATCCACGCCCGGAGCCACGAACCCGGTACACGACACCGTGACAAGGTGCGTGATCGTTTCCGGCGCGAATCCGCTTTCGGCCAAGGCGCTCGCCGAAGCCCGGAGAGCGAGCGGCCCGGCCTCTTGTGCGTAGATCGCCAGTCGTTCGCCGGTCGTCGGGCCGACGCCCTCGTTGCCCGGTGTGGGTAGGAACGGCGACCCGCTGTGATTCGTACCCGCCAGTGCGTCGCGCTTCGCAGCGCCGCCGATGATCTGAAAGCGCTGTCGGATTCCGCTACCCGAATAGATCGGCCCGAGCCAAGTCGAAGTGCGAACGTCCGGCCCCGCGAGTACGCGAGCGAGCGCGAGCCCCTCCTCCGCGGTCACGGCGTCCGGCGGGTGCGAGATGCCGAGGCCGTGAATCGCGAAGCTCATACGCGGGCACCGTGAGGGAACGAACCAGAAGAACGGTTGAGAGACCTGACGACCGGGCGCGCGAGCACCGGGAACACGGACAACGCGCGCACGACGGCCCCAGTAAGTGCGGGCGAGCGCAGCACGCGCGAAACGATCCGGCACGCGCGCTGGCGCGCCCCGATTACGCGGCGATGGGCCGCTTGCCACTCCCGGGCGTGCGAGTCGCTCCAGCGTTGCACAGCTCGTGCCGCGATCGGCGCAACGGCCGCGGCGGAGGCGATCGCCCAGGCCATCCCCTCGCCGGTGAACGGCTCAACATAGCCCGCCGCGTCGCCAATGGCGAACCAGCGCTCGCCGGCTAACGCTTTCGCCCGGCGGGTCAGCGCCGGCGTGCCCTTCCAGGGGAGTTCCGCGAGTCCCGGCACACGCGGCCAGCCCACTTCGTTCAGGATACCCTCGGCCGCACGACCGAGCCCCCCGTGCGCCTTCACGAATGCGACGTCGAACGCCGCGGCCACATCGAGCCGTCCGTCCTCGATGCGCACCAGGCCAACGTATCCTCCGTGCCCCGTGGCCATGAAGATCGTGCCGGCCGTGAAGTGTGCCGGCACCAAATCCGCGGAAACGACCACACCCGCCCCGATGCGCGAACCGGCTTCTGGAATCGCATCGCTCCCCACAAGCCCGGTGGCGACGATGACAACCTTCGCGTGAATTGTTTCCGCCGATTCATTGCCGGGCGCGGCTTGCTTCCGCACGCTCACCTTCGCGTATCCCGAACCTGAGTCTTCAAATTTTGCCGTCGAGTCCTCGCACAGTTGGGCACCGGCCTTCACTGCTTCCCGCACGAGCGCGAGGTCGAACGCTTCGCGCGACAGTGACACCCCGCCGGGCAGTTTCACCGAAGCCGAACGCGGACCGGCACCAATGCGCACATCGCGGAGCGGGACGCCGGCCTCCAGAACGTGACCGAGGCCGAGTTGCAGAAGTACGGTGGTCGCGGCGCCGTTGATGCAGCACCCGCACACCTTCGGGCGCGGGAAATGCGCCTTATCCACCAACAGCACCGAGCACCCGCGCCGCGCCAGTTCGCGCGCGGCCACCGCCCCCGCGGGGCCGGCGCCGATGACCACCGCATCAAACGATGAAAACTCGGAATCCGAAGCTCGAAATCCGAACAAAGAAACCGCCATCGTCGCAACTCGTAGAGTTCACCGACCGTCGCCGTGTGCTTTCATTTCGGATTTCGAGTTTCGGATTCCGAGTTTTCATCCGGGCGGCTCCAGGACAACAAGAAGCGCGAGGGGAACTTGCGGCGTGCGGTCGCGCTGTGGAGCCCCGCGCGTTCGGCGATCGCGAGCGCTTCGGCCGGCGTAAACGCGGAGCGCACGGACGCGGGGCCATCGAACCAGACCACCCGCGACCCCGCGAGCACCCGGCACGCGGCCCACACCGCACAGTAGTTGAACCGCGAACGCAACAAATCGTTCACCAGAACCATCGTACCCGCAGCGGCCTTCATGTTTGCGAAGAGCCCGACCGCTTCGTCTTCACTCAGGTGGTGCAGAAAGAGCGAACACGTGACCACATCGAAGCCGGTCGGCAGTGGGTCGCGCAGCGCGTCGTGAACAAAGAACCGTGCGGCGCTCGGGTGCCGTGCGGCTTCTTCGATCGCGGTGGGGCTCACATCACACCCCGAGACCTCGATCGGGGTTCCGGCGCGCGCGGCCCGGGCGAGTAACTTGCGCGGAACGTCGCCGCTCCCGGTCGCCACGTCCAGCACGCGCACCGGGCGCGGGAGCCGCTTCGACAGGTTCGCAATTGCGGGCCACAACACGCCCGCACTGTTACTGAAGCGGTTCAGTCGCACCAGCCCCGCGAGCGCGCGCCGGTGCTCCGCCGGATCGATGGCGGGGTCGTCCATCAGTTCCGGGATGCGGTCGCGTGTGCGCAAGCGGGACAGGAACACCATCGCGGCTCCGGGTACGGGCCGGGGTATTGTAAGGTGGGACGTGTGTCGTGAATCAACTCGGCCCCGCGTCGAGCGGACGGGCCGTGCTGTTCGGTGGCCCGGATCTCGGACCGCGCCACCGAACAGCACGTCGGTACGACGGGCCGGAACAATTACTTCGCGTCCAGATCCACCTGGACCGCGTGCAGGATCTCTTTTGTCGCATCGTTCTGAACGAGCGCGACGAGCTTCAGGTTGCGGAGCGCGAGCGGGCGGTCGGCGCGCGGGAACGGCCCTTCCGCCTTCGTGAAGTCGTCGAGGTACTTCGTGAGCGCTGACTTGACCGCGTCCGGGTCGATGGTCACGGTCTGCTCGTGCGTCTTCTTGGTGAGCGCCACGCCCTTGGTCCCGCCCGGCATCGCGCGCACTACCATGTGGTGGTACCGCAACCCGTTACCGCCGGCGTAGCGGATGCGCTCCTCGGCCAGCACGAACCGGAGCATCACCTTGTCGCCCGGCGCGTCCAGATCGGCGACGGTCGCCTTCGCGCTGAAGCCGCCCTTTTCGCCCTTCGATACCGCGAGCGACAACTTCACCCCGGCCGGCTTTTCGAGCAGCTCGTCGAGCGTGGTGCGGAACTGCTTGTAGAACTTTTCCGAATCGGCCGCCGCGCCGCCGGAACCGGTGCCGAGCTTCCCGCTAATGAACAGCGTGGGCGCGCCCTGGATCTTGTCGGAGTAGTACTCGACGCGGTCCATACCGTCCGGGCTCGTGAGCGGGTCCGGGCGCGGGACGTGGAAGTGGTACTGGAGCAGGATCACGTCGGACGGCTTGTACGCCTTCAGCAGGCCGTCGAACGCGAGGTCCACGCCGACGCACGGCGGGCACTCGGCCCCCGTGAACACTTCGACCACGGCCGCCTTATCGGTCTTCGCTTTGCGCCCGGCGAACGCTTCCGCCTTGAACGGCGGGTTGGTCTTCGCGTACTCCGTGAAGTCGCGGAGTTCGAGCTTCGCGAGCTGCGCCTGGTACGGCTTCGCATCGTCCGCTTTGCCCACTTTGAGCAACGTTCGGACGAGCGATTCCAGCACCGCGATCCGGGTCGTGGCGGTGTCCTCGTCCGTGAGCAGGCGCTCGGCCCGCTTCGCCTGAGCGACCGCGAGTTCCGCGAGGGTCGGCTGCGTGGCGAGCAGATCGACCGTTCGCAGCGTCGCGTCGCGCTCCCAGCGCGGGCCGAAGGTACCGGCCGTTTTGTTCAGCCGCTCGATGATCCCGCGCACCTCGTCCGCGGGCACCTTGTTCTCCCCGGCCTTGGAGAGAACCACGAACGCCGCGCCGAACAGCTCGGGGCCATCCTCGATCTGCACGAGCGCCTCGCGCGCGACCGCGAACGGGTCGTCGAGCTTCGCGAGCTTGGTCGGGTACATCGTCGTGAGTTGGAGCCGCCCGCCCACGACCGCCAGCGACCCGTTGAGCTTCTTTTTGTCCTTGCTCAGCGCGCCGTCGAAGGAGAGGAGCTCGCGCCCCATGAAGCCGAGCGCGAACTGCACCGTGTCGCCGGTCACGGTGGCCGCGGTGACGGTCGGCTTGACCTTCAGTTCGTCCGAGGCGCCGAGGTACTCGCCGGTCCACTTACCGTCCTTCTCGGCGAGTTTAATCAGCATGATCGTCTCTTCACCGCGATCGATCGGCACGGTGAGCTTCCAGTTGCCCGCCGGCGGTGCGGGATCGGCGGAGCGGCCCGAACCGGCCGCGACGAGCAGCACGGTGAGGGCACAAACGGTACGGAGCATGAGGGGTCCGGGTTCGAGGCAGGGGCGCAACGCGGGCTAAAATCGGTCCCGGTAACGATACACCTTCGCCACCGCGTCCGCCACCTGCTGAACGTCGGCCGTTGTGCCCGAAAGAACGGGGTGGTGCAGCGTGACGCAGCGCTCGTGTGCGTCGGCGGCGTGCGTGAGTTCGCCCGGTGCCCGGAACCGCGAAGGCGATCGGCCGATGTGAAGGGCTTTGAAGCCGGGATCGAACGCGACGCCCTCCGCCCGCAGCGCCTTGACGAATATTTCGCGCTTCAGGCCGAAGATACTGGGGGCGTACTGGAAGCCGACTTTGTAGAAGGCGGGAATCGAGTCGGGGATGTTGTTGGCGAAGGGCTGAATCGCAGAACCTACCCCCGTCCCCCTCGCCCCTTGTGAGGGGGGAACCCCCCACGGTTCCCCTGCGACCCCCTCCTGGCAGGGAAGGGGGCTGGCGCGCGAAATCGCCGTGCTTGAGGCGACATCGGCCGACAGTTCTTTCTCCCCCTTCCCTTCAGGGAGGGGGGACGGGGGGGTAGGTTCTGCCACCAGCTCCCGCACCCGCTCGGCGCGCCACGCGGTCGTCGCACGCAGTTTCCGCAATTGGGGGCGCAGCACGGCCGCTTGTAGTTCGCTGAGAGGCGCCCACTGTTGAAGTCCGCGGTGCAGCCAGTTTTTCGCGCGCTGATAAAGCTGCGCGTCGTTGAACAGCAGCGCCCCGCCGCGCCCGGTGGTGAGTAGCTTCGAGCCGCCGAAACTCAGCGTGCCGACGTCGCCCCACGTCCCGGCCGGCTTGCCGATCACCGTTGCGCCGGGCGATTGCGCCGCGTCTTCGACGACGCCGATATTGTGCTTGCGGGCAATTTCCATCACCGCGGGCATGGAAACAAGCCCGCCGTGCAGGTGCGAACAGAGCACGGCCTTCGTTTGTGGCGTGAAGGCCGCTTCGAGCTTGGTTTCGTCGAGCTGCCAGTTGTGCGGGTGAATGTCGATCAGCACCGGTTTCGCGCCGAGCGCGTGGATCGTGAGGAAGTTCGATTCGTAGTCGTAAGCCGACATGACAACTTCGTCGCCGGGACCGACACGGAGCGCCCGAAGTGCGACCTCCACCGCGAGCGTGCCACTCGCGCAGGTGAGTGCGTGCGGGACGCCGTGGAACGTGGCCAGTTCCGCTTCGAGCGCGCAGACGTGTTCGGCGTGGTACTGCCCCCACGCGCCCGTCGCCATCGCCTCTGTAACCGCGGCGCGCACGTCGTCATCGAGAAGCGGCCATTGGGGTGGCCCTTCGGGTCGCGTGGGCGTGCCACCGAGCAGGGCCGGGAGATCGGGGTGCATGGTTCCCACACACAAGAATCGCAGTATTTCGTCTTCGCCCCGGAGGGGCCGGCGTTTTAGCACAGGGCGGAAGCCCTGCGCTTCTTCCTGTGCCGTACCAAAACAGCGCTCGGCATTTCAGGTATACTGGAATACCGTCCCGCGAACGGGAAGCGGCAACGCAGTGTTCGTTCGGCGTCGCGCGCAATCTGACATATACAGTCGCGGGAACAGAGTGGTGGATTTGGCACCCGGTCGCGAGTAGGTTAACTTTCCCCACGCGAGCCGCCAGGGTCTTTTCTCGATGAACGAAACCAGTTGGCAAACCGGCGCCGACGGCGATGAGATGCTGGAATTCGTCGCCGACCGGCTCTCGCCGCGCCAGTGGCTGCTGGCGTCGGCGGCCTACGCGCGCCGGTTGTGGGACGTGCTCCCCGACGGCCCGCTCCGGCAAGCCATCGACTTCGCCGAACTCGCGCTCGAACCGCTGAGCGCCAAGACCCGCAACGAGTGGCTCAAGAAGATTGATGCGGCCCTGCCGGAAGCCGTGAGTGCGGCGGAAGCGGCCCAGCGCGAGATCGTGCGGTCCGCGGACCCCGACGCGGCGACCGTTGCGGACCCGGTTCTCGCGCGGCCGAATCAAATCGCGCCCTCGTTCCCGCTGTTCCAGGCCGCGAGCCGGCACGCGGCCAACGCCATCGAGTGGATCGGCGAGGCCGTCGGCGAGGCGGCGTCCGTGGTCCGCGTGCTGTTCCGCGAAGCCAATGAAGAGATGCTCGAAGAGATTCGGCCGCTCGTGGAACAGGCCGCGGGCAGCCGCACGCGGGCCAACGGCGCAGCGAACAACGCACTGCGATTGAAGCACGAGGGCGACGAGCACGCGGACCGCACAGCGGGGGTCAAAAACAAGCGGCTCGCGGAAGCGGAAGCCCTGGAAATCGTGCGGAAGGTCGATGAGGGCAAGCAGCGCAGTCAGGACGACGAGTTCGAGGCCGAAATGAAGCGCGATCGCGCTGCGGCCAAACAGCTCGCGCGCGTCCTGCGTGAGATCGTCGGCAATGCGTTTACGCCCCCGCGATTTGAACCGGCCTGGCGCACCGACACCGTGACGCAACTCGCGCAGGGCATTTTTGAAGAACGCGCGTTCGAGCGGATGGTGATCCTCGCGGACGCGCTGCTCGACGCGGACTGCGACGAGGAAGCGATTCTGCGCCACTGTCGCGGAACCGAGGTGGGGGTGAAGGAACCCCCGCAGCACATCCGCGGCTGCTGGGTGATTGAACTCGCACTCGGGCGCTACGCCCCGCTCCCCGCGCCGAAGCCGGCCAAAAAGCCCAAACCGAAGCGCAACCCGCTCGACGACATCTTTGACTTCGGCCCGCTACGCGACGATGACGACACGCGGCTGGCGTAATTGACCCAGCGAGTCCCACCCACAAGGATGGGTTCGCCGGACCGCGACGACCCATCAGGCCGCAATCCCAACGAGGGCTGCGGCTATCGCGAGCACGGCCCCTTTTGTCAGAAACCGCGACCGCAGCGCCCGACCGAACTTCCGCACTGCGTTCCCGAGCCGCTTGCCGCCGGTAACGCGAACCTGCACACCATAGCACCGCGAATCCTTCCCGGCCGCACGAGACACCAAGCGAATCGTGATACCGAAGATTCGCACCACACTCTTTTGCTTCTTTGCCATTGCACGTCTCCCTGAATCAAGTCTGAATTTGGTGCTCACCCGATGGCCAGTCGGGTAAGCTGGAACCAATCGCGATTGACACAGGTAGCATTGCAGAGGCGGTTGCCCGAATCTGTGGGCAGATTACCGACACACCGGCATGGCACCGACAGGACACCGACAGATGGCTAAACAGCCAGCACGAAAAGGCGGCCCCGGTGTGCGGATCAACGCGGACATCATCCGAACCAAGCGAATTGCTAAAGGCTGGTCTCAAGAGGATTTAGCAAAGGAGTCCGGTTGGAGTGACGCCAACATGGTGTTTCGGATTGAAAAGCGGGGGACAGCAAGTCTCGAATCGTTGAAAAAGTTAACCGACGCACTTGGAATCTCGATCGAAGAGGCACTAGCTCCCCGTACTACGTGCCCCAGCCTCTCGCTTGAGATGGTTCGGTTCCCGCTCTCATTACCGGACTTCACGGGTCGCGAAGATGAACTGACCCGAATTACAACCCGGCTTCGCGGTGAGGGTGGGGTTGTCGGCGTTTCGTCGGCATTGCAAGGAATGGGTGGCGTTGGCAAAACGGTGACTGCGATCGAAGCGTGCTGGGAAGTGAAAGACGACTTCCCAGACGGCCAACTCGTAGTCGAGCTTCGCGGGATGTCCGAACAGCCGCTCACGCCAGTCCAGGCGATGGCCCAGATCATCCGCGCCTTCCATCCCGAAACCGACAAGCTCCCGGACGACGAGAAAGAGTTACTTCCCCTTTACCGACGGGTTCTTACAGGCAAGAAAGCACTCGTTCTACTGGACGATGCGAAGGACGAAGCCCAAGTCAGAAGTCTGCTGTCGGTGCCGCCGGTGGCGTTCATAGTTACGAGCCGAAACACCTTGGAACTCGATTACGTGGAATCGCTTCGTCTCGGTGTGCTGCCGCCGGACGAAGCCCTCACTCTGATCCGCGGGATCATCGGGACAAAGGGAACGGACGACGAATTACGAACTGTCGCGGAACAGTGTGGGTGGTTGCCGCTGGCCCTGCGGGTGGCCGGTGACTTCCTCCGACTGCACGAGAACTGGCCGCTACCGAAATACATTGCGGCATTGAAAGATGAGTCCAAGCGGTTGGAGCGACTGAAGGGCAAAACGCCAGATCGTGACGTAGAAGCAGTATTGGGACTGAGCGCCCGCGAGCTCACCCGCGAGAACGCAGAGTTGGCAGCACGGTGGCAGATGTTATCGGTATTTCCGGCCGACTTCGACTCATCGGCCGCTGCCGCAATCTGGGATTTGAAAACCAGCGAAGAACCGGACACCGCCGAGGACGAACTCACAGCCCTGCTCGAACGCAGCCTCGTGCAATTCGATGCAGATACCGACCGCTACTCGCTCCACGACCTGATGCGGCCGATAGCCCGCAATGCATTCGATTCCGTCAAATGGTACAAGATGCAAGGCAACACCAGAAATCGTATAGCTGCAGCCGAACGCCGGTTTGCGCATTTCTATTGTCGCGTTATCTTTACCGCGAACGCCCTGTATTTACGGGGTAACAATAGCATCTTGCGTGCGCGCAAGCTCTTTGAGAGTGAGAAAATTAACATTAGGGCCGGTCAAGCCTGGTCAGTTCAATACAAAAATTTGAATAAGCTTGCCACTCAATTATGCCGAAATTATCCGCTTAATGGTGCAAATATCTGCATTCTTTGGTTACCGCCTCTAGAGCAAATCCGTTGGCTTGAAGAAGCAATTTTTGCTTGTCGTAAAATGCGTGACGAATCAGGCGAACGCACGGCTGTAGGCAATTTGGGAGTTGCGTGGGATCAATATGGACAAACCCGCAGGGCTATTGACTTTCATGAGCAATACTTAGTCATGTCACGCAAAGCTGGTGATCTTACAGGAGAAAGTGCGGCACTAGGACATATTGGTTTGGCTTGGACCACACTCGGAGATCCCCACAAGTCCCTCACATTTCACAATGAGCACCTTGCTATTGCCCGCAAAATCGGGAACCGAAGATGGGAGGAAAGCGCATTAGGCAATTTAGGCATAGCATGGCTTTCGCTCAAAGAGGCAAACAAATCAATTTCATTTTTCGAGCAAGCATTGGCCATAGCTCTTGAAATCGGTGACCGACAAGGTGAGGGATTGTCGTTGGCAAGCCTAGGGAGAGCTTGGGGCAAGTCTGGAGACATTCAGAAATCTCTTCATTTTCTAGAGGATGCTCTAGTTATTGCCCGCGAGATCGGGGACCGACGGTCAGAAAATGACATATTAATTAGCATAAATCACGCGCAAAAACATATTAACAGTATGTAGAACTACTTTAATTAACACAAAACAGGAGCGACCCGTGCTCGTGAGCTGGGAAACCAACGCAGCGAAGGAAATTCGTCATTTGACATGAAATTGATGCTGTGTCGACTCAGTCAATCAGACGAAGCCGTTAGACTCGCAGAACTCGCCCTCAGTATCTTCACCGCGATCGAAAGCCCGCAGGCCGAGGCAGTTCGCCAACTCCTCACCAAGTGGCGCAGCAAATCAGCGACCTGAGCGGTCAGTGTTGCCCCGAGTCGCGGGCGCGGTATTGTGCCGGGAACGGATTTCGCACTCCCACCGTTCCCGGAGCCTCTCACGATGTCCCTCCCCACGCGGCCACTCGGTAAGACCGGCGCCAACGTGTCCATTATCTGCCTCGGCGGGTGGCACATCGGGCAGCCGGCCATCGGCGACACCGAAGCCGAACGCATCATGCACGCCGCCATCGATGAGGGCGTCACGTTCTTCGACAATGCGTGGGACTATCACGAGGGCCGCAGCGAAGAGATCATGGGCAAGGCGCTCGCGACGGGCGGTCGACGCCAAAAAGTCTTCCTCATGACGAAGAACTGCGGGCGCGACGCGGACACCAGCCGCCAACACCTCGAAGACAGCCTCCGCCGGCTGCAAACCGACGTGATCGACCTCTGGCAGTTCCACGAGATCAACTACGACAACGACCCCGAATGGGTCGTCGAGCGCGGCGCGCTCGCGGTGGCCCTCGAAGCCCAGAAAGCCGGCAAGGTGCGGTTCATCGGGTTCACCGGGCACAAGGCGCCGCACATCTTCCTGAACATGCTCGGCAAGCACACCAACTGGGACACGTGCCAGCTCCCGGTCAACGTGTGCGACTACTTCTACCGCAGCAGCATTCACGAGGTGATCCCGGAACTGAAGAAGAAGAACGTCGCCGCGATCGGGATGAAGAGCTTGGGCGGCGGGAACATGGTGGACGGCGGGCGCATCGTCGCAGGGGGCGTTGCGACCGTGGACGAGTGCCTCCGGTTCGCGCTCTCGCAGGAGATCGCGTCGCTGGTGGTGGGCATCGATTCCATGAAGGTACTGATGCAGGACGTGGCCATCGCCCGCGCCTTCAAGCCGATGGAAAAGGCCGAAACCGAAGCGCTCCTGGCCCGCGTGAAGACCGTCGCCAGCGACGGCCGGTTCGAGTGGTCGAAGTCCACGCAAGCCTACGACGGCCCGTACCACCGCCGCCAGCACGGGTTCCCGGAATAAACTGAGCACATCACAGCGATGCTCGTTATGGGATGAGGTAGCCCGATGGCAGAATTCACGATCCGACTGGCGACCGCGTCCGACGCGGAACCGATCCGCGCCATTTACAACTACTACGTGACGCACTCCACCTGCACGTACCAGATCGAACTCGAAACGGCCGAGGAACGGGCCGCGTGGATGCGCGAGCGGTCCGAAAAATATCCGGCCACGGTCGCCGAGGCGGACGGGCAGATAATCGCCTGGGGCGCGCTGTCGCCGTGGAAGTCGCGGTGCGGGTACGCCTGGGCCGCGGAAGCATCGGTGTACGTCCACCACGAGCACCACCGGCGCGGGCTCGGCCGCACGCTGCTGCTCGATCTCATCGAGCGCGCGAAGAAGGCCGGAATGCACACCATCATCGGCGGAACGAGCAGCGACCAGCAGGCGAGTCTCGCGCTGCAGTACGCGGTCGGTTTCGAGCTGATCGGCACCTTCCGCGAAGTGGGCCGCAAGTTCGACCGCTGGCTCGATGTGACTTACACGCAGTTGACGCTGCGGCCGTCGGGCTGAGGTGACCAATGGGACGATCGCAGTGCCCCGTATGCTATGCCGCCCTCGAATCCCGCGCGGTGACTCCGTGTTTCATTTGCGGTGGGTGGGACGGGGCCGCGGAACAAATGGGCAAGGCTGAATTTCGAGAATATCAACTAGCCGCCGGCCAGTCGATTGTTCTATGCAACGCCTGCGAGTTGGAAGAATTC
Organism: Gemmata palustris; assembly: GCF_017939745.1. Lineage (NCBI taxonomy): Bacteria > Pseudomonadati > Planctomycetota > Planctomycetia > Gemmatales > Gemmataceae > Gemmata > Gemmata palustris. The sequence goes on along the minus strand of NZ_JAGKQQ010000001.1, from coordinate 7,703,365 downwards.
ATGGTTCAAAATGGGTGGGGGTACCGGCTCGGGCTCGGCGCGCGTCTACCCGTAAACGCATTGTCGTGGAAAGAAACAATCGAAAAGCCCCAAATCAGGCAAGATAAATTCTGTCCAACGTGCCGTCTGCGACTTGTATTTATCAAGCTTATTTCAACAGTGATACCGTCGCCCGACACGAGAGACTGACACCACTTCCAGTATTCGGATTCGTTACTGCGGGCCACCGTTCCCGCTCCCATAGGCGATCAACTGTGGCCGCTCGACGTTCCCGGCTCCAACACCGCAGACGCGACCGGCACGAAAAGCCAAGGCAAAAGAAGTGAGGGCACCAGAATGGCAGCCGCTCATCCCGGGCCGCTGGTGTCGTTGATCGCGCGCACTTTTGTGCCCGCCCCGTGTGCCAGAACGATACCGAAATAGCTTCGCACGAAGGTACTTGTGGCATTTGTGCAAAGAAGTAAGAGTTTTCCTGCTTCGGAGGAAATCGTGTTCTACGGTGGCTGTAATCCTATCTCTCTCATCGTCGCCCAAGGTCTGGTGTTCTATGCCTCCGCCCGCGACGGCGAACGAATTCCTTGATCTCGTTCGGAAGAGTGGCGTTCTCGACGACACCAAGTTCCAAGAACTGTTCCCGGACGATTCCGATCTGCCCGTCGATCCCCGCGAGTGCGCCCAGAAGCTCGTCAAAGTTGAATTACTGACGTCCTATCAAGCGACGCAACTCCTCGCCGGGAAGTCCCGCGGGTTCTGCCTCGGGCAATACAAGATCCTGCGCCCGCTCGGGCAGGGCGGCATGGGCACCGTTTACCTCGCCGAACACGAAGACCTGAACCGCAAGGTCGCGCTGAAGGTGCTCCACGGCGACAAGGCGATGGACAAGCTCGCGCTGGAGCGGTTCCTCCGGGAAGCGCGCGCCGCGGCGGCCCTGGACCACCCGAACATCGTTCGCATCCACGACGTGGGGCAGCACGGAACGGTGCGGTTCCTCGTCATGGAGTTCGTCCCGGGCGACACGCTCGAATCGCTGCTGCAGAAGGGCGGCGCGATGGGTCTGTCGCGCGGGGTAGATTACATCTCGCAGGCCGCGGCCGGGCTCCAGCACGCCTACGAAAAGGGCTTCATTCACCGCGACATCAAGCCCGCGAACCTGATGCTGACCGCGGACGGCGTCATCAAGATCCTCGATATGGGCCTCGCGCGCTCGATGGTGAGCGCGCGCGACAAGCTCACCGAAGTGCTCGACGAGGGCTCGGTCGTTGGCACCCCCGACTTCATCTCGCCCGAACAGGCGATGAACGCCCCGCGCATCGACATCCGGGCCGACATCTACAGCCTCGGGGCCACGTTCTTCACGCTGGTAACGGGCAAGCCGCCGTTCCAGGGGAGCACGACCCAGAAGCTCGCTCAGCACCAGATGAAAAACGCCCCGGCCCTGAGCACACTGGACAAAACGGTTCCGCCGGCGCTGTCGACCGTTCTGGGGCGCATGCTCGCGAAGAAGCCGGAGGATCGCTACCAGTCCCCCGGCGACGTGGTGACCGCACTGAGTGAATGGCTCCCCAGCACCGGCACCGCGCGCGTGGTCGCGGGCCTTTCCGGGACCGACATGGCGCAGACGGAAAAGATGCAGGCCACGCTAACGGGCCTGGTCAGCGGAAAGGGCCGGCGCAACTCGAAGAAGAAAGGCGCGGCTCGCGCGGCCAAACGGAAACAGCGGTACCTGATGGTCGGCGGCATTGCGGCAGCGGTACTCGCGCTGACCGTCGTGGTCGGCGTGGTCATCGCGAAGAGCGGGCGCAGCGATGCGAATCGCGGGGCGGAGCGCCCGAACCCGAACGTCGGTTTGCCGGACGTGGTTCCACCGCCGGCCGACGCCGGGGTGCTGCCGCTCGGTGCGGACGGCAAGCCGCTGAACCTCGACTTCGAGGACGGCACACTTAAGGACTGGACGGCTGAGGGCGAGGCGTTCCGGGAGCAGCCGATTCAGGGGGACACGGTTGCCGCGCGCCGGTTCGGGATGAAGAGCCGGCACCAGGGCAAGTTCTGGATCGGCGGGTACGAGCGGCTCCAGGATACGCCGACGGGCACACTCACGAGCGTGCCGTTTAAAGTCACGCACCCGTGGGCCAGCTTCCTCGTCGGCGGCGGGCCGCTCGAAGACCTGGGTGTGGAACTCGTCGCCAAAGAAACCGGGATCGCGTTCTACCGCGCCCGCAGCGGCGGCGAGGTGGAAGACATGAACCGGGTGTGGGTCGATTTGAAGACCGTGGAGGGTAAGGAGATCTTCATCCGAATCGTCGACAACTACTCCGGTCAGTGGGGGCACGTTAATTTCGACGACTTCCGGTTCCACCAGAAGGGACCGAAATAGCCCGTGCGCTAAACGCCAGCACGCACCTTCTTGTCCGTAAGCTAAAGAGCGCCAGCGCGGGAGCGGCACGGATCATCCGTTCGGCTTCCGCGCCTGTTTACGGGCGTGAATATGGGGACGTCACTCGAATCACTTCTGGCCGAATTGAGCGACCCGAGCGCGGAAATTCGGCGCAGCGCCATACTCCGCGTACCCGAAACGTTTGCCAGCACCGCCGTACACGCAGCCGTTCTGAGCGCCCTCAGCGACCCGGTATGGTGCGTGCGCGAAGTCGCAGCGGGTGTCGCGGGACGGTTCGCCGATGTCGATAGGAGCGTTCACACTACGCTCGTCGCGTTGACGCTTCGAGATGCAAGTCCGCACGTCCGGCTCGCGGCGGCAACTGCTATCGGCCCGCGCATCCGACCCGAACGCGACTACGGCCCGGCCATCCGCCACCACTTCGAGCGCCAGCGCATTCGTGCGGCAGCGACTTTGGGGCACGTTGCGCCCGAGTTCGCTGCGGAAGCACTTCCGCTACTCGCGCTGAGTCTTGCCGATGCGCACCCGAAAGTGAGGCTCACCGGACTGCGTGCATTGTTGCGGTGGGAACCAGCCACCGCGCTACCACTGCTGCCAATTATCGTGCGAAAGTGCGCCGAAGCGGACACCGACGTCGCCGGCGCTGCGCGCGACGTGTGGTTGCGTGTACTGAGCGATCCGGCGGCAGAATTACTGCGCTCGCTGCTCCCGTACCCCGGAACGAACGACGTGCCCGGCGCGTGGGCGGCGATCGCGTCGCTACCCGCCGCCCACGCACTACGGCGAGCGTGGGAATCGCTACTCCCGGCCGAGGAAAACCAAACTGCTCATCGGTTCGCCAAACGCCTCGCCGCCGTGTGCGAGCGCGTGCTGACCGAACTCCGTAACCCGCGCCAATCGGAAGCCCCGTGACGGGACTCGCACCCGCCATCTCCGGCTCCGAAGGCCGGCGTCTTACTCGTTAAACGATCGGGGCGAATGCACCGAGAGGGACTTGCACCCCCGTCTCCGACTTGCAAAGGCGGCGTCTTACTCACTAAACGATCGGTGCGACACATCAAATCCAGATCCCCGTGAGGGACTTGCACCCCCATCTCCGCGGTTTATGAGACCAGGCTTATTGTACGAGAAAACCAGTCGCACTGGCTTATATTTCAGCAATTTTCGCTCCTCACGCTAACCATACGATTCTCATTTTACTACTTCTGCCACTACCAATTCATCAGCACACAGGTTTCGGCAATTGCGCCGCGGAGGATGGTGATACATGCCCAAAACCAGCAAACCGAAGAAACCCTACGCCAACTTCCCGTTGACACCGCACGCGTCCGGGACGTGGCAAAAGAAGATCCGCGGGAAGATCCACTACTTCGGGGCCTGGGCGCGCCGCGTGAACGGGAAGTTCGTCCACGTCGAGGGGGACGGTTGGAAGGACGCGCTGGAAAAGTATAAGGCAGTGGCGGACGATCTGCACTCGGGCCGCACGCCGCGGGTGAAGCCGGGCGGGTTGACCGTCAAGGATCTAGCCAACGCGTTCCTCACGGCGAAGCTCCGGAAGGTCGAGGCCGGGGAACTGAGCTCGAACCTCTTCTACGACTACAAGCTGATAACCGATCTGTTGGTCGCGGCCTTCGGGTCCAACCGCCTGGTCGACGATCTCGCGGCCGAAGATTTCTCCAAGCTCCGGTCGACGATGGCGAAGCGGTGGGGGCCGGTGCGGTTGGGCAACAGCATCACGCGGGCGAAGTCAGTGTTCAAGTTCGGTTACGACTCCGCTTTGCTCGAGCGCCCGGTGCGGTACGGGCCGGAGTTCGTGAAACCCGACAAATCGGTCCTACGACGGCACCGCGCCGGGCGCCCGTCGAAGATGTTCGAGCGGGAGGATCTGCGGGCGATGCTCGACGGGAAGATGATCCCGGGCGCCGACGGCGAAGCGCTCGTGCGGGCCGACCCCACGTTGCGCGCGATGGTCCTGCTCGGGGTGAACTGCGGGTTCGGGAACACCGATTGCGCTGAGCTGACTCTCACCGCGGTGGACATGGAGAAGGGCTGGATCAACTTCCCTAGGCCGAAAACGGGGATCGCGCGCCGATGCCCGCTGTGGCCGGAAACCGTCACGGCGATTCGCGACTCGATCATGGTTCGGCGTCAACCCGCCTCTCCCAAGGACGCGAACCGGGTGTTTCTGACGACGCGCGGAACCCCGTTCGTCGTCCAAAAGAAGCCCGGCTACCGTTACGACTTGATCAAAGACAAGTTCGGGACGCTCCTCAGTACCCTCGGTATCCGGCGCGATGGCGTGAATTTCTACGCCCTGCGGCACACGTTCGAGACGATCGGTGGCGACTCAAAAGACCAAGTGGCCGTCAACCTCATGATGGGGCACGTTGATTCGTCAATGGCCGGTGTGTACCGCGAGCGCATCGACGATACCCGCCTACGTGCCGTGGCCGATCACGTGCGCGCCTGGCTCTGGCCTGGAGCTTTAACCGTCGCGTAGTTCAGCGGGTCTCGCACCCCATTTTTGTCGCCCGTGCCGGTTCTCAGGTGAACCCGAGATTTGGTACAACGAGGTGCTAAGGGGTTGTTTAACGGCTCCTACTGCCCATCTCTTTAGGACAAGCAACTTCACATCGTACCTGGCCGCAATCTCCGGCCAAGTACGGCCGTCACTTTTAAGTCTCAGCACCGCGGCGCGACGACGGAGAAGTTTTCCGTAGCACGAAGCGTTACAGCACCACTGAGCTTTGCGTTTCGACCAGAACCAGTTCGCGCAAAACAAGCACCTGCGCCGGCCAAAGGCCGATGATGCGCCTTTGCGGTAAGCGATCATTCGGCACTTGGGCCCACACGTCAGCTTGGAGGGGTGACAGCTCGCAAGGCTCGTGCCACACCCTCGGCACGGTCGCTTCACGCGCTTTTTCACCGCCCTTTTGGGGACATCAGCAACGGCCGGTTTCGCGGGCACCGGTTGCGGGGGATCGCAGTGGGCCTTCTGAAACACCTGGCCCCGCTGGATGGCCCCTACACTCCGCCAATCGCCCCTCATTCGCCCATCGAGGTACGGCCCCCATTCCTCTGTGGCATCGGAGTAACCGTTGTCCGCGACCAGTGCCGTTAGCTGCTCCCGGTTCAACCACTTCCCATAACTCTTGTTCACTATTCTGCTCAATCCGAGCCAGTCTCGGGTGAGAACCGCCTTCCCAACTTCGCAGAGTGGTGTAACGTCGGTCCGATTCGATTTTCGCTTGATGTTCATGCAATTTCACACATTGAACCCAATGACTTCTTCATTCACCACCCCCATTTTACCCCGCGTGCCATTAGCCGGTCATGTCCGATGTCACACATCACACGCCGGAGTGCTCATGAGCAGCAACAAGTTCCACATGTTGGGTGTGACGGCCCTGAGAGTTGGCGCTTCTCCGCACCACTTGTTCCGGCTCGCGGAACGGGGACAAGTGCCGCACATCAAGGTCGATCGGTTCCGCGTTTTCGCTGAATCCGATGAGCCGGCCATTCGTGCGGCGCTGTTGGCCGCTGGCTACATCCGCGATCAGAAGACGGAGGCGGCCTCATGCTGACCGTCTCCGAAGTCGCGCGCCGTTTCGGTGTCTCTCAGGCAACCGTCCTCGCCTGGATCGCGATTGCCGAACTCAAGGCCGTCAACGTTTCGCGGGGCGCCCGATCGAAGCGCCCGCGCTGGCGCATCTCTACGGCCGCGCTCGAGGTCTTCGAGCTGGCGCGCACGCCCCAACCGGAAATCAAGGCAGTGAAACGAACGAAGCGGCAAAACGACGTGATTGAGTTTTACAAGTGACGTGAAATGCGACGACCCACTGCGGGTCATCTGAATCCGACCAGCACGCCAAGACAACCGAGCATCCACCGCCAGGTACGAAACTGACGGTTTCCGAGAGTGCTTACATGATACCCGACACTCCGACGCTTGCCGGCTGGGCATGGCCCCAGGAGGCCGGTAATGACCGTTGAACCGACTCCGGGCAGCGACGATGACACGATCCGCCGGGCGGCCCGTGACCTTAAAGCGCGTATCCTTACGGCCGGGCGCCCGGAGCTGCTCCCCATCGACCCCAAGGGCATCCCCCCGAGATGCGCCGGGCGGCGCGCTGGTGTGTGTGGTCCTGGGATCGCAGCCCCAAGCAGGGCCGTTGGACCAAAGTTCCACGCCAGCTCGACGGGCGCAATGCGTCCTCCACTAACCCGGCCACTTGGGCCGCCTTTGCGGACGCGCTTGCGGCCTATCGCGGCACATCCGACTCGGCCGGCGGTACTGGTGAACGCAGCTTCGCCGGTCTCGGCTTCTTTCTCGGCGATGGATGGTCCGGTGTGGACGTGGACGGGTGCTTTCATCAAGGCTCGATGACGGCACTCGGCCGGTCCCTGCTCGAGCGGTTCCCGACCTACGCAGAGCGCTCGCCCACCGGGACCGGGTACAAGCTGTTCTTCCGGGCCGACCTCACCTCGGCGCTTGATGCGCTGGGGCTCAAGACGGGCGGCAAGAACACGGTACTTGATGTCGAGATTTATACGCGGGGGCGATTCTTCACGGTCACGTCTGAGGTACTAGCGGGCGAAGCAGTTGCTGATTGCCAGGCCGAGGGCGAACGGCTTGTTACCGAACTGCTCGCACCTGATATTGAACCCGCTGCGCCGAAACCCGAATCCAGGCGCGCGACCGCGGGCACCCATGTGCCACCCGCGGGGTGTGACGTCCTCCGCCTCATGCTCGAGAACCCGAAGAACGGGTCCAAGATCCGGGCGCTTTACGACGGCGAAGCCAGTGCCTACAAGTCACAATCCGATGCGGACCTGGCCCTATGCTGCCACCTCGCATTCTGGTTCGATAAGGACGCCGGCCGCATAGAGTCTGTGTTCAACCAGTCCAAACTGGGCGAGCGCAAGAAGTGGACCACGCGCCCTGAATACCGATCGCGGACGATCGCCAAAGCGATTGCGAGCACGAAAGATACCTACCAGCCGCGCGCCCGGCCGACGGTCGGTAGCGCGTACCGTGCTGATGCTGCAACCGCTCCAGCTGGCAGCACTCTGGAGGATGCCGCGCACGAAGTCTGCATCCCAAAGCCCGAAGAAGGTGAGCAGTGGAATGACCCGTTCCGTCTCGCCCGTCTGCTCGTGGATGCGTCACGCACCCCAGAAGGGCACCCGACGATCGTTCAGTGGTGCGACGAGTACCACGCGTGGGAGACGGCGTGGCGCCCGGTCCCGGATTCGGACCTGGACGCGCGCATTGCTCGCCATTGTCGAGAAGTGTTCGTCGCGGACATGCCTGCTCGTAAAGCCGCAGCGGAAGCGGCATCCGACGGGAAAAAAGAACTCAAGCCGCCGACCATCTTCCCGGTCACGGGCAAGACCAAAGGCGACGTGCGGGTGAATCTGTCCGGCTTGGTTAATCATCCCGACAGCGGGATCGACGCGCCGTTCTGGTTGTGGGGCGACGAATCCCAGCGCGTGACCGAAGTAGTGGCCGCACCCAACGGGTTATTCACGATCGGTGACATCGCGGCCGGCCGCGGACCGTTCGAGCCTCCAACGCCGCGGCTATTCACCTTCAACGCGCTGCCCTTCACTGTGCCGGCCGAGGAACAATCGGAACCCACCCTGTGGATGTAGTGCCTCAAGGAATGGTTCAACGGCGACTCCCCTTCGATCCTGGGGCTGCAGGAATGGCTCGGTTACGCACTCAGTGCCGACACGAGCGCCCAAAAAATCCTGCTGCTTGTCGGTCCGCCGCGGAGCGGCAAAGGGACGGTGTTGCACGTGCTGGGGGAACTGGTGGGGGCGTACAACGTCGCGTCCACAACTTTCGCCAGTTTGGGCGAAAACTTTGGCCTCGAATCGCTCCTAGGTAAACGCATCGCCGTCGTACCCGACGCGCGTCTGTCGGGCCGCACTGATCTCGCGAACGTGGTCGAACGTCTGTTGTCGATCTCGGGCGAAGATCCGCAGACGGTGAACCGGAAGAACAAGCCGCGTATCACCACGCGGCTAAAGGTCCGGTTCATTCTCGCCACGAACGAGATCCCACGCCTGCCCGATGCCTCGGGGGCGCTCGCCAGTCGGTTCCACGTCCTGAGCCTACCGAACTCATTTCTCGGCAAAGAGGACAAGGGATTGAAAGCGAAGATCGCGGCCGAAATGCCCTCGATCCTGGCCTGGGCCGCACGCGGGTTCGTCAGACTCCGCTGCCAGGGCATGTCGTTCACAAGGAACGAGGCTGCGGACCACTACCAGCGCGAGCTCGAGGATCTCTCGTCGCCCATTCGGGCCTTCATCCGCGAGCGCTGTGCCGTCGGCCCCGAATGCGAGGTGCACGTTGCCGAATTGTTCGAGTCGTGGAAGAACTGGAACGACCAGCGCAACCGGGAGCCCGGGGCCGAGAACCTGTTCGGGCGCGATCTCCGCGCCGCAAAGCCTCACATCGTTCTAACACAGCCAAGAAAGAATGGCCTGCGGGTCAGATTGTACCGGGGAATCGGGTTGCGCCCGCGTGATGACTGGGGAGAAGAAGACGTGGCACGGGTTGGCACGCGTGCCAATCCAACGCAGCCATTGGAAGAAACTCTTTTCACTCAATGACTCATATAGGCGCTGTGTTAGTCCGGCACGCGTGCCAACCCGTGCCAGCAATCGCTCTAACAAAAATCGCAACGAGATTATTACTGTGGTCGCAACACCCGCCAAGACAGTCCCGCAACCGACGCTGTTCCAGGTTTGGCGACTTCTCCCGAGTGGCCGCTGGGTCCGCGCCGGCCGGTACGCGAACCGTGCTGAGGCGAACTGCTCGATCCCCGACCGCGGGCGCGAACCCGGTTGAATCGTCCTGCCAGTGACAGCGAACTATCTGGCCGCCGCGATCCTGACGAACACCGACTAGCAATACCGACGAGATTCCACCGTGACCGAACCCGAGACCCCGCCCGCGGCGTTTACGTGCGTGACGTGCAAGGGCGCGCCGCTGATCGTGTACAAGACCATGCGCCCGGCCGCGAACATGGTAGTCCGGTACCGCCGGTGCGACCGATGCGGGTACCGGTGCAGTGGCCTCGAGCGCCCGCTCCGCGAGCTCCCACCCCGTCCACCGAAGCCGGCCAAAAATTAGGGTGCAGATCTGTACCCGAACTTTGCGAACCGGCACTTCTCCCCCTCGCGCATTCCGGGATCGCGCCGATGATGGGAGTAGACACCATGAGGGCACCAGCCTTGACCACCATCGCGACGACAATCGGGGTTTACGAGTCGCTGGTCGCGGACCTCGCGCGCGGTGCGGAGATCAACGTGCAGCTGATGCTCACCGTGCTCGCAGCGGCCGGTAAGTCGGTGCTGGAGCTGGAACAAGACGTTATCGCGGCCGACCGCGCGGGGGCCGAAAACGCAATGCCATCAGCCGGAAAGGAAGACAGCTGATGGCGAGCGACAAGAACAAGCGTGAGGGCCGGTCCGGGGCGGATGAGGCGCTGGCGGCGCAGATCGCAGCCGGGAAGACGCTCAAGGAAGCCGCCGAAGCGACCGGAGTGGCGGAACGAACGACCCGGCGCCGCATGCAGAACCCGCAGTTCCGGGCGATGGTCGCGGACCTCCGGGGCCAGATGATCGGCCGGGCCTGTGGCGAACTGGCCGACGCGATGGGCGCCGCGGCCAAAACGCTCCGCGAGCTATTGGGGAGCGAGACCGAGGGCATCAAGCTGCGGGCTGCGAGTGAGATCCTGAGCCACGGGCTGAAGGTGATGGAGATCGCGGAACTCAAAGCCAAGTTCGAGGAACTGGAGCAGCGCCTCGAGTGGATCGCAAAGCAATGAGCATCAAAGCAATGGTCCGGCGCGCGAAGCAACTCGTCACCAAACTCCCGCGGGGTGGTGCGCGTGCGCGACGACCCCGAGCGGCAAGCCTTGGTCCGACCCGTCCGATCAGCCGGACGCGGACCGCTGGGCCGACGACGGCGGCCGGGTCGATGATGCAACCCCGGTCAAACTCGTCTCACGGTGCCCGACGTGCGGCGGCAAGTACCTGCTCGAACTCGTGGAAGAGATCGTTGAGGTCGCCGACCCCGCAGGAGTCCCGTTGTGAGCATCAAGAACCTCGCGGGCCGGCTCGATCGGGTACTCGCGGCACCGCCCCGGTGCGTGCCCGGGCAGACCTGCGTAATTCGCACCCAGCGGCGCTACGGAGCGCCCTACGAAATCACCGAGGCCGACCGGTGCCCGCTCTGTGGCGCGCTGGGGTGCGGCATCGAAGTCATCGAAGAGGTCGAGGTCGTCCGCGGGCCGGACGGCGTCCTGGTCGATGCGCGCGGTGTGGAGCTCGTGCCGTGAACCGGAGCCGTCTCGCAAAGTTGGTGAAGCGCGTGAGCGAACTGCCGTGCCCGAGGTGCCGTACCCGGCGCGCCGATCGGGAGCATGGTGGCGACGCCCTCGGCCCGCTGAGCGCCGCGGACGCGGCCGAGTTGGACCGATTGATGCAGGGAACGTGGTCGCAGTGCGGAGCGTGCGGAGCCGTAACGTTCGACCTCACGCGGATGAGTGGCGCGGACCTGGACCGGGTGCTCGCGATCCTCCGACCCGTGTGCTCTCCCGCGTTGAGGAAGTTCCTGTGAACCGCACGGCACTGAAGCGCCTGAGCGCACTTTCAGGCGGGCGGCAGGAGTACGCTGCGAAGGATTTTGCAGTCGTGTCGCGTGGTTGCCGCTACGTGGAAAAGATTCTGAGCCGTGAGCAAGAACCTCTCCCCGATCCACGGGCCGTTCTCCAAAAGGGTGATCTCCCACTTGTCGTCTTCCCCCTCGTTCCGGTGGCACTTCGCGCTCTCGGGCACTTGCACCGTTATTTCCTCGGTGTCGCGCTCCTGGTACACGCCTTTCGCGCGGAGCCCCACGGATCGGTAGTAGTAGTGGGGCTCTTCGATACCGTCGCCGATGTACCTTGAGACGCGGATGGTAACTTCGGGCATGTTGTTGACCTCGTTCGGGTGAGCGCCTCCCGAGCGTACCAAAAGGAAACCGCGGCGAAAGTGGACGGGTGCCAGTCAGGTGGCGTTCGCGCTCGCATCGGCCGCCGGATCGGCCGTGCTGGAACCGGTTTCAGGGAGCGACCGATGACCGAGGATCAGCGTTTCGCCGAGGAATGGGACAATGGGACATACCGTTTTTGGATTAGCCGGACGATGGAGTTCCCACGTCGATCCGAGCGGAAACTGAGGCTGCTGGCAGTTGCGTGCAGTCGGCAATGGTCGAACGTATGGCCGTCCAATTTGCTCAGGGCGGTCGTCGACAGGGCCGAGCGTCTGGCTGAAGATGAGGTCTTCGACGAAGAAGTCCGGTACTTGCAGATGGAAGGGCAGAAGCTCACTACCCACTTTGAGATCAACCGCCCGGACGATCCCATTGGAATTGTAGTCCGAGCCGCTACCCGGACGCTTTCGGGACACGGTCGGTGGGCCGCGCTGCATCAAGAATTTAGTCCGCCCGGGGCGTTCGACGCGCGGGGAGAGGAGTATCGACGTGCCACTACCGTTATCGCTCGCTGCATCTTCGGGAACCCGTTCCGTCCCGTCACTTTCTCCCCTTCCTGTCGCACCTCTACCGCGGTTGCGCTGGCGGCGCAGATGTACGAGTCGCGCGACTTCGGCGCGATGCCGATTCTGGCGGACGCGCTCCAGGACGCCGGGTGCGACAGCGCCGACGTGCTCGATCACTGCCGCGGTCCTGGTCCGCACGTGCGCGGGTGCTGGGTCGTAGACTTGGTGCTGGGCAAGGGGTAGCGTGCGGGAACGGGGTCGAGTCAGCGATCTCGCGACAGGTTTAAGCGGCTGCGGTTCCGGTCGGATTTATTCCCGGCCCTTGAACCGGTAGGCAGCACCTTCTCCTCCCACAGCACTGCGGCCATGTGGCCCGTGTGTAATTCCGACGCTCCTGGTCGGTGATGAGCCACTGGTGCCCGCACCTGGGGCACCACAAGTGACAATCCGGTGCCAAGAGATCCGGTGCCTTCCGATTGGCACTTGGTCGGGCCATCTTACCTTCCCGCGCAAAGGAATGAAAAGAACAGCGCCGGCGGGGTCCACACACCGGCGCTGTATCGCACGTCCCCTTCACGGGCGAGAGTTAAAAGTAACAGCCCCGCGCCGCCGCACAATAGCGGTAGGACAAGTTTTCGATTACCGGCCAACAGTTCCATCTTCGCGCGTGACGCCGCCTACTATTCACTGCCCTCACGGGCCGCCCGGTGACAGGGGTGAGGGGCTCAATCGTTCATGGCCAGCCACTGTCATGGGGTTCGGCGCGAGTACCCTGCGGCTCAGTGCGATTCCGCCGCAACCGCGTCCGTTGGAGCGCTCCCCCACCTTGGAGCGGTTCCGACCTCTGCCCGACGGCCGGGCATAAGGGGCAACCCGGCCGACTTCTTCTAATGCAACGACACGGGCCGGGGAGTGATCTCCCCGGCCCGCATCGTGATAAGTCGGTTGAGTGACGTGCCAGGCGGCGCCGCGGCTAGGCTTCGGCCTCTCCCACTTCAACGAGAGCGACTTTGTAAAAGCCGGCGGTCAGGAACGGTCCGCCGCGGCTCACCTCGACAATTGCATCTCCGCCGCCCGAGCGGTACACGACGAACGTGACGTCGCCCGTTGGGGTGCCACTCGCCCGGAAGTCGGCCTCGGTCGCGGCGACCGCTTCATCCAGGGTTCGGTACTCGGTCGTCAAGGGCACGAACGCGCGGACCCGTAGTTCGGGGTCGTCGTTCGCCACATACGCGCCCACCACGTACACCCGGTCGGCCATTGTGATGCTCCACACGGTGATCGGATTTGGCGGCGGTCCCGTGGTTGACCCGCCGTTATTTGGGAACTATCCGGAGACGTGAGGAATGTATCCCGATCACGCGGCGCTGCAAGGGATGTTACCGGGGCCGCATTTCACACCTTCCCTTTATCGGGATCGAGCTTCGGCTTCTTGCCCGCAGCGGCGGAGGTCATCACCTCGGAACAGCACACGGGCCACCCGCCCTTAATGTACTGGTGTAGTTCCGCGAGCGAGCACTCCACGATCTTCCCGCACGTCGCGCATCTCAGGATGCCGACCGGGGGAATCGACTCGGGATCGGGCGTCATGGTTCGTGCCTGTTCGGGTCCGGGGATACGAGCAACACGCGCCCATATGCACATCCTGGGCCTTTTCTTACTCAATTCGCCTGTTCCTCAAGGTTGGTACGACGCGGAGGTAATCGGGAACGGGCCGGCGGCAAAAGTGGATCGGGCCTGCCATGTGCGTGGGCGCCCTGTTCAAAGCGCCGGACCGGACATTCTGGTCCCGGTTTGGCGATTCCGAGGAGGACGGTATGTCAACCAAGAGAAGCCGAGTGCTCGTGGCCGTGTTCGACCTGCGCGAGCGCGCCGAGCGGGCCGCCGAGCAACTGTCCGTAGACGGGCACGAGTGGGAGTACGTCCGGCTCCTGGCCGGCCCCGATGTGCCGCCCGAATGTGCGGACGAATGGTCGGCGGCCGGGTTCACGGCCGAAGAGGTCGGGTACTACGCGGGCGAGCTCCGCGCGGGGCGCTGGTTGGTCGCCGTGTGCTCTCACACCGACGACATCGCGGGCGTGCTGAGCGCGTTCGGGCGGCACGGGGGATCGGTAAACGTGCCGACCGAGGTTCGAGACGACCGCATGTAAAAGAATCGTCCGACCGATGCGACGAGTCCACTCGACCGGAACGCCCACCCGTAGGTCGGACGGGTGGGCCAACTCCAGCGTGGTTCCAGTGCCCCTTAACCCCGATCAGGGATGGGAAACGTACCGGAAGCGGTGGCTGCCAAATAGTCTGGTTCGATCTCGTGGCACCCGCCTCAATGCAACGCAGCCGAGGCCGTTTCGATGCTTGTGCCCCGATTCGTCGTCCGGCGGGCGACTGTTTCAATATTCTAATAAAAGCCGACTTGGTTGACGAAAATTCCTCGCGAACGAAACTCGCTATTCGTCGCCCCTCTACCTCGCGCAAAACGGTCGCGATGAGTACGGTCCCGCCAGCCATTCACGACCTCGCGCGGCGGCTCATCGCCCTCGAAGCGGCGCGCCCCGAGTCGCCCGGCGCGCCCCTCGGCGGCGCGGTCCGGGTCTGCGACCGGCTGCGGACCGCGCTCGCGCGACTGGCCGGGGTCGCCGGGTTCCGCTCCCTGCTGTCACGGGCGCTGGCGCTGGCGACGGCCGAAGCGCCCGAACTCGCCGCCGCGCGGGTCCGCACCGACGGGGCGCTTGAGGGTCTCGAAGGGTTCCCCTACGATCACGATACGGGGGCCGGCGTCGCGATCGTGACCCACTTACTCGGACTGCTAGTGACCTTCATCGGCGAACCACTCACGCTGCGCCTCGTGCGGGACGCCTGGCCGGACGCGCCCGTGACCGGAGCGGACGCGGGAAGTGGGGGGCAACCATGAGTGCGGAAGACCGAGTGACGATTCGCAAGCTGCCGACCGGGGTGCCGGGCCTGGACGAGATCCTGGGCGGCGGGCTCCCCGAGTACTCGTTCAACATCATCGCCGGGAGCCCCGGGGGCGGGAAGACGACCCTCGCCCACCAGATCGTGTTCGCCAACGCGACCCCCGAGCGCCCGGCCCTGTACTTCACCGTTTTGGGGGAGCCGGCGCTCAAGATGCTCCGGTACCAGCAGCAGTTCCAGTTCTTCGACTCGACCAAGTTGAACACCGCGGTCCGGTTCGTCAACCTGAGTCAGGTCGTTCTGGAACGGGACCTGGACGCGGTTCTGGCGGAGATCATCAAGGAGGTCGAGGCGGCCCACCCCGCCGTCGTGGTCGTGGACTCGTTCCGGACCGTGGTGCGCAAGGCCGGGGGCGTTACCGGTGAGGCCGAGTTGCAGGGGTTCGTCCAGCGCCTGGCGCTCCACCTGACGAGCTGGCAGGCGACCACGTTCCTGATCGGCGAGTACACCGAGGGGGAGGTCCGCGACAACCCGGTGTTCACCGTGTCCGACGGCCTGCTCTGGCTGTACCAGCAGGTCGAGCGGAACTCGATCGTGCGCAAGTTGCAGGTGATGAAGCTCCGCGGGCAGGCGTCCGTGCCCGGGCTCCACACGTTCCGGATCACCGACGCCGGTATCCAGGCGTTCCCGCGCACCTTCGGGCTCACCGGGCGCCGGGACACGGCCCGCGCGCGGCGCCGGCTCGCGTCCGGCGTGCCCGGTCTGGACGAGTTGCTCGGGGGCGGGATCCCCGAGGGCGATAGCGTGCTGGTGGCCGGGCCGTCGGGCACCGGCAAGTCGATCATCGCGACCCAGTTCATCGCCGAGGGCCTGCGCCGCGGGGAGCCCGGGATCGTCGCCATTTTCGAGGAGCGCCCGGAAGAATACATGGGGCGGGCGGCCACGCTGGGCATGGATTTCGAGGCGCCCCAGGCCGCCGGCACGTTGACCATTGTGTACCTGCGCCCGCTCGACCTGTCGGTCGACGAGACCATGCGCGAGATCCTCGACGCGGTGGCGCGGACCGGGGCCAAGCGGCTCGTGATCGACTCACTGGCCGGGTTCGAGATGGCCCTGGCCCCCGGGTTCCGGGCCGACTTCCGCGAGTCCCTGTACCGGATGATCGGGGCCCTGACGCGGACCGGGGTCACGATCGTGAGCACCGTCGAGGTGACCGAGACGTTCACCGAACTGGCCCTGAGCCCGTACTCGATCTCGTTCCTGAGCGACGACATCATCCGGCTGCGGTACGTGGAGATCGCCGGCCAGCTCCGCAAGGTGCTGGTGGTCGTGAAGGTGCGGGCCGGGGAGCACAGCAAGGACATCCGCGAGTACGAGGTCACGGCCACGGGGCTACAGATCGGCGCGCGGCTCACCGGGTACCACGGGCTGATTACCGGGGTGCCCGAACCGCTCGCCCCCGCCACCTCGGACCCGAAAGAGTAGGTGAGCGCGATGGATGTCGAACTCGGACTCGACACCGCGGGGCACGTGCCCCTGATCCGGCGCCTGTGCCGGTACCTGTCCGAGCGCTCCCCCCAACCCACGGTCGCCGTCGAGGGCCTCACGCACGTCGTGATTTACGTCAACCCGGCCTTCGCCCGGTTCGTCGGGCGCGAGCGGACCGATTTGATCGGGCGGCCGTTCGCCGAGGCCGTTCCGGAAGGCGCGGGGAACGGGTGCGTCGCCCTGCTCGACCGCGTCTTCGGCACCGGGGTTCCCGAGAACCTGGCCGAACAAGAGCACCGTCACACCCTCCCCGGCCCCGTGTACTGGTCGTATGCGGTTTGGCCCATCCTCGGGGGCGACGAGCGCCCCGCGGGGGTCATGATCCAGGTCACGGACTCGACCGAGACCGCGGTCTACCGCCAACAAGCGGCCGCAATGAACGAGGTTCTGCTCGTTTCCGCGGCGCGCCAGCACGAGCTCACGGGGGCCGCGGAAGCGCTCGGCGCCGGGTACCAGAGCGCGGTCCGCGCGCGGGACCACTTCCTCGCGGTTCTGAGCCACGAACTGCGCAACCCGCTCGCGGCACTGAGTAACGGGGTGCAACTCCTCAAACTGGCCGGCACGGACCCGGGCGCGGTGGCGCGCGCGGGGGACATGATGGCGCGCCAGTTGAACCAGATGGTGCGGCTGGTGGGCGACCTGCTCGACGTGAGCCGGATCGCCACGGGCAAACTGGAACTCCGACGGGAGCGGGTGGACCTCGCGTCGGTGGTGCGGGAAAGCGCCGAGGCGAGTCGCCCGCTGATCGAGCGCCAGGGGCACGAACTGACCTGCGCCCTACCGCCCGAGCCCCTGATCCTGGATGCCGACCCGACCCGGCTCGCCCAGGTGTTCCTGAACCTGCTCAACAACGCCGCCAAGTACAGCGAGCGGGGCGGGCACATCCGGCTGTCGGCCGAGCGCGACGGGGCCGGGGTCGTGGTGCGGGTCCGGGACACCGGGATCGGCATCTCCGCCGTTCACCTGCCCCACATCTTCGACGTCTTCGTGCAGGTGGACACCGTGTGGCACCGGGCACAGGGCGGGCTGGGGATCGGGCTGTCGCTGGTCAAGGAGTTCGTCGAACTGCACGGGGGCCGGGTCGAGGCCCACAGCGACGGCCCGGGAACGGGCTGCGAATTCGTCGTCCGCTTGCCCCTGGCGGAGCCCGCCGCGGCCGAGCCGGCGCCGGCGGTGGCCCCGAGCCCGCGCGGCCCGGGGCGCCGGGTTCTCGTTGTGGACGACAACCGGGACGCGGCCGAATCGCTCGCTGAGATGCTCGAACTGATGGGCCACGAGGTGCGAACGGCCGGCGACGGGGCCGCGGGCGTGAGCGCGGCGGCGGAGTTCCGCCCGGAACTGGTCCTGATGGACCTCGGGATGCCCGGGGTGAACGGGTACGAGGCGGCCCGGCGCATCCGCGCGGAGCCGTGGGGCGCGGCGCCGCTCCTGGCGGCCCTGACCGGTTGGGGGGCCGAGGACGACCGGCGGCGCACGCACGAGGCCGGGTTCGACCGGCACCTGGTCAAACCGGTGGCCCCGGATGTGCTCACGAAACTGATTGCCGAACTACCCCGACCCTAGCGGAAGCGCGGGAGTTCGCCCTGGAGTCATGAATCCCGAGGCCCGGGAGCGGGCGCGACCCGAACCCGGAGCACGTCATGGGTCCCGATGTGGTGCCGATCGTCCGGGCGGATGCGTTCGAGCTGTCCCGCTTGTGCCGGTACTTCTCCGAGCGCTCCCCCCAACCGATGGTGGCCGTCGAAGGGGCCGCCCACATCGTGCGCTATTTCAACCCCGCGTTCGGGCGCCTCGCCGGGAAGTCGTCCGCCGAACTCATCGGTCACCCGTTCGCCGAGGCCGTGCCCGAGGGGGGCGCGAACGGGTGCCTGCCGCTCCTCGACCGCGTGTTCCGGACGGGGGAACCCGAGAGCCTGGCGGAGCAGGAACACCGCCAAGTAGTGCCGGCCCACTGGTCGTACTCGATGTGGGCCGTCCTCGGGGCCGACGAGATCCCGGTCGGGGTCGTGATCCAGGTCACGGACGCGACCGAGGTCGCGGCGTTCCGGCACCGGACAACGGCCATGAACGAGGCCCTGATGGTCTCGTCGGTGCGGCAGCACGAGCTCATCGACGCCATCGAGCGCGGCGAGCGGGAGCGCCAGGCGCTGCAGGCCCAAATGTTTCAGGCGCAGAAAATGGAGAGCCTGGGCGTCCTGGCGGGGGGACTCGCCCACGACTTGAACAACATGCTGACCCCGGTTCTCGGGTTCACGGAGCTGGTCCAAAACGCGCTGCCGATCGACTCGCCCGCGGCCACGATGCTCGAGTTCGTCTCGGGGAACGCGCAGCGGGCCACGGACCTCGTGGGGCAGATCCTGGCCTACGCCGGTAAGGGCCAGTTCGTGATCCAGCCCGTGAACCTTTCCACACTCGTGCGGGAAACGAGCGGGCGACTGAGTGCGGCGGTCTCGGCCGGCACCGAACTCCGGTACGAACTGGCGCCGGACCTCCCGCCGATCGAGGGCGACGCGACCCAGCTCCGCCAGGTCGTCGTGAACCTGGTCACCAACGCTTCGGAGGCCCTCGGGCCGGACCGGGGCGTCGTTACCGTGCGCACCGGTCCGGTTCCGGCCGGCGCCCCGAGCGGGATGGCCGTTTTCCTGGAGGTGGAGGACTCGGGGTGCGGGATGTCCGCGAGCGTCATCGAGAAGGCCTTCGACCCCTTCTTCACCACGAAGTTCACCGGCCGGGGGCTCGGGTTGGCCGTGGTCCAGGGCGTCACGCACGGGCACGGCGGTACCCTGGAAGTGCGCAGCGCGCCGGACCGCGGGAGCACTTTTCGCCTCCTGCTCCCCTGCACAACGGGAGCCGCCGCGGCTCTCGTTGCCCCCCACCCATTGACGCTTGGCGAAGGGCCGTAACCGTCGCCGTTCGTGTCGTTGTGTGAACGGTGCGGCCGGATCGGGCCGTTCACGTATGACGACCTGGCCCGCTTTGCCCGGGAGGGGTGGCCGTGCTGTTGCGGCCGCCAGATGTTGTGCTCCACGCCCGACGCCCCGGGCATCAAGAGATACGGCTACTCGTGAGAGCGATTGGGTCGGACCGACTCGGCGGCACCTCCGGCCGGCGGAAGGATGTGATCGGGCGCGTGCGGTGCCCGTTCGCCGCGCCGATTCTTGCGGGGCAATGGAAGCGCCCGCAGGGAAGAAATGTGGCTCCGTTCGGACCTCCCGAATAGGGCGATTTCGCGTCCCGCTCGACGAGGAACGGTGTACGATTCCCAGCACCGGCACTCCCGCATACGTGATCGCCCCTCAAGGAACCCTGTGAGCACTCCCGCACGTCCCCCCACCGCGTTCTCCGCGTACCTCGGCGAACTCGATCACACGCCGCTGCTCTCGGCCCCCGAAGAGCGCGAGCTCGGGGCGCGCGTGTTGGCTGGCGACGCCCCGGCCCGCGACCACATGGTGCGCGCCAACCTGCGCCTCGTCGTGAACATTGCGCGGGGGTACACCGGTAAGGGCCTCGCCCTCGACGACCTCGTGTCCGAAGGGAACATGGGCCTGTTGCGCGCGGTCGAGGGGTTCGAGCCCTCGATGAACACGCGGTTCTCGACCTACGCGAGCTACTGGATCAAGCAGAGCATCAAGCGCGCGATCGTGAACACCGCCAAGACGATCCGCATCCCGGCGTACATGGCGGAACTGCTCATCAAGTGGCGCCGGGCCACCAACCAGCTCAGCGACGACCTCGGGCGCCCGCCCACCCAGGACGAGATCGCCAAGTTCCTCGGCCTGCCGAAGAAGAAGTTGGCCGTCATCAAGAAAGCGCTCCGTGTGGCGAGTACGGGCGCGCAAGCGGACCAGGGCGAGACCGGGTGGAGCATCGAAGAGATGCTCATGGACTCCCGGGCCGATACGCCCGAGTCCGAGATGGGGAAATCGGACGACCTGAAGCAGGTGCTCTACCTGCTCGACAAGATGGACCCGCGCGAGGGGAGCGTCCTGCGCATGCGGTTCGGGCTGAACGACGAGGAACCGAAAACGCTCAGAGAGATCGGAATTCACCTCGGCCTGACCCGCGAACGGGTGCGCCAGATCGAGCACGAGGCGCTCGCAAAACTGGCTGCCGAGATGAGCGCGTGATCGATCAGGACCGAAAGATGAACGGATTTAAAGTCTGGTACCGGCCGAATCATGTGCGGGTATTCGATTCGAGGGCCGCTATCGAGCGAGCTTTATGCGGCCACGGCGGGCAAGGGCGCGACATTCGAGTGGAAGAAGCGCGACCCAGCCGCTCGGGTCGCGGCTCGCGCGAGACGCAGCGACGGGCCGAGGACGACCCGGACGCGCGCCCGCGTTCGACTCCGAGGGGGCCCTCAGACGCGAATCACCTCGGCATTATCGGTCGGCACGACGGCCCGACCCGCGCGCCGGGCCGTCACCTTGGTCACCTCGGCCCCGAACACCAGCACCATAGCCGAGAAGTAGATCCACACCAAAAAAGCCATCAACGAACCCGCCGCACCGAACCCCGATAGCGACCCCGTGTACCGCAGGTACGTGCCCACCAGGAACTTCCCGATGGTGAACAGGACCGCGGTGAGGAGGGCACCCATCCCCACGTCGCGCCACCCCAGCCTCGCGTTGGGTAAGAACTTGAAGATCATGGCGAACAGCAGGGCCTCGACCCCGAACAGGGCGACCAGGTTCACCACCTGCACCACCGTCGCGGTCCCCGCCACCGTACTCGCGGCGTACTGCCCGACCGCTTCGATCACCGTCGTCAGGACCAGGGACGCTAGCATCAGGACCCCGATCCCGATCCCCATCACGAGCGACGTGAGTCGCGCCCGGGCGAAGGTGCGGAGCGGTCGGCCGGGCTTCGGTCGCACCTTCCACACGTCGTTCAGTGCCTCCTGCAGCTCGACGAACACGCCCGTCGCCCCGATGAACAGGGTGATCAGGCTGACCACGACGGCAACGGCCCCGGTGCCCGGGCCGCGCGCGTTCGCCACGATCACCTCGACCGCGGCGGCCGCCTGCTCCCCGACCAGCCCGGTCAGCCGCTCGGCGATCTCGCCCCGCGCCGCCTCGGCCCCGTACACGGCCCCGGCGATCAACAGCGCGATGACCAGGAGCGGGGCCATAGACAGAGCGGTGAAGAACGCGAGCGCCGCCGCGATCCGCGGAGCCCGGTCGTCCAGCCACGCGTCCCCGGCTTCCCACACCACCGCCCACACTCCGCGCAGTCCCATATCGACCTCTTCACGCACACTGGGGTCCGAGAGACACCCGGTCCCACCCCAAGATACGAAAAACGGCCCGGGGACTTCCCGAGCCGCTCCGACCCGATCTCGTTCGACTACTTCGCGCCGTCGCGCTTCAGGACGATGCTGCACCGCTTCTTGTTCGCGGCATCGGTCGTCGCCTTGTCCGCACCGGCCTGAGCCGCTTCCGTGTTCAAGCTGATGGCGAGGAAATCGTTGGTCAGCACGTACACCCCGGCGCGGGCCGGAGTTGCCGGTGCGCTCGTGTCGGTACCGACTTCGGTCACCTGCACGGTGCCGTTCTGACCGATCACGACCTTCATGGTCAGGGCCGGTTTCCCGTCCTTGCCCGAACACGTGATGGTGCCGTTCTCGGCCTTGACGGTCATCCCCTTGGCCTCGGTCTGGGCCTCGCCGCCCTTCTCGTAGCACACCACCGTCCACGCCCCGTCGAGGCACTTGGCGTCCGGCCCCTTGGCGTCTTCCGCAAACGCCGGCGATACCACGGCGAAGCACGCAACTGCGGTGGCGAGCATGAAGTTGTACATCAGAATCCCCCGGACCGATCTGCATCCCGACCGCCGACCTCGTCCTTAGCCGGCGTGGCGACCCGCCCGGTACCGGCTGCGGCATTCCTTGTATGAGGGGCCGAGACAGTTCGAGCGGGTCGCCCGGAGTGTAGCAAATGGGGAGCCCCGAATCGCAGATGGGTGGATATAGTCGAATACCGCTTACTGGCGGTGCATGTTGAACCGAAGTGACACCGTCGCTTCACACGGAACGGCAGCCGGACGGCTCGGTCAACCGCACAAGATGTACATCCCGCAGGCGATGCCGCCACCGGTTCGCCGAACGAATGCGGCAGATTCTCCCACTCGGACCCGCGACGCCCCGGGTACAATAACCACATGTTACCCGCTCCAGATGCCGCCGGTACCTCGCACCTAACGTCCGCTCATCCGGACTGACGATGCGAGTAGATCAATGTCCCCGACCGCGTACACTTCGGGCGCTTCGGTCCCTCTTTCGGTACTGGTCGTCGACGACTTCCGGGACGGTGCCGACACCCGCTGACGGGCATGGCTCCGCTGGGCGCTCGGGTCATCGGCGCAGTGAAGCCCTGGCGCGTTTCACGCCTTCACCTGCTAAGTCGTAAAGTCGCCCGGTGGAAAAGAGGATGTTGTGAGTGACGTGCTGACGATTCTCTTGGCCGGGGGCAAGGGAACCCGTCTGGAACCGTTGACCCGGGACCGGGCCAAGCCCGCCGTACCGTTCGCCGGCATGTACCGCATCGTCGATTTTGCGCTGTCCAACTGCATCAACAGCCGACTGTTCAACATCCTCGTGCTGACCCAGTACAAGTCGCTCAGTTTGGAGCACCACGTCACCCAAGGGTGGTCCCGGTTCTTCCACCCCGAGTTCCGCCAGTCGCTGACCATCGCCCCGCCCCAGCAGCGAGTGACCGAGGATTGGTACCTCGGCACGGCCAACGCCGTCTATCAAAATCTGTATTCCGTCGAACGCTCGGGGGCCGAATACGTCCTCGTTCTGGCGGCCGACCACGTGTACAAGATGGACTACCGGCGCCTGCTGACCTTCCACCGCGAGCACGGCGGCCCGGCTACAATGGCCACGCTCCGGGTTCCTTTGGCCGAAGCCGCCGGGCAGTTCGGGGTGGTCGAGGTGGACCCCGACGCACGGGTGACCGGGTTCCAGGAAAAGCCCGAGGTGCCGACGCCGGTTCCCGGCGACAACGAGAACTGCTTGGCCTCCCTGGGGATCTACGTGTTCACCGCCCGGTTCCTGATCGACGAGCTCCGCAAGAACGCCGAGTGCGCGGACCCCGGGCACGACTTCGGGCACCACATCCTGCCCCAGATAATGGGCCGGGAGCCGATCCGCGCGTTCACGTTCTCGGGGCGCGGGACCGGGGCACACGGGTACTGGCGGGACGTGGGCACCGTCGACGCGTACTACCAGGCGAACATGGACCTGCTGGCCGACCCGCCCGGACTGGACCTGTACGACCGGACCTGGCCCATCTACAGCTTTCAACCCGGTTCACCGCCGCCGCGCGTGGCCGTCGTACCCGAACCACCGGATCGCCCGTCCACCGGCGCGCGGCACAACATCTTTGCGAACGGAGCCGTATCGGCCGGTTGGGTGCGCGGGTCGGTGATCGGGTTCGATTGCCGCATCGGAGCGGGAGCCGTCGTTGAGGACAGCATCCTGTTCGACCGGGTGATGGTCGGCCCCGGTGCCGAGGTGCGCCGGGCGATACTGGACAAGGGAGTACAGGTTCTGCCGGGGGGCCGTGTCGGATGTGACGCGGACGAGGACCGGTCGAGGGGGTTCGGGGTGAGTGAGGGCGGGGTCACTTGCGTTGCCAAGGACACGATCGTGAACGGCCCCACCTGAGCACGCGACCCGCTCAGGTCCGCTAGCAGTTTCTACAGATCGGAGCGATTCACAGGTTTGACTAGGTAACCGTCGCACCAAGCCTCGTGCGACCGATCCGGGCGTTCTGCCGGCCCCGCTCGTCTGCGCAATGATGATCGTTCCTTTGCCCCATGTGCGCCCTCCAATCCAGCGGATCGCTTCCAGCCCGTTGAGTCTGGGCATTCCCGGGTCCATCAGGATTACATTGGAACGGCACCGGCTCATCCCGCGCCGCGCACTGCGACGCTGGCTAGCAGCGGAGCTGGAAGCGACGTGCGGCGAGACTGATGGGCCTTCAGAATTAGGCGACCAACAGGAGACCCGAATCGGTTGCACTTCGGTGTTCGACTCACCGGCGGGGTTATCGTGTGTGGGAAGGAAACCCACGCTGACGGTCTTTGACAACTCGTTTTGCTGCTCTGGAGGCCGGTAGTAATTACTACCGCTGAGGTGCATTTAGGGGCACTATTGGACGTTTCGAGAGATGTTCGGGAAACGAGCGAAAACCCACGAATCACAGCACTTCGCACGCATTTCAGACGATGACGAAAACACCTCACCCCGCATTATGAGACCAGGCGTCTTACTCGTTAAACGAACGGGGCAGCGCACCGGGACGGACTTGCACCGTCTTCTCCGCCCTGACGGGGCGGTATCTTACTCCGTAGACGACCGGTGCCGTTGAACCGAACCTCCGTCCGATGTGTCCGTCCTTAAGAACTCGCGCGGAGGGCCACTCATGACCGACGACGAACGCGCATTCATTCGGGCCGCGATTGCCGAACCCGACGAAGACACGATCCGCCTCGCGTATGCCGACTGGCTCGACGAGCAGGGCGACGCGGTGACCGCCTCGCACGCCGAGTTCGTGCGCCTCCAGGTCCGGCGCTCGCGCCTGGACGCCTTCGACCCGGAGCGCGCCACCTTACTCGAACAAGAGGCCGCGTGCCTCCGGAAACACAAGCGCGACTGGAACGGGCGCGTTCACCGGTACCTCACGCGCGCCAAGTTTCCGGGCAAGGTGGACGCGCGCCACGGACTCGTTCGCGGTTGGAACTACCACCGCGGGATGATCGCGCGTGCGACCGTCACCGCAGAAGCACTGACGACGCACCCGGACCTGATGTTCGCGCTCGGCCCGGTCGCGCACCTGCGTTTGGCGGCGTGGCCGGTCACAGATTGGGAACCGCGGGTCGCGCGCCAACTGGCAGAACCTTTGTCCCGGCTCAAGGTCGTCTCGTTCGCCGGAGTAAATTGGACCCACCCGCCCCTGAGCGTCGCGAGCCTGGAACCGTTCGCCCGGGTTCCGCTCCTCGACCTGCGCGCGGTGACAATCGACAGACTTACATCGGAACTCCTCGCACTTGCGCGAGCGGGGGCGATTTCGCCAGTTGTGTTGTACCGCAATAACGTTCACACGACGCGCACGCAACGGGTGGGCCGGCGCGAGTACCAGGTTCAGGATGCGCGCCTGGAGGCCCACGTCATCGACCCGCACGGTAAATGGGACGCACTGCGTCTCGAATTCGCGGACCTGACGGGAGAAGTTCTTTCGCCCATTCCTCACCAGGGCACGAGGCGGTAATCCTTGAACAGCACGCCGGACGCCGGTTGCCCGCTCTCGATGCCGGTGAACACCGGGTCGAGGATACGAGCTGCGGCGTCGGTGGCATCGAGCGGAACGCGCCCGCCGGTCGCGGCAAACCGCTCGGCCGCAGGCGCTGCCGATTGCACCGAGAACCAGCCCGGATCGACCGCCGTTAGGAACACGCGGTCCGCCGCAAATTCCGGCGCGGACGTGCGAACCATCATGTTCAGCCCGGCCTTCGCCATGTTCGTGTGAGGGTGGCGTCCGTTCTTTTCGCTCGCGAACTGCCCCTCTACCGCGGACACCATCACCGCGAACCGGTCGCGCGGCGGTCCGGCGCGAAATAGAGGACATAGTGCCCGCAAAAGTAAGAACGGCGCGAGACAGTTCACCGCGTGAACTTCGACCAGCTCGACGGTACTCACGTCCTCGTGAGCCAAGCCCCAACTGTTTTCCCCTCGCAAGTCCAGTGGTTCGCCGTCGGGGGCGAGTTGTCCCGGCGGGAACGCTTCGGTGACGTCATCGCCGGCAACGAGCGGAAGGAGCGCGAGTTCCGCGTGCCAGTTCGCGCGCGAAGGTGTCGCACTCAAAGCAGGAACCAGTGTGCCCGAACTGGCTTCCGGGGCCAACATTTCGCGCGCGAGTGCGGGCAAACTCGCAGGCGGTTCCCGTTCGCTCGCAACAAGCGTGTGGTAGTAAGCGGGCGGGCGGCGAACCGTCTGTGCGGCGTTCGCCACGAAGATGTCGAGGCGCCCCACCTGCCGAGCAAGTGAGGCCGCAAAACGCTCGACCACGGCCAGCGCACGCAGATCCAACCCCACGAACCGGAGCCGCCCGGCCCACTCTTCCGCATCCGGCTCGGTCGCGAACCGGCGGGCCGCGTCCTTCGGGAACCGCGTGGTCGCGACGACATCCGCTCCGGCCCGCAAGAGCTTCAGAACGGTGTGATACCCCGCTTTGATTCGCCCGCCGGTAACCAGCGCCGTGCGCCCGCGCAGGTCGGCGGTCTGGTTCCGCTTGGCGAAGTTCAGTTCGGCACAGACCGGGCACAGCGAATCGTAAAAGTGGTGAAGCTGTTCAAACTGGTGCTTGCAGACGTAGCACGTCACGCCGCGTGACAGGCCCGGAAGAGACGCGGGTGGTTCCCCGGTACGAATCTCGGCTTGATCGCGTAGGTCCGCGTCGCGGTGGCGCTCGGTGGTGCGCTGGTGTTTGCGGTCGCGCTGAACGACACGAGCAGCGAGACGCACGAGTTCGGCCAGGATCGGGTCGTTCGAGGGCCACGCACCTGGCGCGCGGGTAAGAGCGTGCAAAACGTCCCGCGCAACACGGAGTTGTTGCGGGTCGGGCATGGCGGGAACATCAGACATAGCCGCCACTATACCGCGACGGAACACGTCAGCAAACGAGCGGGTTGTTATGGGATTCGATGAGAAAGAATTGCGGTTGCGGTGAGCAGTAGAAATGAAAGAACCGGCCGCGATTCCCTGAACTGTCGCCCAATCAGTTCGGAGACCGCGGCCGGTCTGAACACATACTACGTCGCACTACCCCCACGAGTCAAATCGCCACCGACGGAAAGCCCGACTCATTTTCCTCACGTGTCGGATTCCACGACGGCTTTCTCAGCGCCCAATTTTGCCACACCTCTCCGCATCACCAATTGCAAATCACTACTATCATTCAATTTGCGTCAAATTATTGAAATTAATTAGTCAGCGGTACGGCTCGTGCTTTAGTACCATCACGTCGCCCAGAATCGCCCAGAAACAATCGCCCAATTTCGCCCAAACTTGGTTCGCCCGCTGTCCGAAGTCGCCCACCATCGCCCACCATCGCCCACCATCGCCCTGGTTCGCCCAAAAGTTCGCCCGAGTTCGCCCAACCGCAATCGCCCGATCGCCCACGAGTGTCGCCCTCGCCCAAAGTAACCCGGTCGCGCCCACGACCGGGTTTCATGTGAACAACCCAACATCATCGATATTCCGTTCCGGGTCGCCCTCGGAACGCTGCCCGCGTCGGGCGCCCAATCGCCCACCACCCGACGCGGGCGGTTTCGTTTTCACCGGTCCGCGATCTCACATCCACAACCGAACCCGCAACTGAAACAAGTCACAGCAAAAATTGAGAATCAGGGTTTCTTCAGTGGTCCGATGGGCACTTCAAAGGTGAGCGGCTTCACCTGCGCGCCCCGCCAGTCCTTGAAATGAACGGTCACTTTCGCCTTTCCCTCCCCCGCGTCGTCGGGGACCGGCAGCTCATCAAAGAACAAGCAATTTCCGGCCCCGCGCTTTGTGAGCGGGATTTGGACCTTGATCGATTTTCCTCCGGGCTGTTTGTTCGGGAACTCGATGTCCGCGATCGGGTGAATGTCGTCGGGGACACCGCGGAACGGGTTCAGCCACGCCTCCGTGTATTCGCCCACCCCGGGTGTCCCAACGCGGACGGTGAGTTGCCCCGGTTTGTCACCACGC
The DNA here is from genome assembly GCF_017939745.1 of Gemmata palustris. Lineage (NCBI taxonomy): Bacteria > Pseudomonadati > Planctomycetota > Planctomycetia > Gemmatales > Gemmataceae > Gemmata > Gemmata palustris. The sequence continues at coordinate 7,675,202 of NZ_JAGKQQ010000001.1, read as the reverse complement.
GGGAGAGCACTGTCGGGCACCCAGGAATGAAGTGCGAGCGAGCCGTTCAAGTGAACGATCGGAGCGTCCTTCGGCCGGTCGCCGAAGCAGAACCCCAGATCGGTCATCTGGATGTACTTCCGGTCGATCTCGGCCCAGACGCTGTATTGCTCACTCGTGCCCTCACCTTTTTCAGCGTAGACCACCCACAGAGTGTGCTTCGTCTTCCCGTCGCGCTCGGTGATGGTGCCGAGCTTGAACGGAGCTTTCAGCAAGAGGGTACCGGTGCGGGTCTCGTTTTTCTCCGAGGCATCGTCGAACCGAACCGGGTCGTTCGTCGCGACGACGCGATCGTTCTCTTCCGTGAGGTCGCCGTTCCCGTTCCGGTCGACGTAGAGGTTGTCGCCGTCGTGAACGAGCCAAACGCGGGTCTTCGCATCGGGGCCGAATACGAGCAGGCAATATTTGGGTGTCTTGGACGTGTACTTTGGCTCTTTCGCGATCGTGCGCTCGATCTTGGCGAGATCGTTACCCGCTCCCTTCTCCGGCGCGGGAGAATCGGGCTTCGGAGCGTCTTCCGCGGCGCGTTGCACCGGCGCCTCGGGGGTGGCCGAGGAAAGGCCGATTCCCGCCCAGGTGCCGAGTGCCGCGATCCCGAGCAGGACCGTCGTCACGATCTTGAGTTTGGTCGCAGACATTGTTTTCACTCCTTCCGCCAAAGCGGAGATAGGAGCCGAAACAGCGGACGAGTGTGTTCCTACCTGCGCTGTTGCGGCACCAACTGTTGAGGCCATGAGCGCGGGGGTGACGGCCGTTGCCGACCCACCGGTAAAGAGTGCAGCGACGAGCACCCCGGATAGTGTCAGCCCGCGAGCCGAGAGGCGGGCGCCGAGCCGTTCCCGGGCCTGTTCCAATCGACTTTTCAGTGTGCTCTCCAACCACCCGAGCCGAGCGGCCGCTTCGTCCCGCGTGAGCCCTTCCAGATAGCACAGAACGAGCGGCACGCGGAACTTGTCGGGGAGCCGGGCGAGTTCCGCGTCGAGTACTTCATTCGCTTCTCGCACAGTGAGTTGGTCGAACGGGTCCGCGGGCACCCGATCCGCGGCCCTTTCTTCGTGCTTCCGGCGGCGAGCGGCCGCGACCCGCATCTTCTGGGCGGTCCGGTAAGCAACGCTGTGGAGCCACCCGCCTACCGACTCTTGCGGGCGAAGCGAGGCGGCCGCGCGGGCCAACGCGACGAACGTCGCCTGGAATGCGTCCTCGGCATCCTGCTGGTGCCGGAGGACACGAAGGCACACTCCCAGAACCATCGCCCCGTGCCGGCGGACCAGCGCTGCGGTCGCGGTTTCGTCTCGTTCGGCGATCCGAACGAGAAGCTCTCGGTCCGCGACGCGGGTGTCTTCGGTCGCCTGCGCCAGCCCTCGGATGTACCGGAGGGTCGGGTTCGTTTGAGCTTTCCGCATCGTTCGTTCCTCGTCCGCACTGCTTGTAGTTTCCCCGCCAACAAAGAACGGCGGAACAATTCCGGGTATTTTGACCGCCGGGCCGAAAACGGGCGCATCGTGCTCCGAGATTTGAGAGCGGAAATGCTACCGCCATAAGCGATTGTTTGGCCACCTATCTAACGGGAAGCGGGCGCGCGAAGATAAATCTTCGTGAGCCGTAGGAATCACCGCAGTGCGGGAACTTATCCGCGATGATACAGACGCTGTTGCACGCCGTGACCCGACGGGTCGAGGCCCTCACCCCCGACGCGGACCTGCTCGCCCGGTTCGTTCGGGAGCGAGACGAAGCCGCGTTCGAGGAACTCGTGCGCCGGCACGGGCCGCTCGTGTGGGCCGTGTGCCGCCAGATGCTCCCTCACCACGCCGATGCCGAGGACGCATTCCAGGCGGTCTTCCTCGCGCTCGTGCATTCGGCCCCGCGCATCCGCAACGGGCGCACCATACCGGCGTGGCTCCACGGGGTCGCGATCCGCGTCGCGACGCGGGCGAAACGGGAGTTCGCCCGCCGGCGGGCGCGCGAGCGCAACGCGGCCCACTCGGAAGCCGGCCCGTCGGTGTCGGACGCGGCGTGGGGCGCACTCGTCGCGACCGTTCACGAAGAAGTGCAGCGGCTCCCGGAAGCGGAACGGACCGTGTTCGTGTTGTGCGAACTCGAGGGCGTTTCGCAATCGGACGCGGCCACTCGGCTCGGCTGGCCGCTCGGCTCGGTGTCGGGGCGGCTCTGCAAGGCCCGCCAGTTCCTGTTGAGCCGGCTCACCGCGCGCGGGGTCGCGCCCGCGGCCGTGGTGGGAATCGGACTGACCGCCGGCTTCGCGAGCGCGCTGCCGGCCAAACTGTTTAACGCGGTGAAAACGTTCCCCGCCTCCCCGATCGCGGCTTCGCGTGCCGCGACGGTGTTGGCGCGTGGACTTACGGAGGGTGTGACGATGCGCATGAAGTTGACGGCCGCCGTCGGGGTGGTCGCCCTGGCCTTCGGGCTAACGGGCGGCGCGGTCTGGATGTCGAAAGTCGGCGCCCAACAGCCCGGGGGTATCCCGGGTGGCCCCGGGCCGGGAGCCGGCGGATTTCCGGGCGCGCCCGGTGGCGCCCCCCTGGGACTCGGTGCTCCTGGGGTGGAAGCCGGTGGACCTCCGGGCGCAGGTGCTCCCGGGTCGGGATCACCTCCGGGCGCCTCAAGTGGGTTTCCTGGGGTTGGCCCCGGAATGCCCGGCATGCCGGGACTTGGTAGCCCGGCAGTAGCTCCCAAAACGGTGTGGGACCACAAGTTCGTGGACGTGAACAACGACCGCAAGAGCTTCGAGAAGGTAATCACGCAGCACGGTAAAGACGGGTGGGAGTTCTGCTCGTCCAACCTCTTCGGACAGAATGATCTGGTGCTCGTCTTCAAGAAGCGGAAGGGCGGCGACGCGCCGTTCGGCAGCGGCACCGGGATTAGTGGTCCGCTGGGCGGCCCGGGTATGATGGGGCCGGGTGGCTCCATCGGTGGCAGCTCGGGGCCAGCGCCCCGTGGTGGCCCGATGATGCCCGGTGGCGGCACGGGGCCGGGCTTCATCGGCCCCGGACCGGGTGGACCGATGAGTGGCTTGCCAGGCGGAGCCCCCGGCACGGGGCCAAAGCCGGGCGGCGCCAATGCGGGTGCGGGGCTGAAAGTGGTCGTGCTGAAACACGCGGTCGCGGAAGAACTGGTGCCGGTGCTGAAAAAAGTGTTCCCGAACGCGGAGATCACCGCCGAAGCCCGAACGAACCAGTTGATCGTCCGGGCCGATACGGAACTGTTTCAGGAAATGTCGAAGCTGCTCGAAAAGCTCGACGTAGACGCTCCGACCGGAAACCGCCCGCGCAAATAGCGCCGTTACCAGCGGAACGCGGGCCGGACCTCGGGATTCACCACTTTCTCCGTCGGCCACTCCCCGCGGCGCAGCGACGCGATCGCTTCCGCCGCGGACCGGGCCATGTCTTCGAGCGATCGCACGTCCACACCCGCCGCGTGCGGCGTCAGCACCACGTTCGGCAGCGTGCGGAGCGGGTTATCGGCCGGCGTCGGTTCCACCTCGAACACGTCCAGTGCGGCCCCGCCCAGGTGCCCGTCGCGGAGCGCCGGGACGAGATCGGCTTCACACACCAACCCGCCCCGCGACGTGTTCACCAGCACCGCGCCCGGCTTCATTTGCGCCAGCGTGGTGCGGTTGATGACGTGCCGCGTCTCCGCGGTGAGCGGCAAGTGGAGCGAAAGGAAATCGGACTCGGTGAGCAAGCGGTCGAACGACACGAGTTCGATCCCGTGGGCGATGCAGAACGCGGTGTCCGGGAGCGGATCATAAGCGACCACCCGCATCTCGAACGCGGCCGCACGAGTCGCGACCGCTTTCCCGATGCGCCCCAATCCCGCCAGTCCGAGTGTGCGCCCACGCAGGGGCGTGCTCATCAGCCGGTTCCACCCGCCGGAAGCCAGCGCCGCGTGGCGCGCGGGGACGTGCCGCGTGAACCCGAGCATGAGCGCGAAGGCGTGTTCGGCGACCGAGCCCTGATTGGTTCCCGGCGCGATGGTAACCGCGATCCCCCCGGCCGTCGCCGCGGGCAGATCGACCGCGTCATAGCCGACCCCGACGCGAGCGATCACGCGCAGTTGCGGGTTCGCCGCCAAAACCCGTGGCGTGTACGGCTCGGACCCCGCAACGACCGCATCAACGCCGTGGAGAGCGACGAGCAACTCGTCCTCGGTCGGCATGTTCACTTCGGCCGGCGGAAGAACGGTGACGCTGAGGCCGGCCCCTTCGAGTACGTTGCGGAACTTGTCCGCAAACTTGGCCACCTCGCGCGGAGAGATCAGCACCGTGGGCATTTCTTGCACTTCCCGATGAAGGTGCGGGCGACCGGATCGCGCCCGCGTCGCGTTGTTGTAGCGGAGCGGCCGCAAGGTGGAGGGGAACAGCCGGCACCGTGAAAGGGCGGGGTGAGTCTGGTCGTTCGAGGCGACGCCCTCGACCCGATCGGAAACCAGGGCCGCGAAGAGGTACGACACACGACTCTGGGGCCGCGGCCCTGTTCCTCAATCGTAAAATTCGCCAACGACCGAGCGACGCGACGACGAACTGCGACCTCCCCTCCACTGAGTCGGACACGACCACTCTGGCCGCCCATCAATCATTTGACAAATATTAAATTATCTACACATCGCCACAGAATCGCTGCGACCCATCAAATGGGATGCGGAATGCCCGTTACGCGATCGGCACGGCGCTTGCTTACGATTCCTAGTAACCTTCGTTCTCTTTCAAACTCATTTCGGCATTCTTCCACATCCAACTTGTCGGATGGTTGGAGCGAGTGTTCTTTTTGAGTGCGTCGGGCTGGTCGCGTTTCGACTCCTGTAACCGCTGCTAACCCGAAGATTAGTTGACGAGGTACGTTTCTCAGCGCTCTTTCTTCTCCTTATATCCGGCTTCGCCGGGCGCCTCACCTGTAGGAGCGACGGGCAATGACCTTACTGAAACGGTTGCGTGTGGTGCCGGTGCTGCTGGGGGTGACCGCGACCCTCGCGGCGCTGGGGAGCACGGTGTTCGGGGACCTGCGGACGAGCCGGTCGGGTCCGGCCGGGGTGCCCGGGCCGGGGCGCCCCGACGGGGGGCGGGTCACCGACGAGCTGGTCGCCACCGCGTTCGGCAGGACCCCGGTGCTCACGTACCAGCCGCGCGACGGGGAGCTCCTGTTCGCGTGGCAGGTCCAGCCCGCCGTGGCGCCCCCGGCCCCGCGCCCGCGCGACGTGCTGGTGATGGTGGACACGTCCGCGAGCCAGGCCGGGCGCCCGTTGCAGCAGGCGCGCCAGGTGGTCACCGCGCTGGCCGCGGCCCTCGGGGCCGGGGACCGGGTGAGCGTGTGGTCCCTGAGCACCCCGGGCGCGACCCGGGCCCTGACCCCGGGTTCGTGCCCGCGCCCGCGGGCCGCGTGGCCGAGGCCGCGCGGGCCCTGACCGAGGTCGAGTACGGGGCCGGGGCCACGGACCTCAAGGGGGCCTCGAGAAGGGGCTCGGGACCCTGGCCCCGGACCGCGGGCGGCACCAGGTGGTGGTGTACCTGGGGACGGGGAGCGCGTTCGAGCGCGTCACCGAGGCCCAGCCGCCTGGCCCTGGGGAACCGCATGGACCGGGACGGGGTGTCGTTCTTCGCCGTGCCCCTGGGCCTGCGCCTCGACGCCCCGAACCTGCACGGGCTCGCGGCCCTCACGGGCGGGGCCGTGGTCCGGGTCCAGGAGGACCTGGCCCAGCCCGCGGGCCAGAAGGAGTTCGCGGCCCGGCTCACGGGGCCCTCGACGTGCCCGTGGTGAAGCCCGTGGACTGGGCGTTCGGGCCCGAGGTGGGCGAGTCGTACCCGACCAAGCTGCCCCCGCTCCGGGGCGACCGGGCGACCCTCGTGATGGGCAAACTGGCCCGGCCCGGGGCGACCGCGGTGACCGCGACCGTGAACGGGCTCGTCAACGGTAAGCCCGTGGTGCTGACCCTGTCCCAGGGGCTCCCGGCCCCGCGCGTGGAGCACTTCTTCCTGAACCTGATGGTGGCCCAGTGGAAGAACGCGCCCCACAAGGACGCGCCGGCCATGTTGCAGTCGGACCGGGCGTTGGCCCTGGCGAGCACCCAGGTGAAGCTGTACCGGGACGAGTTCCTGACCCAGGCCGCGTGGGCCGTGAGCGTGGACCGGTTCGACGAGGCCGAGAAGCTGTACGCCGCGGCCATTAACGTGGACCCGACCGACCGGGAGGCGGCCCAGGGGCCGCGCTCGTGGCCCGGATGCGGGCCGGGAAGCTCACCAAGGCCCAGCTCGCCGAGCGCGTGAGCGCGCGAAGGTGCGGGCCAAGCAGATCACCCCGAACGAGGCGATCCGGGACGTCCTGCAGGAGCCCAAGGGGAGCGACACCGTGCCCCCGGGCGCGCCGGCGGGAGGCGCCGGGGCCGCGGGGACGTGCTCAAGGAGGCCGCGGCCCGGCGCAGATCGAGGAGCAGCGGTACCGGGTGCTCGCGGACGCGACGGTCCGGCGCGCGCGCCAGGTGCTGCGCACGGACCCCGAGGGCGCGTACCAGGACCTGAAGCGCCAGCGCGACGAGATCCTCGGGTACGACGGGCTCGGGGCCGAGGCCCGGACCCGGCTGGTCGCGGACCTCGAGGGGGTCATGCGCGGGTGTTCGTGAAGGGGCCGAGATCAAGCGCCAGGCCGACGCCGAGCGCCAGGCCCTGGCAAGACCAAGCAGCGCCTCAACGAGTTCGACCGGGGCGCGGACGCGCAGGCGAGCGACAAGAACCGGATCGACCAGTTCCGCCAGCTCATGCAGCACGCGCGGTACGAGTTGGCGTACCAGGAGGCCCAGCTCATGGTGCAGGAGAAGACGAGCAAGGGCCTGGCGGTGCCCCCGACCGCGACCGCGAGCTACATCATCGGGCAGCAGGCGACCCAGTTGCGCGGTGGAAGGAGCTCACGCGGATCCGCGAGGACCGGTTCCTGCAGGCCATGATGCAGACCGAGAAGTCGCACATCCCGTACCCGGACGAGCCCCGGTGCACTTCCCCCGGCCGCGGTGTGGCGCGAGTTGACCGGGCTCCGGCGCGAGGCGTACCTGAACTCGAACCTGGGCCCGAACGCGAGCGAGACCCAGAAGAAGCTCAAGAGCGTGATCGAGAACGTGAGCGTGGACCTCGGGGACAAGAACATCAACGAGATCCCGCTGTTCGAGCTCCTCTCGGAGCTGTCCAAGCGGTACAGCGTGTCGTTCGTGGTCATGGAGGAGTACTTCAAGGCCGAGCAGCAGCCCACGATCAAGGAGGAGAAGCCCAAGATCGCGGCCACCCAGTTGCGCGGGCTCAAGCTCGGGAACTTCCTGGACATCGTGCTCCTGTCCATGAACGCCACGTTCATCGTGCGCCCCGACTACATCGAGGTCACCACGTTCCAGCGGCGCCTCGAGGAGAAGGTGACCCAGGTGTTCCCGGTCGCCGACCTCGCCATCCCCATCCCACAATCCGTTAACCAACGAACCTTGTTCCAGAACCAACAGTTCCAGAACCAGAGTTTGGCGATCTTCGGTCAGGCGAGCCTGTTCGGGGCGGGCTGCAGAACATCGGGGCCAGTTCGGGAACCCGTTCGGCGGGGTCGCGGGCGGGGCCGGTGGGAACCCGCTCAACGTGATGGGGGCGGGGGGCCGTTCGGGGCGGGCCAGCAGCTCGGGAACCAGGGGAACCTGGGGAGCGGGGCGGGATCACCGGGATCACCGGGGCCAGCTCGGGCAGTTCAGGGAACCTCGGGGGCCAGTTCGGGCTCCAGGGCGGGGACCAGAGCCAGCTCCTCATGCGCTGATCTTCGAGACCGTGGCCAAGGGCGAGTGGGCCAACATCCCCACTCCCGGCCCATGCCCGGGATGGGCGACGACGACGTCCCGACGGTGCGCGCCGAGTTGCTGAACTCGCTCGGGTACTACCCCCGGCCCGGGCCCTGATCGTGCGGGACCACGCGGTACCACTCGGCGGCCACGATCAAGCTCAAGAAGTCGGGCGAGGGCAACGCCCAGGGGCCGGGCGTGGCGCGCCCCGGGGCGGGGCGTGGTGATCGGACCGGGGGCAACAACGCCGCCGCGCCGGGTGACGCGGTCGCGGCGGTGGCGCCCCGGTTGGTGAACCCGAAGGTGGACCCGGTCGGGGACCGCCCGAAGCTCGGGACCGACCCGCGCCACCATGTGGAGCCACGCGATCGACCGGACCGTGACGGACCCGGGTCTCATCGTGGCGTGCGCCGAGTTCCTCATGGAGTTCCACGAGTACGCGCACGCGGCCGAGGTGCTCAAGGGGAACCTGCGCAAGGGGCTCGCGACCGAGGACTGGGCCCACGAGGCCCTGGCCGTGGCGCTCCGGGCGGCCGGGGCGAGCCCGACCGAGGTCGAGCGCCCGGTGTCCCCGATCGACCTGGACCCGACCAGTGCCAAGGCGTACCTGCGGGCCGCGAAGTCCGAGGCGGACCTGAAGAACCACGCGCGGGCGATGGCGTTCTGCAAGCGCGCGAGTGCAGCCCCGAGGACCCGGCCCCGCACCAACGCGATGGCGTACGCGGAGTTCGCCACGGACGTGAGGAGCGACGCGGTCCTGTGGGCCGCGAACGGGCTGCTCGGGCGCGACTGGAACGCGAGCGACGGGATCGACTACCACAAGCAGGCCCACGAGCGCCTGCCCCGGCTCGAGGCCCGGCTCCGGGGCGCGGGCCAGGACACCGGGGCCCTGCGCGAGGCGCTCGCGGAGCGCACCCAGCGGGACCTGGGTGATCGAGCTCCTGTGGCAGGGGAGCGCGGACCTGGACCTGGTGGTGGGCGAGCCCACCGGGTCGTGTGCTCGGCGACCCACACGCGCACCACGGGCGGGGGCGTGCTCAAGGGGACGTGCTCGGGGAGCCGGGGAACAACCGGTCCGAGGTGTACGCGGCGGCGCGCGTTCACCGTGCGTACACGGTGTCCGTGAAGCAGGCGTTCGCGCCCGCTGGGGGGCGCGCGCCTCAAGGTGACCCGGTTCCAGGGGACCGCGCGGGAGTCCGTGGACCTGGTGGACGTGCCCGTGGGTGGCCCGGGGTCGAGGTGAAGCTGGCCGGGGCTCGCGCGGCCCTGGTGCCCTGGCCGAGGAGGTGGGCACCGGGGCGACCTGCGCGGACCCGGCGGGCCCGGGCCAGTCGGGTCTGGGTGGCGGGTTCGGGACCGCGGGCTCGGCGCTGTCGGCCCCGGTGACGAGCTCGGGCGGGGTCGCGGCGCCCCTGGTGTCGGCCCCGGCCGAGACGCGCGAGGCCGGGATCTCGTCGGGGGCCGCGGACATCCGGGCCACGTACCAGTTGAACCCGGACCGCAAGTCGTTCCGGGTCTCCGTCACGCCCGTGTTCGCCGCCGGCACGCGCGCCATCGCGCTCCCCACCGTACCGCTCCTACCCGGAGGAGAAAAGTAACGAGTCCGGCCATTCCTATTACGGTGCCACGGACCGAACGTGGCGCCGTAACGGACGGGTGGGGTAGTTCTCGCGTCACACCGTCGATCGGTTTGCTTTGAAGCACGATACGTAGACACCGCGCGGTGGTACCATCCACCCGCGCGGTGTTTTCATTCAGCTTCCCCTACTCCTTCTCAACACGAGATCGGCGACCCAGCACCCGCGCACGTGCGGGCCTTCGCCGCGACAGTGATCGAGGACGGCGGCGCTGTCGCACCCGGCATCCTGGAGCGCGTCGGCCAGAATCGGCATCGCGCCAAATCCCGCGACTCGTACATCTGCCCCGCGAGCGCAGCGCGGTGTCGGTGCGCACGAGGGAGAGAACGTCACGGGGCGGAACGGGTTCCCGAAGATCTCGCGGAGCACCGCGTCCAACCGACGCAGCGATTCGGCTTGAGGATCGCGCCCGCCGATCGAATGAGGCGCCTTACCCAACACTTTGACCAAACATTCTGCGGTCATGGATGTCATCTCCACAACATCTTGAATGCTCTCATGGCCCGCCCAGACCGCCATCTCCACGGCCAGTTGCGGCGGGTGCTTCCTTTGGCGATCAAGCCCTTCGGCTCGCGGGGAAGTTTGAGCGCCACTGCGACCTCGGCCGCCGCACGATCCGCACGCGCCAGCTCGCTCTTCTTGGCTTCCCCGTCCGCGAACCGCTCGGCGGTCTCGATCACCTGTCGGCTCCGTTCGTCACTCAACCTGGACCAGATCAGGCGACAACAGGCGCAGCCGAACAAGCGAAACTTCCGATGCGGTAACCCGGTTCGCCGTGCCGATCGGCGCACGTGCGTACAGATTTGACAGGTCCGCCGTTAGCCATTCCGCTTCGGTCATGAGTTACCTTCTGAAACGGCACGTACCACTGCCCGAACGTTAATACCGCACCCGCGAGTCCGACGAAATTTCGTACATCCACATCGAAACTTCGTGAGTTACGATTTTCGTCTCGCTTGTTTTCGGCTAGATCATTGACCTAAATTATTTCCTATTCATGCCTTGTGACACTGGAACAGTTACGGCACTGAGTGTGCTTTTCTTCCCTTATCGGTCGCTTCCACACGCGCATATCCGAGCCGCGAGTTTCGACTGAGAGGGCCTCTTCAATGGCTGCGTCCGTTCGTTGCCCCTGTCACGGGAACCCGGAGTGCGAGCTCTGCCACGGGACGAAGTTCTACGAGTACCAGCCCGGCCCCCGCGGATGGATACCGTTCCGCTGCCCGACGTGTCAGGGGCGCGTGCTGAGTCACGTTTCGGGCGCGGAAAAGCCCTGTTTCACTTGTATGGGAGCGGGGGTGTTGACCCCGGGAACCCGCCGATTGCCCCGGGTTGGTGGGGGCGTTACGGGTCGGCTGGAAAACCTTTTTCGGCGGCGGGTAATCTTCTCACGTCACCGTCTGGAGCGATCCGAGTTCAGGTGCCCGATATCGAACGCCGGTCTCACCGACGTGCCGGAGTGTCCTAAAAGACCTCTGGGCACGTGTGCCCACAGGCGAACGTGCCTAAATCGGAGACGCCCCATGCTCATCGCGCTGGCTTCGCCCCGAGTCGCATCCTCTCTTGAAGAGGGCTTGGACAAGGTCAAGCGGGCGATGTCCGAAGCCGCGGGGCGAGGGGCGGAAGTCGTGTGCTTCCCGGAGGCTTACCTCCCGGGCCTGCGGGGACTGGACTTTGAAGTCCCGCCCTTCGATCGGGCGCAAGAAGAGCGTGCTCCGTGCCGTCGCGGAGTGGGCACGGGCGTACAAGGTGGCCACGATCCTCGGCACGGAGTGGCACACCAGCGCGGGCCGACACATTGCGGCCGTCGTCATCGGCGCGAGCGGCGATGTCCAGGGCGTTCAGACCAAGAACCAACTCGACCCGACCGAAGATCCGCTGTACGCACCCGGGCACACCCGGCAACTCTTTGAAGTCAACGGCCTCAAGTTCGGGGTGGCGATTTGCCACGAGGGATTCCGGTACCCCGAAACAGTGAGATGGGCCGCGGTGCGTGGCGCCAAAATCGTCTTCCACCCGCACTGCACCGGGAGCGACAAAGCGGGGCCGCAACTGACGCAGTGGGGCGCGGCCGACGCGCCCTACTACGAAAAAGCGATGATGATGCGCAGCCGGGAGAACACGATCTACTTCGCCAGCGTCAACTACGCCTTCCGCTACCAGGAATCGGCCACCAGTCTGATCGCCCCGTCGGGCGAGTGCCAGCGCACCTCCCTTACGGAGAGGAAGGTGTCCTGGTGCAGGACATCGACTTGGGAGCCGCGACCGGGCTGCTCGCGTCACGGTACGCGCCGGAGCGGTACCGAGAATCCACCGTTGAATGAGAGCATCAACCAGCACACGGTGCGGCTCTACTGACTGGTTATAAACGACCGCAGGTCACGCGAACACGCGACGAGCCGCCCACTGAGGCGGCCCGTGCTCGTTTACCAGTGATCGGAGGCGCCGACTTGCACCGGGCGCCCGAAGCGGTCATGCTGGAAGCGATTCCAGAGGGTAGCCGATGACCGAAGCGGAATGGCTGACGTGTCACAACACTACGGAGGCACTAATTTTCTCCGTAGAAGACTCGATCCCAGAACTGTGCGTTACCCGTTCGGCCGTTTCTGGGATCATCAACTGCGGCGCAGGTTACTTTTGTTTGCCGGTCAATTCGCGGCCTTCGGTGGCATGCGAAGAGACGAACGGCCCGATGATTCGGAATGGCAGGCCGGGTGGCTCTACATCCAAGATAGCATCGACTTGTGGTCCGAAGATCGGCTCCGGTCCGGCGAACTCTGCGGTGAGGCGTATTACTTCTTCGAGGCGTTTGCGCGGTGGATCTACCGCCCTCTTCCGGAGATCTGGCGGTCACCGTGGACCATTGCCGCGCGGGGCTGCAACTTGGTGGGGCCGTAGCCGGCAAATTTGAGCGGATGTCTTCGTGTAACGGTGTTTTGGCGTGCGCGCTGCTCCGCGACATTTTCGGTAACCCGTTCCGTCCTGTTTCCTTCTCCACCGCTTGGCGAACTAGTCTCACGGTCTCGCACGCACGTCGCATTTACGAAGCCTACGACTTCGGGTTGATGCCGATCCTGGCGGACGCACTTCAAGACGCCGGGTGCGACAACACCGACGTCCTCGATCATTGTCGCAGCGAAGGGCCACACGTGCGCGGGTGCTGGGTCGTTGATCTCGTGCTCGGCAAGGAATAGAGCGGGGCGCAAAACCACGATTTTCGCGCGACGCGCCGGCGCGGGCGGGGACTATACGGTCGGAGGGAGCGGATGAGCGCGCGCGACCGGCGGAGATCTTGCGGCAACTAGAGTACACCGGCACACCCGACGCGGACCTGCTCGCGCGCTTCGTCGCGACCAAGGATACCGCCGCGTTCGAGGAACTGGTGCGCCGACACGGATCGCTCGTGCTGGGCGTGTGTAAGCGGGTGACCGGGCACCCCAGGACGCGGAAGATGCGTTCCAGGCCACGTTCCTCGTGCTCGCGCAGCAGGCCGCGTCGGTACGGAACGGGGAGCGGCTCTGGAACTGGCTGTACGGGGTCGCGTTCCGGGTGTCGTGGCGCGCCCGGCGTGCCGCGCGTCGGAGGCGGGCGCGAGGTTCCGGTGGCACTGCTACCCGAACCGCGTGCCCGAACCTTCACCGATACAAACGGAACTGGCGCCGATTCTGGACGAAGAACTCGCCGCGCTACCGAGCCACTACCGCGAGGCCATCGTCCTGTGTGATCTCCGGGCGCGTCGCGACAGGAAGCGGCCGCGGCGCTGGGCGTGCCCGAAGGGACGCTGTCGAGCCGGCTCGCGAACGGGCGCAAAAAGCTCGCCGCGCGCCTCACCAAGCGGCATCGCACTCGCGGTCGCAACGCTCTCCGGAGCATTCACGGAAGCGCGCGTGCCGGCACGGGCGCGCCGACCGAGCTGGTCACGAAAACGTGCGGATGGGTGACCAAATACACAACGGGCGGCGCCATTCCCGGCCCGCTTGCCAAACTCATCGAAGGGAGATTAACCGTGCGCAAGACGCTCGTGTTCGGACTGGTAGTGCTCGCCGCGATTGCCGGGACGGTGTTCGCCGAACGCCCCAATAGCGCACCTCCGTCTGAATCACCGAAACCACAGCCGGTCGCGGAGAAGCCGGCGGTCGCGCCGCAACCCGACGCGGGGCGCGGAACGAGCCGGCCAAGCCGAAGAAACTCACAACCGATGACGTGGTCAAATTGTGGAAACCCCAACTGAAGAACGTGACTGATTACCACCAGATGGGCGGGGAACCAAAACAGTCTAACGTTGCCGCGTACTCGTTCCGGGCGGAGGGATTACGTTCGAGGAAACGTGGAAGCACTACGCCAAATTGTGCGGGGTGGCGCACGAGTACAAGGAACGGGAATCCTGATCAGTGCCAGCACCGGTCCGAACGGCCCCTATGTAGTGTCGGAGCGGATGTCCGACGACGGGAAGCAGCGCACAGTGTCCGTGTTCATGCTTAAAACGGACACTTATACTGTTACTGTGACGTTTCAACCGGCTTCGGACGGCAAGTCGATTATCGGCAGCCTGAGTGTCGTGCTCCCGTAACTGATCCAACGAGCGGGCAGAAGTGTCGGGCGCGGGATCGGTGGAAGTATCAAAGGGTCGAGGCGAGCAGAGGGTCCGGTTATCGACGCGACGCGAGGTCCGCTCCTCATCGATAACCGGCCACACGTCTGGAATCATTGACGCCAACACGTACTCCAATTTCGCGAGCGCTGATACGCACAAAGTGCCGACTCGCTACAAAGCGGAAGCACACTGCGGCGGTGTGCCCACCGCCGTTTACTTGCAGTTCTTCTGCACGAACGCACGGAACGACTTGTTCAGTGGGTCCGTGTCGTTCACGAACTGTATGATGATCGTGTAGTGGTTGCGTTCCTTGCACTTGATGAGTTCGGTCGGGCTCTCCGCCTTCTTCAGTGCCGCGTGCATGTCCTCGGCCATCTTGTCAAGTCGCGGAAAGTCGTTGTCCGCGTAGGCAATGAAGAACGGCGGGTGCTTGCCGGCCGCGTGCGCCAGCGGGGACGCGAGCTTGCACACCTTCTCGTCCTTGCCGAACGGCACATCGAACACCTTTTCGCCCGCAACAATCTGGTAGACGCCGCTCAGAGCCGCGACGCCCCTCACCTCGCCCGGCGCGTGTTTCTCCGCTTTCAGGTACTGCGGGTCAGTCACGAGGAGCGACACGAGGTGCCCACCCGCGGAGTGCCCGCACAGGAAGAGTTGATCCTTCTTGCCGCCGTACTTGGCAATGTTCTCCGCGGTCCACGCGAACGCCTTCGCCACGTCTTCAATGTGGCCCGGGTGCTGCACTTGGGGCGACAGGCGGTAGTTGCAGATCACGCACCCGATGCCGTCGTTCGCGAGCGACTGACCGAGCGAGGCGTAGATGTTCTTGTTACCGCTCTTCCAACTCCCGCCGTGGACGAACAGCACGGTCGGGAAGTCCTTTTGCCCTTCGGAACGTACACATCAAGGACGTGTCGTTCTTTGTTCGCGTCTTTATCCGTGCGGTACGCGATGTCGGCGTGCTTCTCGAACGCCGCCGCCTTGTCGTCGGCCGGCACTGATGCCCAGCGCCGCCAGCACCCACAGTACGTTCATCGCGCTCGCCTCGTCCTCGAGTAAGGAAGCCAACTGGTGATAATTGTAGCGCACAATGCCCCTCGAAGTGATTAAGAATCACACCGAGGTTAGATTCGTTGGGCACCGGGTGGGATTCAGCCGCCGAACACGCGGGCGTAAACCTCCTCGTTGAACCCGACCACAAGTGTCCGACCGATTCGGGCCGTCGGCGCCCGCAGGTTGCCCGTCGGTCCCATCAATCGGGCGAGCAGCATCGCGTCGTCGGGGCGATCGTTCTTCAGGTCGAACGTTTCGACCTTCTGGCCCTTCATGGCAATGAGCGTGTCGACCCCGTCGAGTAGCGCGAGTGCCTCGTCCGCATCGAAGCGGGTTTTGGTCGCGTTCACGGTTTCCTTCACTTCCACGCCGATGGCGTCGCGTGACGCTTCCGCCCGCTTACAGGTGATGCACGATTTTCGGTGATACAGCCAGTCGATTTGCTTGGACATGGTCGCGAGCCTCCGGGGAAATCGGAAAGCCCGCGAACAACGTCCGCGGGCTTTCACGTAACCGATTCGCCGGTCTACTTCTTAACCTAGTTCGCGGAACGCTCACGGCACCGCCAGGCCAACCCGCAATTGCACCTGGGCGGAACCACGATTGACGGGGTTGATCCAGTCCGCCCAGGTGCAATTGCGGGTTGGCCTGAAAGCGGTGCTGGAACAGCGTTCCCCGAGACGCATGGGGTGGTAAGCACTCGGACGACGCAACATCGTCCTGCTGCAAAGCAGCGAGCTAAACCGGCCGAAATCGGTTGAAAGCGTTGTAGTCGGGCGGAGCGCGGGGGCAAGGAAGCCCCCCCCTAAAGGGAAGGGGGAGGAAAGACAACCTAACCCCCTTCCCTAAGAAGGAAGGGGGAACAGAACCAAATAGCAAACCAAACTCTAGTTACATCGCTGTTCGCTCACCGACCTCCGGCGCCTGCTCCCCTTTCTTTCTAGGGAAGGGGTTGGGGGTTAGGTTCCCCAATCAGCCCCGCGGCAACTCGAACTCGAACGTGTCCGTATCCACGAACGCTCGCGTCGCCGGATCGTACACCCGACGCTGCCCCTTCAGGTGCCAGCCATCAATGGTGTAGTCGTGGTACCCCCAGCGGCGCGTTTGGGTGGAACTACCCGTGCAGATGGTCGGGAACGGCAGGTTTGGCGCAGTCGGCAGTGTGTACCAGTGGTGCCGGTGCCCGTGCAACCAGAGGCTGATGCCGCACTCGGCCGCAGCGTCGCGGGCCGCACGCCAGTCGTGGAGCCGGTGCCAGCGCGGTTCGACCTGGTGCCCCTCTTTTAAGAGGGGGTAATGACTCACCACGATGCGCGGGCCGGGGGAGAGTGTGGCACACAGCGCGCGAAAGCGGTCGAGCTGCGGAACTCCGACGCGCCCGGTCGCGTCCCAGAAGAGCACGTTCGGCTTCGCGGAGTTGAGCGCGATCAGCCACACGTGCCCGACCTTCTGTGCGAACGGGTACGGGTCCGCACTCACCCGCTGGCCGTGCTGCCACGGCGCAAAGGGCGTTTCAAAGAACCGGTCGCGGACCGATCGGCGGATGTAGAGGTCGTGGTTCCCCGGAACGGCGATTCCCGACGGTAAAGTTGCGTCGCCCACGCCGAGCCGGGTCGCGGCTTCGGTCATTTCCGAGGGGAAGCCGAGTGCGGTCGCGTCGCCGGAGAAGACCAACTGGTCGAAGCCTCGTGAGGCGAACTCGGCGCGCAGCGCGGCCGTTACGTCGTTCGCGTGCGCGAACCGGGCACCGCGCCCGAGCAGTTTCACGTTCACCCAACCCGTCGTGCGCTTGTTGAGCGCGTCGCGGGGCCGCCACCCGAGCGGGCGGGCGGTCAGGTGGATGTCGCTGAAGTGCGCGAGCCGTGTAGCCATAATGCGGAACTTGGGTGCGGTCCCGGGGAGCACGGAATACAACCGACCACTGTAGGGTATCGCGGCGCGCGACCGGCGACAGGTGTCTTCCGTTTCGTGCCCGCACTCCGTGTTCCGCGTTGAGAGCATGATTACTTACAACTTCTCCGGCAAAGTGGTTCTCGTCACCGGGAGTTCGCGCGGGATCGGCGCGGGCGTGCTGACCGCGTTCGCGCGGGCCGGCGCAACGTGCGTGCTGCACTTCTGGGACGATCCCGCGGGCGCGAACCGCGAGGACGCCGAAGCGCTCGCGGCCGAACTTCGCGCGCTGGCGAGCAAGCCGCCGGTGTACGTTTTCGCGGGCGACGTGCGCGACGCGGCCCAAGTCGAAGCACTCATGAAGCAGGTGAAGGACCAGTGCGGCGGACTGGACGTGCTCGTGAACAACGCGGGCATCATCAAGGACCGCACGCTGAAAAAGATGACACTCGACGAGTGGCACGCGGTCATTCAAACGAACCTCGACGGCGTGTTCCACTGCTGCAAGTACGGCGCGGAGGTCATGCGCGACGGCGGGCGCATCGTGAACGTCGCATCGGTGGCCGGGCTGGTCGGGTTCCACGGGCAGACCAACTACGCCGCCGCGAAAGCCGGGGTGATCGGCCTCACGCGCGTGCTGTCGAAGGAACTCGCGCGCCGGCAAATCACCGCGAACGCGGTCGCGCCCGGCGTGATCCAGACGCCGATGCTCGGCGAG
Organism: Gemmata palustris; assembly: GCF_017939745.1. Taxonomy (NCBI): domain Bacteria; kingdom Pseudomonadati; phylum Planctomycetota; class Planctomycetia; order Gemmatales; family Gemmataceae; genus Gemmata; species Gemmata palustris. Next base: position 7,657,462 of record NZ_JAGKQQ010000001.1, on the reverse strand, counting down.
ATCAAGCCCGAGGTGATGACCGAGTACCTGAAGCAGATCCCCGCGGGGCGGCTGGGTAAACCGGAAGACATCGCCAACGCGGTGCTGTTCCTCGCGACCGAGGAGAGCGGGTACATCACCGGGCAGGTGCTCCCCGTCACCGGCGGGTGGGTGTGAGCGCCGATTTCTAGCCGGGCGCACCGTGGTGAAGTAAGCTGAACCGACTCGACACTCTGGAACCAATCTCCATGAAACGGCATGTAACTCGCGGCCTGGCGGCGCTCGGGCTAGTAACGCTGGTGGCCACGGTGAGCGCGCAGACCGTCCCGGACACGATCGAGGTGCGCAACCGCAAGGACGGCACCACGAAGTCCTACTCGGGGCAGTTGAAGGCCGGTCCCGCGGGGTTCCAGGTGTTCAGCGGCGAGAAACTCGACAAGGCCACCGATGCGTTCGCGCCGGACGACATCGTTAAAGTCGCCATCGGCGATTTGCCGGGCGTGGAGCGGAACGCCTTCAACGCGGCCAAAGCGAAGGAAGACAAGAGGACCGCGAAGGACTACGCGGAGGCCAACGAGGGGTACAAGGCGCTCATCAAGCCGGGAATCGCGGACCGGAGCAAGCGGTACCTGGAGTTCCGAATGGCGAACATTAGCCAAAAGCTCGCGGACGAACTCGAACCGGGGGAACCCTGGAACAAAGCCTCCGACACCGCGATTTCCAACTGGAAAGAGTTCTACGACACCTACAAAACCGCGTTCGGGTGGGAACTGTGGCCCGCGGTCCGGTCCATGACGCGCCTCCAGATCGAGCGCCGAAAGTACGACGACGCGGCCGCCGCGTGGGAGAAGTTGCGGGGCGTGGCGGACCTTCCGCCCGATGCGAAACTCGAAGCCGCCCTCCAGGGGCTCGACTTTCGGATTCGCAGTAAGGGGTACTCCGCGGCCGTGACCGCGGCGGACGAACTGCTCAAGACCGCGGCCGGCGCCAAGAAGGACCGGCTCGTCCTTTACCAACTGGCCGCGAAAGAGGGCGGCAACGGCAAGCACCAAGAGGGCATCGACAAGATCAAGGCCGAGATGGACAAGTCGAAAGACCCGGCCGTTCACGCCACCGGTTTCTCGATGATGGGCGAACTGTACCTCGCCGCCGGCAAACCCCGCGACGCGATGTGGATGTTCCTCTTCGTGGAAACGGTGGTGAACCAGGACAAGGACGAGGTGTTCAAAGCGATCTCGCGCCTCGCCGAGATCTTCGAGGCCCAAATGGACGAGGACCAAACGAAGAAGTACCGCGAGAAGATCAAGCGCTTCCGCGGAACGCTGTAGGAACCAGAAGAGCAGAGAGCAGAGAGCAGAGGACAGAAAACAGAGAGCAGAGGGCAGAGAACGGTGGTGTTGGTTTTTGTAGCCCCGGATGGGGCGACCGATCGTAGCCAGGGGTGGAGCGCAGCGCAACCCCTGGCGAACTTCCGCGAACCCTTGGAATCGTAAACAACATAGGACCGAGCCCCGTAGGGGCGACAGCCTCCGTTTGGGTCTGTCGCCCCTACGGGGCTCGGTCATTTGCGCACGGGCCGTCGGGGATTGCGTATTGTCTACCAGGGGTTGCGCTAGCGCTTCACCCCTGGCTACTCGCCTCCGCCCCTCACGGGGCTACAAAACCAACACACCCCCTCTGTCCTCTGTCCTCTGTCCTCTGCCCTCTGCCCTCTGCCCTCTGCCCTCTGCCCTCTGCCCTCTGCTCTCTGCTCTCTGCTCTCTGCTCTCTGCTCTCTGCTCTCTGCTCTCTGCTCTCTGCCCTCTGCCCTCTGCCCTCTGCCCTAACTCCTTACCCCTTCCGATTCTTCTACCTGTTCGCATTGCCGCGCCCCGTTTCTCCATGTTCCCAAGTCTTTGGATTGTCGCGGTTTGGTTGGCGGGGTAAACTGTGCAAAGATTGCCCGTTGTCGTCGGTGCGAGGCGATTTGCATGTGGGCGTTTTCCCTTCTCGCGGCAGATGATCCGCTGAGCCGACCGGAAATCATTTACGGCGTTGCCGCCCTGGTGGGCGCGATGCTCGTCGGGGCGATTGCCATTTCGCTCACGGACCGGTGGCGCAAGCGGGCCACGGCCCCGGCGCACGACGTCACCGACGTGCTCACCACGTACCGTGATATGTACGAGCACGGCGAAATCACGGAAGCGGAGTACACGGAATTACGGCGTAAGGTGGCCGAAAAGGTGAAGAACGCGCCCGCGCCGGTGGTCCCCCCGCCGCCCGATCCGACCGGGCGCCCCGATCCGGCGAAACTGGTGGTGCCCCCGCTGTTCGCCCCCGAGGTCAAACCCGACCCACCAGCGCCGCCCGATGCACCGCCCGAGTCGCCCCCGGCCCCAGGAAGCCCCTAGCCGGCGCCACGGGCAGAACCCGTACCACTAGCCGGCCAGTCGGCGCGATTGCGCCTGTTCTCCTGTTCTCGCGCGACTCGACTCCTACCCGGCGGTATGATTAGGCTGAAGTCGAGGAGCGGACGGCTTCTCGCGAACGACCGAACCAGTGCGGGGGCCGAACCTCTTCCGCACGCCATGAAACAACAATCCATCCGGCACCACCAGATCGGGGAGCCCAATGCCTTCGGACCGCACCACCGGTGACTCTGGCGGACGCCGCCCACCCGGAACCGCCGGCCGCAATCGCAACGCGTACTGTTCGTTTTGCCGCCGCAGTCATCGCGACGTCGGCCCCCTCGTCGAGGGGCCGGGCGACGTGTACATCTGCGGCGAGTGCATCGAACTGTGCCAGTCGATCATCGACCAGGAGAAGAAGCGCCGCGGCGGGCCGAAGACCGCGACCTCGAACACGCCGGCCCCGCGCAGCATTAAAGAGAAGCTCGACGGCTACGTGATCGGCCAGCAGCGCGCGAAGAAGGTGCTCTCCGTCGCGGTCCACAACCACTACAAGCGCCTCAGCCTCGACGCCGGCAGCCGGCACGAGGTCGAGATCGAGAAGAGCAACATCCTCTTCGTCGGCCCGACCGGGAGCGGCAAAACGCTCCTGGCCCGGACCCTCGCGAAGATCCTCGACGTGCCGTTCGCGATCGGCGACGCGACCACGCTCACCGAGGCCGGGTACGTCGGCGAGGACGTCGAGAACCTGCTCCTCAAGCTGCTCCACGCCGCAGACTTCGACATCGAAGCGGCGCAGCGCGGCATCATCTACATCGACGAAATCGACAAGATCGCGAAGACGAGCCAGAACGTCTCGATCACCCGCGACGTGTCCGGCGAGGGCGTGCAACAGGCCCTCCTGAAGATGCTCGAGGGCACCGTGTCGAACGTTCCGCCGCAGGGCGGGCGCAAGCACCCGGAGCAGCAGTACATTCAGGTCGATACGTCGAACATCCTGTTCATCTGCGGCGGCACGTTCGTCGGCCTAGAGGACATCATTTCGCGGCGCCTGGGCCGCAAGTCGATCGGCTTCGGGGCGGTCGAGAAGGAGCAAAAGGAGAAGTCGCTGGGCGAGCTCCTGAGCCAGGTCACCGCCGACGACCTGATCGAGTTCGGGATGATCCCCGAGTTCGTGGGCCGGTTGCCGGTGCTGGCGCCGCTCGACCCGCTCGACGAAGAAGCGATGCTCCGCATCCTCACCGAACCGAAGAACGCGCTGGTGCGGCAGTACCAGAAGCTCTTCGAGATGGAGGGCGCGGAAGTCGAGTTCGAAATCAACGCACTGAAAGAGATCGCGCGGCTGGCAAAGGCCCGCGACACCGGTGCCCGCGGCCTGCGCGCCATCGTGGAAGACGTGATGCTCGACGTGATGTACGACCTGCCCGAAATGGAACACAAGGGCAAGCACGTGATTACGGCCGAAGTGGTCCGCGGCGAGCGCAAACTGGGCGAGAAGAAGCCCGGCAAGAAGAGCGCGTAAGCATTCGGGGAGGGTGAGCCAGGAGAACGCCCGCGGGTCGGACCCCGCGGGCGTTCTTGTTTTTTGCAGACTTCAAACATCATTCAGGGCAACGTCAATTCTGGAATAGTGCTTTTGTAACATCTTCGCGGTCACGTCTCGAAATCTACCTATCCACTTGTCCACTAGCGTATAATTCTGTTGTGGGAAGTGTCCCAACAGTGCGCTTACTCCTTCGAGGCCCAAGGGGAGCACTGAAGTAAGTGAGCGAAAAGTGAGCCCTGTGCCGGCCCAGAAATGGCAAAATGTTAGCGATTGTTAGCAATTCGCGCGGATCTGCGACGAGGCAACTGCGTCATAAGTATTGCGACAACAATAGCTAACGCATTCCAGTTCAGTGCAGCGGCACCCCGAAGGCCCAGAATGTTAGCAATTGTTAGCCGAGCGGGGACGCCGCAGCGCCGGTGCTGTTCGTGTTGCACGCCGGGGCGATTCTGGGTCTACTCTGCCCACGTGCGGAAGCCCGACTTGAGCGGAGAAATGAGAACATGACCACATCACGGATGATGTTCGGTATCGCGTTGTGTTTCGCGCCCGTGGTCACAATGGGGTGTGGCTCCAAGCCGGAATCGCCGCCGGCGCCAACGAGCATGCTGGAACCCGACCCGAAACCGGGCGATCCGCCGACCGCTCCAGTGGCACAGAACCCAGTGGGCGAAGGGGCAAAAGCCCAGGCACCGAAAATCCCCTGGGAACTGGACGCGGACAAACAGGTCGCCCCCGCAGCGCCCGTTCGCGGGAGCATTGCGGGCGTCGATGTGACGCCGGAGGTCTCGGTCACGAGCGACGAGTTGGTCTTCCGCCTAACGAAGCCCGGTGCGCCGGTGCCGGAGCGCTCGGTATCAATCAAGTTCGCACCGCCGGCCGGTCAGCAAGCGCTGGGCCGCAACTGGAAGGTGAAGGGCGGCGATGAACCGGGACCGAACGTGCCGGAGGTGTGGCTCGAAGTACAGGGTCAGCCGATTCACCTGCACCCGTCCGGCTACGCGATGACGCTCGAACTCGGCGCGCGCAAAGACGGAAAGGTGAACGGCAAGGTCTACATCAGCTTGCCGGACAAGGACCAAACGGTCCTCGCGGGCACATTTGCGGCGGACTACGTCCGCCCGCACACGGAGAAGCCCGGTCCGGACGATGCCCCCTACGTCGCCGGCGAAGTGGCCGTGATCGGGGCGCCGCAGGGTGCCGAGGTGCGCGTCGCGTATGCGGCCTTTTTGCCCGCGGGCACGGTGACGTTCAAGGAACTACAGCTCGCGTTCGATTCACTGCCGATCGAGCAGGCCCGCTGGACCAGCGACAACGAGAAGCCGCGGTCCAGCACGCTGCTCCCGGGTGACGGCAAGGCGCGCCCGTTCCGCTACGAGCACGTGAAGCTGGCGCCCGGTCGCTATCTGCTCTCCGCCGCGATCACGGGCGGGCCGGCGGTGTGGAAATGGGTCGATGTCCCCGCGACCGGCACGCTGGCGGAAAACTTTACGCTCGACGTGTCGAAGACGGGCGGGCTCGAAGTCACGGCCCCGCAAGGTGCCACGGGCAAGGTGTTCATCGCGCCCGCCGACGAACCGGCGCGCCCGCCGCTGGAAGCGAGGCTCTTCGAGGGCATTTCGGTTCAGGTGGTGCGTACCGAAGTCGAGGTGATTGGCGGCAAGGCGATCGTGAAGAACCTCGGCGCGGGCCGGTACGAGGTGCGCCTGGGCGACGAGCGCCGGACCGTGGAAATCATCCCCGGCAAGACCGCCGAGGTGAACATGACTCCGGCGAAGAAGTGAAGAACCTAACCCGGGGTGGCCCCAAATGGGATCACAAAGCACCCGGGGTTGAAACCCCGGGCTATTCCCGGTGACCCCATTCGGGGTCACAAAGGCATTTGACCTCGTTGGGGCGTGAATACCGTTCGTTGTTTTCGGACCCCAAAGGGGTCACCGGGAATAGCCCGGGGTTTCAACCCCGGGTGTGGGCTCCACGTTTGCAATTCGTTGTCAGAAAGCGGCTTCCGATACCACGAGTTTGACGCCGGTTACGAAGTTCTTCACTTTCTCGCGGTACTCGGTCATGTGGGGAGTAACGCCGTGCGCGTAGAGAGCCTCGACGCTCTCCCACTTCTCGACCACCGTCACCACGTTGTCGTGCGGGCCGTCTTGCACCGCGAGCGTCGTGGGTACATCGATCGTGGCCTGGTACTCGATGCACCCGGTTTCCGCACGAACGAGCGGCGTGACCCACTGGAACACTTCCAGGTAGGATTTCCGCACACCGGGTTGAAGCGTGATCGTCGCAATAACGTGAATCATTTGGTTCCTTGATGTCTCGACAAACCGTGAAAGCAACCGAATTTGGTTATAGCGGACCAGCGAGGGGTGTGAGCAGGTCCGCGTCGTCTTCGACCGGATCGTTCACGCGGGTACTGATGGGCCAGCACGTCATTTGGTCGGCCGGATAGGGCGTGAAGAGCGCGAGTAGTTTTTCGGGGTTCGCCTCGTTCGGATCGAGCCACGCGGCGAAGTGCTCTTCACCCACCACGACCGGCATCCGCTCGTCCATCGGCTTCACCAGTGCGTTCGAGGGCATCGTCAGCACCGCGACCGTCTCGACCGGCCCGCCGGGGCTGTCCCACCGGTCCCAAATGCCCGCGCACACGAACACTCCGTTCCCCGATGGGCGGAAGTAGTACGGCTGTTTGCGTCTGAGGCCCGGCTTCCAGCCGTAGAAACCGTTCGCGGGGACCAAACACCGGCGCGCCCGAAACGCGCTGCGAAATGAGGGCTTTTGTGCAACCGTTTCAGACCGGGCGTTCACGAAGCCCTCGTGTGCGGCGTCGGTGTTCCAGTGGGGAACGAGTCCCCACCGCAGGTCCGCCAGTTCGCGTGTACCGTTCGCCATTCGCACAACGGGTACGTCGTGCAACGGCGCCACGTTGTACCGCGCCTTCGACAACGACCGAGCGCTGGCCGCGCTGAGTGGCAGGCCGAATAAAGCGGCGAGTTCCGATTCGGCGGCGGTGATGACGAGTCGTGCGGGCATGGGGCGTCCGGGTTGGTGCGAGGGCGAGGAGCATACCGCGCGCCCGGTGGCGGGCCGATGTCGGTGGCGAACCGCACTCGCGAGCGCGGCGGGTTATTCGCTGTGAAGCGCACCCGCGGCCGAGAGGTGCGACGCGGCAGCCGTTGCGACTGCTGCGGAAGCGAGAAAACTGCGCCGATTGACGTTCGACATTTCATTCACCCGTGGGAAAGGAAGGAGCGGGTTCCCAAAATACCACCCGGGAGAGCCGCGGAGTAACGCTTTCTCAGTTGCGTTCCCGCGCCCGCGGTTCGACAATTCCTGCGTGTTCCCTCCAACTCGGAGCCTCTCATGGCGAGTAAGCGTTTGGTGATTCTGGCAGCGGTCGGTGGGGCGGTCGCCGCGTTCGGCGTGATGACCGCGGTCGCGGCGCGGCAGAAAGAGTACAAGAGCGGGATCGTGTGGCCGGAACCGGCACCGGTCACACCCGGTAAGACGGACGCCGAACCGCCCTCCGACGCGACCGTGCTCTTCGACGGCAAAGACCTCTCGAAGTGGGTCAACGGCGACAAGTGGGAAATCAAGGACGGCTACGCGGTCGTTCAGAAATCGGACATCGTCACGAAGGATTCGTTCGGCGACTACCAGTTGCACGTCGAGTTCGCGACGCCGGAGAAGGTCAGCGGCAGCGGCCAGGGGCGCGGGAACAGCGGCGTGTTCCTGGCGAACCACTACGAGGTGCAGGTGCTCGACTCGTTCGACAACAAGACGTACTTCGACGGCCAGTGCGGGAGCCTGTACAAGCAAACGCCGCCGATGGTGAACGCCTGCAAGAAGCCGGGCGAGTGGCAGACCTACGACATCCTCTTCACCGCACCCCGGTTCGACGAAAGCGCAAAAGACGTGAAAGTTCTCACGCCGGGGTACGTCACCGTGATTCACAACGGCGTCGCGGTGCAGAACCACTTCGCGCTGCAGGGGAACACGAACTACGACAAGCCGGCCGCCTACGAGAAGCACCCTCTGAAACAGCCGATTCGCCTCCAGAACCACAATAACCCGGTGAAGTACCGGAACATCTGGATTCGCGAAATCAAGGCGCTCGAAGGTAAGAAGCCGCAGTGACCGCCCGGCGCCCTTACCCACGAGGGTGGGGGCGCGTTACCGCACCGCCATCCGCCCTCGCACCAATTCCGAACAAGCAAGGCGCCCGCGTCGTCATTTCGCGGGAAGTACACGCAGGCGCTGGACGGCCTCCACATCGCTGGTGAGATCAAAGACGTACAAACTCCCGGCGAGAATCGCAGTCGGTTCACGATCGCGCAACCACGCGAACGTACCCGGGTCGTTCAGGTAGATGCCGAGCAAGTTGTTCGCGCTCACGACAACGACGTGGCGCGCGTCCGCGGGAACGAGTTCGCCACCGGGTTCGCCCACGCGCCCGTAGGCGGGAAGCGGTTGGTAGCGGATGCCGTAAGCCTCGAGTCGATCGGTGCCGAAGTACGACAGGTAAATGACGTCCGGCCCGTTCGCATCAAGGTAGGCTTTCAGTGCCGGGAGCCCCTGCCCCCAATCCACGTTAGAATCTGCGACGAAGCGAAGTCCACCGCGCGACCCGCCGGCCAGTTCGTTGAAATACGCGATGGGGTGCGGGTCACCGCGCGCGGCCGAAATGCCGGCCCACGCCAAGCAAAGTACGAGGAGAGCGGTTCCCGCCGCGCGGCAACAAGCGCCACTCGCTAACCCTGCCGCAAAGACGTACAGAAACGGCAGAACGGGTAGCACGACACGGATGCCGAGATCGACCCGCGAGTACGATGCGAGCGCGAAGAACACGACCGCGGGCACGAGCAGGAATGCGATCCGCGGCGCCCGCAGCAATCTTCCGGTGGTGCCCACGAGCAACGTACCCACGAACAACCCCAGTGGTAACTTCAGGGGCAAAAGAACGAGGAAGTAGTGGTACCAGCCGCTACGAGAGAGTTCACCATTCAGGTACATCATCCCGTCGCCGTGATCGGCCCGCGTGAGTTGGAACTTCAACCCACGCCCCCACTGGTCGAAGTGAACGAAGCCGTAGGTCGCGGCCAGTGTTACGAGCGCGATTACCCCCAGCCGAAACGCGAACTCAGCCAGGGCGCGTCCGCGCGGAACATCGGCCGGGGCATTTGGTAGCGCAAGCCTTCCGCCCCGAAGCACGAACACGATTCCGGCCGCGCCGAGCCCCAAAGCGACCGCCAGTGCCGAGAACTTCGCCCCGAGCGCAAGCCCCAACGCGACGCCCGCACCGACGAGCAACCCGCGCGACGGCGCCGCGGTGTACTCCCACACGAGATAACACGCCAGCACTGTGAAAAGCGTTAGTCCGATGTCGGTAGAAAGAATGCACGAGAGCGCGAGCAGATTCGGATCGCACACCGCGAACCCCACCGCGCCGATACCCGAGATGCGCGAGTTCCACAGCCGAAAAGCCCACCACCCTACCAACAGAACCACCCCACACCCGAGTGCGAGGTTCACGCGCCGGGCCGGGCTCAGCAACTCGTTCGGCGCGCGACCCGATTGAAAGAGGAAGGCGTTCCCGATGTGCCAGTGGTCGTTGTTGGTTTCGCGCGCGACATCGTGCGGGTACGGCGGGCGATCACCGAACACCAGCGGCGCGGCCCAGAGCAGTTTCAGGAGCGGCGGGTGTTCGGGGTTGAGCCGGAAGCTGCCGGTGGCCCAGTAGGAATAGCCGGCCGCGAGGTGGACCGGTTCGTCGAACGTTGGGCCGTTCGCCGCGAGAACTCGTTCCCCGCGACACCAGAAGCACGCGACGAGACCCGTGACCACGGCCAGCGCCAACAGCGCGGAAGCCCGATTCCTTGTCACGGGTTGCCTCCGCTTGCGGAGCGGGGAGCGCTACCGGCGAACACGACAGGTGTGCGGTCGAAGTGCCACAAACGGAGGGCCAGCCAGCCGGTCAACACCGCGACCATCCCCCACCGGGCGAACAGTAGCGCGAACCCGAGCGGAGTCGGCCCGGTCCAGGTATCCGATTGATTCGGTACGGGCGCGCCGTGGACCGCCGGCCACAAGTACGGGTAAGTCAGCGTCGCGAGCAGACCGGCGCCAACGAATCCGACCGCCCAGACGCGCTCGGCACTGGTGCGCAATGGGAGCAGCGGCACCAGCGGCGCGACCCAGAGTAAATACTGCGGCGACCCGACCTTGCTCGTCAGAATGAACGCGAGCCACACCAGTACACAGCCGGTGGCGAGGACCGAAATGCGGTCCGCGGGGTCGCTCCGCCGAATCGCGCGAGCCGCCAAGAGAAGTGCCAACCCGACGCCCGCGATGGTCAAAATCTGTGCGGCCTTCGCGACCCCATCCGTGATCGGCCCCTGAACCACGTACCCGCCGAAGGCGTATCCGACGCTCGTGTCTTGAGCGAGAAGCGGGGCCGCGTAGACCGATCCCAATTCCACCCCGCGCTCGGCGTGATACCTCATGTAAACGAACGCCCGGTCCCCGCCCCCAAACAGCACAGACAGGACCGGCCACAGCGCGAACACCACAAGCGCGATGACAATTTCGCGCGCGAACGCGGGCCAAAATCGCCCCTCGCGCCGCACCGCGGCTGCCACCACAAGCAGTGGCAGCAGCACCGCTGGCACCAGTTTGAACCCCACGCCAGCAGTCAGAATCGTGTACGCGACGATTGGCCGCCTCGATGCGAGAGCCACAATCGCGATCAGCGCACTGGCGCCGACCACGAGGTCGAGCCGGTCGTACAGAATCGGCCCAAGTGCGGCGGTCCCGGCGACGTACAGCCCGAGTCGCCATGTTTGCGTGCGCGGGTCGTTCGGCTGCAACTCGCGCCCGAGGCGCGCGATCAGAATCAGTAGGCCGATATCGACCGCGCCGAGAACCAGCCCGAGCGCGACCTGGAAGCGTGCGGTGCCGACGTCCGACGGGAAACTCGGTCGGGCCGCGATAACTCGCTCCGCCCCAGGCGGCAGCGCGTCCGCAACGAACCCGACGCCCGCAGCAAATAGGACGGCCAGTTGAGGGTACTCGGCGTCGTACTCGCGAAAGAGCGTGCCCACGGACGAAACGCGAGCGGCCACGCCGTACTGGTAATACACCTGAGAATCGGTGGCGGACGTGGCCGCAAAAAAGATCGCGACGCGGGTGAGCACGAACACGGGAGCAACGGCGGCAATTGCGTGCCACCGGCCCACAGTCGTTCCCTCAGCACCCGGCCCGCGCGCAGTCATGTGCGAATCTAGCACACACCAGAGCGCGCCAGCCGACGGAATTCGACCGTAACACCGGTCAGAACGCGGCCCGATAGATGCCGAGGATTTCGTCCTCGCTCTGCGGCATCCGCGGGTTCACGCGCATCAGCCGCTTGATGGCAAACGCCTTCGACGCGAACCCGGGCAGCATGTCTTCGGTCACACCAATGTCGCGCAGACGGAGCGGAATGCCAATATCCGCACGGAGTTGCTCGATTGCTTGCAGTGTTGCCTCAGCATTGCTCGCGTGACTGCCGGAGAAAGTTGAGACGCCTAGCATGCCCCCAATCAGAACGGTTTCACGCACGCGCTTCTCCAAGTTGAACCGCATCACGAACGGCAACAGCAGTCCGTTCCCGGCCCCGTGTGAAACGTGAACCGCCCCGCCGACCGGGTACTCCATCGCGTGAACCAGCGCGACGCCTGCGTTCGAGAACGCGAGACCACCGAGGGTCGCGGCCAGTGCCATCCCGTCGCGGGCTTCAAGATCGTTCCCGTCCTTCACCGCGCGTCGGAGGAACTTGCCGACGAGCTGAATAGCCTCTTCCGCCATCAGATCGGCCATCGGGTTCTTGCCCTGATAAACGGTCTTCTCGCCGCTCGGGAGCGGGAACTCGTCGTTGTGAACCGCGCAGAAGCCCTCGATCGCGTGCGTGAGGGCGTCGATGCCGGAATCGGCGGTTACTTTCGGTGGGCAGCTCACAGTGAACAGGGGATCGACGATCGCGAACGCGGGTCGCAAGAACGGGCTGAGGCAGCTCACCTTGATGTGGTTCGCGGTGTCGGTGAACACGGCCGCGGCGGAGACTTCCGACCCGGTACCGGCCGTGGTCGGGATGCAGATGAGCGGCTTGACCGGTCCCGGTACGCGGCAATCACCGGTGTAATCGAGCGGGTCGCCGCCGTGGGCCAGGATCATCGACACGAGCTTGGCCGTGTCGATGTTGCTCCCCCCGCCCAATCCAATAATCACGTCTGGAGCGAAGGCCCGCGCCGCCGCGACGCACTCGCGCACGAGTTCCACGCCCGGTTCCGGCGTGATCTTGTCGAAGTGCGCGAACGCCACGCTTCCCGCGGTGAGCGGCTCGGTCGTTTGTGCGAGCAGGCCCACTTTCACCAAGATCGAATCCGTTACGATGAACGCGCGCTTCGCGCCGAGCCGCTCGCATGCTTCGCGGAGGTGGAACTGGACCGCGTTGCGTCCGAAGAACAGTGCGCCGGCGGAGGAGAAGGACCAGGTGCGCATGATGAAGATTCGGGGTTCAGGATGAAATTCGGGGCGCGAGGGTGAATGCCGCTGAATACCGGGCGGTTATACTACACCGCGTGCGATCGCTCACGCGGTTCTTTCCCCGAATCCTGACCCAACCCCTCCCATGCGTATCGGCATCCTCACCGTTTCCGATCGGGCCAGTCACGGCGTGTACGAGGATCGAGGCGGACCGGCGATCCGCGCGTGCCTCACGGAGTTCCTCTCGTGCGAGTGGCAGCCGCACGCGATGGTGATCCCGGACGAGCAGGAACAAATCGAAGCGACCCTGAAGGCAATGTGTGATGATGAGGGGTGTTGCCTCATCGTCACCACCGGCGGCACCGGTCCGGCCAAACGCGACGTGACGCCCGAAGCGACCGAAGCCGTGTGCGAAAAGCTACTGCCGGGCTTCGGCGAACTCATGCGCCAGGTGTCGCTGAAGTCCGTCCCCACCGCAATCCTGTCGCGACAAACGGCCGGCATTCGCGGAAAGACGCTCATCGTGAACCTCCCCGGCAAGCCGACCGCGATCCGCGAGTGCCTGCTCGCGGTGATGCCCGCGATCCCCTACTGCGTCGACCTCATCGGTGGGCCGTTCTTGACCACGAATGAGGCCGTGGTGAAGGCGTTCCGGCCCAAAGTGTGATTCGACCTTACGCGGTTCAGTTGGATCAGAACTCCATTTCGCGCAACGACCGTGCCCCGTGTCGGAGCGGCAGTACGATCGCGAGCGCGCCGATAATCAGCCCGACCGGGATGCCCACGAACACCCACGGGTTGATTTTCGCCGCGCCCCCCGTCGCGCTTTTCGCGAGTTGCGTGACGTGGAACGGCACCACCATCACGCCTATCACCGTGACGAGGAACGCGAGGCCCGTCACCATGTTCACGGTGCCGCCGAACCCGACCACGATCTTCGACGGGTCCGTTTCGCGGAACGTCGGCAGGTAGGCGCCCAGCCCCACGTTCAGCGCGCTCAGTCCGATTGCCACTATCGCGACCGCAACCGCGTGCAGCAGTATCGCCTCCGCGGGGAGCGTGAGTAGCAAGTCGCTCCCCAGAATGAGCGTCTCGGCCACGATCAGCGACCCGGTCGCGGCGAACGCGAACTTCCCCCACAAAATCTGATCGCGACTGACCGGCGTGAGGCCCAGAATCCAGAACTTCCGCCCCTCCAGCGAGATCAGCGGGAAGATGAACCGGCTCAAGCCGGCGCACATCAGAATCGCGGTCCCGCAGAGGTTCATGAGGCTGATCGCGTACTTGTCCATGATCCCGATGTCGGCGGAATAGTATTGGCGGAAGTTGCTCGCCCCGATCAGCATGAGCACCGCGAAAATGGCGAGCACGGCCCACTGCGTCGGGTCGCGCCGGAACGTGCGAAAATCCTTCACCACGAGGACGCGGGTGCGCTTGTCGAGGTACCACACGAGCGTTTCCATCATTCGGTCGAGCGGGCTGGTGCCGTAAATCTTCTTCCCGCGACCGAACGCCGAAATTCGATCATACGCGGTCCGGTAGATGCGCCGCGCGATCCACGCCGCGAAAACGAAGAACAGTAGCCCGTTACTCCACACCTGCGCGAGCGGGATCAGTGCCGCGTTCAGGTTCCCGCGGGCCGCGGCCATCACCCCGCTCGTCATCCAGTGACTCGGCGAGAAACTGCTCCGCAGCAAGCTGAACTGTCCGATGAGGTCGTCGAGTTCCCGCCCACTCGTCACGAGTGATCGCCTCAAGCTCATCACCACCCGGTACCCCCAAATCACGAGAGCGAGCGCGAGAACCAGTCCGACGAGCGCGAAGAACTGTTTGCGGTTCCGGGGCATGTACCGCACGAGTAACAGGCACCCGGCGGCGGACACGGAGCCGGGCAGGAGCACGTAGCCGAACAGGTACGCGGGCAAGAGCGGGTAGAAGTACCACGGTACGCTCGACATGATGCCGTAGGCCACGAAGATCGGCACACCGAGGACCACGAACCCCCACGAACTGAACATCACCGCGGCCTGGAACTTCATCGCAAAAATCTGGTCCGCGCGGGCCGGCGAACAGAGCAGGAACCGCGCTTCTGGACTGGTGAACAGGCTCGCGTAGAGGATGATGCCGGTCGAGAAGATGAGCATCGTGCCGAGCGTGAAGAACAGCAGGTCGAAGAGCGCTTCGACAATGGCCCCCTTGAACGGGATGTTGTTGACCGCGAGCTGGTTGAACAAGTACAGGCTCACCGCGAACGTGAACGCGGCCACGAGCCCGCTCGTGGCGATCATGGTGAGCAACCGCACGCGGCCGTTCTCGAGGGCCACACGCAGACCGTTACGAAACAGTTGCGCGCGGAGGCGCCGAAACAGCGCGCCCTGATCGGCGACGGCGGGAATTTCAGCACCCATGTTTCGGTTCCCCTAACCCATTCTTGAACCAACGGCCCCGGTTCTCGGAGTTCCGAGGCGACCTGCGCCACTCACTTCACCCCGCCCGAGCTAACAAACACTAACATTTTTGGACCTGCGCCATCCCATAGACCGCGAAAACGATCCAACTACTGACACTTCAAACACTTGGTAATTTCCACGCTTCTAGCGACGAGCCAAAAACGGCTAACAAACGCTAACAATCACCCCAAAAATTGCGACTCCAGGCTCACATTTAGCTCGATTTCAGATTACGAGCCGCGACCGCAAGGGAGCGAGAGGCGTTAGGCAATTTTTAGCGGGCGCAATTCAGCGCACGGGGAGCTACAGCCCCGCTCCCTTGCGGTCGCGGCTCGTTCAAAACGAGACCTCCGTATTACGGTGGCACTGATGCCCCATCTGTGTCCCCTCAAACGAGGAAGTCGACCTACATAGTCGCCATTAATCAATTGTATACTAGTGTACGGAAAAATCAAGCAGTTTCACTTACTGTTTCCGGCTCGCGCAGCCTTCAATCGATGGCACTGGTGGATGCAATCGCGGCGGTATGGGCGCAACACCTTCGGCGGTGGCATCTCTCGTTTCGGTGCAAACAGAGTTCAGACCGGCGCGGCCTCATTCGGCGTTTCTTCTGTGATCTTCATGAACAGGTCTTCGAGACTCCCGTCCTGGTTCGCTTGCTTGCGCAGATCGCTCATGGTGCCGCACCCGAGGAGCTGACCGCGGTCCAAGATCCCGATGCGGTCGGCGAGTTCCTGGGCGATGTCCAGTGTGTGTGTGCTGAGGAACACCGTCATTCCTCCGGCCGCGAGCTTGCGGAGCAGCACTTTGAGTTCGCGGATGCTCTTCGGGTCCAAACCCACGGTCGGTTCGTCGGCGATCAGCAACTTCGGATCGTGAACGAGCGCCGCGGCGAACACGGTGCGCTGGCGCATCCCGTGCGAGTAGCGCTCGGTGAGGTCGTCCACGAACTCGTCGAGGTGGAACAGCTCGATCACCTCTTCGATTTTCTCCGCAACTTTCGCCGCCGGCATCGCGTAGAGATCGGCCGTGAACTGGAGGAACTCGCGCCCGGTCAGTTTCTCATAAAGGAACGGCTGGTCGGGCACGTAGCTGACGAGTGCGCGGGCGTGGTCGCCCTGGGTACGCACATTGAACCCGCCGATGCTCACGCTCCCGGTTGTGGGGAAGAGCAGTCCGCAGAGCATCTTGATGGTGGTCGTCTTCCCGGCCCCGTTCGGCCCCAGAAAGGCGAACAGTTCGCCCGCGGGGACGTGCAAGCTGAGGTCTTGCACCGCGACCTTCGGGCCGTAGAGTTTTGTGACATTGTCGATTCGGATCATGGCTGAACCTACCCCGCCGTTTTTGTTTCTTACCCGAAGGGGTTGTACATCGGAGCCCAGGGTCGGTCGCAACGCGAGCGCACCCTGGGAAACAAAAGCCACCGTCGTAGTCGTAGTCATTGAGTTCCCAGGGGCGCGTTGCGACCCTGGGCTCCGATGTACAACCCCTTCGGGGTACAGACAGAAATTGAGATCAATCTTCCCGGTCGAACATGAGCGATTCACCGCCCTCGGACGCTTCCTGGCGCAGCACCTTGCCGTCGGTGACTTGCACCCAGGTGCGGGCGATCACGTCCGCGTCGCGCCGGTACTCGATCACCCAGCACGCGATTTCCTGGTTCTGCCACAGCAGGTTTCGCGGCGAACGGTCCACGTCCGCGATAAGTGAGGCTTTAGGTTTAGGAGCACCGAGCGATATCCCGCTCTTGGCGATTTGTTTGCGAATCAAGTCACCGAGCGCGTCCTGAAGCGGGTTGTACTCGTGAACGTTCCACCGGTGCCCGCCGCGCACGCCGTTGATGCGGTTCACCGGTTGGAGCGGGTTCAGCGGTTGCCCCTGCTTCACTTCCATCGGTTCGAGGTCGCTCGCGATCGTGAGCAGGGCGCTTTTCAATTCGGCGCGCCCGGTCAGCTTGTTGTTTTTGACTTCCCCGCGCACGTCGATCGTGCCCTCGATTGTGATGCCGCGGGTAACCGCTTTGACCCGCGCGGTCAGGCTCTGCTCTTTCAGGTCGCCGCTCCGGGTCATGCGCACGTCCGAGGTGGCTTCCGGGACTTCGAGCGTGATACCGCCCTGTTCGAGTTGGAGCTGCGTGTAGCGGTAGCTGAACTGAAAGGCGTCGTCCGCGTCGTGGTACTTCATCAGGGTCGTGAGTTTGCCGACCCGCTGCCCGTTGCGGTACAGCGTCCACCGCGCGGGGATGTTCTGCTTGGCCTCGTCCGCGAGTTCGATCGTGACCGGCGGCGGGCCGGACGCGAACACGCGCGGCCACACGTCGCGGTACGCGATGTAAGCAGTGATGGCGAGCCAGAACGCGACGATGACCGCAACAGCGGAACGCGGCGGCATGATAAAGCACCCGTGACCCGAACCAACAAGACGTGAAACCCGGAGCGGCTCAAAGAGCCTTCTCAATCCTAGACATCTGACGCCGTGCGGGACAAGGCATTTCATCGTGAGAGCCGTTTCCCTTGTTTCACTTCTCCGCGGGTTCCTAAATCAGTAGTTCCGGGTACACGATTTCCGAGTTCCGTGTGGAGCGGCCGGTCGTAACGATCGGTCGGCCGCTTCAATCTCATAACGTGAACCTTCGACTTTTGAGGTCTGTCATGATTGTCGGCGTCCCCAAAGAAGTGAAACAGGACGAGTACCGCGTCGCGATGGTGCCCGCGGGCGTGGAGGAGCTCACGCGCGCCGGGCACACCGTCCTCATTCAGTCCGGGGCCGGCTCGGGGTCCGGGGTCAGCGACGAGCAGTACGTCGCCACCGGCGCGGAGATCGTCGCGAGTGACGCCGACGTGTGGAAGCGGGCGGACCTCATCGTGAAGGTGAAGGAGCCGATGCGGGCCGAGTGGCAGCACATGCGCAGCGGCCAGACCGTGTTCACGTACTTCCACTTCGCCGCGGACAAGCACCTGACCGAAGCCGTCATCAAGTCCGGCATCACCGCGATCGCCTACGAGACAATCAAAGACGCGAAGGGCGCGCTCCCGCTCCTCACGCCGATGAGCGAGGTGGCCGGGCGCATGAGCATTCAGGAAGGGGCGAAGTACCTGGAACGGCCGTTCGACGGGCGCGGGATTCTGCTCGCGGGCGTTCCCGGCGTGCCGCCGGCCACGGTGTCCGTCATCGGCGCCGGGATCGTCGGCGCGAACGCGGCCCGCGTCGCGGCCGGGTTGGGCGCGAACGTGTTCATTCTCGACGTGAACCTCGACCGCCTGCGGTACATCGACGACGTGATGCCGCAGAACGTGACGACCGTGTTCAGCAACCGGCTGAACATCCTCGACTGCCTCCAGCAATCGGACCTCGTGATCGGCGCCGTGCTCATTCCGGGCGCCAAGGCCCCGCACCTCGTCCGGCGCGAGGATCTCAAGAAGATGCCCCCGCGCGCGGTCGTCATCGACGTCGCCATCGACCAGGGCGGGTGCTTCGAGACGAGCTTGCCGACGACGCACGCGAAGCCGACGTACATCGTGGACGACATCGTTCACTACTGCGTGACCAACATGCCCGGGGCGGTCGGCCGCACGAGCACCTACGCGCTCACCAACGTGACGCTCCCCTACGCGCTGCAACTGGCGAACAAGGGGCCGGAGCGCGCGGTGAAGGAAAACGCGGCGCTGCTCGCGGGTGTGAACATTAAGGCCGGCCAGGTGACGAACCAGGCCGTCGCCGAAACGTTCGGTCTGGAGTGCGTATCCGCGGTGTAACGGCGAACGGCCGGCGTGAGCCGGCTGGTGAGCGATCGCGTCCCGGTCACGTCCTCCGTCCAGGTAACTTTCACCGAGCCGGCTCACGCCGGCCGTTCGCCATGAATGATCTCGCCCGACAACTGTTCGGTGATGACGTACCAGCCAAGCGGTTGGCGCTCATCGTCGACCTAGACGAAACGGTGTGTACCGGGTTCGCGTGCCCGCTCCGGGCCGCACTCGACGTGCTCTCGCGCCTGCACCGGCAGAAGGTCGAGGTTCACTACGTCACGGCGCGCACAGAGGTGAGCCGCAAGGGAACGGACGACTTCCTCGCGGAGCACCGGCTCCCGGGGCACCGCAACGTCTATTACTGCCCTAACTGGCAAGGATCGAAGCGCCACAAAGCCGAGGTCCATGCACGCCTCGCCCGCGAGTACCAGATCATTGCCAGCATCGGCGACACGGACGACGAAGAGGGCGAAGCGTCGCGGCTCGCGGGCGTGCCGTTCGTGCTGGTCGACCGCAACAAGCCCGACGGCGCCTGGGCCGTTCTCGCGGAATTGATTATCGCGGTGGAAGGCTTTCGTGTGGAAATTGAGGAATGAGGAACAAGGAAGAGCCGCAGATAAACGATAACGCGGATCAGACAAGAGAGAATGAAGAGGAGATGGTCACGAAAAAGCACAAAAGGAGCAGAGGACAGAAAACAGAGTTCAGAAGGCAGAGAGCAAATCAAAACCAGAAGGCCAGAACTCGCTGTCGCCCTAACAGATTTTCAAATGTCCTCTGTCCTCTGTCCTCTTTTGTGCTTTTTGTGGCTAATCTGCCTTCTGTCTTGATCCGTGTTTTCTGTGTTCATCCGTGGCGGATTTTCTTATGCCATCACCCCTTCGCCGCGTGCGCCGTTGGGCGGTGTTGCTCCTCGTCGCTTATCTGGGGATCGTCGTTGTGTTCTGGTTCATCGAGCGTCAACTCGTGTTCCGCCCGTCTTCGGCGGAAGAAGCGTGGCTGAAGCCGGAAGACGACCGCACACAAGACGTGCAGTTCGACTCCGCCGACGGCACCAAAATCTTCGGGCGCTGGATTCCACCGGAGTCGCCGCAGCACGGCGCGGTGCTGGTCGCCAACGGCAACGGCGGGAACCTCACCCACCGCGGGCGCCTCGCGGCCGACCTGCGCCGGGCGCTCGGCGCGGGCGTGCTGCTGTTCGATTACCCCGGCTACGGCAAGAGCGCCGGGAAGCCCACCGAAGAGGGCTGCTACGCGGCCGGCGATGCCGCGTACAGGTGGCTGACGGACGAAGCGCGGGTCGCCCCGAACCGGATCATCCTTTGCGGCGAGTCGCTCGGCGGCGGAACGGCGGTCGAACTGGCCACGAAGCGCGAGCACCGCGCGCTCGTGCTCATTTACACGTTCACCAGTCTCCCGGCCGCCGCGAAGCACCACTTCCCGTTCCTACCCGTTCACACTCTCATGCGCACGCGGTTCGACAACCTCGCGAAGATCGGCCGGTGCCCGCGCCCGGTGTTCCTCGTTCACGGAACCGCCGACAGCGTGGTGCCGTTCGACCACTCGGAACAACTCTCCGCCGCCGCGAACGAGCCGAAATGCTTCGTCCGGCTCGAAGGCGCGGGGCACAGTGTGCTGCCCGGCGAATCGTACACACCGGCGCTGGTAAATTTCCTGCACGCGCACGCGCCGTAATCACTTCTTGGGCCTTGTGTTAAAGCGGCGCGTGCCGGAGATCGCCCGCCGATCGGCACCTCGAACGCGCGAACGAATTGCGCCAGTCCCCCCGCACGAGTCGCATTGCGGTAACGCGCCAAATTCGCTATTACCCCTAACCGGCATGGTCAAGCCACGTCCCGCGTTCGCGCGGGCGAACGACCCGCCCCGCTCGGTAACAACCGCAACGACCGCGTGCCCGCTTCAGTCGGCGCGGCGAACGGCCGATACGGGTAGTAACTGCGCCGATTCGGACGGAGGGTGACAAGTGGCGGTCCTTTTAACCTGGGCACTGTTCGTGGGCTGGGCGGTCATCGGCACCGCGGTACTGAAGCTCGCCCGGTTCCGCTGGACCACGGTAACGCTGCTCCTCGCCCCGACCATCGGGTTCGTGACGCTCGTCATCCCTACCTACATACTGGTACGGTTTGAAGTACCCGTGCGCCTCTCGGCGGCACCCGTCGGCGGCGCGCTCCTCGCGGGCGCGCTGGGCGTGTTGTGGCGCGCCCGACCGACCGCGGCCCGAGCGCGGGGCCTGTGGCGGCGCGCGCGCGTGTTCGCGGTGGTGCTGGTCGGGGCGTTCGGGCTGACCGCGTGGCCGCTGTTCGGTTACGGGTTTGATTGGGTGGCCAACGGCAACGACGACATGGCCAACTACTGCCTAATGGCGACCGGGTACCGCGAACACGGGTTCGTGGAGCCCCCGACC
This sequence comes from Gemmata palustris, assembly GCF_017939745.1. Taxonomy (NCBI): domain Bacteria; kingdom Pseudomonadati; phylum Planctomycetota; class Planctomycetia; order Gemmatales; family Gemmataceae; genus Gemmata; species Gemmata palustris. The sequence goes on along the minus strand of NZ_JAGKQQ010000001.1, from coordinate 7,636,403 downwards.
CTCGACGGGCTGACCGAGGGGCGCGACCCGACACGAGCGTACTGGTTCGGGTTCATCATGTCCCAGGTGCGCCCCGGATCGGATCTGTTGCTCGCGCTGGTGTCGGCATGGACCGGGCTGTCGGCGCAACAAGTGTTCATGCCCACAATCGTCGCGCTGAATCTGTCACTCGTGGCCTCAGCAGGCGCGCTGGCCGGTACGGGCATCGGGCGGCGCGGGGCCGCGGTCGCGTGCGCGCTGCTGGCGGTGTCCGCGGCGTCGACCTACGGGGTCGTGCAGCAGCTCATCGGCCAAGTGAGCGGGCTGGCCGTTCTGTGCGCGGCGCTGGTGCTACTGTGCGGGCGCTTCCGCCGGCTGCGGTGGGACGCGCTCCTGCGGCGGGGCGGGGTGTGCGGAGTGCTGCTCGCGGGACTGTCGGTGTTCTACCCGGAGGTGATCCCGATCCTGGTCGGGGCGTGCGTGGTGGTCGGTGTGTGGGCACTGCCCCGGCGGACCGCGGGCGGGTACCTCGCACACGCGGCGGTGGCGATCGTGGTGATGGTGGCGCTGTTGCCGGTGTACATGCACGGGATCTTCGGGTTCCTGGTCGGACAATCCAAGAGCGGCACGTCCAGTTCGACGATCATCGCGGACATTTTCCCGTATTTCCTGACCCCGCGCGGCCCGGCACTGGTATGGGGGCTGCTGCCGATAGCCGGTCCCGAGTCGCCGCTATTACAAAACGTGTGCATCGCACTGGGGGCCGCGCTCTTGGCCGCCATCTTGGTTCCGTTCGTCACCAGCCTCCGCCGCCGCCGGACCTTCGCCGCGGCGCTCGTGGTGGCCGCGGCACTGGCCGCTACTCTCTACGTCCAAAGGTCCGCGTTCGGTCTGTTCAAGATTGCGATGTTTGCCCAGCCGTTCCTGTGGGCGGTGGCGGCCGGGTGGGTCGTGTCGCGGCGGGCGCAGTGGGGCGCAGTGGTGGCGGCCGTGCTGGTGGCCGGGGTCGCGGGATTAAACGCGCGGACCCAATTCTGGTACGTCGACCAGAGCCGGGGGCGGGAGGCCCGCGGTGACCTGCCGGCCGCGAACACGCGCCAACTGCTGTCCGAGTTCCGGACCGCCCACGCGGCGCGGGTGGCCCGTGGCGAGGTCGACCGGGTGCTGCTCGCGACCGAAAACAACGTGCTCCTCAAGCTGTTCGCCGCGGAGATCCGGGGCGTCCCGGTCGGGCAGATCGGGTACGCCCCGTTCGACGACATGGCTTACGGCGGGCTGCGGCTCATCGAGCAAGCGCTCTGGGTCCGCCTCCACCCGGAACAGCAGGACGCGCTCGTGGGAATACGGACCGGGTTCTACGGCGCGCGAGAGAGAAACAGTCACACGATTACCCACCCGGACACCGGGCTCCCGCTCCACCGACTGGAGTACCCCACCTGGGACCGGTCGCGGGAGCGGCCCGAACGGGTGATGGTCGCGGCCGGGGGGGGCTGCGTGTCGGTACTGAACCGCCACTATTTCCCGGAAACCGGTCCGCCCTTGATTTACGCCCCGCTGACCGATTTGAAGAATTTCGCCGTGTTCTGCGACGCGTCCGGCGCGCGCCAACACTTCATCGGCGGGATCACCGACCCGGAGAACGTCGCCTTGTTTCTATTAGAGGGCGACCCGATGTTCCGCCCGCGGACGATGGCCGGGGTCGGTCACGCGGTGGTGCTCGACGTCCTCAACCCGTCACCCCAAGTCCGGGTACTGGTCAGTTGCACCAACTCGTACAGCACTGATCCGGTGCGGCGCAACGTGGCCCCGGTACAGTTATTCGGGGACCGGAGCGCCGCGTTCGGCTCGATCGGGGCCGGGGCGGCACGGCTCGTTTCGCCACCCGTGGCGCCCCAGGCGGTCGGCTCCAGCCGCTACCTGGCGCTCGGCTTCGGCGCGGCGACGCGCAACCCGAACCGCCTGTGCGCGGCCGAGCAGTTGTGGGGCGCGGGCCTGGCGCGCGACCGGCGGATGCTCGCCACCCACGCCCGCGACATCTCGGTTCTGTCGGAGGAGGATTACGCCGCGTTCCGCCCGCCACAACAGATCGCGAAATTCCCCGGCGATCTGGCCCACCCGCACCTCGAGTACTCCGGCTTCTACGAAGAGGGGTGGGTCGACACGGAGTTCAAGATCCGGCTGGCGCAACCGGCCCCCGACCAAGAAGCGGTGATCCGCGGAATGATCCCGCAGGTGTCGCCGACCGGGTCCGGGTTCCGCACCGAAGTGACGGTACTGGTCGACGGAATGCCGGTGGAGAAGCGCGTCCTAAGTGTCGGCAATTTCGAGCTCCGCGCCCCCGGCGGCGCGGGCACCGGCCCGCGGTGGATCGAGGTCCGGTTCTCGGCCGATCAAGCGCTCCCCGCACCGGACGAGCGGCGCGTGGTCGCGCACCTCGCCTCCGTCGGTTTCGAGCCGAAGAACGAAGCCCTCTCGCGCCCGCCGGAGAAGATCGGCGCGACCCCGGCCGACCTGAGCCACCCGAAGGCGAACGTGCTCGGCATCGCGGCCGACGGGTGGGGCGAAAAGGCCCTCTCGGTGCGCCTCTGGCAGGCGGGTCCGGACCGCGACGCGGTCGTCCGCGGGGAGGTCCCCGACGTCGCGCGAGACGGCACGTTCCGCACCGAACTGACGGTTCTGATCGACGGCACCGAAGTCGCGAAACGGGCGCTGGCCCCGGGCGCGTTCGAGGTCCGCGCCCCCGCCGGCGGGAAGATGGCTCAAGCGCGCGGGCTCGAATGCCGATTCTCGAACACACAAGTGCTCCCGCACCCGGACGGACGGGCCGTCGGCGCGCACCTCCGGTTCGTCGGCTTCGAGCCGACGCAGCCGTCCCCGTAACCGGTCGCACGACGAAAACCCAGGAGCTAGCTCCGATGGCCGCGCCCCCGCACCTGAGTCTGGTGGTCCCCGCGTTCAACGAGGTCGCGACGATCCAGCGCACGCTCCGCGCGATCCGGGACTACCTCGCGCCGCGCGGGGTCACCTACGAACTGATCGTCGCGGCCGACGGCGCCGACGGCACCCGGGAAGCCGCGGCGGCTCTCGCGGGGGAGCTGCCGGTCCGGGTCATGGGCGCCCCCGAGCGCCGGGGTAAGGGGCGCGGGGTGCGCGAGGGCGTGCTGGCCGCGCGCGGCGACGTCATCGGGTTCCTCGACGCGGACTATAAGGTGACGATCGAGGAGATCGAAAAGATACTGCCCTGGTTCGACCACGATTACGACATCGTGATCGGCTCCCGGGCCGCGGTAGGGGCGGACATCCGCGTGCGCCAGCCGTGGTACCGGCGCCTCGGCTCCAAGGGGTTCGCACTGATCATGAGGCCGCTGGTCGGGCTCTACGGGATCGGTGACACGCAGTGCGGGTTCAAGTTCTTCCGCGCCGAGGTGGCCCGCGACCTGTTCTCGCGCCAGCGGATCGACGGGTACATGTTCGACGTCGAGATCCTCTCCCTGGCCGTTCGAGCCGGGTACCGCATCAAAGAGATCGGCGTCGCGTGGCGGGACGACGGTGACACGCGCCTGAAACTGGTTTCGGGCAACTGGAAAAATCTGAAAGACCTGTTCCGCATCCGGTTCGGTTCGGCGCGGCGCGCCGCGCCCCAAGCGTGGAGTAAATGATGGGATCGGGCAGCTCGCAGGCGACCGTTGACGCTAACGCGGCGTGGTTCGCCGATAACGACCAGTACATCGAGAACCAGTCCAAGCTCGAGTGCTACCAGCACACCCAGCGGGCCGTCGAGCGCGAGGTGCGCGGGGCCGACGCGCTGCTGGACATCGGCAACGGCGGGTTCTTCAACTTCGATACGGCGCTGGCCGGGCACGTCACCGCCGTGGACCTGTTCCTCAAAGACGGTCCCGGCCCGACCGCGAACAGCACGTTCAAATCCGGGTCGTTCCTGGACCTCCCGTTTCCCGACGGGAGCTTCGACTGTGTGATGCAGCAAAACGTACTGCACCACGTCACCGGGCACTCGATCCGCGAAAATTTTGCCAACATGCGCCGGTGCGTCCAGGAGATGTTCCGCGTGTGCGCCCCGGGCGGCAAAGCGGTGGTCGTCGAAAGCACGGTGGGGTCCGTGTTCAACCTGTTCGAGCGCGTCGTACACGGGCCGCTGTCGTGGGTGAAACGCCGCGGGCACCCGGTAACGTTTCAGTACACCGCCAAGCAACTGCTGACCGCGGCGACCGCGAGCGGGTTCGAGCTCGAAGAATTCTCCCTGATCCCCCGGGGCCGGTGGATCCTCCAATTCGGCGTCGTGTGGCCGACCCTACTTACCCCGGCCACGCCGATCAAACTGGTGCTCCGGCGCCCACGCGCGGCACAGGCCGTGCGCCTCGCCGCCTGACACAGCGACCGGCGTCGGTCGCGAGAGATTCCCGAACGAGTGCGAGATTACAACAGATGCGCTACTTCGTTACCGGCGGGGCCGGGTTCATCGGCAGCAACTTGGTGGACCGGCTCCTCGCGGCCGGCCACCACGTGACCGCGTTCGACAACTTCAGCACGGGCCGGCACGAGTTCCTCGCGGACGCGCGGACGAGCGACCGGTTCGCCCTCGACGAGGGCGACCTGCTCGACAAAGCCGCTCTCGCGCGCGCGGTCGCGGGGCACGACGTCGTGTTCCACCTCGCGGCCAACGCGGACGTCCGGTTCGGCACCGACCACCCGGACCGCGACCTCCAGCAGAACACGATCGCCACGTTCAACGTGCTCGAAGCGATGCGCCTGAACGGGGTGAAGCGCATCGGGTTCTCGTCCACCGGGTCCGTGTACGGCGAAGCGGAAGTGTTCCCGACGCCCGAGAACGCCCCGTTCCCGGTCCAGACGAGCCTGTACGCGGCCAGCAAGGTCGCGGGCGAGGCGCTGATCTCGGCCTACGCGACCGGGTTCGGGTTCCAGGCGTTCATCTTCCGGTTCGTCTCGATCCTGGGCGAGCGCTACACCCACGGGCACGTGTTCGACTTCTACGCGAAGCTGCTCGCCAACCCGCACGCCATTGAGGTGCTCGGCAACGGCAAGCAGCGGAAGAGCTACCTCTACGTGCAGGACTGCATCAACGCGATCCTCACCGTGGTGGAGAGGGCCACGGACCCGGTCACCGTGGTGAACCTGGGCGCCGACGAGTACTGCCAGGTCGATGACTCCCTGGGGTGGATCTGCGAGCGGCTCGGGTTGACCCCCAAGGTGAACCACACCGGTGGCGCGCGCGGGTGGATCGGCGACAGCCCGTTCATCTTCCTCGACACCGCGAAACTCAAGTCGCTCGGCTGGCGCCAGACGCTGACCATCCGCGAGGCGGTCGTGCGCACGCTCGACTACCTCCGCGCGAACCCGTGGGTTCTGGAATCGCGCCACGCGGCCTGATGCCTGCAAGACACGCGCCACACGAGGCCCGGGGCACCCGCTCCGGGCCTCACTTGTTACAAAGGCCCCGGACACCACAGTTGGCCTTGCAGCGTGTTTCTCACCTCGGCTATAGACGCTTCGTTCTTATTCCCAACCCGTGCAAATTACCGCGACCGGTGATTGGCCGTTGCTCCGGAAGGAAACCGGATGGATTCGCGGACCGTGAAGCCACTGGCCGGCCGCGTCGCCGTTGTCACGGGCGCGTCCCGGGGACTGGGGTCGGCCCTGGCTCGGGCGCTCGCCGCGAACGGGGCGCGCCTGGGCTTACTGGCCCGCGACGCCGGCGCGCTTCAACAAGCGGCCGATGCGGTTCGGGCCGAGGGCTCTGAGGCGCGGATCTACCCAGTTGACCTGACCGACCGCGCCGGCACCGGAGCCGCGATCGCGTCGTGCCTGTCCGACTTCGGGCGCATCGACGTTCTTGTGAACAATGCGGCCGTTCAGGGCACGATCGGGCCGTTCGTGGCCGAAGGCGGAGGCGGCTGGGAAGACGTGTTCCGCGTTAATCTGCTCGCTCCCGTGTGGCTCACGCGAGCGGTACTCCCGGGCATGATCGAGCACGGGTTCGGGCGCGTGATTAACGTTTCTGGAGGCGGTGCGACCGGTCCGCGCCCGGACTTCGCCGCCTACGCCGCGTCCAAGTGCGCGCTGGTCCGGTTCACCGAGACGCTCGCGCAGGAGTTGGCCGGTACCGGGGTCACGATTAACGCGGTCGCACCCGGTGCGATGAACACCCGGATGCTGAACGAAGTACTGGCCGCCGGACCGGGTCGGGCGCGGGCCGAGTACGAAGCCGCAGTCGCGCGAGGTGCGAACGGCGGCACGCCCCCGGACAAGGCCGCGGCACTCGTGACGTGGTTGGCCTCCGCCGCGTCCGACGGCATCTCCGGGCGCCTGATTAGTGCGGTGTGGGACGACTGGGCGGGCCTGCCCGAGAAGAAAGACGAGTTGGCCGCCGGCGACATTTATACGCTGCGCCGGATCACACCGGACGACCGCGGGGGGTGGAAGAAGTGCGCGTAGCCATCGTGGGGTGCGGGTTGATCGGTGGGAAGCGCGCGAAGTCCATCGCCGCCCTGGGGCACACTGTCGCGGGCACCGCGGACGCGGTCCTGGAGCGCGCGGCCCAACTCGCCAAATCGTACCCAGGATGTGCAGCAAGCGCGGACTGGCGCGACCTGGTCGCCCGAGCCGACATCGACGCGGTCGTCGTGGCAACGATCAACGACGCGCTCGCGGCGATCACCCTCGGGGCGGTTCGCGCGGGCAAGCACGTTCTCGTGGAGAAGCCCGCGGCGCGCGCGGCGGACGAACTCCGCCCCGTTGCGGCCGCGGCGAAGAGCGCGGGGGTGACGGTCCGCGTCGGGTTCAACCACCGGTTCCACCCGGCGCTGCGCAAGGCGCGCGAACTCGTCGATGCGGGCGCGTGCGGGCCGCTGATGTTCGTCCGCGGGCGCTACGGGCACGGCGGGCGCGTGGGCTACGACCGCGAATGGCGCGCGAACCCGGCGCTCGCTGGGGGCGGCGAGTTGCTCGACCAGGGCGTTCACCTGATCGACCTCACGCGCTGGTTCCTCGGCGACGTGGCGAGCGTGAGCGGGTTCGCGGGGACGTTTTTCTGGGACATGCCGGTCGAGGACAACGGGTTCGTCTGCCTGCACCACGCGGGCGGGCAAGTGGGGTGGCTGCACGCGAGCTGCTCCGAGTGGAAGAACCTGTTCTGCCTCGAAATTTATGGCCGCACCGGGAAGCTCCAGATCGACGGCCTCGGCGGGAGCTACGGTGTCGAGCGGCTCGCGTACTACCGCATGCTGCCGCAAATGGGTCCGCCGGAAACGACCATCTGGGAGTACCCGGGCGAAGATACGTCGTGGAACGCCGAGTTCCGGGACTTCGAGAACGCAATCGCGGGTACGACCGGGCTGGGCGCGACGCTGACGGACGCGGTCGCGGCCCTCGACGTGGTCGCGGCCGTGTACCAGCACTCCGGCGGGGAGCAGCGGGCCGCTTGATACGGCGTTGATTCGCTCCACCCGACCAGGGCCGCACCGCGACCGAGGCGCCCGAAGAAAACGCGACGGCAGCGCGAGCAGATTCTTCGGCAAACTCTGAACCGCGGGCCACCTTGTAACCGACTATTACAATACCGCGCGATGCGCGGCTGCCTCAAATGCTCCACACCGCACGGAAGCGGAGTGACCGATGATTATCACGCGAAGCCCGCTCCGCATCTCGCTCGGCGGGGGCGGCACCGACCTGCCGTCGTACTACCGCGAGCACACCGGGTTCCTCGTCGCGGCGGCGATCGATCGGCACGTTCACATCGTCATCAACCGGACCATTCTGCCGGAGATGATCCTCAAGTATTCCCAGACCGAGCGCGTGACGGACGTGGGCGAGGTCCAGCACCCGCTCGTGCGCGAAGCCATGCGGCTCGTGGGCACTCCCGCGGACGGGCTGGAGATCGCGGCGATGGCCGACATCCCGGCCGGCACGGGGCTGGGCTCGTCCGGGAGCTTCTGCACGGCGCTCCTGCGCGGGCTCCACGCGCTCCGCAACGGGAACCCGAGCGCGGCCGAGATCGCCGAGCAAGCGTGCCACATCGAAATCGACCGGCTCAAGGAACCGGTCGGCAAGCAGGACCAGTTCATCGCCGCGGTCGGCGGGGTCACGTGCTTCCGGTTCCACCCGGACGGGCACGTGGAATACTGGCCGCTCCGGGCGTCGTCGGACACGCTCCGCAAGCTCGAACAGAACCTCGTACTGTACTTCACCGGGTACACGCGGTCCGCGTCCGAGGTGCTGCGCGAGCAGGACACGAAGACGAAGGCCGCCGACCAGTCGATGATCGACAACCTGCACTTCATCAAGGACCTGGGGCTGAAGAGCAAGGACGCCCTTGAAGGCGGCGACCTGCGGGCCTTCGCGGAACTGATGAACGTCCACTGGCGGTCGAAGAAGAAGCGCAGCGGGAACATGTCGAACTCCCGCATCGACGAGTGGTACGACCTCGGCCTCAAGAACGGCGGCTTGGGCGGCAAGCTGATCGGCGCCGGCGGCGGCGGGTTCCTCATGTTCTACACCGAGGACGCCGAGCAACTCACCGATGTGATGACCGAAGCCGGGCTGCAGCAGGTTCCGTTCCGGTTCGATTTCGAGGGCACGCGCATCGTGAGCGGGGCGACCCCCTCGCCGGCGCTGCGCCCCGCGATCCGCCGGGCGGCGTAACCCGGTACCGGTCCGGTTCCCACGCACGAAAGTCACACAAGTAAGGTAACGCCCGTGACGGATCTCGCTTCGACGCCCGTTCTGATCCTCGCCGGTGGAAAGGCCACCCGGTTGGGGGACGTCACGAAGGCGATCCCCAAGGCGCTGGTGCCGCTCGCCGGGCGCCCGTTCGTGGACCACCAGTTCGAGGACTTGTACGAGCAGGGGCTCCGCGAAGTCGTGATGTGCGTCGGCCACTTCGCGGACCAGATCCGGGACCACGTGGGCGACGGCGCGCGGTTCGGGCTCCGCGTCCGGTACTCGGAAGACGGCCCGACCCTGCGCGGAACCGGCGGCGCGGTGCGCCGGGCGCTGCCGCTCCTCGGCGCCGGGTGCTTCGTGCTGTACGGGGACTCGCTCCTCGATGTGGACTACGCGCGCGCGTTCAACGCTCTGCCGCCCGCCGCGCTCGGGCTGATGACGGTGTTCCACAACGAGAACAGCTTCGACAAGAGCAACGTGGTCTTCCAGCGCGGGCGCCTGTTGCGGTACAGCAAGCGGGACGCGACCCCGGACATGACGCACATCGACTACGGCCTGTCGCTGTTGCGCCGGGCCGCGATCGAGCGCATCCCGGCGGAGCAGGTGTCGGACCTCGCCGAACTGTACAGCGCGCTCGTTGCGGGCGGCGAAATGGTCGGCTTCGAGGTGACGAACCGGTTCTACGAGATCGGTTCGCCCTCGGGCCTGCGCGAGGCCGAGCAGTTCGTCCTGAGCCGCGCGGCGTAAGGTGCCAGTGCGCCCCTGACCCAATCAAGGGACGGGGCGAATCCCGCTCCCTCTTCCTTCTTAGGGAAGGGGGGCGGGGGGTTAGGTTCTCTGATCCTACAGCGAACGGAGTCGCTCGAATGTCCTTCACGCAGCAGTTCCTCGCCGAAGCGAGCGAAATCATTGCCCGGCTCGATACCGGTGCCATCGACAAGGTCGTGGACGCGCTCGCGAGCGTGCGCGGGCGCGGCGGGCGCCTGTTCATCCTCGGCGTCGGCGGTAGCGCGGCGAACGCATCGCACGCCGTCAACGACTTCCGCAAGATCGCGGGCATCGAGACGTACTCGCCGACCGACAACGTGTCCGAACTCACCGCGCGCACCAACGACGAGGGCTGGGAGACGGTGTTCGTCGAGTGGCTCCGCGGCAGCCGGCTGAACGCGAAGGACGCCGTCCTCGTGTTCTCCGTCGGCGGCGGCGACCTCGAGCGCAACGTCAGCCCGAACCTCGTGCGCGCCGTCCAGCACGCGAAGACCGTCGGCGCGACCGTGTGCGGGATCGTCGGGCGCGACGGCGGGTACACCGCGAAGGTCGCGGACGCCTGCGTGATCGTGCCCACGGTGAACGCCGCCCACGTCACCCCGCACGCGGAAGCGTTCCAGGCGGTGGTGTGGCACCTGTTCGTCACGCACCCGGCGCTCAAGGCCGCCGCGACCAAGTGGGAATCGACCGCCGCGGCCGACGCGAAGAAGGCCGCGTAGTCACCGGCAGAAGCTCAAAAGTAACGATTCACATTCCGTCGGAGTTTCGCAATGGCGCAGCGGGTGGTGTTCCTGGACCGCGACGGGGTGCTGAACAAGGCGTCCCCCGCGGGCGGCACCACGCGCCCGCCGATGGGCCTGGACGAACTCGAATTGCTCCCCGGGGTGGAAGAAGCCCTCGCCCGCTTGCGCAGCGCCGGGTTCGTGCTCGTCGTCGTGACGAACCAGCCGGACGTCGCCCGCGGGACGCAGACCCGGGCCGCGGTCGAGCGGATCAACGCGGAGCTGTACCGCGCTCTCCCGCTGCTCGACGTTTTCGCGTGCTATCACGACACCGCGGACACGTGCTCGTGCCGCAAGCCGAAGGCGGGGATGCTCCTCGCGGCGACGGCGAAGTGGGACCTGGACCTGCCCGGCGCGTTCCTGATCGGCGACCGGTGGAGCGACATCGCCGCGGCGCGGGCCGCGGGCTGTCGCGGCGTGTTGATCGATACGCCGTTCGGCCAAGCGGAACGGTGCCCCCCGGACCATCGGGCGGCCGATATTACGGGGGCCGTTGATTGGGTTCTGGCAACCAGTGCGGGCGAAGTCGCGGGGCGCTCGGCCGCTTGAAATAAAACTCACCAAACGGGGGCTGGCATGAAACTGTTCGTCGATACGGCCGACGTGAAGGAACTGGAAACGTGCCTCGAGCGCGGGTTCGCGTCGGGCGTGACTACTAACCCGATGCTCATCGCGCGGTCCAACTGCGTCGACTTCGGCGAGCACATTCGCTCGATGATCGACGCGCTCATCAAGCACGACGCGAAGATCCCGCTGAGCGTCGAGGTGAACACCACCGACCCGGCGAAGATGGCCGACCAAGCGGAGCAGTTCGTCAACGAGTTCGGCGACTACCCGTACCTGAACATCAAGATCCCGATCGGGTGGAACGAGCTGAAGGTGATCGCGCAACTGGCCAAGCGCGGCGTGCCGGTGAACTGCACGTGCTGCATGTCGTACAACCAGGCGGTGATGGCCGCCAGCGCCGGCGCGAAGTACGTCAGCCTGTTCTGGGGGCGCATCCGGGACATCGGCTACGACGCCGGCTCGGTCGTCCGCTCGACCCGCGAGTCGCTCGACCGGCGCGGGCTGGACAGCGAGATCATCGTCGGCAGCATCCGGCACCTCGTGGACGTGAACGAGGCGATCCAGGCCGGGGCGCACATCATCACGGTGCCGCCGAAGTTCTTCCCGCAAATGTGCGGCCACCCGAAGACGGACGAGGCCGTGGGCCAGTTCATGACCGAGTTCCGCGCCTGGGAACAAGCGGTTCAGGCCAACCAACTGAAGCGCGCCGCCTGAGTACGGCACGCGCGACAACGAGACAAGCGGGGCGGGCCCGGTAAGCAATGGCTTGCCGGGCTCGCCCCGCTTACGTGCGAGCCAGTAATTGAGTCGAAAACGCCTCTCGACAGCCCTTCCCCTCCTCGGTATGCGGGGCGCAATTCTTTAACACATAAGGGGCACCCGTCATGAACCGTTTCGCCGCGCTGGTAGCGGGTATCGCCCTGCTCTCTTCCACCGGCTGCATGCACGACGGCGAGTGGTCCGTGTCCAAAGCGCTCGGTTGGGACGACGAGCCGAGCTTCGACCCGAAGAACCCGCCGAAGGCCTCACTGCCCACCGCGGAGCGCGTCGAGGTGCTCGGCCGGAAAATCATCGTGCAAAACACGTTTACGGGCATCGAACCGCTCATCTTCACGGTCGGCGTGAAGGAGTCCGTGCTGTTCCACCGCGGAACGGAACAGCTCTACATCAGCGAAGGGCTCGTGAACAAGTGTAAAACGGACGCGGAACTCGCGGCCGTGCTGTGCGCGGAGCTGGGCCAGATGGTGGCCGAGAAGCGGGCCGCGAAGAGCGTGGGGCGCGACGTTGACCCGATCAAGGACGCGGGCTTCGGCGGCAGCCCGGTACTCGGGGGCGGTACGCCCGTCGACGCCGGGCAGCAGGCGAACCTCGCGTTCCACGAGAAGCGGTTCCCGCGCGGCAATCGGGGTGTCGATGCGGCCGACGCATCACAGGCCGCGCGCGACTTGCTGAAGGGCTCGGGGTTCGACCCGGCCGACCTCGAGCGCGTCGAACCGCTGCTGAAACAATCCGACCGCGGCGAGAAGATCCGCAAACAGATGGGTAGTTCCGCCGCAGCGCCGGATTGGAAGAAGTAACGGGCGCGAAATCGACCACGCGCGGTGGCGTCATCACGATATCCCAGCAACGGGATGCGGTGATAACTGCCACCGCGTTCTCGGTTGCCGCTGCGAGCTACAAATCTTTCTGGTTTGATCCGCGTGATCTGCGTTTATCCGCGGCTCTTCCGTCTTCTTACACGCGGACGGTTTCGGCCCCACTCCCTCGCGGCTCGTCAAACCACTCCGACAACCCCGAACCGGCGCTGGCCCTGATTGAGGGCAAGTCGCGTCCCCGTCGGGTCTACGGTGCCCTCGCCCATAAGGGCGGCGGTAGCGTGGCGCCCAAAAAGAAACGTGCGGTTGGGGCACCAATCCGGCACGCCAACCGCACGTCGTGAATCACAACACGCATCGAATCAACTGTTACCGGCGCTTGCCGTGCTTCTTCCCCTTTTCCGCGTCCGTCCCGGCCGGCGGTGTGGGAGGAGCCGCCACCACTTCAGCAACCGCGACCTCGCGCACGACGGTCCGGCGAGTCGCGCTCGCCCAGAAGCGCCGCGGGACCGCAGCGCCGAAGCCCAGGATGAGGAACTGCAGCATCCAGAAATTGAAGCACCCATCAGCGAGGCGGCTGTCGAACCCGTAAGCGTGGAGCCCGATACCGAGTTGGTTGGTACCGAACCAGCTCCACGCGGTCATCGCGTTCCCGAAAACGGCGAGCACCGCCGTACCCCGGTCCTTCACCAGCCCGGCCCAGCGCGCGTGCAAGATCAGCGAGTTCCACAGCACGATGAGAACCGCGCCGTTCTCCTTCGGGTCCCAGCCCCAGAACCGCCCCCACGATTGGTCGGCCCAGATGCCCCCCAACACAGTACCCACGAAGCTCAAGAGCGTCGCAAAGGCCACCACGCCGTAAATCATCTGGCCGAGGATCTTACCGGACTCGTGCGTGAGCGCGAGCGCGACGACCGGCTGAGCGAGGGGCGGCACCTGACCCTGGAGCGGCTTCCCGTGCCCGTCCACACCGCCCGCCGACACGCGCAACAGCATCAGCGCCAACCCGTACACCACACCGGCGGCGGCGGCGAGCCAGAACGCTCCGTCCAACAGAATCAGGTTCACCAGCTCGAATTTCTCGAGCGCGACCTTGAGGAACCACAGGAAGAACACGGGGACGGCTACCAGCCCCACGACCGCCGTCCCGAACGCGAGCAGCGCCCCGACGGTCGGCTCCCCCCGGCTCTCGAACGAATCCCGGACGACCGTTCCCAGCACGCACAGAACGTAGATCGCGCCGAGGAACCCCGCGACGAACGTGGCCGTGTACCCGAGCGTCACGGTGGTCACGTGCGTGGCGAGCCAGAAGTTCGTGTCCAGCACCGCCTCCATCATCTCCAGCGTGTCCTGCTGCGTGCCGAGGTTGTGCGCCACGATGCACGTCGCCAGCCCGAGCGTCGCGGCGACCACGTTCCCGACGCCGATCGGGAACAGGCGCTCCAGCACGAGGCACAGCGCCACGCACCCCCACCCGATGAAGACGGCCGACGAGTACAAGTTCGTGACGAACACCCCCGCCCGGTTCATGAGGTACATGCGGGCGAACAGCGCGATCGTGTGGACCACGAGTGCGAGGATCAGAATGTACGTCCCGGACCGGCGCAACGCGCCCGCGGCGTGCGGTTTCTGCGCCGCGCTCGCCGCGAACCCGATCATCGACAGCACGAACCCGATCACGTACAGTCCGGTACACTGGTAGAAGGGCTGGAACCGGTTGAACGTCACCTCGGTTCGGAGCTTCCCCAAAGAGTTGAACGGGCTGTAAACCACTTTCTCGAAGAAACTGTGCGGCGTGTTCACGTCGGAAATGTGCCCGGCGTGCTTCCCACGATACTCCCGCACTACCGTGTTGAACTCGTCGGATTGCTTCTCCCGGTACGCGTTGAGGAGCTTGTTCCAGTCCGCCGCGGGCGGGTTCTGCGCGAAGGCCGCGGACTCGAGCACCGCCATGCGCGCCCTCAGTTTGTCGTTGAGCGCCTTCTTCTCCTCTTTCGACATCTTGGAGAGAGCGTCTTCCGAGATCGGGAACTCGGCCTGAAGTTGCGGTCGCATCTGCGTCTCGATCTGCTGCCGCAACACACCGAACGAGCCCCACGTCTCCCCGCCCTCGCTGGCCGGGGGTAAGAAGAGTACCCGCCCGGTCGCACTGGGGAGAGCGTCGCTCTCGGCCGCGATGTGGAAAACCGTGTTGATTCGATCGACCAGTTCCTTGAACTTCGTCTCGGTCTGGTCGAGTTTCTGCTTGTTGTCGACTTTCTTCCCGAGGGCCGCGGCGCGCTGCCCGATGAGGGAGAACTTCGGGGACAGCTCTTCGAGCGAGTACCGCAGCCCCTCAACGGGCCGCAGTTCCAGGGCGCTGAGCACCTGCTCGTTGTCGATGCGAATGACCCGGTGCTTCCACGCGGCCCCGCGGACCTCCGGGCTCCCGCTCGTGAGCACGTCCAGGTACCAGCGGATCGCCGGCTGCTTCTTACCGGTCTCGTCCTCGAACTCCTCGCGCCCGCTCACGACGCGCAGGTTCACCCGCGCCACCGTATCGAGCGGCTTCACGCGCCCGCCCTCGACGACCGGCACGCGCCCGAACGCATCGAGGTCGTAGGGCTCGGTCTTCGGGTTCATTCGACCGGAAACCGAGAACAGGTAGAGGACCATTGCCGCCAGCATGAGCCACGGTAAGTACCGCGTGCCCACGGGTGCGGCGCTCATTAAGGGCGCGGCGCCCGTCGCAGCAGTGGTTTGCGCGGCGCGCGTGCGGAGCAGGAACCGGACGAGGAAGATCCCGAAGTGGAGCAGCAGCCCGAACCCGACCACCGCGCACGAGATGTACGGCAGCAACCAGCCCGGGTTCTTCACCACCTGAAGAATGGTCGTCGTTTCCGAGCGGTCGAAGCTCTGTTGGTAGAACGTCTCGCCCGCGTACCGCAGGGGATCGTTCATCGAGATGCGCTGGGCGACGACCGGGTCCGCCCCGCCGCTCTGGTCGTACACTTTCACGTCGCTGGAGTAGTTCTTCGCCTTGCCGGTACCGATGTAGCGGTCGAACCGGAACTGGTCGAGGTGAATGCGGTACGGCTTGTAGTACCGTTTGAGCCGCATCGCGAGTTCGTACCGCTTCCCGTCCACCTCAATGTAATCGGCCCGCCCCATCAGTTGGAGCCAGAGCGACGTGTAGTAAACGCCGAGCGCCTCGTCGGTCCCCTTCTTGAACAGTTTCACGTAGACGGTCGGCGTGTCCGTCTTCTGTTCCGTATCGACGCCCGCGACCTCTTTCCGCTTGATCCCGATGAGGTGCTGCCCCCACCCCGCCGTCGCGGGGTTCGGCGCGCCCGGCGCGGCGTCGGTGAATTCCGAGTTCACCATGTACTCGCCGACGACCTCGATGTCGACGGGCAGGTCCGGGTGGGTGATCCGCCCCTTCGCGGTTTTGAGAACGTCTTGCGGGACCGCGACCACGCGGTCGGTGTCCGGGTCCGAGTGGTCGACGAACACGAGCTGCACGTACCGCGAGTCCTCGGTGAAGTTGGTCGACTTCCCGGTCTCGATCGTCATCCGCTGTTCGATGGCGTACTCGCGCGTGATGAACTCGCCCACGAACAGGAGCAGCAAGCCACCGTGAATGAGGAAGATCCCGGAGCGCTTCCAGGTGAGCCGGAACCGGGTCGCGTGCGCGGCCAGCAGGTTCGCGAGCATCGCCCCGCCGAGGAGGATGCCACCGGGGAGCGGGAACGCACCCACCCACTCCGACCGCCCGTCCGGGAACCCTTCCTTCCAGAACACGTTGAGGAACTTGTGGACCAGCTCGAACGGGACCATCACGACGGAGGACCAAAAATACTTATCGACGACGGTCCAGACGCCGTTATCGAGCTGCGCCAGGGTGCCGAAGAAGACCAGCAGAATGCCCAGCGAAAACAGCACGACCGTGAGCTGGAGCGAGGCGAGCGCTTTGAGCCCCCGGAGCGCGTAGTAGCCCGGTCCACGGACGGGCGCGGTGCGGACCGGCGGTTCGCCGTGTTCGCCCGGGACGTGCGGTTGGGTCGGGGTCATCGCTGGTTCCTCGGAGATTCGGACCGCAAAGCACGGAACAAGATCACTACTTCCCGCCACCCATGAACGGACCACCCTTCGGGGAAGGGTTGTTCGGCCCGCGGACGTCGGCCCGCAGTCCCTTCACCCCCTTCGCGTCGATCGGCTTGGTGACTTTGGCGACGTCCTCGGGACCGAAGTCCTTCGCACCGAGTTGCTGGACCGCCCACCGGCGCAAGTTCGCCTCGACACCGCCAATCGAGGAGGTCACGGTGACTTCAAACTTGTCGTCCGGCGTCCGAATGGTCGCGACCACGATCCCGGCTCGCCCCGGTCCGGTCTTCCACCCCTCGGGCGCATCGAACTTCGGCGGCCCGTTGGCGGGGAGCGACACACTCGCGAGCAGTTTGTCGAAATCCGCTTCGTATTTCGCGAGTTGGTCGGCCGGACCCGACATTTTGAAGAACCACTCCGGGTCTTTGGCCGGGTACATCGCACCGAGGATGCGGTACTCGGTCGCCGCTTCGACCGCGCCGGGCGCCTTCCCGCCCTCGGACTTCGGTGCTGCGTAGGTCTGCACGCTCTCGCCGCCCCCGCACCCGATCGCACCGACCGCGAGCCCCGCGACCAGCGCAAACGGCAGAACAGAACGCACGCGAAGTTGTGGCAATGGCATGTTTGGATGTCTCGGAGACGGCCCGCGAGGGCCGGTGTGGAGGCGGGCGCATCAGCAGGAGCCGTACACGCATTCTCGACAGGTTGACACCCGGCGTCAAGGCGGACGTGGATAGGTAACCGCGGTTCGACCCATCGGCGAACCCCGGCCGCACAAGTGGTGCGCTGCCCGAATCACACCAGCAAAGAACATTCGCCGGTGACAAAGTCAAAGGTCGTCTCTTGTCGAGACCTTTGACTTTGTCACCGGCGAACAGGAATTACAGCCCCGCCATTACGGTTGGGGCCGCGTAACACGTGTGGGTCGCGTTAGTTAACGTACACGCCGCCCTTGAACGCGGCGCCAAAGGCGAGGAAGCTGTTGATTTCCGCCCCGGTGCCGCCGTCGAAGCCCTTCACGTGCGACGCGCCCGCCGCGGTCCCGACGAGGATGTCGGCGAGCCCGTCGCCGTTCACGTCCCGGGCCGACACGTTCAGCCCGCCCGAGTAGCCCACCGCGAACGGGCGGAAGGTGCGCGTCTCCGTGCCCGTCGCACCGTCGAACACCTTCACCGACGACGTGGCCGACACCGCGCCCACGATAACCTCCGCGCGCCCGTCGCCGTTCGTGTCGCCGGCCGCCACGGTCACCCCGCCCGGTTGCCCCACGAACGAGTGGTCCACGAACGCGATCATGCTCTGGATCGTCGCGAAGGTTCCGCCGGCGAACACCTTCACGTGCGAGGTACCGGTCGCGGTGCCCGTGATGATGTCGGCGAGCCCGTCGCCGTTCACGTCCCCGGACGCGACGTTCACCCCGCCGCCGAACCCACTGTAGGCGTAGAAGCTCGCGAGTTCGGCCCCGCTCGCCCCGCTGAACGCTTTCACGTGCGAGAAGCCGCTCGCGGTCCCCACGATAATGTCGTCGAACCCGTCGTTGTTGAGGTCGCCGGCCGCGATCGTCAGCCCGCCCATGAAGCCCTGCCCGAACGCGAGGAAACTGCGGATCTCCGCGCCGGTCACGCCGTCGAACACTTTCACGTGCGGTGCCCCCATGCGCGGGGTCGTGATGATGTCGGCCACGCCGTCACCGTTCACGTCCCCGGTCGCGACCCGGACGCCCGAGGTCATGGAGGTGCCGTAGGGCAAGAAGCTGCGGCCCGGGGTGCCGTCCGGGTTCAGTAGTTGCACCCCGCCGGCCCCGACCCCGGTCCCGAGAGCCGTGCCCGACCACCCCGTGGGCGGGGGCGAAACCGGCGGAACCGTCGTCTCGTCGGTATCGGTGATCGTGACGGTCGTGGTCGATTGTGCGCCGAGCGCCGCACCGCCGGTCGGGGTCGACAGCGTCAGCGTGATGGTTTCGGCCGGTTCCTTGACGCCGTCGTCCGCAACCGGGATGTTCAGGGTGGCCGTGGTCTGACCGGCGGCGAAGGCCACGACGAACGAGCTACCAGTAAAGTCGGTACCGGCCGTCGCGGTGCCGCCCGTCACCAGTACGGAAACCGCGACCGCGGAGCTCGTGTCGCCGGTGCGGGTGAGCGTGATCGCCGCACTCGTGCCGGTTTCCGACGCGGTGAACGTCGCGTCCGTGAACGCGACCGCCGCGGGCGCGAGCGTCAGCCCGCTGGTCCCCTGCGGGGCGGTACCGAGGTCGGTCGCGGCCCCGGTGGTCAGGTCGATCTCGTAGATGCGGGTGACGTTGTTCACCGTGAGCGCGGTGACGCCGGTGTTCCCGGAAACGTCGAACCCGTTCGCGCGGGTGAAGTCGAGCGGGGCGCCGTTCAGCGTCACGCCCACGCGGGCCGTCTGCGACCCACTGTTCGCCCCCTGCACGAACAGGCCGTTGCTCGCGGCGTCGAGCGTGTACTGCGTCGCGCTCCCGGCCCCGCCCACGAACGCGGTCGCGTCGACACCGGTCGAACCGGTGGGCAGCCCGTTGATCGCGCCGTCGGTGTTGACGCCGTTCACGCTCCCGGCCAGGCCGGTGTTGCCATCGATGGCGGCGCCCGAGGTCGGGTCGATGCGGAAGTTCAGCCCGTTCGCGGTCACGACGCGGAGCTGGCCCGTCGCCGGGTCGAAGGCGACCCCGTAGCTCACCGCGGACGGGTCGGGCAGATCGACCGGGCTGCCGACCGTGTCAACGAACTTGACCGAACTCGGCGTGCCGATGGCCGTAGCCTGGCCGGTCTGTGTCGAGACCTTGTAGAGAGTGGCCGTGTTCGCGCCGGCGTCCACGCCGAGGGTATAAAGCCCGCCGTCCTGTGCGCGGAAATCCAGTCCGACGAGCGACTCGTTCGCGCCCACACCGGTGATCGCGGTTACCGGCGCAGCGGACGGGTTGGTCGTATCGAACGAGAGCAAATTGCTCCCGCTCAGGGCGTACACGGACGCGGGCGTGGCCCGATCTTCCAGGGTCTCACAACCGAGCTGAACGCCCAACTTTGCGGTCCGAAGTAGCGCACCCATGACTGCTCCTGGTAGGACGAGAGTTGTCATGAGTAATCGGAATAATTGGACCAAACCTCCGCAGTAGTTTTCGCCTTTTTCTGGATTTGTTGAAGGTCGGACCACCGAAAGCAGACGAGTAGGGGACTTGGGAAAGCGACGCCCCCGCCCATCTTACCTCGGCACAATCACCCGCGACTTCACTTCTTCGCGCGCGGGAACTCTTGTTCGAGGAACCTCATGCTCTGCACCTCGCCGCTGGTGCCGAGGCGGAACTGCACGTCGAACGTGCTGCGGTCGAACGAAAGGACGTCGTCCTTCGGCTCCACCGGGACCGCGGTGAACGTGTCGAAGTGGTAGTGCTCCACGCGGAAGGTGTACTTGCCGCACCGGATCATCAGTTTGTCGTTCTCGACGGTTACTTCGGCGCGACCATAGGCGCGCTCCTCGAAGGCGCCCGCGTACTCTTTGAGAGCGAGGCTCGGCTTCGTGTCCGGTTTGCGGGCGCTCTCGCGCTTCTTCTTGGCGGCGGCGGTACTGAAATCGAGGGCCGCCAGTTGCACCTTGTGGAACGCGGTCCAGTCCTCCGCCGGCAGTTCGAGCAGCGCGTCGAGCGCGGTCTTGCACACCGTCTCGCACACATACGACGGGCGGAGGTTACACAGCACGAACACTCCGAGCTTCTTCTCCGGCACCAACATGCACTGCGCGCGAAAGCCCGTGAGCGTTCCGCCGTGCGAAACACAGTTCGTGCCCCGGTAGTCGTGAACGAACCACCCCAGCCCGTAGCTCGCGAACCGCGTCACCTTCGGGGGGAAGTACACCGCGAACGGCCCCTCCGGGATCAGCAGCATTTGTGACGTGTGCGTGTCCCGGAGCGCGCGCTCGGTCACGAGCCGCCGGCCATCGAACTTGCCGCCCGCGAGCTGGAACTGGAGCCACGCGCCCATGTCACGGGCCGTGCTGTTGATGCACCCGGCCCCGCCCGCGTGGTCGATTTCGTCCCACTTGATCGCGGTGGTGGATTTGTCGAGGCCGTAGTAGTGCGCGGTCGCGTGGTCGGGCTGCGCCGCGCCTTCCTTCCAGGTGCAACTGCTCCGGTCCATACCCAGCGGCTTGAAAATGCGCGCTTTGATGACGCCCGCCCAGTCGCTCCCATCAAGCTTCCCGGCGATCAGGCCCGCCGTCGTGAACGGCACGTTCGCGTACTCCCACTTCGAGCGGAACGACGTCGCGGGCGGGGCCTTTCCCCAGCGCCGGATCACGTCGCCACTGTCCGTACTCAGCCCGGACCAGAGCACGTCGTGCCGGGGCATCCCGGTGCGGTGGCAGAGCAGGTCGCGGAGCGTCACCTCGCGGTCCGCGAGTTCGTCCGACAAGCGGAAGTAATCGAGGTGGTCACGCACTTTGTCGTCCCACTTCAACTTGCCCTCGTCCGCGAGCGCCGCGAGCGCCGTCGCGGTGAACGCCTTCGAGCACGACGCGATCGGGAACACCGTGTCGGGCGTAACCCGATCCTCCTTGCCCTTCTCGCGAACTCCGAAGCCCTTGAGATAGATCACCTGACCGTCCTTCACGATCACGACGGCCGCCCCCGGCGCATCGAACTCCTTGAGCGCCTTCGCAACGGCGGCGTCGATCGCCTTCGGGTCGAACTCCGCAGCGCCCGCGGGGGGCGCGACGAAGAGCAGCGCGAACAGCAGAATGTACCGGCGCATAATTCCTCCGAGCGGGTCGAAAAGCGTGGCGGCCCGGGCCGACAAGCGAGTGTAGCCAAGTCGGGCTTGCGGGCGCTGGGGCAAACGGGGTAAATTTGCCGACTCTTTACGACAGACACCCATTCCGTCAAGGACGGCGGAGCTGCATTGCGCGCGGTCATTCTCGCCGGAGGGCTCGGCACCCGACTCGCCGAAGAAACCGAAACGCGACCGAAACCAATGGTCGAAATCGGCGGGCGCCCGATCCTCTGGCACATCATGAGCCACTACGCCGCCCACTGGGTGACCGAGTTCGTGGTCGCCCTGGGGTACAAGAGCGACATCATCAAGCGGTTCTTCGTCGAATACTCGCGGTACATCGGCAGCCTGTCGGTGAACCTGGCGCGGGGCGAGGTCACGCACCACGAACCGGTCGACGTGGACTGGACCGTTCACCTCCTCGACACCGGGCTGCACACCAACACCGGCGGGCGCGTGAAGCGCGCGGCCCCGTGGGTGTGCGACGACACCTTCATGCTCACCTACGGCGACGGGGTGAGCGACGTGGACGTCCAGGCGCTGCTCCGGTTCCACCGGCACTCCGGCAAGCTCGCCACGGTGACCGCGGTGCGCCCGCCGGCCCGGTTCGGCGAGCTGGTGTTCGACGGCGACCTCGTGAGCGCGTTCGCCGAGAAGCCGCAGACCGGCGACGGGTGGATCAACGGCGGGTTCTTCGTGCTCGAGCCGAAGGTACTCGACTACATCGGCGGCGACGACGAGAGCTTCGAGCACGACGTGCTCCCGCGCCTCGTGGCCGAGGGCGAACTGGCCGCGTACAAGCACGCCAAGTTCTGGCAGTGCATGGACACGCTCCGCGACAAGCGGCAGTTGGAAGCACTGTGGCAGGAAGGCCGCGCGCCGTGGAGGGCCGCATGAGCGGGTTCTGGCAGGACCGGCCGACGCTGGTGACCGGCGGCACCGGCCTCGTAGGGGGCTGGGTCGTGCGCCGGTTGCTGCGCGCCGGAGCGGACGTCACGTGCCTCGTGCGCGACTGGGTCCCCGAGAGCGAACTGGTGCGCGGCGGGCTGACCCAGCACGTGAAGACCGTGCGCGGGGACGTGTGCGACCAGAATCTGCTCGAGCGCGTGTGCGGCGAGTACGAAATCGACACCGTGATCCACCTCGCGGCGCAAACGCTGGTCCCGGTCGCGAACCGGAACCCGGTCGCGACGTTCGAGAGCAACATCGCGGGCACGTGGGCGCTGCTCGAGGCGTGCCGCCGCAGCCCGCGCGTGAAGCAGATCGTCCTGGCGTCGTCGGACAAGGCCTACGGCGACGCCGAGAAGCTGCCCTACGACGAAACGACCCCGCTCCGGGGCCGGCACCCCTACGACGTGAGTAAGTCGTGCGCCGACCTCATCGCGCAGTCCTACGCGGCCACTTACGGCCTCCCGGTCGCGATCACGCGGTGCGGCAACTTCTACGGCCCCGGGGACTTGAACTGGAACCGCATCGTGCCCGGAACGATGCGCTCGATCCAGCGCGGCGAGCGCCCCGTGATCCGCTCCGACGGGAGCCACGTCCGCGACTACTTCTACGTCGAAGACGGGGCCGCCGCGTACCTCATGCTCGCGGAGAAAATGGCCGCCGACCCGTCCCTGCACGGCGAGGCGTTCAACTTCTCGAACGAGACACAGGTCACCGTTCTCGACCTCGTGCAAAAACTCCTCGACCTCGCGGGTTCGCGGCTGACGCCCGACGTGCGCAACGAAGCGAGTCACGAGATCAAGCACCAGAGCCTGAGCGCGCGAAAGGCGCGCGAGCGCCTGGACTGGCACCCGCTGTTCACCCTGGACGAGGGGCTGCGCAAAACGGTGCCCTGGTACGGAAACTTCCTGGCGACGAGGAACGCCGCGTGACCGCGACCGCCACTGGTACCCTCCCGTCGTGCCGGTCGTGCGGGGCCGCCCCGCTCGCGCCGGTGCTCTCGCTGGGCAACACGCCCCTCGCGAACGCCCTCCGCGGCGCGAACGAGCTGGGCGCGCCCGAAGCGACCTTCCCACTGGACCTCGCGGTGTGCCCCCGGTGCGCGCTGGTGCAGATCACCGCCGAGGTGCCCCCCGAAGACCTGTTCCGCGACTACGTGTACTTCTCGTCCTTCTCGGACACGATGCTCCGGCACGCGGCCGAACTCGCGCACGAACTGATTCGTGCTGAGAATCTCGGACCCGAGAGCCTCGTCGCCGAGGCCGCGAGCAACGACGGCTACCTGCTCAAGAACTACGCCCGCGCCGGAGTCGGCGTTCTGGGGATCGAGCCCGCGCGGAACATCGCCCGCACCGCGGTGGAGCGCCACGGCATCCCGACGCGCGCCGAGTTCTTCGGCCGCGCGTACGCGCGGCAGTTGGTCAGCGAAGGGTACCGCGCCGATGTGTTCCACGCGCACAACGTCCTCGCGCACGTTCCCGACCTGAACGGGTTCGTCGCCGGCATCCGCACGCTGCTCAAGCCGACCGGCGTCGCGGTGATCGAAGCGCCTTACGTGAAGGACATGCTCGACCACTGCGAGTTCGACACGATCTACCACGAGCACCTCTGCTACTTCTCGCTCACCGCACTCGATGCGTGCTTCCGCCGACACGACCTCGTCATCCGCGACGTACAGCGGGTGCCGATTCACGGCGGCTCACTCCGGCTGTTCGCGGCCCCGGCCGCGAGCACCGGCGAGGTGTCGCCGCGCGTCACGGACCTGCTGGCCGAAGAAGCCGAGTGGGGCGTGGGCACGTTCGAGCCGTACCGCGCGTTCGCCGAGCGCGTCGCGGCGATCAAGCACGGCCTACGCGACCTGTTGAAGCAACTGAAAGCTGGGGGCAAGCGGATCGCGGCATACGGCGCATCGGCGAAGGGCAGCACGCTCCTGAACTTCTGCGGCATCGGCCCCGAAACGCTCGACTTCATCGTGGACCGGAGCACCGTTAAACAGGGTAAGTTCACCCCCGGCACGCGGCTCCAGATCCACGCGCCGGAGAAGTTGCTCGAAGACATGCCGGACTACACGCTGCTGCTGACGTGGAACTTCGCGGACGAGATCTTGAAGCAGCAGGCCGAGTACCAGAACCGCGGCGGCCGGTTCATCCTGCCCGTACCTCTCCCGCGCGTCGCGTGAGTGGGGTACGGAAGAAAGGCGCCGCAGATCACGCAGATAACGCAGATCAAGACATGAACAACATGAGACCAAAAGACGGGGTTAGCTCGAAGCGGTTCCGCCCAGTTAATTCGCCTAATTTCTTTCGTGCATTAATCTGCGTTATCTGCGTGATCCGCGGCGCATTCTTATCACTCACGTGACCATGCAATTTCTCCCCACCGAATTACCGGGCGTGTTCGTGATCGAGCCGGAGCCGAAGGCCGATGACCGCGGGCTCTTCGCGCGCACCTACTGCCGCGACGAGTTCGCCGCACACGGGCTCTGTACCGACTGGGCGCAGTGCAACGTGTCGTTCAACGCGAAGGCCGGCACGCTCCGCGGGATGCACTGGCAGGCCGCTCCGCACGAAGAGGTGAAGCTCGTGCGCTGCACCAGCGGTGCGGCCCACGACGTGGTCGCGGACCTGCGCCCCGGGTCGCCGACATACGGGAAATGGGTGGCCGTGGAGATCACCGCGGAGAACCGCCGAGCGGTGTACATCCCCGGCGGGTTCGCGCACGGGTTCCAGGCGCTCGCCGACGGCACCGAACTGTTTTACCAGATGTCCGCGTTCTACGTCCCGGACGCGGCGCGCGGCGCGCGCTGGGACGACCCGGCGCTGGGCATCACGTGGCCCGCGTGCGCGAAGCGGATCATCGCCCCCCGCGACCTGTCATTCCCGGACCTGCCGATATGAAGCGGCTGCTCGTTACCGGCGCGACGGGGTTCGTCGGCGCGCCCGCGGTGCGCCTCGCGCGGGACCACTTCGAGGTCCACGCGACGGCCCGGACTGCCCGTGCGGTTCCCACCGGCGTGTCGTTCCACCCCTGCGACCTCTTGAACGCGGACAAGACCGCGCGCCTGATCGAAATCGTCCGGCCGACGCACCTGCTCCACCTCGCATGGGTCGCGACGCCCGGCGTGTACTGGACCTCCCCGGAAAATCACCGCTGGGCGGAAGCGTCCAAGCACATCCTTCTCACGTTCGCGCAATATGGTGGAACGCGCGCGGTCGTTGCCGGATCGTGCGCCGAGTACGATTGGGGCACGGGCGGCGTGTGCCACGAGCGCGACACCCCGGCGCGCCCGCGGACCACCTACGGGCGCTGCAAACTCGAACTCGGGAAGTGGGCCGAGGTGCTCGGTTCGGCCCGCGGCGTGAGCGTCGCACGGGCGCGCCTGTTTTTCCTGTACGGGCCGGGCGAGCACCTCTCGCGCCTGGTGCCATCGGTCGCGCGCGCATTGCTCGCCGGAACGCCGGCCGCGTGTTCTACGGGCACACAGGAGCGCGACTTTCTTCACGTCGAGGACGCGGCCGACGCGCTCGTGGCGCTCGCACAGAGCGACCTGACCGGCCCCGTGAACGTCGGTTCCGGCGCCGCGGTCGCGGTCCGCGATCTGATCGACCACGTGGCCCGCGAGTGCGGTCGGCCGGATCTGGTGCGCCTCGGCGCGCGCGCGACGCCCGCGGGCGAGCCCCCACTTCTCGTGGCCGACGCCGGGCGGCTCCGGGACGAACTCGGCTGGCGCCCGCGCACCGACCTGGAGCGCGGGTTGAGAGAAACCGTCGACTGGTGGCGCACCACGGGCAGCGAAGGAGTACGCAAATGCGGCTAATCATCGACACGGACGCGCGGACCGTTACCGAGCACACCGCGGACGGTGAGCGCGCCCACCCGCTCGATTCCCCCGAAGCGTTCCGGCTCATCAGCGAGCACTGGCTCACGGTCGGGTGGACCCAGAAGTACACCTACGGCTTCACGTGGCTCGGGCGCCCGATCATCCAGTTGCCCGAGGACATGATCCGCGTTCAGGAACTCATTCACCGCGTGAAGCCGGACGTGATCGTGGAGACCGGCGTCGCGCACGGCGGGTCACTGATCTACTACGCGAGTTTGTGCAAAGCGACCGATCGGGGCCGCGTGGTCGGCGTGGACATCGAGATCCGCCCGCACAACCGGACCGCGATCGAGGCGCACCCGCTCGCGGGTTACATCACGCTCGTCGAGGGCAGCTCGATCGAAGCGCCGACGGTGGCCCGGGTCCGCGAACTCGTTCGCCCGGGCGAGCGGGTGCTGGTGCTACTCGACTCGAACCACACGAAGGCCCACGTGCGGGCGGAACTGGACCTGTACGCGGAGTTCGTGAGCGCCGGGTCGTACATCGTCGCGACCGATGGCATCATGAGTCAGGTGGCCGGGCGCCCGGGATCGAAGCCGGGCTGGGAGTGGGACAATCCGTCTGAAGCGGCCCGCGAGTTCGCGGCGGCCAACCCACAGTTCGCGCTCGAAGAGCCGGGGTTCCTGTTCAACGAAGGGAAGATCACGCAGCACGTCACGCACTGGCCGTCGGCCTACCTGCGCCGGGTCGCGTAGGGACCGAGCCGCGTGCTCGCTACCTCGAAACGCGCCGAGCGGCCCCGGTGAGCAAGCGCATCGCGACCCGGAGTGGGCGCTTCAGCGACCACCGCAGTTCGTCCCGAAGCTGCTGGTCCAGTTCGCGGGTCCGGGCGTCCGCCCGGTGAATGATCTCTTCCCGCTCGTCGCACACGCTCTGGAGTCGGTGTACGGTCTGGAGCAGATCGGTCGAAGACAGGTGAACCCGAAGAATGGCCCGCTCGCGCTCGTCGCACACGCGGTTAAGGTCGGCGATCTTCATCGCGGCGACGTGCCGGTCGTCTTCGGGCTGAGAGTACGTGATCGGCTGGTCCCGGTAGTTCAACAGGTGCTCGCACAGCCGAGCGGCCCCGGCCACGTCGGTGACCCCGAACGCCGCGGCGTCCAGGTGCAAGAGCCGCCCGTCGAACCCCAGGCGCTCGGGCCGCAGGCGCACGCGCGGCGGGGTCGTGTACGGCGTCGCGGCGAGTTCCGCGTCGAACCACTTTTGCGCCTCGGGATCGTCCGCGAACGAGGCGCGGATGGCAGACAGGGCCGCGGGCCAGTCGGCCCGGGACACGCGCGCCCCGGTCACGCACGCCCGCGCCAGCGCGCGCCGGTCCAGGTCCACCGCGAGGTCCGGGAACAGGGTCCGTTTCGCGAACGCGAAGGAATCGGCGACCGGGACGTGCGGGTACACGGGCAGGTCGGGCACCGTCGGCTCGGACCGCAGCCCGTCGCGCGCGTTGAGCGCGTGGAACTCGCGGTCGATCTCGTTGCGCCCGCGGTTGAACAGGGTCGCGATGCCGTTGCTCGCCGCGGACTGGCCCGAGATCGACATCGGCGCCGTGGTCGAGGCGAACCGCCCGGCGGCGTGCGCGATGGCGAACCCGGAGTACACGTCCGGGACCGGGTGAACGAACACGCGCCCCGTGCGCGCCCGCAGGGCCGCGAGCACGTCCCGGTGGACCGCCGAGTTGTACAGCATCGGCAGCGCCGTGTAGAACTCCCGGAACGTGGCGACCTCGCGGATCGCGTCGCTCCCGTCGCGGGTCCGGAGCGCGCACCCGAACGACATCTCGATGTAGTCGCCCTGCCCCGGGAGCGCCACGTTCGGCCAGGTGTAGTAAACCGGGCTCCACCGGATCACGCGCGCGTTCGTCCGGCGCTCGAGGCGGTCCAGTTCGGTTAGTGCGTGCGGGAGCAGCCCGTCGTCGTCGCCGATGAGCAGGACGAACGCGCCCCGCGCGTGCGAAACGGCGAACTCCCAGTTGGTGCTCATCGCGACCGGTTCGGCCGTGCGGACGTACCGCACCTTCGGCGACCGGCACTCGTCCACGACGGCTTTGGTCGCGGGTGAGCTGAAGTTGTCCGAGACGATGATTTCGTAGTCGTCGAACGTCTGGTCGAGGCACGTGCGCAGTGCGAAACGGAGCGTCTCGGCGCGCTCCCGCGTCGGGATCACTACGCTAAACTTCACGGCGGACATCGTGTACCCCCGCGCGGCTGCCGGCCCCGCAGCCCGTTCGCTTGAATCAGGTACACGGGTGTAACAGGTGCCCTACGAACGGGCAACCCCAACCGCGCGCCGCCCTCACTTCGCGGGCTTGAGTACGATCTGCCGGAGGTCCATGACCGCAACTCCCGGCTTGGTCTTCGCCTTCACGGTCATGGTGTAGCGCCCGGCCTTCTCGAACTTCAGCGTGCCGACGTCGCGGGCCTCGAAACTCTGGAACCCGCCCGTGTCCTTCACGGTAAAGGTGAGCTTCTCGGAACCCGCCGCGAGTTCCACCTCCGCGCCGCCGCTCCCCTTCCCGCACCCCTGGAGCACTTCCACCGTGAACGCCCCACCCCTCTCCACCGTAAAGTCGAAGGTCGCGTAGTCGTCCTTGTTCACCCAGAAGCCGAGCGTGTTCTTGTGCGGGAGCGGCTCGAACCGGAGCATCACTCCACTCACGAGTGCCGTCCGCGCGGGCATCGTAATCACGCCGTCTTTATTTGGTGGGTTCGGTTTGTAATCCGGGTTCGGTGTCGGCATCTTCGCGCCGACGCCTTTTCGCCACGAATCGAGCGCGTCGGTCAGCGTCTTCGCGACCGCGGGCGCATCACTGATGAGATTGCGCGATTCGGACGGGTCTTTGCGCACGTCGAAGAGCTCCCGGCGCCCGTCCTCGTAATACTCGATGAGCTTATGGTCCTTGAACCGCACTGCGCCGCCGGGCTTGCTCCCCTGGTTCGCGTAGTGCGGGTAGTGCCAGTAGATCGCGCGCGGGGTCCGCGGTTCGCCGGTCGTCACGGTGCGCAGCAATGACACCCCGTCCGTCTTAAGACTCGCCGGTTTCTTCGTGCCGGTCGCGTCCAGGATCGTATCGAAGAAGTCGATGCTACACGCCACTTGGTCCGTGGTACCCGGTTTGACTTTGCCGGGCCACTTCACGACGAGCGGAACGCGGACGCCGCCCTCGTAGAGGTAGCCCTTCCCCTCGCGTAGCGGCGAGTTAATGGTGGGTGCGAACGGCATCCCTTCGAGGGTCGCGAGCCCGCCGTTGTCACTCGTGAAGATGACGAGCGTGTTGTCGGAGAGTTTGAGGTCATCGAGCTTTTTCAGCACGCGGCCGACGGCTGCGTCCATGCTCTCGACCATTGCCGCGTACACGGGATTACTCTGTTTGCCGTGAGTCGGCGCCGCCTTGTACTTGTCGACGAGTGCTTGCGGCGCTTTGAGTGGAGTGTGAACCCCGTAGTGCGGCAAGTAGAGGAAGAATGGCTTGTCCTTGTGCTTCTCGATGAACCCTTCGGCCTCGGCCGCGAGCCGGTCCGTAAGGTACTCGCCCTCCTTCGCGTTTTCCAGCCCCGGCATCTTGCCGAGTTTGTTCTCGAAGGGGGCGAAGTAACTGCGCGGGGTGCCCGTTTCGTCACCGCCAATGTTCACATCGAAGCCGTGTTTCTCGGGCTCGAATCCCTTCCCGCCGAGGTGCCACTTCCCGATGAGCGCGGTGGCGTAACCGTCCTTCTGGAGCGCCTTCGCAATGGTCGTTTCTTCCAGCGGAAGTTCGTTCCGAATTTCGGGGCGCTTGAGGCGCTGATCGGAGTTGTCCTTGCGCCCGGGAATCCAGTCGGTGATGCCCGCGCGCTGCGGATACCGCCCGGTCAGGATGCTAGCCCGCGTCGGTGAGCACACCGGGCACGCGGCGTAAGCGTCCGTGAAGCGCACGCCCTCTTTCGCCATCCAGTCGATGTTCGGCGTCTTGTAGAACGTGCTCCCGTAACACCCGAGATCGCGCTGCCCCAGATCGTCGATCACGATCAGCACGACGTTGGGTTTGTCGGCAGCTCGAAGAACGAGAGACGAGTTACAGAGGCACGCGGCGAGCAAAATTGAGCGCAGCACGAGTTCACCGGAGCTATTTAAGGTTCCCAGTGGCGAACCCGGAGCGTAACCGAGAGGACACGCCCGTGCAAGCAATGTGGGGGCACTCACATTGCTTGCACGGGCCAAGTTTATTTTTCATTGACAGCCACGGGCGGGCAATCTCTACTGATCGCGACGTAAACAGTGACTTGATCGAATCGTCAACGCATTTAGAGGCTCGCTCAATGTTATTACGCCCCCCTCCCATCCAGAAGCTGCTCTTCGCGCTCTTGACCGCGTGCCCGCCCTCTGCGGCACGAGCCGCGGAGTTAAAGGCCGCGCCCGCAGCCGCCGCGGTACTCACGCCCGATACGAAAACGCTCATTCTCTCGGCCCCGAATGAGGGCGAGCTCCTGTACATAAACACCGAAACGGAGAAAGAAACCAAAAAGGTCACGCTGAGCTTCAAACCGCTCGCGCTAGCCGTCCAAGGTAAGTCGCTGTTCGCCAGTACCAAAGGCGCCGGCACGATCCACGCTCTTGATTTGGAAACTGGCAAGGTGAAGAAACAGTTCAAAATCGCCGGTGAACCGATCCTGAACTTGGCCTGCCACTCTACCAAGGGGTTACTTTACGCCACCAACGCGGCCGGTGAGGTGTTCGCGATCGACGCCGAGAGCGGCAAGGTGACCAAGACGAAGGCCCGTGGCCAGATGATCGTGGTCGACCAGACGGACGGGAAGTTCGTGTATACCGGAATCCGGGCCTCGATCTCCGAGCAACTCGTCATTGAACAGGGGCCGGACGCAAAGACGAAAGTGCCGCTGGAGGTCGCCGAGTCGCGGGCGATCATGCTGAAGTTCGCTGTGGACGGCGCGGCGCTGAAACTGGCCGCGGTCCAAGACAACGCCGCGCTCAACGGTAAGGGCATCGCCCTCAGTGCGGACGGCAAGCAGATCGCGATGGCCGGGGGCGGCGGATGGGCATCAAAAATCAAACAGAAAAAGAGTTACGGCGTCGCCGTATTCGACACATCAGACATGAAGACGATGATCGGAGAAGTGGAGTGCGGGGCGTACCCGTATTCGGTGTCCTTTCACCCGGTCCTGAACCTGGGAGTTGTGGTCAAGCGCGGTAACCAATTGAACGTATTCGACGGCAAGTCACTCGCGAAGAAGGCGTCCATCAAGGCGCCCGGGGGAGAGCCGGCACAGATACTGTACGCGATCAACGGAACAAAAATCGTGCAGTTTGTTAACTCGGGCACCCAGACGACCATAAGTTTTCACCCTCTGGAACTCGGCGAGCAGGACCAAGAATTGCTCAAAAACGCCCTCCCAAAGAAGTAAATGAGCGGCGAGCCGGCCGCCCTCGGTTCCGTGATTACCCGGCTCGCCGCGGCCTTCGGCTACGACAAAATCTCCTTAATCACGTTCCCGTGATCGATGTCGAGGCGCTTGCGGCCGGGGATTTCGAGTTTGCGCGAGTCGAGCCCCAACTGGTGCATGATCGTCGCGTGGACGTCGGTGACGTAGTGCCGGTTCTCGACCGCGTGGAAGCCGATTTCGTCCGTTGCGCCGTGAACGATCCCGCCCTTCAACCCACCGCCGGCCATCCACGTACTGAAGCCGTAGATGTGGTGGTCGCGCCCGTCGCTGCCCTGGGTGCCCGGCGTGCGCCCGAACTCCGTGCAGAACACGACGATCGTGTCCTTCAGGAGCCCGGTGCGTTTCAAGTCTTTGAGCAGCCCGCCGATCGGTTGATCGACCGCGAGGCAGTTCTTCGCGTGGTTGGCTTTCAGCCCGCCGTGCGCGTCCCACACCCCGGCCCCGCCCGCGCCGTGCTGAATTTGGATGAACCGCACGCCGCGCTCTACCAGCCGGCGCGACGCGAGTAGTTGCATCCCGAACGCCTTCGTCTCGGGTCGATCGAGGCCGTAGAGTTTTTGTGTCTCCTCAGTTTCTTTCGCGAAGTCGAGCACCTCCGGCAGCGATTTCTGCATCCGGAACGCGAGTTCGTAGCTCTTGATGCGGGCGTCGAGGGCCGCGTCGCCGGGGTACTGCTTCTCGCGCAGCTTGTTCAGTTTGCCCGACAGCGCGAACCCAGCCTTCTGCTCGGCCGCCGTCACAGGCACTTCCGGCTTACCGTAATCCAGCGGGTTCGCGGGGTCGACGCGCATCGGCACCGCGTCGTGGGCCGGTCCGAGGTAGTGGCCGTCCTTGATGTTCCAGTATTCGCGGAACCCCATCGAGACGAACTGCGGCAGGTTCTCGTTGAGCGTGCCGAGTCCGTAATGCACCCACGCGCCGAGCGTCGGGTACTCGCCGTCGAGCATGTGCCGGCCGGTGTGGAACTGCGTTTGCGCCCCGTGGTTGTCATCGGTCGTCCACATCGACCGAATCAGAGCGATGTCGTCGATGCACGATCCCGTGTGCGGCAGCCAGTCACTCAGTTCGGTGCCACTTTTGCCGTACTTCTTGAAGCCGACTTGCAACGGGTAGAGCTTGTTCCGCTGCTGACCGTTTGCATCGTTAATGACCGTAACGCGCGCGAGTTTGAGCTTCTCCGGGTCTTGCGCGTCCGGGACCGGTGACTCCTTGATGGTCTTCCCGGCAAACTTCGTGAGCGCGGGCTTGGGGTCGAACGTCTCCATGTGCGAGACGCCGCCGTTCATGAACAGCCAGATGACCGACTTGGCTTTCGGGGCGTGGTGCGGCTTGCCGTCGGGCGGCACCCACTTGTCTTCCGTCGCGTACCCGTCTTTGTGAAGCATGGCCGCGAGAGCCAGACCGGAGAAACCTCGGAACGAATCAGCAAAAAACGAGCGGCGGTTCATAAGGACACCGTGTGAACTAGTTTTTGAGCCCCGGATGGGGCACGGGCGAGTAGCCAGGGGTGAAGCAAAGCGCAACCCCTGGCGGGTGTCGCGGACCAACGGCAAACGTCGCACGTCGGCCACCGGATTTGCGTTTCGGGGCGTCCGCCAGGGGTTGCGCTTCGCTCCACCCCTGGCTACCATCTGTCGCCCCTACCGGGGCTACAAAACGCGGTGTCACCTTACGGTGACAAAATCGTTGTGGTTGATGAGCGCCTGGACCACCTGGAGGCGGGCATATTTGCCCCTCTCGGGCTCCTTCGCGTCCTTGAGCGCGGCACGCAGTTCCGTGAGCGCCTCCAGGCACGTCGCGAGTTCATCCTTTGTGGGTGACGTGCCCAGAACCGTCTCGAACGCGGCCGCCACGAAGCGCGCGTCATCGGCGTCCTTGAGGCGCGCGTGGAGTTGGTCGTTGATCTTCGCGGCCGTCGCTTGCGCGAGCTTGCTGTTCCACAGCGCGAGTGCCTGTTGCGGTACGATGCTCTCACTGCGCCGGTAGCACTCCAGCACGTTCGCGTTGTCGAAGATGTCGAGCAGTTTGTTGTGCTCGTTGTGCGAGTGGAAGAAGTACAGCGATCGGCGCTGTGACGCTTCCTGCTGCGGGATCGGCACCGGCGGGCCGCTCTGCGTGAGATCGAGGACACCGGCCAGATGGAGCAGACTGTCGCGAACGATGTTCGCGTCCATACGAACCGAATTCATCCGCCAGAGGTACTTGTTCTCGGGATCGAGCTTCACGTTCGCGTCCGCGTTCGCAGCGGACGAAGAGAGCCGATACGTGTTACTTGTCACGATGAGTTTGTGCAGGTGCTTGAAGCTCCACGGCTTCGCGCTATCCCCGATCTTGTGCTGGGGGTTGACCAGTTCGCACGCGAGCCAGTCGAGCAGTTCCGGGTTCGACGGCAGCGCTCCCTTACGGCCGAACTCGAACACGTTGGGCACGAGAGGCGCGCCGAAGTGCCGTAACCACAGGTGGTTCACCGCGACGCGGGCCGTCAGCGGGTTCTTTCCGTCCGCGATCCAGTTCGCCAGCGCGGTTCGGCGCCCGGTGCTCGTACCGGGGAACGGCCGGGCCTGCGATTCGGCGCTCTCCACGTTCGATTCGGCGCTCTTCACCGATCCGCGGTAGGCCGCGAGCGCCTTCGCCGGATCCGCGACGGCCGCGTATAGCTGCGCCAGCTCCTTCACAGCAGTGGCGTGCGCGGCGAGCGGGTGGAGCATTCGCCACGCATGGAACGCGGAGCGCTCGGCGCTCGCGGCCCCGGCCTTCGTCAGCGCGTCCATCGCGGCCGCGACCTTCGCCTCGGCCGCCTTCAAGTACAGCGCGGCGATCTCCGCCCGACGAAGCGGTTCGTGCGCTTCTGGCGGGAGCTTCACCGGTGTCACCTTCAACCCGTCGGCCGCGAGAAATTGCGGCAGCCCCGGAAGCACCACGCGATCTTTGTCGGGGTTGCGTTCGTCGCCGCGAATGTGGAACGGGGTCTTCGCATCGGGATTGCAGTCGAACACGCGCGGGATGCCGGCCTTCGTCACGTCCAGTTCACCCGGAACCACGTCGGTGCGCACTTGGTACGGCTCGAAGATCGCGCGGAACTGGTAGTAGTCGGTTTGCTTGATCGGGTCGTACTTGTGGTCGTGGCACTTGCAGCAGTTGAACGTCAGCCCGAGGAAGCCCTTACCCGAGTGCTCCACGACCTCGTCGAGCCACGACGTGCGGTTGAACAGGAAGTACGAGCGCGCGAGGTACCCCGTGGCCCGGAGCTTCTTCGGGTCGGTGGGGTACAGTTCGTCGGCGGCGAGCATTTGCCGGATCATCTCGTCGTAACCGAGATCGGCGTTGAAGCTCTCGATGGCCCAGTCGCGCCAGTGCCAGATGTGCCGCTGGCTGTTGCGGAGTTCGGCCCCGAGCCCCCACCAATCGGAATAGCGCCAGATGTCGAGGAAGTGGCGCCCCCAGCGCTCGCCGTATTGCGGTGACGCGAGCAACTGATCGACCACCTTCTCGTAAGCGCCGGGAGAAACGTCCTTCACAAAGGCTTCGGTTTGCTCCGCGGTGGGTGGCAAGCCGATGAGGTCCAGATACACGCGGCGCAGAAGCACGCGCTTGTCCGCGGGCTGAACCGGGGTAAGACCGCGCTTCTGAAGTTGTGCCGCCACAAACACATCGATCGGATTCCCACTTTGCGCCTTGCGGTCGGCAGTTGGGGGTAACTTGGGGCGCATCGGCGCCCGAAACGCCCAGTGGTCGCGCGGGTCCGGCTCGGGCGCATCGTCCGCCGGTACCTTCGCGCCCTGCTCGATCCACGCTTTCAGTTTCGCGACCTGCTCCGGCTTGAGTGGGTGGCCTTCCGGCGGCATTCGCTGCGCCTCGTCGTCGGACGCAACACGCAGAACGAGTTCGCTGGTACCGGGCTTCCCGGGAACGATCGCCCCGCCCTTCAGCAAATTCGCACCGCTATCGACGCGCAACTTTCCCTTCTGCGCGAGCGCGCCGTGACAGGCGTAGCACCGCTCTTGCAGCAGCGGCTTGATGTCTTTGCGGTAATCGACCGGCTCCGCAGCGCGGACCAAACCCGGGGCCAGAACAATGAGGGAAAGGAAGAACCGCATTGGAGAGCGTTCCGATGGGGGCGGGAGTGCGAGCGCGGGCGGGCGAAGCCCAGGCTAAACGATGCGCGCCCCTTATTCAAGGAAATGACAGAATCGCGTCGACCGCAGCGCACTTAAAACGAGTCCGCAACTCGACTTCACCCGTACCGCAGCGCTTCAATGGGGTGGATTTGTGCCGCGCGCCGGGCCGGGTAGAGGGCCGCGAGTGTCGTGACGGCGACCGCGAAGCACACCGATACGGCCCACAGCCACGCCGGGAACACGAAGATCGTGGTGGAGAGCATCTTCTGCCCGTCCATCTGCCCCGCGATCAGACTTTGAACCCACTTGTCCGCCCAAATCGTTAAGCCGAATGCGAGAGCCAGCCCGAACACCGCGCCCGCACAGCCGATCAGCGCGCCTTCCGTAAGGAACAGCCCCATCACCTGTCCGCGCGTCGCGCCGACCGCCCGCAAGATGCCGATTTCCCGCGTGCGCTCCACGACGCTGGTCACGAGTGTGTTCGTGATTCCGACGGAAGCGACGAACAGTGCGATGAGAGCAAACAGGTTCAGCCCGGCCGCAATAAGAGTGACTTCGCGCTTGGCCGCCGCGAACCACTTGGCGCCGCTGTGCGTGCGAAAGCCGAGGGCTTCGATCTGCGCGACCGTGCCGGGCAAATCACCGCCGGGCGTCACGCGGACGTCGGCACTGTAGAACCCACCTTCCTTTTGCCACGGGAGCTTCCCGAAGAGTCGGTCGCCAGTTGTTGGAGGGAGGAACACGTCGCCCTGGCTGAGTTCCCACGAGTCTAGTGGAGTCGTCTTCTTGCGCTCCTCGCGCGTGAGTCGGCGCACGACGCCACAAATACGGAACGTACCGCTCGCGGTTTTGCCGGACTCGCCCGGCCGGTCCTCGCTCGGCTCGGTCGGTGGCACGAGCAGCTTTTGCAGCTCAATTTGCTCCGCGGCGCTGAGGTCGAACGCGCCGATCTTCTTCGGGAGCGCGGCCGTGAGTTTCTCCAGTACCTGTATCTGCCCGCGCGTGAGTTCCTCCGGCGGGCGCTGGCCCAGCAGCGCCCGGGCGAGCGCGAGTGACGGGTTCTGCCTGACTCCGCCGACGTCGAGTTTCACCACGCGACCGATCGCGCCCTCAATGTCCGCGTCGTCGTGAATGCCCAGTTGGTAGAGCACGTACTCGGACACCACGATTTCCTCGGCGTCCGGGGAGGCGGGCACGCGGCCCACGAGGAGCCGCGGCGCGAGTTCGTCGAGCCGGCCGCTGACACTGAGCGCGCCGGCCGGCTTCTCCGAGGTGTCGATCCACAAGCGCCCGTCCCCGGTGCGGTACGTGCGCACTTCGGCCACGCCGGGGATGTGCGCGATCGCGTCGAGTTTGTCCGGTGTGAGTAACTTTGCTGCTCGCGGTGCGCGGGTGCTCTGGTAGCGATCGACCAGGGCTTCGCGGATGCGCGCCCGGCGCTCGTCGGACATGGAGCCGCGCACCACGATCTTATCGGGCGGGATGGTGCTCTCGTCGGGGGGCGGTTCGTCCACGCGGACCACGACGCGCCAGAAGTCCTCGCGCCCCTTGAACTCAGTGTCGATGAACGCGCGCAGCCCCAATCCCAGGGACACGCTGAACGCCAGCGCGCAGGTGCCCACGCTCACGCCCACGAGCGTGAGCGCGGTGCGCACCTTTTGCCGCCACAACCCCCCGAGGGCGAATTTGAGCAGTTGAACGAGGTTCATGGAACCTTGACGGCAGAGGGTGAAAGATCAATCCAGACAAAAGACCAGAATCCGGGGACGACAGCAAGGCGCTAACGATTTTGTTCGCCCCGATCGTGTTCACCATCGTTTCAGAATCCCCCCTGTTGCGAATGCTGAACGCTCGATACAATTCCCCAACTTCATTCCCGCAGCATGTGAACTGTGTCAAGTTCGCCGGACGTGGAGCAACCTTTAACCCCAGCCCACCGTTTTCTCACGAGACCGGACCGGGCCATCCGCCTCCCCTACACTATGGTCAACCGTAACCTCCTCCGTCAGTTCGAGCCCTCGCCAGAAGACATTGACCTCGGCCAGAGCGATGACGACTTCAACCTAGCCATTACGGAATGGATCCAGAGTCCCGAGCAGGACTACGAAGCCAACAAGATCGTCACCGGTAAGGTGCTCGAGATCCGCGGCGACGACGTCGTGATCGACATCGGGTACAAGTCCGAAGGCGTCATCAAGATCGACGAGTGGAAGGAAGACGGGAACGAGGGGCCGCCGCCCAAGGCGGGCGACGTCGTCGAGGTGCTGCTCGAGACGGCCGAGAGCGAAGACGGGACGATCCAACTTTCGTACCGCAAAGCGAAGCGGCAGAAGGAATGGAACGCGATCCTCGCCAAGCACAAGGAAGGCGACGTGGTCGCCGGAAAGGTGCTCAAGAAGATCAAGGGCGGGTTGCTCGTCAACATCGGCGTGAACGTGTTCCTGCCGGCCTCGCAGGTGGACATCCGCCGCCCGCAGAGCATCGACGAGTACATCGACCGCACCATCGAGTGCGTCATCCTGAAGATCGACGAGCAGCGCCGCAACATCGTCGTGTCCCGGCGCAAGCTGATCGAGGACCGGCGCAAGATCCAGAAGGACAAGCTGCTCGGCGAACTGGAAATCGGCCAGATCCGCACCGGCGTGGTCAAGAACATCGCCGAGTTCGGCGCGTTCGTGGACCTCGGCGGGATCGACGGCCTGCTCCACATCACGGACATGGGCTGGCACCGCGTGACCAACCCGCGCGACGTGGTGCAGATCGACCAGTCGCTCGAAGTGTACATCCTGCACATCGACCGCGAGAAGGAAAAGATCGCGCTGTCGCTGAAGCACAAGACCCCGAGCCCGTGGCAGAACATCGAGGCCAAGTACCCGATCAACAGCCGCCACAACGGGGAAGTGGTCAACATCATGCCCTACGGGGCGTTCGTGAAGCTCGAGCCCGGCATCGAGGGCCTGGTCCACATCTCCGAGATGTCGTGGGTCAAGCGCATCGCCGACCCGAAGGAACTGGTCC
Source organism: Gemmata palustris (assembly GCF_017939745.1). Taxonomy (NCBI): domain Bacteria; kingdom Pseudomonadati; phylum Planctomycetota; class Planctomycetia; order Gemmatales; family Gemmataceae; genus Gemmata; species Gemmata palustris. The sequence continues at coordinate 7,597,752 of NZ_JAGKQQ010000001.1, read as the reverse complement.
AGATCGGCGACAAGGTCGAGGTTCAGGTTCTGAACATCAACCACGACAAGAAGGAAATCTCGCTCGGCATGAAGCAGTGCCAGAGCAACCCGTGGGGCGAGGTCGCCAAGAAGTACCCGACCGGCACGATCATCACCGGCGTGGTGCGGAACCTCACCAACTACGGGGCCTTCATTGAAATAGAGGAGGGAATCGACGGCCTCCTGCACGTCTCCGACATGAGCTACGTGCGGAAGGTGTCCAACCCCTCCGAAGTGGTCCAGAAGGGCCAGAAGATCACCTGCGTGGTGCTGAGCGTCGACCAGGAGCGCAAGCGGGTCGCGCTGGGCCTCAAGCAGATGGGCAACGACCCGTGGGAGACCGACATCCCGGGCCGCTACAAGCCCGGCCAGAAGGTCCAGGGCAAGGTCACCAAGCTCACCAACTTCGGCGTGTTCGTGCAGCTCGAAGAGGGGCTGGAGGGCCTGCTCCACATCTCCGAACTCTCCGACGACAAGATCGAGAGCCCGGAAGAGGTGGTGAAGGTCGGCGACGACGTGGACGTGAAGGTGCTCCGCGTGGACGCGAAGGACCGCAAGATCGGTCTGTCGATGAAGAACGTCGACGACAACACCGTCCCGGACGACGTCCAGGACCTTCCGATCGAAGGGCCGGAAGCGGAAAAGGCTATGGAGGAGAAGCTCAAAGCCACCCGCGAGAAGGAAGCCAAGAAGGAAAAGGAAGGCGGCACCAAGGAGAAGGAAGCAGCCCCCAAGGAAAAAGAGAAGGAGAAGGAAGGGCTTCGCGGCGGCACCGGCGCTGCCGGCCCGCTGTTCCAACTCCCGGGCGACAAGAAAGAGTGATGTTTTTGCGGGCGGCCGGCTCTGCGCTGGCCCGCCCGCAAGAAACGAATCCGTGCCACCGGCCCCGACGAACTGTCGGGGCCGGTTTCTTTTTGCCGGTTGCGCGGATTTTTGGCGGTCCAGTGTCGCGAATTGGGTTTACGAAATGGGTAGCGGCGAGCGCCGAGTTAGCGTTTTTCTGCCCCGCGTGTAAAGCTCCGGCCACCGTCGTACTTCGCGACGCCGGAGGTCAGTAGCGGAGAAATCGCGGTTGACTTTCGGAAACTTTTTCACGAACCGAGCGGTCTTAAAGTGGCAACCCGATAACGATTCGGTGCTGGAGGAATAAGACTCGTATCCGCTCCGGCCGGAAAATAGTGTTGAACTCGCGCCGGAGGAAAATGTATCTTGGTACGGCCGCGGAACCATCCCATCCGGTTCTGTCGGTCGGCGCCCCGATGACAATGTACGACCTCCCCCGGTTGTACCGGCCGTAACGATTCGTTGCGGCGATCGGGTTGTGGCTGTAGTTCGCTCGACAACGCCCGAAATCCCCCTCGTCCGGGCGTTCAACCAGTGCGTTTATCCAGGTTATTGTTTCAGCGGTCGATACGTCTCTGCGGGTTCGTCCGTGAGCGACTCACCATCGCCCCGAACGGCCCAGCGCCCCTCAGTCGGGCGCCATGCGGACTCGCCAGACCGCGACCAATGCCGGCCCTTTTGTAGACAGGATGCTCGATACCATGTCGCGACTCCGCCGCTACCGCCCGGACGTGGTCCAGTCCCCGCTGGAAACGTACCTCCGCGAGATCAACGAAACCGCGCTGCTCACGGCCGACCAGGAGAAGTCCCTGGCCCGCGCGATCGGTGTGGGCGACACGGAGGCCCGCGACCAGATGGTGCGCGCCAACCTGCGGTTGGTGGTGAACATCGCCCGCGGGTACACCGGGAAGGGGCTGGCCCTCCAGGACCTCATCGAAGAGGGGAACCTCGGGCTGCTCCGCGCGGTCGAGGGGTTCGACCCCACGATGAACACGCGGTTCAGTACCTACGCGAGCTACTGGATCAAGCAGAGCATCAAGCGCGCGCTGGTGAACACCGCGAAAACGATCCGCATCCCGGCCTACATGGTCGAACTGCTCGCGAAGTGGCGCCGGGCCACCAACAAGCTCAGCGACGAACTGGGCCGCCCGCCGACCCACGAAGAGGTCGCCAAGTTGCTCGGCCTGCCGAAGAAGAAGCTGAACATCATCAAGAAGGCGATCCGCGTGTACAACGCGGCGCCACAAGCCGACCAGGGCGAAGCCGGGTGGAGCATCGAGGAGATGCTCATGGACAACCGCGCGAAGACGCCCGACACCGAAATGGTGGAAACCGACGATCTGAAGCAGGTGCTGGTGCTCCTCGACAAGATGGACCCGCGCGAAGCGACGGTGCTGCGCATGCGGTTCGGGCTGAACGACGAAGAGCCGAAGACCCTCAAAGAAATCGGCGAGTGCTTGGGGCTGACCCGCGAGCGCGTCCGGCAGATCGAGGGCGAAGCGCTGGCGAAACTCGGCGAGGATCTCAGTAACTGACAATCGGGTAAACGGAACCGACGCGGGCGGTGTGCTTCAGTGCGCCGCCCGTGTTCGTTTTCCAGGGCGAGAAATGCGATAGTTGACATATTGACATTATGTGATCGGGCGAATACCATTCCGTTAACATCTGTGGTTGAGGGGCCGCGGGTGTTCGTGAACGTTCCGCGTGCTCGCGCAGGGGGCCGAGGATGGGCGGCACCCGTGTTGAGTTGCGTGTCGAGACGTTTGACAGTTCGCGCGGTGCAGGAGGTACAACACACACAAGCTTCCTATTTTCGCGCCGCGTTTCACCAAGTCCCCCGGACTGCGTGAACCCGCGCAACCCGCGCCGTCGATGCTTCCCGTGACACCGGAGGATCGGCGATGCGGGTTGCGCTATTATTGGTGCTCGCTGTTATCGTTGTCGGGTGCGAGTCCCTGCGCGCGCCGCAGAACCCGCCACCAGTTCCAGCGAGCGCGGGGCAGGCAGAGGAGCGAAGGCAACCTAACCCCCTAACCCCCTTCCCTAAAAATGAAGGGGGAACAGAATCAAATGCGACAGGCACCACATCACAAGCGCCGGTTTTAAGCCCCTCTCCGTTTAGGGGAGGGGTTGGGGAGGGGTTACAGGCAGAACCTATGCCCCCGTCCCCCCTCCCTAAGAAGGAAGAGGGAGAAAGACCTGTGCCAAGTGCAGGTGGGGCGTCCACTTCCGCCCAAGCCCCGGGCGAAGATGATTCGCTGGTCCACGTCGCGAAGTGCTTGGAACGCGACGACCACCTCGGCGCCGCGACTCATCTCGAAGGGTACGTTCGGCGGCACGCGGACCAGCCGATGTTCCGGTTCCAACTCGCGGAGTTGTACTTGCGTGGTGCCTCTTATCCCGAAGCGAAGTGCCACCTCGAACAGTTCGTCGCAGACGCACAAGCTGGTCCGAGTGCGTTGCAATCGCATCTGGTGACCGCGCACATCAAATTGCGCGAGATCGCAGTCAACACCCGCGACCGGTTCGGTGAAGCGTTTCATCGCGGCGTCGGGCTGCTTTTGCTCGTGAGAGAGCAGGACGCCGATTCCAAACGCGATGACGTGTTTTGCGAGGAGATGCTGTGCAAGGCGCTTCGGGCACTAATGGAAGCAAAAGAGCAGAGGCCGGGAGATTCGCGCGTGCGGGTATACTTGGCCGAAGCTCACGCCCGGGCCGGCAACCGCCACGCGGCCGGCGCCGAACGCGCTGCGGCGCGAGCCGATGTTGTGAGCGGCGCGCTGACCGAGAGTGAGCGCAAGCCGCTGTTGTTGCGCGAGTAACAGCGCGGGATCACCGCTTGGGGAGCGGGACGAACTCGGTGATGTTGAGTTCGCCGTTCTGGAGGTAGTGGTCGAGCGGGCGCACCTTCCCGCCGCGGGTCTTCATCGCGACCATCGTTCGGCGCATCTCGTCCCACCACAGGAACGCGAGCGCGTCCGGGTTGGCCATTCGCACGTCGCGGAACGCTGCGAGCTGTGCAAGAAACTCGGTCGCGTCGGCGTGCGCCAGGCGCAGTTGCGACTCGCGGTATTCGCTTGCTTCTTGGCCGAGCCGGTAGCGGATCGCGTCGGCTTGCCGCAAGCGCTGGTCGCGCTCCTGCTGCGCCTGGAACTCCTTCGTGCGAATCGCGGTCTGCGCTTGCGTGACGGCCTCGAACGCGGACCGCACTTCGTCCGGCGGTGCGATCAGGGCCACGCTCACGCGCTGCACGCGAATACCGAGTCGTAGTTCGGGGAGCCGTTCCGTGAGCCGGTCCATGACCCACGCGGGCAGCATCCCGGTCCCGGTGAGCAGCACCTGATCGACCGTGCGCCCCGCGACCCACTCGCCGGCAACGGCTTCTGCCGCCCGGGCGAGCATCGCATCGACGAGTTCGCGGTGAATCACGTAGTCGTCGAGATCCTGGTCCGCTTCTCCGATGGCGTAATCGAGAACGATCTGCACGTTCACGTGATTCTGGTCACCCGTGAGCAGTTGACCCACGGGCGTGCTCATGTCGTTCGCGGCTTCGGAGTCGTAACCCACGCGCAGTTGCCGCACCGTGCGCACCGGCACGCGGTCCACGCGATCGATGCCCCACGGCAACCCGAACCCGAGCCCCGGCCCCGGGCGCGCAACGACCTCCCCGAACCGTCGAACGACGGCTCGTTCGTCCGGCGCGACTTGGTAGACGCCGGTGAGGAGGTACGCGCCGAGCGCCAGAACGAGGATGTAGCGTGCGCGGAACATGATTCTCCTGACGAGCGCGATCGGGCGACCCTATTTCGGCGCCGGAGCCGGGGTCGGCGGCCCTTGAATGATCCGTAGCAGCGGGTGCTTGGTGGTGAGCAAGAGCACGTCGCGGGTGTCGGCGAGCATCGCCTGGAAGGACCGCAGTTGTTCCAGGAACAGGTAGAATTCGCGGTCCTGGGCGTAGGCTGCGGCGCGGATGCGGGCGGCATCGGCGTTGGCTTGGCCCTCGATCACGGTCTTCTGGGCTTTCGCATCAGTTTCGATGATGCGAGCCGCGCGGTCGGCGTCGGTGGTAATGTCCGCGGCGCGCTTGCGGCCGTCGCTCTCGTAATCGGCCACCTTCTTCGCGCGCTCGCTGCGGATGCGCTCTGCGATGCTCCCGCGCACGGCGTTCGGGTAACTGAACCGGCGCACGCGGATGTCGATGACCTGGATGCCGTACTCGCTGAGGGCCTTCGTGCGGATGTCGTCCGTCGGGTTCGCGAGGCCGCCGTGCAAGTTTTCCGTGCCGAGCAACCGCCGGCGCACGCGCTCGTTCCGCTCGTCGATGAGCCGGGAATCATCGGTACGGAACGCCGATTCGGATAGCGCAGTGACCCACCCGCCGGTGACCGCGGAGAGCGTGGTTTGTGTGTCGGTCACCCCGATCAGGTCTTCGATCGGCATCGTGCTGATGACCGCCGCGAGGCGCCCGTTGATGAGCGGGCCGAGGATCTTCTGGGCCTGTTCGGGGGTGCGGACGGTCTTCACGAACCGGTCCGCGGATTCGGTATCGGGGATCTTCCACGTCACGAACGCATCGACCGCGAGCGTCTTGTCGACGGTGCGGGTCACGGGGTCGCGCGTGAGCGCTTCGACCGCGGGCAGGTCGAACGACTGCACGCGCCGGTCCATGCGCAGCACGGAATCGATGGGCCACGGGGCCTTGACGTGCAACCCGGCGTTGGTTCCGCCGTCGTGGATCGCTTCGACGTGGCCGAACCGCGTGACGTACACGAACTCGGCCGCGTCCACCGCGAAGAACGCGGACCTGAGCCACAGCCCGACGAGGAGCAACGCGACAACGATGAGGGAGCGGCGCATACGGGCTTTCCAGAACCTCCCCGCCCTTTTCAGGGAGGAGGAGTTGATGCGGGGTGCGATCGAGTAAACCGCCGGCACCAGCGAGCGGGAGTCGTTCTCCCTTTCCTTCTTAAGAGAAGGGAGGGGAGAGGTTAGGGTTCTTCTCCGTTACTTCACCAACCATTCAACGACCTTCGCGGGTTCGAGCTTCTCGGCACTGCGGGTCAGATTCTTGCCGGCGCCCGCGGCCTCGTATGCGGCGCGCGACACTTGACCGCTCCCGGTGCCCTTGTGGTTGTGAACGAGCACCTCGCCCGGCGCGCACAGTGCGAGGAACGCGCCCAGCCCGCCGTACTTCACCGCGCCGGGCAGCAGCATCGGATCGGCTGTGTCCTTGATGTCCTCGAACTTGAACTGGTTCATGTCGGCCGCGGTCTTCGCGACCGCGTCGCCGGCCAGCGCCTTCGCGAGAATCGCAACCGGGCCAAACTCGTTCCATCCGACGAGATACAGCGTTTTCCACGCGGGGTTAGACCGGCCGAACGCGATCAGCGTGAGCACATCGTGGGCGCGGTTGGCGAGCAGCGTGCGGTTGTAGCCGTGTGTGTAACCCGCAAAGCCCTTGTCCACGGGGAACGATTTCGGGAATCTGTTTTCGCCGGTACCGAGCAGATCCGGGGCGAGGATCGCGACACCGGCATCGGTGATCGACTTCGCCGCGGGTGCGACTTTACCGCCCTCGAAGAGACTCGCTTTCCCCTGCGGGTGCAGCCAGATCGCGACCCTGTCGCCGGTAAATTTCGCTCCGATCACGCCGCACGCCGGCACCGCGTCTTTCTCATCCTTGCGACCGAACACGGCGCGGTGAACGGTGTGACCGTCGCCCTTCGACTCCAGTGGTCCGGTCCGAACCGCGATCTCCTTGGGTAGTTCGCTGTTCACCATCATCTGCAGTGCGGTCCCCACCACGCGCTGGAACTCCTTCAGGCTCTCGGCGTCCTTCGGGGTGAGTTTCGCGATTTGCTCATCGCTGGCTTTCGCCATCACTTCGCGGAGTGCCTTCGCGCCGAGTTCGTCCTTCGGGCGCGGGTGCTTGTCGTCGAAGACGCTCAACCCCGACGTCGGCGCGACCGGCTTGAACGCCGGCTCCTTCACTGTTTCGCCCTTGCCCTGAAGGTGTTTCTGGAGCCAAGCGTACATCATTTCGCGGGCGTGGACGTTGTACTGGTGACCGTATTCGAGCCACGCTTTTGCCGCAACTTTGTCCTTCGCCCCGTACAGCCCGTAAAGCTGTTGGAGTTCGGGGTAGCCTTTTGTCATCAGCTCCTTCGTCCAGTCGTTCGCGGCACTCATGGCCTGGGGTTTGGGCGCGAACAACCCGGCGATTTCCACGTTACCGGTGTTCACGCGGAGCAGCGAACAGTTCTCGCACACGCACCCGCCCTGCATCCCCGTACTGACCATCACCGCGGGGAACACCACCGCGAGTCGGTCATCAATGGCCGCGAGCATGAACGTCTGCGTGCCGCCGCCGCTCGCGCCGGTCATGCCCAGGCGCGTGGTGTCCACGTCGGGCAACCCCGCGAGGAAGTCAAGCGCGCGAACGCTGTTCCAAGTTTGGAGGCCCATCGCGCTTTGCAGTCGCAGTTCGCCTTCGGCATCCGCGAAGCCCTTCCCGTGCGGGATCGCGGTGCTATCGGCGACGCCCACCATGTCGTAGTGGAACACGACGAACCCGAGTTTCGCGAGTGTCGCCGGTAGTGCCTGCAGGAAGTACCGACCGCGATCCATGTCCGGTTCGCCGCCGCCATCGACGTTCGCTTTGCCGGCCTTTTCGCCCGCATCATGGAGCCGGCCGTTTTCCCAGTGGCCGTGTGCGAACAGTACCCCGGGGAACTTCGCGGGTTTGCTGGAGTCGGGGCCGACCGGTCGGTACAGGTTCCCGCACACGTAGTGGCCCGGGGTGCTGGCGAAGTACACCTTCTCGATCGTGTAATCGCCCTTATCGATCTTGCCGTGAACGGTCGCGTTGAGCGGCGTCTTCTCCGGCAGCGGCCAGAGGCCCGTGGCGACGAGCAACTGTTCACGGAGCTGCTTCCGGCGCGCTTCCCACGCCTCTTTCGACTTCGGCACGACGAACGGGAAGTAATCGTTGAGCGTCTTCGGCGCGCCGAGGCGCGCGTCGGTCGGCTTTTTGCCGTCGGTGAACACCTTCGTGGGATCTTCGGTGTCGGCGGCAAATGCGAATTGCAGGAAGGGGCGAGACGACAGGAGGCCGGCGGCAGCAGGAAGCGCAAGAGCGTCGCGGCGCGAGAGCATGAGGAAACCTCGAAGAGACCGGCCCTCAACCCCTCCCTCAAAGGAAGGGGAGAAAGAGCGCGGGTCGGTTTTGGCCCCTCCATTTTTAAGGGAGGGAGGTGAGGAGGGCTGGCTTGCTCAGTCGCCGACATTAAGGGATGAGAGGCCCCGCGTCAACGATTCGCCGGGCCGAGCGCCGCGCAGCGCCCGTTTGGGTGGTCTTGCCAAAACGCAGGTGCGGTCGTTATTATGCCTCTCTTCGGCACGGCACGTTATTTTCGCCGGCTCTCGCGCGATCTGCCGACGCGCGGCAAGGCCCGGCTAGTGAGTTTTGGGTCGCACTGTTCCTCCCCTTAGTGGGCGCTCGGTCGGGTCCCCAAGTGGAACTTTCGGGTTCCGCGGAACCCGGTCCGAGGAATGGAACGGTCGGCCCCCTGGGAGCCAGACGTGACGGAATCTCTCATCGATCTGCGGGCGCTTCTCGTCGAGCGCGAAGACTTTGAAGGCGGTATGGTCGGGCGGTTGCGGGAAGGGTTGGCCCAGGGCGGCCCGCAGGTTCGTGCCCTCAAAGACATCATCGACACCCTCACGAAGCGGCTCGCGGTCGCCGCCGCTCCCCAACAAAAGAAGATCCACCTCAAGCTCGGTGTCGCCAACTACTTCCTCGGTCACGTCCGCTCCGCGGTGGACCACCTGCACAAAGCGGAAGGCCCGCTGGCCGCGTTCTTCCTCGGCCAGGCGCACGTTACGCTCGGCCAGTCGCGGCCGTATGTAGAAGACGAGACGGACAACACCGACCACTACGACGCGGCCGTGAAAGCCTTCGAGAAGGCCGAAAAGTCGGGCTACGCGCCGCAATCGGTACAACTCCAGCGCGCCGGCGTGCTCCGGTTGCAGGGGCACCTCGGCGAAGCCAAGACCACGCTCACCAAGCTGAAAGACGCGGCCGCGCACAACGCCGAATACTACTACCAGGAAGGCGCGCTCGCGGAGGCCGAGGGCGATATCCCCCGGGCCGCGAAGTACTTCGAGCGCGCCGTTGAGCTCGAACCCCGGCACTCGGCGGCCCTGTTCCGCCTGGGCTTCCTGAACGACCAGCAGGGCAACGACCACGACGCCATCGGGTACTACGAGCGGTGCCTGAAGTACCCGCCCGTTGGTAAGGGCGTGCTGTACAACCTCGGCGTGCTGTACGAAGACAACGACATGTACGACAAGGCCGCGGACTGCTACCGCCGGCTCGCGAAGGCCGACCCGCGCGACGAGCGCGCCAAGCTGTTCGTGAAGGACTCCGAAGCGTCGCTCTCGATGCACTACGACCCGGAAGACGAGCAACTCAACCGGGCCAACAGCGTCGTGCTCGAGATCCCGATCACCGACTTCGAGCTGTCGGTCCGCAGCCGCAACTGCCTCAAGCGGATGAACATCCGCACGCTCGGCGACCTCACGCGCGTCACCGAATCGCAACTGCTCGCGAGCAAGAACTTCGGCGAAACCTCGCTCGAAGAGATCAAGATCATCATGAACGCGAAGCAACTGCGCATCGGGCAGTCGCTCGACCAGGGGCAGCAGTACGAGTTCCGCTACCGCCCGCAGCAGAACCTCAGCCCGGAAGAACAGGCCACGCTCAACAAACCGGTGAGCGACCTGAACCTCTCCGTTCGTGCGCGCAAGTGCATGAACCGACTGAACATCGGCACCCTGGGCGAACTCGTCCAGCGTACCGCCGACGAACTGCTCGAAGCGAAAAACTTCGGTCAGACCTCGCTCACGGAGGTCCGCGAGCGCCTCGGACAGTTCAACCTCAAGCTCCGCGGGGACTGAGCATTCGGCGATGCCCCGGCCACAAGGCCGGGGCACTTCCACCGCTTCGCGACGGTCCGTCACGTCAGTACGGCTCTCGCTGTCATCGGATGACCTTCACACCCCCGGCCTTGCGGCCGGGGTTCGCCGTCTATGCACTTCACCCTCCACGCGACCGACGGGACCGCCCGAGCCGGCACTTTCACCACACCCCACGGCGCGGTGCCGACACCCGCGTTCATGCCCGTGGGTACGCAGGCCACCGTTAAAGGGTTGACCCCGGAGATGGTCCGCGACGCCGGCGCGCACATCATCCTCGGGAACACCTACCACCTCGCACTCCGGCCCGGCGACGAGATCGTTCGCGACTTCGGCGGGCTACACAAGTTCATGCACTGGAACGGTCCGATCCTCACGGATTCGGGCGGCTTTCAAGTGTTCAGTCTCGCGGGGCAGGTGAAGATCACCGACCACGGGGCGAAGTTCAAAAGTCACATCGATGGTTCCCCGCTCGAACTCACGCCCGAGCGCGCCGTCGAGATCCAGCAGAACCTCGGCTCCGATATCGCGATGGTGCTCGACGAGTGCCCGCCGGCCGACTCCGAACCGGCGAAGATGCGCGCCGCGGTTCTCCGCACCATTCGCTGGGCGGAACGCTGTAAAAGGCACCACACCAAACCCGATCAGGCACAATTCGCGATCGTTCAGGGCGGGTTGAACCTCGATCTGCGTGCGGAGTGCGCCCGCGAACTCGTGGCGATGGATTTCCCGGGGTACGCACTGGGTGGGTTCAGTGTGGGCGAAGCGCCCGAAGCCATGCACGCCGCCCTGCCCGCGTGTACGGCGTGCTTGCCCGAACACAAACCCCGGTACCTCATGGGTGTGGGGCGACCACAGGACCTGCTCGCCGGGGTCGCGGCCGGGATCGACATGTTCGACTGCGTGATGCCGACCCGCAACGGGCGGAACGCCCTCGCGTTCACGAGCGACGGGCCGATTCGCCTGCGGAACGCGAAACACCGACGAGATCCGAGCCCCGTCGCGTCCGATTGCGCGTGCTACTGCTGCGGGAACTACTCGCGGGGCTACCTGCACCACCTGTTCGCGGCCGACGAGATGTTGGGGCCGACGCTGCTGAGCCTGCACAACATCGCGTTCTACTTGCGGTTGATGGCGGACGCCCGAAAAGCCATCGCGGAGGGCCGGTTCGCGGCCTTCCACGCCGGTTGCCTTGCCCGCTGGAACGCGGCTCCCTAAATTGAACGTTCCGATTGTAGCGACCGGGTGCCGTTTTCATCGCGAACGCTGAAAACCAGCTCTGTTGTGATGCAACCGCGGACGCGGCGCCGAGAGTTAGGAACGCAGGGTGACAATGAGCTTGCTCTTATTATTCGCACAAGAAGGGCAACAGCCGCCGCAGGGCGCCCTACCCGGCGGCCCGATGGCGCCGCTGTTCATCATCGGGTTGGTGGTGCTGTTCCTGCTCGTCGTCGTCTTCCCGGCCCAGCGCCGGCAGAAGAAGGACCAGGAGAAGGTGATCGCGTCGGTCAAGCGCGGGACCAAGGTGCTGACCAACGCGGGGATCGTCGCTACCGTCGTTTCGGCGAAGGACGGCGAGGACGAGATCGTGATCCGCTCCGAGGATACGAAGCTGCGGATCAAGCGCAACGTGGTCGTCCAGGTTCTCGGCTCGGACGACGCGGAAGCGGCCAAACAGTAATCGCGGGCATCACAGTCACACAGGACGCCGACGTTCGGCACGCTCCCCGCCGGGGGAGTCGCCGGACCGTCTCAGGAATGGTTCACACGCCATGCAACGGAACTTCATCCGCGGCCTTTTGATCTGCTTGGTCCCGTGCCTCGTGGCGGCGCTGTTCGCCGTGCAGCTCCAGAAGTACCGGCTGGGCATCGACCTCGCCGGTGGCACCATTCTGGTGTACGAGATCAACCTCGAGCGCACGAAGGCTCGTAAAGAGGCCCTCGGGAGCACCGAGAGCGGCCCGCGCCCGCCGGGGAACGCGGGGCGCGCCGAGGGGCTCTCGACCGAGGAAATGAACAACCTCGCCGGGCAGATCAAGCGCCGGATCGACCCCACCGACATCAAGAACGTGACCGTGCGGCCCCTCGGCGACAGCCGGCTCGAGATCATCCTGCCGACCGGCGGGGCGTCGAGCGGCCGGGCCAACCTGTCGAAAGAAGACATCGAAGAGGTGAAGCGGCTCATCTCCCAGATGGGCGTGCTGGAGTTCCGCATCCTCGCGAACGGGGTGGACGACCAGGCCGGGGTTCTGGCCGCGCGGCAGTTGCTCGAAGCGAAGTCGCCGGCCGACCTCGAAGACCGCGCCCGCAAGGGGCTGCCGCCCGAGGCGCCCGCGGACGAGTACAACGTGGACATCGGCGACAGCAAGGCGCGGGTCCGCTACGTGTGGTCGGAACTGGGCGCGGAAGAGCGCAAGACCCTGGGCCTGAGTAACGACCAGGAGGGCGCCGACCCGCGCTGGGCCGCCCTCGCCGCCCAGCGCGACAAGCCGGTCCCGGTCCGCGACGGCTCCCCGGTCGATTACGTCAACTGCAACATGCTGCTCTTCAGCCGCAAGGCGATCGGCGCCGAGCAACTGGCCAAAGAGGAAATGGACGAGAAGCGGCTCCGCGCGGATAGAGATAACGTGGGCAAGAGCGACGAAGAAATTAAAGCGATGGTGAACCGGAAGAAGTACGAGTACTTCGTACTCACCCGCGTGTCGCCCGAGGACACGCTCCGCGTCGGCGGCGCGATCACCATCACCGCGACCGCCGAGACCGACAAGTCGTTCAGCCCGTCCGTCGGGTTCACGTTCAACTCGGCCGGCGGCCAGCAGTTCGGTAAGATCACCCGGCGCAACAAGCCGACCGGGAGCACGACCCGGAACCTCGCGATCCTCCTCGACGACCGCGTCGTGTCCGCTCCCACGCTCCAGAGCGAAATCGGTAGCCAGGGGCAGATCACCGGTAAGTTCGACCGCAAGACGGTGGACCGACTGGTTCACATCCTGCGGAGCGGGGCGCTCTCGGCCGAACTCCGCGAGAAGCCGGTCAGCGAAAACACCATCGGGCCGACCCTCGGGGCCGACACGATCTTCCGCGGGACGACGGCCATCGGCTTCGCGTTCATCGCGGTGCTCGTGTTCATGGTCGTCTACTACCGGTTCGCCGGGATGGTGGCGTGCGTCGCGCTCTTCGCGAACTTGCTCCTGACGGTCGGGTTCATGGTCGCGGTGAACGCGGCGTTCACGCTGCCTGGGCTGGCCGGGTTGGTGCTCACGCTCGGTATGGCGGTCGACGCCAACGTGCTGATTTACGAGCGGCTCCGCGAGGAGCGGAACAAGGGGGCGAACATCGCCACCGCGCTCCGCAACGGCTACGAACGGGCGTTCCTCACGATTATCGACACCCACTTGACGAGCATCTTCACCGCGATCGTGCTGTACTCCGCGGGCAACGACCAGCTCAAGGGGTTCGCCATCAGCCTCTCGGTCGGGCTCATCATCAGCCTCTTCACCTCGCTCTACATGACGCGGCTGATGTTCGACTTCTGGCTGCACAAGCGGTGGCTGACCGAGCTGAAGATGATGCGGTTGTTCGAGCGGCCCAACTTCAACCCGATGCGGTACCGGCGCATCTTCTTCTCGATCACCGGCGTGCTGACCGTGCTGGGGTTGGCGCTGTTCCTCCACCGCGGCGAGGCCGGGTTGAACGTGGACTTCCGCGGCGGCACCGTGTTCGCCGGCAAGCTGAAGGCCGGCGAAGAGCGTGGGCTCACGAAGACCCAGGACCAGAAGCTCGGGTTCCGCGAACTGTTCGGCGAGGAAGCCCAGAAGACCAAGCTCGCGGTGAAGCCCGGCGACGACGCGATCGTTTGGGAAAACAAGCCGACCGGGAGCGAGTCGGTGAACACGTGGGTTTACACGGTCACCTACAACGACGGTACGAAGAGCACCGTGACTCTGACGGCGAAGCCGGACGGCACCACGGAAGCCGAGATGAAGGACGACATCCGGCAGCGCGTTAGCCACCTGCCCGACGTGTCCGTGGAGCAAATGTTCCTCTCCGGTGAGGACTACGGCGACGGCAAGAGCCGGTACTTCACCATCCGGACGACGGAGAAGCAGCGGGCCATCGTGCAGGCGTCGCTCGACCGGCTCCTGCAGACCGAGACCGGCTCCATGATGGACGGGGCGACCATGACGCCCGGCCCGATCACCGGCGCGACCGTGACGTTGAGCTTCGACAAGCCGACGTCGCGGAACTTCACGCAGGAACTGTTCGAGCGCGAGTTCAAGAAGCTCGGGGGCGAGGGCGGGGCCGATGCGTTCGCGCTCACCAGCGTCGACGAGCAAGTGGACGGCCGGTTCAAGCAGATGAAGTTGGACGTGTCGCGCAACCAGTCGCTGTCGCTCCTGGCGTCCGCACCGGGCGCCCCCGGCGTCGATGCGAAGGCCCGCGAGCAGCAACTCGCGGCCCTCAAGGAGATCGTGGCGGGTGCGAAGCGAGCGTTCGACAGCACCCCGGAACCGGAGCGGCTGGAAGTGTTCGACAGCCAGCTCGCGTCCGATACCCGCGAGAAGGCGCTCATCGCGATCACCCTGAGCTGGATCGCGATCCTCCTGTACCTCTGGTTCCGGTTCGGGAACTGGACGTTCGGCCTCGCGGCCGTGATCTGCTTGGTCCACGACCTGTGCTTCACCGTCGGGGCCATTGCCGCGTGCCACTACCTGCACATGATCCCCGGGCTCGGGTTCCTCGGGATCGAGGACTTCAAGATCGACCTCGCGACGGTCGCGGCCCTGCTCACCCTCGTCGGGTACTCGGTGAACGAGATCATCGTGAACTTCGCCCGGATCCGCGAGGTCCGCGGGAAGAACCCGACGCTGACCCCGCAGATGATTAACGACAGCGTGAACCAGACGCTGAGCCGGACGATCCTGACCTCGATGACGGTGTTCCTCGCGTCGATCGTGCTCTACATGTTCGGCGGCGAGGGCGTTCACCTGTTCGCGTTCGTGATGGTGATGGGCGTGCTGGTCAGCACCTACAGCTCGATCTTCGTCGCCAGCCCGCTCCTCCTGTTCCTCGGCGAGGGTCGCGACGGAACCAACGCCGCGCCTGAAGAGTCCGCGGTGGAGAAGGAAGAGGGCGCGGAAGAGGAAGTGGTCGAAGGATAATTCATAAAGAGGTCGTAAAGTCATAACGTCGCAAGTCGTAAAGTCGAAGACCCGATGGTTGAGGTCTTCGACTTTACGACTTGCGACGTTATGACTTTACGACCTCACGACTTCGCCCTGGTAGTGGCGCGTAACCAGGTCGTTTTGAATCCACAGCAGTTTACCGAACGCGCGGAGCGTCTTCACTTCGGTGTCCCGATCGAGCCCCAATCCCAGGATCGTGGCGGTCAGCGCGTCGGCCACGAAGCCCAGTAGCGCGTTCATCTGCACGAGCGGCACGTCGAGATCCTTGCTCCCCGCCTTCGGCGTGTGCATCTTCCCGACCATGTCGAGGTACTCGACCATTTTGCCGTCGTAGGGCTTCGTCACGAGGGCCGCGAGGTACCGGCCCAGGTGCTGCTTGCGGAACTGGATCTGCGGGTGGTCCATTGCGAGCTGGTCGACGGTCTTCGGCACCTCGCCCTGGTACCCGTGCTGGCGCGGGACGAAGTGGCGCCAGGTCGCGTCCTGTTGGAAGAGCTTGTTGTACACGGCATCGACGAGGCCCGGCACGAGCGGCGCGAGGACCGGCGCCGCGCCGTGAATGGCCGCGATGTCGTCCGCCCCGAACCCCATGAATCCCGCGACGTACCCGAAGCGGTACCCCAGATCCGATTCCAACCGCGGTTCGTCAATGTGTGTCACGTGTGGCTCCCTTGAGAGAGGATCGCACGGGAAAAGCGTGCGAGGCGGAAACAGGACTAATTTATCCTATTTATCGAATCGAGTCCAGCCGCTATAATGAAATTTGCAGATCGAAGACGCACTCACGCGCGACTCAGGGGCCGTAAGGATGTTCTCGCGAACGGTGGAATACGCCCTGCGCGCGGTGATTCACCTAGCGCACGAGGCCCCAAAAGCGCGAACGACGGCGCAGATCGCGGACGCGACCCAGGTGCCGAAAGACTACCTCTCGAAGATCCTTCAGGGGCTGGCCAAGAAAGGGCTCGTCGAGACGCAGCGCGGGGTGGGTGGTGGGGTCTCGTTGACGAAAACGCCGGAAGAGGTCACGATTCTCGACGTGGTGAACGCGGTAGAACCGATCGTGCGGATCGCGACGTGCCCGCTGAACCTGCCGAACCACGGGGCCAATCTTTGCCCGCTGCACCGGCGCATGGACGCGGCAATGGCCACGGTGGAAGAGGCGTTCCGCAACAGCACTCTGGCGGAAGTGTTGGCCGATCCCAGCGCCAGCGTGCCATTGTGCGACGGCAGCGGCGCCCTGCAAACGCTCAAAGTGCGTAACGGGTGAGGGCAGTTACTCGTTTGGGCAGATCGCTCACACTAGTCTCGTTTCGAGATCCACATAGCGACCGAACGAGCCGCGACCGCAAAGGAGCGGGGCTTCCCGTGGGTGGAACAGCGAAGATAAACGGTTGCCCCTCCCGCTCCCTTGCGGTCGCGGCTCGTTACAATCCGGGAACCTCTCACTCCATTGTGGTCGCGACTCGCTACAAGGGAACTGAAATGGGACTAAAACAATTCCTCGAAGTGTCGGCGGAGTTCGCGGTCGTCGACGCGCGCGATTGCTTCTTCGACTTGCTGCCGGACCCGAGGCATGTGGCAGTGCGCGAGCGCGGCGAGGGCGTCGCGGGCGGTGCCCCGGTGGTTCTCGAGTAAAGAGAGAAGGAACTCGACCGCCCGGTCGTCCCGTAAAAGTGCGATGGCGGTGAGCAGGTCGGGTTTGAAATCGTCGTCGAAGGTGCTCTTCCATTTGGCAGTAAGGAGGTCCAACGCACCCGGCGCCCGAGATTGACCGATGGCGAGTGCCGCGTGCGCCCGAACCCGCGAGTCTTGACTATCCAGATGGTCAGCGACAACCTGGAAGTACCTCACTTTGTCACACGCGAGAACCTGCTCGAAGCCCGCGGCCATGACACTCGGGCTGTCGTCACCGAGAAGGATCTTCAGCTTCAAGAGCGGGCCGCAAATCGCTCCCCCCAGCGCGGCGACGCAGTGGACCGCGGCCAGTCGCACGTCCTCGGTCGGGTCCGCGAGCAAACCCGCCAGTTCGTCGACCTCCGATGCGGAACCCAGTTCTGCGTGAGCATAAGCCGCGGCGATTCGCAACTCGGCGGCCGCGTCGCGACTACCTTTATTGGGACGGGCGGGCCAGTAGCACGTCATTCCGTTGAGGTACGGTGCGGCGCGCTCGATTTTGAGTCGGCGCAGCGCGTTCACAATCGCGACTTTCGCCGCACAGTACCGGTCCGCGCGCATCCCGTCGCCGCTGAAGCGCTCGAACGCGGCACACAAGTCACGCGCGAGCCGAGGTAGGGCGAGGCGCCCGGCCAACTCTGCCGCCTGAGCGACGACCGCACTCGTCCCGCTCGATAAAGCGGAGCGGAGCGTCTCGGCTGCCTGATCCTTGTCCGTGCCATCTCCCTCGTCGGATAATTGTTTGAGCGCAGCGGCGGTTGCTTTGGGGCGCGACATGATCTTCCGTGGTGGGTATGTTGAGGGCGATTTGGGGGAGCGGCAATTTAACTGAGCTTTTCTCCGCCCCACATGTTGGTTGCTCAGCACGCGGGTCATTCGTCCCGCCCCACGTGGTACATCACATCGGTTCGCAGAACGTACTTGCGCCCGGCGCGGACCGGCGCCCCTTCGTGCAACAGGTAGTGGAAGAACACCAGCGCCTTACCCGCTTCGGGCTTCACGCGGATGTCGGTCCCATCGGGAAGTACCAGTCCGTCGTCCTGGATGTAAATGACGGTTTCGCCGCCCTCACATTCGCCGCTCAGGTACACCATAAACGTGAACTGGCTCCGCTCGTCGTTCCGGGCGAAGGCCCCGTCGGTGTGGGGGCGGAACGTCTGTCCCGGGTCGTAGCGGTAGAAGCGGAACCGCTCGTTCAGTGCGGTCGCTTCGCGCCCGCGGTACGGGGACGGCAGGAGCGGTTTCGCCCGGCCCCAGAGCTCGGCGGCCCAGGCGAAGTTATCGACCATCACGCGCTCGTTGTTCCGAACTTCCGGGGCCATCACGAACCCGGCGCCCGTGCTGATGGGCGCGGCGCCGTAGCCCACGGCCTCGGTCACGCGGACGTATTCCGCGCACTCTTCCGGTGTGAGGAAATCGTGGATCACGAACACCTGTTCGCCGTCGAGTTCTTCTTTTCGCATCGGGCGGGCCTCACGGGGAAAAGGGTGCGGTCATTGTCTCCGACACCGCGAGTCGGCAAAAGGTGATCTGTCGGCGTGAACGAGAGGGCACGCCGCGTTATACTTCGGTCGCGTTCCTTCCCGGAGTTCTCCATGCGACTGCTCCTCTCGGTTGCGTTCCTCGCGGCGTGCGCGTTCCCCGTTCGCGCGGCGGACAAGCCCAACATCATCGTGATGATGACGGACGACCAGCGGCACGACTTCATGTCGTGTGCCGGCCACCCGTTCATCAAGACGCCGAACATGGACCGCATCGCGAAGGAGGGCTACCGCTATACGAACGCCTTCGTGACCAACGCCCTGTGCGCACCGAGCCGCGCGTCTCTCCTCACGGGGCAATATTCGCACGCGAACGGTGTCCGCGACAACATGGGCACGAAGCTCAATCCCGATTCGCCGTGGCTGCCCGACGAATTGCGGAAGGCGGGCTACGAGGTCGCGTTCTGCGGGAAGTCACACGTTCCCGGGCACTTCCGCGAAAAGACCTGGGACTACTACTTCGGCTTCCAGGGGCAGGGGAACTACCTCAAGCCGGTGATCGCCGAGAGCGGGGCGGACGGCAAGATCGGCCCGGACAAGCCCTACGACGGCTGGATCGATGACGTCGTGACGGACAAGGCAATCGAGTGGGTTAAAAAGGGACCGGAGAGTAGCAAGGAGCGGAAGCCGTTCGTGTTATTCCTGTTCTTCAAAGCGCCACACCGGGCGTGGCAGCCCGCAGCGCGGCACAAGGAACTGTACGCGGACGCCGTTGTGAAGAAGCCCGCGTTGTGGGAGGACGCTGGCACCGGTAAGCCGCGCGCGTTCCTTCAGGCCGCGAACATGATCGGCCAGTACCCGGACACGAAGGATTTCGATGGCATGATCCGCGACTACTGCCGGTGTCTCACCGGCGTAGACGACAACGTGGGCAAGGTGCTGAAGGCGCTCGACGACCTGAAAATCGCCGACGACACGGCGGTCATGTACACGTCGGACAACGGGTTCTTTCTGGGCGAATGGCAGCGGTTCGACAAGCGGTTCATGCACGAACCGAGCATCCGCGTTCCGCTGTTGGTGAAGTTGCCGAAAGTGACGCAGAAGCACTATCGGCCGATCGGCACGAAACTCGACCCGATGGTGCTGAACGTGGACATCGCGCCGACGCTGCTGGACCTTGCGGGCACGCCGGCACCAAAGACAATGCACGGGCGAAGTGTGCTCCCGTTCGCACTGATTCCACCGACCGGACCGCTCCCGCCGCACATGGTTCCGCGGGAAGCGTGGTACTACGAGTATTTCGAGTTCCCGGACGTGTCGCACAACGTGAACAAGCACCGTGGCGTTCGGACCCCGAAATGGAAATTCATTCACTACTACGATCCGCCGTTCAAGTTCCGCGAGGAGTTTGAACTGTACGATCTGGAAAAAGATCCCGAGGAGCGCGTGAACCTCGCGAACCGGCCCGCGTTCCAGGCGACCGTGAAGGAACTGCAAGCGAAAATGGAATCGCTTCGTAAAGAGATCGGGTCCAGGGACGAGAAGTAGCAGATTCTTCAGAGTGCGAGCGCCCAATGGCTGACGATCCAACAATTCAGAGCCCACCGCGGACAACAGTGACCGAGGTGCAGCGCGACTTGCCGCCGCGCTTCGATTCCGATGCGCTCCCGGCGCTGCCGGGGTATGTTGTGTCGAGCGAGATCGCGCGCGGCGGAATGGGCGTCGTGTTCGCCGCGCACGATCTCGCTTTCGCACGCGACGTGGCAATCAAGGTGATGCACGCGGGGTTGGACGCCGACCGGTTCGTGATCGAGTCCAAGGTAACAGCCCGGCTCGCGCACCCGGGCATACCGCCCGTACACGCGCTCGGCACCCTATCGGACGGGCGCCCCTACCTGGTCATGAAACTCATCCACGGGCGCACGCTCACCGAGGAATTGCGGCGCTCGGACCTCCCGCGGCTCCCGGCGTCGTTCGAGCAAATTTGCCAGACGGTGGGCTTCGCGCACTCCCAGGGGATCATTCACCGCGACCTGAAGCCATCGAACGTCATGGTCGGGGCGTTCGGCGAAGTGCAGGTCATGGATTGGGGGCTCGCGAAGGAGATCCGCACCGCGGACCAAGAGGGCACCGCGACGAACGTACCCACGCTCCGCGATCCGCACGCAGTGGAGACAATCGCCGGTCAGGTGAAGGGCACGCCCGCGTTCATGGCGCCGGAGCAGGCGCGAGGCGAACCGGTCGATGTGCGGGCCGATGTGTTCGCGCTCGGCGGCATCCTGGCCGTCATGCTGACCGGCAAACCGCCGTTTCTTGGTAATACCGTCTTCGACACCGTGATGAAGGCGGCCCAGGCGCAACTGAGCGACTGCTTCGCGCAACTTGATGCGAGTGGGGCCGATGCGGAACTGATCGCGGTCGCGCGCCGGTGCCTTGCGCCCGAGCCCGATGCCCGGTACCCGGACGGCGCGGCCGTGGCCGAAGCTGTAAGCGCGTACCGGGCGGGTGTCGAGGAGCGCCTGAGCCGCGCCCAGCGCGACCGCGCCGCGGCCGAAGCGCGGACGACCGAGGCGGTGAACACCCGGCGCGAAGCCGAGGCGCGACTGACGGAACAGCGGAAGCGCCGGCGCGTCCAGTTGGCGCTGGCGTTCGCGGTGTTGCTGATGGTGGCTGGAGGTGGGTCCATCGCGTGGTGGCAGGACCGGCAGGCGGCCGAACGGAAACTCACGGCCCAGCGCGAAGCGGCCGAGCGACTCGCGGACAGTGAGCACGCGGAGGCGGATCGCCGGGCGGTCGAGGCGCGGCTCGTGGGCGAGCGCGACGCCGAGGCCCGTAACAAGAGCGCGCAAGCCCAGCAAGGCGTCGAGGCCAGCCTGCGGCTCGCGGCCGACCTCCACAAGCAGTACAAGTTCGGTCAGGCCGGGACCGCGCTCGCGCAGGCCGAGAGTTTGGCCCGCGGTGGGGCGCCGGAACGACTCGCGGAGGTCGAACAGGCTCGAGCCGATTTGTCGTTCGTCACCGAACTGGACGAGGTGCGGTTCCGCAAGTGGGTGTTCGTGATCGCGAACGGGAGAGGAGAGTTCAACACTCAGAGCGCACCGCCCGGCTACCGAAAGGCGTTCACGGGTCGCGGGCTAGATGTGACGACCCTCGATCCCATCGAAGCTGCGCGGCGTGTGACGGCGTCGAGTGTGCGGATTGAAACCGTGGCCGCGTTGGACGACTGGTCGCTGTACGAACCGGACGTGAAGGTTCGGGAGCGGTTGTTGGAAATCGCCCGGCGTGCTGATCCCGGACCGTGGACCGACCGGTTCCGTGATCCCGCCGTTCGCACGAATAAGGCCGCCGTCGCGAAACTCGCTGCGGAAGCGGATTCGGCAGCGGTTTCTTCCACCGCGCTCGGTTCGCTGGCCGAGTTGATGGAACGGAACGGCTTGAACCCCGTTCCGATGCTATCGGCCGCACGCGGGCGGTACCCGGCCGATTTCCAGTTGGCGTTCGTGTTGGCTCTGTGGCAGAAGGGCGGGCGACAAATCGGCCCTTACGAGGCCGCCCGTGCGCTCCGACCCGAGCACCTCACCACCTGGAATAATCTGGGTCTCGCGCTGTACACGCAGGGTGATTACGATGGGGCAGTCGCGGCCCTTCGAGGCGCGATTCGGATCGACCCGACCTATCCGCCTCCGCACAACAATTTGGGTGTCACGCTGTACGCCAAGGGCGATTGGGCGGGGGCTGCTGCCGCGTGGGGGGAACTCGTCCGGCTCAGCCCGCTCGATGCAAAAGCACACGACAATTTGGGTTTGGTGCGGCACCGGATGGATGACCTGAAGGGCGCTGAAGCTTCGTTCCGCGAAGCCATGCGGCTCGATCCGAAACTCGCTGCGGCTTACAGCAATTTGGGGGCGATTTATCTCGATCGCGACAACCTTCCGGAAGCGATCCGCTGGGCACGAACCGCGACCCTAATCGACCCAACGTACCCCAACGCATTCGCTCTGTTGGGCTTCCTGCTCCACAAGACTGGCGACATCCCTGGCGCGCGAACCGCGTTGACCGAAGCGGCTCGGCTCAACCCGCCTCGATACTCGTCGCTGCTCGCGAAATTACCGCCGCTCGCGGTCGCTCCTCCACCGCGCGAGGTGAAGCGGTGATGGGCCACAATCGTTAATCGTACCCGTCGGTTTACCCGGTTTTGGTTTTTCATTTTGGCGAGCCGCGACCGCAAGGGAGCGGGAAGCGAGAGACACTTCCCGCTCCCTTGCGGTCGCGGCTCGTTCGGCTTCGACCGGCCTGCCATTTCGCCGCACGCCCGGCTCGCGGTTCCTGCCACTCTGACACCACGGGCCGTTTCTTCCCATCACCGCGCTTTGCCAAAGGCTTGCCCTTTCACAGGTTGCGTCGCCCGCATTTCGCGGCACAAACATTGCATGTGAACCGCGAAAACGATATTCCCTTTCGTTTCCCAACGGGCGGATAGACCGATGGCAGCCAAGCAACTTTCCTACGCCGATGATGCCCGGCAGAAACTTCTCGCCGGGGCCAGCAAGCTCGCTCGTGCTGTTCGCTCCACGCTCGGGCCGCGCGGGCGCAACGCCGTTCTCGACAAGGGTTGGGGCGCGCCGACCGTCACCAAGGACGGGGTCTCCGTCGCCGAAGACATCGAGCTCAAAGACCCGTTCGAGAACATGGGCGCGCAGCTCGTCAAGGAGGCCGCGAGCAAGACCTCCGACGTGGCCGGCGACGGCACCACCACGGCGACCGTTCTCGCCGAATTCATCTTCCGCGAGGGGCTGAAGAGCGTCGCCGGCGGGCACGACCCGATGGCGATCGTGCGCGGCATCCAGAAGAGCGTCGATAAGGTCGTCGAAGAGCTCGCCAAGATCGCCGAGACCATCGACCCGAAGGACAACAAGAGCATCACCGAAGTCGCCAGCATCGCGGCCAACAACGACAAAGAAATCGGCAAGAAGCTCGCCGAAGCGATGAAACTGGTCGGCGCCGCCAACGGCGTCATCACCATCGAAGAGGGCAAGACCGCCGAGACGGTCATTAACGTCGTTCAGGGCATGCAGTTCGACCGCGGGTACCTCTCGCCGCACTTCGTCACCAACGCCGAAACGGTGACGTGCGAGTTCGAGAACCCGTACATCCTCATCTACGAAGAGAAGATCAGCAGCCTCAAGACCATCCTCCCGCTGCTCGAGTGGGCGCACAAGGAAAAGGCCCAACTGCTCATCATCGCCGAGGACATCGAGGGCGACGCGCTCGCGGGCCTGGTGCTGAACAAGCTCAAGGGCGTCGTTCAGGTGTGTGCGGTGAAGGCGCCGGGCTACGGCGACCGCCGCAAGGCCATGATGGAAGACATCGCCATCCTCACCGGCGGTAAGGCGATCTTCAAAGACCTCGCGATCCAACTCGACGCGGTCACGCAGACCCCCAAGGGGCCGGTTCCGACGGTCGTCCACGACAAGGGGACGCTCGGGCGCGCGAAGAAGGTGAAGATCGACGCCGAGAACACGACCGTTACCGAGGGTAAGGGCGAAAAGGCCTCGATCGAGGGCCGGGCCGAGTCGATCCGCAAGGAAATCGAGAAGACCGAGAGCGAGTACGACCGCGAGAAGCTGCAAGAGCGCCTGGCGAAGCTCGCCGGCGGCGTGGCACAACTCAAGGTCGGCGGCGCGACCGAGACCGCGATGAAGGAGCGCAAGGCGCTGTACGAAGACAGCCTCCACGCGACCCGCGCGGCCATCGCCGAAGGCATCGTGCCCGGCGGCGGCGTGGCCCTTCTCAACGCCCGTAAAGCGATCGAGAAGAGCAAGCTCGCGGGCGACGAGGGCGAAGGCGCCCGCGTGCTGTTCCGGGCGCTCGAAATGCCCTGCCGCATGATCGCGGAGAACGCGGGCGCGGACGGCACCGTGGTCGTGTCCAAGATCCTCAAGGGGACGGACAAGAATTTCGGGTACAACGCGGACACCGGTGAGTACGCCGACCTCCGCAAAGCCGGCGTCATCGACCCGGTCAAGGTCACCCGCAGCGCGCTCCAGCACGGGGCGAGCGTCGCGTGCCTGCTCCTCACCACCGAGTGCATGATCGCGGACATTCCCGAGCCGAAGAAGGCGGGCGGCGATCATCACGATCACGATCACGGCGGCGGGATGGGTGGAATGGGTGGCATGGGCGGAATGGGTGGCATGGGCGGAATGGGTGGCATGCCGGGGATGATGTAGACAGCTTCGTTCTCAGCCCGGGGGGTTACCCCGGGCTGAGAAATGTCACCCGATCGGGTGAATACAAAATCAGTCCGAAGAACTGCGACTCCTCGGGGCGACACCCCGGGTTCCGACAAGATTCAACCGGAGCACAACAATGGCCAAAGCAGAAAAGCAACTGACCCTGAAGCCGCTCGACGACCGCGTGGTGCTGGAGCCGACCGAAGCGGAAGAAAAGTCGGCCGGCGGCATCCTGCTTCCCGACACCGCGAAGCAGAAGCCGCAGCAGGGCAAAGTGATCGCGGTCGGCCCGGGCAAGCTCTCGGACAAGGGCACCCGGACCGTGCTGGCCGTGAAGGTCGGCGACACCGTGCTGTTCGGCAAGTACAGCGGGTCCGACGTCGAAGTGAACGGCAAGGAATACAAGATCGTCCGCGAGTCCGAGATCCTCGGCAAGCTGAACAAGTAATTCAAACTCTATTTCACCGCAGAGGGCGCCGGGAACGCAGAGATTGAGAGCGGGACTCAGCCGATCTCACGTTCTCTCTCCGCGCCCTCTGCGTTCTCTGCGGTGAATACCTTCCTGGAGACACAATGGCGAAGCAACTGCTCTATACCGATGACGCGCGGAAGAAGCTCCTGACCGGCGCCGAGAAACTGGCCCGCGCGGTCGGTTCGACGCTCGGGCCGACCGGCCGGAACGTCATCATCGACAAGTCGTTCGGCGGACCGACCGTCACCAAGGACGGCGTGACCGTCTCGAAGGAAATCGACCTCGCCGACCCGTTCGAGAACATGGGCGCCAAGCTCGTGAACGCGGTCGCCCAGAAGACGAGCGACGGGGCCGGCGACGGCACCACCACCGCGACCGTACTGGCCCTGGCGATCTACCAGGAGGGACTGCGGAACATCACCGCCGGCGCCAACCCGATGGCCGTGAAGCGCGGCATCGATAAGGCCGTGGCCGCCGCGGTCAAGCACCTCGAAGACACGCTCACGAAGAAGCTCTCCAAGAAGGAAGAGATGCAGCAGGTGGCCGCGATCTCGGCCAACAACGACCCGAAGATCGGCGCCCTGATGGCCGACGCCTTCGAGAAGGTCGGGCGCGACGGGGTCATCACGGTCGAAGAGGGCAAGACCTCCGAGACCGTGCTGGAGTTCGTCGAGGGGATGCAGTTCGACAAGGGCTACATCTCGCCGTACTTCGTGGTGAACACGCCGGAACTGAAGTGGGAGCACGAGAACGTCTCCGTGCTGCTGTTCGAGAAGAAGCTCTCGAACGTGCGCGAGATGCTCCCGCTGCTCGACGCGGTCGCGAAGGCCGGCCGCCCGCTGCTCATCATCGCCGAGGACGTGGAGAGCGAGGCGCTCGCGGTCCTGGTGGTGAACCGGCTGCGCCAGTTGCTCGAAGTGTGCGCGGTGAAGGCGCCCGGGTTTGGTGACCGCCGCAAGGCCATGATGGAAGACATCGCGGTCCTCACCGGCGGCACGTTCGTCAGCGAGGACCTCGGGATCAAGCTCGACAGCGTCGAGGACATCAGCCCCGCGGAGCAGCAGCGCGGCGCCCGCCCGCAGCCGAAGGTGTTCGCGCTGCTCGGGCACGCGACCCAGGTGTCGGTCGACAAGGAAAACTGCACCATCATCGTGGACCCCGACGACGCCCGCGAAGAGGCGATCAAGGCCCGCGCCCAGACGATCCGCACCCAGATGAACCAGACCGAGAGCGAGTACGACAAGGAGAAGTTCTCCGAGCGCCTCGCGAAGCTCCTCGGCGGGGTCGCGATCGTCAAGGTTGGGGCGTCCACCGAAGCCGAAATGAAGCAGACCAAGGGCCGCATCGAGGACGCGCTGCACGCGACCCGCGCCGCGGTGTCCGAGGGCATCGTGCCGGGCGGCGGCGTGGCCCTGCTCCGGTGCATCCCGGTGGTCGAGGCCCTGGGCGAGAAGCTCAAGGGCGACGAGCGCATCGGGGCCGAGATCGTGGCCCGCGCGCTCGAGAAGCCGATCCGCACCATCGCCGAGAACGGCGGCGTGGACGGCGCGGTGGTGGCCGACGAGGTGACCACCCGCGGCGAGAAGGACCCGAACATCGGCTACGACGCGAACACCGGCAAGTACGTCGACATGTTCAAGGCCGGCGTGCTCGACCCGCTCCGCGTCACCCGCAGCGCGCTGACCAACGCCGCCAGCATCGCCGCCCTCATGCTGACGACCGAGGTCATGGTCACCCGCATCGACGAGGACGACAAGAAGTCCAAGGTCACCGGGGCGATCGCCTGATAGCCCGCGATGGGTACACGCTGGTACACAGGGCTTCCGCCCTGTGCTACGTCAGACGGCCCCTTGTATGTTTCGTAAACCGAAGAGTGGTGGGGTAGGCCGCACGCCCCTTGGGAGTGAAATCCCGTCCCGGAGCAAGGACCACCCCACGACTCTCGCACCCTCGCAGCCCGAACAGGCGCGTGGACCCCAACCGGATTCGCAAGGCCGGGCCGAACGGGTGCATCGGGGCACCACCATGACGACCGCATGTTTCGTGGGGATCGATGTCTCCAAGGATCATCTCGACCTCCACGCGCGGCCCGACGGATCGGCCGCGCGCTACACCAACGACCCGACCGGTATTGCGGCCCTACTCGCGCGCGTGGGCGAACGGGCGCCCGAGCGCATCGTCCTCGAAGCCACCGGGGGGTTCGAGGGCGCGGTGGCCGCGGCCCTCGCCGCGGCCGGGCACCCCGTGGCCGTCGTCAACCCGCGCCAGGTACGGGACTTCGCCCGGGCCACCGGCAAGTTCGCCAAGACCGACGCCATCGACGCCGCGGTACTGGCCCATTTCGCCGAGGCCATCCGACCCGAGGTCCGGGCGCTCCCCGGTGCCGAGGCCGTGGCCCTCGCGGGTCTCGTGGACCGGCGCCGCCAGCTGTTGGAGATGCGCACCGCGGAGGCCAACCGCCTGGCCCTGGCGACCGCGCGCGTGGCGACGAGCGTGCGGGCCCACATCGCGTGGCTCTCGAAGCAACTGGACCAGGTCGACAAGGAACTGGCCGAGCTCATTGAAGCGCGTCCGGTGTGGCGCGCCAAGGACGACCTGCTCCAAGGGGTTCCGGGCATCGGACCGGTCGTGAGCCGGGTGCTGGTGAGCGAGCTCCCGGAGCTGGGAACGCTCTCGAACAAGCGGATCGCGTCGCTCGTGGGCGTGGCCCCGATGAGCCGCGACAGTGGCCGGATGTCGGGCACCCGTTCGATCGCCGGCGGGCGCGCGGGCGTTCGGAGCGGCCTGTACATGGCGATCCTCTCGGCCGTGCGGTACAACGAGCCGATCCGCGCGTTCTATCAGAAGCGGCGAAAGGCGGGTAAAGCGATCAAGGTCGCGCAGGTGGCGGCGATGCGCAAGCTCCTCGTCATCCTTAATGCCATGATCCGCGACAACAAACCGTGGACCCCGAACGTCGCCACCGCCTAATCGCGTGTTTTTCCCTTGACCTTCAACACAGGCGCTCCGGGGCGAAGAGAAAGACACCTGATCTGATCCGTGGGTGTTTCTGTCTTCCGCCCCGGAGGGGCCGTCTTCCGTAGCACAGGGCGGAAGCCATGTGCTTGTCTGTGTGCCCATTACCGCGTGCTGCCTATCATGGGTATTGTGTCTTTTCAATTACCCCCAGTTCACCGCCCAAACCTATGGCCGAGAAGCGCGACTACTACGAGGTGCTGGGCGTCATCCGCACGTCCACCGAGGTGGAGATCACCAAGGCGTACCGGCAACTCGCGAAGCGGTACCACCCGGACCGCAACATTGGCGACGACGAGGCGAAAATTCGGTACGCCGAAGTCGACGAGGCCTACGCGATACTGAACGACCCGAACAAGCGCGCCCGCTACGACCGGCACGGCCACGCCGGTGTGCAGGGCGGGGCCAGCAGTGAGGGCGTGGGCGTCGATCTGGGCGACCTCCTCGGCGACTTCCTCGGCGGGTTCTTCGGCGGTGGTGGGGGCGGGCGCCGGCAGCGCGGTCCGCGGCGCGGGGAGAACATCGCCGCGGTCCTCGATCTGGACCTGCTCGAAGCCGCGACCGGCGTCAGCAAGACGTTCACCGTGCCCTCCGAGCAAAACTGCCGCGATTGCGGCGGGGGCGGCGCGAAACCAGGCACGCAACCGGCCCAGTGCCGCCGGTGCCGCGGGCAGGGCTTCGAGGTCGCGGACACAGGATTCGGCATCGCGACGCGGATGCGGTGCCGCGGGTGCAACGGGCGCGGCGTGGTCATCACCGACCCGTGCCCGACGTGCCGCGGGGCCGGGCGCGTCGAGGTGCGCGAACCGGTCACGGTGAACATCCCCGCGGGCGTGGACACCGGCATCCGGTTCACCTACCCCAACGGCGGGCACGCGGGCGAGCCCGGCGCGCCGCGCGGGGATCTCGAAATCGTGATCCGCGTCCACGAGCACAAGAGCTTCGAGCGCGACGGGCACAATTTGATCTGCCAGTGCCCGATCACGTTCAGCCGGGCCGCGCTCGGCGGGCCGATCGAAATCACCACGCTCACGAACCAGAAGGTGACCATCGAGGTGCCGCGCGGGAGCCAGACGCACGCGACCGTCGTCCGCGTCCCGGGGCACGGGATGCCCTGGCTCGACGACGCCCGGCGCAAGGGCGATCTGCTCGTGCAACTGGTGGTCGAAACGCCCACGAAACTGAACGCGGAGCAAGAAGAGTTGTTCCGCAAGCTCGCGGACCTGGAGGGCACACTCGCGCCCGGTCCGCGGAAGGGAATTTTCGGCAAATTGAAGGATCTCGTAAGCGGTGATCTCCCTCAAAAAGAAGAGAAGAAGTGATCCGCAGTGATTTGTAGGGTGGGTCGGGGCCTTGCGCCTGCCCACCGTTGTGACGACTCGCACCAAACGCGACACGAACGCGCCGACTCCGCCCCAGGGTTTCACGAATGCCTGACGAAGCACCCGACGCGATCCCTGTTGAGAACGCTTCCGAACTCGCCGCGACGCGCGCGAAACTGGACGCGACCGAACAGGAATTGAGCAACTACAAGCTGAAGCTCGCCGACTTCGATAACGCCCGCAAGCGGATGCTCCGCGACGCGGAGGTCGAGCGCAAGTACGCGGCGGAATCGCTCGCCCGCGATTTGCTCGCGCCGCTCGATAACCTCGACCGCGCGCTCGACGCCGTGAAGCGCGCCGGCGACACCGGGCCGCTCGCCACGGGCGTGTCCGCGACCGCAGCGCAGTTCCTCGACGCCCTCAAGCGGCACGGCATCACCCGGATCGTGTGCGAGCCGGGGGCGGATTTCGATACGAACCTGCACCAAGCGGTCATGCAGCAGCCCGGAACCGAGTTCGCCGCCGGTCAGGTGGTGCAGGTGCTCCAGCACGGCTTCATGCTGCACGACCGCGTCCTGCGCCCGGCGTCCGTGATCGTCGCCAGCGAAGCCTAAACGCGGCGCGCCGAGCACTCCGTCGTTCACCTTCAAACACGTCACCGGTCGGCCCGCGCCGACCGTTCGCCCGGAGTACCCATGCCGACATACGACTACCGCTGTAATGCGTGCGGCCACACGTTCGACGAGCTCCAGAAGTTCTCGGACGCACCGCTGACGAAGTGCCCGGAGTGCAAGAAGAACAAACTCGAGCGCCTGTTCGGGGGCGGCGGCGCGATCATCTTCAAGGGCGGCGGCTTCTACGAAACCGATTACCGCCGCGCGGGGGAGAAGAAGGACGACGGCGCCGAGAAGGGCGCCAGCGACACGAGCAAGAGCGAGACGAAGGAGACGAAAGAAACGAAGGCCGAGTCCCCCGCGCCCGCAGCGGAGAGCACCACCAAAACCGAGACCAAGAGCGAGAGCAAGGGCGGCGCGAAGAAGAAGGGAAAGTGATGGCGCCGGTCGTCCGGGTTATCGGGAGAATTCTCGAAGTCGGGAGGGGGCGGAACCGATGAATAAGGTGCAATGTCCGATCTGTGACGCGGCGATGCCGGGAAACTGGCAGGAGTACCCGGACTATCCGTTCTGCTCCGCACGGTGCCGCAAGATCGACTTGGGTCGGTGGCTCGACGGAAAGTATCGCGTGCCCGACCCGACGCCGCCTGACAGTTCTAGTGATGGACCCGGTGACGCCGACTGACTCGTTCGTTGTTCTCACGGCCGATCCTCCGGCCGATTTACGATAGATAACGCTTGAAGGCCGCGCGTCGCGACGCGCGGCCTTCGGCGTTTTGTGGCGCGCCGTCAAAGATCGGCTATGCTGTAGTTATGCCTTTGTAAGTGTGGTCCGCTCGCGGTTCTTTGTCGAGTTCGGATTCCGAGTAACGAGTAGCGCCTCCCGCTCCCTTGCGATCGCGGCTCGTTTGAACCGTTACGACGGCCCGAAAACGGAACGAGATCGTCGCCTCTCCCACCCGAATGGATCACACGCACACGGATACGCCGCTCGCGGAGCGAACGGTTCACTAACGACCCCTGCGCCAACCCGGTGCGCCGTGACGTTCCTCATCGACGGCTACAACCTGATGCACGCGGTCGGCCTCGTGAGCCGCGCGACCCCCAGCGCGCACTTCGAGCGCGCCCGCACGCGGTTCCTCGACTGGCTGGCCGACGGAGTGAAGGGGCGTGCGGCCACGCTCCGCGTGGTGTTCGACGCCCAAGACGCCCCCGCGCCTTCGCTCGAAATGACCCACCGCGGGGTTCGCGTGCGGTTCGCGTACCAGCGCACCGCCGACGACGTGATCGAAGACTTGGTCGCGGTCGAACAGAAGCCGCACGCGGTCACGGTCGTGTCGAACGACTCGCGCGTGCGCGAAGCCGCGCGGCGGGCGGATTGCGGCGTCGCGTCGTGTCAGGAATTTACCGACTGGCTGATTAGCGACAGAGCCCCGGGCGCCAGTGCATCCAGCGCGCCGGAACCCGATAAGCCGGAGCCCACTGCCGACGACCTGGACGAGCTGTTGCAAATCTTCAGTAAGCCGAAATCGAAGCCGTAAATCTGTGGCCGGCTCGTGCCCCGGGAGGCGCGATGCGTAAACGCACTCCACTTTACGCGCCGCCCTGTTCGGCGCCGGGCGCGTCCTTCGATTCTGCCGGCGGCACCTCGATCTGATCGCGGAACGGCTTGTTCTCGCAGTAGAGGGTCAGGCGCGTTTCGTAATCAGGTTTGCTCGCGTCCGGGGCCAGTTCCACGGCTTTTTGCTGCCACTTCACCGCGTCCTCGAACCGGCCGAGTTCCGCGTAAGCCGCCGCGAGCGTGTCCACGTACCCGGGCGCTTCGTGGTTGGTGAGTTCGCACGCCCGCAGCGCGTCGCGCAGGGCCGCCGTGCCGTCGCGCAGATCGTCCTGCGGGCAGGTGGCACGTACCCAGGCGACGTGATTGAGCGTGGCCGCGTCGTTCGGGTCGATCTCGGCCGCTTTCAGGTGGTCCGCGAGTGCGGTCGCGAAGTCGCCGAGCTGGTAGAGGAGTGATGCGCGCAGGTTGTACGCGGAGTCCGATTGGGGGTTCCGCTCGACCACGGCCGATGCGTCGACGAGGGCGGCGCGGAGGTCGCCCTTGCGCCGGTTCGCCAGCGCGCGGCCGAAGTAGGCCCGCGCGCCGTCCGGGCGCAGGGCAATGGCCTGGGTGAAGTCCGCGATCGCGCGCTCCGAATCGCGCAACTCGTGAAATGCGTAGCCCCGCTGCACGAACGGGGCCGGGTCGTCGGGCGTGAGCCGGATCACTTCCGTGAAGTCGTCGATGGCCGGCTGCGTGTTTCGGAGCCGGAGGTGCGACAGCCCGCGGTTGAACCACGGCGCGGCGTCGGCCGGGTCGATCGTGATGGCCCGGGTAAAGTCCGTGATCGCCTTGGTGTGGTCGTCCAGTTCCGCGTGCGACACGCCGCGCAGATTGAGCGCGTCCGAGTGCTTCGGGTCGATCTTCAGCACCCAGGTGAAGTCGGAGACGGCCTTCACGTGCTCGTCGCGCTCGGCGTGGACCCGTGCCCGCTGCCAGAACGCTTCCGCGCTCATCGGCTGGAGCCGCAGGGCCGTGCTCAGGTCACTGAGCGCCTCGGCGGACCGGTCGAGCGCGTCGAGCGACATGGCGCGGTAGAGGTACGCCCGGGCGTGCCGCGGGTTGATACGGAGCGCGACGGTGTAATCGGCGACGGCTTCTTCGTGCTGGTTGAGCGCGGAGTAGGCGTTCCCGCGGTTGAAGAACACGCGGAACGTGTCGGGCGCGAGCTTCGCGGCGGCCTCGTAATCGACGAACGCCGCGTCGTAGTTCTTCTGACGGCTGTAAACGGCCGCGCGCCCGTTCACGGCGTCCGGGTCGTCCGGGTCCAGTTCGATGGCCTTCGTGTAATCGGCGAGTGCGGAGTCGAGGTCGCCGCTATCGACGTGGGCGGTGGCGCGGTTGTGGTACGCCTCCGCGTAGTCCGGTCGCAGTTCGACGGCTTGTGTAAAGTCGGCAACCGCGTCGTCGTGCTTCCCGGCGGCGGCGAGCGCGTTGCCGCGGTGGAAGTACAGTTCGGGGTCGGTCGGGTCGAGGTCGACGGCGCCGGAGAACGCCTCGACCGCTTTCCCGTACTCGCCGCGCCGCGCGTAGGTGTGCCCGCGGCGGACGAGGTTCAGAATTTCCGAAGGGTTGTCGCTTGCCATGCGTGCATTATACCGGTGCAAGTGCTCGTGACTGGAAGCTGGGTTGGTCCGCGCGTCACTTCGTAATCACTCGGCGGGCTTCTCGCCCTCTTTCTTCCACTCTTGCAGCTTGCGGTACATCGTGCGCTCGCTGATTTTGAGCATTTTGGCCGCTTCCTCGCGGTTACCGGCGGTCAGGTCCAGCGCCTTTTCCATGTAGTAGCGCTCGACGTCTTCGAGCGGGCGCCCGATCAGGTGGTCCGGGCCGGTCGCCGTGGTTGTACTTGTCGCGCCGGCCGGCTTCACGCCCGCGTCCTCGGGGAAGTCGTCGGGTGTGAGTTCGCCGTCCAGATCGAGCACCATCATGCTGTCGAGCAGGTTCCGCAACTCGCGCACGTTGCCGGGCCAGTCGTAGCCCTCGAAGGCTTTCCACACATTGGGCGAGACTTTGGGAACCGGCTTGTTGTAGCGCTTCGCGAAGTCCTTCAGGAAGTGCGAAACCAACTGGGGGATGTCCTCGCGGTGCTCTCGCAGTGGCGGCAATTTAATTGTGCCGACCTTCAACCGGAAGTAGAGATCCTGCCGGAACCGCCCCGCGTCCACTTCTTTCTGAAGGTCTTTGTTCGTGGCCGCGATGATACGCACGTCCACTTTGATCGGGTCGTTGGCCCCGATGCGCACGATCTCGCCGTTCTCCAGGGCGCGGAGCAACTTCGCCTGGAGCGTCAGCGGCATGTCGCCGATTTCGTCGAGAAACAGCGTGCCCCCGTGGGCGTGCTCGAACCGGCCCTTGCGCGCGCCCTTCGTGCCGGTGTACGCGCCGTCCTCGTGGCCGAACATCTCGTCGTCGAGCAGGTTCTCGTTGAGCGCGGCGCAGTTCATCGCGGTGAACGGTTTGGCCTTGCGCGGGCTGTTGGTGTGGAGCGCGCGGGCGACCAGTTCCTTGCCGGTGCCGTTCTCGCCGAGGATGACCACGGACGCGGGCGAGGGCGCGTAGGCTTTCAAGTCCTTCAGTACGCGCAGCATTTTCGGGCTGTTGCCGATCACGCCCTCGAAGCCGAATTTCTCATCGATCTGCCGGCGCAGGTCGCGCAGTGTGCCCACACGTTTGGCAGAATTTTCGACCACCGCGCGCAGTTCCGCCATATCGAGCGGCTTCTGAAGGTAGTGCGCCGCCCCCCGCTTCATCGCTTCCACCGCGGTCTTTACGTCCGCGAACCCGGTGACGACGTACACCTCCGCGTCCGGGCGCAGTTGCTTGCACCGCTCCACGACCTCCAACCCGTGCAGGTCGGCCATCTTCAGGTCGGTGAGCACCACGTCGAACGGCGTCTGTTCCAGTTTCGCGACGCCGGCTTTTCCACCGGTTGCAATGGTGCAGGCGTGCCCGCGGCGCTCGAGGCTCTCGGCCACCGTTTCGGCGTGGGTCTTGTCGTCGTCGATCACCAGGATCTGGAGCGGTTCGGCCGGGGCGGACATAAAAACGGTCCCTTCGCAAAACGAGAGCGGTTCCCTTAGTTTAGCGGTGCCCCGGGCCGAGACACCGCTTAACATGTCTTCTACCCGCCTCGAAAGGAGCCACTCTCCAATGACCCGTGTTCGCATTTCCGTTCTCGCAATCACCCTTGCTGCCGTTATGGGTGTTGCGCTCGTCGGCAGTTCCGCGCCGGAAACGACCGGCGGCCGGATGACCGCGTCCGCGTCCACGTTCCTCGCGGCGCTGTCGCCGGAACTGAAAAAGAAAGCGGTCTTCGACTTCAAAGACCCGCACCGCGCCGCGTGGTTCTTCACCCCGCAGCAGGACCGGGAGAAGAAGTTCACCCGCAAGGGCGCCCGCCTCGAAGAAATGACCGCGGAGCAGAAGAAGGCCGCGATGGAACTGCTGAAGTCCGGCCTCTCCGCCAAGGGGTACGAGCAGGCCACCACGATCATCGGCCTGGAAAACCTGCTGCTCGAACTCGAGGGACCGAAGAGCGCGATGACGCGCAACCCCTCGTGGTACTTCGTGAGCGTGTTCGGGGAGCCGTCGAGCACCGGGAAATGGGGCTGGCGGTTCGAGGGGCACCACCTGTCGGTGAACTACACGCTCGATAAGGGCGAGGTGGTAGCCGGCGCGCCGATCCTGTTCGCGTCCAACCCGGCCGAGGTGAAGGGCGGGGCGAAGAAGGGGCTGCGCCCGCTCCCGGAAATCGAGGACCACGTGCGTGCCCTTATCAAGTCGCTCAACGAGGAGCAGGACAAGTCCGCGAAGCAGCCGAAGGCGTTCCCGGAAATCAAGGAGGGGCAGGCCAAAGCGGACGTGGGCGCCCCGGTCGGGATCACCGCGGACAAGCTCACCGCGGACCAGAAGGCCACGCTCGTAAAGCTGCTGCAAGCCTACGCCGGGCGCATGCCGGACGAACTCGCCGACACCGAAATGAAGAAGGTGAAGGCCACGCCCGATACGAAACTGTTCTTCGCCTACAGCGGCAGCCCGAAGCCGGGCGAAGGGTACACGTACCGCGTGCAAGCGCCGGATTTCGTCGTCGAGTTCCTGAACGTGCAGGCCGACAGCGCGAAGAACCAAGCGAACCACATCCACAGCGCGTGGCGCCGGCTCCCGATCGACTTCGGCCTGAGCGAGTAACGCAATCGGTCGATTGAAATGAAAAGCACCGGGGCGGCACTCTTTTAGAGTGCCGCCCCGGTGCTTTTCCTGGGACCGCGGACGTCTCGTCCGCTGTTTTGGGGACCACTCACCAGTACAACGAACCGCGCTTCCGGTCATGCAGCGTGCGGACGGGACGTCCGCGGTCCCAGGAAAAACACCGGGTTACTTCTTCGGCGGGACGGGCGTGGGGGCCGGCGGTGCGGTTACGGTCTTCAGTTGCTCGAGCGTCGCTTTCGCAGTGGCGATTTCGGCGTTGAGCGCGTCGAGTGCCGCTTTTGCGGGCGCCGTGGCCGCGTTTGCGGCGTCGGCTGCGGCTTTGGCCGGTGCGACCGCGTCGGTTGCGGGCTTCTGCATTGGAGTGAGCGTCGCGACCGTCTTCTGGTTCGCAGCGACCACCGCCGTTGCGTCGGTGTACGCCTTCGATTGAGCCGCGTGCTTGTCCGTTGCCGCTTTGAGCGCGGCTGCGGTGTCGGCCTGGACCTTTTTTGCGATCGCCAGTTCTGCGCTCAAAGCCGCGAGCGCATCGGCCTTTTTCTTTACTTGCGCGACGAGGTCCGCGTTCGCGGGCGTTTTCGTCGAAGCGTCGGCGATGGCCTTCGCCGCAACGGTTTCCGCGCTCACCACCGCTTCGAGGGCAGCGGCCTTGTTTGCCGCCGCGGTCGCGATCGGCGTCGCCTTATCTACTTCGGCCTTCGCCGCGTCCATTTGCGGTTTGGCGGCGTTCGCTGCGGCGGTGAAGTCGGTCACGGCCTTGTTTGCTGCAGCCAGGTCCGCGTTGATCTTGTTCACGTTCGCGACGGCCGCGTTGTGAGCGTCGGTCGCTTGCTTCGCCTTGAGCGCAGCCGCATCGAACGCGGCCTGCGTCGGCGGAATCTTCGCGGTCGCCGCAGTGATCGCGGTTTCGACCTTTTTCAATCGTTCGACGGCCGGGAGCGGGTTGACGTCGAGCGTGGCGACCGCTTTCGCGTCGACCGCGGTCCACGTCTTCACCACGCCGGACCAGTCACCCGCGATCACGCGGGCATTGTCGTGCGTCACCGCGACTTTCAGCCCCAAGTCCGGGAACGCCTCGAAGGTCTTCAGCGCGGTGCCGTTCTGGTCCCAGAACTTCGTGACCCGATCGCGCCCGGTGCTGGCGAGTTTGCCGTCGTGCGTGAACTGCACGCTCGCCGCGCCACCGCCGTGCGCGCCCCAGTTCTTGATGTTCCCGCCGTTCTCCATTTCCCAGAGCTTGATCGTCGTGTCTTCGCTGCACGTCGCGAGCACGTTGGAGTCGTCGCGCCACGACACGTCCGTAATCATCGCGGTGTGCCCGCGGAGGCTGAAGTACTCGCGCCCGGTGAACGCTTCCCACACGAACGCGCCGCCGTTGCGGTCCCCGGTCGCGAGTAGCACGCCGTCCGCGCTGTACTCGACCGCTGTCACCCAGTCGGTGTGCTTCTTGATTTCGCGGATCACCTTGCCGTCGGTGGTGGAGTAGATGCGGACGAGCTTCGACGGACTGCCGACGGCGATCTGCGTTTGGTCCGCGGAGATGTCCGCGGCGAGGATCGCGTCGTTCTCGATGCCGACCTCGATCACCTTCTCGCCGTTCTCGACCTTGTAGAGTACGGCCTTCCCGGACGACCCGCCCTTACCGCCCGCGACCAGGAGGAACCGGGCGTTGCGCGAGAACTTGATGCTGTTGATCTGCCCGTGCTCGAACGGGATGAACCCGATCAGCGCGCCGGTGTCGGTGTTGTACAGGATGACCTGCTTCTGCCCGCCGATGGCAACGAGGGGTGCCCACGGACTGGTCGCCATCGCGAGGACGGCGCCCGGTCGGCGCGCGGTCACTACCGGGTCGAGCTTCAGTTTGCCGACGGCCGGCATCGGCGGCGGGCCTTCCGGCCGACCCTTCACGATGGATTTCAGCCCGATGTCGGCGGTGGGCTTGGGCGTGACGCTGGCCTTACTGCCGGCATTTTCGCGCGCCCCCTGCTCTACCCACAACTTGATGACCGCGAGCTGTGCATCGGGCATCTTGTTGCCGTTGGGCGGCATCTTCGGCTCTTCGATGTGTGCCGAGAGCGTGTAGACGCGCGACTTCGACGGATCGCCCGGCTTCACCGCGGCCCCGGACGACCCGCCCTTTTGCAGCGCCGCGTAAGTGGCGAGGTTGAGGTCGCCCTTCTGCTTGTCGTTGCTGTGACAGTTCGCGCAGTGCTGCTTGACGATGGGCAACACATCGTCGTCGAAGGTCGGGTTCTTCGCGTCCGCGAGGACGCGAGCACCGCCCGCAAGGACCGCTACCACGGAACAGAGGAATGCCAATTGCCGCATATCAAGAAGCCTCGTCGGAATCGTTTGTGAGCGGCGCGACATCAGCCCGCCGGTGTGTTTTAAGCCCCGGAGGGGCGGCAGAGTGTAGCCAGGGGTGGAGCGAGCTACGCGAGCGTAACCCCTGGAAAAGAGCGATTCGGGAGCGGTTGGACCCAATCCGCCAGGGGTTGCGCTGCGCTTCACCCCTGGCTACTCTCTGTCGCCCCTACCGGGGCTACAAAGACCCATTAGTGATTAAACATGAACTCGCGGGAGTTCATCACCGCCCAGAACACGTCTTCGAGCGCCTGCTTCTTGTCCTTCGCGGCGTCCACGATGGCGGTGAGGTTCTTCAGCTCTTCCGCACGCGGGGCGCGCGTGAGACAGCGGACGTAAATCTGTTCGATGATCTGCGCCGGGGTCTTCTTCTCTTGGAGCATCTTGCCCACCAGATTGCCCTGCGCGATCTTCGGCTCTACGGTTTCGCCGTTCAGCAGGTGGAGACTTTGCGACAGCGTCGGCTCGAGGCGCACCTCGCACGAGCACACCGTTTCGCGCGTGGGCCGGCCGAAGGTCGTGAGGAAGTACGTGCTCACACCGCCGTCCGCGATTTGTACGGCTCGTGCGCCCAGTGGGAGCCCCTGGAACTTGTTCTTCGTGTCCGTCACCTGCGTGATGACGTCGAGCATCGTTTCGGCCCGGATTCTGCGGACCGGACCGCGCGCAAAGTTCCGCGTATCGCTCTCGTTGGTCTTCGTAGCTTGTGTGCTGCGCTGGTACGTCTGCGACGTGCAGATGTCGCGCACGAGCTTCTTGAAGTCGTACTTGTAGCCGGTGAACTTCTTCCCCAATTCGTCGAGCAGTTCCTGGTTGCTCGCGGGGTTCGAGATGCGCACGTCGTCCACTTCGTTTACGATGCCCTGACCGAAGAAGTGGTTCCACACGATGTTCGACAGGTTCTTGGCGAAGTACGGGTTGTCCGCACTGGCGAGCCAGTTCGCGGCGACCGTGCGGCGATCCTTCCCGGCCACATCGACCGGCGCCGTGCCACCGAGGAACTTCGCGGGCATCGGGCGCCCGCGCACGGGGTGGTTCACCTCGCCGCCGCCGCTGTTGAACACCACCAGTTCGCGCGCGTCGTCCGTGCCCTTGCGCCCGATCTGCGTGAAGAAGCTCGCGAACCCGTAGTAATCGTCCTGCGTCCAGCGGTCGAACGGGTGGTTGTGGCACTGGGCGCACTGGATGCGCATGCCCATGAACACCTGGGCGACGTTCTCCGTCACTTTTAGTACGTCGCGCTCGAGCTGGTAGTAGTTGGTCGCCGGGCTCTTGAACGTCCCGCCGTTGGCGCCGAGCAGCTCCTTCACCCACACGTCCGTGGGCACGTTGTTCGCGATCTTCTCTTGCAGCCAGCCGTAATAGAGCAGCATCGCCTTGTAGCTAACTTCGTTCGACGAGCGGATTTGCAGCAGTTCCGCCCACTTGAGCACCCACAGTTCCGCGAACTCCTTGCGGTCGAGCAACTCGTCGACGAGCAACTCGCGCTTGTTCGGCAGGGTGGACACCATGAACCGGGCGTACTCCTCGGGCGCGGGCAGCCCGCCGATGATGTCCAAATATACGCGGCGCACGAAGGTCGCGTCGTCGCACACGCCGGACGGCTCGATGCGGAGCTTCTTGAGCTTATTGTGAACGAGCGTGTCGATGTAGTTCGTTTCCGCGGGGTTGGCCCACGCGAACTTCAGATCTTTGGGCAGCGTGATGAACGGCACGCCGATGGTGAACGTGTGGAACCGGGCCATCACGAACGCTTCCCCGCGCTCGCCCGCGGTCACGGCGCCGGTGTCGTCGATCTTGGCCGCGGTGTCGTTGTTGGTGAGGAAGAGCGCGAGGTTCGTCACGTCGCGGTCGGTGCCGTCCGAATACTTCGCCCGCACCACGATGCGCTGCTTCTCGCCCTTGCCATCGAGTACGGCACTCGGCGGGAACACTTCCATGCTCACCGGCAGTGCGATTGTGGGGGCGTCCAGCGGGGCATCAGCTTCGAGCCAGCGCGTGATCGCCTGGTAGTACTCGTCGCCCTCCTTGATCTTCGCGCCGCCCGTGTGGGCGACCTTGCCCGTCGCTTTTTCGAGCAGCGTGCTCTCGGCCGGGAGCGCGAGGTTGATGCGGCGGCCGTTGAGTTCACGCGTGAGCCGGAAGTGGTCGCCCTCGGGGTCGAAACCGAACAGTGAGAGCCGGAACCCGTCCTTCCCGCGCGCGGCGCCGTGGCACCCGCCGACGTTACACCCGGTGCGCATGAACACGGGCATCACGTCCTGCTTGAAGGAGATCGCGCGATCGTCCTTCGCCTTCGTGACCTTTACGGGCACTTTGACCGTTTGCCCGTTGAGCCCGACCGTCATTTCGGTGGCGCCGTCCGCGACCGGCACGACGTAGAACTTGTCGAGCTTCACGAGCGCGGGGTTCGCAAACGTGACCTGTGCCTGGGCGGTCACGTCTCGGGTGATACCGTCGGGCTGCGTGAGCTGCACCACGAACGATTGCCGGTCGCGGCTCGTTTCGAGATTAATGTCGGGCGGGTAGACAGCGATCTGCTGCCCGAAGACGGGTTCACCGCAGAGGGCACAGAGGGCACAGAGAGAAAGCAGATAAGCAAGGCGCATGTCGAAAAGCCTCATGCGGTGGGTCTTCACACGTCGTTCAGTCGGTCGAGCCAGTAGCCCGGTTTCCGTCGTTGGTTCGCGACCGCGATCACGTGAACCGCGGCATCTCGTTCGATGAAGTAGACGGCGAACGGGAACCGATTGAGGAGCCGGCGCCGCGCGGGACCACCTTTGTAGAGGGCAAACACCGTGGGCACGTTGCCGATCTGGGTGAGAGCGGCTTCGATTTCGGCCCGGAACAGTTCGCCGTAGCCGGCCCGACGCGATTCGTAGAAGTCGGCTGCGTCCTCGATCTCCGTTTCGGCTTCCGGGTGCAGGATGACCGGTTTCATTTTGCGTACTTCGCACGGAGCCGTTCCATCACTTCGTTTGCCGGTACACCCTTCACCCGCCCACTATCCAGGTCTTCTGCACGGCGTTGGAGCACCGCATCGAAGGCGGTATTGTCTTCCGTGACGTCATCGGGCGGAAGCGACGCAGCAAGCGCGTCCATCACCTCTAGCCGCTCCGCGAGGGGCAGTTCCAGTATGGCCGTTTTCAGTTTCTCGGCGGCTTCGCTCATGGCTTCTCCGTGTCGAGTGGGCGAACGCCTCATCATATCACGGCTTCTTCGGCTCTTCTTTCTTGGGTGGCGGTTGCGTGCCACTGGCCGCGGCCTTCTCGCGCTCCTCGGCTTCCTTGCGGAGCTGCTCGAGGCGCGTGAGCCGCTTTTCGGGCGTCGCCGGTGTCGGGGTGGGCGGCTTCGGCGTCATCGGGTTCGGTTGTGGTGTCGGGGTGGCCGCGACCTTCGGCGGGAGCGGGGCGTCGATGCGGAGCTGCGTACCGCCGGTGTTCCCCGTGATGAGCTCGCCGCCCTTGTCGATCACCACTTGTGCGAAGACGTTGTGCTGACCGATGGGGCTGGTCTTGTCCGCGACGATCGGGAACGCGATCTCCTTCGTGTCCTTCGTGACTTCCAAAACCTGAGTCGTGACCTTCGTCGGGAGGCCGTAGACGGTCACCTTCGCCTTGCCCTCGAACGGTCGCGTCACCGCGACCTTGCAGAATAGTTGCGTTTGCCCGCCCTGTTCAACGGCCGGGCGCTCCATCGCGAGGGTGACGACGGGGGCCGCGACTTCGAGCGCGAACAGTTGGCTCGAAACCCAGACCGGGCCTTTGCCCGCGTCCGCCACCGCGTGAACGGCCGTCTTCCACTTGCGGGCGCCCGCGTCCGGGGCCGCGTTCATCGGCAGCACGGTTTCTGTTTGACCCTCGGGGATCACCGCGGAGCCTTGAATGCCCATGCCCGGCGGGGTCCACAGCGGGAACACCGTGATCGCGCCCTTGAAGCCCGCGGCGCGCTTGGCGACGACACGGAGGTTGAACGAGCCGTTCTGCACGAGCGGCACTTTCGGCTCGATCACCTCGATCGAGTACGGTGCGACCTCACCGACCGCGACCGCGGTGCGGTTGATTTCGTGCCGCGCGTACACGGTCTGGTTCGGCGGACCGAGAACGAGCGCCGCATCGAGCGACAATTTGTACGACGCCTTTACGTTGGGGTCGGGGTGGACCGCGGTGATTACCGCGAGGTGGCCCGCGGTCGGTGCGTCCGGCTTGGCGTCGAACACCACGGGAACGACGTTCAGCCCCGCTTCCATTTGTTCCGCGGTCAGCGTGACGCCCGCGGGGAGCTTATCCAACCCGATGTTGAGTGGGCCGCCGAAGTCGGCGCGGTTCGCGATCACGAGCACCGCGTTCCGCCCGCCCTTCGGAACGGTAATCGTCTGGCGGTCCTGGTTCGCGGGGTTGTTGCCGTCAACTTTGGGGATGGTGGTGCTGATCGCGGCCGCGACCGGCGTCAGTTCGATGCGGTAGAAGTAGTCCGCGCCGCCCTTCTTCAGGTGGTCGTGAACCCAGAGCGTGTAGTCACCATCGGCCGGGATCGTGAGGCGGAAGTAGCTGTCCGGGCCACCGCTATCGTCGTTGGCGGCGATCACCCCGCCGGTCGCGTTGCCGAAGTAGAGCACCGGGTCGAGCGGCGAGCCGAGTTGCCGGGCGAAGCACCGGGCGTCGAACACCTGGCCCTTCTTCGCGGCGAACTTGAAGTAGTCGGTTTCGTTCGGTGCGCTCACGACGCCGTTGAACGCACCGGGCGCGGCGCCGGGGCTGGCGGTCGCGGGCGCGCCGTTGTTCGGTGTTTCGAGCGCGTTGGGCAGGTTCGCGACGCGGAACTTGAAGCCGGCGGGGTGAATCCCCTCGGGCGTCTGGCAGTGCAGCCGCCACTGGTCGTCCGGGTTCGCGGGGAGCTTGACCTTCTGCTTGATCGGCCCGGACGGGTCGCCGAGGAAGGTGACTTCCAGTTCTTCGCCCGGTTTGCCGCC
Organism: Gemmata palustris; assembly: GCF_017939745.1. Classification (NCBI taxonomy): domain Bacteria; kingdom Pseudomonadati; phylum Planctomycetota; class Planctomycetia; order Gemmatales; family Gemmataceae; genus Gemmata; species Gemmata palustris. The sequence goes on along the minus strand of NZ_JAGKQQ010000001.1, from coordinate 7,554,771 downwards.
TGCGGGCACAACCGCTGTAGGCCGCGGGAAGTTGCCAATGTGCAGACGGTACTGGCACGCACCGTTGCCGCCGTAGGCGCTCTCGCGGATCTGGACGATGTACTTGCCGTCGGCCGGGACCACGACCGAGCACCCGCCGTCTTGCGCGCTGAGCGCAGAGTCGTCGCCGGTCGCGAGTTCAAACCGCTTCGCGTCGAGGATCGCGACGTAGGGATCGAAGAACGTGACGCCCAAACGCATTCCTTCGACTTCGACCGAGAGGCGCTGGCCCTTCTTGCACTCGACGACGAAGTAATCCTGGTCTTCCGCTTGAACGATGCCGTGAACGGTCACGTTCAGCGGGACCGGTTGCGGCTTGTCGAAATCGTTGTTCGGCTCGACCTCTTCCACGACTGGAAGTGCCCCGATCCAAAATGTGCGCACCTCCGAGATTCCCGACGCGGTCCGAACACGAAAGGCGTGCTCACCGAGGGGGCAATCCGGTGCGATCGTGACCGTGGCCTTCAGCGTCGCGTCGTTGACGACTTCGAGCTTCTTGACCGCGATGCCGGGGTAATAGACGAGCACCTCCTGTGCGTCCGCGAGGCGCCCGCCGGAGAACGTGAGTACGGCTTCGGTGCCGCGCTGCGCCCCGCGCGGCTGGATTCCGCCGAGCGAGGGAGACGCGGCAAATGTTTCACCGCAGAGGGCGCAAAGGGCACAGAGAGGAAGCACGAGACGAAGAAGCATGGTGTGAACTCCTGATTCCGGTCTTTCTCTGCGCCCTTTGCGCCCTCTGCGGTGAACACCCTTCCTGAAATTCCGCTTACGCCAACAGTTCCTTGCGGGTCTTCCCCTCGCGGACGATGTCGATCGGGCGGTCGCCGGGCGACATGAGTTTCTTGGTCGCGTCGATGCCCAGGCAGTCGTAAACGGTGTGCGCCAGGTCTTCGACCGTCAGCCCGTCCTCGTCGGGTTCGCTGGCGGTCGCGTCGGACTTGCCGTAGATGAAGCCCTTCTTGATGCCGCCCCCGGCGAGCACCACGCTGAACACCTTCGGCCAGTGGTCGCGCCCGGCGGTCCCGTTGATCTTCGGCGTGCGCCCGAACTCACTCGACACCATGATGAGCGTGCTGTCGAACAGCCCGCGCTGCTTCAGGTCGGTGATGAGGGTCGCGAACGCTTGGTCGAATTGCGGGAGCTGGCTCTTCGTGCCGTTGATGATGTCGTTGTGCAGGTCCCACCCGCCGTAGGTGAGCGTGACGAACCGGACGCCGCCCTCGACGAGCCGGCGGGCCATCAGCATCCGCTGGCCGGCGGTGTTGCGGCCGTAGGCGTCGCGGAGCTTGGCCTCTTCCTTGTTGATGTCGAAGGCGTCGCGGGCCTTCTCGCTGGAGATCAGGCCGTAGGCGCGCTGGTAGAAGGTGTCCATCGCGTCGAGGTTGTCCGACTTCTCCTTACCGGCGAAGTGAGCGTTCACCGCGTCGAGCATGTTCCGCCGGGTGGCGAACCGGTCGGGGGTGACGCTCCCCGGGAGGCTGAGGTCCTGCACGCGGAACCCGCCATTGGCCGGGTCGCTGCCCAAACTGAACGGGGCGAAGGACGACGACAAGTACCCGCTGCCCGCGTCGTTGGCCGGCATGTTCGGCACCGCGACGTAGGGCGGGAGGTTGTTTCGCACGCCGAGCTCGTGGCTGACCACGCTGCCCATGCTGGGGAACTTGAGCGCCGGGCTGGGGCGGTAGCCGGTGAACATGTTGTGCGTGCCGCGCTCGTGGGCGGCTTCGCCGTGGGTCATCGCCCGGCACACGGTGATCTGGTCCGCGATCGCGGCGGTCTTCGTGAGGCACTCGTTGAAGACCTCGCCCTCGATCTTGGTCTTCACGGTGCCCATCTGCCCGCGGTACTCGACCGGCGCGAACGGCTTCGGGTCCCAGCTCTCCTGGTGGGCCTGACCGCCGGGCAGGAAAATGTGGATACAGGCTTCGGCCTTCGGCTTCTTCTTCGCGGCCGGTTCCGCGGCCTGCAGCCGCATGTACTGGTCGAGGGTCAGGCCGAGAGCACCAATTGCCCCGACGTGCAGGAAGTTTCTCCGGCTGAGCGGCGAACCCATGCAACGAGACAGCAAGTTCATCGGCAGGACTCCTGTCGGAAGGAATGGCGTGAGGTTGTTAGGCGGGTCAGTGTGCAGCGGGTCGGGCGTTGAGCGCAGGCTCGGGCCTGGGGAGGGCAGGCGGCGCGGTTGTTGGCAGGACGTCAAAACGTGGCAGCGCGCGAGCGCCGTGGCAGCGGTCATTCGCGCAGGTAGAAGATAGTCGGCCGGAGAGTGGGAGTCAATTCATTCCTTTCGTCCTCACCGAAATTCCGAAATTACCCAGGCGGTAAGGTCGGATCGCTCTGGTGGGACCAAAGGCGTGCCGGGCTGTGGGGAGAACGTATTAAACCCGTGTTATCAGGTGCGGTACCGTTGCCGGCCGTTCGCGGTCTTCAATTCGTCGCGAATCTCGAAGATGGTGACGAGCCGTTCGCACAAAGCACCGAAGGATCGATCGGTTCGATCGAGGCTGCGTGCGAGTAGGTGATGGGCCAACGCGCGGAGGGCGCCGGGACGTGTTGTATGAGGCCAGAGCGGGTTCCGTGTTCCGCCTTTGTGCCTTGTTCTGAAGTGAGAAAGGTGAGTGCGACGCCTACTCATCCCACAAACATACCGACCGAGACACGCCCGCGGCACAGTGTGCCGCGGGCGTTGTAAGCGGCGTTACTTGGCCTTCCCGGTCAATTCGTCGGCGAGGTCGTTGGCGTCGTACACCTTCCGCAGCGCCTCGACGATCGCGCGACTGTCCACCGACACGGCCCGGGCGGTGTCCTGGTCGAAGATGAAGTCGAGTACCAGCGACTGGATGTTGCCGTCGAAGATCAGCCCGACGACTTCCGCGTTGCGGTTAATCACCGGCGACCCGCTGTTGCCACCGATGATGTCCGCGGTGCAGACGAAGTTATAGGGCGTCGAGAGGTCGAGCTTGTTCTTCTTCTCCACCCACCGCTTGGGCAGCTCGAACGCCCCCTTGTTGCTCTGCTCGGCCGAGCGCTTGTAGAGGCCCTCGAAGGTGGTGAACGCGGGCACGTCCTTGCCGTCCTCCTTGTAGCCCTTCACCGTGCCGAACGCGAGCCGCAGCGTGAACGTGGCGTCCGGGTATACCTTATCGCCGTCCATCGCGAACTTGGCCTTCGCCAGCGCCGCGTGCGCCTGGCGCTTCGGCTCGTCCACCTCGTTCTCGAACCGCTTGCGGAGCGCCCGGGACGGGCCGTCGACGAGGCGCGCGAGTTCGATCATCGGATCGTTCAGGGCCGCGAGATCGGCCGCCTTGCCGCCCTTGGCCGCGGCCTCGATGTCGGCGAAGATCTTCTTCCGCGTCTCCGGGTTGCGGACCTTCGTGCCGCTAATGAGTTCGTAAGCCCGTTCGCGCGGCGATTTGCCGCCGAGCACCTTCTTCACGAGGTCCGAGTCCGGCCCGAGCGTGACCGCGAGGAACTGCAGGCCGTCGGCGAGCTTCAGAGTTTCGAGGTCTTCAAAGATCGGCTCGTCCGAGAACAGGCCGAACTTGAGCGACGGGAGCCGGGCGTCGGCGAACTCGCGGAGCCGCTCGCCGCCGGACTTGGGCAGCTCTTCGGACGCGCGGAGGAGCGTGCGAGCGATCCCGAACGAGGCCGAGCTGAACCCGCCCGCGTTCTCCAGTACGGTCATTTCTTTGATGAGCTCGGTACGAACCTTCTCGGCCTTCGCGACAGAATCAAACGCGGTCGCTGCGGCCTGCGCCTCGGGTGCGTTCCACTGGCCGATGAACGCCTTCAGTCGCGCCTGTTCCGACTCCTTGCGCCCCATGAGCGCCGGGTCCATTAGGCCCGCCAAGCCCCCGATGCGTGCCTTGCGGCTGTTCTGGATGCTGAACAGTTCCTCTTCCGCGCGCTGGGCGTTTTGCTCGCTCCGGCCGGACCACGCTTGGAGCATGACTTCGAGCCGGTTGAGGCGGTTGAGCAGGTACGGGTACCCGGTGTCCCGGAGGTACTTGAGTTCGTCGACCGTGTTCGCGCGGTTCGTGCGCCCCGGGTGCCCGGACACGAACACGAGTTCGTCCGCCTTGCTGCCCGCAGCGCTCCACTTCAAATAGTGGGCGCACTTGATCGGCTGGTCGTTCTCGTAAACGCGGAAGAAGCACACGTCGAGATCGAACCGCGGGTACTCGAAGTTGTCCGGGTCGCCGCCGTAGAACGCGGCCTGCTTCTCCGGCGCGAACACGATGCGAATGTCCTCGTACTTCTTGAACGTGTAGAGGTGGTACTGGCCGCCCGCGTAGAGCGTGACCACGTCGGCACGAATCTGCTTGTCCGGAACGGCCGCGGCCTTCTCCAGTTCGGCGATCTTGGACGTGCGGAGCTTGAACGCCGCGGCCGGCGCGGTGCCCGCGGGGACCGCCTTCTCCACCTCGGCCGTCACGTCCTTAATGTCGATGAGGACGTTCAGCTCCAGGCCCTTGCACTTGATCTCTTCGGCCCGGGTCTTGGCCTGGAACCCGTCCCGGAGGTAGTTCTTTTCGGGCGTGGACACCTTCTCCAGGTCGCCGGCGCCGACGTGGTGGTTGGTCATCACGAGGCCGTCGGGCGAGACGAAACTCCCGGACCCGCCGGAGTTGAACCGCACGCTGGAGAGCCGCACGTGATCGAGCCACTGCTGGGTCGGCTCGAAGTTGTACTGCTTGAGCTGGGCGCGGGGCGGGTTGCTGAACAACCACATGCCCTCGTCGGCCTGGATGACGTTGGGGATCATGAAAAACCCTATCAGGGCGGTGGCAGCCGCCAGCGCGGGGACACGCGAAGTCACGGTGAATCTCCGACGGGTCAGTGCGGGATGGGCACTGGGCGGCCGCGAGTAGGCCGCCCGTGGCGCAAAGTTATAGGCACCCGAACGGAGAAAACCCACGGAACAGGCGCACAGGAAGAGCACAACTGCGTTCAAACAATCGCCTTGCACTGTGTTTCGCGAATTTGAAACGCCGTAAACTTGGAGAACGGTTCGGTGCCCCGATTCGGGAAGTGCGGTCCGGTGTCGTGACCTAGTCTTATCGAGGTGTCCGCGGCGCCGAGCGGTTCGTAAACCGTCCGGACGCCCCCGCCCTCAATTACCGACCGCCATACCGAGCCCCGAGCCGCCCCATGCGCGACCGCCCGGCCTTCGACTTGTTCCTCATCTCCTGGCTCGTGCTGTTCCTCGAACTCGCGTGCATCCGCTGGTTCCCGTCGCACGTCCTGTTCCTCACGTTCTTCGTCAACTTGGTGCTGCTGGCGTGCTTCGTCGGCATGTCCGTCGGGTGCCTCGTGAGCCGCCGGCCCAATAACTTCATCCGCCACACGCCGTACTGGTTGCTCCTCGGCACCGGCCTGGGACTCGTTGCCAACGTCAACTCCGACTACTTGCAAGCGGTGTTCGCGGTCGGGAACCCCGCGAAGCCGGACGTCGTGTACTTCGGGACCGAGGCGCCCGCCGTGTCCCGGAACCCGCTCCCGTTCACGGTGCCAATGGAACTGGTCGGCGCCCTGTTCTTTGTCATCATCGCCGGCATCATGGTCGGCCCCGGCCAGGAGATGGGGCGCGCGTTCAACCGCGTGACCAACCGCACCACCGCCTACTCCGCGAACCTGCTCGGGAGCCTCGTCGGGATCGGCACGTTCGCACTGAGTTCGGTCCTGAGGCTCCCGCCGATCGTGTGGTTCGGCCTCGCGGGCGCCGTCCTGGCGCTCTGGCTGTTGCGCAAAACCCCGGCGCCCGACGGGGCAGCGCCGGGAGCCGCCCCCACTCCGGCAGCGCCCACGATCCCGCTCGCGTGCCTGGTGACCGCGGTGGTGTTGACGTTCGCCACGTCCGGGTTCCTACCGATCTTCAACCGTGACACCATCTGGAGCGAATATTACCGCATCGACTCGCTCCGCCCCACCGCGGACGCGCCGAACCACACGATCAACACGAACCTCATCAGCCAACAGTTGATGGAACCGCGCAAAGATCCGCCGATCGCGGCGGTGGCATACGCGCTGCCCTACCTGTTCCAGCGCGACCTCAAGACCCCCGAGGGCGCCCCCGCGTGGAAGCCGTTCCAGCGCGTCCTCATCATCGGGGCCGGGAACGGCAACGACGTGGCCCGCGCGCTGCTCTGGGCCGCCCCGGACGCGCAGATCGACGCCGTCGAGATCGACCCCGTGATCCAGCAGCTCGGCGCGCAGTACCACCCGGACCAGCCGTTCCAGGACCCGCGCGTCAAAGTGTACATCAACGACGGCCGGAACTTCCTGCGCGATGCCAAGCCCGAAACCTACGACCTCGTCGTCTTCGCGCTGATCGATTCGTTGGTGCTCCAGTCCGGGTACTCGAACCTCCGACTCGAGAGCTACCTCTTTACACTCGAATCGTTTCAGGACGTGCGCCGGGTGCTGAAGCCCACCGGGGTGTACACCGTGTACAACTTCTTCCGGCACCCGTGGATCGCGGTGCGCATCCGGGAGCAGTTGCGTACCGCGTTCGGGGGCGTCGATCCGGTCGCGGTGACCACCCCGCCGACGGGCGCGATCCGGTTCACCGATCCGCTCGACCCGGGCATGTGTACCGGCCTCTTCGCGGGCAGCGCGGAGGTGCTGGCGCCGCTGAAGCGGGCGTTCGAGCCGCGCGCGGGGAAACCGGTCAAATACTGGTACCCGTGGTACACGGGCGTGCCGAAGGACGCGGCGTCCCGGTTCGACACAGAGCCGCCCGCGGAACCACCGCCCGCCCCCCAGCGCCCGGCGTGGCGCGCCCGCTTCCACGCGGACGCCAACGGTATCGAGGGCGACGAACCGGTCATCGACCCGGTTACCGGAAAGGTGGCACGAGAAGACGTCGCCCCGATGTGGCTCGGATTGGTTCCGGCCCAAATCGAGGAGAGCACCGGCGCCCTGCGCCCGGCAACGGACGACTGGCCGTTCCTCTACACGCGCGAGGCCCGGGTCCCCAACCAAACGTGGACCAGTATCGCCCTCACCCTGTTCCTGTCCCTCGGTTTGTGGATCGCCTTTGGCGGGCCGAAGGCGCTCGGCGCCGGAACCGCCGCCCGGCCCGACTACCCGGCGATGCTCCGGGCGTTCTTCCTCGGGGCCGGGTTCATGCTCGTCGAAACGAAGGCGGTCGTGGAAATGGCGCTCTTGTTCGGCGGGACGTGGATGGTTAACACCGCAGTGTTCGCGGCGATCCTGGTTATGAGCCTCGCGGGGAACCTGTTTGCGGGAAAAGTGAACCCGAAGCGTCTGGAGCCGTATTACCTCGGCCTGTTTGCCACACTCGGGATCGGGCTCGCGGTATCACCGAGCGCGTTTCTCGGAACGGCACCGGCGGTGCAAGTCATTGGGGCGTGTGCGTTAGTATTTGCGCCGATTGCGTTCGCTGGCGTGATCTTTGCCACGAGCTTCAAGCGCACTACCCAACCGGACCGCGTGTTCGGGGCCAACGTTGCAGGGGCGCTCGTCGGCGGCTTGGCCGAAAATTCCTCGGTGGTTCTTGGGTTCCGGTTGCTCTTGTGCGTGGCGGTCGGATTTTATTTGCTGTCGGCCGCGTTCGGAAGCCGCAATCTGCCCGACGGCGCGGCAGACCGAGGTGTATAATGCCGATAGAGGGTTAGCGGGGCGTGTTACGAAATCGCAACAGTGCAGCCCTGCTCGCGCATTCCGCACAGTTTGCCGAATCGCGCGACACGCCCGTCACGTAGGATTTGTTCAACGTTGTGTTTGGTGCTTGGTATTTGGTACTTTGGGTTTCGGCCCGATTCCTGCTGTGGGTTTCTCTCACAGAATTGCCGAAATACCGAACACCAAATTAGGCCCGGATCGCAGTCGTTTTCGGACCCTGGTCGGTCCCTCCTCTCCAAAACCGACCTCTGCCGGGAGTATTCACATGCCGGATGCAAACGAGGATCCGCCCGATATCGAAGACGCGCTGCTGCGGCGCGGCACCCGCACCGCAGCACCGTCCGCGATCCGGTCGGGTCGCGACGTCATGTCGGTCGAGGTCGCGCTCACGGTCTTTCGCCAGATGCTCCGCACGCGCGCTCTCGAGGAGCGCAGTATCAAGATGTCCAAGTCCGGAGAGGCCTACTTCTGGATAGGCGGGCCGGGCGAAGAGGCCTTCAACGTCTGCCTCGGGCTGCAAATCAACAAGGGCCGCGGTCCCGCTCACGACTACCTGCACCTCCACTACCGCAACGCCGGAATCATGCTCGCGATGGGGATGCCCATGATCGAGCACACGCGACAACTCGCGATGCGGTGGACCGACCGGCACTCGCGCGGGCGCAACTTCGTCGGGCACTACAGCATCCCCGAGTGGAACGTCGTCCCGGTCACGAGCGTGATCGAGGTGCAGTTCGCGATGGCGCCCGGTACCGCACTCGTGCAGAAGCGCCACGGTCTGAAGACCCCCGGCGAGAACGAGGGGATCAGCGTCGTCGTGGGCGGCGAGGCCGGCACCGCCGAGGGCGACTTCGAGAGCTGCTTGAACTGGAGCACGCGGCCCGGCGCGGAACTGCCGGTCCTGATGCTGGTGACCAACAACCGGTACGGCATCTCGACCGACCTCGATAGCGTTCACACGCACCGGCCGATCGCGGACCGCGCGATCCCCTACGGCGTGCGCCACGAAACGATCGACGGCAACGACCCCGTGGCGACGTGGCACGGCATCGACCGCGCGATGCGCTACTGCCGCCGCGAGCGCAAGCCGTTCCTGCTCGAGGCGACGGTGAGCCGGTTGCACGGGCACTCGTCTTCGAGCGGCGCCCAGCGCAACTGGAACGAGATCGACCCGCTGAACGCGTTCGAGCAGAAGCTCATCGACGCGGGCGCGATCGACACGAACGCCGTTCGCGCGCTGAAAGACGAAGCGAAAGCGGAAGCGGACGAGGCCGTCGTCGAGACGATGAAAGAAGCGGAACCCACTCGTGAAGACGTGTACGCATTCACCTACGCCCCGAGCGAAGTGGACGCAGCGTACCCGAAAGATTACACCGGCCTCCCAGGAGCGAAGTAAAACCTCACCACGGGGAATGGGATTTCGGATTGTCGATCTGTGTTTGGAGATTGAAGAACCGGGCGTTTTCCCGAATCTCACCAATCACCAACCATAAATCTGCAGTCTCAGATCCCGATCCCCGTGGTGAGCGGCTTTTATAGCTTCGTGACTTCGCCGAGGAGCAACAATGGCGAACATGGCACAGGCGGTGCGAATGGCACTGCACTACGGCGAAAAACACCTCGGGGTGACGGACGTGTTCGGTGAGGACGTCGGCCCGCCCCTCGGCGGGGTCTTTACCGCCACGCAGGGCCTGAAGACCGCGTGGAACACCCCGCTCGACGAGCGCGGCATCATTGGCACCGCGATGGGCATCGCTTACGCCGGTGGGCGGCCCGTCTGCGAAATCCAGTTCTGCGACTACGCGTTCAACGTTCTGGACATGTTCAAGATCGCGGGCAACCAGCGCTGGGCCAGCGGCGGAGGCTACGACATGCCCCTGGTGGTGATGACGCCGAACGGGGCGGGCATCCGCGGGAGCCTGTACCACTCGCACAGTTTCGAGAGCTGGGCGAGCCGGCTCCCGGGGTGGAAGGTCGTGATGCCGTCCAACGCGCTGGACGCTTACGGCCTCATGATCGCGGCGATCAAGGACCCGAACCCGGTGCTCGTGCTCCTGCCCAAAGCGCTGCTCCGCGCGCGCGACCCGCGGCTCATCCCGGGCGAACCGGCCGACCAGGACGAACTGAGCCGGATGATCGATGCACCGATCGGCGACCGCGCCGACTGGGAACCGAACTGGCCGGAGCTCGAAGACCACACGGTGAAGATCGGTACGGCGGAACTGGTCCGCGAGGGCACGTTCGGCACCGTCATCAGCTACGGGCGCCCGCTACCGCTGTGCGCGCAAGCCGCGGACGAACTCGCGAACCAACACCACCGCACGTTCGACGTGATCGACCTGCGGAGCATCTTCCCCTACGACTGGGAGATGATCTCCCGGAGTGTACTGAAAACGGGCCGCGTGCTGATCGTGAACGAGGACACCGAGGTGACGAACTTCGGCGAGCACCTGCTCCGCCGGATCGTGGACGAACACTTCTACGACTTGGTGGTGCGCCCGCGGACGCTGATGGGCAAGCACGTCCCCGGTATCGGTATGAACCAGAACTACGAACTCAACAGCGTCCCGCAGTTGGGCGACATTCGCGGCGCGTTGTGGGACTTGGCGACCGAGGCCGCTTAAGGCACCTAGCCCTTGACCGAACAACGAGTGGGCACGGCCCGCGGAACACTGTGAGCGGAGCAAACAGATGGACTATCCTCTCCCGCCGGTCGGCGAAGGGCTGCTCGAAGTCGAGTTGACCCGCTGGCTCGTGCGCCCCGGCGACGCGATCGCGCGCGGGCAAGCGATGGCCGAGGTGATGTCGGACAAGGCGAGCATGGAAGTCCCGGCGCCGTTCGCGGGCACCATTACCGCACTGAGCGCCACACCGGGCACGAAGATCAAAGTCGGGCAGGTGATTCTGAGTTACAACCCGGTCGGCGAGGGGGCAAAATCAATTCCCCCCTCCCCCCCTGAAGGGAAGGGGGAGATAGAAAGGCAACCTACCCCCCCGGCCCCCTTCCCCAAGAAGGAAGGTGGAGAAAAACAAAAGCCCGCTTCTGGTTCATCCATTCTTGGGGAGGGGGCAAGTGGCACCTCCAACGGGCACACCACAACACTTCCCCCCGCAGCGCCCTCCGTGCGCATGCTCGCGCGCAAACTCGGTGTGGACCTCGCACACGTTCGCGGCAGCGGCCCGCACGGGCGCATCCTGCTCGACGACCTCACGCCGTACCTTGCGCCGCGCCCCAGCGCCAGTGCCCGGCCCGCGTCCGCACCGAGCGGAACGGACACATCGAAGCTCGATTTCGGAATCGCGGGGACGCGCCAGAAGCTCATCGGTTTGCGCCGGCGCATTGCCGAGCACATGGTCGAGTCGAAGAAGCACATTCCGCACTACTCGTACATCGACGAGTGCGACCTCACCGACGTGGTGAAGCTGCGGAACCAGCTCCGCGAGCCGCTCGCGAGGGCCGGCGTAAAGCTCACCTACCTCGCGTTCTTCGTGAAGGCCGTGGCGCGGGCACTCAAAGAAGTGCCGGTCGTCAACAGCACTTACGACGAGGCCGCGGGGGAAGTGGTGCTCCACGACAAGTACCACATCGGCGTCGCGGTCGCGGCCCCGAGCGGGTTGATGGTGCCGGTCGTTAAGGACGCGGACAAAAAGGATCTCGCCACCATCGCCACCGACATCGAGCGCCTGGGCAACGACGCGAAGACCGGGAAGAGCAAGATCGACGACCTGCGCGGGAGCACGTTCACGGTCACGTCGGTGGGCGGCATCGGCGGGCTGATCTCCACGCCGATCATCAACCACCCGGAAGTCGGGATCATGGGCGTGGGTAAGGTGGTGAAGCGCCCGCTCTACGACGCCAACGGCGCGCTCAAGCCATCGGACATCGTGTACCTGTCGTTCTCCTTCGATCACCGCGTCCTGGACGGCGCGATCGGGGCCGCGTTCGGTAACGCCGTAGTGCGGTACCTCCAAAACCCGGCCGTATTGCTCCTCCCGGAGACGTTCGGTGTTTGACACGAGCGCCGCGACGTGGGTGCGATTCGCGCCGGCCGTGCTGCTCGGCGCCTTGGGGATCTATCAAGCTTTGGCGACGAACAACTTCCCCGATTTCTTCATCTACCGCGCCGGCTCGGAACTCGGGCTGCGCGGCGAATCGCCCTACAACATTGCACTCATTCGGCAGATCGCATCGGCGCAGTTCCCGGACGATGACCCGCGGGAAGACAGCTTCGTTCTCAACTGCGGGTACTTCCTCCCGCCAATGGCCGTGCTCGCGTTCGCGCCGTTCACGGCACTCGCGTGGCCGGCGGCAAAGGTTGCCTGGGGCGTCGCGCTCGGTCTCGCCGCGGCCGCAATCGTGACTCTACCGGACCTGTTCCGCAAACCCGACGCGGGCGATCTCGCTCCCGTTCGCGCGGGACCGCTGCGGCCGATCGTGTCGTTCTTGCTCGTGCTGAACCCGCTCGCACTGGCGATCGTCGTCGTCGGGCAAGTCACAATCGTTTCGATCGGGTGCGTGGCAGCAGGGTTGTGGTGCTTTTCGCGCAACCGACTGACACTTGGTGTGGTTCTGTGGTCCGTGGCGTTCGTGAAGCCGCACGTTGCGCTGCCACTCGTTCCGCTCGCGTGGTACCTCGGTGGCTGGAAACGCGCTGCGGCACTGGTCGCGCTGGTCGCCGGTTTGAACCTGGTCGGTGCGACCATCGTGGGCGGCTCGCCACTGTTCCTGAAGGATTACTTCGACTACCTCCCGACCGGTCACAAGGCCGTGCTGTACAACCAGGCGGAACGTAACCCACAAATTACGAGCTGGAACCGACTTCTCGTCTCGTGCGGCGGCCCGCTCATCGAACTGAGCGCGGCCACGACGCTCGCCGGCTACCTCGTGTGGGGCGGGCTGGTGCTCGGTCGGTGCGCGGCAGGGGGCCGTCCATCGACGACCTGGGCGTGCGCGGCGGCCGCTTCGGGCGCGGTCGTGTGCAGCCAGGTATTGGCGTATGAACTGCTGGTGCTCGTAATCGCCGTACCGTGGGTACGCGATTTGTTCACCGCCCGGCGCCCGGTGTGGGGCCGGACCGCCGTGTTGTTCTTGGTGATTCAGACGATTCCGATCAGTAGCACGAACCCGGTGTTCGATTTCTACCGCCCCGCCGGGGCGCTGACGTTTGCGCTGCTCGTGCTCCTGGGACCAGTCGCCCCGGAGCCACCCCCGCTCCCGTCCGCGCCTCGCTCACTCGCGGGGGAGCGCCAACCCGTGCCGGGCGCGTAACGGGACGAACCCGGCTTCACGATACCGTGCCCTTGATCGTGTTCCCGCGGTCGATGAACACGACCCGCGGTTGGTGCCCCCGGGCGTCCGCGTCCTCGTACTCCGCGAACGTCGCGATGATTACCACGTCGCCGGTGCGGATCAGGTGCGCACCGGCCCCGTTCACACAGATCACCCCGCTGCCCCGCGGCCCTTCGAGTGCGTAAGTGACGAGGCGCGTCCCGTTGGTCACGTCCCACACGTGGATCTGCTCGTGCGGCAAGATGTCCGCGGCCTCGAGCAAGTTCGTGTCGATCGTCAGGCTGCCCTCGTACTCGACGTTCGTTTCCGTCACCGTCGCCCGGTGCAGCTTCGACTTCATCATGAATCGGCGCATGTGCTCCCCAACTCGCGATCTATTAGCATTTCGCTGACCATTCTACGCGCGGCGGGTAAGATGTCGTGCGGACCACCCCACATAAGGAGCTTCTTCATGCGAATCGCGTTACAATTCGGTGCGCTCGCGGTCGTGGTATGCGCGGCGGGCCTGCGCGCGGACGAGAAACCCAAGGCCACCGAGAAGCCGATCGAGCCACCCGCGGGGTTCACGAATCTCTTCAACGGCACGAGCCTCGACGGGTGGAAGGTGAGCGGCGGTAAGGCCGAAGCGTGGGGCACCGAGAGCGGCGTGATCGTTTGCAAGAGCGGCGGGGGCGGCTACCTGCTGACCGAGAAGGAGTACGCCAACTTCGAGTTCCGGTGCGAGTACAAGTGGGCGAAGGCGGGCGGCAACAGTGGTGTCGGCATCCGCACCCCGGAAAAGGGCGACCCGGCCTACGCCGGCATGGAAATTCAGCTCATCGACGACGAGGGCTGGGAGTCGGTCAACAAGTCGAAGCTGGCCGGCTACCAGCACACCGGTTCCATCTACGACGTGCAGCCCGCGAAGGAGGCGAAGAACAAGGCGATCGGCGAGTGGAACACCGTGAAGGTCGTCTGCGACGGGCGCAAGGTGACGGTCGTCCACAACGACGTGGAGCTGGTGAACGCGAACCTGGACGACTACAAGAAGAAATTCGACAAACACCCCGGCCTGGAGCGCACCAAGGGGCACATCGGGTTCCAGAGCTACAACATCCGCGTCGATTTCCGCAACGTGTGGATCAAAGAGCTGAAGTAGTAACGCACCGCCAGGACCACAGGGTTTCAACCCCGGGCTCCTTTCCGGGCTCCGGGTTCGCCCTACACCGGAACGAGGTACGTACCCGCGAGCCGGTCCTGCGGCGGGCGCGCCGGGAACCGCAGTGCGATCACCGCGTACACCGGCAGCAGCGCGGCCGCGAGGAGCCACAGCACGGCCGCCAAGTACATCGCGTCGGGCGCGTAAACTTGCAGCAGGATTGCGCCGAGTAGCAGCGCCGTAATCGGGAACCACACCAGCCCGGCGCGGAACGAACACTGCCGCCGGTACGCCGGGCGCCCGTCCGCGCGAACAATGGCGATGCCCGCCAGCACCATCGACGGCCCCCGACGAGTCGCTCCCGCAAAGAACACTAAGCCCACCGGGACGAGCGCAAATACCACCGAGACGACCGGTACGACCGAGACCCACGGCGCGCGGGTGCGCGAGCGCGGTGAATCGTTCGGCGCGCCGGCCCACAGGAGCACGGGCTCCACCGCGCCCGGAGAGAACACGGCGCGGTCCGCACCCGTTTGCTCCAGGATGAGGCGCTGCGGGCGGAATAATTGCGCGCGCCGGACTTCGGCTTCCGCCCGCGTGCGCTCGACGAGGTCGTTCACGCGCGATTTCGCGCGCGGGTTGCTGAGCGCCACCGCGAGTTCCGGAGTCGCCGCGTCCGGCAGTTTGGCAAGTGCGTCCGGTTGCGCCAGAACCTCGGCCGCCTGTTTCGCGCGCTGGGCCTGCAACGTGGACTCGAACGCCATGAACAGCGAGAGCATGAAGGAGATCGCGAACATGGTCGCCACGGGCAGCGCCAGGAGCGCGGCCTGAATACCCAGGTGCGCGGCACGTACCTGGGCGGTTACTTCCGGCTGCTGGGCGTGCGTTTCGGCCAGTTCTTTCTGAAACTCCGCCAGCGGCGGCTCGGTCTCAAATAACTGGTTTAATACGCGCCCCGCGTGCGCCGGGAGCGGAGCGCGCACCGGGCCGCGACTCGATCGCGGGTGCCCCTCCAGCACGAACGACGCGGCCTCGCGCAGTACGGCCAGCGGTTCATTGGGACCGTAGTGCGTCGCACACAGTGGGAAATCGAGCACCTGCACGCGCCCGTTCGGTTCGACCCAAATGTGATCGAGCGCGAGGCGCGGGGGAACCGATTCTTCGACCTCCGCAGCGCGGAACTCTTCCACCAGTTGTTCGAGCACGTAGCGGGCGTCGGCCCACGGCAGCGGGTACCCGGGGCGAACCGCCTCGACGAGCGGGCCACCGAGCGGCGCCGCGAACGCGGTCCAGTCGAACGCGGCCCCGCCCCACCCGAGCGCCCCGCTACCCACGCGCCGCAAGCGCGTCGGGCGCGCCGGGTCGGCACTGAGTGTGAGGGTGCCCCACGGCCGCAGCCAGAGGAGCACACTGCGCCCGAGCGAGCGGTCTTCAGCAAGCCACACCTGTTCGCCGGTCTGCTCGACCGAAAGGCGCCCGCGAACGATGTACCCGCCCACAACTTCGGGCAGCGCGTCGCTCGGGGGCGGGAGCAGCGTCTGGAGCGGGGTCGGCTGGCGCACCCCGAGTCGCAGTTTGCGCGCCCCCAGTGGCTTCTGCGTAACGCGGCACCCGCTCACGAAATCATGCACCCCGCGAAAGCTCCACTTCTTCCGCACCTGGAGCAGCATCGCGGCGACGCACGCGAGGGCCGAGCCGCCGCCGAGCACCCCGCCGATCCCGGGGCCGAACCAGCGGACCAGTTCTTCCGGTACGAAGAACATCCCCACGAACAGCGCGTGAAACGCGAACACGCGGACCAGCGCGCGGCCGATCCCGGGGGGACCGGTCTGCCCCACGCGCGAGACCCGCAGCCCGAGGAGCCACTTCCCCGGCGTGGCGCCGAGCAGCCCTTCGGTGAGGCCGAAGTACGCGAACAGAAGGCCGACCGCGAGCCAGCGCAGCTCGAAAACATCGATCTTCCCGGATCGCGAACCCTCCAGCCAGATGCGGACCACCTCGGCCGGGAAAATCAGGAACGTGAGCAGGATACGGTCGAGGATGTACGCCGCGACGAGGACGCGCGGGCGGGCCGGGCGCTGACGTTCGGGGAGCAGATCGACGAGCGCCTCGCGCAAGTCGTCGAGCGTCTGCCACCGGCGCGAGCGGTCGCGTTCCAGCCCTCGCAGGATGACGGTTTCGAGCTGCGCGGAGACGTCCGGGCGCTTGACACGAACCCGGGGCGGCGGATCGGAGATCGCCTTCGCGAGAGCGGTCGCCGCGCTCTCGTGGTGGAACGGGGCCTGGCCGGTGAGCAGGAAGTACAGCGTGGCCGCGACCGAGTACACGTCCGAACCGTAGTCGAGCGGTTCGCCCCGAATCTGTTCGGGCGACGCGAACAGCACCGTCCCCAGGAACGCGCCGGTCTGCGTAAGGTGGTTGCGTCCCGTGCCCGCGAGCGACTTCGATAGCCCGAAGTCACCGACTTTCACGCGATCATCGGCGGTGAGGAAGCAGTTGGACGGCTTCACGTCGCGGTGAATCATGCCGACGCGGTGCGCTTCACTGAGCCCGTCGATGATGTCCAGCGTTCGTGCGATGGCTTCGTGTTGGGTCAGCGGCCCGCGCTCGTCAACGAGGTCTTTGAGTGTGCGGCCCGGCATCAGCTCCATCACGATGTACGGCCGGCCGTTCTCGGTATCGGCGGACAGCACGAACACGCAGCGCGGGTGCGCGAGCTGACTCGCGAGCCGCCCCTCCTGGCGGAACCGCTCGACGGATGACGGGTTGGACGCGAGCCGCGACGAAAGCAGTTTCACCGCGACGCGGTGCCCGGAGCCGGGCGCTTCCGCTTCGTACACGGTGCCCATCCCACCCGCGCCGAGCATCTTAACGAGCTTGTACCCGCCGACTTCTTCCGGGGCCGACTCCTGTGCGGGCGGCACGTCGTCATCGATTCCCGAATATCCCTGGTCGGCGTTGGGAGTGAACGTCTGCGTGTACGTTTCAGACGACGGCCGCGAGCTGTCGGTGAGTTTCTGCCCGCAGTACATGCAAAACATCGGCGGGGCGTCCGCGGACACGGACGACAGGGAGCGGTGACAGCGGGGGCAGGTTAAGACCATTGGTGCGGCACGCGCGGGCGGGGCGAACAGCCATTATCCGCGCCGGTGCCCGATCCTCAAGCCTTACAGTGGTTACAATGCACCGCTCGCAGGTGAGTAAGCCGCGGTTCCAGGGCGTTACTTCTTCACAGTTACCCAGATCACTTCGCTCACGTACCCGATTTTCACCACGAAGTTGATTGCGACAAATCCTGTACGTCGGCGGATTCCGGAGCGTTCGGATCGAGTGAGACAGGTTCGCCCCGCTCATTGATCGTGGCAGTACCGAATCTGCACCACCGAAGCGTCCACTTTGGCGTCCTTCGCGGCGCTCACTACGAGCAAGTTCTGAGTCATATTCGCAGAGATCGTGAGCGTATTCACAGAAATGCCCGCGAGCAGCCCCGCACGTCCACTTTCACGGGACCGGTGAAGCCGTTCGTGCGCGCTACTTGCACGTACCACGCGGTGCGCGAGACCGGGCCGCAATCGCCTTCGCCGCTCTTGAGTTGTTCAGATCGCGCACACGGGCGACGAAATCCCGTCACTCGGCAGCACAAAGATCAGGCCAGCGTTGATGAGGAGTTACCCAAAGGACGAAATGCCGAGACTCGATGTGATGCAGAACTCACCGGTCGTGCCGTTGGACCGCGACCGGTGACGTATGCGTGACCATCGGGGAATGTTTGTGTCGTGCCTGCGGCACGCAGGCGAAGGCCCGAAGTCGGGTGGCCGGCCGGTACTAAGAACGCTCTGCACACCGGCCGGTCGCCTAAGACCTTACTTGCCTTCTTCGTACTTGCTCAGTTCGAGCTTCACGACTTCGTTGGACTGGAGGATGAATTCCTCCTTCACGATGCCGCGCTCCTTGGCGAACCACAGGCGCACGGTGGTCTTCGCCCCGGCAATGTCCATGTCCTTACCCTCGACGAACACCGTCGTGAACTTGCCGGCGGGCGTCGTGATCTCTTCCTTGTCGTTGAGCACCTTCATCGTGCCCTTGATGGTCTGCGTGCCGACCTTACTGTTGATGTCCCAGGTCGCGTCCTTCTTGATCGGGAGCGCGAGCACCTTCACGGGCGGGTCGAGCTTGTCTTCCTTCACTTTGGTGCGGTACACGCCGTCCGCTTTGATGACGTACACTTCGGTCATCTTCACTTCTGTGCCCACTTTCGTGTCGACCTGGAAGTGGTCCTCGGTGCCGACCTTGTCGGACTTCGCGACATGGACCTTCACCTCGTTGTCGCCGACCTTGTAGGTCCACGTCGTGTTCTTCTTGAGCGGGAAGTACCCTTCGGCCTGTGGCGCATCTTTCGGTTGCGCGAACACCGCGCCGCCGAACAGGACCGCCGCCGCACCCAACACCGAACGGATCGCGCGCAACATCCGCAGGACTCCTGAGTTGTTACCAGATGGAAGGGCCGTCGGGCTAATATACGCACGGCTCCGCGAAAGCCCACGGGAGGACGGCCCACCAGCGGCGCCGGGCTGAGAGCGTTACGAGCCGGCATTTCGTCCGGCGCGCCGGTTCTCTGTACCCAGGGCTCCGCACGGATTGGCCTTGGGTAAGGTGTAGCGTTTGGGTATGCGTGCAGCTCCAAGCGAGGAACTGTATATGTCCCGTTCACTGGTCGAGCGGTTGGCCGAGTTGCCGGATCCGCGGAGCCGTCACGGGCGCCAGTACCCGCTGGTGGGGCTGTTGACCCTGTGCCTCGTGGCGGTGATGGCCGGGCATACCACGCCCGAGGCGATTGCGCAGTTCGGTCGGCTGCGGCAGAAGCGACTGGGGCACGCGCTGGGGTTCAGGAACGGGAACATGCCGTGCCCCAACACCATCGCCGGGTTGCTGCGGAACCTGGACCCGGACCACCTGGACCGGATCATCGGCGCGTGGCTGGGGGAGCGGCATCCCGAGGGGTGGGAACACATCGCGTTGGACGGCAAGCGGTTGCGGGGCTCCCGGGACGGCGAGGTACCGGGCGCGCACCTGCTGGCCGCGTATGCCCCGGGCGCCGCGGCCGTGGTCGCCCAGATGACGGTCGAGGCCACCACCAACGAGCACAAGGCGGCGCTGCGGTTGTTGGGCGTGTTGCCCCCGCTGGGCGGAGCCGTGGTCACCGGGGGCGCCATCTTTACCCAGCCGGACGTGTGCACCGCAGTCCAAGACCGGGGCGGGGACTACATCCTGTACGCCAAGAGCAACCAAGGTACGCTGCACGCGGACCTGGAAGCCACGTTCGCCACCGGCGCCGGGGGCGACTTTTCCCCCCGGGTTACAGCGCCTGTGGGACCGGGATGCCGGTACCGCGTGTGAGTTGAGCAAGGGGCACGGGCGGATCGAGCGGCGGACCATTACCACCACCACGTGGCTCAACGAGTACCTGACCCGGTGGCCCGGGGTGCAACAGGTATTCCGGCTCGAGCGCACCCGCCGGGTCGGTGGGAAAGCAACCGTGGAGATGGTGTATGGGATCTCCAGCCTGAGCCCGGTGGCTGCGCCACCGGATGCGTTGCTCGGGTACACCCGCACCCACTGGGGGATCGAGAGCTTGCACCACATCCGCGACGTGACCCTGGGCGAGGACCGGTGCCGGGTCCGCCGGGGCGCGGCACCGCGGGTACTGGCGTCACTGCGGAACGTCGCCGTGTACCTGCTACGGCGCCTCGGTGCCGGCACCATTGCAGCGGCCGTTCGGACCATCGTTGCCACACCCGAACGGGCACTGGCGGCGCTTAATCAGCCAGTTTCAATCTCTGAGTAGCCCTGTCTCTGTACCCACTCTCCGTGCGAGTGGTCAAGCGGGTACAGAAAGAAACCGAACGAGCCGGCGAAATCAAGCTTCCTTCAGTAACTCCGAGACGGCGGCGTCCGCGACACACTTTCCGCGGCGCGTGAGCCGCACGGCCGATCCGGTGTCACTCACGAGCGCGTTGTCGCGCAGAAGCGCGAGCGCCGCGGGCGCGAGTGCGTCCAACTCGAAACCGGTCTGCTCATGGAATCGCGCGCGATCGATCCCGTCCGCGCGCCGGAGTTGAGTCGCCATCGTCTCGAACGCTCGCGCTCGTGGCGCCAGTTCTTCGCGCTGGAACGCGACCGGTTCACTACCGAGCGCCTTACGGATGTAAAGCTTCGTGTCGCGCACGTTCAGTTCGCGCGCGCCGTGTACGTAGCGCGCGGCCCCGACACCGAAGCCGAAATACGCCTCGTTCGCCCAGTAGCGCTCGTTGTGCCGACAGCGGAAGCCGGGGCGGGCGAAGTTCGATATCTCGTAGTGCTCGAAGTCGGCCGCCGCGAGCCGGTCCATTGCGTGCTCGTACATCGCGAGTTCGTCGTCCTCCGACGCCGCTACGATCAACCCGCGGTGCCGCTGCTTCCACAGCGGAGTTCCCTTCTCGTAGGTCAAGCCGTAAGTGGAAATGTGTTGCGGCGCGAACGCGAGCGCGGCATCGAGATCGGCGACCCAACTCGCGGGGGTAGAGCCCGGCGCGCCAAATATCAGATCGAACGACACCGTGGGGACGTGCTTCCGCACCGCTTCGACGGCGCGCCCGATGTGATCCGGCTCGTGGCGCCGATCGAGCGCGGCGAGCGACTCCGGCCGGAACGACTGCACCCCGATGCTCACGCGGTTCACCCCGAACGCGGCCAGCACCGCGGCCTTCTCTTCGGTAAGTGAATCCGGGTTGGCCTCAATCGAAAACTCGCGCGGCGTGCTTTCGCGTGCCGGAGGCAGCCAGCGCGTAATTGCTCCCAGCAAGCGTTCCAACTGATTCGCGGACAGGTGCGTGGGCGTGCCGCCGCCGATGAACAGGCTCTCGACCGGGCGCGGGGTGCCGAGCGTCGCCAGTTCGGTCGCGAGCGCCTCGAGGTACAGGTCGATGAGGTGATCGTGACCCGCGGTCACCGCGAAGTCGCAGTACCCGCAGTGGTGCGCGCAAAACGGGACGTGAATGTACGCGGTGCGCGGCTCGAGCCAGGGGGGAAGCATACAGGCATATTACGGCGGACAGTCGATGTGAGCGGCGATTACGGCGAACGACCGGTAGAGTGTTGCTAACTTGAGCGCGGGTTCTGTGGCGAACGGCCGGTGTGAGCCGGCCGGTGAAGGACGTTGCCCCCATCGGGCGGCTCACACCGGCCGTTCGCCTGAAGCGCGTCTCTTATGGGAACAGGAACGCGGCCCCGGTGATGATGCCCGCTTCCGCGACGGTGCCCGTGAGGGTCAGGCCGGGCGGGTACAAGTAGTACGGGCTCGGGCTGCCGGGCAAGCACTTACCCGCACTGGTGTCCCAGAACCCCGACCGGCACCCGGACATGAGGCTCTGCGGCCACAAGAGGACGTTGCGGTAGAACGTCCCGGCGGACACGAGCGTCGAAAGCGGGCCGAGATCCCACCCCTGCCGCTCGGCGTTCCGCTCCTCGAAGTGCAGGCGCCGGTGAACCACGTAGCCCGGCTCGAGGTACATCGTGTGCGGCGCGTACATCGCCGTTTTCGCCTGGTACGCCACCCCCGGTGAGGTAATCACCGGCAGCGGTGGGAACTGGTAACCGCTGTCCTTGGGCTCCTTGATCCCCTTGAGTTCCTGGAGGTTCTTCTCCAGCTTCTGGATCTCGGTCGGGTCTTTCTCGTCCCGGAGCTGCTTCTCGAGCACGCCGATCCGGTCGCGGATCGTCTGGAACATGATCGCTCGTTCCAGTTCGGGGTCGTTGTAGACCGTGAAGATTTTGTCGCGCGCCGGCAACTGGATCTCGCGCGGGTCCACCGGCGGCACCGCGTTCCCCAGTTTCTTGTCGGGTAACAGCCCACCGGTTTTCGGTTGTGCAGCGAACCCGCTCGGGGCCACCGTCGGAACACTTACCGCGGGCGGTTGCGTGAACGCGCGCTCGGGCGGCGGGACGTTGAGCGGGGGCACCGGCGGCACATCGGGAACGGCCCCGGCACGCACGGGCTCCTTCAACTGCGCGACGCCCGAGCCTTCGGTCGCGTTCGGCAACCCGCCGCCGGTCGCGGTGAGCGCGTCGACCTGTTTTTGGAAGTACATCACCGTGCCCGCGGCGCCGGGAGCCGCGCCCGGCGCCGGGCGCTGAGGTTGCGACTGCGCGGGTGGCGTTCGGGGCCGATACCCCGGCGGCAGCGGCAGCCCGCCCGGTTGAACACCCGGCGGTTGCGCCTGCGGTTGAGTGCCGGGCGGCTGCGCGAGGGCCGGCCCCGCGACCAGCGCCAGGAGCAGCGCGGCCTTAGCCCCCGCTGTCCCCGGCGTAATCAGCCGAACTGTAGTTCGGCGCTTCCTGCGTGATAGCAATGTCATGCGGGTGGCTCTCCTGCACACTCGCCGCGGTCACTTGAATGAACCGGGCCTTGGTCCGCAACTCGTCCAGCGTCTTGCAGCCGCAATACCCCATTCCGGCCCGCACGCCGCCGACCAGCTGGTATACATACGGGGAGAGGTGTCCCTTAAACGGAACCCGACCCTCGACCCCTTCGGGCACCAGCTTCCCGTTCGTCGGTTGACCGGAGCCGCCCCCGCCACCCTGCTGGTAGCGGTCCGCGCTGCCGGCCATCATCGCCCCGAGCGAACCCATTCCGCGGTACTGTTTGAACGACCGCCCGCGGTACAAAATGAGTTGCCCCGGGCTCTCGGCCAGCCCCGCGAACAACCCACCGATCATGCACGAGAACGCGCCCGCGGCGAGCGCCTTCGTGATGTCGCCGCTGTACCGGATCCCGCCGTCCGCGATAACGGGGATGCCCGTTCCGGCCAGCCCCTTCACCACGTTCGCGATCGCCGACATCTGGGGCACGCCCACGCCCGACACGATCCGCGTGGTGCAAATCGACCCCGGCCCGATCCCGCACTTCACGCCATCGGCCCCGGCGTCGGCCAGCGCCCGGGCGCCCTCGACCGTGGCGACGTTCCCGGCGATCACGTCGATCGCGTGCCGCTTTTTCAGCTCGCGCACGGTCTCGACCACGTTGCGGCTGTGGCCGTGGGCGGAATCGACCACCAGCACGTCCACCCCGGCCTCGATCAGCGACGCGGCCCGCTCGAAGTCGCGGACCCCGATCGCGGCACCGACCTTCAGCCGCCCCCGCGCGTCCTTCGCCGCGTTCGGGAACTTTTGCGTCTTGTCGATGTCCTTGATCGTGATCAATCCCTTCAGTCTGAATTGATCGTCTACGAGGAGCAATTTCTCCACCTTATTTTTCGTGAGCAGCTTTTCGGCCGCGTCGAGCGTGGTGTTCTCCGGGGCCGTCACGAGGTTCTTTTTCGTCATCACCTCTTCGAGTTTCTGCTCGTTGTCGTCGAGAAACTTGAGATCGCGCCGCGTGAGAATGCCCTTCAGTACGCCGTTCACGGTGATCGGCACGCCGCTGATGTGGTGATCCTCCATGATCTTGCGCGCGTGGCCGACCGTGTCGTCCGGCGGGAGCGTGATCGGATCGGTGATGATCCCGTTCTCGCTCCGCTTGACTTTGTCCACCTCGCGGGTCTGGAACGCGATCGTGAGGTTCTTGTGAATGATCCCGATGCCGCCCTCTTGGGCCAGCGCGATCGCCAGTTCGCTCTCGGTGACCGTGTCCATCGGGCTGGAAATGATCGGAATGTTAATCCGCACGTTCCGGGTCAGTTGGGTGCGGACGTCGGTGTCCTTCGGCACGAGGTCGCTGTACCCCGGTTCCAGCAGCACGTCATCGAATGTAATTCCCTGATACGCAATGCGGTCCTGCATGGCGGCTCCGTGGCGAAGGCGCGAAATGGTGGTGGTTTGGGATTATAGGGAGTTGAGTCAAACCGCGTCGGCGAAACTGCGCCGCGGGTGGTTGAAGGGAATCCCACCCGCAAGAGTAGCGGGTAGTCGGGCACCTGCTCGCGAAAGACGCGTTGCTCGACGGTGCTGTAGGTGAACCCCGCCCGCAAGGGCGGTGGGTACGTGACACAGCGCTCGGGTACCACAGCGTTCCCAGCGGGAGCCCGCCGCCCTTGCGGGCGGGTTCACCTGCGGGCACTCACCCTTGTTTCGGTGTGAGCACCAGGAGCATCGGTCCGTCCGAGACGACCACGCCGCCGACCGTTTCTTTTGTAACCGCAAACGCCTTCGCGTCCTTGACCGGAATGGGGTTGCGCACGCGCACGAGGATGGTTCCGTCGGGCTGCACATCAAATACCCCGCCGTCCACCGGCTCTTTCTTGGCGCGCCCGCCGTCCACGATCCAGAGCTGGTACTGTTCCCGGGTCGGGTCGAGGGGCGGAAGTCCGCGAACTTCGAGGTACCCTTCCTGTTTCGCCGCGCTCCACACGACTTCGCCGGTCGCACCGGCTTTCTCACCCGCGAACTTCTCCGCCTTCGCCACGGCATCCTTGACGAGCCGGTCACGTTTCCCGGCCAAGTCTTCGGGCCACTGGGTGTAAACGAGCACCCCGGCCAGGCACGCGGCCACGGCCCAGCCCGCCCAAATCGCCCACGCGGGCCGGGACCGGCTCGGTCGAGCCGGCGCGGGAGCGGCCGGAATAAATGCTGCGGCCGCGAGCTCGAGCCGCTCGGCCAAATGCGCGGGAAGCGGTTCCGGCGGCCCGCTGAGAGCCAGGTGAATCGCGGCCGCGGCGCGCTCGAGGGAATCCGGGTCTTCGTTCGGGAGCGCGGCGAGGAGCGCGTCCAGTTCCGTCACCTCGCCCGGGTTCAATCCCTGGGTGGCTTCGAGAGCGAGGAGTTCGTCCAGTCGATCGGGCCGGGGGTCGGTGTTCACAGCGCCCCTCCCCCGGCCGTCAGCCGCTCGCGCACGCGGATCAGTCCGCGGCGAATGTGTGTCTTCACGGTGCCGACCGGGAGCCCGGTCGCGGCGGCGATCGCTTCGTGCGTGAGCCCCTGGTACACAGCGAGTTGGATCACGCGGCGCTCGTCTTCGCGCAGTTCGCCGAGAACGGCGGCGGCTTTCGCGGCCTCTTCCTCGATGTCGATGCGCGCGACCACGGTCGGCTCCGCCGGTTCGTCGGCCAGTGTTTGCGCGGTCGGCGCGCGGCCGGTCCGTCGTTTCCGGTCGATCAACCGGCGGCGTGCGATCATAGTGATGTACGTGGGCTCGGACGAACGGGAGGGATCGTACCGGGCCGCATTCTTCCACAGCTCGATGAACACGTCTTGTACGGCGTCTTCGGCGTCAGAGGGGTTGCCCAGGAACCGCCGCGCCAGGGACCACACCAGCCCGCCGTAGCGGGCGATGCAGTCCGGCACGGCGGCCGGGTCGCCGGCCGCGATCCGCGGGAGCACGCAGTCCGTCACCAGTTCCGCCCCCTCGCTCGCGGCGCGCTGTACGCGACACCATTCGTCACGCGCGTGCCAGCGGATGCACGAAACGACGCGGCCCGTGACCGGAGCCACGGGCCGCGTCTTAATTCTTCGTTATAGGCAAACGGGACAGTTAGTACGCGGCTTCTCCACTGAAGCCGAATCCCTTACCGCCCGCACCAAACTGGCCCCCCTGACCGAAACCAATCTGTCCGAACTGACCAAATTGACCAATCTGCCCCCCCTGACCGAACTGACCAAATTGGCCCTGGCCAAATTGTCCGAGTTGGCCAAAAGCGCCTTGACCGAACTGACCCAACTGACCACCTTGACCGAAGCCAATCTGTCCAAACTGCCCGAATTGACCGAGCTGACCGCTTTGCCCGAACTGACCGAGTTGGCCGCTAAATCCCATCTGACCAAACTGACCAAACTGACCACTAACACCAGCCTGGCCGAACTGACCACTAACACCAGCCTGGCCGAACTGACCATTAAAACCAGTCTGACCGAACTGGCCAAAACCGCCGGTCCCGCTCCCCAGATAGCTTCCGATCGTTGGGAACATCACGATCGCCCCGCTGGTCCCACCACCCGTGTTACCGCTCTGTCCGAACTGACCCAACTGCCCATTTTGGCCGAGCTGACCGAACTGACCCAGTTGACCACCCGTACCGAACTGGCCGTTCTGACCGAACTGACCGCTCTGTCCGAACTGACCCAACTGCCCATTTTGGCCGAGCTGACCAGTGAAACCATTCGTATTCCCGCCGAACGCACCGTTGTTTCCCGTGTTTCCCGCGTTCCCAGTGTTGCCGACGTTCCCGTTATTCCCCTGACTGTTCCCTTGGTTATTTCCCGGGTTCCCCCCCCCAGGACGCCACATGCCCGGCGGCACGTAGGGGTAACTGACGGGGGATCGGTACCGGCCGCCCGGCGGTTGCGCTTTGAGGACGCCCGATAGGGGCAACAGGGCGAGAGCGCCCAGACCAAACGCCAACCAAGCTAACCGTTGTTGGAGAGATCCGAACATGACACCCCCCTCGCCTCAATGAAGATAATCCGCGGAAGTCTGCGTTCACTCACCGGACGCGGCGGTCCCACGCGCCCGGTGAGTGAACGCAGGTGCCCGAAGCGATTACTTCACTCGGGCACCCACCTTGGGTACTAAATGCGCCGATCCGACGGACTTGCGCGAGTGTTCGGGAATTCCTTCCGATTCCGTGCGCGCGAATATCGAGCAGTGGAAAATCGGTGGGAAGCGAAGTGGTTTCTTGAAGTGATTCCGCCTGCTGACACAGCGCACCACGGGTGCTTTACGATCCAGTAGCAGCAATCTCGGAAAATGAACGGACATAGCGCGTAATAAAAAGCCGCCCCGGAATAATCCGGGGCGGCGCAGGTAATCCAGAACAAATCTCAAAAGACAATACGGGTTAGTACGCCGCTTCTCCACTGAACCCGAATCCCTTACCGCCACCACCGCCAAAGCCGCCACCACCGAAGCCACCCTGGATACCGCCACCGCCAAAGCCACCGCCGCCAAAGCCGCCACCACCGAAGCCACCCTGGATACCACCACCACCGAAGCCGCCACCACCGAAGCCGCCCTGAATACCACCGCCACCGAAGCCGCCCTGAATACCACCGCCGCCGAAGCCACCCTGGATACCACCACCACCGAAGCCACCCTGAATACCACCGCCGCCGAAGCCGCCCTGGATACCACCACCGCCGAAGCCACCCTGGATACCACCGCCACCGCCAAAGCCACCCTGAATACCACCACCGCCGAAGCCACCACCACCAAAGCCGCCACCGATACCGCCACCACCACCACCTAGGTAGCTACCGATCGTCGGGAACTGCGAAATGTTACCTCCAATACCACCGATACCGCCGCCACCAAAGCCACCACCGATGCCACCGCCGCCAAAGCCGCCGCCGCCCTGAATACCACCGCCGCCGAAGCCGCCGCCCTGAATACCACCGCCGAAGCCGCCGCCCTGAATACCACCACCGCCAAAGCCGCCACCGCCGAAACCACCCTGAATACCGCCACCGCCGAAGCCGCCGCCCTGAATACCACCGCCGAAGCCGCCGCCGCCCTGAATACCACCGCCGAAGCCGCCGCCGCCCTGAATACCACCGCCGAAGCCGCCGCCACCCTGAATGCCACCACCCTGGATACCGCCACCCTGAATGCCGCCACCCTGGATGCCGCCACCCTGGTTATTCCCCTGAACACCGCCCAGAATGCTTCCCTGAATAGACCCTTGAGGGCGCCACGCACCCTGCGGTACGTAGGAGAAACTGGTGGGAGCGCGGTAGCGGCCGTTCGGCGGTTGCGCTTAAGGACTTGCGTCAGTGGCAAAAGAGCAAGAACGGATAAGCCAAAAGTCGCCCACACCAGGGAACGGTACAGCGAACGGACCATGTTCCGCCTCGATAGAGGTGTTCCGCGCGAGTCGTATCCGCCGGGAATCGCGGTGAAAACTCCCGGAGAATGATTGCCGTGAATTGCGTTCGCAATCCGGCGCCCACTGCGAGCCGACACCACAAAACTCACTCCCCGAGCCGCGCGCTTGAAAGCGCGAATGCGCAGCTCGGGGAGTGTGTATTGATCGGTGAAATCACCGACCGACTGAGGCGTCTATGGGAGTGTAACGGGAAACTCCAGAAATGGTTTGCATTTCTTTAGGATTCCGCTCGAATTTCCCGTGCGGCTCTACCCCAGGCTCCCCGACCTGGCTACTCGATTCGGAGACTCATCATGAGTGGTTCGCTCCGTTTCCGCTGGCGCGCGACGCAGGGCGCGATACTTGGGCTGCTCATCGCAATTATCGTTGCAATTGCCCCGTTCGGCACAACGCAACCTGTCTCCGCGCAACCACCCGCGGACAACTCCCGACCGAGTTACGGTACGTTCCGCACGACGCGGCACTCTTCCTGTACGCGGACGCCGCCAAAATCTGGACCCACGAAGCGACCAAGAGTTTCCGCGGCGCGGACAAGACCACGTTCGGCACTCGAAGACGCCGCAACCAAAGTGTCCGGCATGAAAATCACCGACCTGAAAACGGTCGTGTTGTTCTTCCCGAGCGTGAAGCAGCCGCAGGACAGCGACAAAGCCGGATTCGTCCTCACCTTTACCAAAGCGTTCGACAAAAGAAACTGGAAGACGGCCTCGCGGAACTGTTCCTCAAGAACGCGAAAACCAAAGTGTCCGCCCCGGACGAAAAGACGGCGCTGGTTCTCGTGGGGCTCGACGACGAGTACGCGAAGCCGCGCTTGCCCGCGGACGACGGCCCACTCATCGGCCATTAAAGCCGCGGCGAGCGGCAAACACACGCTCGTCGTGGGCACCACGTTCGCCAGTCTGCCGGACGAAATCAGAAAGGACGATCTCCCGGCCCAGGTGCGCGCGTTCCAGCCGATCTTCCAAGCCACCGCTCACGGCCACCCTCGACCTCGGCAAGTCCCTCGATCTCAACGTTCGCGTGAAGACCAAGCGCGGCCCAGGCCGTGGACGCGGAGAAGGCCCTCGCCGCGCTCTCGAAGCTACTCGGCGACGAACTCACGGGTGAACTACCGAACCTCGAAAAGGCGCGGCCGACAACGCGGGCCTGAAAGACGTGGTGAAGGTGCTGAAGGCGACCGTGACGGCCGCGAAAGGCGCGAAGTTCGAGGTGGACGACACCGAAGCCCGCATGACCGCGACGCTCCCGCTCACGGATCTTCCGCTCGCCACGGCTTACGGGGCCGCGGTTCAGGCGTTCCAACAACGAGCTGCCGTCAGCCAGTCGGCCAACAACCTGAAGCAGATCGGGCTGGCCATGCACAACTACCACGACACGAACAATGCGTTCCCGCCGGCCGCGGTGTGTGACAAGAAGGGCAAGCCGCAACTGAGCTGGCGCGTCCTCATCCTGCCGTACATCGAGCAAGACGCCCTTTAAAGGAGTTCAAGCTCGACGAGCCGTGGGACAGCGAGCACAACAAGAAGCTCATCGCCAAAATGCCCAAGGTGTACGCAATACCGGGCAAGTCGAAGCCGGGCGGCACGGACACGTACTACCGCGTGTTCGTCGGCAACGGGCCGGGTTCGACTGGCTCATGGGCACACCCATCGTCGGAATCACCGACGGCACCTCGAACACGTTCATGTGCGTAACCGCCGCGACCGCGGTGCCGTGGACCAAGCCGGACGAACTGGAATTCGACCCGGAAAGGACAACGGCAAGTTGATCGGGATGGTGGTGAACGGTAAGGCCCAGGTCACCATGTTCGACGGCTCGGTCCGCACGCTCTCGAAGCTGGCGGCGAAGGAAACGATCAACGCCCTCATTACCCGCAACGGCGGCGAAGTGGTCGGCGATTTCTAACCTCAACAACTCGGCGAACGGTCGGTGTCAGCCGGCCGGTGTGGGCTCTGCGGTTCGCTCGACCGAGCGGAGCCCACACCGGCCGGCTGACACCGACCGCTCATCCCATCCCCAAAGGAGCACCCTGAAATGCGATTCGCACTCCGAGCCGGCGGCTTCGCCGTCGTCGCGGCGCTGGCCGCCGCAGTCACGCTGTTGCAGCCCGGCGCGGCCCCGCAATCGAGCGCCCTCTCCGCCGCACAACCGGGCGACCTCCCGACGGACCTCGCACTCGTCCCGGCCGACGCGGTCGGGTTCGTCCACGTCCGGCTCGCGGAATTGTGGAAGAACGAGGTGATGGACGGGTTCCGCAAGACGTGGGAAAAAGCCGGCCCGAAGGCCCTCGCCGCGCTCGACACGCAGTTCGTACCCGCGCCTTCGACGATCGCGCGCGGCACCGCGTTCGTGATGCTGGACGACAAGAAGAAGCCGCAAGCGGTCGGCATTCTGGCGTTCTCCGCTGCGTTCGACCCAGCGCAGGTTGTGAAGATGTACCTGCCCAACAACACCACCGAGAAGGTGGGCGCGAAGACGGTGTACCGCACCCCGGACCACGAGATGGAGATGTACTTCCCCGACAACAAACACATCG
The DNA here is from genome assembly GCF_017939745.1 of Gemmata palustris. Classification (NCBI taxonomy): domain Bacteria; kingdom Pseudomonadati; phylum Planctomycetota; class Planctomycetia; order Gemmatales; family Gemmataceae; genus Gemmata; species Gemmata palustris. The sequence continues at coordinate 7,524,271 of NZ_JAGKQQ010000001.1, read as the reverse complement.
TCGTCGGCTACGGCGGGTCACTCAACTACTACCTCTCCAAAGAACCCGCGAAGGACGGGCCGCTCGCACCGGCGATCAAGCTGGCCGCGTCCGGTAAGGCCGTGGTCGCGTCGGCCGACATCTCCGCGCTGCCGATTCCGCCGGACGCGCTCAAGGACGTCCCGCCCGAGGGCCGCGCGATCCTGCAGGCGAAGCAGCTCACGATCGCGATCGACCTCGGCGCCGACGCCCGGTTCGACGTGCGCGCGACCTACGCAGACGTCGCCGCCGCTCAGGACGCCGAGAAAGCCGTTAAAGCGCTGGCCGACCTGGGCCGCAAAGAACTGGCGAAGTCGAAAAAGGAACTGGAAGACAAACTCTACGACCCGAAGATCAAGGCCCCGCGCCCGCCGGGCGATCTCCCCGAGGCACTGGCCACGGTGTTCGGGCTCGGTGCGATCAACCGGCTCGACGAGATCCTCACCGACCCGAAGTTCATCACCCGCGACAAGGCGGAACTCGCACTGGCGGTGCCGCTGCCCAAGGAACTGCTCGTCGTCGGCAGCGGGTTCGTCGCACTCGGGGCCGCGCTCGTGGTTCCCGCGGTGCAGAAGGTGCGCGAGGCCGCGGCGCGCATGAAGAGTTCCAACAACCTGAAGCAGATCGGGCTCGCGATCCACAACTACGAGTCCGCCAACGGCCACCTGCCACACGACATCCTGGACAAGAACGGGAAGCCGATCCTGAGTTGGCGCGTCGCGATCCTGCCGTACATCGAGCAAGCCAACCTCTACAACCAGTTCAAACTCGACGAGCCGTGGGACAGCGCCAACAACAAGCCGCTCTCGCAGGCCATGATTAAAACCTTCGTCTCGCCGAACGGCGCCTTTCCCGATAAGCCCGAATTCGGGCTCACCCACTATCGCGCCGTGAGCGGCCCGGGCGCCGCGTTCGAGCCGAGCAAGAAACTCAAACTCGCCGATTTTACCGACGGGCTCTCGAACACGATCATGGTTATCGAGACCGCCGACGCGGTGCCGTGGGCGAAGCCGAGCGATTACACGTTCGACCCGAAGAAAGCACTCCCGAAGATCAATCCGGTGGGCGGTCAAAAGGTCTTTCAGGCGCTCTTCGGCGATGGCTCTGTCCGCGCGATCAGCACGTCGGTCGCCGAGAAGACGCTTAAGGCGTTCTTCACCCGCGACGGCGGCGAGGTCATCAACGAGAAGGATTAGCCCGACTTCCGAGTTACGAGCCGTGACCGCGAGGGAGCGGGAGACGTCCAGGGTTCTCGATGGTCACGGCTAGCACGGGAGGCCGCAGCCCCGCTCCCTCGCGGTCGCGGCTCGTAAAACGTTGCCGCTGGGTAAGAAGTGTTCGCTTTGCGGACGCCTCGGTATCGGCTAAACTTTGTGGAAGCCCGCGGCCCCGGTCGCGGGCTTCGCTCGATTTGCGAGTGCCCTCCGAACGAGTCCCACCCCATGCACTTCCCCCTTTCGCGCCGCGAAATGCTCCTCCGTACCGCCAACGGGTTCGGCGCCGCCGCGCTCGCAGCCCTACTGGAGCAAGACGGGCGCGCCGTTGATGCGGCCCGGTCCCCCAACGACCCGTTCGCCCCGAAGAAGCCCCACTTCGCGGCAAAAGCGAAGTCGGTCATCTTCCTGTTCATGGACGGTGGGCCGAGCCAGGTCGACACGTTCGACCCCAAGCCGGCGCTCGAAAAGTACCACGGGAAACCGTTCCCCACGAAGGTGGAACCGACGCAGTTCAACAACGTCGGCAACACGCTCGCCAGCCCGTGGAAGTTCAAGAAGTACGGCCAGTGCGGGATGCCCGTCAGCGACCTCTTCCCGCACGTCGGGGCCTGCGCGGACGACCTCGCCGTGATCCGCTCGATGGTCGCCAATTTCTCCGAGCACACCAACGCGAACTACTTCTGGCACAGCGGGCACGGCCAGCAGGGGCGCCCGAGTTTCGGCTCGTGGGTGACGTATGGCCTGGGGAGCGAGAGCCGCGACCTGCCGGGGTTCGTCGTCCTCGGGAGCGGCATGATCCCGCCCGGCGGCGCCGATTGCTTCGGCAACGGGTTCCTCCCTGCGTCGTACCAGGGGTCCGTCTTTCGCAACGGCGCGCACCCGGTCGCGGACATCACCCCGCCCGGCGGCGAGAGCGCGAAAACGCGAACCGCCAAGCGCGACCTGCTCCGCAAGCTCGATGCGGCGGCGAAGGATAAGTTCGGCGACAGCGACCCGCTCGACGCGGCCATCGCGAACTACGAACTGGCGTTCCGAATGCAGACCGCGGTGCCCGAACTCGCGGACCTGAGCAAAGAAACCACCGAGACGCAGAAGCTCTACGGGCTCGACGACCCGAAAACGGAAGTGTTCGGGCGCCAGTGCCTCGTCGCCCGGCGCCTCGTCCAGCGCGGGGTGCGCTTCGTGGAACTGCTCTGCCAGAACCTGGGCCACGACCGCTGGGACCAGCACTCGAACCTGAAGCGCGGGCACGAGGACAACGCGCGGGCCGTGGACAAGCCCATCGCGGGGTTGCTCACCGATCTGAAGCGCACGGGCTTGCTGAAGGACACGCTGGTGATTTGGGGCGGCGAGTTCGGACGCACACCCGTCGCGCAGGGCAGCGACGGGCGCGACCACAACCCGTTCGGCTTTACGATGTGGATGGCCGGCGGCGGAACGAAGGGCGGCACCATTTACGGCGAGACGGACGACTTCGGTTACCACGCGGTGAAAGACAAAGTGCAGGTCCACGACCTACACGCGACCGCACTGCACCTGCTCGGTTTCGACCACAAGAAACTGACCTACCGCTTCGGCGGGCGCGACATGCGCCTCACCGATGTTCACGGCGAACTGATTGAGAAAGTGTTGGCTTGAAAAGCAGAGAATGAAGGGCCACGGATCAACACAGATTAAAGGCACGATCCGAACAAAGCCGAGAGTCGAACCAACACACGCTTTGGTTCGGCTCTCGGCTTTGTTTTTACCACCTAATTTTTCTTCTGTCTGATCCGTGTTATCTGTGTTTATCCGTGGTGAATTTGCTTTCTTCCTACTTCCCGCTTCCGAAGTCCACGCGGACCACTTCACCCGGTGTGCCAGTCACCTCGCGGGACGCCTCCACCGTTTGCCCGCGCTCCAGCCAACGGGCTGTGATGGTGTACTTGTACGCCTGCCCCGATTCGAGCGGCGGGGACTCGAAAATGCGATCGGTGCCGGTCTGCGCGGTCTTCTTCCCGTCCACGAACACGTCGGCCGATGGCTGAGGTACTTTCACCGACAGGATGAGGCACCCACCGCTCTTCGCCGCGGGCACCGCAACCGGCCCACTGCTGAACTGCTCCACCGTGGGCCACACGGACACGTTCGGGTGGCGCGGGCGCGGCGACGCGGCGTAAATCCCCACCCACCCGTACCCGGCGAACCCGGGGGTGGCGCGCCACTGGCGCACGAGGTCGTTGTTACCGAACACCCCCGGGACCGGCCCGTACACCGGTACGGGCGGCCCGTAGAGGCTCAGCCCGTTCGACCAGAAGCTCCCGACACGCCCCGGGTAGCCGAAGTAGCCGGGGTACCCGAAGCCGTAATAACCGGGGTAACCGTACCCGAACCCGCTGGAGCCGTAACCGTAACCCGCAAACCCGCCGTACCCGGAGCGGAGCGGTACCGGGTACCCGACGAAGGGCCCGCCATAAAGCCCCGGGTACCCCCACGCGGGTGCGACCCGGGGACCGTATGGGTACCCGTGGGTCACCCCCACACCGAGGAAGACGTGCTGGGCGCTCCCGATGTTGGGTAGAACCAAGCACGCCACGACCGCCAAACCGAACGTGCGCATCTTCACGGTAGCTGCTCCTTCCGGCTTCCCCACTGAAATGGTTCGACCCGCTCTGGGCGCTGCGCTCAGAACGGGTCCGAAGGAAGCCGGAAGATTGGCGCGCGGTCACGGTCTCGGCGGTGCGGTTGGTGCGGTCGGCGCCGGCGGTCGCGCCGCCCCAGCCGGCGCAAACTTCGCGGGCGAATTTACCGTTTGTCCGGGAGAAGTGGTAATAACCATGCGGGCCTCACCGAGCCGCCCGTCGGCGGTGTGACCAGCGACCACGACCCGGTACCCGCCCAGCGCGTTACCGGGGTGGAAGTTCACAACCGTCCGCCCGTCCGAAGGAAGAACGATAACGGGCTGCCAGAGAACGGTGTCCGGGGCGTCGAGCGCTTCGGGAAACGGGGCCACGACGGGCCTGGGGGCCGCGTACTCGCGCACAACGAGGGGCGTGACGGGAGCCACGGTCGCGCGCACTTGTTGGAGCGCGAGCGCTTCGATCTTTTGCGCCATCTGCACCGCGTCGTTGGTAGTTTGCGGAAGCGAGTTTTCCAGTCCCACGAGAGCGGGCGCTCGCGCTGCGCGGTGCATGTTCATCGACTCGGCGAGCGCCCGCTGGCGCTCGCCCGCGTACCGTGCGGCCCGATCATTGGCCGCTCTCAGTGAGTCGATCCGTTCGTCGCTCACCACCGCGCCCGCAACGCCGGCCGAAAAGCTCGTAGGGCCGTGCGCCGCGAGATCTCCGACCGTAACCCCGCTGCGGCTCATCGGGTTCCATCCGGTCACACCACCGGGGGCAGCCCCCGACAGCGCGAGTGGTTTCGACTCGGGGCGCACGAGCGACGGAGGGGCGATCGCCCCTCCACTACCGTATCCCCCCTTCACTTCCGGCATGCGACCCATATTCGGCGGAACAGTGGGAGGAACTATGCCAAAGGGCTGAGGTGTGGGAAAGGCCGCGAAGCCGCCCGGCTTGGGTGCCACGAATCCGGTCACGGGCGCGTCGCCCGCGGGACCGCCACTCGCCGGAACGGGTCCGGGCGCGGGCAAAGTTGGGCTCTCGCGCCCGTCGTTCTTCTTCGCTCCGAAGTTGCTCAACTGGGCGGTTGCTCCCGCCACGGCTGCGTCGAAATCAGGCGGGGGCGCTTTCACGCGCGGTTGGGGTGCGGGCGCAACTTCTTTAGACGCGAACTCGAGGCCCAGCGCGACCTCGCGCGGCGCGTCTTCCTGTGCCCGTGCTTGTGCTTCTTCCCCCCAACCGGCGGCGACGAAGAGGAACGCGGCCAACCCGAAAGAACCGATCGTGCTCGCCCCGAGCGGGAACCGCGTCTGTGGGCGGGCCAGCGCGACCCCACCGCACAGTAAAGCGAGCCCGGCGAACCCGGCGAACCCGTACCACACCGCCGAGCGGAACTGGCGCACCGGTCCGCGTGCGGCCTCGGCGCGCTCGCGCGTTTCGTCGGCGGCCTGTGCCGCGACTCGTGAGCGCTGCTCCGCCTCGCGGATCGCGAGCGTGTCGCGCGTTTCTTCGCGGGCGATGTCTAGCCCGGTCCGCGCCCGCGCGACCGCTTGAACCGCGACCTCGTAGAGTGGGGCGTAGGTCTCGGCGATCTTGCGGAACTCGCGCGCCGCGGTCGGTTCGGCGAACACCTGATACTGACCGTTCTGCACCATCATTCGGTTCAGTTCCGGGCTTCGCGCTGCGTACATCTTGCTCGGCACGCGCGCCTGTTCCGCGAACCGGCGCCAGCCCTGCGTGCCGAGCACGAGATCGAGCGCTTCGCCCGCGTGCTTGTGGTCGGTCAGTAGGAAGTCGGCGAACTCCAGTTCGTCGGGGCTCTTCACGTCGCCCGCGAGGAGGAAGTGCGTCGGCATCGTCCGGTCCCGGGGACCGGGGGCGACGCCCGTGTTGACCACCGCGGCCCACAGCACCGCGGCCACCGGGTTGTTCTTCTCGTCGGTCGCGGCGATCGTGCAACTCACTCCAGGGTCCGCGGCAGTCGCGCGCTTCTGTACCCCTTGCGGCGCGGCCGGCGCTGCAGTCGCGGCCTGCGTGCTGGAAGTGATTCCGAGCGCCAGATTGAGGAATTCACCGGGGCGCCGGAACACGAGGCGTTCTGCCACCGGTTTCAGGTCGGGCTTCGCTTCGCCACTTTTCACGTCCTTGGCGTCCACTTCCTCGAACGCGGTAATGCGCACCACCCCGCCCCGCCCGCCGGTGAACGGGTCGGTGCCGGCCATCAGCTTTACTTCCGCGAGTTGCTCGGGTTCGACGACCACCTTCTGCGTGTCGCAGAGCCGCCCGCGGATGTACGCCCCGACAACGAGCGTGCGCGGCTGCCCGACCGAGTGCAGGTGAACGCGGATCGGTTGCCCCGGTGCCGTGATGGTGTCCGGTACGCTCATCACCACGCCCTCGAGTTGCGGGGCGGGGAGCATGAACCCGGTTCGAGCCGCAACCGCACCGGGACCGCCCATGAGTGCGACCGACGCCGTGCGCACCGGGCCGTCCACGATGGGCGCGTAAATCGTGTTCGGCGCGTCGAGCTTCAACCACGTGCGGGTTCCGGCCTGCGGCGTGAAGGTGAACGAGGCCAGCCCGCGGTTGGCGCCGGGCGCCCCTTCGTCGCGGAGCGTTTTGACGGTCGCGAGCGTTTCCTTGCCGTCGGTGATGATCCCGCTGATGTCCACCGGTTGGCCGGCGGGCGTGGTGGCGCGAACGTACACCTTGCACGGCACGCCCGCGACGATCGTGTCGCCGCACTCCGGGAAGAACTCGACGACGAGCCGCCGGCCGACAACGGGCACGCGGTCCGCGACCATTTCGTTGTGACCCCCGGCACGGAACGCGACCTTCAGGCGCACGTCGCCGTTCGCCAACTCTTCCGGCAGCGCGAACCGGACCTTCGCGCGCCCCAGCGCATCGGTCCGCGGCGCCACCTGCACTCCCTCAAGGGGAACGCCGTCGGCTTCGACCGCGACCGCGGTCACTTCCGCGTCCGCGACGGGTTTCTCCTGAAAGCTCAATTCCGCCCACGCTTCCACGGTGTCACCGGGGCAGAAGGATTTCCCTGCGAACCCGATCAGTTTGCCGTAGTGCTCCACCGCGCCCGCCCGGACCTTTACGGCGCGCGTGACCGGCATCGGGAGCGTCGGCGCGAACCCGCCCGAGGGCGAAGAGAGTTCGTGGAGAACGAGCGTGTAGTCACCGTCCGCGAGGTCCGCGGGCAGCACGAACTCACCGCACCCGACCCCGCGAACCGGCTGTCCGGCGGCGGTGCGCACCGGTTCAACGCGGCCGTTCGCGTCGCCGCTCACGCGCACGAGTTCGGTGCTACCCGTCGCGGTGAGGCCGGGAACGGGGCGCCCGCGCGCGCCGACCCCGGCGACGAGGTCGTAACGGAACATCTGTTCGCGCTGCGGGGGCCGGAGCGTGACGCGATCGAGCGTGAGCGAGCGGAAGAAGAGCCGCTCGCCGGGCCGGTACGACGGCTTGTCGGTGACGAGCAGCGTGGTGAACACGGGGCCGGCGAGCCGCACTTCTTGCAGCGGCGTGCGGGCGTTGGTCTTCTCGTCCACCTGCGCGACGACGAGCGTCAGTTCGTCGTCCGGTTTCACCTTCGTCCACACGCTCGCGGGCAACCGGATCGCGTGCGTGTTCCCCTTCTTCTCGTGGTCGAGATCCTGGGTGAAGAGGACCGCGTCGCTGCTGCGCACCTCGGCGACCATCTTCCGGCGCGAGGCCCACACGTCGCGCTCGTCGCGCACGACGAGGAGGAAATCGTTGGGCGCCCCGGGCTGAACGGTCGCGGGCTTCTGGATGTCAATGGTGAGTTTGCGGGTGGCGGCCGTCTGCACTGCGGCCTTCTGCTCGTCCACCCATCTGTCGAGGAGCGCGGTCTGAGCTTGCTCCGCGGTCGTGAGTTTGAGCTGCGCGTCACTCAGCCGGCTCTCGCGGGCGTGCTCCACATTGGCAAATGCAAGACGTGCGTCATCGGCATCGCGCCCGGCGAGTTCGGCCCCGCGCTGGGCAACAGTGGCGCGGTCGAAAATGTTCAGAACCGGTACGACGGTGCCCGGGACCGCGAGCAGCACCGCAGCGGCGACCGCCCACGGGAGCGCGACCGCGACGCGGCGCAAAACGCGCCCGCTACGAGTACCGGAATTCGCCGGGAGTGCGACCGAGATTGACGGGGCAAGCGCCGGGGTGTGCGTGTGCGATTTCTGCGGCGCTGGAACAGGCGGCTCGAACTTCGTGTTCGGGAACGCGGACTTCGCGGCGCGGGCGAACAACCCCTGAACGCGCGCGGTGTCGGCACGCGCGGCGCTGCACGCGGGGCAGTTCGCGAGGTGCGCATCGACGCCCGCGGCTTCGGCCCCTTCGAGGAGACCGTACAGGTGATCGAGCAACAGGGTTTGGCAGTGTTCGCAGTTCATCGTCGTCTCGTCCCGGCGGGCGGGTCGGGTCTGTTTTGTCCTTATCACGCGCTGGGGCGGGGCTCCCCCGACCGCCAGCGGCTAACTTTGGCTAACATTTTGGCCCCTCCGGGGCAGACCTCCGAGCGCACTCCTTAGCTCGTTATTGATACCCGTTGAAAACCATCCGTTTAAAACACGCGAACCATTTCGCTCGGCGGGTGCCACTAATTCTTGAGGCGCTCGAAGCGCCGCGGCTCAGGAAGCTCCGCGCACTTGAACACGAGAAGCGCCTCGTCCACCCTCACGAGCGGCACCTCAACCGTCTTCCCAACGAGCTCCTCGTCGTCGGCTTGCGTGCATTTCCAAACCAGAACCGGCGCCCGCGCGTCTCCACGAATCGCCCACTTTCCACTGCTGACGTTCGCCACAGGGCCGACGTCCCTCCACTCGTATGTCCCGTCCGCCCGGAACGCGAGCCGGCCTTCGCACGGCCCACCGCGCCATTCGCCCTGTAACTTCGCGGCCAGAACCGCCTGTTCCTTCTCAGCTTTAGCACGTTCGGCCGGTACGGGCGCGGTGGCTCCGGGTGCGGCGGAGAGTGCAACAAAGAAGGCCGCAAAAGCGACCCGGGTTATGTTCACGAACACGGCTCTTCCTCGGTGGCCCCGGCCGGGTTTAGTACCTTGCGGAGTTTGATGAGGGCGGTGCGCATTTGGGTCTTCACGGTGCCCACAGGGGCGCTCCGAATTTCGGCAATCTGCTCGTAAGTTAGATCGCCGTTTTGCCGCAGCAGGAACACTTCCTTTTCGTCCTGGCGCAACTGGGCGATGGCCTGGCGGAGCCGGTCGAGGGATTCCTGGTCCTCGGCGACTTGGCCCGGCGCATCGTCCCGCGTGGGGAGCATCACGTCGTCCTCCGGGAGCGGGCGGCTCTTGCGGTTCCAGGCGCTGCGCTGGAAGTCCTTGGCGGCGTTCAGCCCCACGCGGAAGATCCAGGCCCGCAGGTTCTGCACGTCGGGCACCGAGCTCCGCGCCCGCCAGCACTTCAGGAACGCTTCCTGGGCCGCGTCCTGGGCGTCGTCGGCGTTCCCGAGCAGGTACAGCAGGGTGCTGACGAGTTCGTCGCGTACCTGGTTGAAGGTGGCCACGAGCGTGTCGTCACTGGGCCGGTCCGCCGTTGGGGGCGGGCCGACAAGGGGTGCGTCCGGGGCGGGGTCCGTGCCCGCGATCGGTCGCGAAATCGGGGCCGCGCCGGATTTGGCCATATCCTCCTACCAATTAGACGACGCCCGAACCCGAACCGATTGGCGAAATGCCGAGAGACTGAGAGAGGGCACCAACGCATGGTATCGGCGCCCGCCGCGCAACGGCAAGCGGAAAGGAGTGGCCAGGGGCGGTGATGGGGCGTTCTACTCGCCAACACGCTCTAGCGAACGTCGCCGGGCAGAGTTACGCTTTTGGCATGGCGCTTCGGTTTGCGTTGAGGCGCGTCGGGAGTTTGTGCGTGAAGTCCGCCAGGGGTGGAGCAACGCGAATACTCGTTCACGGCCTGAAGTGTCATCGTTGTTCCGCTCGTAAGCAAGCACCTGGGCCGTTCGTGCAGTCACGTGAGCCTATGCCTCGAATGATCCTCCGCAACGAGCGGCTACCTTCGCAGCAATGGTCCGGTTCTTTGTTACGAAAACGAGTTTACCGCCGTCGGAGATAAATGTCTCCGGCTTAAGTCTCGCCAGTTGCTCCCAAAAACGGCTCTGCATCTCCCTCACCCAATTCACTGCCCCGGCCCACTGGGCCAGATCGTCCCCAGGCTTAGCTGCACCGACGATCTCCTCGGGATCATAAAGGCCGAAATTGCTGTAGTTGACGAAGACCTCATGACCTTTGAACAGTTCGGGAGCAGGGCGGGCTGGGAATAGATACCATTCATCCCACTCTGCCGAAGGCGGGATACTCGTCATGGGGGGGATAAATGCAACCCCCGTCTCGGAATCCCAACCTAATTCCCTTTCGTCTTCGGACAGGATCAATGGCCCGCTGTCGAATGAAGTGATGGCGATAAACTGGTTGTGGAAATAGGCCCGGCACTCCTTGAGCAAGTCTGGTAAATGGACTAATCCAGACTCACACCACCAGTAACCGTCTCGCGTTCCCGATGGAGGCATGGTTGTTACCGTCCCTGTCTCACAAGTCGCTCAGTTGAGCGACTTGTTGCCGAAGGGCTTGCAACCACTGCTCATACTGCTGAACGAGGGCCAGCATCACCACCTAGTGCAGCTTCAGGCGGATAGTTGTGCGAGCGGCTCCAGGTGCTCGCATCCGTAGTAGTCGCACACGCGGGTTCGGACCTCGACTGCTGCCAGCAGGCGGTCGGGTTCGACGATGGCCCTCTTGCCGTGCGCCCACTTGGGCTCGATGGGGTTGAGCCACGGGCTCTTCACCGGCAGGAAGCACGCCACGATCCGAACCCCGCCCTCCGCACGAGCCTTCCGGTTGTGGCCCTTGATCCACACCCGCACGCGCTTACTGACGTGCCACGCCGCGTTGTCCCACACCAACAGTAGCGCCTTCTTCCCCTCCGCCTTCAGCCGCTCGCACACCCAACCCAAGTAGTCCTCCGTCACTTGCGAGACCGGGCGGCCCGACACGAACCGCAACATCATCCGGCCCGTGTCCCCGCGCAACAGCCCGTAGCACGACAGCGCCTTCGGGTCGGTATCGCCCTTCGGCACCTCGCGCTCGACCAGCCGCAACGGGTCGTCGGACCAGGCGTGCATCGCGGGGAGGGCCAACCGGCTCCACCAGCACTCGTCTTGGTACCCCAGCACCCACTCCGGGTGCGACGCCGCCAATCGGATCAGCCGGTCGCGCGCTTTTTTTTTTCGCGCGTAGGCGGGGTCGGGACTTGTGATCCACTGCTTGGCCCGCTTCCACCCGTGCCCCAGGCGCTTGACCGCCTGCCGGACGGCCTCGTGGGAGAGCCGGCGCGGGGGCAACTCCTGCTCGAAGGCGACTTCGGCCAACAGATCCAGGGTCCAGGTGCTCCGGGCCTTGCCGAAGCGGCGCGGGGACTGGTGGAGGATGCCCTTGAGCGGATCGGCCTTCGCCTCGTCGAGGATCGGCTGGGCATCCTTGGGTCCGCGCTTCTTCTCGGCCAAGCAGCCGGCCCCCTCCTTCTCGAAGGCATGGATCGTGTTGCGAACGGTTTGCGAGGCGCAGCCGACCCGGCGCGAGATCTGGGACGGGGTTTGTTGGTCGGCGCTGGCCAGCAGGATCTGGGCGCGCCGGAGGGTAAGAACTTCCCGGCTGCGGAGGCCCTGTCGGAGCGCCCCGCGCTCGGATTCCGTCAACTCACGAAGAAACAGTGCTTTCATGAACCATTATTCGCAACCAACTGACCCCTCACAACAAACCGAATGACTCTCCACTAGGCAGCAGGCGGCGCCTGGTTCCAGAGTTCAACAAGAATCAGCGGAACAGGCTGCATACCTGCATTTTACGTTCGTTGGAGGCTCGGACAAATTCAGGGCATAAACGGCTACCACCGCGAAACCCTGACGGACTCCACGCAAACCCGACGGCTTTCTTCCCCGCCCTTCCCCTACCCCGCCTTCTTCAGACTCGCGGGGGCGTCCGGGGCGTTGTCCGCGACGTGTTTCAGCAGCTTCTCCCAGGCGTCGTCGCTGAAGGGTGTGTCGCGGGCGATGCGCTGAAGGTCGGCGAGCAGTTCCGCCGCGGACTGATAGGGCTGCGCGGCCGCAACCGTATCCGCCATCGGTGGTTCCGCGTCCGCTTCCAGTCGGCGGATCACGCCCCACAGCGATTCGGGGAAGCCCTTCGTCTTCGCGACGCGCTTCTTGCCGGCCAACTGCGACCACCCGAACGCGACCTGCCCGAACGCCCGCAAGTCGGCCGCAGACGTGGCCTCGCTCGCTTCCGAACCGGCCGGGCCGATCAACCACGACGGCTCACCGAAGCCGGTCACCTTCAGCACACCGTCCGACGTGAGCACGAACGAATCGGATGTCAGTCGACCGTGAACCAGCCCCACGCGGTGGGCCGCATCGAGTGCGCTGGCGGCCATCGTCGCGAGCCGGACCCAGCACCCCGGGTGCGCGGCGAACGCGGGCCAATCGGCGCTGAACAAGCCCGTCAGCCACTCTTGGAGTACCGCGGGCCGACCGTTGATCTCCAGCACTTCGACGACGCCCGCGAGGTTCGGGCTGGCGGCGTCGCGGGCGGCCGAGAAGCGCTGCCGGAACTCGTCCGGGTGAACGGCGTCCTGCATCTCGGCTTCACTGAGGTGTCGCAAGAGATACAACCCGCCGGACTTCTCGCCCGTGCGCTTCGGGTCGTGAACGCGGTAAATCGCTTCTTTCTGCGAAACGCGCAGCCGGTCGATGACTCTCAACCGCCCGAGCATCAGGGCGTCGAGTGTCCCCGCTTCGATGAGAGCGAGTTGGTACAGCGTGATGGCACCACTCGCGAGCAACACCTGGCGCAGCGTGCGGCGCTGTCGGGTGGCGTCTTCCCACAACGCCGTGAGCGTGTCGGGATCGACCAACCCCGATGAACGCAGCAGTTCGCCGAGTTGCCGGTCGCCCGGCTCCAGTTCTTCGAGCACTGCCCCCGAATTGTGGAAGGCGTCCCCAGAAGCAACCACCGGTGTGCCGTCGCCCGTATCCGCGAGGCGCGGGAGCGTCGGCTCGGGCTCCAGTTCCGCCCCACGAGTGCCGCGTTCCGCGTTCCCGCGAGCGAGTTCCCGCAACTTCTTCCGGTACCATTCGCGCATGTCGGAGAGATGGCGCTCCATCTCCGTCCGGCGCGCGGTGAACTCCTCGCGCTCGCGCCGGAGCCGGTCGGTTTCCTCCACGAGCTTCTGCGTCGCATCGGCGGCAGCAGTCGCGGCTTCGGTCGCGGCAGCTTGCTTCGCGTCGAGCCGGGTTTCGCTCGAACTCAGGAGGCGCCGCATCTCGGCCACGGTGCCCTGCCACTCGATCAACTGTTGCCGGAACGCCGTGACCGCGAGCCGGTGCTCGTCCTTCGCGCGGTCGAGGGCCTCGTTCTTCTCGCGCAGGCGCTCGGATTCTTCGCGAATCTGAACACGGGCGGCTTCCAAATCGGTGCGACTCGTGCGGGCGAACTCGTTCAGTTCGTTGAGGTGCCCGCGGAGCATGTCGCGCGCGCCGGCGAGCCGTTCGAGGGCAAGTTTCGCCTGATCGTCGAGTTCCGGGGCTTGCACGCGCAACGCTTCGAGGTCCGCTTCGACTTGCGTGCGGAAGTTCGCCAACTGCTCGCGCGCGGTTTGGTCGGCTTGCATCGCTGCGGCGCGATCGGCCTCCCACGTCGCACGTGCGGCGGACAGCGACTTGCGCTCCGCGGCGACCGCGGCGCCCACATCTTTGAGTCGCCCCACCTGTCGTGCGAGGGCCAGCTCCTTATCGGCAAAATCGACCGCCTGGCGCTCCACGCCCGCGGTCCGGGCATCGAGCTCCAACCGGCGCGAAGCGAGTTCGTCTTCGGCCGCCTGGCGCGATACTTCGAGCGCGGCCCGGGCTTCGTTCACGGACGCGCGCTCGGCGGCCAGTTGGCGGGCCAGGTCGTCGATCGCCTTCCCGCGCGTGTTCAGGTCTTCCGCGCGCCGGCGGAGTTGCTCTTGAAGTGCTTGCCGGGCCTCTTCGGACTGCGACAGTGCGGCTTCGCGCTCGCGCACCGCGACGCGGTCGGCTTCGAGCCGGCTCTGCAGATCGACCGCCTGCGTCATGCGGCCCTTGAGCATCCCGGCCTGTTCCGCGAACTCGGCCGATCGGGTGTCCAGTTCCGCTTCGCGCTCCTGAATCCGCTTCGCTTCGACCGCGAGTGCTTCCTTCTGAACGCGGATCTCCTCGAGCCCGGCCGTCAGGAGCGAATCGCGCTCGTCGAGGCGCTGGCGCTCCTGGTCCGCGTTCTCCTGGACCGCGTTGAGAGCGGCGCGAACTTCTTCCGCTTCTTGAATGCGCCGGCGGAGTTCGGCCATCGACTCGTCTTCGCGGGCGCGGGCGGCCGCGAGTTGCCACGCCTCGCGCTCCATGTCCTGCCGGCTGCGATCAAGTTTCGCGCGAAATACTGCGACCACCGCCTGTTGCGCTTCGAGTTGCCCCCCGCGCTCGGTGAGTGCGGCGGTTTGTGTATCGAGTTCCGCCTTCTGGCGGTCGAGCCGTTCGGCCTCGGCCCGGAGGCGCTCCTGTTCGCTCGCCGCGAGCCGGACCGTTTCCTCCCACTCGGCCGCGTCGCGCTGGAGTTGCTCGAGCCGCGCGTCCACTTCCTGCGTGCGAACGGCCAGATCGCGATCGGTCTCCTCCGCCGCGGCCATTCGGCGCTCGAGCCGGACGAGATCGTCCTGAAAGCGCGCGCGTTCCACCTCGAATTCGTCGCGTGCGGCGCGAACCAGTTCTTCGCGGTGCGTTACCACCTGCTCGCGCACGTTGAGATCGGTTTCCCACGAGGTCAGACGATCCGTTTCCGCAGCGCGCCGGGCCTCAAAGGTGTCATTCGCCCGCTCGAAGATGTCGCGATCCGCAGCAAACAGCTCCCGCTGACGCGACAATTCCTGCACCTGCGCTGCGGTGCGGGCCTGTTCGTCACGAAGTGCCTGCCGTTGGGGTTCAAAGGCCGTGCGTTCGGCCTCGAATGCGTCGCGCTCGGTCCGAAACTCCTCGCCCTGGCGAGCCAGTTCGTCGCGCTGTTTGCTGCACTCGTCCGTCCACTGCGTTCGTAGCGCGAGGAGTTCGTCGCGTGCGCGGGTGAGTTCGGCCTCTCGCGCCGCGGCTTCTTCCGCGCGACGATCGGCGAGCTCCTGTTCGATCGCGCGCCGGCGCTCGTGCCAGATCGCGCGGTCCGCTTCGAGTTCCTCGGCATATTGGTCGAGGTCGCGGCGCCGGCGGATGAGTTCCGCGTCGCGCGCCTCCCACGCGGCCCGGCGGTCGGCTTCTTCTGCGTCGAGCGCCCGTTTGCGCGCGTCGAGGCGCTCGTATTCGGCCGTGAAGTCGGGGGCGGACGGTTCGGGTTCGTCATCGATTGGGGACGCGAGCGGCACGTCGTCGAACGAAGCGAACTTCGGCGAGAGGTACGTAGCTGCTGGTTCGGTAACAGCTTGCGTCGGAATCTGAACCGCGATCACCACGCCCGCGACGTGAATCGTGTCCGCGTGTTGAAGTGCGTAAGTGGTGCCGGCCGGAATCGGTGCGCCGTTGAGCAGCACCGGCATTGCGGCGGTGACGCGCCGAATTCTGACACCGTCGAGCCCACGCGTGAGTTGCACCACGACCGGCGGCGCGCCGGGGACGGCCAACCGCAGATCGCACCCGGCGGCCCCGCCGATGAGGAACTCTTCGCCGGCGATTTCGTAGTAACTGACCGCGCGCCCGGTGCCCGTGCGCGCGTCGAGCCGGACCTTGGGAAGGTCGGGCCGGTCGCCGGGTGCGGGATTCGGCAGCGGGGCCATCATGGTGAAGGTTCCGTCCCTCCCGGAGTCATTCCGGGCGCGCTTTCCTATGCGTGCGGATTCAGAGATTATGGAGATTGGAACCCATTCCGGGACCGTTGACAAGCCGAACTGCGCGACGCCGTTTCGGAGACCGTACCGTATTGCATTGTGCAATACACTCGAGTAGACTCAGTGCCATCGGAGGCTCCAATGGCAAAAGCGCATTCAAAAGCCGCCAGTCCACTCATGGTTCGGCTTGATGAAGAGAGCAAAGGCGTGCTGACCCGTGCAGCGGAACTGCGCGGTATTAGCGTGAGTGATTACGTTCGGCAGGTGACCGTTGCACAAGCCCGCAAAGAAGTTACGGCGGCCCACGAGCAAACCATTGCCATGACACCGGACGAACAACTCGCGTTCTGGACCGCGCTCAGTACTCCCGTCAAATTGACCGCGGCGCAGAAGGCGCTCGGCAAACTCATGCGAGGTGAATCGTAACCCACCTTCACAACAAAATCCCACTGCTCCGAATAGAAGGGTCGAGAGCATGAGCGATGTGCGGTTCCCGATCGGGTTCCGGCTCGAACGGTTGGCGAAATCTCACCCCCGAAAAGCGTTCGCGAGCGGTCAGACCGACGTGGACGACTGGCTCGCGACAAAGGCGCTTCAGAACCAGGACAAGCACCTTTCCGCAACGAAAGTGATTCTCGACGAATCCGGGGGCATCGCTGGCTACTTCACGCTCGCGACCGGTCAGGTCGATTTCGGCGATCTCCCGGCCGAAGCTGCCAAGAAACTCCCGCGTCGAATGCTGCCGGTTGCGGTGCTGGCGTGGCTCGGCGTGGCGGTCGACCGACAGGGACAGGGGTTGGGGCGGTTACTACTCGCACAAGCCCTACGCGACTGCTATCAGGCCGGGCAGACGTTCGCCTTCATCGCGGTCATTCTCGATTGCATCGACGACACTTCTAAAGCATTTTACCAACACTTCGACTTCACCGAACTCCCCGGCCGCCCCTACCGCCTCTTCCTCACCGCCGCCCAACTCGAAGCCATGATGACGGAATCGTAGATAGCGGAACGTGCTCCGAACCGCGTGTCGTCGTTCACGTCGGGTGCATTCCCGTAGCCACACGCACGAGCCGCCCGCCCGCGCGCCCGGGATTCGGCCGCCCCGCGGCACCGAACTACGGCCCCTGCTTGACCGTACATGTGGGAGAGCCTAGCGTGATACCACGTCCGCCTTTGCGCCATCATTGATGAGGTCGTCGTGAAGCTGTCCGTTCCGCCGCCACCGCCGCCACCGCCCCCCAGTGACGGAACCCCCGAGGGACCGAACGAACAGCCCGATCCCACCTCCAGCGCGGACGCCTCCAGCGTGCCCGCGGCCGCCCCTCAGCCGAAGCTCGCCACGTGGCCGAACTGGTTCGGTGGCGTGGACGCGGCGCTCGTCGGTCTGGTGCTGTTACTCGCGTTCGCCGCGGCATCGTTCGCCGCCCGCAACTCGGACCTGTGGGTCCACCTCGCGACCGGCAAGCGCCTGTTCGCGGGCGAATACTTCCCCGGCGGGAGCGACCCGTTCAGTTACAGCGCCGAGGGGCGCACCTGGGTGAACCACAGTTGGCTCGCGGACGCCCTCATGTACCCCCTGTACGGGGGCGATGGAGTGGTGCTCGTGGTCGCGAAGGCGCTCCTCGTCGCGCTCACGTTCGGCCTGTTGATCGCGATCCGGCGGCCGAACTTCTCGCTCTGGCCGTGGGCCGCGGTCGCGTGCGTGGGGGTGCTCGCGGCGGCCCCGCAGTTCACACTGCGCCCGTTCGTCGCGTCCGTGTTATTACTCGCGGTTACGCTGTTTCTACTGTTCCGCGTGCCGCACAAGAAGGACTCGTGGCAGTTCCCGATCGCCATCGGAATCACATTCTGGGTGTGGGCGAGTTGCGACCAGTGGTTCTTCATCGGGCCGCTCGCGCTGGCCCTCATCCTCGTCGGCGACCTGATTCAGAAATACGGGTTCAATTCGCCGGACGAGCCCGAGGGGAACGCGGGTACCGACACCCTCGGCCGGTTGCCCGACACCGCGACCCTCGCGAAGGCCCTGGGGATCGGACTTCTGGCTTGTACGCTGACCCCGAACCACGTCCGCGTGTGGGAGCTCCCGTTCGAGCTGGTCGGCGCGCCCGGCGCGGAATCGGACCCGCGCCTGCGGCAAATGCTCTACGCACCTTACGACAACATCTACGTCGATAACGCGGGGCTCGGCTACAACGCGAACGGGCTGGCCTACGTCCTCCTCTTGGTGCTCGGCGCCACGGTCATCGGGTTGGCCGGCAGCTTGGGCGTCGGCCGCATCCGCCTTTCGCACGTCACGCTGTGGCTCGGCTTCGCAGTGCTGAGCTTCCTGAGCATCTACGCCATCCCGTTCTTCGTGCTCGTCGCGGTACCACTGGTGGCATCACAGTTGAACGCATTTAGCGGGCGCGCCGAACTCAAGACCTGGGGCGACCCGCTCACCCGGCTGCTACTGATCGGCTCGTCCGGCGGGCGCGTGCTTTCGGTCCTCGCGGTGTGCCTGTTGTGCGTTCTCGCGTACCCCGGCTGGGTTCACCCGGACGCGAACAACCCCGCGAACGCCCGGCGCCTGGTCTGGGCGGTGGAACCCGACCCGGCGCTGGTTCAAGCGTCCGAGCAACTCAAAACGTGGCGCACGGACGGCGGGCTGCCGGCCGACGCCCGCGGGGTCATCACGAGCACCGACCTGGCGAACTACGTAGCCTGGTTCGCGCCGCAGGAAAAGGTGCTCCTCAACGGGCGGTTCAACCACCACCGCCGCGAACTGGCGGATTACCTCGCGATCCGCAAGGGGCTGGGGCTGATCCGCGTCGGCGACGAACCGCCGGTGCCGCAAGACGCGACCGACGTGCTCGCGCGCCGCGGCGCCGAGTACCTGGCGCTCCACTCCGGCGCCAGCGAGATTAACAGGTTGCGGTTACTGACCCAATTCGCCACGCAACGATTGTACATGCAGTGGGGCGAGTGGTCCGCGTGGTACACGGACGGGCGCACCGCCGTGTTCGGTTGGCGCCCGGGGCCGAGCGGGGGCAAGCCCTCGTTCGCGAACCTGCGCCTGGACCCCGGCCTTCTGGCATTCGGAGCGGGGGTTAAAAAAATTCCCGAGCCGGTGCTCCAACAACCACTCGCCCCCGCCGGGTGGGAGGAAGCGTTCGTGCGCACCCCGCGCAACGCCCCGGCCGGCGCCGCTGAGGCGATCGGGTGGCTCGTTTACAAGAGCGCTCTGACCGAGCGCGACAGGATCCGCCACGCACTCGTCCGGCCCCTCACCCTCGGCTGGTGGGCGGCGGACCGGCACGCACTTCACCATTTCGCGCTGCGCACGGCGGAACAGGCGAAACTGCTGCACGTCGCGCCGAACTACGCGGGCGCCGAATCCGATGATGCCGCGATGCGCGCCATCCCCCTACTGGCGATCCGAGCCGCGCGCCGGGCCATCGCCGAGGACCCGGATCACCCCGACGGGTACTACGCACTCGCCCAGGCCCTGGCCGACCCGGACCTGCCGCTCACCGACGGCGAGCGGGCCTTGGGGCGGGTGACCGCGTACCGCCAGTGCCTGGTGCGGCTCCCGCGGCCCGACCAGTACAAGCGCGGCCAGTTTGCCGCACCCGCGACCGCCGTGGCCCTGGAACTGAGCGAAGCGTACCTCGGCACCCCGCTTCGGTGGCGCGACCCACGGGGTAAGGAAATGGTCGAGTACAGCGGGCTCATGGTGGACGCCGGCTCGGCACTGATCCTGCAAGGGCTCAGCCAGCCGATCTTCGCCGACCGCGGCAACGGCGCGGTGGCGCGAGCGGCGAGCGCGACCCCCAACATGGTACCGATCAACAACGGGGTCCCGTTCGTGCTCGCCATCGACGCGGCCCACGACGCGCTCCGGAAGGCCCTCGAATACGCCCCGATTGATTTCGCTGAGATGTCGGGCGAAGATCAAAAAAACAACATCAAACAGGTCGAAAATCGCAAGGTGGAAATTGAGAACACTCTGATCCGATACAAGGAGCGGTACGAAACGGGTAAGGGGCCGGCACCGAAACTGTCTACCGCCTTTCAAAGCGCTATTCGGAACTGCATGCTCAGCGAAGCGCTGGAGCTACTAAAAGACGCTGATTTCGACAAAGAGTTCGGGGAAAGTGCGGTCCGCGTTTTCGCGCTACAGGTGTCGCTCGCGCTCGCGACCGGTCGAATCGAAGACGCGGCCGACTTACTTAAGGTTTTAACCGACCCGGACAGGGCCGACCGAATCGCCCAGGCACACGTGGTGCCACTGGTGCAAATGCTCAAGTATCAAAAATCGGTCCTCGCCGGCGAATACAAGACCGCCGGCGACGTGTGGGACGCACTCAACCCCGACGTCGGCCAATTGGAGAAATTAAACAAACCGCCCGGCCCCGAAGTCCCCAGGGATTACATCAACCGTGCGGCTCGAGGGGCCAATCCCACGAAAGACCCGACCCAAGTCGTACACACGATGATCGTCCCGCCGTTCGCACTCGTGCCCGGTCACGACCAGGTGCTCCGATCGTACCTCTGGCTCAGTTCGTGGGACGTGCTGCGCGTAATGATCCAGCGGGGTGCCATCGAGAACTTAAATTCCGAAGCCGACTTCTTCTACCGCCGCGGCGTTCTGTTCCTTTTGGAGGGCGACATCCCGGCCGCGAAGGAGCGGTTCAAGGAGTCGCACCGCAAGCCGCCCGCCGGGTGGGGGCTGCCCTCGGTGCGCCCGCCGCTCGCGGAGCAGTACCTGCAGTTGATTGAACGGGCCGAGAAGCAAGCCGCCAAACCGTAGGCCGGCGGTCCGCGCGGGGTCATTCCGCGCGGGCGCCAGGTGAGGGTACCCGATGTCGAACTGGACCGTGGCCGGCGTGCAGATGGACTGCGCGCTGGGCGCTCTCGCTGCGAACCGCTCCGCCGTCGTCGCGAACTTGCGCCGGGCCGCCGCGCGCGGGGCGAAGCTCGTCGTGTTCCCCGAGTGCGTGCTCTCCGGGTACGGGTTCACGTCGCGCGCGCACGCCCTGGCTGCCGCGGAACCGCTCCCCGGCCCGAGCACCGACGTCGTCGCGAAAGCGTGCGCCGAATTAGGCGTGTGGGCCGTCTTCGGGCTGCTCGAATCCGCGCCCGACGGCAAGCTCTACAACTCGTCCGCCCTCGTCGGGCCGCAGGGCTTCGTCGCGGGTTACCGCAAACTACACCTGCCCTGTCTGGGCGCGGACCGGTTCACCGATCCGGGCGACCGCCCGCTCGCGGTCCACGACCTGGGTGGGCTGAAGATCGGGATGAACATCTGCTTCGACGGCAGCTTCCCGGAATCGGCGCGCGTCCTCACGCTCCTCGGAGCCGATCTCGTCGTGCTCCCGACCAACTGGGCCACGAACGCCCGCAAGATGGCCGAACTGGTCTCCGCGGCGCGCGCGTGGGAGAACCACATCTACTACCTCGCGGTGAACCGCGTCGGCGACGAGAGCGGGTTCCACTACATCGGGCTGAGTTCGGCCGCGGACTACCTGGGTAACGTGCTGCATTTCGCCCCAGAGGGCGAGGAAGCGATCTTTACCATCGAAGTGAACCCGACGGCCGCGGCGCAGAAGCGCGTGGTGACGTGCGTCGGCGAGTACGAGATCGACCGCGTGAATTGGCGGCGCCCGGAAATGTACGGCCCGCTGGTCGCGAACCCCGGCGCGTTCACCGGGCACTTCAACAAGTGATTTTGGAGGTTGGGTCGCCCACTCGCGGCGAAGACCTACCGCGGTACGGAAGGCGCTTCGGCGGTTGTGGTGTGGCCGTTTTGTAGGGTGGGTCGAGCCGGCTCAGCGGCGAAGGCCCACCACCGCCCGCGACAAAGAGCGCGGGGATTGGCCCCCGAAAGTGGGGCTTCGTGGTCCGTGGTTGGGGCCGTTTATGTAGTCGAGCCGGCTCTGCGGCGAAGGCCCACCACAGAAAGTCGAGCGCCCAGACGTGCCTTCGCGGTTAACGGTTGTGGTGGGCCTTCGCCGCAGAGCCGGCTCGACCCACCCTACATAAACCGTAGCCACCGCCTCACCCTACTTCTTCCCGAACACGTCCCGGAGCACGTTCAGCACCTGCTTACCGCCGGCGATGACCTGTTCACCGATCTTCTCGTACTTCCGCGCGCCCGCTTCGTCCTCGAACGCCTTCAGAACCGCGGCGCCCCGCGCGTGGTCGAGGTGAGCCACGACCGCGGGTATCAACCCCTCAACGATCCCGAACCGCTCGCCCTCGCGCCCGCAGACCGGCACTACGTCCGTTGCGTGCGTGCCCAGTTGCTCCCGCACCACGTCCAGGCACTCGCGGATGTTGACTTCCTTCGGGCGCTGGCCGGTCTTCCAGTCGTAGGGCGGCGCCCACTCCGCTTTCGGACTGAGTAAATCGATGTGCGAAACGACCACCACCACCGGCGGCATGCGCAGGTGCGGCTTCTCCGCGAACCACGCCCGCAGCCGGCCGAGCAGGTCGAGGTCCGGCTGGCGCCCGGGAACGGTCGCCTGCGTCACGAGCAAAATCAGGTCCGCGTCACGCGACGCCTCCACCGCGGCAGCAAAATCCTCGTCGGTCGGGCCGTCCTGCCCGTAACCGCTGGTGTCGAGGATGCTCACCGGTTGGCCCTCCGGCAGCGTGTAGTCGTACCGCACCCCGGCCGTCACGGGCAGTCGGTCCACGGTGGCGGCGCTCTTGCCGAGGAGCGCGTTCACCAGGCTCGATTTCCCCGCTTTCACCGAGCCGAGGATGCTCACGGTAATCGCCTTCGGGCCGGTCGCAGTGTTGGCAGCGGCGGCGACGGTCGCGTCCGCGCTCTCTTCGGGCGAAACGGGCGGGCGTGTGCCCGGGTCGTCGATCGGCGGCGCCTGGTGCTGCGCGAGTAGTTCGCGGTAGCGCTTCACGCCGACCCGGAGCCGCCCGCTGTTCAGTTCGACGAGGTACCGGCCGAGGTGGTGAATGAACGCGGTGTGGAACCACAGAATCACGTTGCTCTGGAGCCTATCGAGCAGCGTGCCGAGGGCGGCCTTTGAAGCGAAATAGCGCAGCGCCGTCTGGAGCGGGTCCACGATCGCGGCACCGGCCCAATAGATGTTCTGCCCGACCTTGTAATACTCCACCGCCTTCCGCGCCCGTTTGATGTCGCGGATGCGGAGCAGGTGCGACCCGGGCACGTACTTCTGCACCAGTTCATCGAGATCGGCGGACGCGAGCTCAATGCACGCGAGCACTTCCGGCAGCGTGAGGTGGTCGAACGGGTCCGTCGCGCCGGGGTTGTACAGCTCCGCGACCTGTTTCGCGAGGTCGAGCGCGAGGTCGCTGTAATGTTTGGGGTCTTCGAGTTGTTTGGCGGTGATTGCCTCGAACGACTTCGCCTTTTCGGTGACCCGCGCCCACGCCGCCTTATCGCGATCGGTCCAGTACCCGGGCCGGTCGTCCGTGGGCGGCAGGGTGGGGCGCTTGGTCCACCGCCACGCGAAGAAGTACGCGAGGGCGATGCACAGCACCATCGGCCCCCACGTCCACACCACCCACCCGGTCGACCACAAGTGGTACCCGCCCGCGCCCATGAGGAACACGAACGGGGCGGCGAAGAGCACGATTAAAAGCGCGATGCGGAGCCGGGTCATGCGGGAATCCTGTTCGCGTCGAGAGAACCTACCCCCCTACCCCCTCCCTAAAGGGAAGGGGAGGAAGCAAAGACAGAGCAGCCCAAATTTCTTGCGTCTGCTCCCCGTCCCCTCGGAGGTCGAAGAGTTAGGTGCTTTTCGTCTCGCCCTTCGGGTGATCGACCTTCCACTGCTTCTCGGCGGCGTCGTAGTGCTCGTGATAGAACTTCCGCAGCGCGTCGGGCGTGGGCACGTGTCCCTCGCACACCGCCTCAAAATAGAAGCACAGCGCGCGGCCGAGCGCATACGTCGAGGCCGCGGCCACGGTCGCGCCCACCGCCGACCCGACGACGGGGATGAACTTCACCACCTGCCGCACCAGTTGGCGCGAGATCATGCCCACGCCGATCGCGGCGACTAGTTCCCGCAAGCGTTCCGGGGTCATGGGCTGGCCGTAGATCTGGCCGATGTGGTGCGCCATCCGGACCTGAATGCCGGGTAAGAGCACCATGTCCGCGAACGGCACCGGCACCGCCCCTGCAGTTCCGGCCAGCGACGTGTAGCCCAGAATGATCGGCTCCGCGTGGCGCTGGTGTGCGTCTTTCAGCGCGTCGGTCGCGTCCTTGAGGCGCAAGAGCGTCTGTCTATACGCGGACGGGAGCACCTTCAGGAGCGCCTGCTTCACCTGCTCACCGCCGTAGTTCGGTTCGGCGAACCCGTCGTCGGATTTGGTGAGATCCACAGGAACGCACAAATCGAACAGCCCCACGAACGCCCGCTTGTGCTCCTCGATGCACGCGCGGAGGTGTTCTGGGACGCCCTCTGGTACGGGCGCGTTGGGGTCGGCGATCATCGCCCCAAAGGGATACGGATCGGGGTGCGCCTGCCGGGGGATCGCTTCGTGGAGGCACGTAATCACGAGTACGACCGGCCGCGACCGGCTCACCGCGCGCACGCGCTCGAGCGCGTGCCGCACGTTGCCCTGGGCGAAGTCGGTCGCCTTCGCGGTCACGACGACGACGTGCGCCTTCGGGTCGAACGCGGCGATGTCCTCGGTGGGGTCGTAGCCCGGTTCGTCGACGCCGCGGGTGTCGAGGAAGTTGAGCAGCGGCGCGTCCGGCGTGGGGAACTGGTACAGGCGGGACGTTTTGGTACACGGGCGGAACCCGGACCCGATCGCGGCGTCTTCGGCCCCGGTCAGGTAGCGAATGAGCGACGTCTTGCCGGACTGTGTTTTGCCGAGGAGCCAAAACATCGGGGCCGGGTTTTTGGCACGCGCGCTGGCGAGCGCAGCCTCAATGTCCGGCGGTGGACTGGCGTCGCCGGTCACCGTTCGCTTCACCGCATCCCAGAACCGGCTCATAGTTCCTCCGCTTCGACCGGACGCAATCCCCGGGCGGTCTCGCTCGCACTTGACCCGCTCCGCTTCCCACGCTATCAGCGTGCGGTCATCTTACCCGGAGCCACTGTGGTGTGCGCGCTATGGAAAGCGGGTTCGCGAACTTAAAGTTGTTCGCGGTCGAGTCTTCGGGCTCGGCCGAACACGCCACGCCGCTCCCCATGCCAGCGCCGGCCGCGCCACTGGCCCCGGACCCGCACGTCGCGGCGACCCACGAACTGATCCGCCCGCACACGGTACGATCGACCCGACACGGGTGCGAACCGTATTCGGCGGCGTGGTTCGATGAATTAGAGCAAAAAAGGTACCAGCGCCACGGGCACTGGCTGCCCCGCGCACTGGAATTCGGCCGGCACCCCGGCGAATCGCTCCTCGTCCTCGGTTGCGGACTCGGTACCGACGCAGCAAGTTATACCCGTACCGGCACGAACGTTACGATCGCGACCACCCCGGACGAACACGCGCATTTGGTTCAGGACAACTTTGCCCGACACGGCCTGTCGGCAGACTTCGTTCCGCTAACGGGCGGGCGATTGCCGTTCGCCGATGGCGCGTTCGATGTGGTGACGTGGAACGCCCTCTACGACGCGACCGAACCGGCCTCGGCCCGCATTGATGAACTGTTTCGCGTACTGAAACCTGGTGGGAAGGTGATCGGGCTGTTCCCGGCGCGCTTCGATACCGCGTTCTGGCAGAACGTCCTGCTCCCGCTCCAGCGCATCTACTGGCGGTGCCCGCCGGCCCCCGCGACCGCTCCGAAGACCACCGCGCGCGAACTGCGACGGGTATTTTCCCGCTTCGGGGAACACCGCGTCATGAAGCGCCACCTGCGCCGCGGAGAACTCCCGCACGCCTGGCGCATTCTGCCGCTCATTTTCCTCGAACGGTTCATCGGCCGCGTGTTGGTGCTGAAAGCGAAAAAGCCCATCCTCGCCGCGCGCCTTCAGGTCACTCAAGTCGATTTGGGGCGAATCGCCGCGTAACCGGCCCTCATTGCGTTGATGGTCCTCATTTTTGCTCGTGCCACGAGCAGCACAACGTGAGTCGTTATTTGCGGCCTCGCATTGCATCAAAAATCGAAACGCGACGCGGGCCGGGATCTGATCCCGGCCCGCGTCGCGTTTCTACCGTTCAGAAGTTTGGTCTTACAGATGGATTCGGAGCAGGCGCTCGCCCAACTGGTCCATCAGCGACTTCGCGCTGACGGCTCGGCTCACGACCAGATCGTAACCGGCAGCGCGTGCTTGCTCTTTGCGGATATCGCCGTCGGTTACCGCGACCAGGAGCGGGTGGCTTCCCGGTGCGTAGTAACGCTCTTTTTCTTCTCTCATTGTTGGCTCGGCGACGATCACGGCATCCGGTTGAATGTGATCGTCCGCACTCATATCACCCGCGAACCGAACTTCGGTCTCGGCCCCGTAAGCGTCGAGAGCTTCGGCCAGAGCTACGGCGTCACCGCTACGGTTATCGGTCGCGACGACTAACAAGCGCGGCGGAGTCGCGAACCGGGATTCGGCACGAACTTCAGAAATCGCTCGGCTATTCGTTCTCATCGGAAACCTCGATCTGGGGCGAGAACCCCACCGCGATTGCGGGAAAGACAGGCGAAGGAGGAGTGCCGGCGTCCGGTCACGTCCTGATAGCTCTACCGTAAACCACTCATCGACCTTTCACAACTCCTTTTTCTCTCATAAATGACAGATCTGTGAAAAAAGTCCGCCCCTTACACAAACCAATAGACCGCGCCACCGGTTGATGGTTCCGGTTGCGGCCCTTGAACTTTCGTTCCGAATTCGTGTCCTTTTCGATAACCGGCTCCGGGGACCGACCGTCATTCGGAGCGCCAAACCACGAGTTCTGTCATGCTCTCTTCCAGCGAAATCCGCCAGCAGTTCATCGACTTCTTTTGCAAAAAGCACGGACACACAAACATCGTGTCGTCCCCGGTGGTGCCGCACGACGACCCGACGCTGCTGTTCGCCAACGCGGGCATGAACCAGTTCAAGCCGTACTTCCTCGGAACCGAGAAGCCGCCGCACGTCCGGGTCGCGAACACGCAGAAATGCATCCGCGCGGGCGGCAAGCACAACGACCTCGATGATGTGGGCAAGGACACGTACCACCACACGTTCTTCGAGATGCTCGGGAACTGGAGTTTCGGGGACTACTTCAAGAAGGAAGCGATCGCGTGGGCGTGGGAACTGCTCACGCAGGTATGGAAGCTCGACGCGACCCGACTACACGTCACCGTGTTCGAGGGCGACCCGGGCGCGAGCATCCCGCGTGACGACGAAGCGGCGGGGTACTGGAAAGAGGTCGGGGTGCCCGAGTCGCACATTCACCTCGGCAACAAGAAGGACAACTTCTGGGAGATGGGGAACACCGGGCCGTGCGGACCCTGCACCGAGGTGCATTACGATCACACGCCGGATAAGAGCGGCGGGCCGCTCGTGAACGGAGGAACGGACAAGGTCATCGAGATCTGGAACCTCGTGTTCATCCAGTTCAACCGGAACGAGGACCAGAGCCTCACCCCGCTCCCGGCGCAACACGTCGATACGGGCATGGGCTTCGAGCGGATCACGAAGGTGATCCAGGGGAAGAACAGCAACTACGACACCGACGTGTTCATGCCGCTGTTCACGGCGATCCACAAAGTGACGAAGTGCGACACTCCCTACGGTGGCGTACTCGAAGACCTGAAAGACACCGCGTACCGCGTGATCGCGGACCACATCCGGACACTCACGTTCGCGCTCACGGACGGCGCGACCATCGGTAACGTCGGCCGCGATTATGTGCTGAAGCGCATCCTGCGCCGGGCTGAGCGCTACGGCTACCAGGTGCTCGGCACGACCGAACCGTTCCTGTACCAGCTCGTGCCGACGGTGGTCGAGCACTTCGGCGATGCGTTTCCGGAGCTGAAGAAGAACCCGCACAAGGTCATCGACCAGATTCGCGATGAGGAACTGGCGTTCCTGCGCACGCTACGCCGCGGGATCACGCTATTCGACCGCATCGCGGGGGAGATGAAGAAGACCGGCCGCACACAGGTAAGCGGCAAGGAAGCGTTCAAGCTCCACGACACCTACGGCGTGCTCATCGATATCACGCAGCAGATGGCTCAAGAGCAGGGGCTGACGGTGGACGTGCCCGGGTTCGAGAAGGAGATGGAGGATGCCAAGATCAAGTCGCGCGAGGGTGGGAAGGAGTTCGTGGTGACGGCCGTGCAGGGCGATTTGCCCGCAACGGACGATCTGCCCAAGTTCGGTAACGCTCCCGTGAGTGCGAAGGTACTCGGCTGGGTACAGGACAACGCGGTGGTGACGTCCGGCAAGCTTGCCGCGGGCGAAAACGTCGCGCTGCTGCTCGACCGCACATGCTTCTACGGCGAACAGGGCGGACAGGTCGGTGATACGGGTACGGTTCGTTCGGCGGGCACCGACTTCGAGGTGGAAAAGACTCAGCGACTCGGTGACACGGTTCTGCACATCGGGACACTGCACGAGGGCGAATTGTCGGTCGGGGACACGGTCGAGGCCATGCAGACGACCTCGCGCCGCATCGACATCATGCGGAACCACACCGCCACGCACCTGTTGAACCTCGCACTGCGTGAGGTTCTGGGGCACCACGTTGAGCAAAAGGGCTCACTCGTGGACGAGTCCAAGACGCGCTTCGACTTCAGCCACGACAAACCGGTCACGGCGGAACAACTCCAGGAGATCGAGCGCCGGGTCAACCGGCAGGTCGTGCTCGATCAGCCCGTGGCTGCGGTCGTGCTGCCGCTCGCGGAGGCGCAGAAACTGCCCGGCGTGCGCGCGGTGTTCGGCGAAAAGTACCCGGACCCGGTTCGTGTGGTGATGATCGGCGCCGAATCGCCGGACAAGCTGAAACAGGACAACTCCGTGGAGTTCTGCGGCGGCACGCACCTGCCGAGAACGGGCCTCATCGGGTACTTCAAGATCTCGGCCCAAGAGGGTGTCGCGAAGGGCATTCGGCGCATCACCGCGGTCACGGGCAAGCCGGCCTACGACGATGTCCAGACCCGCAGCGCGATCGTGGACGAACTCGCCGGAGCGTTCCAGTGCCGGCCCGACGAACTCCAAACGCGCGTGAGCGCCCTTCAGGATCAGGTGAAGGCGCTTCAAACTCAACTGAAGAAGGCCGTCGGCGCAGCACTTACTGGAGTGGTAGATGAACTGATCGCGTCCGCGCCAGAAGTGGGCGGCGCGAAGGTCGTGGTCGCGAAACTGCCCGACGGCGCGAGCAACGAAACCGTGCGCACGCAGATCGACCGCGTGAAGCAGAAGTGCGGATCGGCGTTCGTGGTGTTCGGCTGGTCCGAGGGGCCGGACAACGCCTCCATCATCGCCGCGGTCACGCCGGATCTCGTGAAGAAGGGGCTGAAAGCCGGCGACGTGGTGAAGCAAGTCGCCCCGGTCATCGGCGGGGGCGGCGGCGGTAAACCCGACATGGCTCAAGCCGGCGGTAAGGAGCCGGCGAAGCTGTCCGAAGCGCTCCAGAAAGCTGACCGCTTGGGGCGCGAGTTGCTGGCGAAGTAAGATTGGTTCACCCGCTCGTGGCCTCGCGGTTCGCCCGGAGATGTCTTGGCGAACGGCCGGTGTGAGCCGGCCGGTGTAAGCTCAAAACCAACCACGGAGCCAATTTGGTGAACCCCGCAAGAGCGGGTGAGAACACGAGGGGCAATCACCGAGCAAGGTGGGGATCGAACGACCACCGCCCTTGCGGGCGGGGTCACGACGCCTCGACACACGCGCAACAACCGGCCACCGCATGTTCCACCGGCCGGCTCACACCGGCCGTTCGCCGGGCTCCTGGAACCGCGAGGCCACGAGCAGGCGATCGCTTGGTAACGCTACTTGGTTGGCGCCGCGCTCGCAGCCGACGTAACGGGGGCCGGCGGTTCAGCCGCGGGTGCTCCCGCCGGCGGAACGGCGGTCACGGCCGCGACCGCTGCGTCGGGCGCCTTCCGCCCGTCACGCCAGTGCTTGAACCCCTTCCACACGATGGGCAGGATCGACAGGAACACGACCACCACCACCACCTTGTCGATGTGCTTCGCCCAAGTGAAGTTCGGGTCGCCGAGGAGTTTCTGACACAGCGGGTCGGCGAACGGCAGAAGATAGTATCCGATCAACAGCATACTCGCCACCCACCCGATCCCGCCGAACACGTTGTAGAGGAGGAACGTGCGGTACTCCATCTTCGTCGCCCCGGCCACGACCGGTACGAACGTCCGAACGATGGGCACGAACCGCGCGATGATGATCGTCTTCCCGCCGTGCTTCTCGTAGAAGGCTTTCGCTCGGAGGAGGTACTCCTGCTTGAAGAAGCGGCTCGACGGCCGATTAAAGATCGCCGGTCCCGCACGCTTCCCGATCCAATAGCCGACCGCGTCGCCCACAACCGCCGCGACACTCAGGCACACGAGGAACGGCAACAGGTTCCACCCGGTCAGGTGAACGAAAATACCGAGCACCACCAGAAGCGAATCACCGGGGAGCAGGAACCCGATCAGCAGGCCGGTTTCCGTGAACACGATTAGCGCGACCGCACACAGCACCACCCAAAACACGCCGGCCCCTGCAAACGCGGCGCGGAACCGGTCCGGATCGCGGAGGTTTCGCGGGTCTGCGACGACCAGAACAATGTTCCAGACTTGCACGAAGAACTGGCCGACCTGCGAGAAAAACTCTTCCATGTCGCGCGGTGTCCCGAATGGTGAATCACACAAACACGGGGTTCCCACCCCGTGTTAAAGGGGCACAGGATTCCCGCCCTGTGCTAAAAACGCCGGCCGCTCCGCGGCGTGAAAGGCATTGAAGGTGTTAGTCTTCGCCCCGGAGGGGCCGTCTTCCGTAGCACAGGGAGCCCTGTGCCTCCTGTAACGAGCCGCGACCGCAAGGGAGCGGAAGGCGCTTCCGCTCCCTTGCGGTCGCGGCTCGTCCAACTGCGATTCCTCCATCCCGGATCACTTCTTGCGGAGCAGTTTGATGACCGTGTCGTCTTCGCCCTGGCCCTTAAAGTCCTTCGGGCGCTCGCCCTTGCCGTTACCGCCCCGCGTGAACGCGATGGTGAGTTCCAGCCCCTTGTCCGTTTCCTTCACTTCGTAAATCCCCTCGACCTTCATGTCGTTCTTGGCCGTGAGATCGATGTGGGCCGGTTTCTTGGACGGATCGAGCGTGAACTTCGCGACCTCGTTGCGATTCTCCATTTTGATGATGATCTCGCCGTCCTTGATCTCGAACACCTTCACTTCGTCCTTCTTCGCGTCGGGTTTCCCGCCGACGAGGACGTCCACCACCTCGTAGGTGCCTTCGAGCTTTTTGGCCGCGTCCTTCGGCTCGTCCGCGGCCCGGGTCGCGAAACCGGCGAGCGCGAGAACCACAACAGCTACCAGTGGGCGCATCGGTTGGTACTCCGGTCGGGGTGCGTGGGGCGGTCGCGAACGAATTCGTGACCGGGGCGATTACTTCTCGGACTTCTTGAGTTTCAGCAGGATCACGTCTTCGTCCGACTTGAACTCCTTCGGCCGGTCCGTCTTCTCGGTGAACGCCAGCGTGAGTTCGCCCTTCTCGAATTTGTAGATCCCGGGGAACGTCTTGCCCTTCTCGGCGCCCTCGGTGGGGCTGAGGTCGATGGTCGCGGGCTTGGCGTCCGCGGTGACCTTGATCTTGGCCACTTTCTTGTCGTCCGCGCCGAAGGCGATGGTCAGTTCGTCGCCCTTGATCGTCACGGTGGCCGTGTCGGTCAGCTCCTTCGGGGCCGCTTTGCCGCCCTTCTCGGCGACGGTCATCTTGTACGTTCCTTCCAGTTCCTTGATGGCCTTCTCGTCGGCGGAAGCCGCGCCGACGAGCGCGAGAGCCAGTACCGTGAGGGCGCCAGCGAAGCGTTTCATGGGGGCCGTTCTCTCAAATGAATATCTGGTGGTGAGCGGGAACGCAGCGGACAGTTTACGCCGGGCCGCGCGCGTTGGAAACGGCGAATCGGCCCGGCGCGCCCGCGCGCCTTGACCGCGACCGTTATCGGTGCCTACAACGAACGAGTCGCCTTCGTGGGAACCCGCACCGGGTACTGCCATGACGGACGAATTGGCCGAGGCGCTGGTCGCACTGTTCGAGCGCCTCGGGCCGTATGTCCGCTCGGACCCGCACCTGCGCGACGCGGTCCACGGTCTGGGGCGGGCCATCGCGACCTGGGCCGACCAGTTCGCCCCCGCCCCTACCACTCATGTTGTCGAGCAGGCTGACCCCGCGGGCGCGGTTCTGCCGCCCCCTCCGGTCGTTATCCCCGCGGACTTTTCGCTCGCGCGCCCGCCGGCCCCGATCCGCCCGCTCGTGTTCGCCGACGACGAGGGTCGCGGGCTCGTTCCCGTCGATCTCCCCGTTATCGCGCGCCGGTGCCACCTGAAGGCCGAAGCCGCGCGCGTTGTCGCCGCCCGCAAGCGCGGGGGCACGGCGCCCGCGCCCGATGACCTCGTTCGCCTGGCTAACGAACTCCCCGACTGCGACCTGTGGATGCTGCACCCCGGTGACTACGTGGACGCGCCGAAGGCGTGGGAGGATTTGGGGGGAGCGTTCGCCGTCGGCGCGGAAGCGGCCAACTTGCTCGCGATCCTCCAAACCCTGCCCGACGCGCTCGCCGAGCGGCACCGCGAGCGCGTCCTGTACGCGGGGGCCGAAGCCCAGGCACTGATGTGGGCCGGCGTACTCGATGTTCACCGGCGCGTGGACAACGATCAGGTTCACCTGTTCGTCCACGTCCGCGAGTTCGCTCGCAACTCCCAGATCTACATCAACCGGTATCTGAAGAAGGAAGACCGGGTGTCCGCGGACCAGTGGCCGGACCTACTGAGCCGGCTCGCGGTGCTGCGCGACGCGCTGGCCGAGGCCCGCGGCAAGGCGCGCACCCGCGATAAGGGGCTCACCAACCTCAAGTACAAGTTGCGAAAGATGGCCGAAGCGCCCGCGAGCGCGGCCCCGGAATGGCCCCGTGTTTTGGAACTGCTGGAGGGGGTGGTATCGGCCGGCGTACCCGCGAGCAACGCCGACATCCGCGAGTTACTGCTCCCGGTGCTGGACACGCTGCCGGAAGATCAGGAGCCGGGCCCGAATGCGGAACGGGTATTCAGCGCGGTCAACGAGTACCTCGCGACGCGACCCGCGCCAGCGGACGATACGGGAACGGAGAAGCCGGCGGCGGAGATTTGCGCCGTGGCCGAACTGCTCCGCGGTCGGCAAGCGGTGCTAATCGGTGGGGTCGAACGGAACGCGGCACGGCGCTCCATCGAGCAAGCCTTTGGGCTGAACGAACTGAACTGGGTGTCCACGCGCCCGCACGAATCGGTCACCATCTTTGAACCCGCTGTCGCGCGCCCGGAGGTAGCCGTGGTGCTGCTCGCGATCCGCTGGGCGAGTCACAGTTACGGCGACGTTAAGGCCTACTGCGAAAAGTACGGCAAACCGATGGTGTACCTCACCGGCGGTTACAACCCGAACCAGATCGCCCACCAGATCCTCGCTCAGGTCGGCGACCGCCTGCGGTCACTGGACCGCGCAGGGTGATTGGTAGATGGCAGAGGGAAGACGGATTGGCCACAAAAAGGCACAAAGGGCACAAAAAGAAGAGGCAGAAGGCAGAACCGCAGATAACACAGATTACGCGGATCGGACAACAGAAGGCGTACTTGGTTAGCCCCGTGAGGGGCTCCAAACAAACTCTGTTCTTCGCCTTCTGATCTCTGCTCTCTGTCTTCTGATCTCTGCCTTCTTTTGTGCCCTTTGTGCTTTTTTGTGGCCAATCCTCTTTATTTCAGCACGCCGAGTTGCTTGCCGACTTCCGTGAACGCGGCGATCGCGCGGTCGATTTGCTCCGTCGTGTGCGCTGCGGACACTTGCATCCGAATGCGCGCCTGGCCGTGCGGCACCACCGGATAGCTGAAGCCGATCACGTAAATACCGCGTTTCAGCAACTCGTTCGCCATGTTCGTTGCGACGGCCGCGTCGCCGAGCATCACGGGAAGGATCGGGGTCGGGCCGGGCTTGATCGTGAACCCGGCCGCTTCGAGGGCGCTGCGGAGGCGAGCTGTGTTTGCCTTGAGCTTCGTGCGCAACTCGGTCGCGTTTTCGGCCAGTTCCAGCGCCTTCATCCCGGCCGCGACCAGTGCCGGCGGCACGCTGTTCGAGAACAGGTACGGCCGCGACCGGTTCCGCAGCCAGTCCACGATTTCGGCGCTGGTCGCAGTGAACCCGCCGCTCGCGCCGCCGAGCGTTTTGCCGAGCGTACCCGTAATGACGTCGATGCGGTCCAGCACGCCCAACTCTTCCGCGCCCCCGCGCCCCGTTGCGCCCAGGTGCCCGGTCGCGTGGCAGTCATCGATCCCCACCGCGGCCTTGTACTGGTCGGCGAGTTGACAGATGTCGGGCAGTTTGGCGAGGTCGCCGTCCATGCTGAACACGCTGTCGGTGAAGATCATCTTGAAGCGACAATTCTTCGCTTCTTCCAGCTTCGCCTTCAGGTCCGCCATGTCGTTGTGCTTGTAGCGAAAGCGCTGGGCCTTGCAGAGTCGGACGCCGTCGATGATGGAGGCGTGGTTGAGTTCGTCGGAAAGAATCGCGTCCTGTTCCGTGAGGAGCGGCTCGAACAACCCGCCGTTGGAGTCGAAGCACGAAATGTAGAGGATACTGTCGCCCTTGCCGAAGAAGCGGGCGATCTGCTGTTCGCAGCGCTTG
Organism: Gemmata palustris; assembly: GCF_017939745.1. Classification (NCBI taxonomy): domain Bacteria; kingdom Pseudomonadati; phylum Planctomycetota; class Planctomycetia; order Gemmatales; family Gemmataceae; genus Gemmata; species Gemmata palustris. The sequence goes on along the minus strand of NZ_JAGKQQ010000001.1, from coordinate 7,489,748 downwards.
TGGATGTCCTGCGTGCCGCAAATGAATCGCACGCTGGAGAGGCCATAGCCCCACTTCTTCAGCCCTTCCTGGGCCGCGTCCACGATTTCGGGATGGTTCGCGAGGCCGAGATAGTTGTTCGCGCAGAAGTTGACGACCTCCGCGCCGTTCACCGTGATGCTCGACATTTGCGGCGAGGAAATTCGGCGCTCGGCCTTGTACAGTCCCTTCGTTTTGAGATCGTCGAGTTGTGTGCGAAGGAACGCATTGATGTCGTCGGCCGGCATGTCCGAAACTCCTCGTGTGGAATGCCGGAATTGTATCGGCGGAACCGCGAAAGGTCGTGTGGAGTGACTCGCCGGTGAGTAGAGCCCGGCGAACGGCCGGCGTCCGTCGGCCGGTGAAACCAAGAAGATATTTGACAGAATTAACAGGACCGACAGGATTTAGACGCCTCCAACCGCGCGTGCCAACGAGCGGTTGGAGGCGTTCGACAGAGCGGCGTGCGCGGCACAACGAGGTGCCGCGCACGCTGAGATCATTTGCGCCGAGTGCCGTTAGCCGGCCGTTTGCTTCGGCTCCAACTGCTTGAGGAGCTCTTTCGCCTTGGCCGCGGTCTTGGCCTTCGGCTTCTGTAACTCGGCGAACCCTTGCTCCAGGATCTTGGCCCGCGCCGGGTCGGTTTTGCGAACCTCTTCGATGATGTGGGTGAACGAGGTTACCTCGCTGCCAAGAGCTTGCCCCTTGGCGTAATTATTGAGGTACTGCTTGGCCTGTTCCAGGGCACTGTTTTCCTTGACCTCAATGGACTGCTCCTGCACCCGGCCGGACGGCCCGCACCCAATTGGGCTACAGGCCGCCGCGAGGAGGGCGGCTACGGTATTGCGATAGCGCACTATGTGCCTCCTCCGAGTTAGAAGTTACCCAGCACTTGGCCGTCGGACCGGTTGCCGAGGCGCTGGAACGTAATGAGGTCGATGCTGTTGTTCAGGAACCGAACGGAGCCGTCGCCGAGGAGCCCGTTCACCCCGCCGGTGTGCATGCTGCGGGGCGGAACGATGCCGTAACCCCAGTCGTGCGCGCCGCCCGGGCAGCAGTCCGCGCCCGCGGTCGGGTACTGCCAGTTCGGTGTGGCGGCCGTGTTGAGTGTGGACTGGCCGGCGGAGTACCACGCCCACATGGTGCCGTTGTTCGACCGCATGCCGCTCGGGGACGATTGCGCCAAGCTCCCGATGGCGGTCAGTTCGGACGCTGTGGGGAAGTTCTTGTTCGCGACCGAATCGAACACGCCGTTGTTGGTGTAGAACACGTCGTAGGGGTACTTACCGGCGGTACCACTCGCGTTCGATCCGGACAGCAGTTCCGAGGCCAGCAGGGTGTTCGACAGCCCGTCGGTTACGTCCCCGAATTTCCGGTCGCTCTGGTAGGACACCATCCCGTTGAACCGGTCGCCGGCCCACACCGTCTCGACCGAACTACCCGTGGACCAGCCGTAGTTGGACCCCGGGCCGTCCCACCCCGCGGGGTTGCTCCCGCGCGCCGGCGCCGCCGGCGACGACGGGCACAGGAACACCGATAACTTCGTGTTCATGAGCGTGTTGTACGTGGTGCCCCAGTCCGCGCGGCTCGCCTCGAACAGGCGGTACAGGTTGTCCTGCTCCACGTAGGGCAGCACCTCGACGTGGGCGCTGGTCGCTTCCCACGCGTTGCCCCCGACCTGGCGGTAGTTCCGCGGGAACTTCCCGTTCGCGTCGTGGTACGTGTGCATCGCGAGGCCGAGTTGCTTCAAATTGTTGCTGCACTTCATGCGCGAGGCGGCCTCGCGCACCTTCTGAACGGCGGGCAGGAGGAGCCCGATCAAAATGGCGATGATCGCGATCACCACCAACAGCTCGATCAGCGTGAATCCACGCCGCGAGCGCGGGAGAGGGGAGAGATACATGAACGACCCTTAAAGAGAGAGTACCGACCAACTAAACCTTGGCCGAGCAGTGTGTGACGATTGAAACAGGAGAAACACACTCGCTCCTCACCCTATTTACACGATACGATGTGTCTGTTCTACCTGGTTTTTACAGAAACTCATGTGTCGCTCATCATAGCTGCGTTTAATGTCTCCGCGTGCAGATTTGGTATTGACTGCGATTTGTGAGAATGTGAAAGCGGCGTTCACGTTAACCGTTTTTGGGAGCTTGATTGGCCCCGAAATCGGTTGACGTGAACGCCGCAAGAGCTTAAATTGACCGCTTTTACCACTTAAAAACAGACGCGCGATCCATCGAGAGAATCAGCGCCATTGGGCAACCGCTTCGGCGCCCAGGAGCGGCGCTCGGCAGGCGAAATTCTCACACACGAACACCGTTACCGTGCCGTTCGCGGCTTCCTTGCCCTCGAATAGTGGGGCCAGTTGTGCGGGCGGGGAGCCGTCCGCCGGGTCGTGGAACGCGATCACGCGGTGCGGGATAAATCGGCCATAGATCGCGGCGAGTGCCCGGCCCGTCTCCGCGTCCTGTGGCGGGCCGACGATCGCGATTTGCTGAACCGGCCCCAGGAAAAAGTCGAGCGCAACGAGCATCTGCCCGGATGCGGCCGGGTGCTCGGCCATCGTCTCGCGGTACCCGCGCAGGGCGCGCTCGGCCGGTTCCGCGAGGTCGCGCCGGCCGGTGAGCGCCGCGAGCCGCAGGAGAACGGTGACGGCCATCGCGTTGCCGCTCGGCGTCGAGCCGTCGTGCAAGTCCTTCGTGCGCGCGATGAGCTGCTCGTGGTCGTCCGCGGTGAAGAAGAACCCCGGCCCGTCCTTGTCCGCGAAGTGCTTCAGCATCACCTCAGCGAGTTCGATTGCCGCCCGCAGGTACTTCACGCTGAACGTGGACTCGTAGAGCGCGACGAGCGCGTCCGCAAGGAACGCATAGTCTTCGAGATAGCCAGTCAGCTTCGGCGGTTGGCCCACCCCCGCGGTGCGATAGAGCCGGCCGTCGGGGGTACGCATGTTGTCCAGGATGAAATCCGCGGCGCGTGCGGCGCTGCGAAGGTACGATGGCTCGCCGAGCGCGGCCCCCGCTTGGGCGAACGCGGCGATCATCAGCCCGTTCCACGCGGTCAAAATCTTCTCGTCGCGACCGGGCCACACGCGCTTCGATCGCGCTTCGTAGAGTTTCTCTTTCACACTCTTTAGTTTCGCCTGGAAGTCCGCGAGCGACAGCCCGTGCGACTTCGCCTCGTCCTCATCGGATAACGTGCGAAACAGGATGTTGTGCCCCTCGAAGTTACCCTGTCGCGTTACGCCCCAGACCTTGCACGCGAACTCCGCGTCATCAGCGCCGAGCACCGCGCGCAGCCCGTCCATGCTCCAGACGTAAAACTTGCCCTCTTCGCCCTCACTGTCGGCGTCTTGAGTTGAGAAGAACGCGCCGGTACTCGCGGTCATCTCGCGCTGAGTGTAGTCGAGCGTTTCGCGCACGATCTGCTCGAAGAACGGGTCGCGGGTTTTCTGGAACGCTTCCACATACGCGCTCGTGAGCAGCGAGTTGTCGTAGAGCATCTTCTCGAAGTGCGGTACCAGCCACTTCGCGTCGACGCTGTAGCGCGCGAACCCGCCGCCCACCTGGTCGTACATCCCGCCGCGGGCCATCATCGCGAGCGTGTGTTTCACCATGTCCAGTGCAACGGGGTCGTTGAACCGAGCGGAAAGGCGCAGGAGTAGCTTAAGCTCCAGCGCGTGCGGGAACTTGGGCTGGGAGCCGAAGCCACCGTACCTGGGATCGTAACTCCGGCGGAGCGCGTTCAGCGCGCCGAACAGCAATTCCGGTGACACCGTGGCGTCGCTCGCTTCCAGCCCGCCCATTCGCTGCAGGTCCGCAACGATGCTGCTCCCGATCTCGTGAACGCGGTCGCGCTGGGTGAGCCAGGCGTTGTGAATCCCCGCGAGCAGTTGCTTGAAGCTCGGTCGCCCGTGGGCCGCGTACCGATCGTCCGGCGGGTAGTACGTGCCCGCGAAGAACGGCTTGAGATCCGGCGCCAGGAACACGGACAGCGGCCAACCGCCGCCCTCGCGCGTGAGCATGTGGAGCGCGTTCATGTAGATCGTGTCGAGGTCCGGGCGCTCCTCGCGGTCGACCTTAATGCACACGAAGTGTGAGTTCATCACCGCCGCGGTAGCCTCGTCCTCGAAGCTCTCGTGCTCCATGACGTGGCACCAGTGGCACGCCGAGTAGCCGATCGAGAGAAAAATGGGGCGATCGAGTTCCTTCGCGCGAGCCAGTGCCTCCGGTCCCCAGGGGTACCAGTCAACCGGGTTATTGGCGTGCTGCTTCAGGTAGAGGCTCGTCTCGGCGGCGAGACGGTTCGGTGTGCGCGCGGATGACATGGCGTGTCTCGTGGTGCGTCGGGCGATAGGATTGTACGAAACCGCACCTCCTGACCCGTGAGTTCCCATGACTCTATTCTACTTGGCGACCTGCGCCGGTCTGCTCGCTGCGCCGGCCGGGGCCGACGAGCCGCCTAAAAAGGCGGTTGTGCCGCTGGCTCGAGCGCACGCGCACAACGACTACGAGCACAAGCGGCCGCTGTTTGACGCTCTCGATTGCGGCTTTTGCAGCGTGGAAGCCGACATCTGGCTCGTGAAGGGGGAGTTGCTGGTCGGGCACACGCCGTTCCAACTCAAGCCGGAGCGCACGTTGGAAAAACTCTACCTCGATCCGCTCCGCGCGCGGGCGAAGGCCAACGACGGGAAGGTGTACCCCAAGGGACCGGCGTTCTACCTGATGATCGACATCAAGACGGACGCGAAAGAAACCTTCACCGCGCTCGCGAAGGTACTGGAGAACTACGCGGACCTGCTCACGGTCACGCGCGACGGCAAGACCGAGGTGAAGGCCGTGACGATTGTCATCAGCGGGAACCGCGACGCGAAAGCGGTCGCCGAGCAGAAAACGCGATTCGCCGCGCTCGACGGGCGCCCGGCCGACCTCAACGGCGACACTTCGGCCGCGCTCGTGCCGTGGGTCAGCGAGTCGTGGCGTGTGCTGTTCAAATGGGACGGCACCGGTGCGATGCCCGACGAGGAGCGCAAGAAGCTCCGCGAACTCGTCGCGAAGGCACACAAACAGGGGCGCAAGGTCCGGTTCTGGGCCACACCAGAGAAAATCGAAGTGTGGAAGGAACTGCTCGCCGCGGACGTGGACTTCCTGAACACCGATAACCTCGCGGACCTGGAGAAGTTCTTGAGGGGAACGGGGAAATAGAAGAAAGAGCCACGGATAAACGCAGATGACACGGATCAAAACCGAAGAAAGAAAGAGCATTCGACAGGGCCGACAAGATCAACAAGATTTGAATTTTAATCCGGTTGATCCTGTTAATCCTGTCAAAAACTCTTCTCCTTGTCTTGATCCGTGTTATCTGCGTATATCCGCGGCTAATTCTTACTTAATTTCCTCAATGTTTCTCGCGTTTCGGGCGCGCCTTGATATCGAAGAGCCCGAAGATTTCGTCCTCGTTGAGGCCGAGCGAGGCCGGCTTTTCGGCTTGCGAGAGCAGGTCGTTAAACACCTGGCGCTTCGCGTCGAGGATATCCGCGATGCGCTGTTCAATGGTGCCGCCGCTGAGGAACCGCGTGACCGTGACGGGGTGCTTTTGGCCGAGCCGGTGCGCGCGGTTGATCGCCTGGTCCTCGACCGCGGGGTTCCACCAGCGGTCGAACAGGAACACGTAGTTCGTGAACTGGAGGTTCAGGCCCACACTCCCGGTGCCGTAGCTCATGAGGAGCACGTGTGCGTCCGGGTCGGCCTTGAAGCGGTCCAGGATTGGCGTCCGCTGGTTCTGCGGGATCTTCCCGTGGTACTGCAGCGGGTTGTACCGCGACAGCGCCTTGGCCAGCACTTCGAGCGGCTCGACCCACTGCGAAAAGATGATCGCCTTGCGCCCGCTCTCCGCCACTTCCTCCATGTCCGTGAGCAGTTGCTCCAGTTTCGCACTCTCGCCGGTGAGCGGATCAAAATTGCAAATCTGCTTCAGGCGCATCACGAGCTGGAACACGTGCTGCACGGTGATGGTGGCGCCGAGTTCGTTCAGGTGAACGACGCCGTCGTCTTCGGCACGCGAGTATGCCGCGCGCTGAGCCGGGGTGAGTTCCACCTCAAGGTCTCGGACCATTTTCGGCGGCATGTCCGTGAGCACGTCGTCCTTCGTGCGGCGCAGGATCGAATCGGACGTGTACTGCGGGATGCGGCGCGGCGGCGTGCCCGAGGGAATACGATCGGGATCGACGAAGCTGAAGATGTTCACCAGGTCGTCGGGGTGGTTCTCGATCGGCGTTCCCGTGAGCGCCCAGCTCCGTCCGCGGTTCAGCGAGCGGACCACCTGGGCCGTCTTCGAGTCCTTGTTCTTGATGCGCTGCGCCTCGTCTAGCACGACTGCGTCGAAGTAGATGCGCTTGTCCGAAGCGAGATCGCAATCGCGTGTAAGTGTTTCGTAGTTAATGAGCTTCAGCGGGCAGTTGGAAACGAGCCACGTACTGCGGCGCTGGTCCGGGTCGCCATCAAACGTCTCGAACGGTACGTCCGGCGCCCACATCTTCAGTTCGCGCCCCCAGTTGTGCATGAGCGGCTTCGGGCACACCACCAGGGCCTGTTTGATTTCGCCCGAGTGGAACAGCAGGCGCAACGTGAGAATCGCCTGGGCCGTTTTGCCGAGGCCCATTTCATCCGCGAGGAGCGCGTGATGCCGGGGCATCAGGAACGCGATACCCTCGAGCTGGTACGGGTACGGCTCGAACGGCACTTCGAGTTGTTTCCCATCGAACAGCCCGTCGAGCGGCGGCTGAAGGAGGTAGAGCAAGCGGTCTTTGAAGAGCACCGTGTCCGCCGTGGGCTTGGGGCGGATGCGTGCTTTCGCGCTCTCCTGGTTGTCGGGCAATGCGGGCGCCGGGAGATTCACCGAATGGCGCCCGACTTTCGGCTCGGTCGCGGTGCGAGGCGGCGGGGTGTACTCCGCGGGCGGTGCGGGGAACTTCCAGCCCTCGGTGGTCACGATCAGGTCCAACCGCCCGAGCGACCGTACCCACGGCGCCTCAGTGAGCAACCTCGCTTCGCGCACGCTCGGTTCGAGCGGGTGATCGAGCTTCGGTAGGTCGCGGGTTTCCAGATCGAAGGTGACGGGGAGATCGAGAAGACCTAGCCCCCCGTCCCCCCTCCCTGAAGGGAAGGGAGCGTCCGCAGAACCTACCCCCCCCGCCCCCATACCTGAAGGGAAGGGGGAGAAAGAGTTCTCTGGGTTAGGTAACGCGGTTTCAAGCACAATGGGCGCGCGCGCCAGCTCCCCCTTCCCTTCAGGTATGGGGGACAGGGGGGTAGGTTCTGCGCGTTCCGCGTCAAGCCGCACGGTTCGTCACTCCCATTTTCCGGGCTTCGCCCACGGCCTCGCGAATGCGCGCGAACGGTTCCGTCAGATCGACCGCCGAATCGACTCGCTCGAGCAACTGCGCCACCAAATCTCGGTCCGCCGCGGACCGCGCCGGGAGGAACAACCCGCCCGGGGTGCGCGCGTGAGGGAACGGGATGGCGTCCGGTGCTAGTGTGGCGCCTTGAGCCGAAATCGCGACCACCGGAATGTCGATTCGCGACCGCAGCGCCAGCACGGACGGTGAGTCTGTGACGATTAGATCGGGTTTCGTGCCCGTCTTCTCTACTAGCGTCTTTCCGATCACGTCGGCATGGATGTATTCCGTTAACGTGGGACCGTAGAGGGCGGTTTGCACCCGGTTCGGCTGCACCGCCGTCGTGAGCCGGAATTCGAGCGGTCGACCCCAACCGTTGGTAACCAGATACCCGCCGAGCCAGCCGGTTTGGTCTTGGAGCACCGCGAGGAAGCCGAGCGCGAGCGAACCGGGAGGTTTGGGTGGTGCGGCCTGTTGTGTCACGGTGAGCGGTCCTGACAGTGAGTGATACCATGTGGCACCCCCCACATCGGCGCGAAGCGCGTGCGCGGTTTATGCTGGTTCGCGCCGAGTGGGGTAAATGGTGCCCTTTCAGGCGCGGCAGCCGGAACCGGTTGCGCAACTTATCAAGTGCGCCCAGATGAACGTTGAAATGTGCCGCCACGCGACCCGCGAGCGTCCCGACTGCAGCATTTCTGCGGGCGCCCGAATGAGCAATCCGGGAGTGAACGGTAGTGATTCATTCAAGCCGATCGGGTACTTGTGCTCCCGCAAGAGCAGCGCGAATCAGTCAGTTCGCGAATGAACGTTCGCCGAAAAGTGGGCTTCCGAATCGGCCGATAAGAAGTAAAACAACAGGTATAGATCCCGCGAAAATCACCGCACAGGTTCCGAGATGTCTGACGAAACTGCACCGAAACTGTCCCCGGTCGAAGGGCACAAGGTCGAGGGCCGCTACCTCCGCGGTACGCTCCCGGAAGAACTGGCCGATCCCGCGATCGACCACTTGAGCGACGCCAACAAGAGCCTCATCAAGTTCCACGGCAGCTACGAACAAGAGGACCGCGACGCCCGCAAGAACCGCGGTAAGGCCGGCGTGGGCAAGGCGTACATGTTCATGATTCGCCTCAAGCTCCCGGGCGGGAAGCTCACGGCGGACCAGTACCTCGCGCTGGACGACATCGCGGGAGAGTTCGCGAACGGCACGCTCCGGCTCACGACCCGGCAAAGCATTCAGTTCCACGGCGTGCTGAAGGGCAACCTCAAGGCGACGATGGCGGCGATCAACGCATCGCTCGTGACCACGCTCGGCGGGTGCGGCGACGTGAACCGCAACGTGCTGTCGTGCCCGGCGCCGCTCCCGGACCCGACCCGCGCGCGGATGATGGCCGACTGCGTCGCGGTCGCCGAGCACCTCGCGCCGAAGGCCGGGAAGCAGAGCTATCACGAAATCTGGCTGAACGGCGAGCCGGCGCAGTTCCCCGATGACGCCAGCGTCGCGGAGCCCATCTACGGCAAAACGTACCTGCCGCGGAAGTTCAAGGTGGCGTTCGCGCTGCCGCACGACAACTGCACGGATTTGCTCGCACAGTGCCTGGGGTTCCTCGCGATCACCGAGAACGGCAATCCGGTCGGCTACAACCTGTTCGCGGGCGGCGGGCAGGGCCAGACCAATAGTAAGCCGGACACGTACCCGCTGCTCGCGCAGCCGGTGGGGTTCATTGAACCTGATGAAGTGCGAGCGGCGTCCGAGGGCATCATCAAGCTGTTCCGCGACCACGGCAACCGCACCGACCGCAAGCGGGCGCGGCTCAAGTACGTGATGAAGGATTGGGGTGTGGAGAAGTTCCGCGACGTGTTCTACCGCGACTACTTCACCGGGGCACGACGCGCAACGCGCGACGCGGAGATCACCGGCCTGGACCTGCACCACGGCTGGCAGGGCATGGGCGGCGGGAAGCTCTTCCTGGGCCTGTCCGTGGAGAACGGCCGCATCAAGGACGATGGCGCGATCCGGCTGCGCTCGGGGCTCCGAGCTATTGTTGCGAAGTACCGCCCGGACGTGCGCATCACGGCGCAGCAAGACATCATGCTGTGCGGGCTGACGATGGACGATCGCGCCGGCGTCGATTCGATGCTGAGCGAGTACGGTATTCCGCGCCCCGAAACGCTCTCGCAAGTGCAGCGCTGGAGCATGGCGTGCCCCGCGGTGCCGACGTGCCCGCTGGCCATCACCGAGAGCGAGCGGGCGCTGCCGGGGCTGGTCGGTCAACTCGCGGGCGTGCTCACGGACCTCGGCTTGGCCGAGGAGCAGATCAGCGTGCGCATGACGGGGTGCCCGAACGGGTGCGCCCGGCCGTACCAGAGTGAGGTCGGGATCGTCGGGCGCGGCGGTACGAAGTACACGCTGTACATCGGCGGCGACAGCTACGGTCGGCGCCTGAACACCGAAATCCAGGACGGCGTGCCGATCGACCAGATCGCGCCGAAGCTGGGTAAGGTGTTCGCGGCGTTCGCCTCGGAGCGCACGAAGGGCGAGCTGTTCGGCGACTTCTGCTCGCGCGTGGGCCTGCCGAAGCTCAAGGAACTGCTCGGCGCGCCGGCGTAACCCGGAGGAATCGCCCGTGGCGGAGACCGAAAAACCGTGGGAATCGGCGTTTAGGCGAGTACGGGCGATTTATTCGCCCGAGTATCGGTATCCTCCGAGAGAGACGGTAGCTGAACTGGATGCTGCTGAAGAAAAGCTCAGTTTCAAGTTCCCCGTAAGCTACCGCGCTTTTGCGCAAGAGTTTGGCTTGGACGGTGAGCTTCACGGAGGACTGCCGAATGTGCTTCCGTTGACTCTGCGGGAGTCCGAGACAGAGGATGAATGGTGGCGTTCCGTCGTAAGCGCCAGTCATTTTTTTCGTACCTATGAGTGGAGGTGCGACGCTGAATCTCTCACTTTTCTTCGTCGCGTTGTGGTGTTTGCGATAGATTCTGGCTACCACTACTGGGTTTTTGACCCGCTTGATGTGACAAATGCGGATTTCGGAGAGTACCGCATCTACGACGTGAATCGATCGATGGACGCGACGCCCATCGCGACATCTTTCGGTGAGTGGTTACTTTGGATCGATGAACACTACCGATTCGAGCGGGAAGAAGAGGAAGATCCCAAAGAGCCGGAATTCCCACCTGTTTTCAAGCCCGATTCGGTTCACCCAAATCCGATGTACTACGCGAGGCATTCTCTGCCGCCACCTAAAAAAGCGCCAGAGCAATCTGACATTCCCCTGTTGCTCTCATTCAGCAATCACACGGTCCGTGACCTCGCGCGTTCGATCCGAAACGAGGGCCGCACGGAGGCGTTTCCCATTCTAGCCGATGCACTCCAAGAAGCGGGTTGCACGAACGCGGACCTGCTTGACTCGTGTCGCACGGGCGACCCCGACATTGATGGCGCCTGGGTGCTTCAGGTACTCTTGGGCAAAGCTTGAACGCGCTGAAGGGTGGTTGCATGTCGGCGGATGGCACGATTGATCTCGTTCAGCAAGTGCGGGCACACCTAGAATCGCTCCACGCGGCCGGGGTGCTGTTCGCGCCGCGCGGTGAACGTATCGCGCCGCGCCGAATTGCTGCACAGCCCTCGTTTACTGCGCCCGTCGAGGTCGCGCCAGAAGCTCCCGACCCGCTCGAAACTCGGCGCCAAGAACTTACCGTTCTCGCGAAAGAAGTCGAAGGCTGCGACAAGTGCAGCGAACTGTTCGCGACCCGCACGCAGCCCGTGTTCGGAACCGGGCCGCTCGACCCGGAAGTCGCGTTCGTGGGTGACGCGCCGGGTTCCGACGAAGACGCGCAGGGCGAGCCGTTCGTCGGCAAGGGTGGGCAACTACTGCGGCGCATCATTGCCGCGTGCCAGTTGCCCTCTTCGCAAGAGTACCTGCTCAACATCATCAAGTGCCGGCCACCGAAGAACCGTGCCCCCTCAATGGCGGAATGCGCCAACTGTCGCGATTTCTTCCGCCGACAGTTCGAGGCCGTAAAGCCCAAATACCTTGTTGCGCTGGGGCTCACTGCCTCGAAATTGCTCACGGGGAAGAGCCTTGCGATGAGTGCCCTGCGCGGACAGGTTCACGAGTACCGCGGGGTACCGCTTATTTGCACGCACCACCCGAACGACATCGAGAAGGACACGACCGATCGGGTTAAGCGCGAGACGTGGGAAGACATGAAGCTGCTACTGCGCACAATGGGCAAGCCGGTGCCGGGCGCGAAATAAGATACGCGCCCCTCGGTGCGACGCGGAGGCGCGTATCGCTCAGGCGTACTGGAGCAGGTACTCGAGTTCATCGTCGCTCAAGTTGTTCCTGAACGCACACCCGTGAATCCAGTGGCCGGCACTTTCCGGCTCGATGCGCACCACGCGGACCTGGAGCCGCGTCACGTCCGACGCACCGGTCAGGAACTCGATCGTCAGTTCGGTGCCCGGCTCGAACCGGCGCGCGAGGAGCACCCCGAGCCCACCGACCGACACATCGCGGACCACCAACGGCCACATCTCCTCGCTATCCGGGTTCCCCTCACCGGTGGCCGAGGTATCAATCACGCCACACGTGCCCATATCCAGTACGTGCCGAACACAGGCGCGGCGGTCGCTCGGCCCGGCCGATTTCTTGTACTGGAGCGTGCTGAGGTCCGGCACGTCGGCATCAAACTTCGACCGGACGGTGAGCAGCTTGAAGAACTCCAGGCACGATTGGGGCCGCAGGTCCGGATCGACTTGTAGCGCGCTCTGAATCGCCGCGTCGAGTCGTTCGCTGAGTTCGGGCACCACGGATCGGACCGAGAGTGTCTCTTTCTCTTTGCGGGCGAGGATCGCGAGCGGGAACTTCGCGTGGAACGGGAGCTTCCCGGTCACCGCGTTGTAAAGCGTCGCCCCCAGCGCGTACACATCGCACCGGGCGTCGGCGCATTTCGCGTTCCCGAACTGCTCCGGGGCCATGAAGTTCGGCGTGCCCAGCGCGCTGGCGTGGCTCGTCAGGTCGAGGTCGTTGTTGTAATCCTTCGCCAGCCCGAAGTCGGTGAGTTTCGCGCGGCCGTCCGGCAGCACGAGGATGTTGTCCGGCTTGATGTCGCGGTGAACGACTTGGCGCAGGTGCGCGTAGTGGAGCGCCTGCGCCACCTGCGTGATGATTTTGACCGCGTCGGGTTCCGCGATCTTGCCCGCGGACAGAATCCGGTCGCCGAGGTTCGCGCCCTCGACCAGTTCGTAAACGAGGTAGCTGATGGAGCCGTCGATTCCGATATCGAGTGCGCGAACGATGTTCGGGTGTTCGAGTTGAGTCGCGGCGCGGAACTCCTGGAAGAGGCGCTGGTGAACGGAGTGGTTCTCGGAGATCTTGCTCCGCAACACCTTGATCGCGACCAGACTTTTCGTGGTGCGGTCCAGGGCTCGGTACACGGTCCCCATGCCGCCGGAACCGATCGCGGCACCAAACTCGTAGCGAGCCAATGATGGTAAACGAGCGGCCTTGATTGTCGCGGGCGGCATGAGCTGGCTCCGCGCGCAGTGGCGCGTTGTGGCGGCCCACATTCGGGGCGGAAGGAATGATCGCGGTCGATCCCGCCTAAACTCTGGGACCGCTTTGGGGGCTTGTCAAATTCCCGGACCAGCGATTTCATTTCCGGCAATAAACGCCCAATAGGTTGCATTCGGGATAGCGCAACGCCACCTTTCGCAGCGCGTTCCGGGCCACCAATTCCACCGTGTTTAGGAGCGGAAAGCGCGAGAGCGCGGAGCAATCATCGACCCACGCGAACTCCGATTCGCGGAACCCGCCGCGTGCGAAAAGTCGCTTGAGGTCTCGGCGCGAGTTCATCAGGTACGCGGTCGGGAACGTGTCCTTCTCTTCACCACCCCAAAGCAGCTTCTTCACGGGGTAGTGCAGGTCGAACGGGACCACACGCGACACCACCGTAATCGGTGACCACAAATCGACCGTGAACACAATCGCCAGACCACCCGGCTTCACCAGGCGCGCGAGCGCGCTCACAACTGAGTCCGGGGACGTGACGTGCTCCGCGACCATCCGCAGCGTCGCAACATCGAAGGGCGCGGGCGAAGTGTAATCCTCTATGAACGCTTGGTGTTTCTCGCGCGTGTACGGGTTGTCGAAGACGTTCGCGCTGGGATCGACCCCCACGAAGCGGTTCGCACGGGCGGCGAGTTCGCTCGCGAGTTTGGGATTGTCGGGAAACGGGCTCGTTCCGCCGCCGACGTCGAGCCAGTCGCAGCCGGGAAACACGGCATTCGCGACGGTCGCTTCGTACACGTCCGCGGGCAGGAAGTAGTTGTGTGTGTGTCGGCGCCGGGGGTTCGGCCCCGTGGTGGTGGGATCGCCGTATTTCAGTGCGAAGAGCCGCGCGAGATCGGCGGCCGAGGGGAGCACGCGGTGAGTCATGGAGTGAACGTAGGACATTCCCGCGCCCGCTTGCAAGGGCGGGCGCGGGTTCACCGAACTGTGGTCACTTACCCGCGATGCCCGTCGGCGCGGGGCGCCAGTTGAGCGGGGACGGGGCGGCACCGATGCGGTCGTGGTCGATCTTGCCCATCAACTCGTTGTACACGTGCTTCACGCTGTCCTTGTTCATGTCCGTTTCCACCACGTTTACGCCGGTCCACTCCTTGTACCAGGGGAAATCCAGCCCCTTCGTGATCTCTTCGACCGACTTCTTGTCCTCAATGCCCTTCTTCACCGCGGCGCGGAGCTCGGTGAAGTACCGCGTCTCCTTCGCGAGCAGGTCTTTGCGGGCCACCTTTCCGTGCCCGGGGCAGATGAGATCGATTTCCAGTTTGCCCATCGCGTCGAGGCACTTGATCCAACTCGCGGAATTGGAGTGGCCCATGTAGTTGAACGCGCCGTTCACACACGCATCGCCGGTGCAGAGGATCTTGTGCTTCGGCAGGTACGCACTCGCGTCGCCGGACGTGTGGCTGTGGCCGAAGTGCATGAAGACGACGTGCTGCGTTTCGTCCTTCAGCTCGTACTTGTCGTCGAAGGAGATGTCCACCTGTTTGAGTTCGTTGTCCTTGATGTCCTTGCGGTCCTTCGCGGCATCCTCCCACTGTTTCGGGCCGTTCGCCTTCAGCAACCGGGCAGCGTTCTTGTGTGCGACGATCTGCGCGCCCTCCTTCGCCCAGATGGTGTTGCCGTAGGCGTGGTCGCCGTGGTGGTGGGTGTCGAGCACGTACTTGATGGGCTTCTTCGTGGTCTTCTTGATGTCCGCGATCACGTCGGCGGCTTCCTTCGGGAAGTTCGCATCAATCACCACGACGTAGTCTTTGAAAACGACCCAGGTGTGGTTACTCCCGCCGAACGGGATCTTCGGGTCGTTGGCGGCGATGGACGAGTAGCGGAAGAACACGCCCGGCGCGATCTCTTTGACGTCGTTGAACTTCATCTCGGGTACGGGTAACTGTTTCGACTCGTCGGCCGGCTTGTCCGCGGAGGCGTACACGACAACGGCGAACGCGATAGCGACCGACGCGAGCAACGCGATGCGTTTCAACATGGGTTGAGATTCCCGAGGTGAGTAGGAGACGTGAAGAGCGTAACCGGCGAAATGAGAAAAAGAAAGCCCCTCCCCGTCCCGCCTCCCCGCCCCAAAAGCACCGGGGGCTGGCCCCCGCTGACTACTCACTCGCGTCCGCGGTGCGGGTACCATCCGTTCCGGGCGAAGAAGAATCGTTCTTCTTGGTCCCGGAAGTCGGCACCTGCTCACACCGCGAACTGTGTTCAGCACAATTCGCGGGGTGCGGAGGGAGTCAGTAGCCAGTGAGCGCCAGCCCCCGGCAATTATCAATTACTTAGCTTAGTAGCGGCCGCCGCTACCACCACGGCCGCCGCCGCCACCGCCGTAGCCGCCACCACCGCTGCGGCCACCGCCGCCACCGCCGTAGCCGCCACCACCACCGCCGCCGCCGTAGCCACCACCGCCGCCACCGCCGGTGCGGGGGCGCTCTTCGCGGGGCTTGGCTTCGTTCACGGTCAGGGTCCGGCCGCCGAGCTGGGCGCCGTTGAGGGCCGCGATGGCCTCGTCACCGCCGTCGTGCATTTCGACGAACGCGAACCCGCGGCTGCGGCCGGTTTCGCGATCGCTGACGATCTGCGCGCCCAGCACGGTGCCGTACTGGGAGAACGCTTGCACCAAGTCGTCGCTGGTGGTCTGGAACGAGATGTTTCCGACGTACAACTTCTTCGCCATTAGTCTTCTTACTCTGGGCCGAAGGCCCGATAGAACGCTGCGCGGAACCCCCCGCGCTGAGGACAGGACTGACGAGTGGCTGAGGTCACGTCATTCACGAAGAATGATCGCGTACCGCAGTTCCTCTGCGACGATGCTGGCTTGACTGTCTTGGAGGCTGTGAGGGTAGCTCAGAGTCGAAAGACCAAGAAGTGTCGAAGCAGATGGCAGCAAAGCGATTCGTAGCTCCTGGGCTGAGGGGCACCCGCCACTCAGTGTGAGGAATAATACACTGCGTTCGCAGAATAAAAAGAGCAATTCCGCCAGAACCCGAAATGTTTTCTTCCGGGACCGCAGATCGGGCGTCTGCGGACCCGGAGAAAAACGCTACCCCCGCACCGGGCTCGGGTACTCTCCGGGAACCACAGCGCGTTCCACCCGGCGCCCCTCGCGTAGTACCGCGACTTTCGCGGGCAAGCCGACCGGCAGTTGCGTGAGCGCGCGGTGCAAATCGTCCACGCTCGTCACCGGTGTGCCGCCGAAACCGATGATGATGTCGTCGATCCACAAGCCCGCGTTCTGTGCCGGGCCTTCCTCTTCGAGCATCAGGATTTCAACGCCGCTCTTTTGGTCCAGCTCGAATTTCTCGCGCAGTTCCGGGGCAACCGGTACTTGGCGCACGTGCAGCCCCAAATACCCACGGATCACGCGCCCGTGCTTCAGCAGTTGCGGCAGGATCGTCTTCGCGGTATTGATCGGCACCGCGAAGCAAATGCCCTGCGCGGGCTGGATTACTGCGGTGTTGATGCCGATCACGCGGCCGTGCGAATCGACGAGCGGGCCGCCGCTGTTGCCGGGATTGAGGGCCGCGTCCGTTTGGATGACGTTATCCACCAAGTGACCGGACACGCTGCGGAGCGTGCGCCCGAGTGCGGAAATCACGCCCGCGGTCACGGTCGACTCGAACCCGAGCGGGCTGCCGATCGCGACCGCGAGCTGGCCGACCTTGATCTTCGCCGAATCGCCGAACGTCGCGAATGGGAACGTGGCGCCCTCGGCTTGTACCACCGCGAGGTCGGTCCACGGGTCGTTGCCGACCACGCGCCCGCTCATCTCGGTGCCGTCGCTGAGGCGCACGCGAACCTTATCGTGCCCCTGCACGACGTGGTGATTCGTGAGCAGGAACCCGTCCGGCGTGAACAGCACGCCGGACCCGCTCCCGCCCCTCATACCTTTGCCGACCCTGAGATTGACGACGGCCGGGCGGAGTTTGTCCGCGACGCCGACGACGGCGCGCGAGAACGCATCGAGTACGTCTTCCGGCTCGGGAGCGGGCTCGCGCTTCGGTTCGCCGGGCGCGCCGGTGCCCTCCCCGCCGTTCGTAATGAAGTGTTGCCAGAACCGCGACATGGCACGGGCCTTTCTCGTTCGAGGTGCCCATTCTATCCCGGGGAGGCAAGGGGCAGGCTGCGTACCGCCGTCCTACCCGGCTAGGTTTCTTTTCCGCCCCCCGCTATACTCCGTGCGCGTGAACGCCCGAAAGTCGCGGTCCGGTTCCCATGTCACACCTCGTCGCACTCGACGCTTTCCACGGCCCGCTCGACCTGCTCCTCTATCTGGTCAAGCGGAGCGAGGTGGACGTTCTCGACATTCCCATCGCCGAAGTTGCTGACCAGTTCCTCGCTTACGTCCTGGCCGTCAAGGAACTGGACATCGAGGCCGCGGGCGAGTTCCTGGTAATGACTGCCACCCTGATGGAGATCAAGGTCCGCTCGCTGCTCCCGGCCGACGAGCACGCCACCAGCGACGATCAGCCGGACCCGCGGCGCGAGCTCGTGCGGCAGTTACTCGAGTACCGGAAGTTTAAAGACGCGGCGGCGGCGCTCGAAGCGAAAGCAGAGGAGGCCGGCACGCGGGTCGCGCGCCAGGAGCCGCCCGAACCGGCACGCGAACATGAGCCCAAGGTGCGCCCGGTCGAGTTGTGGGACTTGGTCAGCGCGTTCGCGCGCCTCATGCGCGAAACCCAGTCGCTCCAGCCGACGACGATCGCGGTGGACGATACGCCGCAACACGTTTACGAAGCGCAACTCATGGAGCGCGTGACCGCGTCCGGCGGGCGCTTGCTGTTCCGCGAGGCGTTCCCGGCGCCGCACTACAAGGCGCGACTGATCGGCATCTTCCTCGCGGTACTTGAACTGATCCGGCACCGCGGTTTGGGCCTGGAGCAGCCCGAGCCCGAAGGCGCCATCTTCCTCGTCACCCTTCCAGACGCCCCGGCAGAGGGCGAGCCGACCGCAGATCCTATCCTGTCTTGAACGAAATCGCCCGCTTTCGCGTGGCGGGCCACTCGAACATCGTTCGTCGCACTACAACGGGTACCGCTATGTCCACGTCACCGTCCCCGCGGCCGGTCGCGCTCGTCACCGGGGCCAGCGCCGGAATCGGCGTCGAACTCGCGCACCTGCTCGCGGTCGATCACGACCTCGTTCTCACCGCACGCCGGGCCGATCAACTCCGCACACTCGCGGACGAGTTGAAGCAGAAGCACGGGGCGACGTGCCACGTGTTCCCCGCAGACCTCGCGGAACCGGACGCGCCGCGCAAGTTGTTCGACGCCGTTCACGGAGCGGGGATCACGATCGATGTGCTGGTGAACAACGCCGGATTCGGCGACCTCGGCCCGTTCGTGAAATCGGATCTCGGTAAAGCACTACGGATGATTCAAGTTAACATCACCGCGCTAACCGAACTGACGGGACTGTTCCTGCCCGAATTCGTCGCGCGCAACCGCGGGCGCATCCTGAACGTGGGCTCCATCGCGGGCTTCCAGGCCGGGCCGTTCATGGCCGTGTACTACGCGACGAAAGCCTTCGTGAACTCGTTCTCGGAAGCGCTCCACTGCGAACTACGCAAAACCAGCGTCACGGTAACGGTGCTATGCCCGGGACCGGTGGCGACCGAGTTCGCGGCGGTTTCGGGGATGCAGGTGACGCGCGTGTTCAGTGCGGGGCAAGCGATGGGTCCGCGCCCCGTGGCCGAAGCCGGCCTGAACGCAATGAAGGCGGGTCGGCGGATGACCGTTCCCGGTTGGCGGAACAAAGTGATGCTGTTTTTGGAGCGGTTCCTGCCGCGGGCCGTGGTGCTTCGCGCGGTGAAGTGGATGATGAGTCGGCGGCTTTGAAGTTTTCCGGGATGTGACTGTTTATCCCAGGATGCGCCCGCAACGCGGGCGCACCCTGGAGGTTCAGTTCACGGCCATCGCGAGCGGGATAAATTCGACCGTGGCGGCCAGTTCGCGACAGCGCTCGTCCTCGATCGCGGCCACGCGAATCGCTTCGCTCACCTCGCCGTCGTCGGGCGCGATCTGGCTGAGCAACCGCGCGCACCGGGCGCGGAAATCGCTGTCCGCGTTGCGCAGGCCGACCAAGAGTACGGGGACCGCGTCGCCGCCGATGCGCTTGAGCGCGGTGGCGGCCACAACGCGACTGCGCGTTTCTGGTTCGGACAGCAGGTTCACCAGCCCCTGAGCACCCGGCCCGGCCGCCGGCCCGAGGCGCCCGAGCGTCCCGGCGCAGTCGCGGCGCACGCTGGTGTCGCTGTCTTTCAACCCGGTCACGAGTGCGGGAACGGCGGGAATGGCTTGAACGCCAAAATCGCCCAGCGCCCGGGCCGCGCGGCGCCGAACGCGGGCCGAAGCGTCGCGCAACCCCTTGGACAGAGCCCCGACCCGCTTGGGGGCGGGCACCGGCAGTTCGGCCAGGGCGACCACGGCCAGTTCGCGGACCTGGGGGTTCGGGTTGTTCTGGGCCTCCAGCAGCACCTCGTAAGCCACGTTCGTCTGCGCGTCCGGCAGCCCGTGGACGAGGATCGTGAAGACCAACTTGTGCATCACTTGCGGTGTGAGCGGTTCCATAATGTGCGCTTCTGGGCGGGGCGACCAGCGGGCGATCGCAGGGGATGTTCCTTCTTGTAACCGTAGATCACTGCCGCACGAAAGTTCGCCCGACTCGGCCGATTTGCGCCCCCCCGCGCGAGTCGTTAACACTCACGAGCCGGCGCTAACGCACGTTAACACCTTCACCTGTCACAACCCGGCGCCGTTGGTACAACTTGGGGAAAGTGTTTGCTATTTCGTGCCCCGTGGTTTGTGCTTCGCCTTGCGCCTTCTGGTGCGCGGGGTGAAGGCCCCGCATGAAATGTCGAACACGAAGTATCCACATAAACGCAATCGACTGAGGCAATAATGGCCGCACAGGAAAATTTCGTCGGTTTAGATGTGGGCGGAACCACGATGAAGGCCGCCGTTGTGACGAACGACGGGCGCCCGCTGTCCGCGCCAGTGGTAATGGACACCAATCCCGAGCGCGGGCAGGAAGAGGGACTGGAAACAATGTGCGCGACGATCCGTAAGGCGATCGAGGCCGCCGGCCTCACCCTTGCGGACATCACCGCGATCGGGGTCGCAACGCCGGGCCTGATGGACATCAAGGCGGGCCTGATCCTCGACCCGCCGAACCTGAAGCCGTGGAAAAACGTTCCGGTGCGGGACCACGTTGCGCATGCGTTCAACAAGCCGACCGCGTACCAGAACGACGCGAACGCCGCGGCCTACGGCGAGTTCTGGGTCGGGGCCGCCAGTGACGCGAAAAGCATGGTACTGTTCACCCTGGGGACCGGCGTCGGCGGCGGGATCATCCTCGACGACACCATTATCGAGGGCGAACACAGTCACGGCGGGGAACTGGGGCACCTGCGGATCGCGATGCCCGACACGGGTCGGCAGTGCGGGTGCGGTGCCCGCGGGTGTTTGGAAGCCTACGCGAGCGCGACCAACGTCGTCCGCCGGGCGCGCGAGGATATGGCGTGCTGGCGCGGACCGGCCACCAAACTCCGCGACTACTACACGGCCAACGACGACGATTTCACCGCGAAGGTGATCTTCCGGCACGCGGCCGAGGGCGACGAGTTGGCCCAGAAGGTGGTGGACGACACCGCGTACTATCTGGCCCTCGGGGCGTGCGCGGTGATCGCGGCCGTGGACCCGGAAATGATCGTGTTCGGCGGCGGCATGGTCGCGGCGGGCGAATGGTTCCGGTCGAAGATTGATGCTTACGTCAAGCGCTTCGGGCTCCCGTTCCCGACGAAATCCGTAAAGATCGGGTTCGCGAGCCTCGGCTCGGACGCGGGATTCATCGGCGCTGCGGGGTGCGCGCGGCTCTTGGTGCAGCGAAAAGCGTAACGCTCGGTTCGTGTACGGGGCGTTGGTTGTTGCGACCGTCCCCTCCGATGTGTGTTCAGCGGGTGCTGCCGCCCCTTGTCGCCAAATTAGGGGATCGCAATGCGGGGAGCGGACATGGCCGCGTGGGACGAGTTCGACCGGCCGAGCTACGAGCGCCCGATCGAGGGCCTGAAGCGGGTCGCCCGCTACCAGCGCTGGCTGATCGCGGTCGTGCTGGCACAACTGGCGCTGTGGGCCGGATTTATCGCGCTGACGATCCTGGGCCGGGGGCGCGAGCCGGACATGCAGTTCCCGGTGGTCCTCACGCTCATCCTCGGCGCCGTCGGCGGGATCTTCGTCTTTCTGCTGTCGTGGGAACTGCGCGGGGCCTTCGCCGCGCTGGTTTTCGGCCTCGCGACGGTCGTGCCCTGTATGGGATTACTCATCCTCACAATGGTGAGCGGGTACGCGACGACCGAGCTACGCAAACACGGGGTCAAGGTCGGGGTGTTCGGGGCGAGCTTCGCCGCCATCGACGAGCGCCCGTCGCTCTACGACGACGAGGACGCCGGTTGGTAGCCGTCACTGGTACACGAAGGGTCGAGTGCCGCGCGGGGATCAACTTCCCGTGGGCTTGTCGCGCGACTCCGGGGGGCGCGGTTTCAACGGCTGGTGGGTGCCGGACTTGCTCGGCAGCCCGACCGCGCGCCGGCGCGCGAGTTTCAGCTTCGGCACGGGTACGTCGTGCTCGTCTTCGATGTCGCCGACGATCTCTTCCAGCACGTCTTCGAGCGTGATGAGCCCCAACACTTTTCCGCCCGCGTCGCGCACGATCGCCATCGGGCGGTGCGACTTGCGGAACAGGCGGAACGCATTCGCGACCGGTTCTTCGGGGCTGAGGAACGTGGCCGGGTACAGCGCGTCTTCGAGCACCACCGCGCCGGACGTGCTGAACAGGAAGAACAAGTCCTTCGTGTTCACGATGCCGACGATCTTGTCCGGCGTGCCGTCGAACACCGGCATCCGCGTGTGGGCGCCGAGCCGGGCGATTTCGAGCACCTTGTCGGGCGAAGTGGACACGTCGAGCGCGGCCATCTTCTCGGCCGGCACCATGCAGTCGCGCACCACCTTGTCCGCGAGGGCGAACACGCCCAGCACCATGTCCGCCGCGTCCGGGTCGATCTCGCCCGCCTCTTCACTGTCCTCCACCAGCAGGCGCAGTTCGTCCACGGTGTGAACCTCGCCCTCTTCGCCGTCCCCGCGGTAGCCCAGGCGCCGGAGGAACCACCCGCTCGACCCGTTCATGAGCTGGATGAGCGGTGCCGTCGCCCGGCCGAACAGGTACACCGGGCGCGCCACCCACAGCCCGACCCGCTCGCTCTCTTGCAGCGCAGCGAGCTTCGGCATCTGCTCGCCGAACACGACGTGCATGTACGTGATGAGCGACAGCGTGATGAGAATGGAGAGCACCCGCGCCCACTCGACGGGGAACCCGGACAGGAGCGGGTGAATGAGCCGGTGGATGGCCGGTTCGCTGACGAACCCGAGTGCGAGGCTGGCGACCGTGATCCCGAGCTGGCACGCGGCCACGCTCCGGTTCAGGTCGTTCAGCGCCGCGAGTAAGGCGGACGCACCCGGGAGCCCCTGGTTCACCAGTTCTTCCACCCGCGTTCTGCGGACCGCGACCAGAGCGAACTCGGCCGCAACGAAGAACCCGTTGATCGCAACTAATAGCGGAATCGCGACCAATCCCACGATCAGGAGCGTCTGGCTCATCTCGCCCTCGGCACTGGCCAGAAGCGCGAGAGAATCCGCGGACCACGCAACCACTTTGGAGGTTTCCTTGATCTTGAAGCGCGCCGGGACCGCACACCGCGGTCACGAACGCTGAGTATTCTATCCGCGCGGGGCGGGGTGACCGAAACACGGGCGTGCGAGAGGAAACGCCTGTTAAAAGACTAACCGATCGTGCCGGCCGGCGCTAATACTCACTGCGGAGAGCAGTAACTCCGAGCGGTTACTGCCAAAAATCGATCGGATACCCGTCTCGACCGGCGCGCGGAACCGGTTCCGCCACTGGCATAGGCGCGGGCGGTACGGCCCGCGTAAACTGCGCGGGTGGAATCGCCACGGAGGACGTGCCGCACCCAATGACCAGTTCGCACGACGCACTGTACCGCGCTATCTGCGCGCACCCGGACGAGGACACACCCCGCCTCGCCTTTGCCGATCTCATTGAAGAGAACGGCGAGCCCCGGCGCGCCGCGTTCATCCGCACGCAGATCACACTCGCTCGGCTTCCCGTCTACGACCCGGGCTGGGTGAGCGTGCGCCAACACGATCCCGATGCGGCGACCGGCTGGTGCATGACCGAGCAACTCCCGAAACCACCGCCCCCCGGGTGCGAGTGGACCCGGTTCGAGTTCCGCCGCGGGTTCCCGTGGAAGATCGGCGTGTTGTCGCTGACCGCGTTCCTCGAAAGTGGCGACGCGGTGTTCGACACCGCCCCGATTCAGGCGATTGATTTGGACCAGCGCGATCGCCCCGATCTCGCCTCGCTCGCCGAATGGCCCCACCTGGCCCGACTGCACCGGCTCACGTTTTCTACCGGCTGGTTCGACCCGGCCGATATCGCTCGGCTCGCCGAATCCCCGCACACAAGCAACATCACGGAACTCGGGTTCGAGTTCGAGAGCATCTCCCCGGAGGGATTGAGTACGCTGGCCGCGGCGCCGCTGTTCAATCGCCTGAAGGCGCTCGAATTGAGCTCGAATGCGTTCCCGCCCGCGCTGCTGATCGACGCACTCGGTGCCGCCCGGGGCTCGGGCGCGTTGTCGCGGTTGTCGCTCCCGAACAATCGCGTGGGCCGCAACGACGCCGAAGCTCTATTTCGGCTCCCCGCGCTCCAGGATCTTCAACACCTGGACATGAGTGACAACCCACTCGCCGGGGAGGGGATCAGGGATCTCGCCGAGAGCGGAATCGTTCGCGGGTTGCGCACACTGCACCTGAGCCGGACGCGGCCCGGCGGCCCGGGGGTAAAGGCGCTGACCGAAGCCGGCGGGCTGGCGGGGCTGCGCATGCTCGATCTCTCGAATAACGCACTGGGGCCGGCGGCCGTGAGAGCGGTGGCCGCGTGCGGCGGGTTCCGCGGGCTGCGCGTGCTGAACCTCTCGAACAACTACGTGCGCGACTCCGGGGCCGTGAGCCTCGCCGGGTCGAGTGCGCTGGCGGGACTCCTCGAACTCGATCTGTGCGAAACAGATATCGGCGACACGGGCGCCCTTGCGCTGGCCGAATCGCCGCACCTGAACCACCTGATTCGGCTCGACCTCCGCACCCGCGCCGGCCGCGGATTCAGCGATACCGCCCGCGCCGCACTGACCGAGCGGTTCGGGGACCGCGTCAGCTTGTAAGACAGAAGAATTGTTGACAGGATTTACAGGATAAACAGGATCGAGACAGGAAACCGACCTCTCTCACCCCTGCGGATTCTGTCGAAATATCTTCCGTCTCACTATGAACGATCGCGAAGCACTCTACCGTGCCGTTCTCGACAACCCCGACGACGACACGCTGCGCCTAGTTTACGCGGACGCACTCGAAGAGAGCGGCGACCCGCGCCGGGCCACATTCGTCCGCACGCACGTCGAACTGAGCCGCATCCCGGAGTACGACCCGGCTTCCATCCGCGCGCGGTATTACGATAAAAAGCAAAAATCGGCCGGCGGGCGGTGGATCGCCGAACTTCCCCCACTACCAAACGGACTTTCATGGGGCCGCGATCCGTTCCGCCGCGGGATGTTGGGGGCGATCCAGGCGGAAGATGGGGCCTCGTTCGTCGCTCACGCCGACGAGCTTTTCGCGCAGTACCCTATTGAATCGCTCGAGCTCAAGAACGCGCAGATCGCGGACGCGGCCACAATCGCCGCGTGCCCCTGGCTGAATCGGTTGCGATCCCTTTCGCTTGCGCAAGGCGCCGGCCGGCCAACGATTCAACGACTATTTGATTCGGAGCACTTCGAGCGCCTCACCGAGCTGCACCTCGGTTCGCAACTGACGACCCCGGCGGCCGTTACCGCGGTCGTGCGGAGTCGCGTGTTCGCACGACTCACTGGACTGAGCGCCCGCGAGGACCGACCGGGTGCCGGATCGCTCATTAGCGCGCTGGCCCGATTGCCGAACCCACCACGATTGAAGAAACTCGATTTCTCCAGCAACCGGCTCTCTGCGGAATCGCTAGGTCTGTTGGTCACATCGGCTGCAGTGCGGTCGGTCGAAGAACTCGACCTGAACGATAATAGCCTCCGCGCGCAAGGGCTGACCGCGCTCGCGGGCGCCACACTGCCGAACCTGCGCATCCTACACCTTCTGCAAACCGCTCCAGCCGTCGAGGGCGTCGCGGCGCTGGTCGGGGCGAGCTTCTTCCCCGAACTGCGGAGCCTTTCACTGGGCGGCAATAATCTCGCTTCGACGGCGGCTACGTGGATCGCGGGGGCGCCAACCGCGAACCTTCGCGTCCTCAGTTTGCACGACAACCGCGTCGGCGACCGTGGTGCGGAATCGCTCGCGAAAAGTGCGAACCTCACGGGGCTGCTGGTGCTCGATGTCGCGGAATCGCACATCGGAGACGCGGGCGCCGAAGCACTAGCTCGCAGCGAACACCTGAGCAACTTGATGTACCTCAACCTGTACGGCAACGCGATCGCCCCCGCCACCACGGGGCGCGTGCGGAAACGCTTCGGCGACCGCGTTTTCCTCTAGCATTTGGTTCGCCTCGCACCACATGACCGACCACGACGCCCTATTGCGCGCGATCGGCGAGAACCCGGCCGACGACACGCCGCGGCTCGTGTTCGCGGACTGGCTCGACGAGAACGCCGACGTACTCCCGGACCCAGCCGGCGTGCGCGCGCGGGCCGCGTTCATCCGCGACGACATCGCGGTGTCGCGCCTCGACGAGTTCGCGCCCGAGCGCCTCCGGTGGGAACTGATCGAGAAGCCCCGCCGCGACGGGGACGGGTGGGTCCAGCGCCTCCCGTGGGTTACCGAACTGCTGAACGGGCCGCTCTTGCGCCGCGGGTTCCCGTGGGGCATCCGACTGAACCCGCGGCAATTTCTGACCCACGCCGACCGCCTGTTCGCCCAGGTGCCGGTCACAACGCTCGCGTTCGCCAGCAACGACGGTGCGACCGACGAGTTGTTCCGGTCGCCGTACTTCGCCCGATTGCGGGGGTTGCGCGTACACCGCACCCACCTACCCGAGCGGGTGGCGGCTCGGCTCGCGGACGCACCGGTGCTCGAAGAACTGAACGCGAGCGACAACGGGCTGTCGGCGGACGCGGTCGGCGCGCTCCTGCGATCCCCCCTATTCCCGCGGCTCACGCGCCTGGATTTGGGTGGCGTGACCGGTGTCGCGGGCGTCGTTCGTGCCATTGCCGACTTCGCCGGCCCTAACTGCCTCCGCGACCTGTCACTCGCGCGCACCGGACTGACTGGCGAGCACGTCCGACGTTTGCTCACCACAGATGCGGTCGCTGGAGTCGAGCGCTTGCGGCTGACCGGCAATCGGTCCGGCACGCTCGCACTGCACGAAGCGATCGCCCGGCTACCGCTCGACCGCCTGTACGACCTCGACCTGAGCGAGACCGCGTCCGGCCCGGCCGGGCTGCGTGTGCTGTCGACGTCTCTCACCCTGTCGCGGTTGAAGCGGCTCGCGTACCGTCAGAACGGCGTAACTGCGGCACTCGTTGCCGAACTCGCGACCTGCCACGAAGTGAGCACCCTGCGCGTGCTCGACCTCACCTCGAACGCCATCGGGAACACCGGAGTGAGCACGATCGCCCGGTCGCCGCACTTCGCGGGCCTGCTCGTCCTCAACCTCAGTTACTGCATGGTCGGCGACGAGGGGATTCTGGCACTCCTCGAATCCCCGCTCGCCGCCGGATTGGTGCTCCTCGATCTGACCGGATCGCCCGCGTCCGCGGAGACGAAGGAGCTGCTCAAAGCGAAAATGGGCGATCGCGTGCGCTTGTGATTCTTGTGGCCGGCGCCGCCCGTAAAATGCCGCCATGTCCGACCGTGACGCGCTCGTGAGCGCCATCTGCGATCAGCCCGATGAGGACACCCCGCGGCTCGTGTTCGCGGACTACCTCGAAGAACACGACGAGGCCGCACACGCTGCGTTCATCCGCGCGCAGGTGGCACTCGCGCGCACGCCACCGTGGGAGCCGTTCGCGGTGCGGTGCAAATGGCGCGAACCGAACGTGCTAAGCGGCCGAGCCTTTCGTTCCACGCTCCCGACGCTCGCGGGGGTCATTGAGTGGGCGCCGGCGCCGTTTCGCCGCGGGTTCGGTTGGTGGCTCGATGTTATCATGGCGTCGGAGTGGGACGCGCGCATCGCCCCGCTGTTCGATCGCGCGCCGATCGGGAAAGTGACTTTTCGGGTGGCCCCCCTCGACGATTGGCGCCGCGTGGCCGGGTCCGATCGGTTGGGCCGTTTGCGGGAAATCGCGTTCGCTACGAGTCCGATCGAGCCGTTGTTCGCGCTGCGCGACGCGAACGGGGTCGAGCGCGTCACCGACCTGCACTTCAACCGCGCGAGTGGCGCCGGGATGCCGGAGGTGATCGAAGACCTGTTCCGCTCGTACCTTGGTCGGGTCGTTCGTGGCCTGCACTTCCACATGGGATACGAATCGCGCGACGCGATCCTCGACGCGATCAATACGGGTGCCCCGCTCGAGCGGCTCTCGTTCTCGGTTATGGGGCTCTCGGCGGATTCCCTGCACCGCTTGTTCGGCGGCCCGGCCGCGAACGCGCTGGACGAACTGCACTTCATCAACGAACCGCTCGCGAACGACGGGCTGCGCGTGTTGGCCGAAACACTTCCCCCCGGGCTCCGCGATCTCACGTTGGTGAGCGTCGGGATGCGCGCGGACGGGTTGGAGGTGTTCGCGCGCAGCGACCGCCTCACGAACCTGCGCCGGCTGAAACTGCCCGGCAACGCGCTCACCCCGCGGGCGGTCAAGGTACTCTCACTGACGCACTCGTTGACCGCGTTGCGCGCGATCGACCTGTCCGGGTGTCACATCGGGGACAAGGGCGTCCGGCACATCACACAGGCGAAGTGGTGGCACAATTTAGTGGAAGTGGTTTTGCAGCGAAACTCACTCTCTCACGTCGGCGTGAAACACCTCCTCAACGCCCCAGTGCCGCCGGACCTCACCGCGCTCGTGCTCGATCGTGACACGTTCGGCCCGGAAAGTCGCGCCGCGCTGGTGAAGAAATTCGGCGACGCGGTCGTGTTCGTTGTGCCCGACCCGTTCGGTTGACCTGTGCCCGCGCTTCCGCGAATATAAGGTCATGGGCATGAGCATGAAGAAGTTCGCGGGCGTCGTCCGCAGCGCCATTGATTCGCTGCCGAACGAGATCAAGCGGCACCTCGAAAACGTCGTCATCGACGTGGAGGAGGAGCCGTCGGACGAGTTCCTGCGCGAGGCCGGCTTCACGGACGAAGAGATCGAGGACGGCGATTCGCTGTACGGTTACTTCATGCCCCTTGAGGGTGCCGCGGCGAGCGAGATGCTAGAGAACCCGAACCGCATCCTGATCTTCCGCAACCCGCTCGAGGACGATTTCCCCGACCCACACGAGTTGCGCATCGAGATTCGGAAAACGGTCATTCACGAAATCGCCCACCACTTCGGCTGGTCCGATCGCGACCTCGAACGGTTCGACGACAACCCCGACCCGTTCGGGTAACGCGGAATATGGAGCGCGGAACACCGAGTCGATTCCGCTTCTTTCCCCGTCTTCTGTTCCGCGTTCCGAACTCCGCGCTCCGCGCTTCTACCGGGTCGCACTTGACCGTCTCCCTCGCGCACGATTAACCTCCGCGCGCTCTAACCGAGGAGTTTAATCGTGCGCATCCGACTGTTACTCGCATCAGCCGGTCTGCTGGGCTTCTGCGGCGCGTTGCACGCGCAGCAGCCGGTCCCGCAGCCCGTCCCCAATCCTGGCGGATCACTGATCCCTTCGCCCGGGCTCCCGGTGCCCGGAAATCCGACGTTCCCTTCACCTACAGTGCCTCCGGTTCCACGAGAGAAATCGGTCGATGACCTGATCGCCGAGTTGGAGCACCTAAGCGCGCAGAAGGCCGAACTGGAGAAAAAAGAACAAGAGCTAAAAACGCTCCTCCGCAAGAAGGTCCAGTTGCAGACCGAGCGTCTTCAGAAGTTGGGCGTCGCGCCGAAGCCCGCAGAGCCGGATCGGGTGGGTCGCATCATCCTTGAGGGGACCGCGGAGAATGATGAGAAGAAAATCCTCGACATGATCGGCATTCGCCCCGGCGAGGTGCTGCGCTACCCCGTGTTGGAAGAGACTCGCACCAAGCTCGAAAAGGCCGGGTTCCGCGAGGTGGTCGTTGAGGTCGTCCCCAACAAACAGGATGCTCAATTCAAGGACATTCGCGTGCGGGTCGAAGAACTCAAGCGCTGACCGGCGCCGTTCGGCTTGCAACGCTTCGGACCCGTCGCTATTCCCCGGCCATCAAGCTTTTAAGCCGGGGGTTCGTACATGCCGCTGCCGGTGGCCCTCAGCCTCGTTGACGTGACCGTGCGCTACGGTGCGCGCACCGCTATCGAGCGCGTGTCACTCGACGTGCGGCGCGGGGAAATCGTCGGGTTACTCGGCCCAAACGGGTCCGGGAAGAGCACCACGCTCGCGGTCGCCGCGGGGGTACTCGACCCCGTGTGCGGGACCGTCACCGCCGAAGGGTGTTCGCGGGCCACGAACCCGGCTGCGTTCGCGCAGTACATCGGGCTGGTGCCGCAAGAGCCGGCCGTTTACGACGAACTCACTGCCGTGGCCAATCTCACGTTCTTCGGCCAACTGTACGGTCTGGTGGGCCACGACCTGCGCCGGCGAGTGACGCGAGCGCTGGCCCGCGTGAAACTCACCGATCGTGCCCAGAGCCGCGTATCCACATTCTCCGGCGGCATGAAGCAGCGCCTCAACCTCGCTGCGGCGCTGTTACACGACCCGCCCGTGCTGCTCCTCGACGAGCCGACCGCGTCACTCGATCCCGCGAGCCGCGACGCTCTCTTCGCCGACCTCACGCGCTTCCGCGACGACGGCCACGCGATCCTGCTCACCACGCACCACATGGACGAAGCCGAAGCGGGCTGCGACCGCATCGCGGTTTTGGAGGGGGGCCGGCTCGTCGCGAACGGTCCGCCAGCGGAACTGCTCCACACGCGCCGAACCGATCGCGCCGTGCTCTACGGCCACCTCCGCACGCGCCCGCCCAAATACCTCGAACGCGCGATCCGCCAGCGCCTCAGCGCGAGTGCGGAACTGGAGATCACCGGGCGCCGATTGCGGCTCTCGGCGAACACGAGCGAACAGCTCGGCGAAACACTCGCGACACTGCTCGCAGAGGGGATCGAACTGGAATCGTTCCGCACGCCGGCCGGCGCGCTGGAGCGGGCGCTCCGTTCGGACGAGTGCGGAACGGGGGAGCGGGCGTGAGGAGCAAGGTATCACTGGCACTGGTGCTCGCCCGCAAGGACTGGTGGCTCTTCTGGGCCGACCGGCGCGCGGCCGCTCTGTGCTTCATCGTGCCGGTGCTGCTCGCGTCCGTATTCGGCACGATCTTCTCCCGCCCGACGTCCGGCGCCGCGACGAAATTGCCCGTTGTCGTGGTGGTCGAAGACGCCGGCCCGTTCACGCGCCAGGTGGCGGACGAGCTCCTCGCGTCCCCGCGATTTGACGCGAAGGAAGTCACTCGCTCGGAAGCGGAATCCGCAGTCACCGACCGCAAGGTCGTGGCGATCGTGCTCCCGCCGGGCTTCGAGCGCCTCAAGAACTGGCAGCCCGGCGTCACGACCGAACAGCCCGAACTCCTTTTGCTCTGCCACCCGAACGCGACCGCCGAGCGGCAGATGACCCAGGGACTCGTTACCGAAGCGGTGATGAAGCGGGTCACGCGCGAGGCGTTCCGCGACGTGCTGAAAGACGGTACCGACGAGGCACTCGCGCCGCCGTTCAAGATCGAAACCGCGGCCGTGTCGCTGCACGCGGGCGCGCACTTCAACGCCTACGCGCACAGCTTCTGCGGAATGACGTTGCAGTACCTGCTGTTCTGGGGCATGGAGAGCGGGCTCCTCTTGCTCCGCGAGCGCGAGCGGAGCGTGTGGACCCGCGTGCGCGCTGCGGCGCTCCCCCTCTCCTGCGTGATTGCGGGTAAAGCACTCGCGACCGGGTTCATCGCGCTGTTGCAGGTGCTGGTCACGTTCGGCGTCGGTTATCTCGCGTTCGGCGTGACGATCGATGGCTCCGTGATCGGCTTCGCGCTCCTGGCCGTGACCGCGTGCGGGCTCGCGGCGGCGACCGGGTTGCTCGTCGCCGCGCTCGGCGGAACCGAGGCGCGTGCGCGGAACGTCAGCATTTTGGTGATCCTCGGCGTGTCGATGCTCGGCGGGTTGTGGGTGCCGGCTTTTCTGCTGCCCGGTTGGGCACGCGACGTGTCGCTGGCGCTCCCGACGACGTGGGCGCTACGCGGATTCGAGACGGCCACCTGGCAAGCCGGGAGTTTTTGGGCCGTGTTGCCCAGCATCGTGGCCGTTGCGGGTTTCGCACTGGCGCTATTAACGATGGCGGCGGTGCGATTGAAGTTCGCGGAACTGCGTCTGCGACAAGGAAAAATCTAGCGGGAGAAGCCCGATGAAGCGATTGATGTGGACCGGGTTCGTCGCCCTGATCGCCGTCGCGTCGGTTCGTGCGCAACCGCCCGCCGCGATGCCGGGGCCGGCCCCGAAAGCCGTCGAGCTCGCGCTGGAAGACCAGTTCGATCGGAAAACGAACATCGCCGACCTGCGCGGCAATGTGGTCGTCATGGTGTTCGGCGACCGCAAGGGGAACGAAGCGTGCCGCACCCTCGGCGAACAACTCCACGTGTACTGGCACCCGGACGCGAAGGGTCAAACGCCTGCGAAAGCTCAGGCCGCACCGGTGGTGCCGCTCGAGGGGTTGAAGCCGGGGCAAGTGGCGCCGAACGTGATCGTGGTGCCGGTCGCGTGCTGCGGGAAGGTGCCCGCTGCGATCCGCCCGGCCATCAGTAAGCAGATCGCAAAGGGGTCGCCGGACGTCGTGGTGTGGCTCGACTTCGCGGACAAAATGAAAGAGGGATTCGGCCTGACTGCGGGCGAAACGAACGTGGTCGTCATCGACGCAAGTGGCAAGCTGCGACTGAAGATCAACGGCACCCTCGACCAGCCCGCAATGGACAAACTCGTGAAGGCGGTCCAGGCGGTGCGGTACGAAGCAGCACGTTAATTTTGTGACTGCAGATGTGCGATTTCGGATTGAAGGTAAAGCCGCGTTACGGCCGCCGATTATCCGATCGGAAATCGCACATCTGCAATCCCCAATCTGAAGCGTTCACCCCGCCGTCAGGCGCGCCGCGACCGCGGTCCACACGTCATCAATCACCTTCTTCGCGGTGCCCTCGAGTAATCCTTTCGGCACCATCTTCAGCAGTCCGGTGACGGCCACTAACTCGCCGGTCCAGTGGATGAGCGTTCCGCCGCCCTCGCCGTCCTTGAATTCCAGTTTCGTCTCCACGGTGCTACTCGCGCCCATCGTCTTCGTGTCGATCTTGTACGCGACCGACTTGCCGGAATCGCGCGCCGTTACGGTCGCGTCGAGTGTCAGGCTTCCCGTGAGGAAGGATAACTTCGGTTTGATCTTACCCACCGCGCGGTCCGGGGTCGCTTCGGACACCTGCGCGTCGGGTACACAGTTCGCGAGAAACCCGGCGTCGGAAAGCTTGGCCGCGACCTCGGCAACGGGAAGGGGAATGATCTTGTCGCCTTCAAAGTGAATCATGGGGTGCTCGCGGAAAATGGCCCGCGCGGGTGAAGCGCCCGCCGGTATTTCGCCCATTGTATCCGCGTTGCACAATTCCAGATTTCGTGCGAGCATTTGGCGACTTTGAGTCCTATTTTGGACACGAAGCGCCCTTACGCCCGGACACCACGGAGCCGCTCCCATTTCGACCGCCGCACCGCAATCGGGCGTCGTTCCCGCTCTGCACCTCTCCGCGCTCAAATTGCCGCGCCCACCGGTCGGCTGGTACGCACGCTTGCGGGCCGTCCCGTTCATCTTGCTGCACGTCGCGGCGGTGGTGACGCCGTTCTTCGTGCCGATCACCTGGGAAGCCGTGGGATTGGGGCTGCTGTTCTACGTCGTGCGGATGTTCGGCATCACGGGCGTGTACCACCGGTACTTCGCGCACCGCGCTTACAAAACGAGTCGGTGGTTCCAGTTCGTGCTCGCGTGGATCGGCTGCGCCGCGATGCAGAAGGGGCCGCTCTGGTGGGCCGGGCACCACCGGCACCACCACAAGCACTCCGACCAGGAAGACGATCCGCACTCGCCGATTGTGCGCACGGTCTGGTGGGCGCACGTCGGGTGGGTGATCTCCGGCCGCTTCCGCGACGCTCCCGCGATGAAGGATTTTGAACGGTACCCCGAACTGCGCGTGCTGGACACGTTCTTTACCTGGGTGCCGGGCCTGGCTCTGGCGGTCTTGTGCTACGCCCTCGCCGACTGGAGCGGCGTGGTGTGGAGCTTCCTCGTCGGTACCGTGTTGCTGTACCACGCGACGTTCCTGGTAAACTCCGCGTGCCACCTGTTCGGGACGCGCCGGTACGAAACGACCGACCAGAGCAAGAACTGTTGGTGGGCCGCGCTCCTGACGATGGGCGAGGGCTGGCACAACAACCACCACCACTACCAGAGCTGCGCCCGCCAGGGGTTCAAGTGGTGGGAAATCGACATGAGCTACTACATCATCCGCGCGCTGGGCGTGGTCGGACTGGTGTGGGACATCCGCGAACCAACCGAAAAGGCGCTGAACAGCAAAGTGCTCGAACCCGAAGAGGCAACAGAAGAATTAGCCGCGGATCAACGCAGATGAAAACACGATCCGAACAAGCCAAGAAGAGCCACGGATGAGCACCGAAAACACGGATCAGAACAGAATAGGAGAGTTTCGGCAGGTAGCCGGATCAACACAGTTCTGAATTTCGATCTTGCCTCTCCTGTTCTGATCCGTGTTTTCGGTGCTCATCCGTGGCTGAATTTTCTCTTCTTCATTTTTGTCTGATCGTGTCTTCATCCGCGTTGATCTGCGGCTGATTCTTCCGGCTTTTCTTCTTGATCTAAGCCAAGATGTCCTTCACCACGGTGCCGGCTACGTCGGTGAGCCGGAAGTCGCGACCGTTGTGGCGGTACGTCAACTTCTTGTGATCGAGCCCCATCAGGTGAAGCACGGTCGCGTGGAAGTCGTTGACGCTCACGCGGTTCTCCGCGGCCTTGAAGCCGATCTCGTCGCTCGCACCGTAACTCGTTCCGCCCTTCACTCCCCCGCCGGCCATCCAGTACGTGATCGCGTGCGGGTTGTGGTCGCGGCCGTTGTTGCCCTTCTGGACAATGGGAAGCCGCCCGAACTCGCCGCCCCAGATGACCAGCGTGCTGTCGAGCAGTCCCTTGCGCGCGAGGTCTTCGAGTAGCGCCGCGATGGGCTGGTCGGTTTCTTTTGCGAACCCGCCGTGGTTCTTCGCGATGTCGTTGTGCCCGTCCCAACTCAGGTCGTTCTCCATGCCGCCGCTGTAAATCTGCACGAAGCGGACGCCCTTCTCCACCAACCGTCGGGCGATGAGGCACTGCTTCGCGAAGTGCGTCGCCTTCGGGTTGTCGATGCCGTAGAGCTTCTTCGTCTCCTCTGTTTCCTTCGAGAGATCGAGTGCGTCCGGTGCGGCCATCTGCATTCGGTACGCGAGTTCGTAGGACTCGACGCGCGCGGTCCAGTCGGGTTCACCGGGGTGCTTGTCCATGCCCTTCTGGTTCAGCTTCGCGAGCAGGTCGAGTTGGCTGCGCTGGCGCTCGGAGGTGATATCGGTCGGGCGCGTGAGGTTGTCGATCGGGTCGCCCTGCGGCTTGAACGCGGTGCCCTGGTACACGGTGGGTAAGAAGCCCGCGCCCCAGTTCAGCGAGTGCCCCTTCGGGATGCCGCGCCCGAGCGTGTCGTACATCACGCAGAACGCCGGCAGGTTGCGGCTCTCACTGCCCATACCGTAGGTGACCCAGCTCCCGACGCACGGGAACCCCATGCGCGCCATGCCGGTGTTCATCTTGAACAGCGCCGGGGAGTGGTTGTTCGAGTCGCTCCAGAGCGAGTGAATGAACGCCATTTTGTCCACGTGCTTGGCCATGTGCGGGAACAAATCACTGACCATCTTCCCGCACTGCCCGTGCTTCGCGAACTTGAACGGCGACTTCATGAGCGGCCCGACCTGACCGGTGAAGAACCCGGTGTTCGGGTCGAACCCCTTCAGTTCCTGGCCGTCGCGCTTTTCGAGTTCGGGCTTGTAGTCCCAGGTGTCCACCTGCGACGGCCCGCCGTTCATGAACAACCAGATGACGGACTTGGCCTTCGCCTCGAAATGCGGCTTCTTGGCCGCGAGCGGGTCTTCGGCGCGGGCCGCGGGCTTTTCTTCAGCGCGCAGAAGATCGGCGAGCGCGAGCATTCCAAACCCGCCTCCAGCGCGGCTCAGAAACGAGCGCCGGGAGGGGTACGCGGCTTGCGGGGGCGCGAACCAGCGTGGGAGGTCGAGCATAGTATTCTCGCGGTGGCGGGGTCAGGCTTGCGGTTGCGGCGGGAGCATGTTGCGGAGCGCGCCGAGATCGGGCGCGGTTTCGATCGCGTTGAAAAACGTCTCAACAGCGCTCGGGTCCGTAAGTTGGCGCACACGGGGCATCAGGTCGAGCCCTGGCGAACCGAACCGGAGCTTGAGGCCCAGTTGAATGCCGTCGAACCGGCCTTCCGTGCGCCCCTCAGTTCGTCCTTGTTCTTTCCACAATCGCTCACTTGGTGTGATGATCGGCATTTCTTTCTCCTTCTCAAATGCCTCGATGTCGCGGGTAAATGTGTTGGCAAGATCGGGCGGCAGCGTCATCATCCAGTCGATGAGGCGGAACATCTGGAGCAGGTCTGTGTAACTCATCCCGCGGTCGTAGAGGCGCTTCACGACTCGCAGCTTCCATGTTAACCGATCGTCCGGGTTGCGGTCCGTTTCGACCGTCTTTAAGTGAGCGAGAATGAACGCTGTGAACGGGTTGGGCGATTGCTCGAGTTTGTGTTCTTTGTTTCGCCAATCGGCCACTTTTGCTACTGGGAACGTGAACTTCACCTCGCAACCCCAGCGCCCGGCTTGGAACTCGGTCGGGCGCCACCCGCGCCCGTAATCTCCCAGTACCGCGAGACTGACCGGCATCGAGCCGTACTTGTCCTCTAACCGGTGATTGTACTGGTACATCCGCTGCGCGAGGTTCGGGTCGTTCTGTGTCTGAACCTCGACGTGGACGAACACGCATTCCTGTTTGCCGTGTCGCGTCCAAACTTTCACGAGCTTGTCCACGATCCCGCGCCCGGCTGCGGCCGTCGGTGCGATTTGCTGGAGTTCCTTGTCTTGAAACTCCAGCGCCCGCTCCCAATCCACGTCGCGATCGATCTCGGGGAAAAACAGTTCGATGAAATAGCGGAAATAGAGGTCGAGCGCCTCTTTCCACGGCCCGTCGAATTCGGAAGCGGGGTCACTCACGCCTCACTCCACATACAGGAACTCGTTCAGACAGAAGAGCACCTGGCACAGATCGGTCATTGCGGTTTCGCGGGCGGTTCCCGTGTGGCCCTTCAGGAACGCGGTCGCGTCGGCGAGTTCGTCCCTGGTCGGTTCGCGACACAGCGCGAGCTTGTACGCCAGTGTGACCGCGTCGGTATCGTTAGCTTTGCTGTCGGCCGTTGCGCGCTTGGCCAAGCCGTAGGCCGCCGCACGCACGTGCGGGTTGTTCATCAGGTGCAGGGATTGCGGCGCGACCGTTGTACTCGGTCGATCGCCCACACCCGTCGTGCCGTCGGGTGCATCGAACACGACCAGTGACGGGATCAGCTTGCTCCGTTTCATGGTGAAGTAGATGCTGCGCCGCGGGCTTTCTTCGCTCAGCGTGCCGGGGCCGTACATGGTCGTGTTCAGTCGGCCACCGACGGCCAGGATGCTGTCGCGAATCACCTCAGCCTGCAGTCGGCGCACCGGCTGGCGCCACACGAACTTGTTCTCCGGGTCGAGGCGCGCCTTTTCTTCGTCGCGTGCGGAACTTTGCTGATAAGCAGCGCTCGTCACGATCAGTTTGTGAATCGGCTTCAGCTTCCAGTTATTGCGGATGAGTTCGCCTGCGAGGTAGTCGAGGAGTTCCGGGTGGCTGGGTGATTCTCCGCGGACGCCGAAGTCGCTCGTCGTGGTCACCAGCCCCCTACCGAAGTGTTGCGCCCAGAGCCGGTTCACAATCACCCGGGCGACGAGGTGCCCGGCGCCGCCTTCCGCATCCGTCATCCAGTTCGCGAACGCGGTGCGCTGGTAGCTGAGGCGTGATCCCGTGGGCGCGGGCTTCACCCACTTGGTTTGTGCTTCTGCGTCGGGCATCAGCGTTTGCAGGAACGCGACCGACGCGACCCCAGACTTCTGGGCCGGGTCACCGCGGCGCAGGAAGTGCGTTTCCTTCAGGTAGTCGTCGCCCTGAGTGTGGAGCCGGATCGCCGGGAGGCCCTCGCTCGATACGAGCGCTTTGACCTTGTTGGGTTTCGGCGCGGTCGCGAGGTGGTCGCGTTCGGCCTTTTGGAGCTTCTGGAACTCCGCGTCTTGAGGTGCGTACCACGCTAAGACGGCTGCAATTTGCTCGGGCGTTCGCTTGTCCGCGGAGACTGCGAGTGCCGCGCGAACAGTTTCGCTCGTCGCAGTGCTAGCGAGGTCGGGCTTCTCGCTCGCGCTCAAACTGATGCGGGGCCGCCCGATGCCGTGGCCCGTGTTGTTATTGAAGGCCAGCGTGATCGTGAGCTTCGTTCCGCCCGGGAACCCGACCGGTTTCTCGAACGCGAACGCCGCGGCGTGATCCTTGCCGAACTGCGGATCAACGGCCCACGCGGTTGTCACGTTGTCGTCGATTGCGTGCGCGATTCCGAGGCCCTTCTGCTCGAAGGTGGCACGGGGGTTGGTGAGCTTCACGCGAACCGCTGGTTGCGATTCCTTCTGTTCGAGCGCCTCCGCGAGTACGCGGATATCAGACAGCGCGAAGTTGCCGTTCGTGGCTCGCCCCGGCCCGTTCTTCACGAGCGACGAGTGGGCGAGCGCTTCGAGCCGCAGTGATTTGATGCTCTCCAGGGTGGTAATCACTTCAAACGTGAGCGTTTCCGTGGTGGGGTTCTTCCCAGAAATCAGCACGCTTCCATCGGGTTGTGTGGCGAGGGTGGCACCGCCCGCGGACTTGTTCGCCGTGATCTTCGGCAGCACCCAGGTGTCCGCGGGGACCGGCTTGCCATTCTTTTCCTTCTCCCACAGCGCGAACCGCGACGGTAGTTGTTCGTTCTCAAACTTCGCGAGCGCATCCGTGAACCGTTTGTGGTCCACATCAAACACCGCCTTTGCCTTCGCGTGGCCCTTTGGATCGAGGTCGAGATCTACTTCCGTGCGGACGGTCGTGGTGAACGCCGCGAGCATCCGGTAGTAGTCGCGTGCGGGGATCGCGTCGAACTTGTGGTCGTGGCACCGGGCACAGCCCACCGTGAGGCCCAGAAACGTGGTGCCGACGTTCGCGAGCATGTCGTCGAGTTCGTCGTACCGGTGCTTTTCGACCTCGTTTTTCGTGATCTGCGTGCTGTGAACCCCGGCCGCAAGGTAGCCGGTCGCCATCATCGCGAGCGGATCGTTCGGGGCGATCTCGTCCCCCGCAATCTGCCACTTCG
This sequence comes from Gemmata palustris, assembly GCF_017939745.1. Taxonomy (NCBI): domain Bacteria; kingdom Pseudomonadati; phylum Planctomycetota; class Planctomycetia; order Gemmatales; family Gemmataceae; genus Gemmata; species Gemmata palustris. Next base: position 7,451,030 of record NZ_JAGKQQ010000001.1, on the reverse strand, counting down.
CGAACGAGTCGAACGGCAAATCGGCGTTCAGTGCCTTAATCACGAAGTCGCGGTAGTGGTACGCGGTGGGGCGGTCGTAGTCGTGCTCGAAGCCGTGGCTCTCGGCGAACCGCACGAGGTCGAGCCAGTGGCGCGCCTGCTTTTCGCCGAAGTGCGGTGATGAGAGTAGTCCGTCGATTACTTTCGCGTAAGCTTGGGGCGTTTCGTCCTTCAGGAACGCATCGACCTGTTCCGGCGTCGGCGGCAACCCGATGAGGCCAAGATAAACGCGGCGAATGAGTGTTCGCTTGTCGGTCGCGGGGTTCGGCTTGATGCCGGCGGCTTCGAGCTTCGCCAGTATGAACCCGTCGATTGGGTTCTTTGCGTCCGGTTTCGGGTTCTTGATGTCCTTCAGAAGCGGTTGATAGGCCCAGTGCTTCTTCCCCTCCGCGGGCGTGACCTTCTTGGTCCACGCGGTCTCATCGATCGTGACAAACGGCTTGTCGTAGGGCGCGCCCAAGTCGATCCACTCGGCGATTTTGGCGATGTCTGCGTCCGCGAGCTTGGCCCGCTCGTGGGGCATGTGCGGCTCTTTTTGGTGGGCCGTGAGCTGGTACAGGAGGCTCTTCTTGTGATCGCCGGGCACGAGTGCCGGCCCGCGCTCGCCGCCCTTCATCGCGAGTTCGCGGGTGTTCATGTCGAACCCGCCTTCTAAGCGCTCCCCGCTGTGACACTTCACGCACTTTGCCTGGAGCACGGCGCGCACGCTCGCTTTGAAGAGATCCGTCCCCTTCGCCATCTTCGCGACGTGGTCGGGATCGACCTTCTCTTTGTCTTTCGGTTGCGCGCCGGGAGCCCCCAGAGCAAATGTCGCGTAAGCGACCGCAGCGAACACCATCATGAGCAGTGCGGCACGGCGAGAGGTCGAAAAGTGCATCGGCGTGGAACCTCGGCAGGCGGGATACTCACAGAAGTTACCAGCACGGGAGCGCGAAGGGAAGCGATGGACGCCCTTCGGCACGCGCGGTGCATCTCCTCGGCCGATCTCGCCCACATGAGGAGACACCTGATGAGCGCGAAAAAGGTGCGGTTCGCGGTGGTCGGCACCGGGTGGTTCGCACAAGAAGCGATTCTGCCCGCGTTCCCGAACGCGGCGAACGCGGAACTTGCTGCGATCGTTTCCGGTGACCCGGTAAAGCAGAAAGAGGTTGGTGAACAGTACGGCGTCCCGGCCTACGAGTACGAGCAGTACGGCGACCTGCTCGAGAGCGGCACCATCGACGCGGTGTACATCGCGTTGCCCAACTCCATGCACAAGGAGTACACGGTTCGGGCCGCGAAGGAGCGCATTCATGTGCTCTGCGAAAAGCCGATGGCCGCGACCGCCGCCGAGTGCCGCGCGATGATCGACGCCTGCAACGACGCGGGCGTGAAACTGATGATCGCGTACCGGCTTCACTTCGAGTCCGCGAACCTCCTCGCCATCGAGCACATCAAGGACGGCAAGATCGGCGAACCGCGTGTGTTCAACTCGGTGTTCACGCAGCAGGTACAGGAGGGCAACACCCGACTCGATGCGCACCTCGCGGGGCACCCGCTCATGGACATCGGGATCTACTGCATCAACGCCGCGCGGTACTTGTTCCAGGACGATCCCATTGAAGTCACCGCGTTCAGCGCGAGCAACAACGAGACGCGGTTCCGCGAGGTACCAGAACTGGTGACCGCGGTCATGCGGTTCCCGAAGGGGCGGCTCGCGACGTTCACCTGTGGGTTCGGCGAGTCGAAGGTGTCCGAGTACCGCGTCGTCGGCACCGCGGGCGATCTGAAGATGGACCCCGCCTACACGTTTCACGGCGACATCACCATGCGCCTCACGGACAAGGACGGCAAAACGAAAGAAGCGCAGTTCCCGGAGCGCGACCAGATCGGGGCGGAGATCGCGTACTTCTCCGACTGCGTTTTGAACAACCGCGAGCCCGAACCGAACGGCCTCGAAGGGTTGACCGACCTCACCATCATTGAGGCTATCGAGAAGTCGTGCGCGACCGGGCGCGCCGTCAAATTAGATCCGGCCCCCGCGAAGCCGCGCCCGTCGCTCACGCAGGAGTACAAGTTACCGAAACTCGAAGTGCCGGAGTTGGTCAACGCCTCCTCGCCGGGCGGGTGAACGGGGGCGTATCGGGCGCGGCTAACAATTGCTAACATTTTTGGCCCGACGGCGCAGATCAGTGTTTTCGCCGGGGAAAACGAATCGCGCTACTAACATTGGCTAACATTGATCGCACATACCCACTCGTGATTATCCCACCCGCTCCGTAACCGTCGCGGGTCGCCAATGTAGCGAGCCCACTGCGACGGATATAGAGTGGATGGAATACCACAACTCTACCACATCTCGCATAATGTACACAAGATCACATTTTGCAAAATTGCCGCGCGTGTTCGGCGCTTGCGGGCACACGGCGCTCAGGTCTTTTCGATCACTTTCAGCCCTTCGACAGCCGGGCCGTGTTGTACTTCTCCCTTGCAACTGAACCGCGAGCCGTGACACGGGCAGTCCCACGATTTCTCGCCCGGGTTCCACTGAACGATGCCGCCCAGGTGGGGGCACACCGCGGACATCTCGTGGACCTGCCCCTTGTCGTCCTTGTAAGCCGCGCTCTTGCTCAGGCCGTGGCGGATGATCGCGCCGTGCCCGGGGGGGATCTCGGCCGCCGATTTCACCTCACCACCGGTGAGCCAATCACCGTATTGCGCCGCGAGGTTCGCGTTCTCTTCGAGCAGCGTTTTCAGCGCGCCCGGCATCCAGCGCGACGGCGAATACACCCCGGCGAACTCGCTCGTCCGACCGAGGATGAGGTCCGTGACGAGCCGCGCGCCGAGGGTACCGTGTGTCATGCCCATGCCCGAGTCGCCAGTAATCACATAGAGGTTGTCGCGGAACCCCGGCGCCCGGCCGATTAGCCCCAACCCGTCGGGCGTCTCAAACACCTGCCCGGACCAGTGGTGCCGAACCGGACCGGCTTCGGGGAACCGTTTTCGCGCCCATGCTTCTAAACGGTCCCACCGCTCTTGTTGGTCCTGCGCCTGGCCCGTCTTGTGGTCCTCGCCGCCGACGATCAGGAACTCGGTGCCGGTTCCGTGTGCGGTGCGGACGTAGTGGTACGGGTCTTCGGTGTCCCAAAGGAGCACGGGCGGCACGTATCCCGCTGGCACTTCGAGGGCGATGGCGTAGGTGATGTACGCAGCGAGTTTGAAGTGGAGCGACAGCCCCGCATCGAACGGCGTGTTAGTCGCGACGACGATCGCGTCCGCGGTGACCGCGTGGCCCGACTTCGTGTGCGCGACGCAGGGGGAGCCGTTCTCCACCTTCACCACCTGTGTGTCGGTGTGAATCGCGCCGCCATTTTTGCGAATCAGCGCGGCGATCTCGCTCAGGTACTTCAGCGGGTGGAATTGGCCGTTATCGGGGAATCGCAGTGCGGGACCGGTCGCGCTTGCCGGGAACGGAACTTGGTCCACGCGCTCGAAGATGAGCCCGAGGCGCGTGAGCGCGACCACTTCGTCCCGAATCACCTCGTCGCCCCCGCGGGCGCCGGGGAACAGGTACCCGTCCGTTCGGCGGAAGTCGCAGGCGATGTTTTCGCGTTTGATGATCTCTTCGATCAAGTTGATAGCGGCCAGATGACTCTTCGCCGCCAGCGCCGCAGTGTCGTCACCGCGAATCGACGCGACGCGGGCGAACCGGTCATCAATCACCCACGCGAGGTGAGCGGTCGTGAATTCCGTCTCGCCGCCAGCAACGGTGGGTTTCGCATCGAGAACGACAACCGACTTGCCCTCGGAAGCGAGCAGGTACGCGGTCGTCAAACCGGCGATGCCGCCGCCGATGACGCACACGTCGTATCGCGTATTTCCTGCGAGCGGAGCGCCGGCCCGAACGGGGTTCTCGAGCGACCAAACGGAACTGGTGTTAGGCATGGCTAGTGACGGCTTTAAGAACAGAACGAAGGGGCGGCGGAGTAACGGGCCGCAACCGGTGTGCCGAACGCAGTTCGGGCCGGGTGCTTGTTCGCGGAACCGACCCGCGGGGCTTTAACCCGATGGAACGGTCACGAACGCGCACCCGGCCCGACTGCGATGACGAGTACCCTTCTCAACTACGAGACGATGACTTCCCGGCGCTGAACCACTTGGCCGTGAGCGGTCGGGATCAGCCGGAACGCGATCCCGCGCCCGCACATCGCCCCGCCGATCGCGGACGCCATCGAGAGCAGCACGCCGACGAGCGCGGCCCACGACGCGCCGACTGCGGCCTCTTCCGCGCGCTTCTGGGCGACGGGGTCGTTCGCGATCTCGCGCGCCCGGTTCGGATCGACCGCAGCCTTCGCCGCGTCGATGCGCTCTTGCGACACCCCGGCGTTACGGGCCGATTCTTCCCAGTTCTGCACGCCCGGCGACTGCTGCGCGACCATTGCCCCGCCCACGAACGCGAAGTACCCCGCCCGCGCGCCCATGCCGACAAGCCCGAGGGAGAAACCCACGACGAGAGCCCACGTCAGGATGCCGTAAAGGACGGACTCGCGCTCGGTTTCGCCCGCCGTTAGTTGCGTGCTCACCCACCCGCCGACGAACAAGGACGCAATGATACTCAGGAGGCACGCGATCAGAGCGCCGGTGCCGACCGCGTTGGCCCGGACACCCGCTTCGGCAACGGTCAGCCCGATGGCCGCGAAGAACAGGGTGAGCACGAGATTGGTCGCGACCGCGACCACGGCCCCCGCGAGGACCGCGGGCCAGGAGATGCGGCTGCGCACGCCGGCAACGTCTTCCATTTTCAGTGCTTCAGTAGCTGCCATATGAACTTCTCGGGTGTGTAAAGTGGTGCTGTGGCTTGAACGGTCCGCGACCGCTGATCCGTCCTAAAACACTGCACGACCCGTGCCGCAGTCCGAACCAGTGAAGGTTTGTTGGCCCACTGGTATCCGATTCGCTTGGTTGCGCTGGCGGGAGGCGAAGTTCGACCGCAATCGGACCGACATTCGCCGTACTAGAATCAGGAGGCGTTCATGCGCGTGTGGCCCGGGAGACCGTACCCACTCGGAGCGACGTGGGACGGTGTGGGTGTGAACTTCGCCCTCTTCAGCGAGAACGCGACCGCGGTCGACCTGTGCCTGTTTGAAGGCCCCGGGCTGGTGGAGCAGCGCATTCCGCTGCGCGAGCGCACCGACCAAGTGTGGCACTGCTACCTGCCGGACGCGCTCCCCGGTCTGCTTTACGGCATCCGCGCATCCGGCCCCTACGAGCCGGAAAAGGGGCTACGGTTCAACCCGCACAAGCTCCTCTTCGATCCGTATGCGAAAGCCGTTGGCCGCGAACTCACGTGGCACGACGCCCTCTTCGGTTACACCATCGGCCAGGACGATACCACCTTCGACACTCGCGACAGTTCGGCGTTCGCCCCACTCGCCGCAGTCACGGACACGGCCTTCACGTGGGGCACCGATCGCCGCCCGGCCCGCCCGTGGCACGAGACGCTCATTTACGAACTGCACGTAAAGGGGTTCACCAAGAAGATGCCCGGCGTGCCCGACCACATGCGCGGCACCTATGCGGGCATCGGCTCGGAAGCGGCGCTCGACCACCTGAAGAAGCTCAACGTGACCGCGGTGGAACTGCTCCCGGTCCACTACCGCGCGGACGACCGGCACCTGATGGATAGAGGGCTCTCGAACTACTGGGGGTACAACACGCTCGGGTTCTTCGCCCCGGACCCGCGCTTCAGCACCAACCCGCGTGACCCGAGCGCCGCGGTGCGCGAGTTCAAGTCGATGGTGCGTTCGCTGCACTCGATCGGGGTCGAGGTGATCCTCGACGTGGTGTACAACCACACGGCCGAGGGCAACCAGATGGGGCCGACGCTCTCGTTCCGCGGGCTCGACAACCCGAGCTACTACTTCCTCTCGCCCGAGCACCCGCGCTACTACATGGACTTCACCGCGTGCGGGAACAGCCCCAACATGCGGCACCCGCGTGTTCTACAACTCGTGATGGACAGCCTGCGGTACTGGGTCGAGGAGATGCACGTCGACGGGTTCCGCTTCGACCTCGCGCCCACGCTCGCGCGCGAACTGGCGGAGGTCGATAAGCTCGGCTCGTTCTTCGACATCATTCACCAGGATCCGGTGCTGTCGCGCGTGAAGCTGATCGCCGAGCCGTGGGACATCGGCCCCGGCGGGTACATGGTGGGCAACTTCCCGGTGGGGTGGACCGAGTGGAACGGCGAGTACCGCGACGCGGTCCGCGGGTTCTGGGCCGGAAAGGACGTTTCCACCCGGTTGCTCGCGCACCGGCTCACCGGGTCCGGCGACCTTTACGAGCGCACCGGGCGCCGGCCCTACGCGAGCATCAACTTCGTGACCTGTCACGACGGGTTCACACTGCGGGATCTGGTGAGCTACGAGCAGAAGCACAATCTGGCGAACGGCGAGGACAACCGCGACGGGCACAACGACAACCGCAACTGGAACTGTGGGCACGAGGGGCCAACGGACGATCCCAAAGTGGTCGCCCGACGCGCACGCCAGCGCCGAAACATGTTCGCGACGCTCATGCTCAGCCAGGGCGTGCCGATGATTCTGGCCGGGGACGAGTTCGGCCACACGCAACAGGGGAACAACAACACGTACTGCCAGGACAGCGATCTAACTTGGCTCGATTGGGGCGCCGTGGACGGCGAATTCCTGACATTCGCGCGGGCCGTCGCGCAAATCTGGCGCGCCCAGCCCGTTCTCCAGCGGCGAACGTTTTTCCAGGGGCGCCCGATCCGCGGCGAGGGCGTGGCGGACGTGTCGTGGTTCCGCCCCAACGGGCACGAGCTGACCGACGCGGAATGGGAAGAGCCGCACAAGTGTCTTGGCATGCGATTGGCTGGCGACCTGATCCGCGAAACCGATGAGTACGGCGAGCCGGTCGTCGGGGACACGCTCCTGGTACTCATGAACGCGGGCACGAAATTGGTCCGGTTCGTGCTTCCAGCAACCAACCCGGAGCACGTGTGGGAACTGATGTTCGACACGGCCGACGACGGCACCCCGGCCGCGACCCACGCCGGGGGAGCGAAGTACGAGTTAAAGGACCACACACTGGCGGTATTCCGCACTAGGCCGGAATCGCCCCCGAGCACGGAAGTGGCCGCTCTCCACAGGGCCGCCCGGCGCGTATAAGGAGACGTGATGGAAGACGGCGGAGTAATGACACTCCTGACGCGCGGCGCGGGGCAGTGGGCGACGAGTGGCGAAGAACCGGCCCGCGAACAAATTGAAGACGTGTCCGAGGGTCCGATGACGACGCCCGAGCAGCGCGGCTACCAACCGGTTCTGGATTACATCACCGGCTTCTGGGACCGCCTGTTCCGGTTCCACCCGCACGACGAGGGCACACTGATCGGGCTACCGCGTGCGTACCTGGTTCCGTCCGTGGACCCGGTGCGCCCGCTGTTCCAGGAAATGTACTACTGGGACAGTTACTTCAGCGCGCTGGGGCTGGTCGGCACGATGCACGAGTGGCTCGTGTTCGACCTGGTCGAGAACATGGCCGCTCTGATCGAGCGGTTCGGGTTCGTCCCGAACGGCACCCGGTACTACTTCACCTCCCGCAGCCAGCCGCCGTTCTTCACCAAACTCGCCAAGCTCGCGTATGACATCAAGGTCGCGCGGGGCGATTCCGACGCGGACGAGTACCTGCGCCACATGACGCGCCTGGGTGTCCGCGAGCACGAGACCTGCTGGCTGGGCGAAAAGCACCCGCACGAGCGCCGCAAGTACCGCGGGCTCTCGCGGTACCACGACATCAACTACAGTCACTTCCTGGCGTCGTGCGAGAGCGGCTGGGACCACTCGACGCGGTGCGACGGCGACCGCCCCGGGTCCGAGGCCGGGCGCTGGATGGACTTCCTGCCGGTGTGCCTCAACAGCATCCTCTACACGCGCGAGCGGGACTTCGCCGAGGCCATGACGCGCCTCGGGGCGACCACGGAAGCGAACTACTGGCGCGAAGCCGCCGACGCGCGGGCGGCGACGATGCGCGAGCTGATGTGGGACGCGGACCGCGGGTTCTTCTGCGACTTCGACTGGAAGGCCGAGGCGCGCTCGCCGCTCCCGACGCTCGCGGGCTTTTACCCGCTCTGGGCCGGGCTCGCGACCCAGGAGCAGGCCAACGAAATGGTCGCGCGCTGGTTCCCGCGGTTCCTGCTGCCGGGCGGCCTGGTGACGTCGCTGGACTCGTTCCCGGGCCGGCAGTGGGCGTACCCGAACGGCTGGGCGCCGTTGCAGTGGATCGTGGTGGCGGGCCTGGACCGTTACGGCTTTACAGCCGAAGCGAATGAGGTCCGGCGCCGGTGGTGCGACACCTGCGCGCACGCCTTCGCCGCGTCCGGCACGCTGGTGGAGAAGTACAACGTGGCCGAACCGCACCGCGAACCGGAACACGGCCTGTACGGGCTAATCGAGGGCTTCGGCTGGACCAACGGCGTGTTCGTGGACTTCGCCCGCGCGCTCGAACGCGGTCGGTAGCTTCCAGTGAACCCGCATGCGGAGGCCGACTCCTGTGCGGGTACAGCGGAAATTCGGGCGCCTGTCACCAATTCCGTCGGGCCGACGTGGGTGGTTGCCGCTTCAGGGCAGCGGACAGAACCCGTCCCACGTAGTCAATTCTCGCGACGCGACTCATTTTTGATGCCGGGCATTGCGCGTGCTATGCAGGTTGTAGGGCCGGTCGTTCGACTGTGCCACGCGGGGCCACGCGCAATAATGGTGTGCGAAATGTGTAACGCTCGGACCGCACTGCGGGTATGCTCAGTACCGAAGCCATTCGACCGGGATACGTGAGAGCGGGCGACAGTCTCTCACCCCATGTTCATGCGGCCTTACTATAAATTCGACTTAAAACGTTGATATCCGGCGAGACGCCGATGACCGCTGCCCGACCGCTCGATCCGCTCACCTTGCTCCGTCCGCGACGGAAAATCACCGGCATTTCTGCCATCCTGCTCCCATTCACCGAGTCCGGCGACGCCGACTGGCCCGGCTTCGCGAGCCACTGCGTTCGCACGGCCGATGCGGGTCTGACACCGGCCGTGAATATGGACACGGGGTTCGTAAATCTTCTCGCACCCGAGCAAAAAAATGAGGTGCTAGACGCAACTCGTTCCGCTCTGGCCGGGAAATCTTTTGTCGCGGGCGCATTTGTCGGCGATGCTCCCGGAGCACCGTTCGATTTAGATGGGTACCGGCGCGCCGTCGCCGCAATCGTTCAGCGGGGCGGTACCCCGGTGATCTTTCAGAGCCACGGGTTAACCGCACTTCCCGATACTGAACTGCTCGCTGCGTATGAAGCCATCGGCCGGGACTGCGATTCGTTCATCGCGTTCGAGTTGGGCACGATGTTCGCCCCGTTCGGGCGAATCTACAGCGCGGACCTGTTCCGCGGACTTTTAGGGATTCGCAAATGTTCCGGGGCGAAGCACTCGTCCCTGCGGCGCGAGTCCGAGTGGCAGCGCCTCGTGATACGGGACGCGGTGCGCCCGGATTTTAAAGTGTATACGGGTAACGACCTCGGCATCGATATGGTGATGTACGGGAGCGATTATCTCCTGGGATTGAGTACGTTCGCCCCGGAACAGTTCGCCCGGCGGGACGTTTATTGGAGCAGCGGGGACGCACGGTTCTACGAATTGAACGACGTGTTGCAGTACTTGGGGTTCCTGGCGTTCCGCGCGCCGGTGCCCGCGTACAAGCACTCGGCGGCCATGTTCCTGAAACTGCAGGGGCGGATCGGGTGCGACGCCACGCACCCGCGCAGCCCGCACCGCCCGGGTACGGACCGCGAACTGCTACGCGGGATCGCCGACCAACTCGGAATTCTGGTTTGACCCGTTCGACCCGACCCGTTGCGGTCGCCCATCTCCTCAAGAGGAGGACGCTCGATGCCCATAGATGATATCACCCCGCCGCCCGCCCGCCCGCTGGTGCTGGTGGTGGACGACGAACCGAGCATCCGCTTGGTCGCCCGCTTGATGCTCGAGCGCGCGGGGTTCGTGGTGGACGAGGCCGGGGACGCGGCCGAGGCAATGGGCCGCGCGCTCCGGGCCGAGCGCCGGTACTCTGCCGTCCTGCTCGACGTTTCGCTCCCGGACCGGAGCGGGATCGATGTGATGTCCGACCTGCGCCTCGCGTCGCGCTGCGCGCCGATCATCCTCACGAGCGGCCGGGCCGAAGAGGACCTCCCGGAGCACGGCGCCGAGGGGTATCTGGCCAAGCCGTTCTCGCGGGACCAGCTCCTCTCGGCCGTGCGCGCCGCGACCGCCCTCACACCGCGGTGAACAGGAACCGCAGCACCTGGTCGAAGCGCGCGCCCCACGACCCCTCGTTGTGCGCGCCGCCCGGTACTTCGGTGTAGCGGTACCGTTCGTCACCGCGCGGGCCGTGTCGCGCGAGGAGCCGCGCCAGCCGGCGCGTCCGGCGCATCGTCGCCGCGCTCCCGACGCGCGACGAACTCTCGTGTTCCCCCACATCGACCCAGACGCGGCACCGCTCCAACCAGCCCGGCGCCACCGTCACGTTCCGCAAGAAATATTCGCGGTCCCACCAGAGCGAGGGCGACAGCGCCGCGCACTTCCCGAACACGGCGGGGTACCACTTGCACAGGTGCAGCGAGATCAGGCCGCCCATCGACGACCCGCCGACGCCGGTGTGCTCCGGTTCGGTCCGCGTGCGGTACAAGGCATCAATGAACGGCTTCACTTCTTCCACCAGGAAGCGGCCGTACTCGCGCGACTGGTCGCGCTCGCGCTTGCGCCCGCACCGTTGCGGGCCGTACTCGTGCAACCGGTCGGGGGTGTTCGCGACGCCGACCAGAATGACCGGCGGGACCGTTCCGGCGCGGATCTCGCGCTCGGCCACCTCGTCCGCGCGCCAGGGCACGCCCGCGAACGCGGTGTGCGCGTCAAAGAGATTCTGCCCGTCGTGCAGGTAGAAGACCGGGTAGCGCCGGTCGGGTTGGACACCGTACCCGGGCGGGAGCCACACGCTGATCGTGCGCGCGTGGGGGAGGAACCGCGACGGGAACCCGTGGTGGTACTCGACGCTCGTTTGGTCCCACCCGCGCACGTCCACGTCGATCCGCGACGGGCCGTCGGCGTGCAGTTCGCGCGGGAGGCGCTCGTGCCCGTGGCCATCGCTCTCGGCCTCGCGCCACCGCCCGAGGGTCGCGAGGAAGTGCCCCACGTACCCCGCCGGGAGCTCGAGCCGCGCGCGGTGCGTGCCGTCGCCCCACCGGTCGAGCGGCACACCGGTCGCGGACCAGTCCCCGAGCGGCCCGTCCCCGGCCAGGAACACCTGGCGCCACGGCGGGGTGTCGTCCGGCACCCGAACCACGAACTCGACCATTCGGCCCTCAAAGAGATTACACGCGGCCCGCTTCTCGGTATTATTCGTGGTGTCCGCGCCCCGTCTTACGCGCCTTGTTGTGCGCGCGGCGAGGGGGAATGGAGAGGCCCGTCATGCTCGGCCCCAATGAAGTCGTATCGGCCCTCGAAGCGGCGGGCTTTACCCACCTCGTGTGGATTCCCGATAGTCACCTCGGAACGTGGGAACCCGCCCTGCGTGGGTCGCGCCTGGCGCCGGTCCGCGTGTGCCGCGAGGGGGAGGCGGTGGCACTCGCGGCGGGGCTGATGCTCGGCGGGGCGCGCCCGCTGGTCGCGATCCAGTGTACCGGTTTCTTCGAGGCGGGCGACGCGGTGCGCAACGTCGCTCACGACCTGAAACTGCCGCTCAAACTTATTATCGGTGTGCGGAGCGAACGAGTTGCCCGTGCCGGCAAGACCGCGGACAACTGCCCGCACTTCGCCACGAAGTTGGTCGAAGCGTGGGAGCTCCCCCACACGCGATTCGACCCGGCGGAAGCGAGCGCACTGGAGCTGACCGGCGCGCTGAAAGCGCTCGCGGACCAGCCGACCCCGGCCGCGATCCTCTGGGCGGAGTGAATACCCATGATGACCCACCGCGCCGCACTCGAAGTACTGGCCCGCGCCCGCACCGAACAGATCGTCGTCACGACGATGGGCTCGGTCGCGATCTGGCCGCAGGTGTCCGATTCGCCGCTCGATTTCCACTACTTGCCGTCGAGTATGGGGCAGGCCGTCCCGCTCGGCCTCGGGCTGTGCTTCGCGCAGCCGGGGCGCGGGGTGATCGTGCTCACTGGCGACGGCGGGTTGCTCATGAACCTCGGGTGCCTCGTGACGGCGGCCCAGTTCCCGGTACCGCTTTACATCGTGCTCATTGATAACGGGCTTTACGAAGTGACCGGCGGGCAGGCGGTGGCGAACGCGCGCCGCACGGACTTCGCCGCACTCGCTCGCGGTGCCGGGATTTCGCGCGTTTATACGTGCGATACCCGCGAGGAATGGTCCGCGGTCGCGTCGGAGGCGGTGACGGGAAGCGGGCCGGTGTTCGTGTGCTTGAAGGTGCAAGGAGAGATCGGGAAGCCGACGCCCTCCGCCCCGCGCCCGATGGCCGACCAGATCGCGCGGCTACGTGCCGCACTGGGAGTTTAGTGCCCGGTGCCGTCTCCGCGTCGTGTTGTGACGAGACGGCATTCTGTTAATACGCGTGGCTTTTCATTTTCGTGACACGGGCCTCTGACCGAGAACCCGCCGCATCGTTTCACCCACTCGTTGGCACTCGCGAAACGAGTGGGACTTGTCTCCTCACGGGCCACGCTCTCACCAGTGCCCGAACCACGCCGCGGTGCATCTTGACGAACCGCGGCGCGGCGCAGTACGTTGCCGCACGTCCCGGCGCGCCCCTTACCCAGAACTCTGCGACGGCTCCCGAGATCGCTTCACGAGGTCGGCTCATGGACGAACCACCTATCTCGAATCCGGCCCGGGAACCCAACCAATCGGCCGGTTGGTGGGGATGGGTGGTTGTGGGCGCGCTCGTTGCGATTGAAGTCGCGACGTTCGTGTCTTACGCACGGCGCGAAATCGCGTGGGCTTTTCCCGGGTATTACGACCAGACCGCGTACATCACACAGGCTTACGGGATCGTTCACGACGCATCGAATCGGGAGTTATTCCCCGCGATCCGGTCCTATTTGGCCGCGCCCCACGCGACCGGAATCCTGCTGCCCATACAGGGGGCGATCCACTGCGTGATTTTGGGCCACGATCGCGTAAGTGTGCTGAGTGTCAATTTCGCTCACTTCGTGCTGTTCCAGTGCGCGCTCGTCGCGACGATCCTGTGGCTGACCCGGAACTGGCCCTTGGCGCTCGCGGGGTTCGGCCTGACGCTCACGCTCAAAACAGTGTTCCTGCCGGCCGGCAGCGCGTTCGACTTCCGAATGGACTTCAGCGCGTTCTGCTTGTACGGCGTGCTCCTGTGCGCGCTCATCCGGTCGCGGGTTCTCTTGAACCCCCGCGGGGCCGCGGTCGTGGGCGCGTGCGCGAGTGTGGTCGTTCTCTTTCGCTTCATTACGGCCGTTTACATCGGCGGAATATTGAGCGCGATCGGTGCAGGCTTGCTCGTTTGGCGCTTCACGCGCGCGGACGCCGAAGCGCGCGAACGGGCGGCCCGGCGGCTGCGCGGGTGGGTGATTGCTACCGGGTTCCTCGTCACGGTGACCTGGCCCGTGCTCATCAACCAGCGCGAGGCCATCAAAAACTACTACGTGGTCGGGCACATCACGTCGTCGGAGAAAGAAATCCGGGCCGCAGAAGAGGGCGTGCGCCAGTGGAGTGACGCCGCACGCTACTACCCGCGGTCCGTCGTGTGCGATCACACCGGGCCGGCGTTTTGGTGGGCGGCCGGGATTCTGGGCGCGGTCGGTTCCCTCGGGTTCGTCCGGCCCGGGGCGCGCGTCGGCAGTGCCCCCCAGCGGTCCACCGTCTTTCCCGTTGCGGTTCTCGGGTTCGGCGTTCCCTTCGTGGTCTTGAACATGGGAGCGATCAAATCGCCCGTCGTGGGCGACGTTCTCCTCCCGGCGCTCATTTGGATCGTTCTCGCGCCGCTGGCCGCGTCCGCGCAGCGCGCCCCGCGCGGGCTGCTGAGCGCCAGCGCCGGCGCGACGCTCCTTCTGGGGACGGGGACGTTTCTGACCCACGCGGCGACCCCGGCCCTCTACACGAAACTCGGGGACGACGGGCGCCGGGGCATGCAGTTGATCCAGGATTTAATCGACACCCGCATCAAAAAAGGGCTCCACGCGCCCGAAGTGTTCAACGACGCCAACTCGCACGACATCACCGGCCTGGGGCTCCAGGTTCTGGAGTTCGAGCGCCACGGGCGGTGGGCGGAGTACCGCGACGGTACCGGGATCTTCGCGTGGGACGAGGGGGCGTGTTTGCGGCGGCTGGAGGAGTGCGATTTCGCAATTCTCAAGGGCGTGCCGCCGGGACACTTCAAGTTCCCCTACGACGAAGCGATGGAAAAGATGCGCCCCGCTCTCCGCGCGTACTGCGAGGCGAACATGACCAAGATCGGGGAGTACCACATTTGCGGGCGCACGGTCACGACCTACGCGCGAAAGTCCCTCCGAACGGAAGGCATTACGACGGACGGCTGGGTCGCGCCCGAAGGGTTCCGGTTCACGGGCACACTGGGCGATCTCAAGGGGTGCCAGCGGATCGAGCTCAATCGCAGTGTGATGCCGAACCACCTCGGCCGGGTACCCGAGGTCGTCGCGGAGGTCGAGTTGCCGAACCGCCCGCGCAAACAACTCCCCGCGACCGCGGCGAGCGAGCTGCGATCGGTGAGCGTGGAGTGGGAGCCGGTGGACCTGCCCGCGGAGACGCCGGTCACGATCCACCTGCGGTTCACCGCGTCGTTCACGCCGGCCGAGCGCGGGCTGAGCGCCAATGATTCGCGGGCGCTCGTCCTACACGTCGGCCCCCAACCGCGTGTGGTGCTCCACCCACGGGACCGAGACGAGATCGCGAAGTTGGCGCCGAAGTGACGCGCATCACGCCCGTGCCACGGCCGCGAATACCTCGCGCAGGGGGACGTTGTGCTCCCGTGCGATACGGGCACAGTCCTCGTATTCGGGCGTGAGCACCGTGAAGCCGTCCGTGCGCCACCCGCGCTTGGCCTTCACCGGTCCCCACGTCGTTTCCACGGTGACCGCTTCGCGCTGCAACTTCGCCCGCGTCGCGGTTGTTCGGCGAACACCGAACGTGCCCGTTTCGCGAAAGAGAATTGTTTCGAGTTCGTTCACCTTGTCGGGCGCGCAGATCACGCTCAAAAGCACCCCGGGTCGGCCCTTCTTCATCTGAATCGGCATTGTGAACACGTCGAGCGCCCCGCACGCGAAGAGCCGCTCGGTGCAGAAGCCGATCACTTCCGGCGAAATGTCATCGAGATTCGTTTCCAGTACCGCGACGGTATCGGTTTCGGCCCGTTCCCGTTCGGGCGCCGTGTTTGCCGTTCCCACCATCAGGCGCAGAAGGTTCGGCTGCTCGATGAAATCCTTCGTGCCGGACCCGTAGCCGATGCGCTCAATGGTCATCACAGGCGTCGCGGTGTACTCCGTGACAACGGTGGTCAGAATCGCGGCGCCAGTGGGGGTCGTGAGTTCCGTTTTGATGGTGGACGGCGCGAGCGGCACGCCTTTGAGCAGTTCCGCGGTACCGGGCGTCGGAACCGGCATGATGCCGTGGGCACATTTAACCGTCCCGCTCCCGGTCGGAACCGGCGAACTCGTGAATTTCTCGACGCCGAGCAGGTCCAGACCGACCGCCGCGCCGACAATGTCCGCGATGCTGTCGAGCGCGCCGACCTCGTGAAAGTGGACCCGTTCGAGCGGCATCCCGTGGGCGACCGATTCGGCCACCGCCACTTTGCGGAAGATGGCCGTGGCGAGTTCGCGCTGTTTGGGCGTGAGAGCGCCCTTCGCCAGAATCGCCTCCACGTCCGGCAGGAAGCGGTAATCTTCCTGGTCCGCGGCCTCGATGGTCGCTTTCGTCGCGGCGAACCCGCACCGCTTCACCCGTTCGACTTCGAGTTTAATGGGCAAATCGAGCGAATCGAGCGCGGCGCGGATCGCATCGACCGGCACGCCGGCATCGATCACCGCACCGAGAACCATGTCCCCGCTGATCCCGCTGAAACAATCGAAATGAGCAACGCGCACAGCTTCTTCCTCCCGTTGACGGTGTTGTAGTGGCCGAAGTCGGTATCGCGTGGCATAAACTGATATCGCCCCGTCTCGCCGGAGGCCGATTGTGTCTTCTTCGCACGCACTGCTCACGCGCCTCGCTGGCCTCGCCAACCCGGACGGCGGGTACGGGTACCACGCCGGCAAAGCCAGCCACCCGGAACCGACGTGCCTGGCGCTCCTGGCGCTCGCGACCGCGCGCGACCCGTTCGCCCAGCCGATCGCGAACGGACTCGCGGACCTGGAGCGCAACCACCAGCCCGACGGCGGGTACCGGCTCGCCGACGGCCGACCGGAAGCCGCCTGGCCCACACCCATCGCGCTCTTTACGCGAATCACCCTCGGCGCGCCCCCCCAGGAAATGAAGCCGACGATCGACCGCGTTCTGGCGACCGAGAGCCGCACGGTCACGAAAGATCCCGAAGCGAACGACATCGCGAACGACATCGACGTGTCGCTCCTCGGCTGGCCGTGGGCCGCGGCGAACTTCGGGTGGGTGGAGCCGACCTCGTGGGCGTGCCTCGCGCTCCGCGCCGCGGGCCTGGAGGCCCACGCGCGGGTCCAACAGGGGCTGAAACTGCTCCTCGACCGCGCGTTCGATAGCGGCGGCGCGAACTACGGCAACCGCGTGGTGCTGGGCACGTCGACCGAGCCGATCCCCGGGCCGACCGCGGTGCTGTTGCTCGCGGTGCAGGGGGCCGTCGACCACCCGCGCGTCGATGCCGCGGTGGGGTATTTGCGGATGCACGCGGCGAAGGCGACCGACCTCGAACACCTCGCCTGGGCTCGGATCGCGCTGGGCGTTCATGACTCCGACACCGCGACCCGTGAGATGTTCCCGGAACTCGATCAGAAGATTCTCGAACTCGCGAGTGACCCGACCACGAGCCCGCACCGACTCGCGCTCGCGGCCCTCGCACTCGCGGAAACCAACCCGATGCGCCTGCGGTTCGGCGCCCACGCCGCGCCCGCGCCCGGCACCCCGGCACACGTCGCCGGCAGTTCGACCGCCCCCGCCCCCGGGCTGTTCGCCAAGATCGCGTCGAAATTTCGCGGGGCGATGGCCGCGGGCATCTCGAAACTGAAACCGCTGCCGATCACGTCGGCGGTTCACATCGCCCGCGCGCCGAGTTATGATGCGCCGCTCGCAGAAATTCTCGCGGCGCAGTTCGCGCACTTTCGTCAGGCGCTCCCGCTGGCGGGGAAGCGCGTCGTGCTGAAGCCGAACCTCGTGGAGTACCGGCCGGACCGGGTGATTAACACCGACCCGCGGGTCGTGGACGCGGTCATCACACTGTGCAAGCAAGAGGGCGCGGCGGAGGTCATCGTCGCGGAGGGGCCGGGGCATTGGCGGAACGTCCACTTTCTCGTTCGCGAGAGCGGGCTCGGCGCGGTGCTCGATAAGCACGGCGTCCGGTTCGTGGACATCAACCACGACGAGCCGGTGAAGGTGCTGAACCTGGGCCGGCTCACGCGCCTCGACCACCTCTACATGTCGCGCACCATTCTCAACGCCGAAGTGCTGATCTCGCTCCCGAAGCTGAAGACGCACCACTGGGCCGGTGTCACGCTCTCGCTGAAGAACCTGTTCGGCACGCTCCCGGGGATCTGCTACGGGTGGCCGAAGAACGAGCTGCACTGGCGCGGCATCCCTCAGAGCATCGTGGACATCAGTTGTACGCACCCGGCGAACCTGTCCATCGTGGACGGCATCACCGGCATGGAGGGCGACGGCCCGCTGCACGGCACCGCCAAGCACGTCGGCGCGCTCATCATGGGCACGGACCCGGTCGCGGTCGACTCGACGTGCGCGCGGCTCATGGGGCTTCCGCCGGAGCGCATTCCCACGCTCGTCTACGCGGCGGCGAAGCGGATCGGGCGGATCGTGGAAGCCGAAATTCCGCAGCTCGGCGAACCGATCACCGCGGTCGCGACGAAGTTCGAGTTACCGCCACTCGTGGAGCGCGAGTTATTTCCCGCTCCGAAGCAAACCGCGTGACGCGGCTCGGAACCCATAAATAGCTCGCCGCGCCGTTTGAATGGCGCGGCGTTTGCGTTAATGTGGAACAGCCCTTCCCCGAAAACAGGCGGGTAGTCCCATGCGCGTTCTCAGCCGTGTGATCGTTCTACTCGTGTGCCTGGGCGGTTGCTCCCCTTCGCCGACCATCACGAAGGGCACGTTCACCGACTCGTACACGCTGACCATGCAGCGCGGGTCAATGGACGTTGTGGTGCGGACCTCCGGCGCGGCCCAGTACACGGTCACCAACTACGCGATGAACCACCCGATGGGCCAGCGCCCGGACACGGAGGCGACGTTCACCACGCCCGCCGGAACGTTCGTCATCAGCGACCGGAACGTGACCGAGGCGGGTCTCAAAATCAACGGCACGTTCTACCCTCAACCGCCATCGGTAAGCACCCGATCAACGATCCTGATTGATTCGCAAGGCGTCATCACTGTGCAACCAGCAAAAGAGCCCGCAGTTGCCCCTCCACCAATCGCCAAGCCCTGAGTTGCCTGCAAGGGCAGTCAGTGCGTACCCAACACCCTTGCGGGCGGGGTTCACCGGTGACTCGGCTGTATCGCCGTCCGCAGTTTCTCGTCGAGCGCCATGAGGTAGTCGCGGCCGTAGGGACCGTTCTCCAGGCCATCGATCAAGTGTTGCGGCACGTCTTGCTGGATCTCGCGCGAACCAGAGGCCGCGGCCATCGCGATCGCTGCAGCGGTGTCAACATCCCCGCCGTACCGAATGCAATGCGTCAAGACCGTTGACAGCGAATCGCATTCGGTCACGGCCGCCAGAGCTGCGGCGACGCACTCCACGCCGGTCACGCCCACGCGCCCGGTCCACCGCTGGTCCCAGGCGTACCCCGGCACGCGAGCGGCCAAGAACGCGGGCAGATCCTTCTTTGGTTCGGTCGTGTTGAAGCAGTACCACGTCATGAGAGCCGCCGCGACCGCCGAACTCACTCCGCCCGACGTGCGGTGCGTGACTTCGGCCTGAACGGTCGCCATTTCAACGACACGAGCCGGGTCCGCGATCAGTCCCACGGGGCCGACGCGCATCGCGGCGCCGGAGCGGTCACTGTCCGGACGGATGTCGGCGAGAAACGCTTCGACCGTGTCGTGTGTTTCGAGGAACGTCTGGAACCCGCGCGCGTACCCGTCGCGCCGGTCGCGCTGGAACGCGGCGAGCCAGTGGCGGACGAGCGTTTTCGGCTCCCAGGGTTCGCCGGAGACGAGTGCTTCCGCGGTGCCGATCGACATCTGCGTGTCGTCGGTGTACATGCCCGGCGTGATACCGGCGTGCTTGGAGTGTTGGACGTAACCGTGGAGGAGGTCGGCATTGTGCCGCTCGATGGCCGGGTCGTTGAACTCGTACCCGGCCCCGAGTGCGTCACCGATGGCGATTTCCAGAAGCATCGCGTCCCCGTTTGGCGGCGAAGAAAGAAAGGGGTTAGAGTGCAAACACTCTAACCCCTTTCGCGCGCTTCTTGCGTACTTTTATGTGCCGGAGACAGGACTTGGGCGGTGCTCGTGTAATGTTGCCGGCATTCATCCTGGGCAGCGTGTGGCCCCCGGTCCCGGAATGCGGAGTCCGATCGTGGGCGATCTGAGTTCGCTCTGCGGCTCAAATCCGGTGTGTGCCGATCTGGGGCCGCGCGATTGGGCGAACCCCGCCACGGGAGGCTTCGCCGCGTTGATGTGTTTCCCGTCACTTCACAAACACTTCGACCGGCTTGAACCCGTCGCCGAGGATCGGCTTGGGATCGATGCCGATCCACTTATCGAGCACCGCCGCGTACACCTGCCGGAAATCGGTGCCGTGGACCAAGTTCCCTTCCTTCAATCCCTTGAGGCTCGGGTGCGCGCCAACGACGCCGGCCTTCACCCCGCCGCCCACCAAGAACATCGGCGCCCCGGCGCCGTGGTCGGTACCCTTGCTGCCGTTCTCGTAGGCGCGCCGACCGAATTCGGAGAACGTCATCACGCACAGCCGATCCTTGTGCCCGCGGCCGGCCATGTCGCGATAGAACGCGGAGATCGCGTCCGACACCTGGGTGAGCAGGTTCGCGTGCGCGCCGGTCGCGCCGCCCTGCCCCGCGTGCGTGTCGAACCCGTCAATCGAGACGTAAAAGATCCGCGCGCCGATGTCCGCGTCGATGAGCTGCGCGGCGAGTTTCAGTTTGTTGCCGAGTGCCGAAGTCGGGTACGGCACTTTGGGCGCGTAGTTCTTGCCGATGCTCGCGAGCTTCTCGCTGCTCGCGTAGGTACTCATCTGCGTGCGCGCCACGAAGTCCAAAAGTGACGTCGAGCCCGAACTCCCGCCCGCAATTGATGCGGCCGAGGTGATTACGTTCTTCTGCGCGGTGGCGTCCGCTCCCGTCACAGAAACCGTCTTGAGTTTGAAGTCATCGAGTGACGTGATGCTTGGTACGCGGACCGGCGCCCCGGCCAGCGCGAGCGGCGAAACTTCGTTTCCGCCCGCGAGGTGGAACGCGGGCACCGGTTGCTTCTTGAGTGACTGACCGAGCCACCCTGTAGTGAGTGTCTCCGCGGTGCTGGCCGCGTGCCACACGTCCATGCTGCGGAAGTGCGACTGACTCGGGTTCGGGTAGCCGACGCCCTGTACCACGCACACCGCGCTGTCGTCGGTGTAGAGTTTCGCGAGCGCGGTCATCGCGGGGTGGAAGCCGACGTCGTCGGTGAGTTTCTTGACCTGATCCTTCGCGATGGCGATGGTCGGCCGGAGTTTGTAGTAATCCGGGTTCGTGAACGGAACGACGGTATTCATGCCGTCGTTGCCGCCCGTGAGTTGCACGACGACGAGCACGGTGTCTTTGGCCCCGGGCTTGTCGGCGCGCGGGGCCGAAAGTGCCGTGCGCCCCAGGAACGCCGGCACCGTGGAGCCGAACCCGATCAGCGAGGAAGTCTTGAGGAAGTCGCGTCGCGTGGTCATAGGAAACTCCTGGCGAACGGCCGGTGTAAGCCGGCCGGTGAGAGTTTGACTTCAAGCGGTCGGCGAGAGCACCGGCCGGCTTACACCGGCCGTTCGCCTAGTTCAGTTGGTATTCCGGGAGCGTTAGGACCAAGTGCGTGACGGCCCGCGTGCGGTGGTTCGCGATGTCGTCCTCGGACCAGTACGCGGGGTACTTCACGTCTTTTGTGGCCTTCAGGTAGTCGAGCAGCTTGGTGCGGGCCTCGTTGGGCACGTCGCCTTGTAGGAACAAGCCCAGGAGGAAATCAACCAACTGCGCGTCGGTCCCGGCGCCGTGCTTTGCCGCGAGTTCCGCCGGGTCGCAGCGCGTGCCGAAGCGCGCGTTGTCGGTTGCAGTGATCGCGAGTGCGAGGTTGTTCCGGCCGAGGAGCGTTTGCGCGTTCAACCACGCCTCCCCGCCGTCCCAGCCCTTCACCGACGGCGGGGCGAACAGCACTTGCCCCAACCCTTCGAGCGCCTCCGCGAGCGGGAGCGTACCGACCGCGCCCTCGAGTGCCCGGACACTTCCGATAGCGAACTCCACCGGCGATTTGATCTTCGCGCGGTACGCGGTGGGGCTGAAGAACAGGTTCGAGCGGAGAATCGTCGAGACGAGTTTGCCGGTGTCGAAGTCGGACTTCCGGTACTGCTCCGCGAGTGGGTCGATGAGATCCGCGCCGGGGGTATCGGTGTCGCTGACGAGGAACTTGTAGAACTTGCGCACGATGAACCGCGGGCACGCTTCGTGATCGAGACACAGCCCCGCGATGTCCTCGCCGGTAAACTTCCCCTTCTTGCCGAACACCTCTTTTTCGCTGGCGTCGTGCTGGCGCCGGTTTAACGTGCCTTTACCTTCTTTGATCTCGTAGCCCGTGAACGCGCGAGCCGCTTGGCGGATGTCGGTTTCGGTGTAATTGCCGACGCCGAGCGAGAACAGTTCCATCACTTCGCGGGCGTAGTTCTCGTTGGGCGCGCCCTTCGTGCTGGTGTTCGTATCGAGCCACACGAGCATGGCAGGGTCCGCGCCCATTTGTGTGAGCAAGGTGCGGAAACTACCGAGCGCGTGTGCTTGAACGAGCTGATACTGCGCGAGCATGAAGCGCGCGTTCTGAACCTTCGCGTTGCTGGTGGCGAAGTGATTGTGCCAGAACAGCGTCAGCTTCTCGCGTAGCGGGTGCTTGGTCTTCAGCATGCGGTCGAGCCACCACGCCGAGAGCCGGCCCTGTGGCGCCCCCGGCGGCATGCTCCGTTCCGATGCCATGAACGCGGACGTGCGGGCGAAGTCTTCGGTTTCCGCCTCGCCCGCGAGGATACGGTCGAGCGTTTTGGCGTGCCCGTCCGTCAGTCCGGCGGCGAGTTCGGCTTCCGTCGCGCCGAACCCCGCGCGCCGGTAGAGGTGCCCGACCTTCTTCCGGTCCCACGGGTTCTCAGCGCTCGGCGTGTACGGCTGCCAGGCGTTTTTGGAGTCGAGCATGTGAGCCTCGTGAGCGAATGGTGCCGCTACCGGTCCGGGCGAACGGCCGGTGTGAGCCGGCCGGTGAGGTACTTCAACAAGCTTCTGCGCGAACTCTTCACCAGCCGGCTCACGCCGGCCGTTCGCCAATTCGAGCACCGGTCGTTTACTTGCGCGGCGCCAGATCCCACACCAGGTCGAACTTGTACTCCGTCTCGGTGATGTCGAGTTCGCCACGCACGGTGCCGAGTGACTTCACCCACGCGACCAGACTCGCGACCTCCTTGCGGGCGTCTTCCAGTCCGATGCCGCGCGACAGGATCGCGTCCGTGACGAGCGGGTCCGGGATCGCCGCGAGCGCGTCGGCCGCGGCCTTCGTGGAGAACCTCCCGCGAACCACCGCGGCGCTGGGTTGGTCTTTCTGCGGGGACTTCAGTTCCGTGATGAGCTTCTTGCATAATTCGACGGTGGTCGCGACAACCAGTTCGTCACCAACAACCGCGAAGCACGGCTCGAAGTTAAAGCGCACACCGTCCGGGTCGTCCGCGCGCTCCTTGTTCTCCGGGAACCGGTACGCGACGATCGTGACCCCTTCGTGCTTGTGCTCCAGCATCTTCAGGTCGAATTGCAGGCTCGCGATGATCGCGGCGGAGCGCAGGGCCGGCTCGATGGATTTGACAAACTTCGGGTCGCGCCCGGTCGCGACGTAACCGAACGCCGGGAACTGCTGGCCGGGTTGTTTCTTGTAGGGGGGCGTGTCGTGATTCGCGACCACGATGCGGTGGTGCGGCCCCCACATCTCAAGTAGCTCACCCACTCGCGTGCTCCCGGGGAGCACCTTCGACACGTCCTTTTCGGCCTTCTCCAACTGCCCGCGGATCTCGTCCCCGAGCAACTTCGTGCGGTTCTTCCACAAGAACCCGATATCGAGGTGGAGACTGTGCGTGTACAGAGTTCCGGGCGGCTCGAGTAGCGGGAGCGACCCCGGTTCGCCCTTCGGCGGAACGTGGAACTGGTACTCGGGCGGGAACGCGCTGCGCCCGGCCGGGACGCGCACCGAGAGCCGGAACCCGGTCTCTTCCTTGTACAGCCCGGCCGCGACGAAGTCCGCGCGCTTGAGACAATCGATGCTCCCACCCACGACGAGCGTTTGCAGGAAATCCTGACGGGTCGCGTCGAAGAAATCCTTTGACGCTTTCGACTGCTTCACGGACGCGAAATCGAGCCACAGCCACGCGAGCGGGTCTTTGGGAAGGAGCTTGAACGCATCCTTTCGCGCCTTGTGTTGTGGCGACTTGGCCCGGGCGGTGGTCGCGAGTGCCACAGCCGCTTTCAGCGTTGTTTCGTTGTTGGAAATCAGCACCGTCGCCCCGACGCGAACCACGAACAAGTCGCCGATCTTGATCGCGTCTTGCCCCGCGATCGTGAATCGTTTGACGCCGTCCTTCGCCCCCTGGCGGTTGAGTTCCTCTTCGATCGTTTTGAGTGCGAGGTCGGTCGCTTTCTTGACCTGCGCGTCGTCCTTCCCCTGCAAAACAAAAATGGTCGGTGCGGGATCGTCCGCGAACTGGAGCCCGATCGCGACACCGTCACCCGCGAGTTGGTCGAGCAGTTCGGGCCATTTCGCGCCGAGTTCTTTCTCGAACATCGCGAGCAGTTGGAACGCGCGCTTGGCGGCCGCTGATTCGTAGACGTTGCGGTACTGCGGGAGCTTCTGCGCCTTTTGAAAGGCTTCCAGCCCGGTGACGGCGTCCGCGAGTTTGCGCGGATGATCCGCGACGAGGACAAGTTGCGCCGATGTGGGAACGCAATCGAGCGGGTCCGTGGCCCGGGCGGAATTCGCGCCGAACACGAGGGCGAGCGCCGGTAGTGCGTAGCGCATCATGCCGAATCTCCGTGGTAGCTTCGCCCGGAGGTACTTCGGGTTCGGGGCGCGAGTTTCAGAAAAGTGGCACATTGCAGCGCGATAACTGTTGCGTGTCCCCACGATCCCTCTGCTACAATTTCTTCACGCCCCGCTGGGTGTAACGCTCAAACTGTCGCCTTTACTATGCCACCCGACGACTACAACTCGCCACCCGACACCGATGCGCCTCGCCCCCGGATCGGGGATTGGGGCGCAGCGGAGCCGGAACTCGATTACGACCCGGACGCGGTCCCCGTCGTGTACCCGGTCGCGGCGCTCTGGTGCTGGCGGTGCGGGGAGACCGCCGCGCCGGTCGCGGGCCGGTGCCCGTGGTGCAACACCTGGACCGACGGCGAACCGCCCCGGCGCGAACCGGAACCCGTGCGCCGGTCCGACGACGAACCCGAAGACGACTGGCACACCGACACGGCCCGGTACGCGATCCCGGTGCGCCGACCGTACCCGATTCCGCCGGTTGTAATTGTGGTGCTCGCGTACTTCGGGCTGCTCGGTACGCTCGTTGTGTGCTCGGTCATCGCCGCACTCCGAGGTGCGACGACCACGGACGAGATTCAAGAGGCCCAGGCGTTCGTCGAGGTCGCGAGTACGCTCCTCACGCTGGTGTCACTCGCGCTCGTGTGGTCGCGGGCGCGCCAGAAGGTGCCCGACGGAACAATGGCCCTCACGTGGGTCACGTCGGTGCCGGTGCTGTTCGCGCTCCTGTGCCTGAACCTGCTGTTCTTCACCTTCCTGCGCGAACTGCTCCGGCCGCTCGGGGTGATCGAGCCCGAGCGGATGAAGATGACGCTGGCCACGGTCCTGTTGATCTGCGTGCAGCCGGCGATCGTGGAAGAACTGTTCTTCCGGCAAATGACGCTGGGCGTGTTGCGAAAATCGATGAACATGCACCTGGCGGTGTGGCTCACCGCGGCGGCGTTCGCGGCCGCCCACTTGGGGAACATTCTGGGCATGCCGTACCTGTTCCTGGTCGGCGCGTTCCTGGGCTACGCCCGCGTTTACGGCGGGCTGACGCTCGCAATGGTGCTGCACTTCGTCCACAACTTCGCCGTCGTCGCTTACGATGCGTGGCGGTAATCCAGTGTGGTCCGCGCGCCCTCGTGGTGGGGCACGCGGACCACACTGGATCGCGTCTGCTACAATCCCTTCATGTCTTCATCGCACACACCGCCCGAACTTCTTGCTCCCGCCGGCGACTGGGAGGCCATGCGCGCCGCGGTCGCGAACGGCGCCGATGCCGTGTACTTCGGGCTATCGAACTTCAACGCCCGTGCTCGCGCCACCAACTTCACACTCGCCGAATTGCCGGACGTGATGACGTTCCTGCACGCGCGCAACGTGCGCGGGTTCGTCACGCTCAACACACTGATCTTCTCGGACGAGCTGGAATCGGTCGCGGAGTTCGTGAAATCGGTCGCGGCGGCCGGGGCCGATGCGGTCATCGTTCAAGACCTCGGACTCGTGCGGCTCATCAAGCGCATCGCGCCCACGCTCCCGGTTCACGGCTCCACGCAGATGACGCTGACCGAACCGCGCGGCATCGAGTTCGTGACCGCCCTCGGCGTCGAGCGCGTCGTCTTGGCGCGCGAACTGTCCCTGAACGACATTCGGAAAGTGACCGCGAACACTTCGACGCCCGTGGAAGTGTTCATTCACGGCGCGCTGTGCGTCGCGTACAGCGGGCAGTGCCTCACGAGCGAGGCTCTCGGCGGGCGCAGCGCGAACCGCGGGCAGTGCGCGCAGGCGTGCCGGCTGCCCTACGAGATGATCGTGGACGGCACGAAGCGCGAGCTCGGCGACCGCGCGTACCTGCTCAGCCCGCAAGACCTCGCCGCGTTCGATCTCATTGATCCGCTGATCGACGCGGGCGTGATCTCTTTCAAGATCGAGGGCCGGCTGAAGGGCGGACCCTACGTCGCCGCGACCACGCAGACGTACCGCAAGGCCATCGACGCGAAGCTCGCGCACCACGATTTCGCCCTTCCGCGGCGCGAGCAACTCGACCTCGCGCAGACGTTCAGCCGCGGGCTGACGCCGGGTTTTCTCGAGGGCGTGAATCACCAGATGTTGGTTCGCGGGCGGTTCCCGAAGAGCCGCGGCGTGCGCATCGGGAGGGTCGCGGGCTTCACGAAAAACGGCGTGCGCATCGAGTTGTGCGAAACCGTCAGCGATCTGGTAAAAGCCGGCGACGGCGTGCTGTTCGACATCGGCAAACCGCACGAACAGGAACCGGGCGGCCGGGTGTGGCGGGCGATCGTGCTGCGCTCCGTGGTCGAACTTTACTTTGAAGACGGCGCGATCGATTTCTCACAGATTCCCGTGGGCTGCGACGTTTACAAGACGGACGACCCGGCACTGCGCAAGCGGCTCGAACAAAGCTACGGGCAGGACAAACTGGCGAAGCGCGTCCCGATCACCGGGCGCGTGTCCGGCACAGTCGGCGGCGCGCTGACGCTCTCGCTTTCCGATGGCGAGCGCGAATCGAGCGCGACGTGGGCGGGTCCGCTCGAACTGGCCCGCAAACAACCCACTTCCGCGGACGAAATACGAGAGCAACTCGCGCGACTCGGCGACACGCCGTTCGAGCTGGGCGCCGTCGCCGTGGATTTGCCCGCGGGCGTGATGGTACCGCGCAGCGTGCTGAACGACCTCCGACGCCAAACTGCGGGCGCGCTGGCAGAACGACGCATCGAAGTGCGCAAGCACGCGATCGCGAAAGGCGACGCACTGCGGGCACTGCGCGGCGAGTTGGGGCGACCTACCCCCCCGCCCCCCTTCCCTAAGAAGGAAGGGGGAACAGAACCAACGGCGGTGTTAAGCCCCTCTCCGTTTAGAGGAGGGGTTGGGGAGGGGCTGCAGGCACAACCTACCCCCCGCCTCACCGTTCTCGTCCGTAACCTCGAACAACTCGACGCCGTCCTCGCGTGGGCGCCTCCGGACGGTCTTCCCAAGCCGTCCGCGATCTACGCGGACTTTGAAGATTTGCGCCGATACAAGGACGCGGTCGCGAAGGCGCGTGCCGTGGGTGTGCCGATCGGGCTGGCGCCGGTTCGCGTGTGGAAACCCGGCGAGGACGGCTTTCAGGCACTCGTCGCCCGCGCGGAACCCGACATTGTCCTCGTGCGGAACCTCGCTTCGATCAGTTACTTCCGGGAGCAATTGCCGGACGTGCGACTCATCGGCGACTTCAGCCTCAACGTGGCGAACGAACTCACCGCCGGCGCGCTGATGGGCGCGGGGCTCGAACGACTCGTACCGAGTTACGACCTCAACTGGGATCAGTTCGCATCAATGGTGCGGCGCGCGAACGCGGACTGGTTCGAGCCGGTGGTTCACCAGCACATGCCCATGTTCCACATGGAGCACTGTGTGTTCGCGGCGTTCCTCAGCACGGGCAAGGACCACCGCGACTGCGGGCGCCCGTGCGACCGGCATAAGGTCGAACTCCGGGATCGCGTGGGTGCGGCGTTCCCCGTGGTCGCGGACACCGGGTGCCGCAACACGGTGTTTAACAACCTTGCCCAGAGCGCGGCCGAGTACGTGGGCCGGATGCGCGAGCTGGGGCTGCGCACGTTCCGCGTGGACTTGCTGCGCGAACCACCTTCGCAGGTCGCCTCTCTCTTGGACCGCTACGCCCGCGTGATCGCCGGGCGCGACGACGGGCACGAGACCTGGCGCCAGCTCCGCGTGCTGAATCAACTCGGCGTGACACGGGGAACGCTGAACCTGCTGTGACGCGCGGTGAGAAGGGGCGAAGATGACCGAAGCGGAGTGGCTATCGCGAACCGATCCGCTGCACTTGCTCAGCTTCTTGCTTGGGCGAATCACGTTCTTGCGCGGCCGAGGGGATCGAAAATTTCGGTTGTTTGCCTGCGCCTGCGCGAGACGGGTCGTTCACTTGGTACAGGACGCGCGCGCAAGGTCCGCTCTCAGCTTCGCCGACCAAATGGCCGAGCGCGGACTCGTCAGGGAGAAGGAAAGAGTCGCGATTCATGATGCCGGGCGTGAAGCGTGCGAGGCGCTCTGGCAACAGAACCGAGAGCAATTCGACGCGACGGGACTCCGCGCGCACCTCGCCGAATCCAATGCCACCTACGCGGCCGTTGATACCGCCGCAATCGACCCCTCGGTCGCGGCGAAAAGTTGCACCGCCGCCAGCCTTGCCGCGGCGTACTTGAGTTGCCAAGCACCATCGCCCCCAACCCCGTTTCCGCCCGATCGAGGTACCCGGATTGCCGAAGAGCAGTCTCAAATCGGCTTGCTTCGGGACATCTTCGGGAACCCGTTCCGTCTTGTAAACTTCTCCCCCGATTGGCGCACCTCAACAGCCGTCGCCCTTGCGTCGCAAATGTACGAGTCACGAGACTTTAGCGCCATGCCGATTCTCGCGGACGCGCTTCAGGACGCGGAATGTGATAACGACGACATTTTGAACCACTGCCGACAACCGGGCGAGCATGTGCGGGGCTGCTGGGTTGTGGATTTGCTGTTTGGGAAGGAGTAGGTGCGTGGCACACGTGTCACCACCGCAAGCAAATTCCAAATTCGACAAAGGGAGCGATTGGAATGGCGTACCGTCTTCCGGTCGTATGGTTGTGGGTACGGCGAGTCGCGCTCGCCCTTACCGCGCCGCTATGGGTGCCGGTCGTCGTCTTCGCCTTCGCTACGGAGCTGACCTTCCTGCCCGACGAGTCGCGGATACGGCGTCGAATGCGGCGGGCCGGCCGGTGGATCGGTTGGCGCGACCTCCTGTGCCAGCTCCGAGCAAGGACAGGTACACTCATCGTCGAAAGACCGCTGCCGAGTTGGTCGCACTCCCGCGTCTGGTGGACACCCGAAGTGGTACCGAGTCCCGAAATGGTGCCGCGTCCCGAAGTGGTGTCGAGCCCCGAACTGGGACCATTTTTGTTGTGGAATGATCCACTCGACAGGGAATACCACGCACGGTTTACTGACCTGGAGCGCGGCCGCGCCCAGTTGGTCGCGGTCTGGTGCGGAGGGCGTGTGGCGTCGGTTTTGAGCCGCCGGTTCCCCAGCGTCCCGATCATCGTCTACTGCTCGTTCTTACCCCCCGACTCCGCGGCCGAACCCGGCACTACACCGAACCACTGTTAAGGGCAGCGCTCCGACTCGTGCCCGACAGCCGGCAACGGTCAACCGCTACGAGCGCTCGAAGAGATAAAACGAACACGGGCGAGGGCCAATGCCCCCGCCCGCGGTCGGTCGTCAATGAGGGGCGACTCAGTTAATCAAAACGTTGTCGCCGGTACCGCCATCGAGGATATCGGCCCCGGGACCGCCGATCAGCACATCGTCACCCGCGCCACCGAGGAGGGTGTCGTTGCCGTCGCCGCCGATTAGCACGTCGTCGCCGTCGCCGCCGTTACCGGTGAACTGAATCGCGGAGCCGGTCAGCCCGCTCGCTTCCACCACATCGTTCCCGGCTAGTGCGTTCACCACGAGCCGGTCGTTGGCCGGTTCTGCACCGATGATGTTCACCGTCGCGGCCAGTCCGAGCACCTGCGCGCCGGTCCCAGTGCCGAACACGACGATCGCGTCGTCGCCGTTGGTGCCGTTGACGATCACGGTGTCGGCCGCCCCGTCCCCCGCGCCCCCGTTGAGGGTGCCCGCGAGGTTCAAATTCACCTCTGTCACATCGGTCCCGGACAGGTCGCCGACCGTAATCTGGTCCGCGCCCCCGAGGGCGTTGAAATCGATCGCTTCGACGTCGTTCAGATCCATTACCACGTTCGCCACGTTACGGGAGAACCGGACCCGCCCGCCGTTCGCCGAGATGTCGATGGCCTCGGCTATGTTCGCCCCGTTGAACACCATCTTGTCAGTGCCCGCCTGACCCTCGATCGTGTCGTTGTCGTCGCCCGGGTTCCACACGAAGGTGTCGTTGCCCGCGCCCATGAGGGCCGTGTCGTTGCCGTCGCCGCCGTTGATGAGGTCATCACCGTCGCTGCCGATCAGGAGGTCGTTGCCGAGGCCGCCGTTCACCGTGAGCTGAATCGAGTTGGCCCGGAGCGAGGTCGCGTTGATGACGTCGTCGCCGCCCTGCCCGTTGAGTACCAGCCGGTCGCTGGCCGGATCCTGGAAGAAGATGTTGACCGTGGTGTGCAGCCCGAACACGTTGACCCCGCCCGTGTCGCCCGCGGCCCCGAACGCATCAGCGCCCTGGGTGCCGTTGACCGTAACCGTGTCGGCCGCCCCGTCGCCGCCGCCCGCGGGCCCACGCAGGTCGACGTCGACGCGCGTCAGATCCGTACCGCTCAGATCGCCCACGACGACGTTGTCGGCCCCACCGAGGGCGCGGAACTCGATGTTCTCGACGTCGTCGAGGTCCATCGTGATGTTCGCCACGTCGCGGGTGAACAGCACCCGCCCGCCGTTCGCCACGATGTTAATGTTCTCGGCTATGTTGGCACCGAAGAACAGCATCTTGTCGTTCCCGCCCTGGCCCTCGACCGTGTCGCTCCCGTCGCCCGGGTTCCACTGGAACACGTCATTACCGGCTCCCAGGAAGGCCACGTCGTTGCCCTGGCCACCTAAGACAAAGTCGTTGCCGTCGCCACCGCGGATCACGTCGTCCCCGCGGCTGCCGAGGAGCGTGTCGTCGCCCGCCCCGCCGTCGATGGTCAGCTTCACGACCCCGGCGGGCACCGTGGACGCGGTCACCCCATCGTTCCCGCCCAGCGCGTTCACCACGAGTGCGTCGTTGGCGCCCTCGGAGTTCGTGATGTTCACCGTCGCGGCCAGCCCGACCACGCTGGCCGAAGTGCCCGCGCCGAAGACGTCGATGATGTCGTTGCCGTTGGTGCCGTTGACCGTGACCGTGTCGGCCGCTGCGTCACCTGCGGCCCCGTTGATGGTCCCGGCAAGGTTGATGTTGACGGTCTTCAGGTCGGTTCCTGCGAGATTGTTAACGGTGACCGTGTCGGCCCCGCCCAGCGCGTTCAGGTCGATCGCCTCGACGTCGTTGAGGTCCATCACGATGTTGGCGATGTTGCGGGTGAACCGGACGCGCCCGCCGTTCGCCGAGATGTCGAAGATCTCGTTGATGTTCGCCCCGTTGAACACCATCTTGTCGGTACCGTCCTGCCCCTCGATCGTGTCGTTACCGTCGCCCGGATCCCACTGGAACACGTCATTACCAGCGCCCATGAGGGCGACATCGTTGCCCTGGTTGCCGTCGATGAAGTCGTCGCCGTCGCCGCCGCGGAGCTGATCGTTCCCGTTGCTGCCGAGGATCGTGTCGTTGCCGGTCCCGCCGTCCACGGTGATTTGGATCAGCGCGGCCAGGTTGCCGGTGGTCGAGAACCTGTCGTTCCCGCCGTTCATGTTGACGACGAGTTTCTCACTGGTGCCGATGTCGATGCTGAACGGGGCCGGGTTCACCCGATCGAACCGCACGCGGGTGCCGTTCGCGGTGGTGGTGAACTGTTCATCGCCGTTGCCGCCGTTCACTTCGACGGTATCGGTGCCGGCGCCGCCCTCGTTCAGATCCGTGTCGTCGCCCGGGTTCCAGATCATCCGGTCGTCGCCGGCTTCACCGAACACCTGGTCGTCGGCGTCGCCGCCGGTCAGCGTGTCGTTACCCGCACCGCCGAACAGGAAGTCCGCACCGCCCTTGCCCAGGAGCGTGTCGTTACCGTCTTGACCGAACAACTGGTCGTTCCCGGACCCGCCGGTGAGCACGTCGTTCCCCGCGCCACCGAACAGGTTGGCACGCGGCAGTGCGCCGTTCGCCTCGTTCAGGGTGATCGTGTCGTTCCCGCCCTGCCCGAAGACCTGAATGAGAGCGGTGTTAGCTACTGTCGGCGTGCCGCCCTGGACCGCGACCGCCCCGCCGTTCACGAGAATCGTCCCGGCAGCGTTGCGGCTCACGGTGATCGTGTTGTCGAGGTTGTCGCCGAAAACGGAGAGCGTCCCGGCGCTGAAGGTGGCGACGACGGCCGGCACTTCGCGGGCGTCGAGCGCCTCGAGTCCCGGTGTGAACCGGCTCGTCAGTGAAACGGTCCGGGTATTGGTCCGGGCCGCGCGCCGGCGGGCGCCGCGGAGCATGGCCTGAAACAGTGCGCGTAACATCGGACGGTCTCCTGCGAAGACTGTGGAGGGGTTCGGGGTGTACCGTGCGGTCGGAGTGGGCGAGACGTGCGACAGGCGCCTTGCGGGTTCTGTGCCGGACGGCACCCGCGGTGTACAACACCTGGGAAGCCGACCGTTGCGACCGGGGACACCGGGTAGATCCGCGTTCCGTCAGGAACCGGCCAAAAAATTTCGCGCGCCTTCGATACGGAGGTCGGAATGTCCGTAAACGACTCGTTCACCGCACTCATGGGCCGGCTGCGGTCCGGGGAGGACGCGGCCGCGCGCGAGGTGTTCGTGCGGTTCGCCGCGCGCCTGGCGGGTTTGGCCCGCTCGCACCTCGACGCGCGGCTGGCCGTCAAGGTCGATCCCGAAGACGTGGTTCAATCCGCGTACAAAAGTTTCTTCTTGCGCCAGCGCGACGGGCACCTGGACGTTGGTACCTGGGACGGATTGTGGGGCGTACTCACGATGATTACGCTCCGCAAGTGCGCGGACCGGGCCGCGTACTACCGGGCCGAGAAGCGCAACGTGGGCCGCGAGACGCCCGGCGGGGCGGCCGGGGACAGTGCGCCGGCCGTCATCGACCTGGCGCTCGACCGCGAGCCGCTCCCGGACGAGGCGGCGGCGCTCGCGGAAACGGTGGACGCGCTCTTCCGCGCCATTGACGACCCGGACGAGCGGGCGATCCTGGAACTGAGCCTGCAGGGGCACACGGCGACCGAGATCAGCGAGCAACTCGGCCGGGCCGAGCGGTCGGTCCGGCGCCTGCGCGAGCGCGTCCGCAAGCGCCTGGAACGGATGCAAGTCGAAGCGGGGTAACGCTCGACTTGACACTCGGGGGAAATATTCGCCGGACGATGTAAACCCAATCGTTTAATGTGGTAGTTAGCGCGTTATCATCCCTCTCCGCGGAACGACGCATGGAACAGGGCACCCTGATCGGCGAGACCGCGTGGGCCGCGTGCGAGTCGGCCATCCGCGCGTTCGAGAACGCCTGGCGCACGCGCGACGCGCGCCCCGACGTCGGGGCGTTCGCCGCTCCCGACGCGCCGCACCCCACGCGGCTACTGGTCGAACTCGTTCACATCGATCTCGAGTTCCGCCTCCGGGCCGGCGAGGACGCCCGGGCCGAGGACTACTTCGCGCGCTTCCCGGCGCTGCGCGCGCGGGACCTGGCCGTGGACCTGCTCGTCGCCGAGTTCGCGCTGCGGAACCGCCACCGCCCCCCCGCGTGGCCGGAGGAGTTTTGGCTGCGGTTCCCCGAATTCGGGGGGGAGCTCCGCGCCCGGATAATCGGCGACGGGCGCACCGGTTGGTTCAGCGCGACCCGCCCGGCGGAGCGCGCCGGGGCGCCGCTCGCGGGTCCGCCGGTCATTCCCGGGTACGAGATCCTGGGCGAACTCGGACACGGCGGAATGGGCGTCGTGTACAAGGCCCGCGACCTGCTCCTGAACCGAACCGTGGCGGTGAAGACGTTCGCGCACGTGCCCCGGGCCGACGGGTGCGCCCGGTTCGCGCGCGAGGCGGAGGCGATCGCCCGGCTCGACCACCCGAACATCGTGCCCGTGTACGAGGTCGGGGACTGGCGCTGCGCCGACGGCTCGGCGGTCCCGTACTTCGCGATGAAGCTGTACCCCGGCGGGAACATGGGCGACGCGCCGGCCGGCAGTGGGACCGACCCGAGGGCACACGCGCGGGCCGTCGAGACCATCGCCCGCGCGGTCCACCACGCCCACCAGCGCGGCGTCCTCCACCGCGACCTGAAGCCGTCCAACATTCTACTCGACGACGCGGGGCGGCCGCACGTCGCCGACTTCGGGCTCGCCGGGCGCGTGGACCCGGGCGACCAGCAGACGCTCACTGCGGTGGTCGCGGGCACGCCCGCGTACATGGCGCCGGAACAGGCGAACAACCCGAAGCAGGTGTCGACCGCGGCCGACGTGTACGGGCTCGGCGCGATCCTGTTCAACCGCCTCACCGGGCGCTCGCCGTTCGCCGCGGAAACGCCGCTCGCGACCCTGGACCTGGTCACGAACGTACCCGCCGAGCGCCCGTCGGCCCTGAACCCGGCCGTCCCGCGGGATCTCGATACTATCTGTTTGAAGTGCCTGGAAAAAGACCCGGCGCGCCGGTACGCGACCGCACAGGAACTGGCCGACGACCTGGAGCGCTGGCGCCTCGGGGTGCCCATCACCGCCCGCCCGACTCCGACGTGGGAGCACGCCTACCGCCGCGTGCGGCGCCACCCGGTCGTTTCGGCGATGGTCGGCACCACGCTCGCCGCGCTCATCGGCGCGGTCGCGGTGCTGGCCGACAGCAACGCCCGTATCAGTGCGAAGGAGCGCGAAGTGTGGGCCGCGTACCAGCGCGAGTGCGCGATGCGGTACAAGTTGGAAGAGACTCTCGCCCGCGAGCAACGGGCGCTCTACCTGGAGCGGGTCGCCTCCGCGGGCCGGCTGTTCGCGGCCAACCAGCTCCCGCAAGCGTGGGCGGTGCTCGACCAGTGCCCCGAACAGTTCCGCGGGTGGGAGTGGCGGTACCTTGATGCGCTCCGCAAGGCCGACGGCCCGGGGCTCGCGGGGCACACGGGCTGGATCGTCCGAACCGGGTTCCTGCCGGACGGCCGGGCAGTGTCGGCCGACGCCTCCGGGCACGTTCGCGTGTGGGACGCGGCCGGGCGCACACAGCAGTGGGACTGGCCGATTGGCAATTCGCCGATCACGGCCCTCGCCGTTCACCCGACTCGGAACTGGGTCGCGATCGCCGACGGCAACGCCGTCACGGTTTGGGACGCGGACACCGGCAAGCCGGTCGCCCAGCCCGCTCGTGCGCTGTGGGCCGCATTCAACAGTGACGGCACCCGACTGGCCACCGCGCACAACGGGACCGTTCAACTGTGGTCCGTTCCGGATTGGAAACCGGTCGCGGAACTCCGCGGGCACGAACAGAAGGTCACCGCCGGCGCGTTCAGCCCGGACGGGCGCGTGCTCGTAACCGGTTCGCTCGACTGCTCCGTCCGCACCTGGGATCTGGAAACGGAAAAATCGATCGCGCGCCGATCGGTTCCGCTCCCGGTTGCGGGCTTGATCTTCGCCGATGCCGGCCGGGTGCTCGTCGAAGCTCACGCCGACGCGGTCCTGTTCACCGACCCGGCGACCGGCGCGCTGCGGGACCGGCTCGACTACCCCGGTATCACCCGGCCCGCGGTCGCGACCGGTCCGGACCCGCGCTCGGTGGCCGTTAGTGGAGCGAACGGGGAGGTCGTGGTCTGGGACGCGGCCAAGCGCCGGGTCACGCAAACGCTGCGCGGGCACACGGCTCTCGTTTCGGCCGTCGCGTTCAGCCGCGACGGGAAGCGACTGGTATCGGGCGGCGGGGACCAAACCGTTCGGATCTGGGACCTCGCCCAGCGCCCGGAGGTCCGCGCGATCGCAGAAGCCAACGGCGGCGGGGCACTGTCGTTGGCCCCGGGCGGAGCGCACGCGGCCATCGGGTTCCCGGTTCTCGCGAACCCCTCACACGCGCGGTCGACGGCTCTCGAAACCGCGACCGGAAAGGAAGTGCGCCGGTTCCCCCACGGTACGGACGTCGCCTTCCACCCGATCTCCGGGCAACTCGTTACAGGGCAAGCGGGCGGGCGCATCGCGCTCCTCGATCCCACCACCGGTAAAGAGGTGTGGAACCGGGCGTTCCCCGACACTCCCGCGCCCGAAGGCAAGACATTCGGTCCGCCGGGTCTGCGCATCGCCTTCAGTGCGGACGGCACGCGCCTGGCGACGCGCGGGCCGCGGGCGACCGGAGTGCAGTTGTGGAACCCGGTCGACGGCTCCCCGGTCGCCCGGCTGGACACCGGCAACACGTACATTTACGCCCTCGAATTCCTCCCCAACGGTTCGCGGCTCGCGGTGGCTTCGATCGACGCGGTCACGATGTGGGACGTGGCGACCGGCACCCGGGTGCCGTGGGGCGATAACGGCCGGGGAGCGGCCGCGCTCGCTTGTAGCAGCGACGGGCGGTGGATCGCGACGGCCGACCTAGACCGCGGCGTGCGCCTCCGCGACGCGGCGACCGGGCAAACGGTTCGGACGCTCGTTGGGAACACGATGCGGGTTAACGCGCTCGCGTTCAGTCCCGACGGCACCCGGCTGCTCACCGGCGGGTCCGATCGGACGGTGCGCGTGTGGGACGTGGAATCGGGCCAGGAGCTGCTCTCCCTCCCCGGCACCGGAGACGCGGTTACGGCGGTCGCATGGGACCGATTGGGCGGGCTCATTTACGCGCTCGACGACACCCTGCGCGTTTGGGGCCGCCCCCGGGAATGACGCTCTTGGGTTGAGGAACAGTGGAGGCACCAACCACGGGTGCAGTGATCGGTGCCCGGCCCGAGGGCGTTCGCGCACGTTACCCGGGCGTCACGCCACGCCGTTCTTCTTGAACCACGCCTGCAACCGCTTCCACCCGTCCTCGGCTGCTTCCTTCCGATAGCTCGGGCGGTAGTCGGCATAGAATGCGTGCGGGGCGTCGGGGTAGAGGACGATCTCACCCGGTTTGTCCGCCTTCTTCAGCGCCGCCCGCATCGCCTCCACGTCCTTGACCGGGATGCCGGTGTCCTTCTCCCCGTACAGCCCCAGCACCGGCGCCTTGATATCGCCCGCCAGGTCGATCGGGTACTTCGGTTGCAGTTCGGTCGACTTCCCGGCCCCGGACAGGCGCCCGTACCACGCGACCCCGGCCTTGAGGTCTTTGTTGTGGGCCGCGTACAGCCACGTGATCCGCCCGCCCCAACAGAACCCGGTGATGCCCAGCTTCGACGTGTCCCCGTTGCCCGTCTTCTTGGCCCACGCGACCGCGGCGTCCAAGTCGCTCATCACCTGCGTGTCCGGCACCTTCGAGACCACCTTACCGAAGATCTCCTGAATGTCGGTGAGCTTCGACACGTCGCCCTGGCGCGCGTACAGTTCGGGGGCGATGGCCAGGTACCCGAGTTTGGCGAGTCGGCGGCACACGTCCTTGATGTGCTCGTGGACCCCGAAGATTTCCTGCACGACCAGCACGGTCGGGAACGGCCCGCCCTTGTCCGGGGCGGCCCGGTACGCCGGGATGTCGCCGTCCTTGACCGGGATCTTCATTTCCCCGGCGGTGAGGCCCTTGGTGTCAGTGGTGATCGTCTCGGCGGCGACGGGCTGGGTCGAAAGTGCGAACCCGGCGGCGAGTGTCGTCACTGCGAACTCGCGGCGGCTGATCGGCAATTCATCGCGCATACTGCGGCTCCTCGGCAGACGGGGCGAGAAAGGAATTCTCCACGAACGGGCACCGGAGGCAAGTGAAACCCGCGAGTATAGCGTTCTAGGGCGAGGGCGCCGCGTACAAGCTCGCACACCGGGCCACGGTTCCGGGCCGGCTCACGAATCGCGCTGGGTACGGCGGTTAAGGCAGTACTTCCTTGAACTTGGGGAGCGCGCGGGGCGGACCGCGAAAGACGAACCGCCCGCTCGCGAATGCCTCATCGTGGTTCAGCCCGGACACGTCTTCGGCCTCTTGCTTCGCGTCTTGCGGCGTCTCCTTGAGCACGGAATAAACGACGCGCTCGTCTCTCGTGCGGTACGCGGTATCCGCCTCCGTCCAGTCGTTGAAGGGCGACTGCTCGGGGACGAGGTAACCGGAGACGACGTGCTGATGGGTCATGATAAGGAACTTGTATCGCAGGCCGGCTTTCTTGAAATGCTCCACTAATTCTTTGTACGTCCAGCGCTCGACGTCTTTCGCGCTGGCCCGCACCTTGAGTGGGATCGCCCCGCCGCTACCGCCGGGTGGCGGGGTGTCGGACGGCGGTGGACCGTCGTCTCGGTTTTTCCCGCACCCCGCCGCGATCACCAAAACGATCGTGATACCCGCCCAGCGCATGAAGTGATCCCGTGCGGGCAGGTCTCACGGTGGCCGCGGCCCGCGCACGGCAACTCGGTTACAGTCATGATTCGGTTACAGTCATGATCGAGCACCAGTGTGCCGCACAGCGGACGAGGCGCCAAGCAGAAAGGAGCCGCCGCGTTCACGTCCCGCGGCCAACTGAATTTCATTCCCGTGGAGTGAAGATAAGCTCCTCGGGGCCGCCGTTACGGTCTCAGCCGGACGGTGAACTGCACCGGGGCGCCATCAATTATTGTCCCAGCGGGCGGCTGAACCGGGTTGAAGAGTATTGCGATTTCTCTCCCCCGCGGTTAGCTTCTTCAGGGACGAAACTCCTGCCGAGTCGCACGTTACCCGCCGCCCCGAGCGCCTTCATGACCTCTTCTCGACTTCCGTTCGCCGTGCTCGCGTTGCTGTGCGCGGCGGTGCCGGTCCGGGCCGCTGATCCGCTCGAAACCGCGTTCGACCGCGACGTGAAGCCGTTCCTTAAGCAGTATTGCACCCGCTGCCACAACGCGGACAAGCAGACTTCTGGCGTCCGCGTCGACCACCTCGACGCGAAGTTGGAAGACCGCCACCTCAAACTGTGGGAACACGTCCTGAGTCAGACGAAGGACAGCGCGATGCCGCCGGAAGACGCCAAACAGCCGACCGCCGACGAGCGCAAGAAGGTGGTCGAATGGGCGGAACAGGCGCTGAAAGTCGCCCGACTGCGCCCGGCGCCGAAGAACGGCAGCGTGCGCCGGCTCACGGTCGCGCAGTACCGCAACACGCTCCGTGAGCTGCTCCTGCTCGAAGACAATCTCGCGGAGGTGCTGCCGCCGGACGCGGTTTCGCGGGACGGCTTCGTGAACAATCAGGAAACGCTCCAAATCTCGCCGCTGCTTCTGGAGGCGTACTTCGACATCGCGGACCAAGCGCTGACCCGCAGCATCATCGACCCGAAAGCGAAACCGGTGATCCAGAACTTCCGCGTGGACCTCGGCGCGGGGATCAACACGAAGCCGATCGCGGACGAGTTAATCCTCGGCGCGGACAGCCTGCTCCTGGACAAGCGCGACTTCACGGTGGAGCAACTCAAGCCGAACAAGCCGTTCGCCTACGAACCATTCTTGATGCGGACGAAGTACCGCTTCATCGAGGGTTACCAGGGGAACGACACGGTCCGCGGGTGGCGCGAATACGACAGCATCTATCACTCGGTGTTCGCGTGCATGCGCGGCAGCCACGGGTACCCGAAGGGCCGCGCGTACAGCACGGTTCCACAAGGGCTATTGCTCCGGCCCGCGATCCCGAGTTCGGAAATTTTCGGCCAGGACAGCACCTACGGGCCGAAAGCCAACTTCAAGATCGCGCTGCGGGAATTCCCAGAACACGGGCGCTTCCGCGTGACGGTTCTGGCCGCGAAGTACGACGACGGCCTGTTGCTCGACGCGGGCACGAAGCCCGCCGAGGCGAACGACAGCGTCTCGGTACGCGATCTGAAAGCGCCCCAAACTGTGACCGTTCCGCGTGCCGGCATTTATCAAATCGATGTGTTCACGACGAAGGGCGCCAAACCCGCTGAACTCACGCTTGCACTGGGCGAGCGCCACTTCACCGGCACGCCCGGTCAGCCCGCGTTCCTCGTGGTGCGCCTGCCGACCGGGGCGCTCATGGTTGGTGCGAAGGGAGCGGTACCGGAACGAGTCGCACTCACTCCACTGGCCGCGGGCCATGAGTTGGCGAAGCGGTTCGAGGCGTTCGAGAAACGGTCCCCGCAACTCGGCGTCCACCTGGGGTTCCGGCGCGATTGCGGCAGCACGCTCGCACCCGTTGGCGAACCGCACGCGGTCCGAGACACGAAGCTCACCAAGTTCGTGTTTGAAGGAGCGATTCAAAACTACCCGGACCCGAACGTGGAGAAGGACAACGTCAACTACCTCGCCGGCGTTCGCGAAATCGGGGTACGGAGCGAGTACACCGACGGCCGCGATATGCCGCGGTTGCTGATCCGCTCCGTGGAGTTCGAGGGACCGCTGTGCGACACGTGGCCGCCGGCCCCGCACCGGAGCATCTTCCCGAACGACGACCAGACGCCCGAAGTCGCGCGAAAGATGATTCACGACTTCGCGACGCGAGCGTTCCGCCGTCCGGTCACCGCGGATGAGGAAAAAGCGTTCGTCACGGTGTATGAGAAGGCTACCAAGGGCGGGGCACGCTTCCGCGACGCGGTGAAGGACGCGCTCCAGGTCGTGCTGGTCTCTCCGCAGTTCCTGTTCCTGATCGAAACGAGCCGCACGCCCGAAGCCGAACCGCTGGACAACTACGAACTGGCGTCCAAGCTGTCGTACTTCCTGTGGAACGGCCCACCGGATGCCGCGCTTCTGAAGTCGGCCGCGAACGGCACGTTGCCGAAGACGCTGGACGCGGAAGTCGCGCGGATGATCGCCGATCCGCGGTCCCACCAATTTACGGGTGCATTCGCTTCACAGTGGTTAGCGCTCGACAAGTTCGCTGTGCTCGAACCGGACCGCAAGCGGTTCCCGAAACTCACCCGCGACACTCGCCGAGAACTGGCGGAAGAACCCGTGCAGTTCTTCGAGTACCTAGTTCGGAACAACCTGTCGGCGCGGAACTTGGTCGCGTCCGATTTCGTGCTGGCGAACGAGGTGGTGGCGAACTACTACGGCCTCGGGGACCGGACCGAGAGCGGGTTCCGGTTTGCGCCGATTCGTCACGGCCGCTCCGACCTGGGCGGGCTCCTGACGCAACCGGCGATCCTCGCGGGGCTGTCCGACGGGCGCGAGTCGAACCCCGTGAAGCGCGGGGCGTGGCTCGCCCGCAAGATCGTGGCCGAACCGCCGGACGATCCGCCACCGAACGTCCCCGCACTGAAGGAAGACACGAAGTCCGCTTCCCTCCGGGAGCGGCTCGAACGGCACCGCAACCAGCCCGGTTGTGCGCAGTGCCACTCGAAGGTCGATCCGTGGGGCGTGCCGTTCGAGGAGTTCGACGCCGCCGGTCGGTTCAAGACGATCAAAGTGGACGCGCGATCGACGCTGCCGGACAAGACCGAGATCGCGGACTTCGCCGGGCTGCGGAAGTACCTCGCGGACGATCGCGTGGATCAGGTCGCGTTCAGCGTTTTGAAGCACCTGGCGATTTACGCGACCGGCCGCAACCTGACATACGGCGAACTTGAGTTCCTGCGCACAGATGCGTTAAGATTGAAGGCCACCGGGTACCGAATGCAGGATATGATCCGCTACATCGTGACCAGCAAGATGTTCCTCGAAAAGTAACCCCGCCCCACCCGCCTCCCTCGGACACGAGCCATGCCCACCGCACCGCAACTGGACCGTCGCGCATTTCTTCGTGGGATCGGCGGGGCCGCGCTCGCACTGCCGGTGCTCGACGCGATGGGCGCCGAGGTCACGGCACAGGCGCCCCGCCGGTTCTGCGCGATTTACACCGCCAACGGCATGTCGCTGCCGCAGAAGACGCACGGGATCGACGAGTGGAGCTGGTTCCCGACCGCCGAGAAGAACGGCGAGTTCGTGTTCGGCAAATCGACCGAACCGCTGGCCCCGTTCCGCAAGAACCTCAGTTTCCTGGGCGGACTGCACCACCCGAGCGGTCCCAAGGCGGACCCGCACGTGTGCTCGGACATGTGGCTCACCGGTGCGCCGCTGCACAACCCGAAGCCGGGCACGTACAACACGGCCAGCCTCGATCAGGTGGTCGCGCAGCACACGAAGAAACACTGCCGCCAACCCTCGCTGGTGCTGTCGATCGACGCGGGCACCGGGTTTCTCTCGCGGACGGGTACGATCGCGTACAGCCTCGAGGGGCGCCCGATCCCGGCGGACAACAACCCGCGCCGCGTCTTCAACCGCCTCTTCCGTGGCGACCGCGACTCGATGAACGCGGAGCGCGAAAAGCTCCAGAAGCAGATCAAGCTGGTGGACGCGGTCTCCGCGAGCGCCAAGACCCTCGACAAGCAACTCGGTAAGTCCGACCGCGAGCGGATGGACCAGTACCTCACGTCGCTCAACGAACTGGAATCGCGGCTGATCGCGGCGGAGAAGTGGGTCGATGTGCCGCTCAAGAAGCAGGACCACGCGCACCTGAAATTGGACGCCACGAACGAGAGCGCCCCGGCCGACTATTACCGCGTGATGTTCGACCTGATCGCGCTCGCGTTCGACGCGGACATCACCCGCTCGGTGGTGTTCATGCTCAACCGCGAGGACGGGATGGGCATCAGCGACACGTTCCCGATCAAACTCGGGCTGGGCCACACGCACCACACGCTCTCGCACGCCGGGGACAAGGCGGGCCAACTGGCGTTCGCGAAGTACGACCTGTTCCTCAGCCAGCAACTCGCGCACTTCCTGGGCCGGTTGGCGAAGTATCAAGACCGCGACGGCACCGTGCTGGACAACACCATCGTGCTCTACGGCAGCGGCGCGAGCACGACGCACACCCCCAAGAACCTGCCGACGCTCGTGGCCGGCGGCTCGAAGATGGGGCTCAAGCACGGCACCTACTGGAAGAAGGACGACGCCCGCATGTCCGACATGTACCTCAGCGTCCTGCGCGCGCTGGCCATCGAACAGGAGTCGTTCGCAGACAGTACGGGCACGCTGAGCGGCTCGATTTTTACCCGCGTGTGAGTGCTCCTGTTCGCAACTTCTCCGCGCCGAGCGCCGGATGCGCGAACTCGGGCCGCGCACGTTCCGCGTGGACGTGCTGCTCAAACACTTTCACAGGTCGCTCCCTCTTGGACCGCAGCACCCGTGTGATCGCCGGGCGCGACGGGTACGAGGCCTGGCGCCACCTCCGCGCCCTCAACCAACTCGGCGTCACTTGGGGGGCACTCCAAGCCATCTAAAACCCAAATGCGACGAACCGGCAGGCCTGCACCCGGCGGCGCATCGGCTATGTTGAGGGCGGAAGGGAGTGACCAATGACCGAAGCGGAATGGCTCGCGTGCGAAGACTTGGTGCCGATGCTGCGCTTCGTGCTGGGGGAGCCGGTTGTCGGGGAGACGGTCAACCTTCCGGGTCGGGGTGCGGTGGAGGTCCACCACTTTCCGAGGTGCTGGGTCAGAGACCGCGGTCGGCGACTGTTTCTCTGCGCGTACTGCCGGGCCGTTGATCCAGCGCTGACCGGGGACGCCTTCCGCGCCGCAGTCGAAACAACCGAGCGATACCTCGTTGGTTTGGCGCCCCCCGAAGAGGTGGTGACGGCGTCGAAGTTGATTGCCGTGGAGGTTGATGCTTTTTTGGACGAGTACCTCCGGCCCTCCGCGCCGAGCGCGCCACTAGATCGCGGATGGCGCGCGATCC
Organism: Gemmata palustris; assembly: GCF_017939745.1. Lineage (NCBI taxonomy): Bacteria > Pseudomonadati > Planctomycetota > Planctomycetia > Gemmatales > Gemmataceae > Gemmata > Gemmata palustris. The sequence goes on along the minus strand of NZ_JAGKQQ010000001.1, from coordinate 7,407,146 downwards.
TCTCGCGGGTGGGACGGTGGGCGGCCGGACTCGTGGCCAACGACACGGATAACTGGTCGCCGGAGCGGTTCAGGCGGTTCGCGCTGGATCGAATTGCGCGGACGGCGTCCCACGTCGACTACGACCACTCAGCGGCGTCCGGGATCGACTGGGTGACCGAGGAGGCGGTTTGGCTCAGTCTTGCGGGATCGGGACCGCACGAATGGCAACTCCGCATTCCTGCGATCTGTCGCGACATCTTCGGGAACCCGTTCCGCCCTGTTGCCTTCTCCCCCGATTGGCGCACCTCGACAACCGTCACACTGGCCGCCCAAATGTACGAGTCGCGCGACTTCAGTGCGATGCCGATTCTCGCCGACGCGATTCAGGATGCCGGGTGTGATAATGACGACATCCTGAACCACTGCCGTGACGCGAACCAAGTTCACGTGCGCGGGTGCTGGGTCGTAGACTTGGTGTTGGGCAAGGAGTGACGGTTTGCGTCACGAGACGAGCATCCCGCACCTGCCGCGAGGACTACGTATGACCGCCTGTTACTGGCGCTGGCTGATTCTCTCGTGGCTGGTTCTCGTCGCATCGGTCGGAGGCGCGCGAGCTGTCGAACCGGAGAAGGCGGCGGCGATCATCAACGTGCGGCACGAACCGGTCGCGCCGAAGCCCGACGTGCCGGTGTTGGTCACCGTGCGACTGGCGGAGGGCGTGACCAAACCGGTACTGAAGCTCCAGGCCGTCGCACCCGGGAAGTACGTTCGCAAGACCGACGCCGAGTACGCGAAGGACTGGACCGATCTGCCGATGCACGACGACGGCAAAGACGGTGATGCGAAAGCCGGCGACGGCGTGTACAGCGTTCGCGTCCCGGCAACGTACCAGAAACACCGCTGGTTGCTGCGGTACCGCGTTACGGCGACCGACCGTGGCGGCAAAGCGGTGCAAGCCCCCGAAGCCGACGACACGTGCCCCAACTTCGCGTGGTGGTGCGATGCTGGCCCCGCGGCCTGGAGCGGCTCCCGGAAACCGGGCAAAGCCCTCCCGGTCAACTACTCCGCGGAGTTCCTTGGCACGCTGCAAACCCTGCACCTCCTGGCGCGGGCCGATGACGTCGCGAAGAGCCAGTGGGACGGCAACGCCCACAAGCAGAAGCAGCAGGGCACGCTCGTTTATCGCGGCGTGGTGTACGACCACATCCAGTACAGCAACCGCGGCCAGGGCAGCGCCCACATCGCCGGCAAGAACAAGTGGGGACTGAAGTTCAACCGCGGGCACGATGTTCCCTTCGCCGACCACGACGGCAAACCGTTCCCGGCCGCGTGCGACGGCCTCGACCTGAACCCCGGCGGCTCCACCCCGTACCTGCCGGTCCACCGCGGCATCGCGGGCCTGGACGAAGTGCTCTCGATGCGCTCGTACCGGCTCGCCGGCGTACCCGCTCCCCCGGCAACGTGGGTGCAGTGGCGCGTGGTCACGGACGCCGACGAGGTGTCCGCAAAGGACCAGTTCGCGGGCGACTTGTGGGGCCTGTACGTGGCGATGGGCGACATGAAGCCGAAGCTGCTCGCCGACCGCAAACTGGCGGACGGCTTGACGGTTAGCGCGCAGAGCGGCGTCAAGCACGCACCCAAGGAGATGGCAGACGCGCCGAAGGAGTGGGAAAAATTCCTCAACGGGATGCGGTCGAACCCCAAGGAAGACTGGTGGCGGAAGAACCTCGACCTGCCCGCGTACTACAGCTTCCACGCACTGAACCGGCTGCTGGGCAACGTGGACCTGCGGCCCGATGGCAACCACGGGTACTACCGCCACCCCGACGGCCGATGGGCACCGATCCCGTGGGACATGGACATGACGTTCGTCCCGCGGCACCACCAGCCGGGCTACATCGAGGCCATCGGGTGCCTCAATCACCCCGCGATCGCGATCGAGTACCGCAACCGCGCGCGGGAGATCCTCGACCTGTTCGCCGCCAACGGCACCGAACGCGGCGGTCAAGTGGGGCAACTGGTATCGGACCTCGGCGCCGCGCTGACCCCGAAGGAGCATACAGTGGACTGGCCCCGACTCGATGAGGCGCGCTGGAACTTCTCGCCGCGGATCAACCCGCAGGGCGCGTACTTCGTGAACCCGGCCAGCGCCGAGCACTTCGGCGGGAAGTGGACGCGAACTCTGGCAACCAACGATTTCGCGGGGTTCCGCAAGTACCTCGTCGATTTCTGCACCGACTCGCGCCCAACCAAGAACTACGCCCCGAACGACGGCGAGCCGCGCGGCTACGGGTGGGGCTACCTGGCCCACGAAGCCAAGGACGACAAGATCCCCGCGAAGCCGACGGTGGACCGGACCGGCGGCAAGTTCCGGTTCGAGTCATCAGCGTTCGCCTCACCTGCCAAACACACGTCAGCGGTGCTGGAGTGGCGGGTCGGGCGGGTCGGTCAACTCGGTTGGTACGAACTCGACGAGCACTGGCGGAAAGAGGTGAAATCGGGCCGCACGATCGACATCCCGCCGGAAGTGTTCAAGGAACCGGGCGAGTACCGGGTCCGCGCCCGCTGGCGCGACAACACCGGGCGCTGCGGGCACTGGAGCGCGCCGGTCGGAGTCAGCGTGAAATAGCGCGCCCAACCAATTCGGCGTCATCCGAAACGTGCTGTGTGCAGAGTCGCGGAGTGGTTTAGCGCGATCACTCCGCGATCGTAAACGGCTTGTTGTCACCCCGCGGCCCGGCTTCCGCGAAGAGCGCTTTCAGCTCATCGATCGGCGCCAGTGGCGCGTCCAACACTTCCAAGAACTTCGCCCAATCTGCTTTCGGCAGCGTGATTACAGATGTCAGAGTGAAGGCAAAATACGTCCCGATGCCCTCGCTTGCTTGGTTTTGCGGTTGTGGCACCATTCGATTTTCCGTGGAGACACGTAACGGTTTCGGCAGAGCATTCAGCTTCTTCCCGGAATGTGACACGGCTACCAAGAGCCGGTTCACTTCAGCCCCAAGTACCCTTGTCGCGGATACCTTGCGGTGGAACGAGATCGCCGGGCTTGTCGCCGGCCAACGCACATCATGTTCTTGATCGCGTCCGCGCTCTGGCCGGTGTTCTTGTAGCGGTCGTTGTGCCATCAGCCGTAAACACGTAGATGCCTGGAGCGTGTGACCCTTCTTACCGAGCGAGTCGGCAATGCCGCGGAAGAACGCGCCTTCTTTGTCTTTGCGCCGGCGCTGGTACCAGTCGTCACCGGTCACGGGAACGAACTTCTCTTGGCACATGCGGATGATGTCAGGATCGGCGAAGGCGGACGCGCGGCCCACCACGATGTTGTTTCATCCACAACCGAGGGGGTGCCCGTATTTCCCAGAGCAGAATCGGCTTGCCCGCGTCGGCGGCCTTCTTGCGGGCGCCCCACAAGTTCCTTGTCTCGTACCCCGAAACCGGAGGTGTTTGTGAAGCAGTTGTCAGCCGTTGTTAGCAATCGGCGCAGGCGGGAGAGGGGCTTAAAAACGCTGAATAGCTTGAAATTCCAGCATTTAGTGTGATTCCGATCGCTCGCCGAGGCCTTCGATCCAAAAATGTTAGCAAATGTTAGCCGCGCCGCAACGAACTACAAACGGGCGTATGAAACCCCCGGTTCAGCAGAGTATCCCAACCACACAGTGCGAACGGCTCGCCCTCGAATCGAACCCGGTGCAGTGAGCCGGAGCGGAGCGCGTCGTCTTGACTTCGGGCCGTGAGGACGGTGGGGGATCGCGTACAGGCTTGTGAGTTAAGGTCGATTAGTTTACACTCGTAACATCACTTACGTTTGCCGCCGGCAATACTCTCTCCCGCCCGGAGGCGTCGCCATGCCGCGTTTGCAAGCCCTACTCGAATGCGTCGGTCAATCGCTTTGCGAAAAGGGTCGCAAGGCGTTACAGGGCCTGTGGCCCTTCGCCGACGTGCTCCCCGATATCGCGCGGGCCGCGTTCGACTACGCGCACAAGAAACTACCCGGTACCGACCTGCGCACGGCCATCGCCGATTGCGCCGCGGTCGATCCGAACGAGTACGAACGGCGCCTGGGCGAACTCATCACCGAACTCGCGACCACGCACTCGGTCCCCAAAGCCGAACTCGCTGATTACCTCCGCGCGCTCCCGGTCGCGGTCCGGCAGAGCCTCCGCCGCCCCTCGGATTCCGACGGGCGCTCGGTGCCCGAGGGGTTCGAGCTCACCAAGCCGGAAGAGTTCGCGGGGTTCTTGCCGCCGCGAATTCCCCGATTCCGCCCGGGCGACAAGCCCGCCGGCCTCGACGACTGGACGCTCACCGAACTGCGCGGGCTGGGCCAGAACTCCGAGGTGTGGCGCGGCGAAGACCCGACCCAGAGCGACGCCCGGCCCGTCGCGCTCAAGTTCGTGATCGACGACGAATCGCGCGACCGCGTGAAAGCCAACACGGACCTGTTCACCGACGTGTTCGATCTGAACGACGTGTCCGGCGTGCTCCCGCTGCGCGGGGTGTACCTGGAAACGGACCCGCCGTGCCTCGAAGCGCCGTTCGTGAGCGGCTACGACCTCGCCGGGCTGATGTTCGAGTGGAAGTGGCGCTACGACAGCGCCAAGCCCGAAGCCGCACTGAAGTTAGTTCGGCGCCTCGCGGCGATCGTCGCCAAGGCGCAAGAAAAGGGCGTGATCCACCGCGACCTGAAACCGAGTAACGTGCTGCTGCACCCCACCGACGGCGGCAAGTTCACCATGTGGGTGAGCGACTTCGGTTGGGGGCAGATCGAGAGCGTGCGCGCGCTCGAGCTCGCGAAGGGCGGCCCGCGCGGGGAGCAACAGCGCCTGGCCCACCGCGGGGCCGCGACGAGCCTGTATGCGTGCCCGCAACAGGTGAAGAAAGAACCGCCGGCGCCGACCGACGACGTCCACGCGATCGGCGTCATCTGGTACCAGTTACTCAAGCGCGACCCCTCCGCCGCGGCACCGTTTGGCGCGGAATGGATCGAAGAGTTGCGCCCCGCCGGGTTCACCGATTCGCAGGCCCGCGTGCTCCAATCGTGCCTCAGTACGCGCGCCGACAAGCGCCCCAAGAGCGCCGCGGCGCTGGTCGAGGCGCTCGCCGGCGTGACCGTCGCCCCGCCCGACCCCGCCGGTCCGGACGGGTCCAAACTGATCTCACTGAAGGGCTCCGGCTCGTCCCTGCACGTGCCGATAGCGACCGCACGCGGGAGAGAGTACAAGGCCGAGGCCGCTGCGGGCGCCGCGGCCGCCATGCTCGTTGCGGCGGGCGGCGGGCCGCTCACGTCCGGCGGCCCCGGTACGTCCACCACCGGCGCCATCCGGTTGATGAAGAACTCCATCGGCATGACGTTCGTGCGCATACCGGCTGGCACCTTCCGGATGGGCGACGACACCTCCGGGCGCACCTACGAAGGCCCGGGGCACACGGTCAAGATCACGCGGCCGTTCTACATGTCCGTCGTGCCGGTCACGCAGGCGCAGTACGAAGCCGTGAAGGGGAAGAACCCGAGCAAGTTCAGCCGCTCGCGCGGGGGCGGGCTCGATCACCCGGTCGATCACCTCACCTGGGACCAGGCGTTCCGGTTCTGCGACAAGCTCGCGCGCATGACGGACGAAGAGGTCCACCGGCGCAGCTACCGGCTCCCGACCGAAGCGGAGTGGGAGTACGCCTGCCGCGCCGGGACCACCACCGACTTCGCGTGCGGCGACAAGCTCACGCCCAAGGACGCCCTGTTCATGACGTCGGGCCACAAGCAGTCCGGCAAAAGCTCGGGGCCGGTCGCGCAGTTCCCCGCGAACGCCTTCGGACTCCACGACATGCACGGGAACGTGCAGGAGTGGGTGAACGATTGGTTCGACGAGTATTACTACTTCGACAGCCCGCTCGAGGACCCGCCCGGGCCGAAGCGCGGGCAGATGCGGGTGATTCGCGGGGGCTGTTGGGGCCTGCCCGTGATCGAGTGCCGCAGCGCCGCCCGGCGCGGCCACGCCCCGGACTCGCCCTCCGAGACCATCGGGTTCCGCGTGATAATGGAAATCGGGTGACCCGGCGAACCCCCGCTCGCACGGGCGGCGGGTGCCCAATTAACCGAACTTCACCAACCTCACTTTGATGAGCAGGGTTCGCCTTGACGGTGCGCCCCCTCCCAACGTATGCACCGCCGCTCATTGCCTCCCGTACACACGGAGACACCGAATGAGCCGCGCCGCCGTTACGTTGATTGCCCTTATTGCCTTCACCCCAGTTGCCCGCGCACAAGTTACCCTCGGCGAAGCCCCGGCCGCGGGCGAGTGCTTCCGGTACAGCGTCGAACTCGACCTGACGGGCAAACTGATCGTCACACAAGAGGGCACGAAGGAACCGATCCGCCTCGACGCGAAGGCGCGGCACCTGTTCGCGGAACGAACGCTCACCACCGCCGACGGAATGCCGGCCCGGTCCGCGCGCTACTACGATAGCGCCGCGGCGTCCGCCGTCGTGAGCGGGGACAAAGCCGATCGCGCGCTCCCGACCGATCGCGCGCTGATCGTCGCGCACCGGAACTCCGACGGCACCTTCTGCTTCAGCCCGACCGGGCCGCTCACGCGCGACGAGCTCGACCTCGTCACGGAGCACTTCAACCCGCAGTGCATCCCCGGGTTGCTCCCCAACAAGGCCGTGAACGTCGGTGACTCGTGGACCGTGGCCCCCGCGGCGGTGCAGGCCGCGTGTTTGTTCGACGGCCTCATCAAGAACGGCCTCACCGGGAAGCTGACCGCCGCGGCGAACGGGCAAGCCACCTTCACCATTGAGGGAACGGCGGAGGGCATCGAGAACGGGGCGAAGGTCACGCTGACGATAACCGCGACCGGCACGTTTGACGCGACCGCGAAGCGCGTGACCGCGCTGACATGGAAGCAAAAAGACGACCGCGAACAGGGGCCGGTCGCGCCCGCGTCGCAGGTCGAGGTGACGGTCGCTCTCAAGCGCGCGGCCCTGGCCGAAGTGCCGAAGGAACTGACCGACGCGGCACTCGCGGCCGTGCCGAAGGGCGACGTGCCCGCGGCGCTGGCCCTGCTCCGGCACGCGGACCCGAAGAAGCGCTACGAACTCGTTTACCCCCGCGACTGGCACGTCACCGGTCAGACCGAACAGCACCTCATTCTGCGCCTGCTCGACAAGGGCGAGTTCATCGCGCAGGCCACTTTCATGGTGTGGAAGAAGGCGGACCCGGGCAAACACACTCCGGCCGACGAGTTCAAGAAGGCCGTGGGTAGTACGGCGGGTTGGGTCGCGTCGCGCGTGATCGAAGACGCCGAAACTTCGTCCCCGGACGGGCGCTGGATGTACCGCATCACGGCAGAAGGGAAGATGGAAGAGTTGCCCGTGGTTCAGAGCTTCAACTTGGTCGCCGGCCCGCAGGGGGACCAAGTGGCGGTCACCTTCGCCATGAAACCGGACAAGGCGAAGGCCGTCGGCGCGCGCGACCGCGAGCTCGTTAACGCGCTCGCGTTCCCGAAAAAGTGACTGCAGCGAATGTGCCGATTAATCGGGTGACCCGGGGTCCGCAAAAGCAAAAGGCGCTCCCCGAGCGCGGAATAATAAGAGCGATGACTGATAGTTTAAGCAGTTGTTGTTTGTCCGGTTCCAGAAAAACCCGGTTCGCGGCGCCCGACTCGCGATACCCGGCGCACCCGATATACCCGACCCTCTTCCGGTTTGTTAAGGTAGTAAATGTGTGTCGGCGGGCGTCGAATTGGGGCGTAACGGGGGAACTATGCGGATCGGGGTTGTCAGCGACACCCACGACCGCCAGGAGGCGGTCGCGGAAGCCGTTCGCCTCCTGTTAGAGCAGGAGGTCGAACTGGTCCTGCATTGCGGCGACATCGAGTCGCCGGACACGGTCCGCGTGTTCAAACCGATCCCGACGCACTTCGTGTTCGGCAACTGGGACAAGGACAAGGCGAAGCTGGCCGCCGCGATCAAGGACTCGGGCGGCACCCACTACGAGTCGTTCGGCGCGCTCACACTGGCCGAGAAGCGGATCGCCTGGGTCCACAGCCACGAGCGCCACCAGTTGCGCCAACTGGAGAACGCCGACTACTTCGACTACGTGTTCTACGGTCACACGCACGTGCGCGAGCAGCACCGCACCGGGCGCACGTTGGTCGCGAACCCCGGTGCGCTGTTCCGCGCGAACCCGAAGACGTGCATCGTGCTGGACCTCATCACCGGCGAAATCAAGCCCATCATCATTCCGGGTAAATTACCGGGCGCGGCGGTCCCGACGCCTCACGCCGCGACCGCCGCTCTCGACGACGGCACCGGTTCCATTGTCATGCCGCCCGGGGTGCTCCCGGACGCACCGTCCCCGCCGCCCGCTTCGAGTTGAGCGGGCCTTTTCTTTGCCCCCAGCGGACCAAATCAAAGCTACTCCAATCGGCGGCCCGTTCGGGAGGTCGCACGAATTGTGATTCAGCTATTCACTTGAAGTGCGAGCGCAGTAGGGCTCGAAGTGACTTGCGGACCGAATCATGATGAGGCGGTACAAGTGCGGGCGCGTGCAACAGAGGTTCGGCGATCTTGTATCGCCGAACCTCTGCGCAAGATCGATACTGCGGCGAGCGATTAGAACCGCGCGCCGCCGATCGTCGCGCCGCCCTGGAAGCCGGTGAACGCCGAGAACGTCGTCCCGATCGACGTGCCGACCGAGTCAAACGTCGTGACGTTGGCCTGTTGACCCAGGCCCGGCGTCACGCGGATGTCGAGCAGCCCGTCGCCGTTCGCGTCGGCCAGCGCCACGAACGCGCCACTCGTCACTCCGCTGCCGTAGGCGAAGAAGCTGCTGACCAGCGTATTGTTCAGCCCGCTGAATACGCGCACGTTGCCGCGCGTACCGGACCCGCTGCTCAGGACGATATCCGCGATACCGTCGCCGGTCACGTCGCCCGCGGCCACGTTCACGTCACCCGCATAGGGAGTGAACGCGAAGAAGCTGTTGGCAAAGTTCGGCAGCGTAGCCGAGGTGAACGCGGTCCCGTCGACGTTGAACACTTTCACGTGCCCGTTGATCGCGGCGGCGGTCACGATCTCGTCGATCCCGTCGTTGTTGAAATCCGCGGCCGACACGGTCACGTTGCCGAGGAAGCCCGGGTACGCGAGGAAGCTGCCGAGCAGCGAGCCGTCGAGCCCGCTGAACGCCTTCACATGCCCGTTCACCCCGTTGGCCGCCACAATGATATCGGCGTACCCGTCGCGGTTCACGTCGCCGGTGGCGACGTTCACCGTACCCGCAAATCCGGCGAACGCGAAGAAGCTTTGTACGAGGTTACCGGTCACCCCGTCGAACACCTTCACGTGCCCCTGCGGGGCGATCGCGCTCACGACCGCGTCCGGGATGCCGTCGCGGTTCACGTCGCCCGCGGTGACCCGCACGCCGCCCTGGAACCCGGCGAATGGGATGATCGTGGTCCGCACCGCGCCAGTCGTGGAGTCGAGGATGCGCACGTCGCCGTTGGCCCCGAGCCCGGAGCCGACCACCACCACACCGTCCGGCGCCGCGGCCAGGCTCGCGATCTGCGTCGTTCCGGTGCCGATCGCGCCCACGAGCGTCGCGGTTCCAGTGGTCAAATCGATACTGTACAGTCCGGTGATACCGCTCACCGTCAGGGCCGCGAACGCCGTTCCCAGGCCGTTGTTGAGTGTGCTTTCGAGAATATCGAAGCCGCCATTGGCCCCGGCGTCGAGCGTTACACCCAGGGCGCCGATATCGGTGACCACCCCGCCGTTGGGACTAATGGGCGTACCGTTGATGTCCCCTAACCGGGCAAGCGAACTGGTCGCGCGATTGATGAGGAACAGTGTCGTCGGCAGCGTGTTCGTGTCCCCCGCGTTGTTCTGGCGGTCGGTGTTGCGGTCGTAGGCCGCGCCAATAATGTCCGCGCCTACGGTCAGATCGGTGTCATCCCCCGCGAGTGTGCCGTTGACCGGGGTCAGGCGGACGTTCTCGTCGTTCACGTTCACGTAGCGGATGCGGTCCACGGTCGGATTGAAGTCGTACCCGGTCGCGACGTCCCCGGCGCCGGGCACCGCGGCGGCCGTCTGGCCCACAAGCGTCGCGGCCCCGGTCAGCGGGTTGATGCGGTAGGTGAAGATGATCGAGTTGTTGGCGCTCGCGTCGACGACCGAGCTGCCGTACAGTTGGCCGGTGCGCGGCCGGAAGTCGATTCCCACGAGTTGCTGGTTCGCCCCCAGCCCGGTCACAGTAACGGTTGTGGTCACGGTCGGGTTCGCGCTATCGAGCCGCAGCAGTGTGTTGGCCCCGGTCAATCCGTAAAGGATCGCGGGTACTTCACGGGCCTCCAACGCTTCGAGATTTAGGCACCGCTTGAATGCTTTTGGCGTGGGGCGACTCGGGGCCGTGCTTCGGCGCAGGCGGGAGAGAATACGCGTGAGCATTGGGAGGCACTCCGGAATCAGGGTGTCGGATCGTTGGATAGGGAGGGCGACGAACCGAATGTCGGGTATAGGCTGCGGGCGGGACGGCGTCAACGGTAACACCACCCCAATCGTTCCAATCTGCCCATTTATCCGACAGCCATTTTCCCCCAAACCGTCGCACTAATCTGCTGCGACGAGGGTAAACCAGAAGTTATCGTCGGGGTTTCAGACAAACGCCAGCGGACCGGGAACGCGGGTTCTCGTCCCCCGCGCACCGGTCCGCTGATAGTGCGCACGCGATTGCTTACGGGAGCCGGCGCTCGATGCGCCGGAGCTCGCGCGGGGTCAGCCCGTAGAACTTGTACGTTTCGGTGCGGTACGTCGGCGTGTAGAAGCTGGGATAGGTCGTGGTCGTGAACGTCGGGATCGTCTTGTACTGCTCGACGGTGATGCCGAGCGTCCCGACCTTCTTATCCAGATCCCACTTCGCGGCGTCCCAGGGCACGCTCACGAGCTTGTTGTTGTCGGTCGAGACGATCAGGTACTCGAGGTTCCCCGCGTCATCGAACACCAGGTCTTCCACGGTGCCGATCGCCGTGTTCCCGCCGATCAGGATCTTCGTGCCCATCACTTGCTTGGCGCGAAAGTGGTTGCCGACCGCGGGCGCCGCGGTAACGATCCGGGGCGGGTCCGCGGCGAGAACGGGCAACGCCCCAATCGTAAGGAGAAGGGCGGCGGAGGCCGCACGTAGGGTGTACTTCATCATGAGTGGATCTCCAATTAACGGGCGAAGGAATACCGAACCGCTCGTTGCGAGAACGGGCCGCGTTCAGTGCTGCTCTGCCTTTGCAATTCCGATGCCCCAGAAATGTTTCTCCCGCTCCTGAAAAGTGCTCTGGGCCACTCGGCGCTGTAACACACCGACCCGTCGGGCAAAGTTTGACGGAACCCTTCGGGAACGCAGTTCTTAGACACTTCCTCTGATCTTCGGATCGGCATTGCCCTCACCACCCATCGACGGTGCCGATGCGAGCGCCCCGCCGGGGACTATTTGCCCAGCCGGTGAAGTTCGCCGCGCCCGGCGAATTCAGGGCGGCGCAATGCGCGACTGACCTTCTTTTGTTGGGCGCGGAAGGGTATCAATCAAAAATCCACCGGCACCGCATCGATTTGTGGCCAGGACCATCGAACTTAACACTGGGAGAGTGGGGTCGAACCTTCTGTCACAATTCCGCGTCCGTCCGACGTTATTTCGGCGCGGGCGCTCCTAGAATGGTGACAGAGGGGCGACCGCTCCCCCCTCACTCACTCCGGGAGCCACCAATGAGCAACACGCCCAACCGCGCGAGTAACTCGGCGGGAAAGCCTCGTAAGAAAGAGGTCACCCTCGACCTCACGACCGCTCGTCAGATGCTTCCCCTCGTCCGGAGCATCGTGACGGACGTCCAGAACGCCCGCCGCGCGATCAACCGCCTCGTTCCCGAGCAAGAGCGCCTCGACCGGCAGCGCCGCGACCTCGTCTGGCAGGAGCGCCAGCGGCGCTACCAGGTGATCGACGAGATCGCCGCGGCCGAAAAAGCCTGGAACATCGCCGTCACCGAGCTGAACAGCTTGGGCGTCGCGCTCGTGGACGACGAGGCCGGGGAAGTGGACTTCCCAACAAAAGTGAACGGCCGCACCGCCGCGTTCTCCTGGCTCGTGGGCGAAGAGGCCCTCCGCCACTGGCACTACTCCGACGAAGAATCACGCCGGCCGATCCCGGCCGACTGGGATAAGGCCGGTTCCGTGACCGCAACTCGCTACCGCGGCAGCCAGCCGTAAGGTGCGAACCCGCGACGCAAAAAGCCGCGACCCGATGGTCGCGGCTTTTTGCGTTGTACCGGTCACTCCGGGCGCACATCTTCGCCAGTTTCGCGCGGTAGCGGTTGTACTTTTCAGGCCACCCGCGAAGAACTGACATTTTGTATTTTTTACCTCCAGTTGTTTGCACCGGCGCGGTGCGTGATCTATTACTTTGTTGTCCCCAAGTGCTGCTCTCAACCGGCAACGCGACGGGGGCAACCGACCCGCAGTTTTTGTGCGAGTTGGTGGCTCTTCAATGTGGGCTTTTACCGTTCCGAGGGGGGAACGGTTTAGGCTGCCAGGCTACCTAAGGGATGGACGGGACCCGTAAGTATGCTTGGTACGCGGGGCGAGCTTCGGCTCGCCCCGCGTTATTTTCGTTTCGTCACTTCTCTCGCGCCCGCGCCCGCATCAAACATCGAACGCCACGGTGGTAGCGTTCTGCTGCCCCGCCCGCTAAGGTGAGTAGGGAAGTCTCCGACCTCAAGGGGCCGAGAATGAGTACCGCTATTCCGCCCGCTGCGCCCGAACACGCGGAAGCCCCGCGGAAGATCGAGAACACCCCGGGCCGGCTCGGGACGTGGCCCGTGAACACGACCGTCGCGCGCGTCGGCCCACCCTGGAAGCGCCGGCTGTCGCGGGCCGCGCTCCTCGTGCCGAAGGTGCGGTACTTCGAGAAACTCCACGCCGACGTGACCGATGCGCAGCTCGTCGAACTGAGCATGGGGCTGCGGGGCAAGGCGCGCGGGAAGTGGGATCTCGACAAGCTCTTACCGGAAGCGTTCGCGCTCGCGTCGCTCGCGATCCAGCGCACGCTCAACATTCGCCCGTTCGACGTGCAACTCGCGGCCGGCGCGGTAATGCACGTCGGCGGCCTGGTCGAACTCGCGACCGGCGAGGGGAAGACCGTGTCCGCCAGCGCGCCGGCGTACCTCAACGCGCTCTCCGGCAAGGGCGTCCACGTCACCACGGTCAACGACTACCTCGCCAAGCGCGACGCGGAGTGGATCGGCCCGGTGTACCAGAAGCTCGGGATGACGGTCGGCGTGCTCCAACAGAAGATGGACGAGGGCGACCGCATCACCGCGTACAAGGCCGACGTTACTTATGGCACCGCGGCCGAGTTCGGGTTCGACTTCCTCCGCGACCGGCTGAAGCTGCGCGGCGGCCAAGCCACGGCCGCGCCGTTCTGGGCCGCGTGGACCGGGGGCGGCGGCGGGCGCCTGGACCCGCGCGTGCAGCGCGGGCTGCACTACGCCATCGTGGACGAGGCCGACAGCATCTTCGTGGACGAAGCGAAGACGCCCCTCATCATCGCGAACCCCACTCGATTGGCTGACCCGGAAGAGCAAGTGGTGTTCAAGTGGGCCGACGAACTCGCGCGCAGCATGAAGCGCGACGAACACTTCCACATGAACGCGAAGAAGGACAAGATCGAGCTGACCGACGCCGGCAAGCACCTCGTCCGGTACTCCAACCCGCCGACCGGTAAGCACGCGAAGGCGATGGACAAGTTGCTCGAGGCCGTCGAGCGCGGGCTGCACGCCTACTACCGCTTCGCCCGCGACCAGCACTACATGGTGAACAGCGAAAACAAGATCGTCATCATCGACGAGGGCACTGGGCGCCCGATGCCCGACCGCCACTGGCGCGACGGGCTGCACCAAGCGGTCGAGGCGAAGGAGAAGGTCGCGATCAACATGCCGAGTTCGCACGCGGCGCAGGTCACGTTCCAAAACTTCTACCGTCTGTACGAGAAGCTCGCGGGGATGTCCGGTACGCTGCTCCCGAACTTCTGGGAGATGCGGAAAGTGTACCGGCGCTGGACGACGAAGGTGCCGACGAACAAGCCGAACCTGCGCAACGTGCTACCCGATTCCGTGTACCCCACCGAGGACGCGAAGTTTGATGCGGTGGTGCAGAAGACGCAGGAGATGCTCGCGTCCGGGCGCCCGGTGCTGATCGGTACGCGGACCGTGGAGGCGTCGAAGAAACTGAGCGCGAAGTTGACCGCCGCAGCCGTACCGCACCAGGTGCTGAACGCCGAGCAGAACGAGCACGAAGCGGACGTGGTCGCGGGCGCCGGGCAGCCGGGCATGGTGACGGTCGCGACGAACATGGCCGGGCGCGGGACTGACATCAAGTTGGGGCCGGGGGTGGCCGCAAACGGCGGCCTGCACGTGATCGGCACGGAGCGCCACGAGGCCGAGCGCATCGACCGGCAGCTCATCGGGCGCGCCGGGCGCCAGGGCGACCCCGGTAGCTCGCAGTTCATGCTCGCACTGGAAGATCAGCTGCTCGAAGGGCTGGGCGGCGCGAAGCAGAAGGAACTGGAAGCGCTGGGCAAGGCCGGCGGGAGCCGCGACTGGAACTCGTTCGCGCCTCTGTTCCGCCTGGCGCAGCGCCGCATCGAAGCACGGCACTACCGCCAGCGCCTCGACCTGATGAACTACGACAAACAGCGCCAGGAGATGCTCCAGGACTTGGGCGCGGATGCGTATGTGGATTAGCGCGTTTTTCTGATCGGCGGCACAGGCACTCGGGCCTGTGCCGCGAAGACAGAGCAGGAAACACCCGAGCCGGGCCACGGAGCGCTCCGCAACCCGCGCGCATCACACCCCCACCTTCACCTTTTCACGCTTCCCGGTGCTAATCGCGGCGCAAGCCTTGCGCAACCGGCGGATGCCTTCGGGGATCTGCTCCTCAGTCGCCACACCGAAGCACAAGCGGCACTCGTTGTTCGGCACGGATTCCTCCCCATCGAACACGTGACCGAACTCGCCCGGCACGTACAGTACGCCCGTTTCGAGCGCCGCTTGAACGAGCGGACCGTTCGGGCCGGTATCGATGCCATCAAACGTGAGCCACACGTAGAACCCGCCCGCCGGAACGGTCCACCGCGCGGCCGGGAAGTCGCTGAACTCCGATTCCAGCGCCTGAACCATCAGGTCGCGCTTCTTGCGGTACACGTTGCGGAGGTGCTCTGCGTGCTTGGCGTAGGCGCCGGACGCGATCAACCGCGACGCGATGTGCTGCGACAGGTTCGCGGAGCCGAAGTCGTGGCTGCCCTTCAGGTGAAGGAGCGGGGCCATCAGGTCGGGCGGCATGAGAGCGTAACCGGTCTTCAGCCCGGGCGCGCACGGCTTCGAGAACGTGCTCGTGTACACCACGAACTCGTTCGTCGGGTCGAACCGCTTCACGCTGGGCAGATCGGCGCCGGTGAAGCGCAACTCGCGATAGGCCGCGTCTTCGAGAACGATGATCCGGTGGTCCGTGCTGTACCGGCGGGCCAGTTCCACCAGCTTCGCGCGGCGATCCACCGCGAGCGTCAGCCCGGTCGGGTTCTGGAAGTAATCGACGGTGTAGATCACCTTCACGCGGGCCAACTCACCGGACCGGCGGAGCCGCTCGAGCAGCGCCTCCAGCGCGTCCATCTTCATGCCGTGTTCGTCCAGCGGCACCGTCAGCACCTTCGCGCCGTGCGACTGGAGCAGGCTGTGGAACACGAAGTACGACGGGGCTTCCGTGATGACGATGTCGCCCGGATCGAACAGCGCCTCGCCGAGCAGGTAGAGCAGTTGTTGCGAGCCGGTCGTGATGCACACGTCGTTGACGGTGAGGCTCACATCGGAGGGCCGCACGCCGTCCGCGTCGCACACCAGTTGGAGAACCTGTTCGCGCAACTCCGGTAGGCCCTGGGTGGAACCGTACTGCAGCGTGGCGCGGCCCGCGAGCGGGTCGGCGACGATCTGCGCGACCGCGGCGCCCACTTCGTCCACCGGCAGCGAGCCCTCGTCCACGAGCCCGGCCGCGAACGAGATCAGGCCCGGCGTTTCGAGCGCCTTCTGGATGAAGTAACTGATGGGCGAATCGGTGGTGCGGCGGGACTTGCCCGACCGCGACAGGGGCGCCGGCGGCATGCGATGCTCCTTGGATAAGCAAAAAGCCCCGGAGTTTGACTCCGGGGCCGACGAGTGTTTCAGAACACGGTCGAACCCGGAGTCATGTGACTACGGCAACGGCGAAAATAGCGGCAAGCGCGAGCGCGCCGGCAGCCGCGTAAGCGGTGCGTGCCAGCCGAACTCGCGCCAGAACCGTCATTTCGTATCAGTGCCTTGTGCCCGGTTTTCTCGACGGAAGTTTACTACCGCGCGAATGGGGTTTCGACAAGCAAAAAAGTTAGTGTGCCCTCACCCTTCGTTCTCGATGTCGTCCGTTTTTGCGGGCAGCTCGAACGGTGGGAGCGGGTCGAGCCCCAAATGCACCCGCGCTGCGCCCACGAGGTTCATGAGGTGCGTTCGCGTGGGGAGGTGCGCGCTGAGGATGTCCGGAGGCACCACCACCGCGGCCGACGCACCCACACCGATCGACCGACGGAAGTCCGGTTTCTTGTTTTTCATCGGCACCCCTTTGGAGTGCGACGTGTAACTCCCCCACGCGCCCTCGATCCACGTCGCGAACACGGGCGTGCTCGGGCGCGCCTTGAGCACTTGCCACACCCCTTGCCCGAACCGGCGCAGGGGGCGGTCTTCCGACCGGCGCAAATAGCCCTCCGGGAAGATCACCACGCACTCCCCGCGGTCCAGCGCCGCGATCGCTTCGAGGAGTTCGGGTGCGTCCTTTTTGAGCGCCTTCTCCGGCACGCGGATGATGCCGAACGCGACCATCAGGCGCCGGATGAGTGGCAGGTCGTAGAACTTGGCGGTCATCATCGGCGTGAGCGGCCGGGGGAGCACCTTCGCCAAGAAAACGGGATCGAGCCAACAGGCGTGATTAGCGATCACGAGACACGGCCCGGTTCGCGGAAAGTCCGTGAAGCCGGGGCCGGCGCGCCGAACGCGGTACATCAACCACAAAACGGGTTCCACCACCAGCTCGAACAGCGGGCGGAAGAGCCGCGCCCACGACCAACCGACGAGCGCAACGGACGCGATCAGAACGAGCCCCTGCGGTGCCGCGAACGGGCGCCCGCGCGTCACGCACGCCCACGCGATCCCGAACCCCACGAGGGTCGCGCCGAATAGCGCGGCCGTTTCCGGCCACGGCTCCTGTCCCCGGCGCCCGCGCGCGAGCGCACCGACGATGAGCCCGAGTGGGGCGCCGTGTGCCCAGCCGGGCCACTCGCCCCAGTACACGCCGTGCCCGACCGCGGCGAGCCACGCGACCGCGGCCAGCGGCACCAGCCCCAGCGCCCGGTACGGCGCCCAGTAGAGGAACGGCAAAAGCGCGAAACCCACCATCGACCCGACCAGCCACAGCACGTTCCCCCGGCGCGCGTCCGCGGGGGAATCGATCACGAGGATCGCGAGCGCGGGCACCGAAAGGCACACGATTGCGGCCGCGCCGAGCGCGCTGTGCCGGTCGCGGCGGACTTGTGGCGATTCGGATTCGGGCATGGCGGCTCCGCGAATGGGTGCGGGCCATGTATATCGCGGGACTGGAATCCTTGCCACAGCCGGACGGCCCGCTATAGTAAAAAAGTCATAAAGCCTAAACGTCGTAAGCCATAAAATCGAAGATCAGTACCTTAAGTGTCTTCGGCTCTGTCGCTTGCGACTCGACGACTTGAGACTTGGAAGCTTCGCGTTCGCCTCGGACTACCGGGGTAATGTCACGGGATCACGGTCATGGCCAAGACGTGCGTTTTCACCGGTAAAAAGGCGGTTTTTGGGAACCGCAAGAAGTACCGCGGTAAGGCGAAGTACCTCGGCGGCGTCGGTAAGAAGATCCTCGGCACCAGCCGGCGGAAGTTCAAACCGAACCTCCAGAAAATGCGCTGCGTCGTGGACGGCGTGGTGAAGAAGGTGTGGGTGTCCGCCTCCGCGATCCGCAGCGGACTGGTGGTGAAGCCCGTGAAAGTGAAGCCGTTCGAGAAGGTCAACGTGTAGTCGGCCGGCTCGGAGTAAATAAAAGCGAAGGCCGCACGCAATCCGCGTGCGGCCTTCGCGCGTTTCGTTCGGCGGTTACTTCTTCAGCTTGTACTCGCCTTCGAGGACATCCTTGGCATCGTCCGCGCCCTTCAATTCGGAGAGCGTCGCGGTACCGTCTTTAGCAACCCACTTGAAGCTGATCTTGTCGCCCTTCTTCGGCTTGCTGGGGAACGTGCCCTTCTCCTCCACGTCGGTGAACTCGGCCGTCAGCACGTCTTTCTCCTTCGTCAATTTGGCCTTCACGACGACGCCGTTGTCGCCACTGGTCACGTTGAAGGTCGCGGTGTCCTTGCCGAACTCGAACTTGAGATCGATGCCGTTGACTTCGCGGAGCCACGTGGTCACGGCCTTGGGGTCTTCTTTCTTGTCTTCGGCGCCGGCGCTGAACGCGACGAGGGCCAGGGCGCAACCGGCCACCAGAAGTCGGAACATGGAGAACTCCTCTGAGACGGTGATGTGTGACGACTCGTGCCGTCGTCGCCAGAGTAGAGGAAGAGCCCGCGCCCGCCCACCGGTTCACGAGAAACACACGATTAGCTGGCGGGGCCAGCGGGTTGTGTGTCGTCGACCTCAATAATCGCGTTCTGGAACCACCGCGCAACCCCCTTCTCGGCGGCCTTCTCTTCGAGATGGCGCAGGACCACGTCGTAGGACTCGCTCCCGTTGGCAGCCTGCCCCAACTCCAGAGCGGTCGTGTGAAACAAGTCGGCGAGGTGAAAAACGGCTTTGTTTCCCGTCTGCCGGCCCTGCTCGCGGATCTCAATGAGCGCGCGGTACAAGAGCCGGTGAAGGATCTCGGCGGCGGATTTCGTTGTGGTCATCGGGTCAATCCAGATCGGGAAACATGGAAAGATCGGGCGTGTAGGGGAGCACCGGGACGAGTGTGCTCGGGGAAACGGTACTATTCGGATCTCCCGCGCGTCGAAGGAGTTCGCGGGCGCGCCCGTTACCGTCCACGAGCGCTCCGGTTTTAGTATTCTCCGTCAGGTAGTCAGCGTTTTTCGGGTTCTGAACACTTTCGAGCAGTTCGTCGTCCGAGAGCTATTGGAGGCCGGGTCGGGGTTTCGCGCGTGCAGATCCTTGAAGCGGCTTCAAATCTTTGACGGGAACGTACCGCATGGGCGATCCGATTTACGGGTCGTAAAGGCAGTGACTTCAAGATACTCCGTTCAAACAAAAAGCGGAAGCCCGGGGTTTCTCCGGTTCTCCGGTTGAGCTTCCGCACGGGGGCGCGGCGGGGTATATGACCGGCCCGTGTTCCGTAAACGGAAGGAGCCGTTCGTGGTACCGAGGCCCAATCGCAGGTGCGTGCTCGCGAGCGTCATGCTGGTCGTTATCGGGGCGGGGTTCGCCCTGGTGCCCGTTTACGGGGAGACGATCCACCGGTTCGGTTTCGGGAACAAGAACACCGCTCTCGTCCGCGGCGACGCGAACGTGAAGGTCGAGGAAAAAGAACACGACATCGACGACAACTCGTGCCACAGCCGGCCGACCAGCGAGCACCTCAAACTCTCGTCCGACCTCGCGACCGGCGACGCCGCGTTCATTCACTACCACTACGACACGCCCCAGGCCCCGGTTACGGCCGCGCTCTCGGCCGGCGTGTGGGTGAAGGCGACGAAGACCGGCATTCAGCTCCGGGCGCGGGTCGTGTTCCCGAAAGAGACGGACCCGGCGCACCCGGAATCGCCCCTCACCGCGCTCATCGTCGGCGACACGTACACCGATAGGGGCCAGTGGCAGAAGCTCACGCTGACCGAAATTCCCGGGCTCATCGGCAAGCACCTACCGGTACTCCAGACCAAGATCGGGCGCGCGGTGAACAGCACCGGCGCGTACATCGACCGGCTCGTGCTGAACCTCTACACCGGCCCCGGTACCGCGGACATCTGGATCGACGACCTCGACATCGGCCCGGTGAAGGCGCCCGACGCCGCGGGCGGCGTGCCCGGTACGACGACGGGGCGCTCGAAACCGGGCGCCCCCTCGGGCGGCGCGCGCGGGCGCATCTCCCGGCAAGACGGCGGACAACTGTTTGTGGACGGGAAACCGTTCTTCTTCCGGGCCGTGCGCCACACGGGCGCGCCGCTCCACGTGCTGCGCCAGGCCGGGTTCGACGCACTCTGGGTTCCCGCGGACGTGTCCGCCAGTGTGCTGGAAGAAGCGAACCGCGAGGGCTGGATGGTGGTGCCGTCGGCCCCGGTCGCGCTGCCCGCGTCGGTGACCGACAAGAGCGAAGCGGAGGTCGCCGCGCTCGACGGCTACTTCCGCAAGTTCTCCGGTTCGGACGTGCTGTTTTGGGACCTCGGCGGCGGGCGCGTTAAGGAACAAACCGCCGCGGTCAAGCGCACCCAGGACTATATCCGCAAGTTCGACGGGAAGCGCCCGTTCAGCGCCGACGTGTGGGACGGGTTCCAGGGCTACTCGACGTTCCTCGGCGCCATCGGGGCGCACCGCTGGCCCCTGTTCACCAGTCTCGAACTCTCCGGGTACCGCGACTGGATCGCCCAGCGCATGGCCCTCAGTTCCGACCGCGCCGTGTTCTGGACGTGGGTGCAGAACCACGCGCCGGACTGGTACGTCGAGAACGTGGCCCGGGCGAAGAACGGGGACCAGTTCGCGGACCCGATCGGCCCGCACCCGGAACAGGTGCGGTTGCTCGCCTACATTAGCGTCGCGTGCGGGTGCCGCGGGCTGGGGTTCTGGTCCGATCAGTTCCTCGCGGACAGCCACTTCGGGCGCGACCGGCTCCAGGGTATGGCGATCCTCAATTCCGAACTGGAGATGCTCGCGCCCGTGCTGCTCGCGCCCCGAGGCGCGCAGAGTATTCAATGGCTGGACACGGACCACCCCGATGTAAAAGCCGCGCTGATCCGCGGCAGTCGCGGGACACTGCTGCTCCCCCTCTGGCTCGGAAAGGGCAGCCAATACGTGCCGGACCAGGGCGCGGTCGGGTCGATTAAAGTGACCGTTCCGCTCGTGGCCGACGGCGCGGACCCGTGGCGCATCTCCCCGGCTGGAGTGGAGTGCTTGCGAAACAGCGCCGTCAAGCGAACTGGCGGCACGGAACTCACGATCACCGAGTTCGACCTCGTTGCCCCCATCGTATTCACTAACGAGTTGCAGCAGGACGGGTTGGTCGCCCAGTGGCAGGACTATAACCGCAAGTACGGGCGGAGCGCGGCGCGGTGGGCAATGGACCTCGCGGCCGAGGAGTACGAGAAGACCTACACGGTTCACGCGCGCCTCGCCCAAATGGGCGTGCAGGTGCGCGGCGCGGACGGGCTGTTCAAGCAGGCCGTGCAGTTCCACGAGGACGCCCGGCGCGACTTCGCCGCGGGCCTCTACGATAAGGCGTTCACCGACGCGCAACGGGCGCTACGCCCCCTGCGTTTTATCATGCGGGACCACTGGAACCAGGCCGTCGCGACCCTCGACACGCCGAGCGCCAGTCCGTTCGCGGTGAGCTACTTCAGCCTGCCGAAGCACTGGGAACTGTTCCGCGAGATCCAGGCGTGCCAGCCCGCGACCACGGTGCTACCGGGCGGGTCGTTCGAGCCGGGGAACACCGACATCCCCGCCGACGGGTTCCCGGTCACCGCGGTCCCGGGATGGGTCGCGCGGTTCGGTACGATCGATCGCGTAAAAGTGGCCGCGGGCGTGGTCTCGGCGGCCAAGCTCGCGGACAAGATCGAGCCGAAAAAGCCGGTCTACGAGGGGCCGAGAATGTTCCTCCCGAGCCGCCCGATCGCGCGGGCCGAGGACGGCTACGTCCCTCCGGCCCCGGAGCTCGGCCGCGGGGTGCTGAAACTCGAGGTCCAGCGCAGCGCGGACGTCGCGGGTGACGGGAAACCGGCGGAAGGGCTCGCCCGCCCGCTCGAGCGCACGTTCCTCGCGGTGGAGAGCCCGCCGGTGAAACTGCCGCCGGGCACGCTGGTCCGCGTGAGCGGCTGGATCAAGACCCCCGAGGACATCAAGTTGACCGCCGACGGTGTGCTGTTCTACGACGACGTGTGTGGCGAACCGCTCGCGGTCCGGCTCACAGGCACGAAGGGGAAGTGGAAGCAGTTTCACTTGTACCGCCGCGTGCCGCAATCGGGCCAGATCTCGCTGACGATGGCGCTCACCGGTGAGGGGGTCGCGTACTTCGACGATGTACGCATCGAGCCGCTCGTCCCGGTCGCGCAAGGGGCGGGCTTCGCTGCCCGCCCGCCGCAATCGGCCGTGCAACCGGCCGGCGGCATTCGCCAACGATAAGATTGATGCGGTCCGGGTCACAGTGACCCGGACCGCATTCCAACCTCGCCCGGTGCATCATGACACGGGAATGGTGGCGGTCACAGGTCGCACTGGTCGCGTTCGTGGCACTCATCGTGACCTGTGTCGCCTATCTCGGTGTCACGGTCGCCAACTCGAAACCGCCGAACTACACGCGGATCGAGGACGGTTTGTACCAGGGCGGGTTCGTCGCGTCACCGCCCTGGCGCACCCACGCGGTCCTCAACCTGAGCGAAACCGCCGACCCGTACTCGAGCGCGGTACACGTCTGGGAACCCATTCCCGATGCCGCGCCCGCCCCCGACCTCGAATGGCTCCGGCGCCAGGTCGAATGGGTCGAAGCCCAGCGACAGGCCGGGCGCCAGGTCTTCGTTCACAGTCACAACGGAATGAGCCGCAGCGGAATGGTGATTATCGCGTACCTGATGCGCAAAAATCACTGGTCGCGAGAACAGGCACTGGACTTCGTTCAGACCAAGCGCCCGATCACGAGGCCCAACCCGGCATTCATGGAACGCCTCTCCGAGTGGGAACAGGTCGTATTGGGGAAGTGACCGCGAAAAGTAACGCCCCCGGGCGGCCGAAGCCGCCCGGGGGCGTTTCCTGTACCCGGGTCTCAGTCGCGGTAGCGGACGTCCACAGTGCCGTTGTTGCGGAAATCGATGTCCACGGTGCCGTTTCGGAACTCGAAGCGGATGGACCGCCGGTCCACCTCGAAGTCGCGCAGTTTGCCGTTGGGCAGCGCGAAGCACACCCGCACCGGCTGTCGCGTCACCGGGTGGATGATCCACACGTCGTGCTTACCCGGTGTCGGCGTGAAGAATCGCGAGAACTCGCCCAGCGTCACCGCCTGCGGACCGACCGGTGTCAGGTACCCCGGGTTCACTACGACCGGAACCGGGACCACGACCACCTGCGGACGGTACGCCGGAAAGGGCGTGACCTGCGGTTGCAGCGTCACCCGCGGTGCGAGCGTGACGGGCGGCGTGAAAACCGGGGGTTGGGCCGGGCTCGTCAGTGTGAGCGATAGGAGTAGCGGCGTCATGGCGGGTTGCTCCGTTCGTGCCTGTTGTGCCGTTGGAGCGCCACCCGCGCCCAGAACTTGCGCGCCACTTTCGCCCACTCTTCTCGGTTCGGGTGAAATAATCTCGGCCCGCGTTCAGTAACCATCCCCGAACACAGTGCTTTTTGCTTGTGTCGGCACGGGTTCTCGGGCAATCTGAGGGCCACCCCGATTCGTTTTTTGAGAGCGCCGATGCCGTCCGCGGACGTGCTGGATTTCGAGAAGTTACTCGCCCCAATCCCCGGCGAGAAACCCACCGGGGGCGACCTCCGGGTGAACGCCGGGCCGACGTCGCTCTACTACCAGGTCAAGGACGGGCGCTCGGCGGCCCGGGCCACCGAGCGCCGAATTGAGGGCGGCCAGGACGAAACGCCGCCCGACTGGAAGCCGGTCGTCAGCGCTGCGGCGAAGGCACTGGGCGAGGCCACGAAAGACTTTGAACTGACCGCGTACCTGATCGAAGGGCTGTGCCGCACACAAGGCGTCGCGGGCCTGCGCGACGGGTTCAAGCTCGCCCGCGGGCTGGCGGAGAACTTCTGGGACGGGTTGCTCCCCGCGCCCGACGAAGACGGGCTCGCCACGACACTCGGACCGCTCGCGGGGTTGAACGGCGACGACGCCGAGGGGACGCTGATCGCGCCGATCAACCGGATCGCGATCACCGAATCGGCCTCGCACGGGAAGCTCAGCACCGCGGTGTACCTGCAAGCGGTCGCGGTGGCGAAGATCGTCGACCCGGACGCGCGCGAGCGCCGGATCGCGGCGGGTTCGCCCAGCATGGAGATGGTGCAGAAGGCGGTCGACGAGACCCCGGCCCCGTTCTACCGCACGCTGCACGACGACCTGACCGCCGCGCTCGACGAGTTCGCGAAACTCAACGCGGTCCTCGACGAGAAGGGCGGCCGGTTCGCCCCGCCGACGTCCGCGATCCGCAACGCACTCGAAGGGGTGCTGGCCGCGATCAACGACGTGGCCCGCGGGAAACTCGCCGTCACCGCGACGGTCGCGGCCCCGGTCGATTCCGCGGCCGGAGCGGGCGCGCCCGGTCAACCCAACACGGGAGACAGTGGGGCGGGCGGCGAGCGGCTCCCGACGATCCGCACGCGCGACGACGCACTCAACGCGATCCTCCAGTTGAGCGACTACTTCCGGCGCACCGAACCGCACTCGATGGTCCCCTACGCGCTCGAACAAGCCGTGCGGTGGGCACGAATGCCGCTGCCGGAACTGATGAAGGAATTGATCGACGACGACTCCGCCCGCCGCGCGCTGTTCAAGCAAGTGGGCATCCGCAGCGCCGAGAATTGACACGGCCGTTCGCCCTCCGGCCGGTGCGCAACAGTAGCGAGAGCGCCACCACGGGTGAACCTCTCACCGGCCGATTGATACCGGCCACGTGCCCGAACATCCCCTCACCACAGGTGCCGCATGGGTAGCGAGAGCTTGCAGAAGAAACTGGACCGGGTTCGCAAGCCGCGGGTCCACATCACATACGACGTGGAGACCGAAGGCGCGATGGTGGTCAAGGAACTACCGTTCGTGGTCGGGGTCCTGGGCGACTTCTCGGGCCAGCCGACCGAGCCGCTCAAGCCGCTGAAGGACCGCAAGTTCATCCAGATCGACCGCGATAACTTCAACGACGTGATGGGGCGCATGACGCCCGGATTGAACCTGAAGGTGAAGAACACCCTCAAGGACGACGGGTCCGATCTCGGCGTGCAACTCAAGTTCGGTAACATGGACGACTTCTCCCCGGAGAAGGTCGCCCAGCAGGTCGATCCCGTCAAGAAGCTCCTCGAAACGCGCGACAAGCTCCGCGACCTGCTCACGAAGGTCGACCGCTCCGAGGACCTCGAAGGGCTCCTCGAAAAGGTGCTCTCGAACACCGAGGAGCTCAAGAAGCTGGCCGATCAGGTCGGCGCCAAGCCAGCCGACGGGCAGTAAGAGAAGGGCCTGGCGCGGGAGCCCGGGACGAAGGGTGAGGGGCGGAGCGGGGCACGAGCTCCGGCGCCCGGCACCCCCAGCGCCCCATTTTCGCACCCCTTCACCCGTTCACCTTTATTACCCCTTCTCTTAAATCGGGACACCACCAATGGCCAACGAACAACAAGCGGCCGGAGCCGCGGGCGCGACCACAACCGTTGAGGCGGGTAGCCTGCTCGACCAGGTGCTGACCGCGACCAAGCAGACCGAGCGGTCGCGGGCGGAAGACCTCGTCCGCACGCTCGCCGAAGAAGCCCTCAAGGGCACGGTCACCTACTCGAAGAACGTGACCGTGACCATCAACCAGGCGATCAAGGCCATCGACGCGGCCGTGTCGAAGCAACTGAACGCCGTGATGCACCACCCGGACTTCCTCAAGCTCGAGGGCTCGTGGCGCGGGCTGCACCACCTCGTCATGAACACCGAGACCAGCACCAATCTCAAACTGAAGGTGCTCAACGTTTCCAAGAAGGAACTGTTCAAGGACGTGGACAAGGCGGTGGAGTTCGACCAGTCGCAGATCTTCAAGAAGCTCTACGAGAACGAGTTCGGAACGCCCGGCGGCGAACCCTACGGTTCGCTCATCGGCGACTACGAGTTCACCAACCACCCCGAGGACATCGAACTGCTGTCGAAGATGTCGAACGTGGCGGCGGCGGCGTTCTGCCCGTTCGTCAGCGCGGCCGACCCGAAACTGTTCGGGTTCGACAAGGGCTGGACGGATCTCTCCACCCCGCGCGACCTCGCCAAGGTCTTCGATTCGACCGAGTACGCGAAGTGGAAATCGTTCCGCGACTCGGACGACTCGCGGTTCGTGTCGCTCACGATGCCGCGGGTGCTGGCGCGCCTGCCCTACGGCGCGACCACCAAGCCCGTTGAGGCGTTCGGGTACGAAGAGGGTGAGTTCGACGGCCACGGGGCCGCGAAAGCGCTGGAGCACACGAACTACTGCTGGATGAACTCGGCCTACGTGATGGGCACGAAACTCACCGATGCGTTCGCCAAGTACGGCTGGTGCGTGGCGATCCGCGGGGCCGAGGGCGGCGGGAAAGTGGAGGGGCTCCCCGCCCACGTCTTCAAGAGCGACGACGGCGACCCGGACCTGAAGTGCCCGACGGAGATCGGCATCACCGACCGCCGCGAGAAGGAGCTCAGCGACCTCGGGTTCCTCCCGCTGTGCCACTACAAGAACACCGACTACGCCGTGTTCTTCGGCGCGCAGACCGCGCAGAAACCGAAGAAGTACGACAAGCCCGAAGCGACCGCGAACGCCGCGATCTCGGCGCGCCTGCCGTACATCATGGCGAGCTCGCGCATCGCCCACTACCTGAAGGTCATGGCCCGCGACAAGATCGGCTCCTTCATGGAAACGAAGGACTGCGAGGCGTGGTTGAACCGGTGGATCAGTCAGTACGTCAACTCGAACCCGGACGCGGGCCAGGAGATGAAGGCCAAGTACCCGCTGGCGGAAGCGAAGGTGTCGGTGGCCGAGATCCCGGGCAAGCCGGGGTCGTTCAACGCGGTCGCGTACCTGCGCCCGTGGCTCCAGTTCGAGGAACTCACCACCTCCCTCCGCATGGTCGCCCGCATCCCGAAGATCGGGTAAGAAGGTGCCCCCGCCCTGTACGGGCGGGGGCCGGACTATTGCTGACGCCCCCGCCTGTACAGGGCGGGGTTCACTTTGTTCGCTAGCACCTCATGAACCGAGCCGCGTTCACTTACGAGACACAGCTCGCCGACGCCCCCGCGGCGCCGGGCGCTGCACGCTCGTTGCTCGACGCGGTGCTCGCGGTCACCGGGGACGCGCCCGAACCGAACGAGTCCCGGTCCGCGCCGCAAGCGGTGGGCCGGCTCGACCGCTTCCTCGCGACCACCGACACCGGAGAGTCGTTGCGCGAGTGGTTCGGCACGATCCCGGAGGCGTGGGCCGGCGATCTGAAGGGCAAGATCACTCGGGCACTCAACCGCGACGTGGCCCGCGTCGACGAGCTCCTCAACGCACAGTTGAACGCGATCCTTCACCACCCCGCGTTCCAGAAATTCGAGTCCTCGTGGCGCGGGCTGAAGTACCTCGTCGATCAGGTGCCCGACGGCGCGAACGTGAAGATCCGCGTGCTCCCCGCGACGTGGAGAGACCTGGCACGGGACCAGGACCGGGCGCTGGAGTTCGACCAGAGCCAACTGTTCCGCAAGGTGTACAGCGAGGAGTTCGGCACGCCCGGCGGCGAGCCGTTCGGGTTGCTCGTCGGCGACTACGAACTGACGCACCGCGCGTACCCGGACCACCCCACGGACGACGTCGCGGCGCTGCGCGGCATTAGCGGGGTGGCGGCGGCGGCGTTCGCGCCGTTTGTGAGCGGCATCGACCCACGGTTCTTTGAACTCGATTCGTTCACCGAACTAGAAATCCCGCTCGATTTAGAAAGAACTTTCGCGCAACTGGACTACTTGAAGTGGCGCGCGTTCCGCGGCACGCCCGACGCGCGCTTCACCGGACTGCTCTTGCCCCGGGTGCTCTACCGCCGGCCCTACGGTGACGACCCCGGCAGCGGACCGGGCTTCGCGTTCCGGGAAGACACCGCCGACCCCGTGCGCAAAGGGTACTTGTGGGGCAACCCGTGCTTCGCGTTCGCGGCGGTCGCGGCGCGGGCGTTCGCACAATCGTCGTGGCTGGCAGACGTGCGCGGCGCGCGGCCGGACGCCACGAACGGCGGGCGCGTGACGGGCCTACCCAGCGTGGGTTACGGCACCGGTCACGGGGAAACGGCCCGCAGTGTGACGGACGCGCACCTGACCGACGCCCGCGAGAAAGAACTGAGCGACCTCGGGTTCGTACCGCTGTGCCACATGCCCGGCACGCCCGAGGCCGCGTTCTATTCGACCCCGAGTGCGCAGAAGCCCGAAGCCCTGGATACGGAGGGCGCGAGCGCCAACGCCCGGCTCTCCGCGATGCTGCACTACATGCTGTGCATATCGCGGTTCGCCCACTACCTGAAGGCGATTATGCGCGACCGCGTGGGCGCGTTCACGTCGCCGGCCGATGTGGAACGGTTGCTCACGGACTGGCTCGCGAACTACGTCGCGAGCAACGACGACGCGAGCCCCGAGACGAAGGCGCGGTACCCGCTGCGCGAGGGTAACGTGCGCGTGTGGGAGGTGCCGGGCAAACCGGGCAGCTACCAGTGTACGATCTACCTCCGCCCGCATTTCCAGTTGGACCAGTTGACCGCCGGGATTCGGCTGACGACGCAATTAAGCACGCGAGCGGACGCATGACGTTTGGCGAACCCGCCCGCGCGTTCGCCAAGAAGGACCACCAATGACACCGACCGAAGCCTACAAAGCCGGCAAACTCGGCGACGCGATCTCCGCGGCCCTCGAACACGTGCGCAACGCGCCCACGGACCGCGGTAAGCGGCTGTTCCTCGCGGAGCTGTGCTGCTTCAGCGGCGACCTCGAGCGCGCCGACAAACAGCTCGACGTGCTGTTCACGCCGGACGCCGCGGACATCATTCAGCTCACGCTGTTCCGCCAGCTCATCCGCGGCGAAACGGCCCGGCGCGAGGTCTTTAACCACGGCCGCGTGCCGGAGTTCCTCGCGCAGCCTTCCGACGCACTCAAGATGCGGTTGGAAGCGCTCATTCACGTCCGCGAGGGCAAAGTGGGCGAAGCCGCCGAGGTGCTCGCGAAGGCGGAAGAGGTTCGGCCCGCGGTGACCGGCGTGTGCGATGGCGCCGCGTTCGACGACTGGCGCGACCTCGACGACCTCACCGCACCCGTACTCGAAGTCATTACCGCGAACGGCAACTATTACTGGGTGCCGCTCGAAGCGGTCGAGTCCCTGGAGTTCCACAAGCCGGAGCGCGCACGCGACCTCTACTGGCGCCCCGCGCGCCTCATCGTGAGGGAGGGACCGGACGGCGTGGTCTACGTCCCCGCGCTCTACTTCGGCTCGCACACCGCGCCCGACGACGAGGTGAAGCTCGGGCGCCGCACCGACTGGCTCGGCGGCGAAACCGAGCCGTACCGCGGGCGCGGGCTGCGCGAGTTCCTCGTCGGGGACGCCTCCAAGACGGTCCTGGAAATCGAGAAGATCGAAGGGGCGAAGTAACCGTGCCGCCGATCCGGTCCGATCAACCGCTGTTGCCCTCGGTCCTCGACCGGTTGCTCGACGACGAGCCCGGTACCAGTGCGGAGCCGGCGCGGAACCGCTCCCAACTCTTACGCGAACTCAAGCTCTCAGTCCGCCGCGACATCGAGAGCTTGCTCAACGCGCGGCGCCGGAACGTGGCACTCCCGCCGGGGTTGCCCGAACTCGCGAACTCCCTCCTCACTTACGGCGTACCCGACTTCAGCGGCGCGGGGCCGGCCACCGACGACCAGCGCGACGCCTTCTGCCGCATGTTGGAAACGATCATCGGCCAGGGCGAACCGCGCCTGCTCCGCGTGAGCGTGGCCCTCGCGGGCGACGTCGATACGGCCGACCGGACGCTGCGGTTCCGCATCGACGCCCTGCTCCGCGCGGACCCGGCCCCCGAACCGGTGGTGTTCGACTCCACGCTCGAACCCGCCACGCACCAGTTCGCCGTACAGGGTGGGTAAGAGAAGAGTGGCCGCGGATAAACGCAGATGAAAACACGATCAGAAAAAATGGGCAGAGTACGGGTAAGACGACAGGACGCGGACGAACACGAATTCTGATTGTGTGTTTAATTCCCTTTTCTGATCCGGTTTTCATCTGCGTTTATCCGCGGCCGCTCTTCTGGATTTTGAACGATGACCGAAGACCTACTGCCCTATTACAACCGCGAGTTGTCGTACATCCGCCGGCACGCGGCGCGGTTCGCGGAGGCGCACCCGAAGGTCGCGGCCCGGCTGCGTCTCGGTCCCGACGGCAGCGAGGACCCGCACGTCGAGCGCCTGCTGCAGGGGTTCGCGTACCTCACGTCGCGCGTGCGCCACAAGCTGGACGACGAGTTCCCGGAGATCACGCAGGCCCTCATCGGCACGCTGTACCCGCACTACCTCGCGCCGATCCCGAGTTGTGCGGTGGTGCAACTCGACCTCGACCCGGGCCAAAACGAGCTCACGAGCGGACTCACCGTTGCGCGCGCCCAGGCACTCGAAAGCGAACCCATTCAGGGCGAGCCGTGCCGGTTCCGTACCGCGTACCCGGTCACGCTGTTCCCGATTGATGTGCGGGTCGCGTCGCTCGCGAGCGCGCCCTTCACCGCGCCCCCCACGCCGCGCGCGAACTCCGCGCTCGCCGTGCTCCGTATCGGTCTGGGCACGCGCTCGGCGAACGTGCGGTTCGCCAACTTCGCGGGGATGACGAAGCTCCGGTTCTTCCTCCGCGGGCAACCCCAACACACCCAGCGCCTCTACGAACTCCTGCTCAACCACGCGGTCGAGGTCGCGTTCGCGAAGCGCCCCGACGATAAGGGCGCGATCGCGGTCGGCCCGGAGGCGGTCCAACCGGTCGGGTTCGCGCGCGACGAAGGGCTGTTCCCGTACCCGGCGCGGTCGTTCATCGGCTACCGACTGCTCACCGAATACTTCACGTTCCCGCAAAAGTTCCTGTTCTTCGACGTGACCGTTCCGCAAGCTGCGCTCGCGCGTGCGGACGGCGTCCTCGAGATGTTCGTCTACCTGAACCGGCAGGCGGCGGACCTCGAACCGAACATCACGGCCGACACGTTCCGCCTCGGGTGTTCGCCGATGGTGAACCTGTACGAACAACCGGCCGAACCGATCCGGCTCACGCAGCAGCAGTTCGAGTACCGCGTGGTGCCGGACCACCGGCGGCCGCTCGCGCACGAGGTCTATTCCGTCAACACGGTGACCGCGACCGCGGCCGACGGGCGCGAGACGGAATACGCCCCGTTCTTCGCGGTGAAGCACAGTAGTTCGGGTGCGCGGCGCGAAGGTGCGCCCGGCACGGGGGGGCCGGCGCACCCGTACTGGCACTCGGCCCGTCGGCCCGCGGCCGACGCCGCCGAACCGCGCCCCGATTCGACGGCCGTCGACCACGGCACCGAGATGTACCTGTCGTTCGTGGACATCGGCTTCAACCCGGCCGCGCCGATCGACCGGACGGTGTTCGTGCAGTGTACCTGTACGAACCGCGACCTCCCGGCCCGGCTCCCGTTCGGCGGCGGGCAACCGAAACTCCAACTCACTGAGGGCAGCGGACTCGTTACGCGGATCACCTGTCTCACCCCTCCGACCCCCACAGTAAGAACGCACCTGCGCGAAGAAGGATTGTGGCGGCTGGTGTCGCACCTCACGCTCAACCACTTGTCGCTGACCGATGGCCCCGACGGAGCGGACGCGCTGCGCGAGATCCTCGCGCTGTACGATTTCACCGAATCCGCAGCCACGCGCGCGCAGATCGAGGGCGTGCGAGCCGTGAGCGGGAAGCGCGTGTTGGGGCGCGCGAACGGTGCGGTGTGTCGCGGGGTAGAGGTGGGCGTCGAGTTCGACGAGGACCGCTACACCGGCAACGGGATGTACCTGTTCGCGAGCGTACTGGACCGCTTCTTCACCCTGTACGCGAGCGTGAACACGTTCACCCGCACCGTCGCGACCGTCGCACGGAGGGAAGGTGTTTATAAGCGCTTCCCGTCTCGGGCCGGCGACCAGATCGTGCTGTGAGATCCGGCAAAAGTGTCGTGCGCGCTATTTTTCGTTGAGCGGATCGTGTGCCGAGATGAATTCCACTCCCCACTCCCGTTCGCCGCTCGCCGCACTGTTCGCCGCGCCGGGGAAGTTCGACTTCTTCCAGGCGGTGCGATTGCTCGAACGGCTCGCTTCGGCCGAGAACCGCGCCGCAGTCGGTGGTGATACCGCACCCGAGCAAGAGGCGGTGTTGTTCCGCGTGCTACCCGCGTTGCGGTTCCCGGTGGGGTCGGTGTCGAAGGTCGCACCCGAACGCGACGGCCCGCCGGAATTGGTCGCCACGTTCGGCGGGCTGACCGGGCCGGACGGGATCTTACCGCAACACTACACCGCCCTCCTCATCAGCCGGTCGCGGCTCAAGGACCACACGCTCCGCGACTGGCTCGACATGTTCCACCACCGGCTCCTGTCGCTCTTCACGCGCGCGTGGGAGAAGAACCGGTGGGCCGCGGTCGTGGACCGGCAGCGCGCGGAAGGGAATGCGCGCGAGGACGCCGCCACACGCGCAGGGTTCGCGGTTGCAGGGTTCGGCACCGGCGGGCTGCGCGAGCGGCTGAAGCTCCCCGGCGACGTCCCCGTCTTCTACGCGGGGTTGCTCTCGCGCCAGCCGCGCACCGCGACGGGGTTAGAACAGATCCTCGGCGATTTCTTCGGCTGGCCGGTCCGCGTGGAGCAGTTCGCGGGTCAGTGGCTCTACCTCGACGCCGAAAACAAAGCGGAACTCCCGCGCGAGGGGCGCGCGGGACTGAACTGCACACTCGGGCGCGACGTGGTGATCGGGCGCCGCGTGTGGGACGTGCAGGGGAGCGTCCGCGTCGTGGTCGGCCCGCTCGACGGGCACGCGTTCCGCAGCCTGCTCCCCGGCGGGGACGCCCGGGCGCCGGTGTGCGAGATGGTCCGCCTGTACCTGGGCCTGGAGTTCGACGCGGAGGTTCAGGTGGTTATCGAACCGGACGCGGTGCCGGTCACCGCACTGGAGTACGACGAGCGCGCCGGCCCTCGACTCGGTTGGAACACGTGGGTCCGCACGCACAACTTCGGCGCGCCCGTGAGCGACGTGAAGTTCGCGGTGAAGTGAGCATTAGCCGTTCGTCGAGCACGCTACGATCGCGTGCTCGACGTACCTGTCTCCCGGGCGCCGCACGCGCAACCGTTCGAGCGCGGGTAACACGCACGGATCAGCGAGGATTTCGGCTGCTTCGACCGTCGTGAGATACGGGTCCGGGCCGTTCAGTTCGGCAATGATGGCTTCGGCCGCGCGCGTATCTCCGCGGTGAACCAAGCCCTTGAGTGCTTCGCCGCGAGTTTCGTTGTCCGAGTCCGCAGTACGCGCCCACAGCGCCGCACGAAGTTCTGGACTGTCCCACTCGGTCTGGCTTCCAAGGGCGAAAGTGGCCCAGTCGCGGACCCGCGCACTTGCGTCGTCGGTAAGAACGATCAGCGTGGCGATAGCCCGTTCGTCATCCAAGCCGGCGAGCGCGTAGGCGACGCCGTAGCGGATGTGGTCGTCCGGATAGCTCGCAAATCGCACAGCGCTCGGCAAACATTCGGGCTGGTGCAAGTGCCCGAATGCGATCAGCGCGTCACAAATAACGTCCTCGTCTTCCTCAACTTCGAGTAAGTTCGCAAGAAGTTGAACCGACTCCGCCGCGAACGATTTGTCTTGCTTGTAACCCAATTGAGCGTGAATGTTCACACCGAGCGCGCGTTCCATTGGGCAGGCGCTCGCAAGCAAACGAGTTGCGGCGTCGAACACCTCGCGCGTTCCGCGCTTGCGAAGCGTGCGGATGACTTCCCAATGTGGATCGTCGTCCTCGTTTGTTGGTGAATGAGATAACGCGAACGAAATCAGTTCGTCCGTCGACCACATCGGATCAAAGTCGGCATTCATGCGCTGCCTCCCCGAGTGAACACCGCCATCTGGCTCGGCGCGCCGACTTCTGCGTCCACGTCGCCGAGCGGGTCGATGCGGGCCGTGTAGCCGTGGGCAGCGCCCACGCCCGCGCACCACGACGCGAACTCGGCGCGGGTCCACTCGAAGCGGTGGTCCGCGTGCCGGAACTTGCCGGCCGGCAGGTTCTCGAACCGCACGTTGTATTCGCTGTTCGGGGTTGTGAGCACGACCACTCCCGGCCGCGCGGCACCGAACAGTGCGCGCTCGAAGGCGCCCAACCGCGGCGGATCAAGGTGCTCGATCACTTCCACTATGGCCGCGGCGTCGAAGCCTTCGAGCCGGGCGTCGCGGTACGTGAGGGCGCCGTGCAGGAGTTTCACGCGGTCGCCCAGATTGTCGGGCAGGCGCTGGCGGTCGAGGCGCTGGCGCGCGATTTCCAGGCTCCGCACGGACACGTCGACGCCGACCACTTCCTTGAATTGCGGATCGGTCGCGAGCAATCGGAGGAGTTTCCCCTCACCGCACCCGAGGTCCAGCACGCGATTAGCACCGCTCGCGCGCAGGGCGGCATGAACGGTTGCGAGGCGCCGCTCGTGCAGGCTCACGCGCGCTTCCAACCGTTCTTCCGCCAAGTCTTGTGCGGCCGCGGCTTCGTCCGGGTCGGTCGCTTCGTCGCGCCCGAGTGAGTTCAGTGCAGATTTCACCAATTTGCCCTGTCTGCGCAAGTACCGGGCCGCGATCTGTTCCTTTTCCGGGTGTGCGGCGAGCCAGTTCCCGCCGTGACGGAGGAGCTTGTCTACTTCGTCGGTGCTGACCCAGTAGTGTTTCTCGTCGTCGAGCACGGGGACGAGGACGTAGAGGTGCGAGAGCAGGTCCGCGAGCCGAACCGTGGCCGAGAGTTCGACCGTGAAGTACGGCGATTCGCCCCACTCCGGGAAGTGCGTGTCGAGCGGGTGCCGCGTGGCCGAAACTTCGTACCCGAGCGGCTCGAAAAGCCTACGCAGGAAGCCCTCTCCTCCGCGCCGACAAGGAAGTGCCGTGAGTCGAGCAGCCAGGGGTAGCGGAGTCTCGGCGAGTTCCGGCTTCGCCTTGCAGCTCCCGTTGAGTGCGCTGCCGAACACTTGCGAAAGGGCGACGCTCAGAAACGAGGACGCCGCATAAGGCCGGTCATTGACGTACTGCGCGAGTAGCTCGTTGCCGGTGTTCCGCCGCTGGCGCGCGAGGCCGACCGGGTCCACGTCGAGTACAAGGGCGGCGGTGCAGCGCTCGTCGGTCGCGTCAGGGTAGAAGACGTGGGCCTGACCGAACGTGAGATCGAACGACTGCAGCTTGTCGGGGTGTTTGTGCAGGAGCCAACCCAGGTCGGTCGCGGGGCTACGGGTCGTCGTTACAGTCAGGAGCATGTGTCGTCCGTTCGGGGCGCCTGTGTCGGTTGTTTCGATGAAGGGGAACGCACATTCTTGTGATGGACCAACTGTTACGAGAGTCAGTTGGCCCGCGACGTCCCCTGCGACATATTGAGGTGTGGCCACCGCGCCGGGTTCACGGAGCCGCCAATGTTTCAGGCCGTTGCGCTGTCGCTGATGCTGTCGCCAGGGTTCGGTGGCGACCCGATCGGGCCGAAGCGCTACCCGCCCGTGTACATTCCAGCCGAAGCGCCGAGCGGGTACCTCTACCAGCCCGTGTACGACGTGCGTACTGCGGTGCGCTTACCCGCAACGCAGTACGCCCCACAAGCCGGCGACGTCCTGCTCCTGAGCGACACCACGCCGTTCTGGACGACCCTTTACCGCCTCGTGTTCAGCGGGCGCCCGGGGCACTCGGCCCTCGTGGTGACGATGCCGGACGGGAAGCTCGGGGTACTCGAAGCGGGCTTCAACGATACGATCTGGACGCGGCTCACGCCGCTCGACTACCGGCTCGCCCAGTTCCCCGGTTACATCTGGGTGCGCCAGCGCCACGTTCCGCTCACGCCGGACCAGGACGCCCGGCTCACCGCGTTCGCGGTCGCGTCGGAGAACAAGCGGTACGCGGTGGGACTGTTCGCGGCCCAAATCACCCCGTTCAGCCCGCGCGGACCGATCCGCACGCCGCTCGCCCCCGGTCCACGTGGGCCGGGGCATCCGGTGTTCTGCACGCAAGCCGTTCTCGAAGCGCTGGTGTACGCGGGCGTCATCGACCGCCGAACGATCCGCCCCGCGGCCACGTACCCGCAGGATCTCTTTTACGACTGGTCGCGGAACCCCTACATCAACCGGCACCCGCCGCTACTTGATGGGTGGGCGCCGCCCGCACAGTGGACGCCGGTCGTGGGTTGGTCGGTTGAGGGGAAGAACGTGCCGAAGCCGCCGTCAGTTTGGCCCGGCGGGGAGGCTCACGTGGTCCACCCAATCGCCAGCGGTACGAATAAGCCGCCGACACCCGTCGTCGTCGGGAGTGTCCCCGGCGAACTTCGCCCGGTCGCACTCGTCGAGAACCGCCCGCAGCGCCTCGGATTGTTCGATCGGCCACCCCTGTTGGGCCGTCGCCGCTGAAAGCTCGGTGGTTGTGAGTTTGGTCGCGGGGACGGCGAACCGGCGCTCCACGAACTCGCGCAAGATCGCCGCGACCTGTTCTGGAACCACATCGCCACACATGTCACCGCGCACGAGCCGCGCGAGAGCCTCCCGCGCCCGCTCGGCCGGTGGGATCGACTTTCGCCCCCGCTGGCGCATCCAAACCGCGAGCACGCCCACCGCGCACACGAGTGTACCCGCACCCACGATCCACGGAACCAGGGACCGATCCTGAAGCAGTGGCACGTTTACGGACGGAACGTCCTCCACGGCCGTCACCGAGTGCGGTTCTGGTAAAGGAGCGGACTCACTGCTCGTGCGCTCGACCGTAACCTCCACTGCGGGCCACGTCACCTGTTGCTGGTTCACGGTCACGGGGTTGAAGGTGGCACGCAGTGGCTTACCCGGCGCGTAGGGATCGAGCCGGTACACCTGTTGCCACCGCTCGCGGCCGTTCGGGAGCGGCTTGATCTCCGCTTCGCCATCGGGCCGGATGCGCCAGCTCCCGTCCGCGTCGGCCGTGAGTAACTGCTTCGGGAGTTCCACGGCCCCGCGCAGGGGCGCGGGGCCTTCGAGCGCGAGCGTCACACGAACCGACTGCGACAACTTCACTTGGCGCGGGTTCACCTCCGCGGAGGCGACGACGTTCGCCGGCTGCGCCCGAGCCGACTCAGAACCGGTGAGCAGAACCACCAGTGCCACGACCGCGATTCGGGTTCTCGTATGGGTCGACATCTCTACCCGTGCCTCCGGCGGCGGTCGCGCTTGCGGAAGAAGCTCAACAGCGCATCGAAGTGATCGCCATCCGTTCCCGCTTCGATCAAGTCGGCCTGACACCCGCGTGCGAGTTTGGCGAACGCTTCGTCGCGCACCTTCGTGGCAGCGGCGAACTCCTCCCGGACGCGCCGGTCACTGGTATCTACTAGCACTTGCTGACCGGTCTCGGCGTCTTGCAACCGCACCAACCCCACCGCGGGCCACACGCGCTCGCGCGGGTCGCTCGTGCGCACCGCGATCAGGTCGTGCTTGTGCGCGGCCCGGCGGAACGCCCCCTCGAACCCCTTTCCGATGAAGTCGCTCATGAAGAACACGATGGCCCGCCGGCGCTGCACTTTGTTGAGGTAGTCGAGCGCCGCGGCGAGGTCCGTTCCGGGGTGCTTGGGGTCGAACGCGAGGATGTCGCGCAGCAGCCGGAGGACGTGGCGCGGGCCTTTGTTCGGCGGGACGTAGCGCTCCACTTCGGACGAGAACGCGAGCAGCCCGACGCGGTCGTTGTTGCTCACCGCGCACAGCGCGAGCAGCGCCGCGAGCTCTGCCGCGGCCGAGCGCTTCGTGAGTTGCCGCGTGCCGAACCCCTGGCTCGCGGACACGTCCACCGCGAGGATCATCGTCAGCTCGCGCTCCTCGACGAACCGCTTGATGAACGGGTGCCCGACGCGCGCGGTCACGTTCCAGTCGATGGTCCGCACGTCGTCGCCGGCCTGGTACTCGCGCACCTCCTCGAACGACAGCCCGGCCCCCTTGAACGCGGAGTGGTACTCGCCGCCGAGGAGCGTTTGAACGAGCCGCCGGGCGCGGAGGTGCAGTCGGCGCACCTGACGAAGCACATCAGCAGGAAGCATGGGGCGGACGCTCCAGAGCGCGGGGACACGAAGTCACATTAGAGACGCACCGCGGCTCCGGCGCTCACTCGGTGGAGTAGAACCCGATCACCGCGCGCACGGCTTTGCGCCACGCCTGCAACTTCTTCGCGCGATCGGCCGCCGGCAACTTTGGCTCGAACCGTGTCGCGGCAGAGACCAGAGCACCGAGAGCGGATTCATCCGCCAGCCCCGCGCCGAGGGCCGCGAGGAACGCGGCGCCGAGGGCCGTCGATTCGCTCTGCGCCGCACGCGCGACCGGGCGCCCGAGCGCGTCCGCCTGGAACTGCAAGAACCAATCGTTCCGCGCCATTCCGCCGTCCACGCGCAGGAGACCGCCTTCCCCGGTTCCTTTCTCCGCCGCGTCAATCAAATCCGCCACCTGGAACGCGACGCCCTCCAGCGCCGCGCGCCCCAAGTCCGCGGCAGTCGTAGCCCGCGTCAGTCCGAAAATCACACCACGAGCTTCGGGAACCCAATGCGGCGCCCCCAAGCCCACGAACCCGGGCACGAACAGCACCGGTTCCGCGGGGTTCGACTCTTTCGCGAGTCGTTCCACATCCTCCGACGATTTGAACAGGCCCAGCCCGTCGCGCAACCACTGCACCGCTGCGCCCGCCACAAACACAGCGCCTTCGAGAGCGTACTTGGGCCGCGCATCGGTCATTGCGGCCACGGTGGTGAGCAACTTGTGCTTCGATGCCACCGCCGTGTCGCCGGTGTGGAGCAGGTAAAACGCCCCCGTGCCGTAGGTACACTTCGCCTCGCCGGGGGTGAAGCAGCCCTGCCCGAAGAGCGCGGCCTGCTGGTCGCCCGCGGCACCGCGGATCGGCACACCATCGGGGAGGAAGTCCAATCCCTTCGTGACGCCGTATTCCGCCACGCTCGACTTCACGTCCGGCAGCGCGGCTCGGGGTACGCCGAAGTAGCGGAGCAGTTCATCGTCCCACTGCATCGTGTGGATGTTGAACAGCAGCGTGCGGCTCGCGTTGGTCGCGTCGGTGGCGTGGACCGCGCCGCCCGTGAGCCGCCAAATGAGGAACGAATCGACCGTCCCGAACGCCAGTTCCCCGCGGTCCGCAACAACCTTCAACAGCGGCGTGCGCTCGAGCAACCACCGCAGCTTCGTGCCGGAAAAATACGGGTCGAGTACCAGTCCGGTCTTTGCGGTCAGTACCGGCTGATCGGCCGCGCGCTCGCGGCAGAAGTCGGTGGTACGGCGGTCCTGCCACACGATCGCGCGGTGAACCGGGCGCCCGCTGGCCCGGTCCCACGCGATCACCGTTTCGCGCTGGTTGGTGATCCCGATCGCGGCCACCGACTTCGCATCGCGGCCCGATTTCGCGAGCGCTTCGCGCACGGTGCGCGCGACCGAGTACCAGATGTCTTCCGGCTCGTGCTCCACCCAGCCGTCGTGCGGGTAGTGCTGTTCGATCTCCTGCTGTGCGGTACCGAGCACGTCGAACGTTTTTGCGTCGTACACCACGGCGCGCGAACTGGTGGTACCCTGATCGATCGCGAGAATAACGGGAGAGGGCATCGAGAGGCTCCGGCGAATATCCAGCGTTCGCGGCTCATGGTATCATTGCCGAGCCGTGAACGACACTACCAATGCCGGCTCCCCGTCCGCTCGTTCACCAGACGATACACGAACCGATCCACCTTGTTACGGGGCGGGGTGCGGCGGAGGAGCGACCGGGAGCCCGCGCGGTGCGGGTTTGGCCCGCACCAGCCGCGCCTTGGCTTCTGCGAGGCGCGCATCGGCGTGGTCCAGTAACTCCTGGCGGTCGACTCCGACCTCGACACGCAGCGCGACCAGTTCGCGCTCTTCCGAGCGCTGCTTCACGAGTTCTTCGAGCCGTTCGATCACGGCCGGCTTGTCCCCCTCGGCTTCCGCCAACTTGATGCGCGCCTCGGTCCATTCTGCTTCCGCAACGAGAACATCGAGCTTGCTGGCGAGGCCGCCCCCGAACCGCTTCTTGACGTATTCCAGGGCGCGCCCTTTGGCCGCCACCGCGTCGCGCAGCGGTTGCACGACTTCGGGAACGGGCGTTTGCTTCGGTTCCTCGATTTTCGTCTTCAGGCCATTGATAGCGACACGGAACCCACTGCGGGCGTGACTGTACCCCGCTTCGCCGACCCGGTAGCGCGACGCGGAACGAGACAGCCAGGGAGAAAACGCGGTCGTGCCGCCGCGGTGAACCGGTTTGCGATCCAAATCGAGTGCGATTTCCGAAACGTTGCCCGACATATCGAACAGGCCGAACGGGTTGGAACTCTTTTCGCCCACTGCGTGGCTCCGATCGTCGGAGTTCGTCTTGATCCACTCGTGGGCGCCGAGGGCTTCGGGGTCGGTGCCACAGTACCAAGGCGTTGCGGTTCCCGCGCGACACGCGAACTCCCACTGCGCTTCGGACGGGATGACGTAGGTCCGCCCGCCCTTCCGAGTGAGCCAAGCGCAGAACGCTTGCGCGTCGGCCAGTGTCACGAACACGACCGGGTGCTTGCGTGAAGGCACATACGCCGTGTTCTTCCAGGTGTGTTCGGGCTTCTGAACGTCGCGCCCACTGTTTTCGTCCCAGGCCCAACCGCCCCGGCCACTCGCTTCCGCCGTCGTGATGTAGCCCGTTTGCGTCACGAATAGCTCGAACTCCTCGCGCGTGACTTCATGAGAACCCATGTAGAACGGGGTATCGATCGTTACCTCTTTGGCGGGCGCTTCACTTTGAATTTCTTGATGCGCCCACGCCTCCGGGCCCGTTGCCTTGATCGCGGTCGCAACGGCTTCGGACGCGCTGCCGACCTGTATTCGCCCGGGCGGGATGAGCTGGAATTTCATGCCGATGGAGTTGGTATGTTCGACCGGCAGAACGAGGTGACGCGACCACAACTTCTGGAGCTCGCTCGCTTGAACCGCGTCGAACGACGCGGGCGCGGGCTGCGGTTCGGGCGACTCGATGTGGTCGGTGCGCTGGGGGTTGTCGCGCATGACGACCCGGATGGTGACCCACTCGCCGCGCTTGATCTCGAACCCCGGTGCGCGGTCGGCGCTCGTCCGCGACGAGTGGCCGGTGAGTGCTCCGTGCGTCGTGATCTCCCAGTGCCCCGCGGTCCGCTTGAGAGAGCGGAACCCCGGTTCGAGCTTGTACTTGCCCGGCGGCAATTTAATCTTGGGGTGCGCGCTCACATCGAACCAATCGGTGACCGCATCGTCACCCTGGTGAACAATCACCGATACCAGTTCGGGGTCCGGGACGACTTCGACTTCGCCTTGATCGCGCAAATACGCCACGATATTCGTGTGCCAAAAAATCGCGAACATGACATAGATCGATATTCCAATTTTCGCGGTCACCTCACCCACTTTGAGCCACTTCGGTGTGACCGGCACGGGAGGGGGGATCTGTTCGCCCCCGGTTTTAGGGGTCCGCCCGAGAAACGACAGCACCCCCGGGAACACGAGCGGTATCCACACCAAACCGATGAAAACTAATAAGGCCAGCGCCGGGTCCGGCATGAACAGAGCCGCGACGAAAGCCACGAGCATCACGAACAGAACCCGATTGAAGGGCCGAATCGGGGCCGGAGCAGGTGCGGGCTTGCCACTGGGGATACGCGCGACGTCCACTAACGTGCTGTGTTCCTGTAACTGGCGCTCACAGTCAGCGAGTACGGCGGCCACGTCCTTCGCGCTCTGGTACCGCTGGTCCGGGTCTTTCGCGTGCAGCTTCTCCACGATCCGGCACAGCCATTCCGGTATCTCGGGAATGACTTCCCGGATCGGGCGCGGGTCTTCGTCGCAGACGCGCTTCAACACGGCCAGTGTCCCGCTCGCGCGGAACGGCGGGCGCCCGGCGCACATCACGTAGAGCACGCTCCCGAGGCTGAACAGGTCGGCGCGGTGGTCGAGAGTATCTCCCCGCGCCTGCTCCGGGGCCATGTACATCGGCGTACCCGCCACGATCCCGCTCTGCGAAATGCTCGCGTCGTCCGCAGCTCGCGCGAGGCCGAAGTCGGTGATCTTCACCTGCTGGTGCGGGCCGATCAGCACGTTGGAGGGCTTGATGTCGCGGTGAACCAAGCCCTGCGCGTGGGCCGCGGCCAGCCCCTCGGCGAGCTGCCGGCTGATCCGCAGGATCTCCGCCACGTCTAACGGACCGGAACGGTCGAGGCGTTGTTGGAGCGTCTCGCCGGGCACGAACTCCATCACCAAGAACGGGAGCGGTTGCTCCTCGACCGCGTGGACCTGCACTACGTTTTCGTGCCGCACTCGGGCCGACGACCGGGCTTCGCGAATGAACCGCTTGCGCGCGGGTGATGTGGCCGCCATTTGCGGCGCGAGTACCTTCACCGCGACCACCCGCTGCAGCACGTCGTCGAACGCACGGAACACGATTCCGAACCCACCGCGCCCCAGCACTTCGAGCACCTCGTAGTGCCCGATTCGGCCGAGCGAATCCGGGCGCGATGGAGGCGCGAGAAACCGGAGCGCCTCGTCGGTGTCGGCAGGACCGGCGGAGTCGTGCGCCACGGTACGTGCGTCGGCGCGGTCCGGATCGGGCGCAGCGACCGCGGGGTGTTCGAGGAAGGAGCCCGCGCCCTCGTGGGCGTTGAGCAACCCTTCGATTCGCCGTCGGCGCTTCACATCACCGACACAGGCGCTAACTAAATACGTGGCCCGTTCGACCGGATCGGTCTTTTCGAGTGCGGTCGCGAAGATCGTTTCATCAGTCATGGCGGCTCCCCACAAAGGGCTCGGTGCCATCAATGCGAAAATGGGAGCAAAAGTGGCTCACGGAATTTCAGAAAGACGCGGAACAGCCACACAACGAAAACAGCGACGACACGATTGGGACCAATCCACGAAGTCCGCCGCCCCAGATTCGCTCGCCGCGTGGCTAACATGGCTAACATGGCGCCCGCGCTGGAGGGAATTTCGGGGGGCGTGTTACCCAACATCACACGAGCAGCGAACTCCCGCAAACACTACGATTTCAGCAACTCCAGGGTTGCCTCCCTCGTCCGGTGCGCCTCGACACTAACAATTGCTAACATTTTCGTGGTACCGAGCCGGTTCCCGCCCGAAAGCACGCACCGAGCATCTTACAGACGATTGATGCGTGCCCCTTACGAACAATGCTACCACAACCCAAATAGTGAACGCAAGAACAAATCCCATTTGCGCGCGAACGATTTCGCGCTCACCAAGTTCGCGGCGATCTCAACTATTCTGCGTCTTCCGGGTGCGGCGCCTCGCCACTCATTCGCTGGTACAACCACGCCTTGCCGTACACCCAGTGCCGCTTCGCGGTGGCCGGGGAAATGCCCAGCGCCTCGGCCGCCTGCTCGATGGTCAGGCCCACGAAGTACCGGAGCTTCACAAGTTCGGCTTTTTGTGGTTCGAGGACCGCGAACGCATCGAGAGCCTCATCGAGTGCGACCAGATCCTCGTTCGGGCGCGGGGCCACAATGGACACGTCGTTCGCATCGAGGCGGTTCAGGTCGCCGCCGTGCTTCGCCGACCGTTTCTTGCGCGCGGCGTCGACGAGAATCCGGCGCATCGCTTCGGCCGCGGCCGCGAAGAAGTGCCCGCGGTGGTCGAATTGCTGCTCGTGCCCGAGTCGCAGGTACGCCTCATGAACGAGAGCGGTGGCTTCGAGCGTGTGGCCGGGCTTCTCGGCCGCGAGCTTCGCCGCCGCGAGCCGGCGCAACTCATCGTACACGAGCGGGAGAAGTTCCGCGGCCCCGGCCGTGCCCGCCCGGATGTCGTCCAGAACGCGGGTGATCTCGTTCATGGAAGTGAGGATAAACGTCGCGACCGCTCCGGGCAACGGAATGACGTCTCACGGCCCGAGGAAGGCGCGAGCCATCGCTGCGTACTCGGCGGCGTCCTGCTGCTTTGCTTGCAATTGCCCTTCCCAGAGTTGAAGTTCGGAGATTAAAGCGGGGTTGGTTGTTACTTCTTGACGTAGGAGGACACATAACCGAACGAGAGCTTCAAGGTCTTGCAACCGCTTACGGCGATTCTCAGCCAATTCCTCGCGGTTCAGTCCGAGCACGTCGATGGTGGCCTCGCCCTCGCGACATCCTTTCACAGCGAAGGCGTACTCCTCGCGGAAACCAATGTAATCCGGCGGGTTATGCGTAGCCGGATCGATGAGCAGCGGTTCTTCGTTCGCGAGGTTGTGATTGTGTGAGCGGGCGCGGCTGCGTCCGTCTTTCAACGGGAATAGGTTCCGCTTGAATCGTTGATTGCAGAGTTGGCACGAGTAGAAGAGGTTCAACCACTCGTAGGCGAGCCAGTAGTAGCCGGGGTATTTAAGGGTGTCGGCTTCGCGTTGCTTGTACGCGCCCTTTGGCCGAAAGTGCTCGATGTCGCCGTAACCGGTGTGCGTGAAGTGTGATTCGCAGAACGCGCACTTGGAATGTTGTGCAGTTCGGAGGATGTCTTTCACTTCTTCCGCGGCGTAGATGGCGTCGGCGAATGTGAATGTGCGAGCCCCACTGCGGAAATCATCCTTCGCCGCATCATACTCATCGCAATGATGTTGCCTCTGAGTCGCCCCTCGGGAGGCCAAAACGGGCGGCGGCGCGACGAGCTTCACGACGCGAATCATGAGGCGGGCTTTCGCTCCTTGGCCAAGCTTTCGAGCAGACTCAGCATCTTCTGCCGGTCCTCGATCTCTTT
Organism: Gemmata palustris; assembly: GCF_017939745.1. Taxonomy (NCBI): domain Bacteria; kingdom Pseudomonadati; phylum Planctomycetota; class Planctomycetia; order Gemmatales; family Gemmataceae; genus Gemmata; species Gemmata palustris. The sequence goes on along the minus strand of NZ_JAGKQQ010000001.1, from coordinate 7,362,189 downwards.
GGTCGTCTCTCCCATCGGAAGCTCGCCGATCTGCGCATTCAATTCGGTCAACCGGCGTTTGTCGGCCGCAGTTTGCTTCGGCTTCGTGAGCAGGGCTTTTCTCTCCAGCAGTAGAGCTTCAACTTGCGGAGGACGGGCGGTTTCCAAACCGAACAAATCGCTCGTCAAAATCTGGTCGATGCGCCAGTTGCGGATGTTGTCCACTTCGTTGTCGATGATGACGTGATCGCCCTCGCGCCGCAGCACCGCCAAGTTCGCGTCGGCCGCGGCCTGCGCAACGAGCGGGCTGTGTGCGGTGGCGATGAACTGCGTGTTCGGGAACCGCTCCGTGAGGAAGCTCATCAGTTTCCGCTGCCATTTCGGGTGTAAGTGCAGATCGATCTCATCCACAAGCACCACGGCCGGTTCCGTGAGTGGATTCGCACTGTCGGGATAACGCTCGGCCATGCGGTTCGCGAGGTCGGCGACCCACGTAATGAGCGTCTGGTAGCCGTACCCAAGCTGACGCAGTGGAACCCAACCGTAAGGCGTCTGGAACTCTGCCCGCGGTTTCGGATTCGGTCCACTTGTAGTCGTGAGGCGAATGTCGGTGATCTCGCCATCTGGCATGATCGCAAGAAGCAGATCCTTCGCCTGCGTGAGCCGCTCTCGTGCATCCTTTCTCTTCGATGCTTTTACGGCAGCGTAGTCGAGGCGAATTAACCATTCCTCGGGATTGCGAAGTTCAGCACTATCCGAGAAGAGTGTTGCAGTTGGGTCGTCAAAACCTGACTCACGCGGGGCTGCCGTCCCAATGTGCCGACCGGCACCGTAAGCACAACACCAAGGTGGTGGTAAGCCACTATCAGAGCCGTAGATCAAAGAGTCTAGATCACCTCCACCTTCGCCCGTGACCAATAGCGACCACCCACCGTGCTCAAGTGGGACACGTCCCACGCCTTTTGCCAATACAACATCGACCGAAAGGCGAGCTTCCCGGTTTTTACCATTGAGCAATGTCTCAACTGGCAGTTCAAAAAATCGGGCGTGTGGCTCACTCTCACCTTCGGAAAGCAGATATCTTGGGAGGTGTTCAAACCCAACCAACGACTGCAGCAGCGTCGTCTTTCCGGTTCCGTTCAGTCCGAGGATGATCGTCCACGGCGCGGGCTTGCCGTTGCCGTCGGAGAGATCGAGCGTTTGCTTCGGCCCGAAGCAGCGGACGTTCTCCAGACTCAGTGACAGGAAGTAGGCGGCTTGGCGCTCCGGTTCGCCGGGTGGGGGCGATGCGGCACCTTTGGTCGGCTTCCCAGACGTTCCGTTCCGCTGGGCCATGTCGTTGCGGGTGTTGGGGTGTGAAATGAAACCGTATTCACTTTACCGCTCCAGCGCGGCGCTGACGAGTCGAACACGCCCGATGCACCAGCGCGAACGAAAGGTGAACCGCGTTCCGTGGCGTCACAAGTACACTTGCGCGGGCGCGGTGGGTATTATGGCGGCTCCCGTTCGCAACCGGAGAAGTCTGCCATGCCGCGTTTCGCGCTCGCTGTGTTCGCCCTCGCTGCGTTTCCACCACTAACTTTCGCACAAAACATTGAACTATCTGTCGATGCGTCCGAGGTGTCGCGCAAGGTCGTTCACGTCCGCGAGGTGATCCCGACCGCGCCGGGGCCGGTCGCGCTGCACTACCCGAAGTGGATTCCGGGTCGGCACCGACCGGTGGGCCAGATCGCGAACGTGACCGAATTTCGCGTGCGCGCCGGCGGGAAGGCGATCGACTGGAAGCGCGATGACGCGGACCCGTTCACCATCAACTGCACGGTGCCGGATGGGGCCACGTCCATCGAAGTGACCTTCGACCTGCTGCTCGCGGCCGGTGCCGAGGGCGGGGCGATGTTCATGACGGTCGCGTCGCCGAAGGTCATGACGATGAACTGGAACGACGTGCTCGTGTACCCCAAATTGGCGAAGCCGCTGGGCCTCACGTTCGACGCCACGGTAAAGCTGCCAGAGAAGTGGAAGTACGGCACCGCACTGGTGCCGCGCGAGGAGAAAGACGGGCGGGTCGCGTTCAAAGAGGTCACGCTGGAAGCGCTCATCGATTCGCCGCTCCTGGCGGGCGAAAACGTGCGCATCGTTCCCATCGGCGCGGGGCAAGAGGGGCAACTCCACCGCGTGGTGCTCGCGTGCGACAGCCCGGACGGGCTCGAAGTGCCCGAAGCCACCCTCAAGGCGTGGAACAAGTTGCCCGGCGAGGCCGCAGCGCTGTTCGGCCCGGCGAAGCCGTACCGCGACTACACGTTCCTGCTCGGGCTGAGCAACCACATTCCCCGGGCCGGGATCGAGCACCACCAGTCGAGCGACAACCGGTTGGCCGAACTCGCACTCGTCAAGGCCAGCGAGCGCAAGGCCGCGGCCACACTGTTCCCGCACGAGTTCGTTCACGCCTGGAACGGCAAGTTTCGGCGCCCGGCCGACATGATTATGCCCGACTACCAGAAGCCCCAGCAGACGCGCCTGCTGTGGGTCTACGAGGGCCTGACCAACTACCTCGGGTGGCGGCTCGCCGCGCGCTCCGGTTTACTCACCGCTGAAGAAGCGCGCGACTACCTCGCCATGACCGCCGCGCGCATGACGAACGTGAAGGCCCGCGGTTGGCGCCCGCTCGACGACACCGCCGCGGCCGCGAGCACGCTCTTCGACGCGACCGGGGCGTGGCGCTCCGCGCGCCGGGCCGTGGACTTCTACGACGAGGGCACGCTGCTGTGGCTCGAAGTCGATGTGCTCATCCGCACGCAAACGAAGGGCGCGAAGTCGATCGATGACTTCTGCGCGGCCTTCTTCGGGAACGGCACCGGAGCGCCGGTGGTGCGCGGGTACAATCTCGAAAACGTCATTGATGCGCTCAACGCGGTCGCTGAACGCGACTGGAAGGCGTACTTCGCGCGCCGAGTCGAAGTTCCGGCGGAAGCACCGCCGCTCGAAGGCATCACCGAAGGCGGATGGAAGCTCGCCTACACCGAGAAGCCCACCGATCTGTTCACCACGATGGAGGGACTCGCGAAGGGTGTCAACCTGACCGACTCGGTCGGGTTCGCGGTGAGCGCGGAGGGGCTCGTGGGCGACGTCGTGCCGAACTCGGCCGCCGCGAAAGCGGGCCTCGCGCCGGGGATGAAGCTGATCGCGGTCAACGGGCGCCGGTTCGCAACAGACAACCTGAAGGCCGCCGTCGCCGCAACCAAGACTAGCGGGACGCTCGAACTGCTCGCCGAGAGCGGCGATTTCTTCAAAACGCACGCGCTCGACTACAAGGGCGGGGCGCGCTACCCGCGCTTGGAGAAGGCCGAGGGCAAGACGGACGTGCTGGCCGAAGTCGTGAAGCCGAAAACGAAGTAAAAGAGCAGCAAAACGCGCGTTCTCTTGCGCCGGAGTCGGCACCACCTGGACGACCGACCATTGTGTTTTGGTTTGGTGGCACACGCCAGAGGCGTGTGCCACCAAACCAAAACCGAACCCATCAATTCAACACAGTAACACGGGCGCTCATCAACCCTTACCGCCCGGTGCGGCGAAAGCAATCCGCGGATCGAAAACTCGTGCGGGGTCGGTGCCGGCCATTGTTGCCAATTGTTTGCGCGCGGTAATGCGCAAACTGGTGCCAGATATGATTGTGAAGTGAAGTTTTTCGCCGTTCTAGACGCGGTGTGTCGGTCGCGTATAACTCACCCCACTCGACAGGTGCCCCCGCCGTTCTCGCGGCGGGGGTGAAAAGGGAAGCCGGTGAGAATCCGGCGCAGGGCCGCTGCTGTATTCGGCTAAGGGAACGGGCACCAGTGCCACTGCGGGGTCATCCCGTGGGAAGGCCGCTCGAACCCGATAGAAGCCGTGAGCCAGAAGACCTGCCTGTCGCAGTCAGTCGTTCGGTGCCTCGGACCCCAGGCGACCGGACCGGCAGGTCTTCTCGTCTGCGCGCGTGCGCAGCGCTGCCCGTCCGACCCGGTTCGTAGGCGTTTCCTCGCCCGGCCCGGCGAAGAAGGAGCAGCCCGTGCGTTTCCCGTTCCCGGCGCGGCCGCGCGCCGCGCATCGCGGTTTCACCCAGGTCGAACTCCTCCTCACAAATCGCGCGCGGCGCGATTCTCACCGGTCCGTTACGGCCCGTGGTTACGCGGGCGGCAGGAACACCGGCACGAGCGACGCGACTTTCGGAACGAACTGACGGCCGGCGCGTGGCCGCGTCCCTGCTCCCGCCACGTGGCGGGCCGGGGGCGGTTCCGCGCCTCGGGGTGTCGTCGATCGGGTCGCTCACCCCGCGGCCCGGTCCGACGGCAATTGACCCGGAGAGCCGCCGGCCGTTCGAGTGGGGTTGCCCCCGGCACCGGGGGAACGGAGGTTCGCGTGTTCAGGCAATTGGTTCTTTGTCTCGGCGCATTCGTGGGACTGGCGGGCACGGCGCAGGCCGGGTTCGTTACGTCTCTCGATGATGTTGATGTGTGGGTGGGGACGGGCAGCAACCGCGCCGCGTTCGTGGTGGACTGGAAGACCTTTTCCGGAACCTCGTCGTTCATCTGGGGGTACCGGTGGGACGGCGCGGCGACGGGGGAGGACATGCTCCGGGCGCTCGCCGCGTCCAACACCGGGCTCTACGCCAACCTCGGGGATTTTGGGTCGGGGTTGGGGTTCGCGCTGTTCGGGATCGGGTTCGATGCGAACCACAACGGCGTGTTCGGTGTGTCGCCGGCGCTCACGTTCACGAACGGCATCGCGTCCGCGGACCGGGACGGTGGGTTGGCGGACGGGCGAGCGCCGACCGACCCGGGTGACTTCTACCGGGAAGGGTGGTGGACCGGGTACTGGAGTTACTGGATCAAGCCGGACGCGGCGTCCGACTGGGGGTACAGCGACACGGGGATGTCCGGTCGCGCTCTGAAGGACGGTTCATGGGACGGGTGGAGTTTCGCGGCCGGGTTCGATGCCGGTCCGCCCTCCCCGGCATCAAACCCGTCGGTCGTCTCGACGCCAGAACCGAGCAGTTGGATTCTGCTCGTGATCGGCGCCGGTACCCTCATCGTCTACGCGCGACGCCAGCGAGTTATTGCCCCGGCCCCACAGGTGTAGTTTGGTAGTTCCATACGGTGCGGTCGCGAAGTTGCTCAAGGAGCGCGCGGGAGAGAAGTAAGTTTCGGATCGTGCGCGGGTGGCACGCTCGTCGGAGCGCGCCACCAACACAGTTCGCCTTATTGCTTCACAAAGCGGTAAATACCCTTACCATTGGCAGCAACGATGAGGAAGTACATCTCGCCCTGCTCGTCCTCACCGAACGACAGCACCGGCTTTTCCGGGTCTTTGATCGTCCGGTTCGCGGTCACGCGCTTCGCGGTTTCGTCGTACTTCAGCGCCCAGATCTTGGACGTGACGTAGTCCGCGTACAGGTAGTGCCCCTCCAGTTCCGGGAGCGCCTTCCCGCGGTACACCCCGCCGCCCGTGATCGACTTGCCCACGTTGTGGTGGTACTCCCAGATCGGGTCGATGAGGTCCTTCCGCGGCCCGACACCCTTCGGGCCGAACGGGTGGAGCGATTCGCGGATGTTCCAACCGTAGTTTCCACCCTTCTCGATGATGTTGATCTCTTCGTACAGGTTCTGGCCCACTTCGCCGGCCCAGAGCTTACCCGTCTTACGGTCGAAGCTCATGCGCCAGATGTTGCGGATGCCGTAGGCCCAGATTTCCGGCCGCGCGCCCTTCGTGTCCACAAAGGGGTTGTCCTTCGGCACGGCGTAGTTCTTCCCCTCGTCCTTCTTGTCGATGTCGAGGCGCAGGATCTTCCCATAGAGGGCGCCCAGGTTCTGCCCGTTCTCCTGCGGGTCGCCGCCCTGACCGCCGTCCCCGTGGATGACGTACAGGTAGCCGTCCGGCCCGAAGCACAAGGTTCCGCCGTCGTGGTTCCAGAACAGCTTGTTCTCGAACCGGATGATCTGCTCCTCGGAAGCGGGGTCGAGTTTGGTCGGGTCGGTCTTGTTGAGCCGGAACCGCGACACCACGTTGACCTTGTTCTCCTTCTTGGGCGTGTAGAAGACGAAGACCTCGCCCTTCTCCTTGAACTTCGGGTGGAACGCCATACCGAGGAACCCTTCCTCGTTGGTGTTGTCGTTGTACTTCACGCGATCCTGGATATCGAGGAACACCTTCGTCTCGGTGGCCTTCTGATCGTTAGCGAACACATGAACCACGCCGTGCTGCGTGCCGACGAACACGCGGTTGCTGCCGTCGCCCGCGTGCGTGAGTACCAGCGGGCGGAGCGGGTTCGGCCGGCCCGAGGCCGTTTCCGGGTTCCACCCGGTCCACTTGAGGTCCGGGAACGCGACGTCCGTCTTCAGCGCCAGCGGGCTCTCATCAACCGGCGCCCCCGGTACTTGCGCGGGAATCGCGCTCAAGGTACCGCCCTTCATGTCGGGCACGAGGATGAACTTGCCGGTCGCATCAAGGCACGTGTCCGCGGCCGACTGGAAGCCCTCGGCCGCGAGCACGGGCTTGTCCCCCGGGCGCGGGATGACGAACAGCTTGCCCGCCTGGTGGCACGAAACGAACAGCCGGCCGTAGTGGTCCCAGGTGAGGCCGTCGGCACCGGGGAGCCCGTCGGCGATCTTCTCGTTGCTGCCGTCGACCAGTTTGATGCGGTGCAGCGTGCCCGCACCGAAGTCCGCGAGGATCAGGTGCGAGGAGCCGTCCAGCGTGAGGCCGTTGGGCGTGTTCAGCCCTGGCAACTTCTTCTCGTCCACCACGAGCGAGACGCCGCCCTTCTGGTTAATGCGGTACACGGCCCCGCCGCTCCCCTTCGCACCGGAATCGCTCACGTAGACCAGGCCGTTCTCCGGGTCCACGACGACGTCGTTCAGGTACTTCGGTTCGACCGGGAACGCTTTCGCGGCGGCGAACACGTCCGACTTACCGGTCTGGCGGTTGATGCGCAACACCTTCGTTTTGTCGGTCACGAACAGCCAGTTCTGGAAGAGCGCGATGCCCTTGGGGTCATCAAGATCTTTGACGAACGGAGTGACTTTACCGTTCTCGATCGTGACGACGGCCCCGTCGCCGTCCTTATCGAACTCACCGATCACGGTGACGTAAATCTTGCCGTCCGGCCCGACGACGACCGACTCGGGATTCACCAGCCCCGTAGCGAGGGGCGTGGGTAGCTCCGCGGCCGACACCGGCGCGACGAGCAGGAGCGCGGCGAGAGAGAGGTAGCGCGTCATGTGGTGGTGGTCCTCGCGAATTGATGGGTGCCGAAATAGTGTCACCAGATGCCGCGCCGGGGACAAGGGGGGGCCGGGCATTCGCGCGCGCATTTCACTTGCCCCGATCGCCGCGCCGGGGCATTATTGTGTGTTCCCGCCAGCCCCCGCCTCCCGCGGCCCGTCAGGACCATGCCATGTTGCGCGTTCTCGGAAACCCGAAGCGGCTCTGTACCGGCGTCACCCGACGCGACCTCCTCACCGCCGGGTCCGCTCTGGGGCTGACGCTGCCGGCGTTCCTGCGGGCCGAGGCCCGGAAAGCTCCGCCCGCCGGGGCCGGCGCGGGAGCGAAGCACGACAAGCACTTCGGCCGCGCGAAGGCGTGCATTCTGCTGTTCCTCTACGGTTCACCGAGCCAGATCGAACTCGCGGACCAGAAACCGGATGCGCCGGTGGAGGTGCGCGGGGAACTGAAGTCGATTCGCTCCACTCTGCCAGGGTGCGACGTGTGCGAGTTGCTGCCGCACACGAGCCGCGTGATGCACAACGTCACAGTGGTGCGCTCGGTCACGCACCCGTACCCGATCCACGGCGTCGCCTACGCGACCACGTCGATTCCCGAGATCGACGTGGCGATGGAACTGGCGCCCCACGACAGCAAGCACTGGCCGTTCATCGGCTCGACCGTCGCGCACCTCGAACAGCGCCGGAACCCCGCTAGCGCGAAGAGGGCAGTGCCGGACAACATCGCGCTACCGTTCCCGTTCAGCAGCCAGCGCACGGGCGAGGTGCAGCGCGCGGGACCGTACCCCGCGTTCCTCGGGAACCAGTTCCACCCGCACTACACCAGTTTCCACGGGAAGGCCACCGCGAAGATCACCAAGACGCTGACCGACCGCACCATTGAATTCGACGAGCCTTACGCGGGGATCTCGCCGGACTCGTACTTCGCGCTCGGCGGTGAACCGGCGGCCGACCTCACGCTCGACCGGATGAACACGCGGAAGTCGCTGCTCGACCAGATGGAAGACGCGCGCCGGGCGCGCGAGGGGTCCGACACGCGCGACCACTTTCGCGAGATGGCCTACTCGCTCATCAGCTCGAACGCGGTGCGCCACGCCCTGGACGTGCGCCGCGAGTCCGCGAAGACGCGCGAGAACTACGGGCACATGCTGTTCGGCCAGAGCTGCCTCGCCGCGCGCCGGTTGGTGGAGGCCGGGAGCAAGTTCGTGACGGTGTTCTGGGACGAGTTCGGGCTGGCCGGGTCGGGTTGGGACACGCACTGGGAGCACTACCCGCGCATGCGGAACGAACTGATGCCGGGGTTCGACCGCGGCTTCTCCGGACTGATTAGCGACCTCGACCAGCGCGGGATGCTCGACGACACGCTCGTGATGGTGCTGAGCGAGCACGGGCGCACGCCGAAGTTGAGCAGCGCGAAGGGGGCGGGGCGCGACCACTGGTCGCAGGCGTACTCGGTGCTGCTCGCGGGCGGGGGGATCGCGCGCGGGAAAACGGTGGGGAAGACCGACAAGATCGGCGGGACCGTGGTGGACCGCCCGGTGTCGCCAAAGGACCTGCTCGCGACCGCGTACCACCTCCTGGGCTACGACCTCGAAACGACGATCGCCGACAAGACCAACCGCCCCGTGTCAATCGTCCCCACGGGGCAAGTCCTGCGGGACGTGCTGGCATAAGCAACCGCGTAAAACTCACGGGAAACGGCCATGAGCACCGCGCGCCCCGAACTGCTCGCACTGCTCGACGCCGTCAAGGACCACCCGGACGACGATACGCCGCGCCTCGTTCTCGCCGATTGGCTCGACGAGCAAGAGAACTCACTCGACGCCGCACGAGCGAACTTCATCCGGCGCGACATCGGGCGCGCCCCGGAACTACTGGTACGGAGCCGGACCCTGACCGAGGCCGAAGAAGCCGAGCGTCTGTTTCCGCTTTGGCTCGGTCCGGTTGCGGCCCTCGGCAGCGGGCGCTTCGAGCGCGGACTGCCGGTCCTGAGCATCTCCGGCCCGCGACTGCTCAAACCCGATGTACCAGCGCTTTTGGCGAGCGAAGAGTTCGCGTTTGTGCAGTGCTTACACCTCGTGGAAGCGGGCGGGGCCCGAATGCCCGCAATGACCGCGGTACCGGAGTTCCAGCACGTTCCCGCGCTGAGCGCCCACCCCTTCACGCCGCTCGGTACGCACTCGGCCGCGAAATTCTTCGGTTCACCGAACCTGGGCGGGATGCGCCAGATCGCGCTGAGGGGCGTTTACCCCGGTGCCGTCGGGATGCAGGCACTCGCCGCGAACCCGGCCCTCGCCCGGCTCCGCAAACTCGCCCTTGCTCACAACAAACTCGTCGACAAGTCCGTGACCGCACTCGCAGTAGGCAAGCACCTCGCGCGGCTGGAGGTTCTGGACCTTTCGGACAACAACATTGGTGACGCCGGGGCGCGGGCACTCGTCGAGTCACAAACTCTGGCGAACCTCCGTGAACTCAACTTGCAGGAGAACTCGCGCCTCACAGACGGGGGCAAAGCGGCACTGCGGGAACGGTTCGGACATCGCGTGAATCTCACTTCGCAACTCTTCTCGTGAAGCCGGCTGCGCGTTCCAACGCACACTTACTCAACTCCGGCATTCATCTCTCAGCATATCGGCCGTTTCCTTTGACTTACGCCGGGGCGATTTCGCGCGCCTGGGGTTGTGAGAGTGGCTGGCTTCGTTTCATGCCAAATTCATCTGTGCACCACGATTGGGCACGCTGCTGCGAGGAGCGGCGGCCGAGTCATGTGGCTTTGATGAGAGCGCAAAAGCCGGGTGCTGTGAAAGCAAGCAAAACACGTCACTTGTGAAGTTCTCGCGCCCGCGGCGCGTAAGAGCCGGCCGGTTGGCAGGTAAAGTGCTTCAGGACGCTAGCCCCTCTCTAGAAGAGTGCCGCCCGGTCCGCCCGCCCGCGTTGCCCATTGACTTATTGTCCGTTTTGCCGCCCGCTGTCTATTTTTCGTCCATTTAATCGGAGATCCGCATGTCGGTCCGGCCCCATCGTCTTCGCACGGCATTTACACTAATTGAACTACTCGTTGTGATCGCGATCATCGCCATCCTGATCGGACTGTTACTGCCCGCGGTCCAAAAGGTGCGCGAGGCCGCCGCGCGCATGAGCTGCCAGAACAACCTCAAACAAATCAGCCTCGCCGCCCACAGCTACGACAGTGCCAACGGGTACCTGCCCCCGGGCATCAACATGAGCACCTACGTGGGCACGCTCGCGTACCTGCTGCCGTACATCGAGCAGGGCAACGTTTACACCCAGATCCCGACCAACGAGTTTATCCTCCCGCCCGGCGCGGCCGGCGGGGCGTGGTGGGGCTCGGCCTACGGCCCCGCCCAGGTCCGCGTCAAGACGTTCCTGTGCCCGTCGGACTCGGCCGACGTCACCCCGACGAGCGGGATCATGGCGTACTACTACACGACCCCCGGGTCGCTCGCCTACGCCTGGTTCGACCCGGCCACGCCGCTGGGCCGCACGAACTACGCGGCCAACTCGGGCGCGCTCGGCGCGACCGGCGACACGTTCTGGGACCAGTGGAAGGGGCCGTACACGCAGAACTCCAAGAACACCATCGTCGGGATCTCGGACGGGACGAGTAACACGATCGCGTTCGGGGAAACGCTCGGCGGTACGGCGCCCGGCGCGCGCGACTTCGCCGCGAGCTGGATGGGCGGGTGCAACCTCCCGACGGCGTGGGCGCTCCCGACCACCAGCTCGCTCACCAACTATTCGAGCAACCACACCGGGATCGTGTGTTTTGGGATGTGCGACGGGTCCGTGCGCACGATCCGCAAGTTTTCCGGCACCGCGACCGACTGGTACAGCGACAGTTGGTACACGTTCCAGCGCATGGCCGGGATGCAGGACGGCCAGAGCACGGACTTCTCCAGCATCAGCAACTAAAGCCCCGTGACCAGGCTCGTACCGGCTCGACGAGCCGCGACCGCAAGGGAGCGGTGCAGCGGCTCGTCAGGCCGTCCGAAATCGGACACGTTCACACCTTTAACCGGCGGCCGGGTGCGGCCGCCGCACCCGGAGCCGTAATGATTCGCTTCCGCAACGCTCTCCTGGTCGCCGGGCTCGCCGCGATCACTGTCGGCTGTGGGTCGTCGCCCACGACACAGCCGATCACAACAGACGCGCCCAAGAATGGGGTGCAGAAGGGCGGCGGGCGCGGCGACCCGTCCGTGCCACCGATTCCCCCTCCGCCCAAGAACCCGCAGCACTAGTCGCACCGGGTAATCGCGCGGCCCGCCGGAACTTCAACGAGGTTCCGGCGGGTCGCTGTATTTTTTGTGGGTCGGACGAATTGAGGTGCGAGCGCCCGAGGACGCGAACTGTCCCCTCCGGGCGAACGCGGCGGCCGCACGCAACCGAACCGATTCCCGCGTCTACGCTCCCACTTCGGGGCCGTTACGGTATGCTGATCGGCACACCGAATTCTCGCCCACAGAGGCCCCGCCATGTCCGACCCCATCGACCGCCGCACGTTCGCGACCGCGTTCGCCGCGAGCGTGGTTCTCGGGAGCGAAGCACTCAGTGCCGATACGCCCGCGGTCGCGCCGATGCCGCACGGCAAGCCCACCGAAGCGCCGTTCGAGCGCGACTACCCCAAGCCCGGCTTCAACCCCGCCTGGCGCCGGCCGCAGATCAACCGGCTGCTCATTCAGGATTTCGTCGTCTACGCGCACACGGACGCGGCGATGGTGTCCAAACTGCTCGACAAGGAACCGGCGCTCGTCAACTCGTTCATGGATTGGGGCGGCGGGGACTGGGAGAGCGGCCTCGGCGCCGCGGCCCACATGGGGAACCGCGCGATGGCCGAACTGCTCCTGGAGCGCGGCGCCCGGATCGACATCTTCTGCGCCACGATGATGGGGCAACTCGACGCGGTCAAAGCGTTCCTCACGCTCCAACCGAAGCTCATTGATGCGAAGGGGCCGCACGGCTTCAGCCTCCACTTTCACGCGCAGTTGGCCGGCAAGGACGCGGACAAAATGGTCGAGTACCTGCAATCGGTGAAGAAGATCGACCTCCCGCCGAACCCGTTCCTTCGGAAGCCCGGCGACAAGAAAGACCCGCCGAAAAAGTCGTAAATCGTCGCGCGGACCCGCACTCGAACGAGGGACGGCTGATGACTCTGTTACTGCGCACCATCGCTCTGCTCGGATCGGCCTGGATCGCCGCGCTCGCAACAGGCGCAGAGGTTCCCGAGGTTCCCAAAGAGATCGCCGCCCCCGCGGGGCACAAAGACGTTCTTGCTGTGCGGGCGAAGGGCGTTCAAATCTACAAATCCGTTGCCGACAAGGACGGCAAACTGGTGTGGGTCTTGGACGGCCCGCTCGCGGAACTGACCGATGTGAAGGGCGCCCGCGTCGGCTGTCACTTCGAGGGGCCGTCGTGGGAAACGGCGGACGGGAGCCGGCTCGTGCGCGACGAGTCCGAGAAGCCGAAATCGGTCGCGAAGGGTGCCGCCGACATTCCCTGGCTCCTCATTCGCGTGAAGTCGGACGACGCCAAACCCGGTGCGCTCACCAAAGTGGCCTACGTTCAGCGGATCGAAACGAGCGGCGGAAAAGCCCCCGCGGAAGCGCCGAAGCGAGTGGGTACGAAGGTCGGGGTGCCCTACGAAGCGAAGTACGTGTTCTTCGCGCCAACCGAGAAATAGGCGGAACTCGTGGGGAATCCGGTCCGGCGGAAGTGGGTTCGTCGCGTGTTCGTTTTTGCTGCGTGCGCGGTCGTGCTCTGGCTCGTGGCTTCGTTTGCGGTGGCGTCACGATTAACGCGCCGTGCCCGTCCCCTCGCCCCAGAACCGCTGCCCACTGTTCCCTGGGGAACGGCGGAAGCACTCGCACTACACACCTCGGACGGCCAGACCCTCGGCGCGTGGTTCTTCGCCGGCCGGTCCGATCGGCCAACCGTTGTTCTCCTTCACGGCAACGGCGGGAGTCGGACCGCGTGCCTCCCTCAAGTGGAACTACTCGCCACCGCCGGGCACCCCGTGCTGGCGGTCACCCTTCGCGCGCACGGTGATTCGACCGGTGATCGGAACGATATCGGGTACTCCGCGCGGCACGACGTGAGCGCGGCAATCGACTGGCTCGAAGTGAACCACCCGAAGGCGCCGGTCGTGGTGTGGGGCCGGTCGCTCGGGTCGGCCGCCGCGCTGTTTGCCGCGCGGGATCTCGGAACGCGGGTGTACGGATACATCCTGGAGTGCCCCTATCGCGACTTGCGCACCGCCGTTTGGAACCGGCTGCATTCGCGCTTACCGCCGGTTCTCGATCACATCGCCTACGCCGGTTTGAGGATCACGGCGCCGATCGTACTGCCCGATTTCGACCGCATCGCGCCGATCGAAGCCGCGCCCGGCGTACCGCGTGAAACTCCCGTACTCGTGTTGGCCGGCGGAAGAGATTCCCGGGCCACGCCCGATGAGGCCCGCGAAATTGTGGCCCGCCTCGGTCCGCGCACGGAACTCGTTGTGATCGAAGAGGGGGACCACCTGGAGTTGTCAGAAGCCGGCCCGGATCAGTACCGGTCCGCGGTCTTTGGTTTCTTGGATTTGATCGCGCGGGAGCGTCCGTAGCGCGCCCCGCGCGCGAGGCGTTCAGAAGTAAAGTCGCGTGGCGCGGATCGATCCGCGCCACGCGCCGGCCGTCAGTCCTTGAACTCGATCGGGATGTCGTTACTGCCGGACTTCACAGTCACGACGACCCCACTGGAATTCGGGTCGCGGAACTTCGGCGGCACTTCGACCTTCGGCGCCGGGGACGCCTTCGTTCCCGGCGCCTGCGGTTCGGCCCGCGGGGGGGCGAAATACGCCTTGTATTCCCCGGCCTCCAGTTCGCCGGTGACCTTGTACTGACCGTTCGCGTCGATCTTGGCGCTCCCCGCCGCGCCGGTTTTGGAAAGCAAGTTCACCTCCCCTGCGGTCAACGGGTTGCCCCTATACTTCACGGTCCCCGCAACAGTGCCGGTCGGTTTCTCGCTCGAGCACCCGCATGCGGCGAACGAGGCGAAAACGAGTAAAGCCCCGCACGCGGTGCGGGTGAAAATGCGTGCTGTCATCGGGTCGGTTCTCCGGGTGTGTTGGGGGATCACGGGTCGTTAGTTACCAGACCGTCGTCGCGCACGCACTGCTTCTGGAACGTGGCGAAGTCGATGCCGTTCGTGACGAACCGGACGGACCCGTCGGTGCGCAGGGTGTTGATCCCGGCCGTGTGGTTGGAGTTCAGGATCGAGTTGCCCTTGTACGACGTGTCCGACCCGGCCGCGGTGGTCTGAGAGTTGTTGGCGTAAGCAACACACGTCAGGCCCATACCCCAGCAGTCCGCACCGGCCGTCTGTGAGCGGAGCGGGGCGGATAACGTGGTGCTACCCCACGGAGTGAAGTATCCGTTACGAATGTCGTTAGCTCCGACGAAGCCCGACTGTTCGGCAACAATGATCGTGTTCGAGGTGCCGTCCACGCAGTCGGCGATGCGGCTCTGCTCGCCCGCTACAAGCATACCGTTCGCGGCCCACCACCCGCCGTAGTTCGAGGCCAGGACCACGTTCGAGCGCCCCGTCGGGTCCGGGTACGCGCCCATGATCCCGATGTACCCGGCCACCTGGTGGTTGTTGTTCGTCCACCACGTCACCCACGCGGCCGGTTGGGTGTCCGGGGCACTGGCGGACGGGCACTTCCAGATCGGCAGGACCAAGTTCTGGAGTACCGCACTTTTGTACACATCGTTGACGTTCAACTGCTTGTAGAGGTTGTCCTGCTCCATGTACGGGAACATCTCGACGCGCCAGTTCGCGCTGGCGACGGAGGGTCCGCGCTGGCCCATCGGGAACTTCTGGTTGGCACTCTCGTAGTTGTGCAGTCCGAGGCCGATCTGCTTGAGGTTGTTACTGCACTTCATGCGCGCGGCGGCCTCGCGCACCTTCTGGACCGCGGGTAGTAGTAACCCGATCAAGATCGCGATGATCGCGATCACAACGAGTAGTTCAATCAGCGTGAACGCGCGGCCCCGGGCGCGCACCAAGGCACCCCCGCGACGCGCGGGGAGACAACGGACCGTGTGAGACATGACGGCTCCCGAAAAAAGAATGATGACGGTGGGCGAACGCGGCGGGAGTCCGGGGGAGTGAACGGACCGCCCTGGGGACGGAATACGGGAGAGGGTGGGGAGAATTTTGGGGAGGTGGAGAGCTATCGGTACACGCCACCAACAGCACTGCGCCTTTTGCAAGAGGCAAAAAGCACATCGTGAAGAATTTAAGAATTGCCTCACCAACAACGCGACGAATGCCCCTCCCAACTCCGGTGCGGCTCGAGTATCATCTGCGCGTCCCACCCCCGGAGTACCGCAATGCTCTCCCGCTTCTTCCTGGCCGCGGTCGCGGTCGTCGCGCTCGCCCCGAGCGCGTTCGCACAGCCGAACTACACCCGCACCGAGGACGTGATCTACGGCCGCAAGCACGGCCTCGCGATGACGATGGACGTGTTCGCGCCCAAAGAGAAGGCCAACGGCAAGGGGATCATCTTCTGCGTGTCCGGCGGGTGGGTGTCGAACAAGCCCGGCGGCCCCGGGCTGGCGCAGCCGCTGATCGACCGCGGGTACACGGTCTTCGCGGTCGTTCACGGGAGCCAGCCGAAGTTCACCATCCCGGAAGTTCTCGAAGACATGCACCGCGCCGTGCGGTTCATTAAGCACAACGCGAAGAAGTACAACGTGGACCCGGACCTCCTCGGCATCTCGGGCGGTTCGGCCGGCGGGCACCTCTCGCTCATGCAGGGCTGCGCCCCGAAAGATGGCAACCCGAAGGCGACCGATCCGGTCGAGCGGCAGTCGTCGAAGGTCGCTGCGGTCGCGTGCTTCTTCCCGCCCACGGACTTCCTCAACTACGGCAAGGAGGGGGAGGTCGCGCTGGGCGACGGCACGCTCAAGGGCTTCCGCCCGCCGTTCGATTTCTGGGAGCGCGAGAAGGGCACGAACAAGCTCGTGGTGATCGAGGACCAGGAGCGGCGCAAGGCCATCGGCAAGCAGATCTCGCCCGTGTACCACGTAACGAAGGACTCGGCCCCGGCGCTCATCGTCCACGGCGACGCGGACCTGCTCGTGCCGATCCAACAGGCCGAACTCGTGATCGCGAAGCTGAAGGACAGCAAGGTGCCGTGCGAACTGGTCGTGAAAAAGGGCCTCGCCCACGGCTGGGCCGGCATGGACAAGGACGTCGTCACACTGGCCGACTGGTTCGACAAGTACCTCAAGTAACCCGGTTGGTTGAGGTCAACAGCGGTCCTTGCTATGCTCCACCCGCACGGTAAGACTCGCGCGACTTGGTCGCAGTCCCACCAGCCGGCTCACGCCGGCCGTTCGCCCGAATCCCACCCGCCGGTTCACACCGACTGACCCAATTTCAGAGGTTCTCTCCCAATGCTCACGCGCAGAAAATTCCTCGCCGCAAGTGCGACCGCGCCGGTCGTCTTCTCGCGCGCTTCGGCGCTCGCCGCGAACGAGAAGCTCACCCTCGGGTTCATCGGCGTCGGCACAATGGGCCGCGGGCACCTCGGGGCCTTTCTCGGGCGCCCGGAGGTCGAAGTCGTCGCCGTGTGCGACGTGGTGAAGGAGCGCCTCGACGGCGCGAAGACGACCGTCGAGAAGCGGTACGCGGACCGCACCAAGTCTGGCGTCTACAAGGGCGTGACCCCGTACACCGACTTCCGCGAGCTGCTCGCCCACAAAGGGCTCGATGCAGTCGTGATCGCCACCCCGGACCACTGGCACCACATCCCCTGCGTGCTCGCCGCCCGCGCCGGGAAGCACATCTACTGCGAGAAGCCGCTCACGCACAACGTCGCGGAGGGGCGCGAGATCGTCAACGAGGTGAA
This sequence comes from Gemmata palustris, assembly GCF_017939745.1. Lineage (NCBI taxonomy): Bacteria > Pseudomonadati > Planctomycetota > Planctomycetia > Gemmatales > Gemmataceae > Gemmata > Gemmata palustris. Next base: position 7,345,041 of record NZ_JAGKQQ010000001.1, on the reverse strand, counting down.
GAAGGCGAAGATCGTGTTCCAGACCGGGAGCCAGCAGCGGAGCGAGTTCGGGAACCGCTTCCGCGCCGCGGTCGAGATGATCTGGAACGGGTGGATCGGGACCGTGAAGACGGTCCGTATCGGCGTCGGCGGTCCCGCCCGCCCCTGCGACCTGAAGGGCGAAGCGAAGCCCGAGGGCACCGACTGGGACACGTGGCTGGGGCCGGCGCCCGAGCGCGAGTACAGTTCCGTGCTGTGCCCGAAAGGGGTTCACGCGCACTTCCCCGCGTGGCGCGACTACCAGGAGTTCGCGGGCGGGCAAATTGCCGACATGGGCGCGCACCACTTCGACATCGCGCAGTGGGCGCTCAAGATGGACACATCAGGCCCCGTCGAGATCATCCCGCCCGAGAACCCCAAGAAGGGCAGCGGGCTCCGCTTCGTGTACAAGAACGGCGTGACGATGATCCACAACGAGTTCGAGAAGGACAAGGACGGCAAGGAAATCGCAAAAGCCGACTGCGTGTTCGAGGGCACCGATGGGACCATCTTGGTCGGGCGCGGCCAACTCGAATTGCGGTCGAAGAACGGTACGCCCGTGAAGTTCCCCGATCAACCGCAGCGCGTTTACCCCAGCACCAGCCACCACAAGAACTGGCTGGAGTGCGTCGTGAGCGGAAAGGAAACGATCTGCCCGGCCGAAACGGGGCACCGGTCCGCGAGCATCTGCCACCTGGGGAACATCGGTTACCGGCTGGGCCGAAAACTGAAGTGGGACGCGGCGAAAGAGCTGTTCGTGGACGACGAGAAAGCGAACAAGGAGCTCTCGCGCGAGCCGCGCGCGAAATGGAAACTGTGATCGCGTTTCGCGGACCGGAAATGCGATCCGAGGTCTCATGATTTATTCATTTCGCGGGCCGGGCCGGTTGCTCTCATAACTACCGGGCTTCAAGCTGCTTCAAAAATCGAGCAGTTTAAAGCCCGGCTCGCTTTTTGCGACATTCGCCTCTCATTTCTCGCTGTTGAACGCGCGAAAATTTCTCCTTTACGCCTCACCACCAACTCACGGGCGCTGTGTTAGATGTTGTGTGCGGTGCGCGTATTGATCTTGGCCGCCCGCACGTATTGAGGCGACAATGGAACGTACCGATTACTTCGACCAATTCATTGTCCTCGCGGCCGTCGGGTTCGGCTTGCTCCTCGTCGGGGGCGTGAACCTCGCACTCGGCGCCCGGGGCGGGCGCCGACTCGTGCTGCGTGCGAGCGCCGATCTCGCGATCGTCGCGATGGTGGCCGCCGCCGTGGATTCGCTCACCCGGAGCGAACTGGCCGTTCGCGCCGCGGCGCTGTTCGGCGGTGTCTTGCTCGCGCTCGCGCTCTTCAGTTCCGAACGGCTCCACCGGTACCTCGTGACCCTGGTAGCGCTCCTCTTCCGGCCGGCGGCGCGCTGGGGGCTCCTGTCCGTGTGCGGCCTGGCCCTCGTTCTCGGCTCGGTGATCGCGTTCGAGCACACCGAAGACGAGCTCATCGAGCAGCAGACCCTGGACCTCGAGATCACACTCGGCCGTCAGCCCAACGCGCCCACGGACCGCGCCCGCGCGGCGACCGACCGCGGCACCCGGGTCGTACTGAAAGAACCGGTGAGCCCGCGCGACGCCAGTCTCCTGAGCGGCCCCGAAGAGAAAATGCTCCGCGACTTTAAACTGGCCGGCCAGGTCATCCGCAACGGCACCGCGACCGACACCTCGAACTGCCACGGCTGGGTCTTCACCGGCGGGCTGTTTCTGCTGTCCCCGGAGGACGTGGAGATCATTCTGAAAGAGAACGGCTACACCGAAACGACCGACCCGCGCCCGGGCGACGTGGCGATCTATCGCCAGAACGGGGCCATCTCGCACACGGCCATTGTCCGGTACACCAGCGAGGGGCAACCGGTCATGGTCGAAGGAAAGTGGGGGACACTGGGCGTTTTCTTGCACGGGGCCGACAAATCGTGCTACGGCACCGACTACACGTTCTACCGCAGCGCCCGCCAGGGCCACGTGTTGGCCGGTCTCAGCGGCACCAACTCGAACCCAGTGAACTCGAACTCGGCCAGCGTAATACCCGCGGCCAGCAGCGACTGAGGCGCCACTCGTCGGCCGCAATGCAAGCGCCCGTGGGAAACCGCGGGCGTTTTTCGTTTCGCGTTGTGAAACTTATGAGAGGGGTAGATCCGGGTGGTAATACAGTAACAGCAACAACTTGCGTCGTCAATGAGCATTATACTACTGGACAAGATGTCATGCGAAATTCCCCGAGAAATATTAGATCCGGCTTCATAAGTGTGGCACCGTGCCCACCTGACGGCCGTTCACCCGAGCAGTGCTTTCACGCGAGCATGTTCCGCTGCGAGCCGCCGCTTTTCCGCGGCCGGTGATTCGGGGAGCGCGGGCCGCTCCGGGTTGCAGTCCTTCACGAACTGCTCGTACCAGTCCGCCTGGATACACCACTGCCGCCCGACGCGGACCGCGGCGAGCTTGACCTTCCGATTGCCGACCGTGATCCCTTTCGTCACCCAGTTGTAAACGGTCATGCGTGCCTTGCCGATCCGCTTCGCCAGCGCGGGCAAAGTCTCGGCGCTGCTGTCGATCCCGATCATGTATTCGCTCCTCCGGGGATGTGAACGCGGTACGCCCGACGCGCGCCGCCGGGTGCGATCGTATACGAGCGTCGCGGGAGATGAAAGTGTGTGGTGGGCGCCCCAATGGGTTATGTCTCGCGGGGTTGCCGTAGGAAGAGATGTGCTCCTCGCAGTCCTTCGGTGACCCACACGACCCGCCCACACCGGCACTGGAACTCCCAAATCGTTGGGGCGGAATGCCCTTCCGCTGGAGTGATCCAGATATTGCAACGTTTGATGTCCTTGAAGCCGATCCACGTAAGCGACGCGGAGCACGCGGGACAGGATTGGGATGCAATAGAAGCCGCCAATCGCCGGAGATCTCTCGCATCCCTCCATCGGCCGAACATGGCAATCGCCACAAAGATTGCCACCCAATACAGGCAGACGAATCCGCATGTTTCCACGCACGCACTACTCCTTCCCCAGCACGAGATCGCCGACCCAGCACCCGCGGACGTGCGGCCCCGGTCCGCGGCAGTGATCGAGTACATCGGCGCTGTCACACCCGGCGTCTTGAAGTGCGTCGGCCAGGATCGGCATCGCGCTGAAGTCGCGGGACTCGTACATCTGCGCCGCCAGCGCCACCGCGGTCGAGGTGCGCCACGAGGGGGAGAACGTCACGGGACGGAAGGGGTTGCCAAAGATGTCGCGCAGTAGGGTCAGTCGGTAGGCTTTTTCCGCAGAACTGCCGACCCGTTGGGCCTGCCGTTTCGCCTCCTCAACCGTCATCGGCCCGATAGTGAAGCCTAGTTCCAAAAAATAGGGGTCTTGAACGCCCCCCTTACTCTCATCGAGTAGAAACGGCACGTGCATATGCACCACTCCCCCGGAGTGCGTTTCGGCCAGTTCGAGGGCCATTCGCGTTTGTTCGCTCAATTTGTTCCAGTCATGGGTGCGGAATTGCGCGCAGGTGAGTAATTGGAATTTCCTAACGCTACCCCGTTTCAGTTTGCTGAGAAGGTAATCTGCATTCTTGTGACTCAGCCATTCTGCTTCGGTCATCGGTCACCCCCTGGAACCAGCATGACCGATCCGGCGCCCGGTGCAAGTGCCAACGCAAACACCCGCCGATCGGCGGGTGTGGGGCGGTCGGGTTGTGGTGGAGATCAGCAGCGACCGCACGCGCGGACGTACTCCAACGCGGCCCGGCAAAAGGGAATCGTGAGATCGTCTTCGGCGTGCGAAACCATGTCTTCCCCTTCGGCATCTACCCGACGCATTTCCTTCTGCAGCTCGATCAACCGACAGAGGAAGTTGCCGAGCGTCAGCATGCGCTCATGTGCCTGATCCTTCACGCTCGTGACCGCCGGCGCGGTCGGCTTCTGCTTCGGGGCGGCCTTCTTCGGCGCCTTGTTCTTCGTCGTCGCGATCGCGGTAGTCGTGCTCATCGTCGTTCCTCGTAGTGGTGAATGTGCGTACCTTCGACGTGACGACCCCGCGCTGGGGTCGCCGGTTGGACTTCTGGTTGCGCGTGGGAATGGGCCGGTGCGTTCCGGCCCGGGTGGACTAAGCGACCTTCAACTCTCCCGCGTCGATTTCGGCCGCCACGGTCGCGACCAGTTCCACGGGCTTCGGCGTCGGCACGTTGACTGTGATCTTCACCATCCGCGATGCCTTGCCCGCCTGCCCAACAAGCTCGTCGGCCTCACGCGACACTTCGTAGTTGCCGTCCTCATCCACGATCACCCACACCTCGACCTCGACCTCGACCAGTTCCGCGTCCATCTGTCGGCCCTCACAGTGCGCGCAGTGGCCTGATTCCCCGCGGGTCGCGGGGAGCACGTTGCCAGAACAGCCAGCGCGATCATGGAAATCGTTACGACGTGAATAGTAGGAGAGTTTTCCTACTTAAGCAAACTCATTCTGGAAATTTCAAGAATCACCTGCCGCCCGCGAAGATTCCCGGTAGAGTTCTGTCGATATGCCTCGGAGCCACCCATGCAACGGGAAGCGGTAATGACAGGGGGATTTGCTGGCAGATTGAAGCGGCTTCGCAAACGGGCCGGCATGACTCAAGAGGCGCTTGCCCGCGCCGCCAATGTCAGCAACGCTACAGTCGCTAAGCTCGAACAGGGCTTGGGCGATCCGACGTGGAACACGGTTGTCGCCCTGGCGCGGGCGCTGGGTGTATCGGTTGCGGAGTTTGATGAAGGTGGCGAGGCGGAAGTGCCGGAGCAACCGGAGGCGCCACCAGAGAAGCCGACCACCAAGAGGCCGAAGGGCAAGAAGTGACGAGCCGCCACCCAGACCGTCTACAATCACCGGGCACCCGCCCCTTCACCGAGCGCCAATCCCGTGAGCCAGAATCAAGTACCCGAAGAGAATTACAGCCACCCGACCACCGGAGGCGGCCTGTTCCTCCGCGTCATCCTGATCGGCGCGGCCATCCTCGCGGTTGTCGTGGGAGGCGTCTGGTACGCCAGCCAGAAGTGAGCTGGGAATCGCCGAAGCGCACCGGCCCGCGAGAAGGCTGCTGGCTTTCCGTCGTCGTACTCGCGCTCCTCGCCGCCAGTGTCGCGGCCATCATCTTTGTTCTCAGTAAGTGAGCCGCTCACGCGCGAGCAGCCGGGGCGGGGTAAGCCGGTGCGCGAGTGGGCGACGCGCACCGACGAAGGCGGACTCCTTGACGCCGCCCCCGTTCCCGGCGCACCCTGAGCCGCTCGTGATCCCCAGTCCCACACCTCGCGATAGTTGCGCTGCTTCGTGTAGGTGTTAGCAACACGGGCGGGATCGGGCCGGAGGTGACACGAGCCTGTACCCGCGCGGGTACAGGCGGCTCCCCTTAGTATCAGCGGCGCGGGCTACCGGGTCGGAGGCCAAAGGTAATTGTGTTCCGCCAGAAGCACGCGCGCCTCGTGAACAATCGCGGTCGCCTCTTCTCCGGTCACTTCACCCAAGCCGCATTGCCGTGACCAATTCTCGGCGTACCGCAACAGATCCTCATGCGTCACGGGGTTCGGCCCAAGCAACAACTCTGCCGGCCGACCTCTGCCGCCGCCAACACCTTTTAACCCTCCTCTCGCAGTAGTGATCCAGTTCAGGAACGCCGTCGCTCGATCTTCCACGTTTCCATCCTCCTGGGAGTGAGGCGCCCGAAATGAGCGTCCCTACCCTTATGCGCCGAATCCGGAGGGTGCGGGCGCGCGGAAATTCGATGTATCAGGCTCGGAGATTGGAGGTTGCAACTATTTCGGGAAAATGGAATTTTGTCTTGCCTCGGTAGCCGTGGCCCCTCCCTGCGCGCCCACGGCGTGAACGGGCGCCCACGCGGAATGTGGCCACGAAGTGCGATCGGGCCGTATACGCGATCCTGTGCGATCTGGCGGGGTGTTTGATCGAATCAAAGCTGACACTGCGATTCGGGTGCTCTCTCGATTCTGCCATCCGCAGGGCATGGGAGCCAACATTGGGGCAGGCTGGCGGCCGAACCCCCCGTTTCACACGGCGGTTAGAACGTCAGTGGTAGAGCGATCGATCGGCGATTGTGCTACTGTTCGGAATGCGTTATTCGCTGTATTTGGTTGAATCGCAAAATTGGTGTTGCTAGACTCACCATCCCCGTGCGAACACGGTGCCTGACTGAAAGTGGGTGCTCTGGTTGCAGTTGCGCTTTTCGCAAGCCGACTGTAAACTACAGCATTAGCGATTCTCAGCAGCTCTCTCTGGGTGCAATTATGCGGAAGAAACTCACAGCCGGACAAATCGATGAAGCGTTCCTGAAGATGGGGCTTGCTACGTCTGAGGAGCGAGCCTACTTTGTGGATCTTTCCACCCTTGGGTCATTTCCCGCCCGCGGGAAACGCAGCCCCAGCACTAAACCGCCAGCGCGGTTAGTTGCACAAATTGGCGGCGATCAGGAGCTAACCAGCGATGCCCGACTGGAACCAAGTCCTAAATGAACTGAGATCTAACGGGAGCAATTTCGACGTTATCCGCCGCAAATATTTGCGGCGGCTGCACAAGCTGACAAAGCGCAACGTCATCATCTATTACTCCGGGTGGCTGCAGAAGCGTGGCGTTGACGGCATGGAAGTGAACGATGCCGACAAAAACGGGCTCATGACAGTTGTTCATCAATTGGATAGAAAGAAGGGGCTCGATCTCCTCCTCCATACCCCTGGCGGCGATGCCGCCGCAACTGAGTCTCTCGTTCAATATCTTCGATCAATGTTCGGATCAGACATTCGCGCGATCATACCTCAACTCGCCATGTCCGCAGGAACGATGATTGCCTGCGCGTGCAAGTCGATTGTCATGGGCAAACAATCCAGTCTTGGGCCGATCGACCCTCAATTTGGCGGCATCCCCGCACACGGAGTAGTAGAGGAGTTTCGCCGCGCCTGCCAAGAAATTGCAGCCGATAGGAACATGATTCCGATCTGGCAGCCAATTATTGCAAAGTATCATCCAACATTTATTGGCGAGTGTGAAAAGGCTATTGAATGGTCACAAGAGATGGTCGCAGATTGGCTAACCAGCGGAATGTTTGCAGGGGAAGATCCAGTCGCGACCAAGGGACTCGTCGATAGGATTGTTACGGACCTTAGCGATCACGCCACTTCCAAATCTCACTCGCGTCACCTTTCAGCAGAAAAGTGTCGCGATATTGGACTGAAAATCGTGGACTTAGAGAGCGATCAACCACTGCAGGAGGCCGTACTTTCGGTTCACCACGCCTGCATTCACACACTGAGTGGCAGCGCGGCGTATAAGATCATCGAAAACCACACCGGGAAAGCGATGATAATTGCCCAGCAGCAAGTCTTTGTTCAGGCTTCACCATCCGACACGAACTGACTCACCTTCCTTCGGCGCCGCTGGCAGCAGCCCGGCGAGCAGAACCGGTTCTTGCGCTTCCCCCCACTGAACCCGGCCCCGCACCCCTCGCAGGTGAGCGCGGAACGCTCGCCCCGGCGCCGGTCCGAGTCCCGCTTGTGCCCGGCCGCCCATCGGCACGCGGAGCCGCAGTACGTCGGGAGGGGACCGCGGACGGGAACCCGAGCGATCGGCCCCGCGCAGTGGGCACACGCGCGATTCTCGACAGAACGAACCATTCGATCCCCCCCTCCCATGCCTTCGGATACGTGCGGGAGTTTTTTGAGCAGGGCCACACGGTCTTCCGGGCCTTGGGTCAGAGAAAAACACCCACTACCCCCTACCCAGCGTCAGATTGTCGCCCGCTTGAGCATTGGTCCATCCGATTGCGCTTGATGACTTCGGTGAGGATGGAGGTGGCCACCGCGGGTTCGAGGTCCGCCGCCTCGGTGGGGCTGAACATCTCGGTGCCGGCCGCGTCAACGACACTCGCCGCGATGAGCCGGCAGAAATACTGCACGGGGTCATGTGGGTTGTTGCGGCGGAACATCAGAAGCGCGGCGAGACGTTCGGCGGTGAAGGTGCGAAGGTGGATCGTGACGCCAGTAACGCGGAAGGGCGCGATCACCGGCACGTCGGGCGCGCCCGTCTCGGACATCAGTTCGCGAACAGCCGCGAGGACGATCGGGCCGGAGGGTCGACTAGTCATTACGTCACCACCTTCAGTTGTTGCGCGCCCTTCATGATGTCGATCAACTGCCGGATGTCGCGCTTCTGCTCTTTGAGCACCTTCAGCACTTCGCGCTGGATCTGAACCGGGTTGTCACCGATCGACCCGCCCGCGATCGCGTTGCTGGCGCGGAAATTCGCCACCTGCGAGTACGCTTCCAGCGAGTTACCCAGCGCCGCCCCGGAGACGTAAGGGCCGCCGGATTCCAACTTCGTGTCCTTGACGCCGTTCGCGATACTGGACGCGATGTTGAACGTGTTCAGGAGCGATTCCGTACTGTCTTGGAGCTTCTCGACTTCCTTGATTTGTCGCTCCGCGAACTTGGCGATTCGCAGGTCGTATAGCTGAATCTGGTTCGCCGTCATGCCCCAGGTGTCGGATTGCTTCTTGAGCGCCGCCGTGATCTCTTTGATCTTCTCCGAGTCCCCGCCACCCACGAACCCGGCGGCCCCGCCCACAGCGTTGGCGACGGACTCAAAGCCCTCCGTCGTCTTCGTCAACTTATCCGCGGCAATCGTGAACTGGCGAATCTGCCGCTCACTGAACCCGTCCGCGATCAGGTCCAACATCTTCGCCTGTTCCGCGGTCTTCCCGAGCGCGGCGGCCTGCCGCTCGAACGCCTCGCTCAGTCGATCGACCTCACCCTCTTTCGCAACGTCCTTGTCCGGGTCGATGATGTTGTCGCGCGCCTTCGTCAATTCCGCGCGCAGTTCGATGGCCTTCTGAAGCCGCGCGTCGGCCGCCTTGAAGTTGGCCTCGAACGGGGCTTGGTAGGTTTCGAGGCTTTGCGCGAACCACGCCAGGACGAGCTGTGAGCCCTCCGCCATCCGTTCCAGGCCCGTCTTGCTGGCTTTGACGCCGCTGTTGATGAGCGTCACGTCGCGCTGAAACTCTGCCAGATGCTTCGCAGTTTCGGCCGCACCTATTTCGGGATCGAGCGCCCGCAATTGCCGATCGATCTCCGTCGCCCGGCTGGTCGGCGTCGCGGACATGGCTTCGAGGCGCGCCGCGTTCGCTTCGGTGCGACGGTCCATCATTTTGGCGAACCGGTCGCCTAACTCGATCGACCGTTCGAGCGCCTTGTTAAGCTGATCGCCCCGCGTGACCGCGTTCCCGAGCGCGCCCGCGAGCGTGGAGCCGACCGTCGCAATGGCGCCGACGAACCCCAGCCCGAGCAGGTTGGGAATCTTGTTGATCTTCTCCAGCGATTCGCCGACACCGTTGATGTTCTTGCCGGTGCGCTGCGCCCAACTTTCGGTATCCTTTTCGGCCTTCTTCAAACCGGTCAACAGCGCATCCGCGTTCGCCGTCAAGACCACTGCACCGGTTCCGATCGTGTTTGAGCCGGCCATTTGCTATCTCGTAGTTCGACGTGAAGGGAACCGCGCCGACGAGTGCCGGCGCGGGAGGAGTGAGTTAGACGCCGCTCATGAACGGACAGGAGGCTCGCACCTCTTCGCGGGTGAGCCAGCCGTCGCGCACGAGGTGGAGAACCACGGTGTTGTGCCAGGGGTCGAGTAGTTCGGACGTGAAGGTGCCGCCGGGTTGAGCGAACCCCGCAGCCCGGAGCCGGTTGATTGCGTCCTGCTCCGCAGCTTTGCAGCGCATCAGTTCCAGAAGCGCCAGTGCCGATGCGCGGGCCGCCGGCCTGAATTCCGCATCTGCGGCCCGCGAGGACAGCTCCCGACGCGCCCGTTCCCGCGCGTCGATGAGAGCTTTGTTCGCCAGTTCTTCAGCCCCGGTGAGCCGGCGCAACTTGACGCGGAGCGCTTCCAGATTCGTGATGGCGTCGTCCGGCTTGCCCGCGGCGAGAAGTTGCACCGCAAGGCGCTCGATGTCACGGGCACTGGCACCGGCCTTTAGCCCCAACTCGGCTTCCGCGGCCGTGATCTCCGCTGCCACGGAAGCCCGTTGCTCCGCGAGTCGCACCACACCCGCCCGCGCCTGAATGACCCCTTCGATTTCCTCAATGCTTGGCAGCCCCGGCACCGACAACCCCACGGTCGCGGCCACGGTGCGCGGCGCGATCACGATGTCAGCGCCGTCATCCGCAAATGCGTCGCTGTCATCGCCATCGTCGTCACCGATCGGGGCAATCGGTTCCGCCTTCCGCACGGTCGGGCGCACCCGTTGGCGCGGAGCGGGTTCGGGCGCTTCGAGTTGCTGCTGGATGGTCCGTTCGATCAGGGCGATATCTGATTGCGCTTCGGAGGTCACGATTTCGGCTCCATCGGTTCAAAGAAGTCCGGCCCGCACAGCGCGGGCGCGGGGTTTGGGCGATCAGCAGAAACAGCCTTCAATCTCGCATTCGCCGCAGAATGAGCAGATCATTTCCGGTTCCGCGGACCTCGCCGGGCGGCGCCCGGCAAACCGCAAGGTCTGCGCGATCGACTCGCGTTGCGCCTCGCCCGTTAGCGCCCGGCACTCGGCGGACAACCGTTCCATCTCAAGGGTGAGCGCCGACTTGCTGCCCGCCGGCGCCGCGCGCCCCGATTTAAACAGCGAACGCGCCACGGTCGCCGCCACCTCGCGTTCACCCGACGCACGAGCGCTGAGGTATGCCAGCTCACCTTCGTCCCGAACCGTCCGGGGATCTCCCACATGCTGAAACATTGAACACCTTTGAGTTAACGGACCTGAACAGCTCGCCCGCCGCGCTCGACTGTCCCGCCCGTGTGCGAGTCCAGCCACTGCAACACGACCGCGCGAGACCACCGAGCGAGTGCGCCCAGCTTCGCCGGAGCGGGAAATTCGCCACGGCGAACCAGCGCCCGGACGTGAGAGCCACTACACCGCAACAGCGCGCCCACGCCATCGGCGTCGAGCGATTCGCCCGCGTCCGCCGGGGCGCCGTTTGAAACTCGTTCGGTGGTTTGCATGATCCGCCCTCGCGTCGTGTGCCGTTGCGTGCCGCCCTGACACCAACCCGTGTCTCGCGCGACCGCGTTTTGTCAGATCGCCGAAAACGAAAAAGCCGCGGATCGCCCGCGGCCTCTCGTGTCGCCCGTGCTCCTGCCCGCACTCACCCCGCGCTCAACCGCTTTTCGCCCGCGCGACGTGGCGCCCTCTCCCGCCCGCCCGCGATCCGTTCGGCCGCTTTGTGCAGCAACACGTGAATGATACTATGGCCCTTGCCAGTCAGTAGAGCAATTTCCCTGATTGTGAAACCGTCTTCAGTATAAAGTCGCACGATAAATGCCGTGTCCGTGTCGAGGTCTTCAATTAGCACAGGGTTTGCCGGCTTCGTCACTCGCGCGCGATCGGCTACGGCGCCAAGTTCAACCATCTGCGGCCTGTTCTCCTTCTTGAGCTTTTCGCGGTGCGATTGCCGCCGCAGCCACGTCCGCACGGCCCGCGAACAGAACGCGGGGAACGTCGCGAGGCATCGGCAATTTGCGCGTGCCCACAAGGTCGCGCTCGTCGCGGCATCAATCAACTCCTCGCTGATGTCCGGCCGCTTTCGGCCCCAGCCTTCCGCGACTCGCATTGCCGCCAAATACGCGCGCTCGAACAGGTCATCCGGCACCGCGACAACTGGCGCCTTCTCTTCGGCTTCACTTTGCTGATCGATCATTCGACCTCGCGATGGTGGGTAGTTCGATGATGTGCCAGTCGCCGCGCCCGTGGATCAGCAGCACGGCTTCGAGGTGCGTGTTCGCGGTGGCGACAGTTTTCCAGCGACCGCGGCCCGGACGGAACCGCACGACGTACATGGGCGAGTCCCCGGGCGTGGAAGTTTTCAAGACGGCTCTGGAGAGGAGAGAAAGAGGGAGCCGGCTCACTGTGAATGAACCGGCTCTCGTCGTCGCTTAAACCGAAGCGACAGGCAGCGACGGCTGTGGTTTCGGCTTCTTTCTCTTCTTCTTCTTTGCCACCTCCTTCTCATCCTTCAGTCGCTGCTGGTACTCAGCCTCTAAGTTGGTGAACTCCTTGTGTCTCCGATCAACCTCCTCATCAAAATTAAACCACTCGTCATTTGCCATAAGATCGTTGTTGAAGTAAGTCAGAAGGCCTAGAGCCTTCTGTATCTTTAATCCTTCGTAATAGCTTGGTGGCACGGTCGCTCCCGCGAATTCGTTCATGCGATCGCGCGGGATGCTAGTGAGGTCGGCCAAGCCCTCTAATGTGCCACCAAACACAACCGTAGCCCTGAGCTTGGCTTTTCTCATTTGGTCAACGCAGCCTGCTCGCGCAATGTACAAAGGCACGTAGTTGTGTGTTGCAAGTTCCTGAATAGCTTCCGCGAACGCCTTAAGCCACTCCGGTGCAGACTGGGAGATCGGAATCGCAGGCGGATCGTTGGCCGCAACCGAGTCCTCGACTGCCGCAACCTGTGGCGCGATCATCACGGGTGCCGCTTGAGGCACTACCACATCCGGCTTCACGACCGGCCCCACTTGCGGTTGCTTCACCGTGTACTTCTTCCCGTCCCGCCCTTCTCTTTTCTGTGCGACTGGTTCAGGCAGGTGAGGAGATTCCTCACCTGCCTGAGCTGGGGTATCACACTCCACCCGACGGACGGACGCGACCGTCTTGTTGTCCACCCCCACCTCTGCGGCAATTGACCGGTCGGACCGGTTGGGGTTCTCTCTCACCTTGTACGCGATGACGGCGCGCTTCTGTTCTCGCGTGAGGTGCCGCCGATCCAGGTTCAACACGTCGGAGTGAACGGCGGCCTCATTCGCGGTGCCGACGAACACCTTCACCTTCGGTTCGATGCCCAGGTCTACGCACGCCCGGTAGCGGTTGCGCCCGTCGAGAATCTTGCCCTCGAATAGCTCGATCTCGACCTTCTGGCCGTTCGCCCCCAAGCTGTCTTTGAATGTCTCGTACTCTTCCCCGCTGAGAAGTGGGTAGCGTTCCGCGATCGGGTGGAACTCGTAGTGCGTGACCTTCACGGTCGTCGTCGCGTCGTCGTTGCTCATGGTGCCCTCGAAGTTGTTGATGCCCACGGTCAGGAAGTTCAGGAAGTTCAGGAAGTTGAACAAAAACCCTTGAGAAGTAAGTAAATTCAACTTCCTGATGACAAGTATTTGAATTCAGGAAGTTGATCCGGTTCAGGAAGTTGAAGGGGTCTACTTCCTGAATTTCAGTAAGTTGAATACTTAATTAAGTGTTATCAGGAAGTTGAATATCCTTGTTTTTCAGGCACTTCAGGTCTACTTCCTGAACTTCCTGAACTTCCTGAAGGGAATGCCTCCCGCAACAGCCACAGGTCCGTTCCGCCGGTCCCCCAGTACCACGTCCCCGCACACCTGCCGCTCTTGCTCGCGGTCAGCCCTGCGAGATCCTTCGCCTTGTAGATCGAGTCGCGCCCGAACCCGGCGGCCTTGCCCGCCGTGAACACGACCGACGACGGGTAAGCGACGTGTTCCTCGTTGAAGACCGACACGAGCCATTCGGCCGCCTGCTCCGGGGTCTTCTGGCGCGGCCGCGTGCTGGTACTCGCCACCGCGTTCGGATCGGCCCGAACGTCCTGCTCCCACTCCTGGCGGAACAGTTGGGCCGCCAGCTTCACGACCTCTTCGGCGTCGAGGTCGGGCCACTCCGCAAGAAGGAGCCGGCCCGCTTCATCAGGTGCGAGTTGTCGAAGGCGGTAGGCGAACCCCAGGGCGCCCGGCGGCAGGATGTTCGCCTTGATCGGGAGCATGAGCTTCCGGTCCGCGTCGTCCGGGTCGGGCACGATCATGTAGACGTAGCGCACGCCGTTGACGTAGCCGACCGACCCGCCCACGCGCTGCACCGCCGTCGCCCCGGCCGACTTGTTGAGGTGCTTCACGAGCAGTACCGCGGCCCCCGTGCGGTTCGCGGCCTCGGACAGCGGTCCCAGGAGGGACCGCAGTTCCGAGTCACTGTTATCGTCCACACCGGCGCGACCGATGTACGCGCCGGCCGGGTCGATCACGACGAGCTTGATGTCCTTGTCGCGGGTGAGCAGGCGTTCCAGTTCCGCGAAGTGCGCGAGGTTGAAGTCGAGGAGGCCGCCGTCGGTCTTCCCGATCCCCTTCACCCTCAACACGCGGGACAGGTCCGCCCCGAGCGCGGCCAATCGCGGCACCACGGTACACTGCCAGTCGTCCTCGCAGCAGATGAGCAGCGCCTTGCCGCTCACCGCGTTCGGGTAGGTCATCCCGAACGCGCACCGGCCGCGCGTAACGGCCGCAGCCAGTTCCAACGTCGTGACGCTCTTGCCGTGCCCGCCATCACCCGCGAGGAGGCCCACCATACCGGCGGGGATGCGCCCGGGGACGAGCCAGCGAACCGCCCGCGGGCGGACGCCCGCAAGGGATTCGACCAGCATCTCGCCGGCGTGAAGGACGGGCGCGTCCGCACGAATTTTCTGCTCTGCCCGATCAAGGGCACCGCCGGGGCGAGCCATTAACGCGCCCCCTTTCCGGTCGTGAGCTTGACCACGATAGCGGCCATCTCATCGACATCACACCCGCGGGCGCGGACCTGCTCCACGAGAACCAAAAACTCTGCGCGAGAGACGGGGGCTACATCATCGCGCCGGTCGTGAAACTGTCGCCCCGGTTTGGTCGGATACCATCCCGTCGGAGCGACCGCGCCGAACGCCGCAGGCGTAGCCCCGCCGTGCCCAGAAAGCAGCGCGAGCGGGTTGTGGTTGTTGATGCCGCTGGTGCCGGCGTTGAGATCGTCCGGCCACTTATCGAGGTGTTCGCGGAGCTTCGCCTTCACCGCTTCCGGCGTATCTTTCTCGATCTGTTGTTCCGATGGGAAATTGACATTCCCATCGGGATAATCTATAAATAGGTCCATCCCAGCCTTTCTTCGTGCGGTGCTGGTTACACTGCACGAGTGTCGAGGTTGTGGTAGTCTGAGTTGTTAGTCCGCCGCCGTTCGATCACTGCACCCACAGCCCAGAGCTGTGGGTGTGCTCGTTTTCACGAGGCGCTTGTCGTGGTCGTCGCTGTGTCGAGGCCGAACAGTCGATCGATTTGAGATTTGGGCCACGCGCTGCGCTTGCCGATGCGCACCGGCTTCGGGAGTACGTTGTTGCGAAGGGCCTCTTGCACCCAGGTCCGCGAGCGCCCTGCGATCTTCATCAGATCCGGTACGTAGTAGACCAACTTCGTCGCGCCCATTGATTCCCCCTTGGTGGTTGAGCTGTGCTGGGTTCACGAGCACTTGTCCCGCGATCCGCGCGGATGTCCTGCATTCCAGCTAGGAGTGTGAAATCGCGTTCATTACTGAACAGGACCGGAGATAACGGGCAGAAAAAACAAAAACAAGGACACCGCTTATCACGTGGTTTGGTATGGACTTGCGCAGCGAGGGTGGCCGAATCCCAAATCGCCCATTCTGATGATCTCCGAAGTGATTCGAGATGGACGTGAACGAAAAAACGCCGCGGAGAGATCCGCGGCGTTGAGGTGGTTGTGGTACTTCGAGAGGACTACCCCATCGCGCGGGCGATCTCGATCTTCGCGCGCATCTGGGGGTCCATGTGAACGTAAAAGGCCTCGGCTACGGCCCTGGTGTCACCGATGGCCGCCGCCGCGTAGTCGAGACTGCGGAACTTCTCCGCGACCTCCGTGGCGAGCGCGTGCCGGAGTTGGTGGGGTGTCCACCGGCACTTGGCCTTCACGCTGGCGCGAATGATGGCTTGGCTGTAATCCTCCGGGCCTTCGCCGAAGATCGGCCCGGCCGGGTTGCCTTCGAGGTACGGCGCCAGCAGCGAGACCGCCTTCGGCCCCAGGTAGTACGTCTGCGCTTTGCCGCGGTGCCGATTCTTATTGGCCTTCCCCACGCGGTAGATCCACACGTCCGTAGTGCGCTCCAAGTCTCCCGCTTCGAGCGCACACACTTCGCCCGGCCGCATACCCGTCAACCGTTGCAGGCGGATCATCGTCACGAGCTTCGCCCGGCGCTTCGCGTCCGTGGGCGCGAGGTGCGGGAGCGTGGCTTCAATCTGCGCATCGGTCGCGGGCCGCTTCTTGGCGCGGTCCGGCGCCGCCGATCGACCAGCCTTGAGCTTCTCGACCAGCTTCAGCGCACCATGAACCGTGGGCGGAACGAGCGATTGGCCCGCACCCCACGCGAACATTCTTACGATGCGGCCAACATAAGCGTTTACCGAGGCGCGCACGCCGCCACGGTCGATAAAGAGCTGACGACAGGTTCGGAGCGCCGCCGGGTCGAAGTCCACCGCGAGGCGATTTTCCCCGCTCTCGATCAGCAGACGTGCGGCCGCGGTACACGTCCTGACCTCGCTCGTCGGCTTGCCGTCCTTTGTGTAGTAGTCGCGGACGTGCGACAGCCATTTTTCCGCGAGCGCAGCGACCGAGATCCCGCCAGCCGATTTCATTCCAGACTCGGTAGCCGCGTCGTACTTTCCCGCGGTCCAGTCCTGCGCGAACCTCCGATACGCGGTGTTCGCCTCCGTAGTCCCGTGTTTGCCGAAGTACCTTTCGTTGACCTTGCCCAACATCTTCCAGCGCGAGTACGCGCGCCCGGACGGGTGCCGCTTGAACTTCGGCACCGGCCGCGGGACATTCACCGGATGCCGCCCGCCGAACCGGGACTTCTTGCGCACGGGCACCGTCGCCGCTTCCTCGACACTTTTGCCACAAGTGACGATCCGGGTGCGCAGGGTTGCTACGCCGATCCCGGTGCGCTTCGACAGTTCCGCAAGCGTGATCTTCTCGCCGCGAAATTCCACGATCTTGGCTTTCCCCTGCGACATTTTCGCCTCACTTCCAAAGGAAGGACTATCCACACCTCCCGGATGTAACCGCCACGAAGATAAGAATCAAATCGCCTGAATTTCAGGCGATTTGACACCCACCCTCAATAGTGAACTTTCATTCAGTTTCGCGTTGTGGAACGGTTCCCGTTTGAGATCCGCGTCGCGGGTGAACGAACCGCGCTGCGAGATCGCGGGGCGGCTCGTTATCAGAACTCCGACCGTTCGAGGCACGATCGGCGCAACCCGTTGCCGTACCGCAATCGGCTCCCGCTCCCGTTTCGTAAGTGGACCGAGTGTATAGGCTTTCGCGTTTCCCGCTGCTACAACACCAAATATTCCCCTACTCCGCCCCGGGACCGTTCCACCCATGTCCGCTTCCGCACCCTCCGCTTCCGATCCGTGGTTCCAAACGCTGTTCGCCGACCGCATCGGCGGGGCCAACTACGGCAAGGGCACCGACGTCTACAAGTTCGAGAAGATCAAGCGCGCCAAGCGGAAGGCGCTCGCCGATCACCCCGAGCGCAAGCTGCTCGACTTCGGCATCGGCGAAAACGACGACATGGCCGACGCGACCGTGCGCGACGCGCTCACGCGCGAGGCCAACAAGGTCGAGAACCGCGGGTACGCGGACAACGGCATCCAGAACTACAAGGACGCCGCCGCGGAGTTCATGCAGCGGCAGTTCGGCGTGGCGCTCGACCCGGTGAACGAGGTGTGCCACTGTATCGGCAGTAAGCCCGCCTACGCGATGCTCCCCGCGGTGTTCATCAACCCGGGCGACGCGACGCTCATGACCGTGCCCGGCTACCCGGTCGCCGGCACCTGGACGCGCTACCTAGGTGGCGAGGTGGTGCGACTGCCGCTGCTGGAAAAGAACGGGTTCTTCCCGGACCTCGACGGCATCCCCGACGACGTGAAGAAGCGGGCGAAGCTCCTCGTCATCAACTACCCGAACTCGCCGACCGGCGCGGTCGCGACGCGCGACTTCTACAAGCGCGTCATCGAGTTCGCCCACAAGCACCAGATCGTGATCGTGCAGGATGCAGCGCACATCCTCCTGAGCTACAAGTCCGAGCCGCTCAGCTTCCTCCAGGTCGAGGGCGCGAAGGAGGTCGGCGTCGAGGTCCACTCGATGTCGAAGGGCTTCAACATGATCGGCTGGCGCCTCGGCTTCGTGTGCGGGCACCCGAAGATCGTGCAGGCTTATGCCGACGTGAAGGACAACAGCGACAGCGGGCAGTTCATGGCGGTCCAGCACGCGGCCGCGCACGCACTGCGCACGCCCGAGATCCCCGTACAGATCCGGGCGAAGTACAAGCGCCGGCTCGAAAAGCTGGTCGCGGCGCTGAAGCAGGTGGGGTTCAAGTGCGAGATGCCGGGGGGCACGTACTTCCTCTACGCGAGCGCGCCCAAGTCGGCCGGCGACCTCGCGTTCGCTAGCGCCGAGGCCGCGTCGCAGTACCTGATTCACGACCAGTCCGTGTGCTGCGTGCCGTGGGACGACGCGGGTGCGTACCTGCGGTTCTCGGTGACGTACATTGCGAACAGCGAGGCCGAAGAGGACGCGCTGATGGCCGAAACCGTCGCACGGCTCAAAGGCATGAACCTGAAGTTCTGAGCCGGGGCATTCACGCGAATTTCATTCGCGCATTGCCCGAAGCTCCTATCTCAATCCGGGAACCACCCCGCTTCCCGGAGCCGCCCGTGCCCGACGAAATTGCCCGGCTCCGCCGCTGGCAGGCCGTTACGGTCGTCACACTGTTCACCGGCTACGCGGGCTACTACGTGTGCCGGTCGAACCTGTCGGTCGCGTCGCCCCTGCTGCTCGAAGAGTACGGACCGGCCGGACTCACGAAAGCACACATCGGCGACGTCGCGTCCGTGGGCGTGCTGTTCTACGCGATCGGCAAAGCGCTCAACGGGGTCATTGCCGAGTACCTCGGTGGCCGGCGCATCTTCTTGCTCGGCATGTTCGCATCAGTCGCGTGTACGGTTTTGTTCGCGCTCGCGCCGTTGGGCGCGGGACCGCTCGCGGGCGTCGCGAGCAGCTTCGGCTTTCCGGTCGCGGTGCTGCTGCCGTTCCTCGTGGTGTGGGCCGCGAACCGGTTCGTGCAGTCGATGGGGTGGGGCGGGCTGGTACAGATCACGTCGCGCTGGTTCACCGCGGGCCGCATGGCGACCGTGATGGGCGTGCTGACGATGAGTTACCTGCTCGGCGACGCGCTCGCGCGCCTCTACCTCGGCGGGATCGTGGAAGCCGGGTTCGGGTGGCGCGGGGTGTTCTTCGCGTCCGCGGCGACGCTCGGCGCGATCGGCTGCATCAGCTTCTTCACACTCAAGAACCGCCCCTCGGTGGTCGGGCTGCCGGACCCGCCGCCGCCGCCGGGTAACGTCTACGGGGCCGATGCGGGGCACGAAAAAATTTCGCTCCGGGGGCTGCTCGGGCCGCTGTTTTCGAGCTTCACGTTCTGGCTCGTGTGCCTGATGAACGTGGGGCTGACGCTCATCCGCGAAACGTTCAACTTGTGGAACCCGACGTACCTGAAGGAAGTGGTGAAGCTGGACGCGGGCACGGCGGGGATGGCGAGCCTCGTGTTCCCGCTCATTGGTGCGGTAGCGGCTCTGTTCGCCGGGTGGCTCGTGGACCGGCTCAACGGGCGCTACGGCCTGGTCGTCGTGTCGTCGCTCGCGGGGCTGATCGTTGTACTCGGCGTGTTCGCGTGGGCACCGCTCGAGGGCCAGACGTGGGCCGCGCTCGCGCTGATCGGTGCGGTGGCCCTGTTCCTGCTCGCGCCGTACACGTTCTGCTCCGGCGTGCTCGCAGTAAAACTCGGCGGGCAGCGCGGCGGATCGACCGCGGCCGGCATCATCGACACGGCCGGGTACCTCGGCGCGACGCTCGCCGGGTCCGGTGTCGGGCGCATTGCCCAACATTACGGTTGGGGAACGGCGTTCGGCGCGCTCGCGGGTGTGGCCACGCTGACGATGCTCGTCGCCACGGTGTACGCGCTCCGCACACCGTCCGATGCACCTCCTGCAGAACCTGAAGACGATGGCAATTACTCCTGAGATCCGCGCCGCGGTCTTCGACGGTCCCGGTGCGCCGTTCCGCGTGGAGCCGACTTCGCGCCCGACACTGAGCCTGGGCGAAGCTCTGGTCCGCGTGTCGCTGTGTACCGTGTGTGGGAGCGACCTGCACACGTTCCTCGGGCGCCGGAAAGAAAAGACGCCCTGTGTGCTCGGGCACGAACCGGTCGGCGTTGTCGAAGAGGTGGCCGGCGACGTTCGCGATGTGGGCGGCGAACCGGTCCGCGTGGGTGACCGCGTGGTGTGGGCCGTGGCGGTGTCGTGTGGCGCGTGCTTCTTTTGCACGCGGGGGTTACCCCAAAAGTGCGAATCGCTCCGCAAGTACGGGCACGAGGCGATCACACCGCAATGCGGTCCGGTCGGCGGGCTGTCCACGCACTGTCACTTGCTCTGCGGCACCGCGATTGTGAAAGTGCCCGCGGAACTGCCCGATGTGGTCGCGGCGCCCGCCGGGTGTGCCACGGCTACCGTTGCGGCAGCGCTGCGAGCGGGGGGAGTGGTAGAACCTACCCCCCCAGCCCCCTTCCCTGAGAAGGAAGGGGGAGCAGAACCATCTTCTGCTTTAAGCCCCTCTCCGTTTAGGGGAGGGGTTGGGGAGGGGTTGCCTCCGAAGCCTTCCTCTATCGTCGTCTTCGGCTTGGGGATGCTCGGGCTGACGGCGTGTGCGTGGGCCGATGCGCTGGGGATGACCGCGATCGCGTGCGACGTGAGCGACGGCCGACTGGCGCAAGCGGCGCGGTTCGGGGCGCGGCACCTCGCGAAGCCGGATGCGCTCGCGGATTTCGTGAAGTCACTCACACAGGGGCGCGGCGCGGACCTCGCGCTTGAATTAAGCGGGGCGCCCGACGCCTCGCGCGCGGCCCTCGACGTGCTCCGCATCGGCGGAACGGCGGTGTGGGTCGGCGCGGTGTTCCCCACCGCGCCGGTTTCCATCGAGCCGGAAACGGTGGTTCGCCGGTGCCTCACCGTGACCGGCGTTCACAACTACACTCCGCGCGATCTCGCGTCCGCGGTCGAGTTCCTCGCGGCGAACCACACGCGGTTCCCGTTCGCGGAACTGGTATCGAAGTCATTTCCCCTGGCCGAAGTGAACGAGGCGTTCCGGTTCGCAGAGGCCGAGCGGCCGGTGCGCGTCGCCGTGGCGTGTGACTGACGGCGTATCTTCGTCGGGGGGCGCAATCACTGCCGCGAGAAGGGCTCGTTCATCAGTGCTTCGCATGGGCCACTCAGGGCTGGGCTTCGCCTTCTGCAGTTCCCTTCGGCTTCACCACGTCCCAGAACAACTCGCGGCCCGCGGCGAAGACCTCGCTGGCGCGGAAGTCGAACACCTGGGCCGTTTCGCCCGACTCCAGACCGATCGAATCGAGGGTCACGTAGAACAGGCCGTTGAGGTAGCCGATTCGGGCGTCGGTGATTTTGGATTTGGGCTGAGAGGGCCGCATCTGGAAGCGGAACTCCTCCACGCCATCGAGCCGCAAGCGGAGCTTCACGTGACGCGGGTCTTTGCCCAGGTCCGTGATCGCCTCGCGCACGCGCGTGTGGAACTCAACGGCCACGACACGCGCGCCCTTGTGAACCACCTTCACCGCGCGGAGCCGGCCGCCGATGAACCGGTAGGCGCGCAGGAACTTCGCGACTTCGTGGAGCTGCAGGCGGTTCATTTCAGACATGGAATCACTCACACCAGCGAATCGAACACGCGGACCCCGGCCCAGTTCGGCTTGTTCTCGTCGATGAACTTGTTGTGCGTCGCGTCGTCCTGGTACGCATCGTGGGCCGCTTTGTCCACGAACACCAGGTGCAGCCCGACGTGCCAGTCGCGGTCGTTCACGTCGCGATCGAGTTCCGCGCACAGCGGGCCGGCCGCGAAGAACACGATACCGGGTTGCACGTTCAGGTACTTCTTGCACGCATCGACCAGTTCCTGAACCTTCGCCGGCGCAGCGTCCTTCAGTTTGAAGAACACGTTGTGGGCCAGTCGGGGAGAGGACATTGCGGTGGGCCTCGCGGTTCGCGGTGGGTTTCAGCAGGCGCGCGCCCGCTCCATCACATCGTAGTAGGGCGTCGCGCGGTCGTCGTCCCGTTGCGCCCGCGCGTCGTGCCCTCCGCCGCGATCAGAAGCACTCCATTCATCATAAACCCGCGTGCGGGCACACCGCCGAGCGTAATTCGGCCCGGGCGTGTTTTTCATCTACTCAGATTGAGCCGCGAATGGCACCGAATCACCGGACCGGGCGCCCGGTTTATGGTCGCTACCCGTGCCAAGCCGTCCGCGGAACCGCAGCCGTACCAGCGGCCACGAGAGGCTCGTGGTAGTATGGACCCGGACCTGTCACATTCGTGGTTCCGAGCACTGTCATGCGATTGATCGAAGCGGACCTGGGCGAAGTGCGCGCGGTGGCCGTATCGCCCGATGGCCGGTTCGTCGCCGCGGCCGGAAACAAGTCCTTTGGGGTGTTCCACTGGGCCACGGGCGAACCGGTACCCGGCACACAGGGACTCGGAAAGTCCGAACAGATTGCGTTCGCGCCGGGCGCCCAATGGACGGCGCGCGCTACCTTCGGTCGGCTCTGGCTCGACGGAATCGCGGCCCCCGTTTCGCTTCCGCCGAATCCGGCCGTTCGGTTTACGGGCGGTGTCGCCGTGTCGCCGGACGGCAAAGTATTGGTCGCGACCAGTGTCCGCAATTCCTCCGAACAGGCAAAGTTGGAGCGGTGGGCACTACCCGCCTTGCGGTCGATCACCGGGGTTGATTTTTGGTCGCCGTTCAGCCGGCTCGCGTTCAGCCCGGACGGTGAGTTTCTGGCCGGTATCTGGAGCAGTGGTTTTGAACTACGATTCGCCGTTTCGGGCGGTTTGGACTACCGCCACCGGATGCCCCGAGACTACAGATTCACCGCACCCGGCTTCGTCTCATTTGACCGCGACAGCGGCACCTGTGTGTTCGGGTGGGACGGCGAGTTTCACGCCCTCGACATTTCGACGGGCACGAGCAAACCGGGCCGGAGGGTTGAGGCGCTGTTCCGCGACGCGGCGTTTGCTCCTTCCGCCGATCGGTTCGTAACTGTCGGGGACGACGGGCGCCTGAAGCTCTGGAACCCGCAATCGTGGGAGGTCACGCGCGAGTACGACTGGGGGTGCGGACCGCTAACGTGTCTCGCGTTCACCGCCGACGGCTCAGCCGGCGTGTGCGGCACCGCCGACGGGCGCCTCGTGCAGTTCGACGTGGACGAATGAAGCGCACGGTGCGGCGCTCTACTTGTCGCTCGCGCGACCGTACCACGCGACCAGGCGCGGCAAGTCGCCGCGGTTCGCGATCAGCCGGAGCGCGAACTTCTGGCGAACCGAGCCGAGGAGCGGGTTGAAACCGAAGTTATCGTCCACCATCCGCACCGCTTGGGTTACGGCCGCGTCGGGCGTTTTACCCCCCGCAACGAGCACGCGCGCGAGCCACATCGCGGCCGGGAACGTGAGCGCCAGCGACTCCAAGCCCTCCCACACGCTCAGCCCGAAGTTCGGCGCGCCGCAGAACTGGAGCGATTCGATCTTCATCCGGTGCCAGCGTGAAAGCAGCGCGACGGTGGTGTCACTCAGCGCGCCGAGCGGGACTTCGCCCGCTGCGAACGTGGCCGAGTCCGGTAGAACCGCGTGGACCTTCGGAACGCGCCCGCGTGCGCTCGCGAACTTCACCGCAGACATGAAGCGGCTCACCGGGCCGCGCTGGGCGGTCCCCTTCTCGGCGCCGTGGTCCTTGCGCGCGAACACGGCCACGAGTTGCCGGAACACCGTGCGCCCGGCCCACCCGGGCCGCTTCACTTCAGTAGCCGCTTTCGGCTCCTCGTCGTCGGCCGCGAGCCCGAGCACGTGGAGCATCTCGCTGAGTTTTCCGCCCGTGACGGCCTTCTTGGGATCACCGCCACCATCGAACGTCGCTTTGCGCAGCATCATGATGATGGAGAGTATCTTGCGCCACCGGCGCTCGAACGGATCGACTTCGTTCGTGAGCAGCTTCGAGAACGCGGTCGCGATCCGGGCCACGTCGCCCCACGAAACGACCTGCGTTCCTTGCAGGGGTGGCGGCGGTGCTTCGAGCGCGGCCTTTGATGTGGTGCTCTCAAAGAACGCCGCGTACTCGCGCGCGTCACCGAGTTGGGCGCTGAGCGCGCGGCCCTTGTTCTCCGCCGCCGACGGGCACGCGAGCCGCAACCCGAGGTTCCAATGGTCCCCCGCCGGCACGAGCAAAAACGGGTAGATGCGGCACGCGAGCGGCTTCGCGGCGGAGCCGAACTTGCCGTGAATGCGACACAGGTTGTCCGCGCCCAAGAACACGCACCCGCCGTCGGCCCGGTGGTTCAGGTAGAACTCGCCGCCGCGCTTCACGAAGAACGGGACGCCCTGAAACTCCGGTAGCGATTCCCAGCCCTGCCCCTCGATGCGCCGGCGCTCTTCGGCGGTCGCGGGCACCGCATACGACCGGCAGCAGTCGCCACACGAGTGACAATCCCAGTTCTGCAACACGGGTAGCGAGCGGACTTGCATCGGGAGTTTTCAGGGTTCAGTGTTAGACAGGGAACCGTCGCGCTAGGTTGAACCGAGCGCTCGGTCCTATTTCCGCGGAAGGGGCTCAAATGAACCAAAAAATCGCTCGGCCGGGTCGTCGCTGGCTACCAATTCTGGCCCTTCAGCAGACAAGTAATAAACGCGCCCCTCAATGATGAAGACCTGCACAATGCGGACGGTTCCGCCCGTGCCCCCCAACTCGAACATCCACTGGCGCCCGTTCGAGTCCGGGGCCAGAGGGTGGGCGATCGACCTTCCCCCCTCGACCAATTTTCCGCCCCGATCCTTGAGTTCCCGATCGACCCGGACGAACCACATCCCCTCGCGAATCCGCCCGAGCCACCCGTCGGCCGAATCTCCCACATTCGGATTCGCCGGCCCCGCACCGAAGTAGTATTCGTAGGCCGGCCCTTCCTGTCCTTTGGGCTCGTATCGCGCCCGCCGAACCTCCGACATTCGAGCCAAGCCCGGCAACGGTTGTGTTTCCCTGTCCACCACAGCCGGAAACGGCATTCGGACGTGCCAGCCCTTGTCTTCGGTCCTCACCCAGTGCCACTCGGGGGTCACGCTGAAGAACTTCTGAACGCGGTCCATCAGGTCTTTTTTCAGGAAAAACAAGCCGGACGCGCTGAGGTACGACAGCCCCACGAGCATCAACACGCCCTTGATACGGGTCGCGGCCGTCCAGTCGATGGTGTAGACCACACCCAAACACAGCGCGGATGCCGCAATCGCCAGAGACACCGGCACCGCGAGTGAGAGAGAGGCTTCTTTTCCCGTGACGAGCGGTCCCACGAACCACAGCAGCGGGATGCCGAACGGCATCAGTGCGAAACCGACGAGCACCGACACCGGCAGCCCGGCCACGGGTCGCGAGTGCGGATCGTGCTCCGGGTCCGGCACCTCGATCGCGAGCACGGGCGCCGATCCCGGAGCCGGCGCCACAAGTTCTTCGCGCGTGAGCTCGGGCCGGAGCCGGCGCGGGGGGGCAATGGGAATGGCCGCGGACGGTCGGGGCGGCGATCGAACCGGCACTTCGGGCGCAGGTCTGGGTTTGGAGTTAGCGCGCACGGGCGAATTGTGCGCGCGCGACGGCAGCGGCGCCGCGGGCGCGTCTTCCTCGGCCACGAACGGGGACTGACAGCGCGGGCACCCGACCATCTGACCGATCGCGTCGACCGGAACGCGGGACGCGCCCCGACACGCCGGGCACCGAACTACCAACGACATTCCGCCCCTCCGCGCTCTGAAACGTGGGACAGGTCAATTCTACCAGTCTGTAAGGATTCCGGGGGCGCGGATTCGGGAAGAAGAAACCAACATCGTGTCACACGAGCACAGGAACCGCCGTGCCGAATCCCGAATCTCGCCCCGAATCCCTGTTCAAGCCGTTGGCCCGATCTCTTTTGCGGTGAGCAGTTCCACTTTATCGCCGCGCCCAACGGCGTACTTGAAGTCCGTCTTCTCGGTGCAGGCCGCGCCGACGTTCCCCTTCGGGTCGAGTGCCAGGAACGCGACTCGGGCGGGATGAACCCCTCGGCGCCCGGCCGCGGCGTTCGCCCGCTTGCAGGCCAGTTCGCACGCTTCTTGGGGCGTTTTGCCGGCGCGCATCTGCTCGGCGATGAACAGGCTCGCACCGATGCGGATGATCTCTTCGCCGACACCCGTTCCGCCGGCAGCGCCCGCGAGGTCGTCGACGTACAACCCGGCCCCAATGATGGGCGAATCCCCGACGCGGCCGGGCAACTTGTATCCCAACCCGCTCGTGGTGCAGACCCCGCCGAGGTGCCCCTTCTTGTCCAGCGACAGCACCGTCACTGTGTCGTGGTTGAATTCGTTCACGGTGATATCGGACGCGCCGTCGGCTCGAACCGGTGATTTGCCGGGCTTTTCTTTCTTCTTGAGATCCGGGTGCGCGTCGAGCCACTCTTTAATGCTCTCCGCGGTGTACGGAACTTCCAGCGGGAAGCCCTGTTGCAGCGCGAACCACTTTGCCCCCTCGCCCACGAGCATGACGTGCGGAGTTTTTTCCATCACGCGCCGGGCGAGTGCGGCGGGGTGCCGGATGTGCTCGACGCACGCCACCGAACCGCACGCGAGCGTCCGGCCGTCCATTACGCACGCATCGAGCGTGAGCCGGCCCAGGCGGTCCGGCAAACTCCCGAAGCCCACCGAGTTACGGATACTTGTGTCGTCCTCGACCGCCTGCGCTCCGGCCAGGGCCGCGTCGAGAGCGGGCTCGCCCTTCGCAAGCACCTTCATCGCGGCTTCGACTGCGGTCTTACCGAACGGCCAAGTGGCGATCGTGATTGGTTCTGCCATGAGCAAGTTCCGGGTTTCGGGTTCCGCGTTCCTAAATGAAGAGTGCTTCAGTGTGAACGCGGCGCTGCGCCAAAGCAAGACGGTGGGGCGCGAAAGCGATTGTCTTTAAACCAGGAACTCGGCACTTATCGCACCCCAGAGCGAATCATGACCGCGAACGCTTCGAGCGTGGGCGCGGAGAGTGCCGCGTCGAACCAGCGCGTGAGCGGGTCGAGCGCGGTCTCACTGCGGACCGCGGAGCTGAGTTCGGGCGGGAGCGTAACGAACTTCACGCGAAGGAGTTTCAACAGATCCTCGCGCCGGGACTCGATCATCCCCGACGCCAGCCCTTCGGCGAACCCCTCGGCCCGCCCCTCTTGCTTCCAACTCAGGATCATTGCCGGTGTTGCCATCGTCCGTTCCTTATCTGGGAATCGAAAACGAACGGCAAACTCTAGTCCAGTTTCAGGCTCTCTGTAACGAACCGCGACCGCAAGGGATTGGGAGGTGCCTCCGCTCCCTTGCGGTCGCGGCTCGTCCAACCCGCTGCTACGATCCCGAAACGAGACTCGTGCGCAGTGGTAACGCGAGTCGAAGACGAACAAACGCGCGGCGGGCAGCGCTCACTCGAGAGCACCGCCCGCCGCGCGATTCTGGAGAAGGCGAACCAGAGCGACCGGCACCACACATCCGGGACGAACGAGGTGAGATGAGAGCGGGGGTAGTCAGGAAACGGTCGGAACGTTCGACTGACCGGCCGCGGCGTCGGCCCGCTGTTGCTGCTGGTTTAAGGGGAGCAACTCCTGCCGATAAATGGGCACGTCGCGCGGCGCTTCGATTCCCAATCGAATCTTGCCGCGGTCGATGTCCACAACCGTGATACAGATGTTCTCACCGATGAAAATCTTCTCGCCCAATTTACGGCTCAGAACGAGCATGATCGCTTCCCTCCGTTGTGCATCACTCGTCCGTAAAACGCTCCCCAATTCTACGCCACGATTCCGTATGGGGTTGCGGCGCCGGGGGAAATGACTTTTCGACACCTGGGGGAGCGGGCGCACGGCCGGAATAATGAGTGCGCCAGACACCCGAACGGGCGAACACTGTGCGCAACCCACATTGCAAGCCGAATCGCGCCAAGTATTAAGGTGACCGTCACAACCGCCAGCGGGTTCGCGGACGAGCGCAACACAAGCCACAGAACCCGCCTAGCCCGCCCACAACCGGACACGTTGTGCGTGGGACGCGGTGACAACCGGTTGTCACTTTTGAGGCAACGCTGTGAGTGGTGAAACCTCGCCGGCGCTGGATCAAGCGGCCACGGCCCCATTAAACGACTCGAGCCAGAGTATTGTTCGCTGTTGCGCGACATCGCGGCGCCAAAATGAGCGGCAAAACCTATTTTCGTGTAGAAATGTCGTGAAAAAACGAACCTCACCCGTCTGTATCGGGTGAGGCTCGGCGAGAAACGGGCGAAACGCTTCCTGTATTCGCCCGTTTCTCGTGTTTCGACGCGGGTCGCGACTTCGTCCGACCAGTTGCTGTGGTAGGTCCGGCGCCGGGTGAGTCAGAATTCACGCCGAGAAGTTCGCTGCCGACAGCGGGCGAGCGATGACCGGTGGCGTTCTGACGGTGGTTGGGGCGCCCCTACGGTTCAGCAACCGGGACTCGGTCGCGACCCGCGACATTTCGCAGTCACGCGACGCACGACATCTCGCTCACAGCGCTGCGGGACTTGTTTTTCAGGAACTCCAGCGGCCGGGGATCGCCCTCGAAGCGGGCGTCGGCCGGGTGGAAGATCGCTTGTTTCATCTTCGCGCGCATTTCCAGAACCGCGAGCTTTTCGGGCGTTCCGGGCGCGGCGGTCGTCGGCGAGGACGGCAGCGGCGCGCTGCCGGTGAAGTTGCCGACCCCGCGGCGCGCGTACTTCGATGTCGACGGGTACAGCTCTTTGACGCCCGGGGTGTAGTAGCAGCTCCAGCACAGACCGCGGGGACGGTTGATCTTCGACTTCGTGCAGTGGCGGCAGATCGGGTTCATGGCGATATCCGAGATTATGGGATGAATGTTTTGGTTAGGTCGCTTGTGCGGCTCGTGCTGGCTGCGCTAATTACATGCCCATCGAGCGGCCCGGGCGGAGCACCCGCAGCGGCATCGGCTGGGCGATCCGTTCGAGCGTAACGCGATACGCCCGGCCCTTTTCCGACCAGCGGTCCGCATACGCGCGGGCCGCGTCCCAGTTGGTGAACGCCTTGCGCTGGACCCGACCCGAACTAACTGTGCAAATGATTACTTCAAACATTGTGGACTCCCGAACAGTTAGTGTTATCTTGTGTAGGGCGTTTTGTTTTGCGGCTTACGCGGCGGTAATTTCGGGGTGCTTCGCGAGCCGGTCGATTTCGGGACCGACGCGGTCGATCGGCAGGCGCTGGGCGAGGGCCTGTTCGACCTCGGCGAGGAGGTCGCGGCGCATCTCGTCGCGCGGGGTGTCGTCGAACCAGTTGAGGAACCAGCGGCACGCGGCCGGTTCGCCGAGGCGCTGATCGGCCTCGAAACAGGCCCGGGCGAAGAACTCTTCGACCTGGCCCACGGACTCGAGCTCGTCGCCCTGCCAGCCACAGAACCCGAGGGCACATGCGGCTTCTACCGGCCAGTCCTGCACACACATCAGCGGCGGCGGGGTTGTGGTGCTGCCCTGCGTTAGCCGGGGGTCATCGCCGCGGAGCGCGTCACGGAGCGATTCCAACCCGGCAGTCGAGAGGACCGGCACGAACCCGTCACGCCATACCAGACGCCAGCTTTCCATCGTCGCCCCTCCCACGTGTTCCCGCTTCACCCGTCGGCTGCTGGTCTCAACTCCTCATTTGCATCCGACACACTACTTATACATTCGTTCAGTAAGCATGTCAACTCAGAAAGCGCGTCTTTTTCGATTTTCTTTTTTGCCAGAACGCGATTCGTGATTATTTCAGACACTTTTAGATGCGGCACCACCGCAAAAACAGACATCAATAGACACCCGCTTTGCAGCAATGCGGTCCTGAAGGAAACAGGCATTGGCGGCCCCCAAGGGAAACGCAACGCTCGTGAATCGCGGCCCGCAAGCCGGCGAGAACCGAGAAACCAGCGAACGCCGAGCTACCGGCGATTTCACTCGTTTAGCCTCGCTTCGAGATGCGTGTAGCGACCACACGAGCCGCGACCGCAAGGGAGCGGGGCTTCCCGTGCATTGAAGCGCGACCACAAATGGGAGCGCCTCCCGCTCCCTTGCGGTCGCGGCTCGTTACAAGGACACCGAAGCGGGATTAGCCCAAGAAGAAGCACGCTGAAGAGGACGGCCGACTCTTCCCAAAGGGCGAAGAAACGGCGTTGAAATGAGTTCGATGCAGGTTTGCCGAGGCGAGAGGACACTTACCCGCCCGGCTCGATCCCACAGCATTTGGCCCCGCGGCCCAGACCGAGACGACCGCCGGGCTAACATTCGCTAACATTTTGGGGCCGTTTCGGGGCCGCACACGAGCAAAACGATCGCTAGCTACTGACGCCGTAATTCTTTCCGGCACCCTTTCCGCTCTGGGACCACTCGCCGATGGCTAACATTCGCCACAATTTCTGCAGTTCAAAGCTCACGCGGACCAACATTCCGGTAACTCCCGGCTAACATCTGGCCCCACATTGCGCCCCAACAATTCGGGACAGTGGCCCATTCACTCGCCATTATATCAATTGTATACTAGTGTACGGAAAAATACAAAATGATTTTGGGTTTACACCACGAGAGGGCACAACGACCATCACGGAAAAGATGCGATTGGAAATGCTTATCGCTCCGCTACTCGCGGAGGCCTGAGCATCGGAAACAGGTCGATCACGCTCTATTCGGTTCGCCGAGGTGAGGAACCAGCCGCTCGGTCAACACGGCGATGAGTTCCGGCTGCATGAACTGGTAGTCGTCGGGAATCTTCAGGCAAACCAACAGTTTCCCGTCGAGAGCGAGCGCGAAACGGCGCCGGATGAGCTTTTCGAGCCGGGCCTCCATCACGAACAACATATCCGCCCAAGCGAGCAACTCTTCGGTGAGTTCCACACGCGCCAACGGAGATAAACCCGCCGAGCGCGAAGCGACTCCGGGCGTCGCGGAATACAGGCGCTCGGCCGTCGGGCTGCGGTGCCGGTTGCCCTCGCAGACGAACAGTGCTCGCACCGCGTTCGCCACCGTGCCTCCTCACTCCGGATGCGTTACCCATTTAGGCTAACAATCGCGGCGGAACACGGAAATCCGGCGATTCCCGATCCGATTCTGGCTAACATCTCGCCAATATTGCCCGACGATCTGATCGCGAAATCACATCCGCAGCAAGATCATCACGCTCTTGTCTGATCTGCGTTATCGGCGTGATCCGCGGCTCTTCCTTCTGCTTCTCGCGCCTGGGAAATGCCACCGCCCAGCACCGTGATGAGTCACAGCGCCGGGCGGTGGGAAATTTGGTCGCGCGAGTTACTTCTTGCTGTTACCGGTCTCGGTCAGTTCCATCAGGATGTCCATGTCCTGCCCGGCGATCTTGGCGGTCATGGTCATCTTCACCATCCCGCCCGCGGCCACGTCCTTCGCCATCCACGTCTTGAGGTCGGCTTCGATTTCCTGGCCCATCACCTTCATCTTCGCGGTGTACGTGGTCCAGGTGGTGGAGTACTCCTTGTCGCCGACCTTGATCTTCTCCTTGCCCTCTTTGCCCTTCTCGACCTTGGCCTCGGCCCCGCCCGGCAGGTTCGCGGCCTTCGTCGGGTCGAACGGCTTGGTCAGGTCGATCTTCTGCTCCTGGGCCGGGATGTCCATCTTGTTGCCGTTGAACTCCACGGTCCCGGTGCCCTTAACGGTAACTTCCTTGTCGCTCTTTTCGGTCACGGTCTGGGTGACCGTGCCCTTGATGTTGAAGTCACCGACCTTCGTGGTCATCTTGTAGACCGCGAAGTCGCCGACTTTGGCACCCTTGTACGGGTTCTCCACGTCGGCTGCGTGGGCGACGACCGGGGCCAGAACGAGGGCCAGAACGGAAAGCGAACGCACGAGCATGACTGGGCCTCATATAGAGGGGTGGGAGCGAATTGCCCCCGCACGGGAACAGGTTACTTCCGATCGCCCCAGATGCAAGTCGGGCGCCGGAAGGCCGCAGTTTCACGAGCCGATCCCGTGCCCCACACCGAGTCAGCCGAACTGCGCGTGGCGGGCGCGTCAACCGACCGGCAAGCCGAGTTGACCGAACCACGTCGCGCGATCGAAGTAGCCCCGCTGCGCCTTGATCTTGCCGCCCGTGATGAGGAAGAACCCGCACCCGCGGAGCGTGAACGTCGCACCGGTCGAGGCGCGCCCGGCGAACGGACCGGCCCACGTCGCGCCGCCGAACCACTCCACCGCGGCGCGATCGCCGTCGATCAGCGTGACCTCGACGCGGGTGAAACTGTCCGGGAACGCGGCGAAGCACTCGCGGAAGTCCGCGCGCATCGTGTCGCGCCCGACGCGCGGGGCGCCGAACGCGACCTGGTGGTTGACCGCGTCGTCGTGGTAGAGGGCCGCGAGCGCCTCCGCGTCGCGCGCGTTCCACGCCTCTTCCCACGCTGTCATAACTTCGCGCACTGTTCGCACCGCC
The DNA here is from genome assembly GCF_017939745.1 of Gemmata palustris. Taxonomy (NCBI): domain Bacteria; kingdom Pseudomonadati; phylum Planctomycetota; class Planctomycetia; order Gemmatales; family Gemmataceae; genus Gemmata; species Gemmata palustris. Next base: position 7,312,546 of record NZ_JAGKQQ010000001.1, on the reverse strand, counting down.
GCGCCCTCCGTTGAGTTGTGAGCGCTGGTGCAGACACGGCAGGTGGAAGAAGGGTTCGCTGGTATTACCTCAGCACGCTGATCGTTACGAGCGCCCCCAGGCGAGATCCCACGCAGCGTGATGAAGGGTTAACAGGAGTTCCCGTAGCGGCAACTCCGTCACAAATACTCTTCCCCGTTCGGAAGGGTCGTGGTGGCGATCGCGCCAAAACGAGAACGCGAAGTGCGCCGTGTCTCCTTCGCGGAACAGGCAATTGTCAAGATTGTCGGATATCGGTCCCCAATCCATCATTCGGTAAGACAGGTACTCGTCGTTTTCCTCGGCAGCCGTGTTAGCCAGCAGTCGGCGAAAATTGTCCTCAACGGATAGCTCTGGATAGGGTCTCGCGCGGTTGTAAATTGCGGGGTCCGCAAGCAACCAACCGATACTCGCTTCGAGGGAACCAACGAATTGCGGAACGTAAACTGTGTTGTCGTCGCACGTCAGCCACCGGTCCGCGGCGAACACGTCCACGCGCCGCGTTCCCGTGGTCGGCTGCTCTTTATCGGGTGGCCCGATGTCGAAAGCGAACCGCGACCGCTCACCGTAGCGACACCACATTCACAAGCCCTTTGCTGTACTGAGCGATTGCGCTTTCCTCGTGGCACAGGCCTCTGGCCTGTGTAATGCTTCCACAGGCCAGAGGCCTGTGCCACGAAATCAAAACCCGAACGCCCCACTCCAACAGGGCGAAGCCCTTTTGGAAATCACCCGCCCTTGAGGAGCTTCGCGAGCGCGCGGGTTTGGTCGAAGTGCTCCATCACGAGAATCATCACCGCGGTGAGCGGGACCGCGAGGAACATTCCCGGGACGCCCCACAGCAGGCCCCAGAACGCGAGCGAGCCGAGGATGACGAGCGGGCTGACGCCGACCGCGTTGCCGATAATCATCGGCTCGAGGACCGACGCCGATCCCCCGTGGCACACGAACAACAATCCGGCCGCCGCGAACGGCTGCCACGCCGGGCCGAACCACAGGAACGTGAACCCCACCGGCAGCACATACGCCACCATCGTCCCGATGTACGGAATGAAGTTGCAGAGGAACGTGAGCACCGCCCACAGGAGCGCGAACTTCACGCCCACCAGCCCCAACACGACGCCGACCGGCACCGCGAGGAACAGGCTCGACTTCACCTTCGCCTTCAGGTAGCTGATAACGGCCGCGTTCACCTGCCCGGCCACTTGCAGGATCTGCTCGGCCCGGTCCGCGGGGTACGCCCGGCGCACGCGGTCCGGGAACCGCGTGCCCTCGAGCAACAGGAACAGCAAGTAAAGGGCGATCACGCACGCCTCGAGCATCGCGGTCGCGGCCACGTTGAGGCCCAGCCGGACGACGAACGTGATCTGCTCGGTGACCTGGGTCCGCATCGGCTGACCGGTTTCAACGGGCGCGATCCAGGGGGCATACGAACCAACCGTCTGTTCCAGGCTCGTCAGTAGCGCGTCGGCGCGCTGCTCGAGTTGGGGCACGTCGTCGCGGAGCGCGAGCACGCTGGCCGACGTGATGAACGCCAGCCCCACCAGGACGCCGGCCGTGCTCCCGGCGAGGACGCCGATCGACGCGGGCGTGCCGACGTGCTTCCGCAACCGCGAGTGGTACGGCATCAGGACGTAAGCGAGGAGCACCGCGATCAGGAGCGGGCGCAGCACCGACGCGAGCTGCAGCATCAGGTACCAGCCGGCCGCCGCGCCGACGAGGAGCGCCGCGACCGTGTACATGACGTCCGGGTCGCGCCACTTCGCCAGAACGGGGGGCGCGGGCCGGTCGTCGGACCGGGGATCGGGTGCGGGCATCGGGCTCTCACGTGCGCGTGTTCTTGCGAACCGGTCCGCCATCTTATCCGACTCTGCCGGCGCGAACCACTCGCGCCACCCGCGAATCCATTTGCCCACAATATTCTTACTTCGTTAAGTGTGCCGAATCAGAGCAGGTTTCGCCCAAGATACGGGCAAAAACGAGCACCCCGAGAAACCACACGAGAAAAACTCAATCCATAAGTCCTTCCTTAACAATGGCTTACGATAATGACTTACGAAACACGGCGCCCGGCTCGGGTGTTGCATAAGGAAACTGTGTTAGATTCCTCCACGTAGCCGGAACTACCTGGAAGAACGAAGAGCGGAACTCCCCACCCCTACCGTTCGCGATCCGAGTCGGCCTGGAACACCGACCCGGAATGAGCCGAACGGTCCTCGCCAGAAGCGGGCTCTGCCCGTCGCCGGTTGCCGTGCGAAAGCACGTACCCGCGCGGCCCGCCCGCAGACCCCGAGCCCGACCCCGCGGATCGCCCCGCTAGGTCACTCGTGGTCCGCTTGTGCCCCCCTCCGACACCGCACGCTGGAGCCGTTCCTGACGGCTTCCACCGGAGGTTTTGTCGGCCGACGTTCAGCCACTCGCTACCGCGGACGGTAGCCGGGTCCGGGGGCTCCACCACCTGTTCCGACGGAGACGATTCCTTGTTCGCGACCCTGACCGCCCGCCCGCGCCTCCTGGCAACCGCTCTCGTACTCGCGGCCTTCACGGGCCTCGCGGGGCACCCGACGCTGGCCGAATCCGTCGGCGCGGACGTGTGGAACGTTGCCGAACTCCAAGAATCCCTTCGCGAATCGACGGACGTGAGCAGCCAACTGGACACCGAAGGGGGCGCGGTCCTGCGCCGGATCGCGGTGAAGGAAGCGCTCGTCGACGAGCTCCTCGCCGGCCGCGCGCCCCTGGCCGAAGTGACCACGAAGTTCACCGAACTGAACGCCGCCCGCGCGGAGTACCTGACCACGATCCGCGCGTTCTACCCCGGGGCCACGGACCAAGAAAAAATGGCCCGCAACGTGATCTCCTTCGCCCTCCTCCGCGCCCCCGCCCGCGCCCGCAGCGCACTCGCCCAGCGGCTCGACGCCGAACTGAACCAGATGATCGCTCCCAGCGGCACCCACTGACCGCGCCCCCAGACTTCGCCCGCTTCACCGGGCGGGATCTCTCCAACGCCCCCGGCGCTCGCCGGGGCGTTCCCCCCGGCGCCCGTACCGTGCCCTGACGCATCCACGAGGTTCCCGATATGGCTACGATTCGTCGCCCCGGTGCCGCATCCGCGGCCGTTCTGGTCGGACTGAGCATCAGCATGGTCGGCGCCCACATGGTCGCCCCGAAGTGGTCCCGGCGCATGGGGCTGGACGTGTGGAACTTCGCGGCGGTCGAGGCGGAACAGCGGCAGGTCGCCGACGAACGGGACGAGATCGAGTCCAAAGGCGAAGGGTCCGCCCGGCGCCGCGTGCTGGCCGACCAGTTCGCCGCCCGGCTCGCCACCCGCGACGCGGACCTCGCGACCACGGCCGTCATCATGCGCGACCTGTTCCGGGAGCACCCCGGATCGCGACTGACGCTCGAGACCATGTACCCGAGCGTGCGCGACTCGCGCCTGCTCTACGCGCGCCACACCATCAACCGCGTCGAGCGCCTGTTGCTGAACGACCCGACCCAGTGCGAAACCGTCCTCGCCCGCCTCGAAGCCGAGTACCGCGAACTGGCCCGGGTTTGGACCGGCGAGCCCCAATCGCAGCCCGTGTCGTCCACGGGCGAACTCACGAGTCACTGAGGTGACCGGCCCTTCTCAGGCGAACGGCCGGTGTGAGCCGGCCGGCTGGTGCCACCGGCCGGCTCACACCGGCCGTTCGCCTTGAGCGGTCTCGCACCGCAATAGTGCGGGCGCCTTCGTCTACACCACGTTCACGCCCAGCTCTTTGAGTGCGTCGCGGAACGCCGCGAGTTGTTCCTCATCCACGCTCACCGCGAGCGGCCCGAGGCGCTCGGCGACGAGCGACCGCGTTCCGGGCCACTGCATCACGCCGTCGGCGACCTCGGCCGTCGGCAGCTTCACCACCAACAGCCGTAGCGCTTGCGGCGCGGGCAACTGCGAACCGAGCAACAGTAACCGCCCCGCGGCCGAGAGCGGCGCGCCGCTGCGCTCGACGAACCACGCATCGAGGTCCGCGAGCGGCCGGCCGTTTTCGACCGCGCGCCGGAGCGACGTGGGCGTGAGCCGGAACCGGCGCGTGCCGTTCGGCTCGATGGGCAGCGGTTCCGCGAACTGCCCGATTTCCGCTTCCAAAAGCAAGTCGGCTTGGGGCGTGTCCACCGTGAGCGTCACGCCGTCGTCCGCGGTCGTGAGGCACCGCTGCGGCTTCGATTCGTAGTCGCGGTTCCCGATGAGCCGGAGGTTCGAGAGCGACGGCTCGCCGCCGTCCGCGGTCATGCCGATGCGGTCCGTGAGGCGCAGCGCGATGATCCCGCGCGCCACGGCCGCGTCCAGTTCGGCCGGCGTTTGGAACTCGACCAGCACCGCGGACGAGAAGATCGTGATGCGCTCGCGCTTGCTGGCCCACCGCTGGAGCAGGTCGGCGACGCCGGCGGGGACCGGGCGCGTGCCGTGCCGGTTGAGCGTCTGCACGATCATCGGCAGCGTGAGCCCGGACTCCAGCCCGCGGTACGTTTGTTCCGGCGTGAGTTCGAGCGTACACGCGGGGCCGATCCCCTTCCACCCCGCGAACCGCGACAGCGCCGCGATCAGCGCGGGCGTCAGCCCCTGGCGGTACGCGAGCACCTCGGCGTTCGGCTGAACCAGGAGCGTTTGGGGGAACGCGGGCGGCGCGGGCGGCTCCTTCTCGCCGAACAGCACGAACCGGCCGAACGCGGACAGGCGCACGAAGTCCCCGGACACCTCGACCACGCCCAGCGGGTACGCGACACCGAGCAGGAACCCGCGGACCCAACTCGCGCCTCGATCCTTCGCGGACTCCGGGGGCAGCGCCCCGGCCCAGGAGGGGTGGTGCGACCACAGCCACTCCGCGACCGTATCGGGGTACACGAAGTCGCGCGCGAACAGGAGCGCGAGCAGCCCCGCGGTGGGCGTGGGCGACAGCCCGGCCTCGGTGGGCGAATAACCCGCGAGCGGGTCCCACGCCTCCACGAGCGGCAGCGCCGCGAACAGGTCCGCGAGGAGCGCGAACAGCGGGCCGTCCCACGCGGGCGGGAACGTGCCGGCCTCGAGCGCGCCGTCGCGCTCGCCGAGCAGCCCCACGGCCCGCGCCCACAGGAGCGAAAACACCCCGGCGTCGGCGATGGTGACGAGCTGGTCCACGGGCGGCGCGGCCAGAACCGCGTCCGATTGCAGCCGGAGCAGGTCGCGCTTGAAGAGCGTGTTCCCCTGCGTGAGCCGCACCGCGTCCGCGTGGACCTGCTGCCACGCGACCGCGAGGCGCAGCGGCCACTCGAGTCCGTCGGCCTGGCGCGCGGCCCCGGCCTCGTGGTCGGGGCTCGCCAGGTTCGGCAGCTCCAGGTCCTCGCTCCGCGCGCGGGCCGCGACCCCCGGCAGCGCGACCACGACCGCGTTGTGCGTGCCGGCCGCGCCGAACCACGCGGCGAAGTCGTCGATCGGCGGGCCCTGGGCGTCGAGTTCGGGAAAGAGCAGCCCGGCCTCGAGGAGCGTTTGAACCGGGCCGAAGCCGTCGTTGTGGTCGAGCGCGGCGAGCAGCGTGAGCAGGTGCCCGACCTTCCAGCGCGGCTGGCGGCTCAGCCCCATGAACGCGAGCAGCTTCCGCGCGGCGGGGGGCTGGTCCTTAATGCGGCGGTCGATGACCGGCGCGTTGATAATGGTCGCGACGGCCTTGTCGAGCAGCTCGTCGGCCGGTTGCTTCGCGCGCGGGCGCACGAGCTTGTCCGCGACCGCACGCAGGAGCGGCTCGGCGTAGCGCCCGAGGGCGTCGCGGTAACGAAGGGACCAGTCGGTTTCGGGAATCGCGGACATCGAGGTGTTGTAGTGTTCTGTGAGCAGAGCAGCACTCTTCAATGTGGTCCGCTCGCTCCGCGAGCGGGTTGCGTCGCCACACATTAACGCGGCATGAGTGTTCTCGAAGCCCGTGAGTGAGGTAGCCCCGCTCGCGGAGCGAGCGGACCACACTATCTTCCTACTACCTGCGGCGTGTGGCCCATCTTGCGCAGCTCGTCGAGGACCGAGTCGAGGCGCCCGGGGCGAATGAGCAGCACCTTCTCGGATAGCCGCCCGGCGACTTCCGACGCGAGCTTCTTCCGCGCGAGCAACTCTTCCGCGAGCACCGCGTCCTCCGTGAGAACGAGGCACACGCGACGGTGCAACTTCGCGGCCAATCGAGCGGTGGGGTTCGTCATGCGTTATCCGCGTCAATACTCGGATCGTATTCGTTACGCTCGCCGTTCCAAACGACGGGGCGGTGGTCTATGTCAACGGACCATGTCGCGCCGGCTAGCACTCGCCGGATCAGTGTGAGTACGCGGCACCAGTGCTGAATCGCTTCCCAAAACTCATCTTCGGTAGTCAGTGGTAGTTTAGTCGCGCCTTCAAAGATCACACCCGGCTCCGTGTCCTCGTTCGGCTCGTAGATGCAAAAGCTTTCCCAATACGGCGCGTTGACCCATTCGCCGGTTTCGTTCGCACCACTCGCAAGTGCGTGGCGCCGATCAATGTCCGCAATCGCCTGACGCTCCGCGGTGGATAGAGGGTGATCGCGACGGGCCTCGTAATAGATGGAGACGCCCACCGCGCTCACCCCGCGGCGGACTTCGACGGGAGCACGTCGCGCTCGTCGAGGATCTCGTAACTGTACCCCTGCTCCGTCAGGAACATCTGGCGGTGGTGGGCGAAGTCGAGTTCGCGGGTGTCGCGCGTCACCAGCGTGAAGAAGTGCGCGTCCCCGTCGCCGCTACTCTTGGGGCGCAGGATGCGCCCGAGGCGCTGGGCCTCCTCCTGGCGCGAGCCGAACGTGCCGCTCACCTGTATCAGCACGTTAGCGTCCGGCAAATCGATCGCGAAGTTGCCGACCTTCGAGAGCACCAGGTGCCGGACCTCGCCCCGGCGGAACTTGCCGTACAAATCTTCGCGCTCCGCGTTCCCGGTGCTCCCGGTAATGAGCGGCAACTCGAACCGGTCCGCGAGCCGGTGCAACTGCGAGAGGTACTGCCCGATCACGATCACGCGCTGGTCGTGGTAGCGCGCGAGCAGTTCCGCAACGACCTCGTCCTTCGCCACGTTCTCGCTCGCGATGCGGTACTTCGCCCGGTGGTCGGCGACCGCGTACTCCATCCGGGTCGCATCGGTCGGGAGCGCGACGCGGACCTCCGAACAACTCGCGCTCGCGATCCACCCCTTCGTTTCCAGTTCGCGCCACGGCACATCGTACTTCTTCGGGCCGATCAGTGAGAACACGTCGCCCTCGCGCCCGTCCTCGCGGATGAGCGTGGCCGTCAGCCCGAGCCGCCGGCGCGCTTGGATCTGCGCCGTGACGCGGAACACCGGGGCCGGGAGCAGGTGGACCTCGTCGTACACGATGAGGCCCCAGTCGCGCTGCTCGAACAGCCCGAAGTGCGGGAAGTCCTCGGTCTTGTCGGGCCGGTACGTCAGGATCTGGTAGGTCGCGACCGTCACCGGGCCGATCTCCTTCATCTCGCCGGTGTACTCTTTCACCTCGTCCGCGGTGAGCGTCGACTTGTCGATGATCTCCCGGCGCCACTGCTTGACCGCGGTGATGCTCGTGGTCAGCACGAGTGTGTTCTTTTGGAGCAGCGACATGGCCACGATGCCGACGACCGTCTTCCCGGCGCCGCACGGCAGCACGATCACGCCGCTGCCCCCGCGCACGTCGCCGCCCGCGTGGAACACGTCCGCGGCCTCGCGCTGGTAGTCGCGGACGTGGAACGGTGCCCCGCTCGCGGCCGTCTCGCGGAGCGCGATCGGCAGCATCGCGCCCTCGGTGTAGCCCGCGATGTCTTCGGCCGGGTACCCGACCGTAATGAGCGCCTGTTTCAGCACCCCGCGGTACGCCGGGGTCACCACGAAGCTCGTGTCGTCGAGCTTTTCGCCGAGATATTCCTTCACTTTCTTGTTGCGCGCCAGCTCCGCGAGCAGCGGCTTGTCGGAGCACACCAGTTTCAGCGTGTCGGCGTCGATGCGCTCGAGCTTCACGCGCCCGTACCGCGCGACCGTCTCCGCGATGTCGGTCGGGATGTTCTGCGGGATGGGGAACTTGGTGTACTTTTGGAGCACCGCGACCACTTCTTGCGCGCTGAACCCCGCGGCGGCGGCGTTCCAGAGCGAGAGGTTCGAGATGCGGTACGTGTGGATGTGTTCCGGGCTCTTTTCCAGCTCGGCGAAGGGCGCGATCGCGTCGCGCGCCTCCGTGTATTTCGGGTTGTCCACTTCCACCAGGACGGACCGATCCGACTGGACGATGAACGGGTTCGTCGGGTCGAAGGTCAATGCAGCGGGCGCGCCGGGCGCTGCGGGCGCCGGTGCCTTCACGATCTTCGGCGGCATGATCACCGTCGGGTTTTGGTGCCCCTGAACTCCGTCAGGAGCGAACATCCCATACTAACGGCGCGCGCGACGCAACGACAAGGCGAAGAATTCTGTGGTCGCGGCGGACGTGTGGAAAGAGGGCGCGTGATGGCCCCACGCTGCGGTACGCAGTCGGCAGCCTCGAATTTACTGTAACATGCAATTCTATTTCAACTTACGACTCAAGCAACAGTCACGAAGTAAGGGTGCCTTGTAGTGTCGTCCGCTCGCTCCGCGAGCGGGGTTCGATCGCCAATACATTGGGGTATCAATCGCGCGCGTTCGGCTTTTGCTTTCGTGGCCAAACTTTCGGCAGCAATTTCACATAGGAGCCCGGCCACGGTGCGGGAGAGGCACCTGAAGTTCGGTTCCAAGAGCGTGTGGACTGACACGAACATCTGGGAGTCAACCGCTCGCGGAGCGAGCGGACTACACTCCACACTCCCAAACGCACTACAACGCGGCCCCGGCCTTCTCGCGAACCGTCTCTTTCTTGGGCGCCCCGTCACTGTGGCTGTCGGGACGGGTGTCGTGGAACCGCGCGTGGAGCCAGTCCCAGTCGATGAGCATCTGGCCCCCGGTCGCCTCGTACTGTTTCTGGAACGTCAGGATCAGGTGCAAGATCGCGTGGTCGACGAACTGGAGCCGGTCGAGGTGGACGTGCAGTTTCAGCCCCTTTGGGACGCCTTCAAATGCCTCGGCCAGCACGGGTAAGCGGAGGAACGTGGCCGCCCCTTCCAGGTACAAGTGAACGAGCTTGTGCTCGGCTTCGTCCACGCGGATCACTTTGAGGTGCGAGAACCGGACGAGGAGCTTGAGCGCGGACAGAACCACGCCCAGAACCACACCGGCGAGCAAATCGGCCCCGACGATGGTCCCGGCGGTCACCACGAAGATCAGCGCCTCGCTCTTGCTCTCCTTCCACAGCGCCCACAGGCCCGGCAAATTGAGGAGTTTCCACCCGGTGTAGACCAGGATCGCCGCGAGCGCCGCGGCCGGGATGCGCGAGAGCAGCCCCGGTAGGAGCGAAACGAACAGGAGCAACCAGAGGCCGTGAAGGATCGCCGAGAGGCGCGATTTCGCCCCGGCCTCCACGTTCGCGGCGCTGCGCACGATCACGCCCGTCATGGGCAGCGCCCCGACGAACCCGCAGATCGTGTTGCCGACGCCCTGTGCCATCAGTTCGCGGTCGAAGTTCGTGCGCGGGCCGTTGTGCTTGGTGTCCACCGCCACCGCACACAAGAGCGTTTCCGCGCTCGCGATGAGCGCGAACGTGAGCGCGGCCTTCCACACCAGGGCCAGCGTGAGAATCTCCCAGCCGGGCCACCCGAGCGGCTTGATCGAGTCCGCGAGGCTCGCCGAGATCTGCACCCGCTCGACGCCGATCCCGCCGTGACTGTCCACCGCCGGGCCGATTTGTACCCCCAGCCCCTCGAAGACCGGGCGCCCGAACTCGTTCACCAGAACCGCGGCCAGCACCGCGACGACCGCGGCGGGTACGATCTTCAGGCGCTTCGGCGCGACCGGCTTCCAGAGCGCGAGAACGAGGACCGCGAGCAGCCCGATGACCGCGGCCTCGGTGTGGTTCGCGCTCGCGCCGGTGGGCGGGTCGAACGCCTTCCAGACCGCTTGCGGGATCGTGAGCAGGCCGTCCAGCACCTTCTTGGGCGCGGTGTCGTCCACCATCTCGTGGAACTGCTTCGCGATGATGGTGATACCGATCCCGGCGAGCATCCCCTCGACCACCGCCGGCGAGACCGCGCGGAACCACTGGCCGACGCGGAACGCGCCCGCGGTGATCTGAATCGCCCCGGCGATGACGATCGCCAGCCCCAGGAGAACAACGGGGCTCGTGTCCGGGACGTGTGCCTTCGCGTCGTCCAAAAACTGGATGACGAGGACGATCAGCCCGGCCGCCGGCCCGGAGACCTGGAGCGGGCTCCCGGCCAGGAACCCGACGATCAGGCCGCCGACCACCCCGGTAATGATCCCCGCTTCCGGGGGCAGCCCGCACGCCTGCGCGATCCCGATACACAGCGGCAGCGCCACCATGAACACGACGAGCGACGCGAGGAAATCGGCCACGACCGAGCCGCTCGTGCGGCCCGGTTCGGTCGGCAGTTTAGGTTCTTCCCTGACCATGAAATCGGAGCCCCCGGAGCGAAGAGGAGGTGCGGACCGAACGGGTCACACGCCCGCGTGGACGGCCGAATTCATCGGCCCGCGCCGGATCAGCGGGTGCGCCGGGATCGCCTCCGCTCCGAGGTTCGCGAACTGTCCGCTCTCCGGGTCGTAAGCGAACACTTCACCGGTCTCCATCTTGTACACCCAGGCGTGCAACTTCAGTTCGCCCGAGGCGAGGGCGGTGGCAACGGCGGGGTGCGTCCGCAGGTGCTCCAGTTGCGTTAACACGTTCTCCTGAACGAGCACCTTCGCCCGCGCCTCGCCCGTCAGGTGCGAGTAGCAGGTGCAGACGATTTCCGCGCTCGCCTGGGCGTGGTCGAGCCACTGCTTCACGCGGGGCATGTTCGCCGTGCATTCCGGCTGGAGCACGGCCTGCATCGCGCCGCACCGCGTGTGCCCGCAGACGATGATGTGCCGGATGTTCAGGCCCCGGAGCGCGTACTCGATCGTCGCGGCCTCGCCGCTGGGCGAGCCGGGCGAGTACGGCGGGACGATGTTGCCCGCGTTGCGGAGCACGAACAGTTCGCCGGGGTCGGTCTGGCAAATCATGTCCGGCACCATCCGCGAATCGGAGCAGGTGATGAACAGGGCTTGCGGGGACTGCCCGTCCGCGAGCTTGCGGAAGAACGCGCAATTGGGCGCGAACACGTCGGACTGGAACTTGTGAATACCGCTGATGAGCTTTTCCAAGAGTACCGTCTCCCGAATCGGTGAACTGGTGTGGGGACGGGCGCGAGCGCGACAGCGCACCGCGGCCGTAAAAACCGGTCGTTGATTAGGGGCGCGAAAACGCACCGGTAGACGGACGGGGGTTAACAGCGATAGGGGGTGCCGAGACCGTTACGGAACGGGTCTTCGGGGACGGGCGGGACGGCGCAGACGCGCGCACTATGGGGACGGTTGGAAGTGTGTGCCGGGGCGAGGCGGGCGATCAGTTCTCGGAGCGGCGGGTGGTGCCGGGACTGGGACGAGACGCGCTCCTTACCGTCGGTCTCTCGTTCGTCGTCTTCTTCCCTCACCGGGACAACGGGAGCGTCGTCGCCCGCGGGCACAATGGGCAAAATCGGTGCGAGCGCCCCCGCGGCTTGTTGCGAACTGGTGAACGGCACCAGGCACGCAAGAAGCATGAAGGTTCGGAAGATCGCACCGAGTCGGAGCATGAGCCCTTTCAAACCGGAACCAAGAAACAACACGACAATTTTAGGTCGGTAGAACCGCTGCGGACAAGCGCAATCGGTCGAAGTCGCAGCACAACGAATGCCGCCTGTCCTTCTTCGTGAACAAACGGCACAGATTTAGTGTTCGGCGCGGAATACTGGCGATACGTTGAAAAAGCAACAAGAAATCGTTCTGGTACGCCTCCGAACCCGCCACGAAGTCGAGCGCACTCATGCTCACTGCTCAACTCGTTGACCACATTTTGACCACGATCCCCGGGCGCACCGTCGGTGTGCTGGGCGACCTGTTCCTCGATCGGTACCTGGATATCGACCCCGCACTCAACGAACCATCGGTGGAAACGGGATTAACCGCGTACCAGGTCGTTGGCGTGCGGAGCTATCCGGGCGCCGCGGGCACGGTCATCAACAACCTCGCGGCCCTCGGGGTGGGGCACATTTACCCCATCGCGTGCATCGGCGACGACGGCGAGGGGTACGAACTCCGCCAAGCACTGGGCAAAATGCCCGCGGTCGAACAGGGCGGGATCTTCCTGTCCGCGACGCGGCGCACGCCGACGTACACGAAGCCGATGTTGGGCAAGGAGGAACTCAACCGGCTCGACATCAAGAACCGCACGCCGACGCCGGAAGACATTCAGGACCGCGTCATCGCGCTACTGGACGAGGCGTGGCCCCGGTTGGACGCACTGCTCGTGCTCGATCAGGTGAGCGAAGAAGACTGCGGGGTCGTTACACGAAAAGTGCGCGACCATTTGGCGCAACTCGCCGAACGCGATCCCGCGAAGTTCGTGCTGGCCGACAGCCGCGAGCAGATCGGGCTGTTCCGCAACGTGTGCGCCAAGCCGAACGAGCGGGAAATCTGCGAGGCGGTCGATTGGTGCCCGTGGGATGAGGAACGCGAGGCGCAAGACAAGGCGCTCGCGCTGGCGCACGCCACCGGGCGCCACGTGTTTCTCACTCGTGGTGAGAAAGACATCTTCTTGCCGACGCCGTGGAAAAGAGAGGGAACCACCGAAGGCAGTGGGGCGACCGTGGTGCCCACTTACCCCGTGTCCGGTCCAATCGACATCTGCGGGGCCGGGGACAGTTGCTCCGCGGGAATCGCGTCGGCGATGGTCAGTGGGTTGACGCACGCACAGGCCGCGGCGTTCGGGAACCTGGTGGCATCGATCACCATTCAGCAGATCGGCGTGACCGGCACCGCCCCTCCGGATCTCGTGCGCAAGAGGTGGAACGAAGTGAACAAGTAGCCGGCCGGTTCACACCGGCCGGCTCAATGCGGGCGGGTTACTTCCTCTCGCCCGCGTCCAGGTACTTCAACTTGCGGTCGGGGTCGAGGAAGCGCGCGTAGACCGCGTTCGGTCCCCCGCCCTTCACCACCACCGCGAGCGTGTGCTTGCCCGTGGGGACCGTCACGTCGAAGGCGTCGCGGTCCGGGCGCGTCTCCTTACCCGCCCCCCGACCGGTGCCGATTACCTTCCCGTCGAGCCGCACTTCGTAATCGGCCGTCGAGCCGATCAGCACCCGCGTCTTCAGTTCGCTCGACGCGGTCACTTCGGCCTCGACCACCGCGGGCGCGCCCTTCGTATCGGGGAGCACCACCCGGCCCGGCGCGCCGACCGCGTGCTTCGTGCCGTTCACCGTGACGTCGGTGACGAACGGGTTCGCCATCAGGTACCGCACGAGGTCGCGGAAGTCTTGAGGCGTCATGTTGTAGCCCAGGCCCTCGGGCATGAGCGACTTCTCGGCCACGCGGACCGGTTCGGCGAGATCCTCCTTCTTGATCTTCTTCAGCACCGCGTTTTCGAGTTTCAGCGTAATGGTCTTGTCGTCTTCTTCGGCCAGGAGGCCCGAGAACACGGTGTCGTCGGTTAGCCGGGCCGTGCGGAGGAAGTACGGCGCGCCGATCACGCGGTTCGGGTCGAGCACGTTACCGAGGATGTACTCGATGTCGCGCCCGGCGCCATCGAGCGGCGGGCCGACTTCGGCCCCTTTACCCTCGAACTTGTGGCACTTCCCGCAGGTATTCTCGAACACCTTGCGCCCGCGATCGAACGACGCTGGGGCCTCGTACAGCGATTCGCGCGTCTTGTCGATGAGCTTCGCGAGGTCGGCGGGCGTCGTCCGCGTGCGGCCCCACGCCTTTTCGATGAGCGCGTTCAGGTCTTTGTCGTTGAACGCCTGAATGCGGAGAATGGTGTTATCGGTCACTTCCGCGCGATCGATCTTCTTGTCGGCCATTGCGCCCAGCAGCGCGCGTGCCCACTCCTTGCGGGTCGCGAGCGTGTTGATGACGTCCGGGCGCACGGCCTTCGGGTAATCCTTCCAGCCGGCGAGCAGATCGCCCCCGAGCTTCGGGACATCGAACCCGGCCAGCGCGCGAGCAGCTTCGCTGCGCACCGTGTCGGACGTGTCTTTGCGGACGAGGTTCAGCAACAGCGCAACGGTTTCCGGCGCCCGGATCGACCCGAGTTGCCGCGCAGCTTCGGCCCGCACGTCGGCGGCGAGCCCGGTATTCGCCACGATCTCGACCGCTCGCTTGAGCGCGGCCGGGTCGCGGAAGACCACCGCGAGCTTGTTCGCCAGCGCGACGTGCTTGGCGTTGTTTTCTTTCGCGATCTCCGCTTGCAGCGCAGCCCACCCCTCGGGCGCGTTCACAGATTGTTTATCGAGCGCGAGCGCCAGCCCTTCGAGCGCTTTGGCGCGGGCGTCCGCGTCCTTCAGCTTCGTGACGAACTCGACGCACAACCGCAGGTCGCTCGGCTGCCCCGTGGCGACGAGCCGGCGCATCACCTTCGGCACGATCTGGTCACGCACGAACTCGTTCTTCGGCGCCTCTTCCGCGAGCCACACCAGTTCCTTCTCCGCGGGCGTGCTGGCCCCCTCCTTCTTCGCGATGACCCGCTCGTATGCGAGCCACACCAATTGCGGAATGACCGGGTCTTTCGCGTCCTCCTTGCGAGCCATCAGCGCGCGAAGGAGTGGGGTCACGTCGTGCTTTTCGGATAGGCGAATCGCGGCCGAGGCAAGTTCGCGACGAACATTTGGCGATACGAACTCGGTCAATTGGGCGAATACCTTAATGGTGTCGTCGGTCGCGAAACCTGACTCCCAGGTGGCACGAACCAAGTGTTCGGCTCGAACCGCGATTCGCTTCAAGTGCTCCTCATCTGTCTTAAATCCTTCGACACTTTCTTTGGTAAATGCTTCAACAGCGAGAACCATCCACATGAAGCGTAAGGATGAGCCCGCTTTTTCAACACTGTAGTGTTCCGATCTTATTACCTCTTGTTTGTCTGCTTGCGACTCACGAAGTAATCGCAGCGCAGTACGATAGAGGTAAGGATTAGAATCACACGCGAGAGCAGCCAACTCTACCACCGTCTTCTTGCTCAGATCCTCCGCCTTCTTCGTCTTCGTGCCCTTCAGTTGGATGCGGTAGACGCGGCCGCGTTCGTAGTCCCAGTCGTCGGGGTTCGTTTGGTGGCACGGGTTCTGGTCGTGCCAGTCGATGAGGTAGATGTCGCCGTTCGGCCCCCACTTCATGTTGATCGGCCGGAAGTTCTTGTCGCCGCTCACCAGGAAGTCGTCCCCGCGGCTCGCGGTGTACGTGCTGCCGTTGGGCTTCAGGACGTTCTGCTTGATGCTGCACCCGTGGATGCTGCCGAAGATCACGCTGTTCTGGAACCGCTTCGGCATGTGCGGTACGTCGAGCGAGATGAGGCCCGCGTGCGCCCAGCCCGATTCCTTGTGGAACGTGTGGTCACTGATCTCGTTGAGGTAGCCGTACACGTGCGGGTTGAAGCTCGCTCCCGCTTGGCGCTTGTAGACGCCGCCGGGAACGATGTGGTACAGGTGCGGGATCACGCAGCACGCGAGGATGAACTGCCCGTCCGTGTTGCGCCAGTCCATGCCCCAGGGGTTCGATGTGCCCTCCGCGAAGATCTCGAACTTCTTCAGCTTCGGGTGGTAGCGCCAGATGCCGCCGTTAATGCGGGCCTCCGGGCCGTCGAGCTGGTCGCCCGGCTTCACCGCGGAGTTCGTGAAGATGCCGTGCAGCCCGTACAGCCAGCCGTCCGGCCCCCACTGGAACGTGTTCAGCGTTTCGTGCGTGTCCTGGCTGCCGAAACCCTTCAGGAGCACGTCGAACTTCCCGGCCTTGTCGTCCTTGTTCTCGATGAACCACAGGTACGGCGCGGCCCCGACGAACACGCCGCCGTGTCCGACCTCGATGCCGGTACACAGGTCGAACGCGCCCAGCCCGGCCTTCTTTCGTTCCTCTGTAACTGGGAAGTCCTTGCCCTCGGCGAACACGGTGCGCTTGTCGCACACGCCGTCGCCGTCCGTGTCTTCGAGGATCACGATGCGGTCGCGCGGGGCTTTGCCCTTCGGCGTGCGCTTCGGGTACTCGAAGCACTCCACGACCCAGATCCGCCCCTTCTCGTCCACCGTGAACGCGACCGGGTTCACCACCTGCGGCTCGCCCGCGAACAGCTTCACCTCGAACTCGTCGGGCACTTTGATCTTCGCGACCGTTTCGTCCGGCTTGAGGTACGGCTGCCCCGAACCCTTCTGGTTATCGAACCCGAACTCTTTCTGAGCGTAGAGGTGTGCGGGAGGGGACAGGCCGCCGAGGGATACGAGTAACGTGAAGGCAAACGCGGGGGAGAGACGCGGCATGAGAGTCGTCCTTCTGACTTAAGGGAGCCGGAAGGATGATGGTATTCGGCCGCCGCGCGAGATGCAAAGAGAAGAACCTAACCCCCCAACCCCCTTCCCTAAAAAGGAAGGGGGAGCAGACCCAAAGGCGGTTTTAAGCCCCTCTCCGTTTAGGGGAGGGGTTGGGGAGGGGTTGTCCGCAGAACCTACCCCCCAGCCCCCTCCCTGAAGGGAAGGCGAGCAAAACCGAAAGCCGAAGACGGCATCATGTCTTCGGCTTTCGGGGAGGGATTGGGGAGAGGCTGGTCTTTACCGCTGCAATGAGGTCAGGATTTCGAGCATGATCCGGCCCTGGTCGGTCTCGCTCAGGTAGACCTTCTCGGTCTCGCCGTACTCGCGAATGTACGCGCTGATGACCTTCCGCAACTCGGTCACTTCGAGCCGCGTCACGTCGTACACCTTCAGCGCGGCGAACTTGGAGAGCAGGCGCTCGAGAATCCGCACGCGGTGCCGCGCGAGTGGGTCACTGATCCCCGACGCGGGCGGTTCACTGGGCACGCGCTGGGCCGGTATCGCGGTGATCCCGCTGCCGGAGCGCGACCCGGGGGTGGGGCCGGATATGGTTTTCAGCGTCCCGTGCGAGGTCGAGCCGGTGGCCGGCAGACCCGGGAACGCGCCACTCGTGTCCTTGGATGCCATCGGGATTGAGGGCGCGGAGTCGCGCAGGAACGAGGCCGTCGCGGGCTGGTCGAGCGCGTCCGGCGGGATCACCGCGATCGCGCGGAACCCGTTGGGCAGGCGCATGTCGAACAGCGTAATGCTGGTCATGACCGGGCCGACCGGTTCGGCGTGCGCCGCGATCCGGTCGAGCGTCGCGCGGACGTGCCCCTCGTCGCGGAACTTCACGCTCGTGGGGAGCCACTGCCCGTGCTCGCGGCGCGCGATCACCGTGCCGGGGCCGGTCACCATGACCTCGCGCACGCCCGGGTCGGCGAACAGCTCTTCGAGCGGCCCGAACCCCATTAATTCGGCGAGGGCTTCTTCGATCAGGCGGTCGCGGTCCGCTTTGGCAAATCCGCGGGCCTCTTGATCGGTAATCTGTTCGGCGTGCTGTCTAAGGCTTTGGCGCAGAAGCGATTGGGGCATCCGTTTGGACGAGCTCATATCGAGCCGGTCTTCGAGCTTCGACATGACCCGCTTCTTCACCGTTTCATACGAAGCGGGCGGCGCGAACCCGCTGGGGCGGTTCGGAGCGTGAGAGACGGGTCCGGACGGACGCTGCGGCAGCATAGCGGCAACTTCCTGAGACGGAATGCGGCGGTCTGAGCAACAACCAGCCTAGAACGGATTCCGGACACGGGTGGAACCGGGACAAAAAACCGCGCCCGAACCCCTGATCGGGTACTGTGAACGGATAATTCGCCCAAATCCCCCTCTTGACGTACCCGGAATCTTCGTTTAACGTTCGCTCTCAGTTCACTGAGTGCCCGCAGGACCGCACGCGGGCAGCTCCACACCGGCCGCACGGACTCGATTCGCACCCACGGATGGGCCGCTCCCCTTGCCGGTGAGTTGCCCCGACACCATGACGCGCTCCAGCGCCTCGCATCCGCACGCGGACCCGCTACCGGTCCATCCGACGTTTTTCGCCGGGCGCGACTCCGTTGTTATCGCGGCACCCGCGAAGCTCAATCTCTTTCTCGAAATCCTCCGCAAGCGCCCGGACGGGTACCACGACCTCGAATCACTGATGGTCGCGGTCGGCCTGTTCGACACGCTCGAGATGCGCGCCGCGCCGAACGGCGCAATCGCTCTCACCTGCGAACCCGCGACACTCTCATCCGGCACGGATAATCTCGTTCACAAGGCCGCGACCGCTCTGCGAACTCGCGCCAACCGGCCCGACCTCGGGGCCTCGATCCACCTCACGAAACGTATCCCCACTCAGGCCGGTTTGGGCGGCGGATCGAGCGACGCGGCGGCCGCACTCGTGGGCTTGAATCAAATTTGGAAATTGGCGCTGACACGCGAAGAACTTGTCGCTATTGCCGCGTTCATTGGTTCGGACGTGGCGTTCTTCCTCTCGCTCCCGGCCGCCTGGTGTACCGGGCGCGGGGACGTGACGACGCCGGAGTCGGCGGCGCTCGGAAGTGGGACGGATAGCGGTCCGTGTTTCGTGCTGGTGTTCCCGCCCGTGGGGATCAGCACGGTGGAAGTGTACAAGCGCCTGGCGGTCCCGAACGAGCCGGTGAGCGGGGACCGCGTGCGAGCGGCGTACCGGGCCCGCGACGCGGTCGCGCTGGGCCGGGCGATGTTCAACCGACTGGAAGAGCCGGCCTTCGTGATCGAGCCGATTGTGGACCGCATTCGGAAGCGATTGAGTCAATTGAACGCGGCCGGGGCGATGATGTCCGGGAGCGGATCAACGGTCTTCGCCCCCTGCCGCGACGCGCGTGAAGCTCAAAGTGTGGCCGCGGCCTTTACGGACTCGCGCCCGGCCGACGAACCCGAATCTCGCGTACTCGTAGTTCACGGTTTTACCCCCTGATCCCGCTGAAGGAGACGTGCGGTGGTCATCACGGAAGTTCGCATCAAGTTGTGTGAGGAGAACAACGAGCGGCTGCTCGCGTTCTGCTCGGTCACCTTCGACAACGCCTTCGTCGTCCGGGATTTGAAGGTCATCGAGGGGACCAAGGGCATCTTCGTTGCCATGCCGAGCCGCAAGCTCACCGACCGGTGCTGTCGGTGCAGCGGTAAGAACCACCTGCGGGCGCGGTTCTGTAACCAGTGCGGCACGCGGCTCGACGACCAGCGCGCGATGCGCGCGGTGGACGGCCGCGCGAAACTGCACGCGGACATCGCGCACCCGATCCACAGTGGCGCCCGCGAGCTGATCCAGTCGGCCGTCGTGGAGGCCTACGCCAAGGAAAAAGAGCGGTCGAAGCTGCCGGGCTACGTCTGCACCTACGACGAGTTCGACTACGACGACGATGTCCCCGTGAGCTACGGCGGCATGGTCACCGAGATGGGCAAGACCGTCAAAGCCCACGGCCCGCACGCGGCCCCGAAGGGCACGCACTTCCACAGCACCGACGCGCCGGCCCCCGCTGCCAAGAGCGGCCGGCCCGACGATTTCGCGTCCGGGATCGTGTAACGCGAAGGTGGAAAAGCCAAAAGCCCCGAGGTATGAACCTCGGGGCTTTCGCGTTCGAGTTGTGGTGAGGTCTACTATTCGACCTGGGTTGTGGAAGGCTCACGGCACTGCCGCCCGGAGGGGTAATTCCCCTTCAGTGGAACCACGACTCGCGGGGTTGTTCCAGTCCACTGAAGGGGAATTACCCCTCCGGGCGAAAGCAGTGCTGGAACAGCCTTCCTCAAGTCGCGTTCCCGGCCATTCGCTCGGCTGACGCAACATCAGCCTGGTGCAAAGCACCGAGCTAAACACACACCAACAACACTCACGCAGAGTACCCCGGCGCGCGCTCGCGTGCAATCACCGTTGCGAGATCGCGGCAGAACTTTCGCTCCGCTCTTTTCCTCTCATTCGTGAGAGGCGATCATGTCTTCAGCCATGCTCCACACGAACGACGATTTCCTGAACGCGATCCGGGCCGAACCGCACGAGCGCACGCTGCGCCTCCTCTACGCGGACTGGCTCGACGAGCACGAAGACCCGCGCGGCGAATTGATCCGCACCGAAGAGGAGATGCGGCAGGTGCCGGTGTTCGCGGACCGCTTCTGGGAACTGAAACCGCGCCGCAACGAACTCCGCACGACGGCCGGCACGGAATGGTGCGCGCTCATGAAGTACGGCACCGAGTGCGAACCGGTGTTCCGACACGGCATCCCGGACGGCTGGCGCGAGCGCTGGCGGCTGATCCGCGAGTTCACGGAACGCTGGTACCGCGTTCCGATGCCGGATATCGGCGGCCGACAGGCTGAGATTGCCGAAGCGGAAGCGCGATTGGGAAGGAAGTTGCCACCCTCAGTGCGGGAGTGGGTAGCGTTTGCACACGATGCAAACATGCGCCCCAACCATCCCATTTACCTACACGTTTTCCGCGAACTCTACGAAATGGAGAATGTCCCCGATCACCCGGCACTCTCATTGTTGCGTCAATATGAAGACGGTTACGCGTGGGCTGTACATCATAACACGCTTGACGATCCCGACCCACCAGTCCACGGATACGGCTTTGAATTCGAGAACGGAATGGCGACAACCTGTTCCCCAGACACCGAACGGAATCCGCTCGCTACCACGGTAACGGAATTCACCTTGGGAACAGCTCTCACGTACATGAAAGGACATGTCAGTGGAGATTGGGTTAGTACCACAAGCGCTGATCCGGCATCTGTACTTAACGAACTCGCTGCCACATTTCCCCCACCGACCCGATTCGGCCATTACAACATCTACGAGGCCGAGAACATCATGGTGCTGGCGAGTCCGGAGATTCGGAGATCAGGCACTTGGTTTGAAATGAGGATCTTCAAGCCATTAACTCGCGAACAAATGCCTGCATCACTCTGGAGGTATTCCAGTAATGGGCGGGCATCTCACCAACTAACGGAGCGCAGCATCCTACCACCTGCTGGACCAAACGACCCCATCCCATTCTAAACGCAGCGAATCACAAAATCGGACTTTACTGTCCACTTTCATCTGCTACACTTCCTTTGCACCCCGCAGAATCGCCCTCCCGCCGGTTCGCCTTTCCGCTTCGAGGTCGGCTCATGCTCCGACTCACTTTCTCGGCCGTTGTCGCGTGTGTCGTCGCGTCACCGGTAGCCGCGCAGATCGATGGCTTTGAACGCGAGCCGATCAACTACAAGACCGCACAGGCCGAGAACGCCGTGACCGCACTCCAAAAGCGGATCACGGCCGGTCAGGTGAAGCTCAAGTTCGCGGGCGACCACGGGTACCTCCCGTCACTGCTCAAAGAACTGAACGTGCCGCAATCGTCGCAGATTTTAGTCTTCTCCAAGACCAGCTTTCAGCGCGACCGGATCACGCCCAAAACGCCCCGCGCGCTTTACTTCAACGACGACGTTTACTTGGGCTTCTGCCTGCGCGGGGACGTGCTCGAACTGTCCGCGGTCGATACCAAACTCGGCACCGCGTTCTACACGCTCGACCAGGAGCCGGAACCGGACGGCAAAGTCGAGTTCCTCCGCCAGCGCGACAACTGCCTCACGTGCCACGCCTCTAACGCGACCGGCGGCGCGCCGGGGCACCTCGTGCGCTCCGTGTTCACCGACCGCGTCGGGATGCCGATCCTCAACGCGGGCACGTTCCGCACGAACCATTCCAGCCCCTTTTCGGAGCGCTGGGGCGGGTGGTACGTGACGGGCACGCACGGGAAGCAGACGCACATGGGCAACTGGGTCGTCGAGAACAAGAAAGACCCGGCGGCCGAAGGTAACGCGACCGGTCAGAACGTGACCGAACTGAAGACGCGGTTCACCGTTGCGAACTACCTCACCCCGCACAGTGACATCGTCGCGCTGATGGTCTACGAGCACCAAACAGAGGGGCACAACCGCCTCGCCCGCGCGCTGATCGGCACCAAACAAGCACTCCACTACGAAGAAACACTGAACAAGAACCTCGGCGAACCGGCCGGGCACAGGTGGGAGAGCGCCCAGCGCCGGATCGCGTCCGCGGGCGACGAATTGGCGAAGTACCTGCTGTTCAGCGGAGAGGCGAAACTGGAAGGCGCGATCGCGGGCACGTCGACGTTCGCGAAAGAGTTCGCGGACCGCGGGCCGTTCGACAAACAGGGCCGCTCGCTCCGTAAATTCGACCTCAAAACGCGCCTGTTCAAGTACCCGTGCAGCTACCTCATCTACTCTCGGGCCTTCGCCACGCTGCCCACCGAAGTGAAGGATCACACTCTGAAGCGCTTGCACGAAGTGTTGACGGAAAAGGACAAGTCGGAACCGTTCGCACACTTAACACCGGCCGACCGCAAGGCCGTACTCGAAATCCTCCGCGACACGCTCCCGGACCTGCCGGCCTACTGGAAGAAGTAGCGAAGCGCCGGCTATCCTCGCCCCGCGCGCTGACGCAATTCGCGAATCAAATGGGGGTGCGCCTCTTCACCGAAGTATCGCGTGAGGAAGTTGGCGAACCGGATGGCCTCGTCGGGTGTGAGAAAGCTGATCGACCACGGTGTGCAGGGGCGCGAGGTCCACCACCCGTCCTGGTCGAAGCCGTGATCGAGAAACCGCAGGAACCGTCCGCGGTCACTGGTAATAGCGTCTGGAATACCGCAAGCACGCAACTCCGACCCGTGCTGCTTCAAGAACTCATCCCACTCGTCACGTTTCCGTCGAAACGACATTGTTCACCCCACCAGTTCGCGCCTTCGCCACGAAGTGCCCCACGGCGGCGCGACACCAACCCAGTGCCAAAACGCTGCTGCGATCCGGCGCTGAATCTCGTTCTCCATGTCCGCGTCGCCCAACGCGCGATCGACGTGGTTCACCAATCCATCGGTACCAACCTCCAGCGCAACCCATTCACCGGTCGGTCTCTGAAGTAAATCAACACACCCGAACGACCCCAACAGCCCGGTCGCGTTAAGTGCGGCCCGTGCCACCGCGGTCGCGGCTTCGGGTGCTTCCCCCCCGCGCTCGTAACGCGCTCCGCGTGCGTGTGCCACCCACGGCGAGGTGGACGCATCGGTCGGGTATCGCCGGGCCATCCAGCCGAATGTCGTCCCGCCGGCGGCATAAATACGATACACCTCCGGGCGCTCGAGCCGCACGAATTCCTGCACCACGAACGGCACCGGCCACCACTTGGGCGGGGCCGCTTCGGTCAGCATCCGGTGCCCGCTCGCGCCACTCGCGGTGGGGAACTTCAAACACCACTCTGTTTCCGCGCGCGTCTCCCGGAACTGTTGGACTTCGTCCCACAAATCGAAGAGGCGCGTTTCGGGGATCGGTACGCGGGCGCGTGTGAAGACGTGAGCCAGTCGGCGCTTGTCGGCCGCAAGTCCAATCGCATCCAGTGGAACAAACGATTCGCAGCCCTTCGGGAGCGGAACCGCGTCCGTAAAGAGCAGGTAATTGAGCCGTCGCGGTTCGGGCGACACCTCCACCCACAGCGCGGCGGCGAGATCGCGTGCGAGCGGCTCGAACGCCCAGGCCCCGTCTCCGCCACACAGCACGCAATAATCGGAAGACGCCATGAACGTGTGCCACGTGATACCAGCGAGTGGGGAAACTTCTCCGAGTATAGGGCCGCTGACGGTGAGGTGGAAGCGTTCGGTGTTCGCGTTGGCACGCGGCGCGATCGCGGCTATTATCCAGCGACTTGCGGGGCGCCCCCTACGCAGCGAGAGTCGCTATGGTCGCGAGTTTGTTTGTCGGTGCCGTGCTGTGCGTGTCGGCCGAACCCGCTGCGCCGGGGATGACCGAGGCCCACCGCGACGCGCTCGCGCGCTTCGGCGCGGGCATCTGGAACCTGCGCCGCGAACGGCTCCTGACCGCCGCGAAGCAACTCGAAGCGGCCGCGAAGCAAGACCCGGACGCGATCGAGCCGCTCAAGGAACTCGCCAAACTCTACGCCCAACTCGGGCGCGACCCCGAAGCCATCCGCCTCGCGCGCAAGATCAGCGCCAGAGACCCCGACGACTGCGACACCGCCCTTCTTCTGGGGCGCTTGCTCTCCAACGCGGGCGAGTTACCCGAGGCGGTCGCGGCGGTGAGTCGCGCGTGCGGGAGCAAGGCAATCACCGAGCGCCCGGAGAAGGCCGTTCGCGCCTTCCGCGACCTCGCCACACTCAGCGAAAAGACTAAGGATCTCTCCACGGCCGAAGCCGCGCTCCGCAAAGCGGTGGGCCTCGTCACCGAGGGCCGCGCAACGGTCATCGCGATGGCCGCGTTCACGCCGAAGGAAGCCGACTCCGAGGCCGCCGAGTGCCTCGAACAATTGGGGCACCTGCTCGTGAAGCGCCGAAAGTTCGCTTCGGCGGTCGAAGCCTACACCGACGCGGCGAAGCTCTTCGCGGACCCCAAGAAGGCCGACGACGCGCTCAGTGCCGCACGACTAAACTGGAACCTTTCGGGCGCGCTTCAGGCGCAGGGCGAACCAGTGATTGCTCTCAAGCACCTCGAAGAGTTCCTCAAACTGCGGCCCCAAGCGCCGGAGCCGTACCAGCGCTACGCGAAGTTACTTCACGCCGCGAACCGCGACGACGACGTTGTACCCCAACTACGAAAACTGACCGAGCGCGACGAACGGAACCGCTCGCTCGTCGCGGTACTCGCTGCGGAGATGGCGAGCGACCCGGCTTCGCGGCGCGAGGCGGACGAACTGTTCAAGGCACTGACCGGCATCACGGCCGAGCCAAGAGTGATCGCCGTGATGGTGCGCTCGCACCTCGACACGCGCCGCGCCGGGGAGATCATCGCGGATCTCGATCGGTCGTTCGCACTCCTCGAAGAAAAGAAGAATGACAAGGCCGAAGCGCCGGTCACGGCCGAGGCGAAGGCGTTCGCGGCAGAGAAGGCGCGGGCCATCGCCGAAGCGTTCCAAAACGACCCGGACGGCGTTTCCGCGCTCCTGCGGGCCGCCGCCGAGGACCTCCGCGTCGGGACCAAGCGGACCCACGGCACCTACTACTTTCTGGGCACGCTCGCGAGCCAGCACCGCCGACTCGACCTCGCTGCGGCGCAGTACCGTCAGGCCGTACTTCGTGCCCCCAAAGAGTTGCAGGGTGAGGCGTACTCGGCACTCATCGACGTGCTGTGGTTCGCGGGGAAACCGGCCGAGGTAGAAACCGTGTGCCGCGACGGGTTGGACGCCCCGGGCGTTCAGATCGCCCCCGTCTTCTTCAACTACCACCTCGCGCGTGCCCTCGCCGAGCAGGGCAAGGCGATCGCGGCGATCGCCGCTGCGGATAAAGCTATTCAGCAGGCCGGCACCGAACGGCTCGCGGTCCGGTTGAGGAAACACCAGGTACTGCAAATTCTCGGCCAGTGGACCGACGCCATCGAGTACGGCAAGAAACTGTCCGAGGAGTTCGATTCGCCGACCGACCGACCGAAGGTGCGGTACGCACAAGCGGGGGCGTATTGGGGCGCGAAGAAGCCGCTCGAGGCGGAAGCCCTCCTGCGAGCGATCCTCGACGACGACGCGGACGCCGCCGGCGCGTGCAACGACCTGGGCTACCACCTCGCGGAACAGGGGCGCAATCTCGATGAAGCCGAGCGGCTCATCCGCCACGCGATCGAACTGGACCGCATCGAGCGCCGGAAGTCCGGTAGCGCGGAAGTGGAGAATGCCGCGTACCGCGACAGTTTGGGCTGGGTGCTATTCCGACAGGGCAAATTTGTGGACGCGAAAGCGGAACTGGAGAAGGCCCTGACGCTTGTCGGTGGGGACACGGACGCGACCGTATGGGACCACCTGGGCGACGTGCTGTTCCGGTTGAACGACAAGCCGAAGGCCAAGAGCGCCTGGGAAAAGGCTAGGGAACTGTACGAAGCGGACGTGCGGTTCTCGGCACGCGGAAAACGCGACGGCCGGCTCGACGAAGTGAAGCGGAAGTTGGCCCGCGTCCCGCAGTAATACCGGGGCGAAGCGTTGCGCCCAGAATTAGGAAAAAGCCCCGAGCGATTGCTTACACCCGGGGCGTTGCGGCAACTCACTCCGCGGGCGTGACGCCCAAGATGATGACGAAATTCGCGGCCAGTTCACCGGTCTTCGATCCCTTCACCTTCTCGAAGTCCACCGTGATCGCGGCGCGCTGTTTTTCGTTCCGCACGCCCTTCCAAATGCCGTCTTTCTCGTTGCCCGCCTCCCCCTTCACGTACAGTTGCGTGGTCAACAGTTCCTTCTTCCCCTGTTTGATCTTGAAGTGAATGTGCGGCGTGCGCCCGGGGTACGGAACCGGTTTGATGGTGCGGAAGTAATACTCGCCCGTCGTACCCGTCACGAACCGCCCGAACCCCTGGAAGTTCTTGTCCTGCTGTTCCTTCTTCCCCGCACTGTCGCCGGTGTGCAGGTACACGCCTTTGGCGTCACACTGCCAGATTTCCACCACCGCGTTCTTCAGCGGGTTCCCCTTCGCGTCGAGTACCTTGCCGGTGAGGTGCGTAATGTCGCCGACCGCGGGCGTGATCCCGTCGTTGATGACGAGGAGGTCGTTGTCGGTATCGAGCGGCAACTTGTTCGGGTAGAACGGCCCCTCGGTTTGGGCCGGGGTGCGGGTCAGTTCCTCGGCGAACGCGCCGCGCACGGTCCAGAACGGAGAGGTCGCCGCGACCGCGGCGGACGCCAGGAACAACCGGCGGTTCGGCAGGTGCAACGGGCTGCTCATCGGAAACCTCCTTACGAATATGGGACCAGTTGGCAGTGTAACTCGACCACCGGGGAAAATACAGCAGGCACTCAAAAGAGCGCTCCGGCCGCACGAACCGAGTCTCGCCCGCACCACCATTCTGCTATTCCACCGGGCTCCCGAGTTTGATCCCGATTTCTTCCATTCAGCCACAATTCAAGTGTGAGGCCACCCACGCGCGATCTTTCGTCGCTCGCGGCCCGTATCAAGTGAACCAAACACGGGACGGTTTTGTCGTAACGTTGGTGAGCAACTGTGGCCGGCACCGCCCACGCGGACCGGCGGTAGTTTGCAGGCGTGGGGCTCAAACGAAGTCGGCGAATGAAGGGGCGCCTTGCGATGACGTGCAGGAATCGGGATCGTGGCGAAGTAGCGGTTCCCACCGGAGCGTGACGTAATAAAATGCCGCAACGGGTCTGAAGCTCAACGGTCGAGCAGGGTGCTCATAACACCTTGGAAGTGGGTTCGACTCCCACCGGACCCACTGACCGAAAACCCTATCGACCAAAGCATTTACGCTTACTCCGAGGCGGTCTCGGACGTGGTCGGAATCATCAGGAAATGGCGTAGTCTTACGCCACAACTCCAGGTGTCCGATGCCACGACCTGTCAACGCCGTTCCCGCCTACCAGCAGCACAAAGCCAGCGGCCAAGCCTATGTCCGCGTCACCACCGGTGGAGTTCGCCGGGTGATTTATCTGGGTAAGTACGACACGCCCGAGAGTCGGGCTGAGTACCGGCGCGTCATCGCAGAACTCGAAATCACCGGTCCTGCCTCTGTCGCTACCCGGCCAGATGAGCGCGATACGACCATCAACGAACTGCTCTTAGCCTACCTAACTCATGCGGCCGTCTACTACCGTGATCCGGACGGGAACCCGACCTCTGAAGTCGATCAGGTGAAACGGTCCGTCACCCCGCTGCGCGAGCTGTACGGACACCAATCCGCTGCTCGGTTCACGCCAATGGCCCTTGAAACAGTTCGCCAGCGGATGATCGACTCTGATCTCTGTCGGAAGCTCATCAACAAACGAATTGACCGCGTCCGGCGGGTATTCAAGTGGGGAGTATCGAAGGGGATCGTACCGGTGGGGGTGTACGAGGCTCTGCGGACACTTACTGGCCTACGGGCCGGGCGAACTTCGGCCCGTGAGCGCGATCCTGTGAAACCGGCCGATCCGGTTCATGTCGCTGCCACCCTACCCTTTCTAAACCGCCACGCTGCAGCAATGGTCGAGTTACAACGGCTGACGGGCATGCGCCCGGGTGAAGTATGCAAACTTAAGCTCGGGGAAGTAGACTGCTCGGGCGACCTGTGGCTCTATACTCCGGGTCGGCACAAGACCGCTCACCACGGTAAGGAACGCGTGATTCCACTCGGTCCCAAAGCCCAAGAAGTCATCGTCGGATTTCTCGTCGGTGGGAAGCTGCCACCGAACGGGCTCGCCCACGTCGATCTGAATGACTCGGGCCAACGCGGTGGCCGCCTAATGATGGCGGACGTGTATCAGAAAGTTGGCAGAGAGGGGGACGCGGCATTGCTCCGAGACACGGCCCGGTCCGTCGTGCTCGTGGCTGGTTGCGTGGTCGATCCGCGTGCCCCACTGTTCAGCCCAAAAGAGGCTCGGGAAGAACGTTACCGGGCGATGCGGACCACGCGCAAGAGTAAGGTTCCACCGTCCCAAATGAATAGGCGCGCAACCAGTCCGAAACGCCCCCCGACGGTTTCATTCAATCCGGTCGGGTATGCGAAGGCGGTGGCGCGAGCGTCGCGCCGTGCGGGCGCTCCTCACTGGCACCCAAACCAGTTGCGCCATTTGCTCGCGACCGAGGTGCGCAAAACCTTTGGGCTTGAGGCGGCTCAAGTGGTGCTCGGACATTCCAACGCAGCCATCACGCAGGTTTACGCGGAACGCGACCTGACTAGGGCACTGATGGTGGCACAGCAAATCGGGTGAGTCGATCATCACGGGACGGCATGGCCCTATCCACGCCGTCCCACATTGTTTCTTTGCGTGAAAGAGCAAACTTCCCGTGTCTCAACGAATCGACAGCTGCTTACAACTTAAGCGCACGCAGCCCGATTTCATCTCTATCAGGCCGCCAAGTTGAGTAGATACTCCACGACGGCCTGTAATTCCGGCTCGCTTGGAGCGTCGTCCGGCGCGAACGCAGTCGGCCGTTGTTTAGCGATACCGTAACTCACAGCTCAGCCCAGCGATTTTCGATCCGACGATCGCAAACGGATACGAGATGACGCCCTCGAGCGGCCGGCGCACATGATACATGGAGAGCGCCGCGAGAATCAGGAGGCCAGCTATGGGAGAGAGGGCTGCCAAACAGTTCGGGCGGGCAATCCGGGCCGTAGGGAATGTCAACTCGGATCGCGTATCCGACGGGCAACTGCTCCGCCGGTACGCCGACGAGGGCAATCAGGCGGCGTTCGCGACCCTGTTCCACCGGCACGCCGGCATGGTCCTCGGGGTGTGCCGCCGGAGCCTGCCCACGGCACAAGACGCCGAGGATGCGTGCCAAGCGACCTTCCTAGTGCTCGCGGCGAAGGCAAAGGCCGGACGATGGCAGGCGTCGGTCGCCAACTGGCTATATACCACTGCGCGGCGAGTGGCTCGCAATGCTCGCGTGGCCACCGGCCGGCGGACGCGGCGCGAGGCCGTGGCTGCCCAGGCGACCGTTTCGGGAGTAGTGGATCCCCTCGATGCCATGACCGGCCGGGAATTGCTGGCAATCTTGGACGAGGAGATCGGCAATCTGCCGCCCCGGTACCGAGGGGCGCTCGTGCTCTGCTATCTAGAGGGGCTCTCCCGGGACGAGGCCGCAGCTCGGCTCGGAATTCCGGTCGGGACCCTCAAGACGCGGCTGGAGAGGGGACGCCGGCGACTGAGTGATGCCCTCTCCAGCCGCGGCTGTGCCCTAGGATCCTGCCTCTTGGCCCTCACCGCCGTTTCCTCGGTAACGGCATCTGCGCGCGCGCTTGACGCCACAATAGCCGCACTTGCCGGAAGCCCTCCGGTGGCAGTGGCCGCACTCGTCTCGGGAGCCTCTGTGAACAGTTCAAAGTACGCCGCTCTATTCGTCGTGCTAGCGGTTGCTGGTGCGTTGGTGACCGCTTTGGCGGCGGGGATTGCTGCAGGGCCGCCAGTCGCCGAACCGGTGGCCAAGGGACCGCCGGAGCCCGGTCGGCCAATAGGTGGTCTCCGTTTAGGTCCGAAACTCGACGACGTGGAATTGATCAAGATCCTACACAAGCGGTGGGAAAATCAGCAAGCGGCCATAACGAATGTCCACTTCAAGGCCAGGTTATTCCGTTACACGGACAGCGACCCGGTGAATCTCACCGGCGCGGACTTCGATAAGCTCGTCGCGGGTGCGGCGAAAAACGAGAAACTGCACGACGGCCTGTTCGGCCGCCTCCCAAAGGCAGGGTGGGCGGGCGGCAACGCGGGCTGGCCGGTAGAGGTGTGGGTGGATCGGGATCGGGTTCGCAACGACTGGCTGGCGACATTCGACGAAGGGGCGAAGCCGACGAAAATGACGGTCTTGGACGGCCCGAACGAAATCCGGTATGAGAGCAAACTCGGACAGGCGACGATTTACCCTAATCCCTCAGGCGTCGAGGTAATCGATGCCCGACATCTCGTCTGGTTGCCGCGTGGGATGTCGTTGAACCCGAAAACGGTTCGAGTCGCGGCCCGGTCCGACGACGTGGTCACGCTGGCGGACGAGTACAAATCGATCACGGCCGACCCGAAGACGGGGTTCGTCTGGAGCTGCGTCGCATTCGACCGGAGCAAGAGGGGACCCATCTATCGGGTGTTCCAGTGCCAGCCGACCGAGTTGCACGGCGGTGTGTACGTGCCCCGGGTTACAGGCACAATGCAACTGACCCCAGACGGAGCGGTGACCATATGCGACCTTTTAGTCGTCGAGAGTGTCGAAGCCAACGTGGAGGCCGGTGCCGAGCGATTCCGAGTCACTGTTCCACTCGATACCACGATCGTAGATTTCCGCAAGGACCGCAAGAACTCCCGCATCACGTTCGCCGCGCGTGACTCGGCCGATGTCATCAGGGAGGCCGAGCGCATGCCAGCATCCGACAATTGATCCACTGCAGAACACGACCTCATCGGTACGAATACGAGTTTCAACATCGCCCTTCAGCCTTCGCTCGGCTGAGGTTAGTCGGGCGGCGAATCGGGCTGACAACAAGTGTGACTCAGCATGGCGGCGGACCGGAGCCGAAGCAAGGCTGCCTCGGCCAGGCGGCCGCCGTTGTGCAGTGGGTGACAGCCAGATCAGCCTCGCGTCTCGGTGATAAGGGCGATTTCGCACGCCACGAGCCCGCAGTCGATTGCCACGGCCATCGGCATCGCTAGCGCCAGCGGTGAGCCAGTCAGAAGGGCGATCGAGTTTGCACAGTGCCACACACTCAGGAACAATAGCGCCGCGCCCGACGCGCCGGCCAACCCGCCGACGCGCCGCTGCCCGGCGCGCCATTTCTCGCCCGCGACTTTTGCCAGCGTCAGCACGATCACCGGCACAGCTAACCCCATCAGCCAACCCGGCCACGCAACTGGCGAGTGCTGAGCGTTTGCGTACCCGTTTAGCCCTGCCGACAGCGCCGACATGAACCCCACTCCAAACCGCGCCCAAATCCGCACAGTTGGCCGTCCGGCCGCGTGCCGCGATGACTTCGGCGCGGACGTCTTGAGTCTCCGCGTCGGCTGTCGCTTCGGCTTGTTCGGCTGGTGGATACCGTTGGCACTCGGCTCGAGAATCTCGATTCGACCGTCCACTTCCACTCTCCTGTATGCAGGGAATTGACTCGAGAGGAACCGGCCCAATGCGGGCCGGCCCTTAGACTGCAAACTGTCAATTCAAGCCGCTTTCGCTGCCGCGACCGGAGCAGATTGCGAGTCAACGGCTTCGGTCTGGGAGATGTCAAACACGGTCCCCATTACGAACCCGGCGCGCTGCCCGCCATCGGCCCGCCCCTCGTTCGCGGGTTGGCTTTCAGTCACGACAGGTGTCGTGGCGTCCTTGCGAGAAGTGGGAACCCAAATCATCAGCCCGCGTTCGCCCCGCTGGATCCGGCGTCCGTGTGCCAGCCATTGACGGAACCCGCCAACCATCGAAGCCGTCGGGAGTTGGGCGAACACGAGACACGAGTTATGAGTCGAGAGAGCGCGGCCCTCGCACGTCACGATCGCGCCGACTCGCGCCACCAGTGCGGCACGCTCGTCGTCGGTAAGTGCGGCAATGCGGTTCGCCAATTCGGTGAACCGGGCGCGCCGTTCGGTCGCCGCCGCTTTTTGTTCTGCGGATGGATGCCGTCTCATGGTGAGTCCTCTTCGCTGTGGAAATCGCGCCCGCACGTCCGGCCGCGACCAGCGCCCCCGCGCACGGGGGCGGTAGTCGGGGCCGCAATGTCAGGCGAGCATCTCCCCGGCGTCGATTGCCTGGAGCATAGCGCGGAGGTTATTACGATGGACTTGCGCGAGGCGCACGTAACGCTCGACGGGTTGGCCGTCCAAACCTTCGGCTTCCGCGATGTACTTTGCGCGCTCGGCGAACGGCTTCGCGAGGTCGCGGCGCGCTAGTTCGAGCCGCAAGCAGCGGGATAGCAACGGAGAAGCGTCGTCGTAGTCCTCGAACAGCGCCTCTTGCCCCTCACAAGTGGCTGTGAAGACGATTGCGACATGACGGGGAATGCGTTCGAGCAGAACCAGTAACTGCCGGATGACGGGCTTGCGGAGCGCGTGCGCTTCGTTGATCAGATACGCGCGGCCCGCTTTCTCACCCCACCCGCGTGCCGACATCTCGCGCTCCAGTTCCTGGAGGTCCGAGACGTTCAGCGCACCTGCGTCCAGTTCGGTAACGAAGAACTCGTCCGCGACCTCGGCCGCGATGAGGCGGGCAATCGTTGTCTTGCCGGTTCCCGACTGACCCGAAATCCAGAATGCCCGACCGGCCAGCCCGCTGCGATTGGCGAGTGCTTGAAGCCGCAAGACGGCTTTGTCCTGCCCGACCACTTCGGCCCACTGCTTAGGCCGGTACTTGTCCGCGAGTTGCACCCTTATTTCCCCCTTGTTTGGTCACCGTTTGGCCCGTCTTTCGGCCCTGTCCGGGACGTGCTTGCGGCCTGTTGGGTAATCGTTTCGGGACGGCTTCCCGTGTCCGTTGGTGGCGCGCCGTGCGCCGGTTCGGAGGGAGCGGCCCCTTTACTCAGGGCAAGTGTCAACAAGCGGAGTTGACGTGCTGTCAGGTTTGAGCCACCACGGGGTGGGGCGAATGGGACTCCGAATGGACATAACCCCGCTTCGCCGCACGGACCGCTTGGCAGCGGCTGCCAGCGAGACAGAGGAATTGGGAATCGGATGGACCCGGGCCACGCAGGGTGCATAACCCAATCAGCCGTAGATCACAAAAACGGGAGGGGTGAAAGAAGGGTGGACCAATGCTAATCGCCCACAGTTACAGGTATTTTTCGCTCAACGAACCTATGATCCGATTGAAAGGCGGTTAATGTAAAGTTATCGCCAGCAACTTGTCAAACGACGAAAACTCGCTGCAACAGTGACAGCATTCGACGGGAATGTTGCTGGATGTTTCAACAGGCAGTGACATGGGGTTTCGACCACCGAAAGGCGTTCGCCCGCCGCAGTTGGAGGGAAAACGCACCGGCCGCCCGAAGGGCTCACAGAGCTACGCGAAGGCGTGGGCCGACGTAATTTGGGGCTACGCACACCGCGAAGAAGAGAGGGCGTCGCCGCCGAGTACGGCCGCGTTCTTCTGGTGGGGATTTGCGAGCCGATATCCCGATGAAGTAAGGGAGTGGCTTGAAGCGTGCGACCAGATCTGAATGGAGGCGCGATTTATGGACGCTTGCAGGTCGATTCGAGGAAAGCCGTGAGCGGGTCGAACGGCGTGAACGCCTGCGGATCGTCAATCGGAGCACTCGGCCCGCAACCGCATGGGCGAGCGCTCAGCGACGACGCTCGGCCGCGGCGACGAGTTGGGCCAGGAGTGGGTTGAGCATGAGAAGCGTTTCGCGATCCGCGGCTACGAGCAGCGCGTCGAGCAACTCACGGGCGCGGTTGCTGAGGATCGCGAGGGTGTCAGGGGAAGCGGTCGTTGGCATCAAATCATGAGTCGTTGTACCGAGGGCAGTTGCGAGTCGTGCTACGAGGTCGATGCCCGGTGACACGGTCCCATTTTCCAGTCGCCAGACATAACTCGCCGTGACGTGCGCGTTCCGGCCTAACTCCGCCTGTGACATTCCACGAGAGGTTCTCAATTCGCGAAGACGCGAAGCGAACAGCAACACTACCTCGTCTTGCTTGATCCGCTTCTTCGGCCGTTTTGCCATAAAGAACACCCACGCCCATGATCGTCACGGGGTAGGAGCTCCACGACTCCACTAAAGGCGCTGTACAACTCCTTTTTTGGTTCTAGGGTTACTCTGCGGGGGCAATAAATTCGGAACTTCGCTCTACCACCGAGAGTGAACCGGTGGGCCAACGGTGCCAAATGGCTGAGGATCGCATAATTCCGCGCCGCCACGTTGACCGCGCGCCTCACCAACCAACTACGACAGCCAAACCGTTAGCAGTTAACGACGCTGGCGCCGAGCGCCCGGCGCGAATGACTTTGGCCATTGCCGTCGTGTTTGCCGTCGTGTTCGTTGGCGGCTTCTACGGCTTCCAAAACGTTCAGCGAGCGACGCTCAAAGAAACCGTTGCTCGACCTGCTGTTGAACCGGACAAGCAGGTCAAAGATTCAGGTACCGAGCAAGAGGATGTTCAGGACTTCATTAGCGAGGTTTTGGGAAAAGATGCTAGGGAGAGGGGTAGTGGGAAGGACTCCGATGGTGCCGCAAAACGCTCTCCACTCGAAGCCGATGTGCTTTTCGCTCGCAGCTCACCCGCGGTTGTTCAGGTGATCACTCACGATCGGCAATGGCGCGCCAGCGGCACGGGCTCCGGTTTCTTGGTAGGCACACAACGCCTGATCGCCACGAACTATCACGTCGTCGCAAAGGCTTATTCGGCGCACATCGTTCTCCCAGACAAAACCAAAGTAGCGGTGGTGGGCGTGGCGGCGTTCGACAGGGATGCCGACCTTGCCCTCCTCGCGCTGGTGGGCCAAGTCGATGCGTCCCCCTTAGAACTTGCCGAAGGTGGGCTTCCGGCCGTTGGTGCGAAGGTGTACGCCATTGGGAATCCCCTCGGCCTCGCCAACACCCTCAGCGACGGTCTTGTTAGTGGACATCGGCAAATCGATCGCATCACCGAGATTCAGACGACAGCGCCGATCAGCCCGGGGTCGAGTGGCGGCCCGTTGCTCGCGGCCGACGGAAAAGTCGTCGACGTGACGACCGCTACGTTCAGAAGCGGCCAGAACTTGAACTTTGCAGTTCCCGCATCATCCGTCGCGCATCTTCTGCTTCAGTGGAACGCCAAAAAGGAACTAACACAATTTCCGCTGGTTCAGCAACCAGACACGAGTGTACTCATCAAAAGCGGCTTTAATTGGATGAAGCAGCAAGACTACGATAAGGCCATCAAGGATTTCAACGCGGCCATCCAACTTGACCCGCGCTCCGCTCTCGCTTACTGCAATCGGGGCCTCGCTTGGCACGCCAAGAAGGACTACGATCAGGCGATCAGCGACTTTAATGACGCCATTCGCCTTGCTCCTGATGACGCTCATCGTTACTGCTACCGCGGGCACTCCTGGGAGAAAAAGAAGCACTACGAGAAGGCTATCGCGGACTACAGCACGGCCATCAGATTGGATCCGAGCGTCGCGGATTTCTACTTCAACCGCGGCCACGCTTGGGAAGGAAAAAAAGGCTACGACGAGGCCATTCGAGACTATACCGCGGCCATCCGGCTCAATCCGAATGAAGCTTTCTACTACTTTCTTCGGGGGAGCGTTTGGTCAGACAAGGGGGAGTACGACAAAGCAATAAGTGATTACGACGAGGCTATCCGGCTCGATCCTAATGTCGCCTCCTACTACTCGTTTCGTGGCAATGCGTGGTATGCCAAAAAGGACTATGCCAAGGCAAAGAAGGATCGCGATGAGGCACGCCGCCTCGATCCGAAGTAGTGCGAATGCACCTTCCGTCGTGCAATCGCGCAATGAATCTGCTGACATCGTTCCGTAGCCGGGCGGCTGTAAACTCATTGTTGGGACGGCCGGAGTAGCTACCGGCTGGCTCGCTCGGCAATCGTCTTTTGCTGTTTCGAGATGGTTGCCGGGCGGGCGTGCCCATCTAGGAACAGCAGATGTCCAACTCATTTGATCCCACTCACTTGGTGAGTGAATTTTTGCAAGCGATTGGCCCGAACTTAGACCAAATTCCTCCTCCATTCGATCTACCTGAACGAGGTCGCTGCCCAACAATACCGCTGTCTTTTGGGCTACTCGGCAAGCTCGCGCAACTCAGCGAAGTGGAAGAGGCGGTCACCAATCGCTTCATCGCCCGCCACGAGGAGATCATCCAAGAGTTCACCTCCCGCGGGCTCTCCAACTCGACCGCACGCGATGCAACGCTGCGCCAACTCTGGCTGGAGGAAGAACAGGAACGCTCAACAACACGAGAACGATGGTACTGCGGGCTGTCCGTCGAGGAGCGCTATGCCTTCAACCGGCAATGTCTCACCCGTTCCGGGCCGTTATTCGCACAGCTAATCCCGGAGGGGATCCCTTCCCACCAACACGGAGCCTGCGCGCGATTGGCTCTCGAAGTGGCGGAACTTGCCAGACGACACAGGAAAAGACGCAGTGCGATTGAAACCTCCCTGTACGATCGTGGCCTGGCCCGTCGAACGGTCTCGTCTGGCGACGTGAAGCATGTCAACGACAATAAGCAGCCCATCTTGTCTGGCGCCCTGAAACGCGCCGATGACGATAAGGAAAATGCCATCTCACGACTCATCGAGCGTTGGTGGCGCGAGATGAGTCATGACGAACCCACCACTTCCAAACCCATGCCCCCGTCCGAGGCGCCACCACCGAGCGAATTTCCTGAATGGGACGACACCGAAAGAGTGTTACGGTTCCGCGGCCAGGAATGTAAACGGTTTAAGAAAACAGCACCTCACCAAGTGAAAGTGCTCAACGCCTTTCAAGAAGAGGGCTGGCCCAACGCAATCAGTGATCCGCTTCCGAAGGGCAAACTTGCGAAAACAATAGAGTCTCTGAACATGCGTCTTCAGCATATCAAGTTCTCTCTCAACGGGGCTGCGGACGGCATCCTCTGGCAGCCACTTTGATCGCGGGTGCATCGCGGGTGCATCGCGGGTGGATCGGTCGGCTTGCATCTCAAAAGATACCTCGCGTCCGGTTACTCAACGCGCGAGGCATAACATGACGAGCACCTCTTCGACACCGCCACTGAACGGCGAGCTCCTAATTCCCCTGTCACAAGCTGCAAAACGTTATCCGGGGCACCGCGGAGCAACACGGTTACACCCTGCCACCCTAACACGCTGGATCCTCAAGGGGGTGAAGGGTCTGAACGGCACGCGGGTGAAGCTGGAAGCCCTTCGGGTCGGTTGCCGCTGGCTCACTTCGGAAGCGGCCCTTCAGCGCTTCACAGAGTCTCTCAGCGAAGGCGAAGGCTCTGCCCCCCTCCGCTCGCCCTCAGCGCGGCAGGTTATGAGCGAGCGCGCTGCGGCAGAGCTGGAGGCTATGGGGGCTTAACCGAATCGCGGCTCGAAGTCGTCGGAGCGTTACTGGCAAACCCGAGCCGCTCCATGCCCCTGAAACTCCGCGAGCCGACCTGTCGGGGTCGACTCGCGAATGGTGTGACAGCGGGCGATTACCTTGGATTAACAAATGAATCATACCACATCTTATGCGATCCTCAAGCGCGGATGGCCTTGGGATGAGATGGAGCTCGCAAATCAGCGATTCGAAGACGCCAAGCGCCGCGAGTGGAAAGCGCGCATCGGCGAACAACGCAGTGAGTTGGATGAAGCTATTTCCGAACTCAACGAAGCAATGGCTGAACGCCAGAAGTTGCGCGATCAGTTGACCGATCTCGTCATTGGTGGCCTGCGAATCGCTCTTGAGGAGCAGCCCGAGTTCCTTGCTGCGAAGCTCGCGGAAATACCAATTTTGGCCACGCTACTGAAGGATGTTGCCCAAATTGCGACGGCAGTCGCAAATCTAGAGCCCCTTCTTCCCGGAGGGTCACGATGAGCGCGCTTGATGAGGCCCGCAGCAAACGAGTTCGATCCTCACGCCTCGAAACTTCACCTACTCAAATTAACGGCCCTCTTGTTCGAGACGCAACTGCTAAATGGCCACGCCCGATGGCACCAGCGGCGTACCGCGGTCTCGTTGGCCGGTTCGTCCGTGCGGTTTCGGAGTCGAGCGAGGCCGACCCGGTCGCTCTTCTCGTTCAGTTTTTATTGTTTGTTGGGAGCGCGATCGGACGCACTATGTACGCCACGGTTGAGGGCGACCGGCACTATCTAAATGAGTTCGCCGTTCTCGTTGGACAATCGGCCAAAGCTCGCAAAGGCACTTCATGGTCACGGGTGAAGAAAATCGCGCAACTCACTGACTTTCATTGGTCCGATAAATGTGTTCAGTCCGGGCTATCCAGTAGCGAAGGTTTGATTTGGCAGGTGCGAGACCCGACCGAAAAATCAGAGAGGGTCAAGGAACGAGGCCAAGCACCACGATATGAAATGGTACAAACGGACCTGGGGATCGGGGACAAACGTCTCTTTGTTCTGGAGTCAGAGTTCGCCAGCGTACTGAAGCAGACAGAGCGACAAGGAAACACGCTTTCGGCCGTGTTGCGACAAGCTTGGGAGACGGGCACTCTCCGGAGCATGACAAAGACCAGCCCTGGTCAAGCGACGGATGCGCACGTTTCTATTGTCGGGCACATCACAAGAGAAGAATTGTGCCGGTACCTCACAGCTACGGAAAGCGCGAACGGCTTCGGCAATCGCTTTCTTTGGCTTCTTGTCAAACGATCAAAACTCCTTCCCAATGGCGGTACTGTCAACCAAGCAGAGCTTGCTGAAGTCGCCCGTGAGGTGAGCGAGGCAATACGCTTTGCCAACGCGGTCGGAGAAGTATGCCGTGATAACGAGGCCAACGATCTATGGCGTGAAGTGTACCCGATACTTTCTCGTGATCGGTATGGGCTAGCTGGCCACCTGACCGCACGGGCCGAAGCTCACACCCTTCGACTGAGCCTTATTTACGCCGCCCTCGACCGATCGTCGGCCGTTCGGGCCGAACACTTGAGGGCGGCCCTGGCGGTATGGGATTATGCCGACGAGTCGGTGCAGTGCCTGTTCGGTGACTCAACCGGCAACCCACTGGCTGACACGATCCTCGCGCTGCTACGTGAGTCAACGACCGGCCTGACGAGAACCGAAATTCGCGACAAGGTCGGTAAGAATATGGCAGCCGAGCGGATCGAGAACGCACTTGGCCTTCTCTCAGGGCAAAGCCTCGCACGGGTTGAGCATCATGACACGAGCGGCCGTCCTGCGGAGCGCTGGTGCACTTCCGGGGTTAGTCGCGTCTGAACATCTTGGTGGCGCTCATCCCTTCTCCGCTGCGTGACCGGGCGAAGAAGGGAAAGAGTGGAGAAAAGGGAACGAATACCACTTAATTCCCTTTTCTCCCTTTTCTCCCATTACTGTAACCGAGTCACCGTGTTCACTCACTTACAAACTCTGACAGAACTCCGAACCCGGTTGGGAGCGGGTTGAATCAGGGGACGGGCAGAGTTTGATACGGCCCGAACATCTTCGTCTGAGGGCAAGCCCTAACCAAGTCGTAAATGCCCGCATCCGGGCCGAGAAGCCACTAACAGCATTCCCTGCACAGAGCAGGCTTGTTTCTCCGAGCTGCTCCTTCAGGTATCTTCACGCCAGAGAGTTTGTGTCCTTACAGCAGTTGCCGCACTGCGCACCTGGGCGCACGGCATGTCGTCGGTTATGCTCCCTTCTCATACCTTAAGGGGGAGCGTTCGCTTTCCCAAGAATGGCGAGCCGCTAACAGAGCATAGTGCCTAATGACTTCCGCCCTTTCTCTCTCAACGGGCAACGTTGTCCGCGGTCCCACACTACCTGAGCCGGTAGAGGTGCTGACCGTCATCCCAATGGGGGACGCGGTCAAACTCATTGGGCGCGGTTTACGCACCGGACTCACTTACGATCCG
The DNA here is from genome assembly GCF_017939745.1 of Gemmata palustris. Lineage (NCBI taxonomy): Bacteria > Pseudomonadati > Planctomycetota > Planctomycetia > Gemmatales > Gemmataceae > Gemmata > Gemmata palustris. Next base: position 7,272,544 of record NZ_JAGKQQ010000001.1, on the reverse strand, counting down.
ATCCTCAACCCCGCCCAGCTCGCCCAGCTGACCATTTCCTCCGGGCAAGAGCCGCTCGACGGTGACGCGCGGCTGTTCCGACTCGGTGTTGAGGCCCAGCGGCTCGGGCTGGCATACGAGTACGACCCGTTCTTCGCGCTCTCTATTGCTCGTGTAGACCCGCTCCCGCATCAGCTCGAAGCCGTTTACAATTACTTCCTCCGTCTGCCACGCATCCGTTTTCTGCTCGCCGACGACCCCGGCGCCGGAAAGACCATCATGGCCGGGTTGCTCCTCAAGGAGCTGAAGGCGCGCGGTTTAGTCAAGCGGGTTCTCATCGTCACCCCAGCCAATCTTACATTTCAGTGGCAACGCGAACTATCTGACAAATTCCGTGAGAAGTTCGAGGTTGTTCGCGGGGACGTACTGCGCGCCAACTACGGGCAGAATCCGTGGCAGGACAAGGACCAGGTCATTACGTCCGTGTCGTGGGTATCAGTGATTGAGGACGCACGGGAGAGCCTGCTCCGGTCGCGGTGGGATCTGGTGATCGTGGACGAGGCGCACAAAATGAGCGCACCGGCCGACGACCGCAAGACCTATGCCTACCGACTCGGTGAAGCGCTCTCCAAGATGACCGACCATTTTCTCTTGATGACCGCGACTCCACACAAGGGGGACCAGGACCACTTCCGGCGGTTCCTCGCACTTCTCGACGCCGACGTGTACGGCAGCATTCAAAGCCTCCAGCATGCGATGCGCGAGCACGATGCCCCGTTCTACCTTCGACGCACCAAGGAGGCGCTGGTCACGTTCCCGCACCCCGAGACGGGCGAGGTCCGGAAACTGTTCACCAAGCGGGAAGTGCGCACCGCCGCGTTCGATCTGGACGGCGACGAACTCGCCTTTTACGACGAGCTGACCCGATACGTCGAGGAACAGTCCACGGCCGCCGCGGGCGAGGAGACGGCCCGTGGGCGGGCGATCGGGTTCACGATGGCCCTGCTCCAGCGCCGCATGGCCTCGTCCGTGTACGCGGTGCGGCGGAGCTTAGAGCGGATGCGGGAGCGGCGCGAGAATATCCTCGAAGACCCGGAAGCCCATCGCCGCGGGCAGATCGAACAGCGCATACCCGACGACTTCGACGACCTCACCGACGAGGAGCAGGCCCGAATCATCTCGCGGCTCGAGGGCGAGGTGCTGTCCGCCGATCCCACAGTGCTGCGCCAGGAAATCGCGCAGCTATCGCGCCTCATTGACCAAGCGCAGTGCCTCGAATCGCGCGAAACGCAGTCGAAACTGAGCAAGCTCCGCTCGGTGCTGACCGAGCACCGACTGTTCGCCGACCCGAAGATGCGGCTGCTCGTGTTCACCGAACACAAGGACACCCTCGATTATCTCGTCGGCGATGGGCGCGACGGGCGCCCTCTCGGCAAGTTGCGCCAGTGGGGGCTGAGCGTCACCCAGATCCACGGCGGGATGAAGATTGGCGACCGTGACACCGTCGGCACGCGGATCTACGCCGAGCGTGAGTTCAAGGAGTCGGCCCAGGTGCTGGTCGCGACCGAGGCCGCGGGCGAAGGCATCAACCTACAGTTCTGCTGGCTGATGATCAACTTCGACATCCCGTGGAACCCGGTGCGGCTCGAACAGCGCGTGGGACGCATCCACCGGTACGGACAGGAAAAGGACTGCCTCGTGTTCAACTTCGTCGCGCAGAACACGCGCGAGGGCCGGGTGCTGCACAAGCTGCTCGACCGGCTCCGCGAAATTCGGCGCGAACTCGGCACCGATCAGGTGTTCGACGTGGTCGGCGAGGTGTTCCCTTCGACGCTCCTGGAGAAGCTGTTCCGCGACATGTACGCACGGCTCACGGACGAGCACAAGATCCAGGACCGGATCGTGAAGGACGTCAGCCCGGACCGGTTTCGGGCCATCACCGAGAGCGCGCTGGAGGGGCTGGCGAAGCGGGAACTGAATCTCTCCGCGGTGGTCGGCAAGAGCGCGGAAGCCAAGGAACGGCGGCTGGTGCCCGAGGTGATCGAGCAGTTCTTCATTGCGGCCGCGCCGGAATCCGGGGTGCAGCCGAGAATCACGGCGCCGAACAGCCGCGTGTATCGGATCGGGAAGACGCCCCGCAACCTGTTCGCGATCGGCGATGCCCAGGAGCCAAAGTTTGGTAAGCTCGGGCGCGAGTACGGCAAGGTAGCATTTGACAAGGCCGTGCTGCCGTCGGACCCGGCCGCGGAGTGGGTCACCCCCGGCCACCCGCTGTTTGAAGCGGTGCGGACCGACATCTTGGCGCGTGTCGAGGACCACCTGCGTCGCGGGGCCGTGTTCTTCGACTTGCACCGTGACCGCCCGGCCGTGCTGGATGTCTTCGCGGCGTCCGTCAAGGACGGGCGCGGGTTCACATTGCACCGCCGGCTGTTCGCGGTCGAAACGTTGGCCGGCGGCATAATGGCACTGCACGAGCCGACGATCCTTCACGACGTAACTCCAAGCCCGAAGGGCACGACCGCACCGACCAACCTCGTGGTGCCGGAGCGCCAACAGGTCGAACGGTTCCTGTACGAGCACGCTCTGAAGCCGTGGGCGGCCGGCGCGGCGGATGCTCGGGCACGCGAGGTCGGGCGCGTCGAGCAGCACGTCGAAATCAGCCTAAACGCACTCATCGACCGCCAGCAGCATCAGCTCGGGGAGTTCCTCAATCGGCAGATCGAGGGACAAACGGTCCAGGGTCTCGACGGGTTAATCGCTCAGGCAGAACTTCATCTGGACGAGTTAAACACGCGGCGCGACACGCGGAAACGCGAATTGGAACTGGAACGACACTGCACGATCGCAGATATTACCCACATCGGCCGAGCTGCGCTCCTGCCGCACCCCGACCGCGCCAGTCCACAATTGGCGCCGATGGTCCGTGACGACGAGATCGAGAAGATCGCGGTGGCCGAAGCGATTAAGCACGAACAGGCCCGCGGATGGGTGGTCGAGAGCGTTGAGAGCGAGAACCGCGGGTTCGATTTGATCAGCCGGCGGCCGCACCCACACGACCCGCTGACCTTCCTCGAGGTGCGGTTCATCGAGGTGAAGGGCCGCGCGGGTGTGGGCGTGGTGGCGCTGAGCGAGAACGAATACCGCACCGCCCAGCGGCTCAAGGGCGACTACTGGTTGTACGCGGTGTTCAACTGCGCCGCGACGCCCGAGCTGCACGCGATCAACGACCCGGCTCGGCTCGGGTGGAAGCCGGTGATGACCGTCGAACACTACCAGATCGGGCCGCAAGAATTGGTCGGTCGGAAAGGAACATGAACAAGCGCCTTCACGAGCTGCGGGACCCGATCCACACGTTTATTCGCCTGGACACCGATGAGCGCCAGGTGCTCGACTCGCGCCCCGTTCAGCGGCTCCGATACATCCACCAGCTCGCCCTGACGTACTTGATCTACCCCGGCGCCACGCACAAGCGGTTCGAGCACTCACTCGGCGTCATGGAGCTGGCGGGGCGGGTGTACGACATCGTCACCAACCCGGCCAATCTGGTGTCCGAGGCCGCCCGCGATCTCGTCCCGACGTTCGGTTCGTTCGACCACCAGCGCTGGCGGCGGGTCGTGCGCATGGCCGCCCTCTGCCACGACATCGGTCACCTGCCGTTCTCGCACGCCGGAGAAGAGTTACTCCCGGACAAAAAGAAGCATGAGCACCTCACGATCGCGCTCGTCGAGAGTAAGCTCATGCGTCCACTGTGGGACGCATTGAACATCAAGCCCGCCGACGTCGCGCGCCTGGGCGTCGGGCCGGGCAAGTACCCGAGCCCCGCATTTTCCGACTGGGAAGCGATCCTCAGCGAGATCATCACCGGCGACGCCTTCGGCGCGGACCGCATTGACTACCTGCTCCGCGACGGCTACCACGCCGGCGTCGCCTACGGGCAGTTCGACCACAATCGCTTGATCGACAACCTGCGCATCTTGCCCAAAACCGCCGACCGGGATGCCGAACTCACCCTCGGCATTGATTCCGGCGGGTTGCACGCGACCGAAGCCCTGCTCCTGGCACGGTACTTCATGTACACCCAGGTCTACTTCCACCCGGTGCGGAGGGTCTACGACCACCACCTCGTCTCGTTCTTCAAGGCCGGACTACCGAACGGGCAATTTTCACTCGATCTGGAGCAGCACCTCCAGATGACCGATAACGAACTCACAGCCGAACTGTTCGCCGCCGCCCGGACCCCAGCGCACGCTGGCTGTGTGCCCGCCCGGTTGATCGCCGAGCGCGAACACTTCCGGCTGGTGTACCAGCGGAACCCCGAAGACCTGGCAAAGAACGTCAATGCGGCCGCGGTCTTCGCCGAGGAACTGGCATCGCGTTTTTCATCAACCTCCGTACACTATGCCCGTTACCGAGAGCGGAACCGTGCCATCGACTTTCCGGTCTGGACAAGGGGCGGGGTTTGTTCGGCTCTGGCACTCTCGGAAATCCTGAACCGTCTTCCGGTCGCGGGATTCGACTACATCTTCGTTGCCCAGGACAAGAAGCTGGAAGCCGAGCGGTGGCTCCGAGATAATCGCGAGCGCATGCTCTCGCCCGAGGTGGGAACCGAAACATGACCGAGATTCAAAAAGATGCCGTACTCCTGTCACTGCTTCACGCGCTTAAAGAGCGGGGGAGCTGGTGCGGAGAGACCCACGTCCAGAAGGCGACGTTCATCTTCCAAGAAATGCTCGGCGTGCCCCTCGGGTTCAACTTCGTTCTGTACAAGCACGGCCCTTACTCTTTCGACCTCAAGAACGAACTGACGGCCCAGCTCGCCGATGGCCTGCTCGCCGTTGTGCCCCGCCCACCCTACGGCCCGGGCCTCCACCTCGGCGGCAACAGCGAGACGTTCCTCCGCCAGTACCCGAAAACGCGGGCGGCGTACCGCCCGCAGACCGAGTTCGTCGCTGCTCAGCTCGGGTCCAAGGGGATCGCCGAACTCGAGCGGCTGGCCACGGCCGTGTTCCTAACCCTCCGCGAGCCGGACCGCAAGACGTCCGCCGACCGGGCCGCCCGGTTGCATGAACTCAAGCCCCACATCCCGCTCGACGCCGCCCACACCGCCGTCGCCGAGGCCGACGCGCTGATCGCGGCGGCGCGGGCGGTGGCCCCCAGCCCGACAACCGACGTATGCACTACCCCAAGCGCCTGATCGAAGTTGACCTCCCCATCGCCCGCATCTCGGCGCACGCACGGCGCGAGAAGTCGATCCGGCACGGGCACATCTCCACGCTCCATATCTGGTGGGCGCGCCGGCCACTCGCAGCGTGTCGAGCGGTCATTTGCGCCTCGCTCTGGCCCGATCCAGCCGACCCGCTCTGCCCACAGGTGTTCCGCGACGCGGCGGCCCAGCACATCCTCGCGTTCGCGCAACGAGTATACCCCAAAGGCATCACCAGCGAGAAGGAGCAGTTACAGAAGTCGGCGTCGGAAGCGAGCCTGACCCGGTGGGAAGTCATGGCGAAGGCCGGGAAGCCGCTCGACGCGACCGACCCCGACGCCCTCAACGTGCTCCGGTTCGCGCTGCTCGACTTCATCGCCGATTTCGCCAACTGGGACAACTCCACGGTCCCCGCGTACCTCGAAACGTCACGCGCGCTCACCCAGGCGGCCCACGAGGCGCTCGGCGGTGAGAAGGGCACACGTCCGCTCGTCGCCGATCCGTTCGCGGGCGGCGGAAGCATCCCGCTGGAGGCGCTGCGGGTCGGCGCGGACGCCTTCGCCAGCGACCTCAACCCGGTCGCGGTGCTGCTGAACAAGGTCGTGTTGGAATACATCCCGAAGTACGGGCAGAAGCTCGCCGACGAGGTCCGCAAGTGGGGCGCGTGGGTGAAGGAGCAGGCTGAGAAGGAACTCGCCGAGTTCTACCCGAAGGACGAGGACGGTGCGACGCCGATCGCGTACCTGTGGGCGCGAACGGTGACGTGCGATTCGGCCCTCGGTGGATGCGGGGCGGAAGTGCCTCTCATACGGTCGCTGTGGCTGGCGAAGAAGGGCGAGCGGTCGGTCGCGCTGAAGATCGTGCCGAACAAGGAAGCCAAGCTGATCGAGTTCGAAATCATCACGAAAGCGACACCGAAGGACGTCGGGAACGGTATCGCACAACGTGGGTCGGCTACCTGTCCCTGCTGCGGGTTCACCACGCCCGTGAAGTCGGTACGGGTCCAGTTGAAGCAGCGGCGTGGTGGTGCTGCTGACGCTCGGCTATTTTGCGTTGTGACGACGAAGCCCGACGTTCAAGGTCGTTTCTACCGTTTGCCAACGGAGCGCGATCTTGAAGTCGTGCGGAAAGCGTCCATCGAATTGGAGAGGCGCAAGAGCGAACATACTGGGGTACTGAGCCTTGTACCAGACGAAAAATTTACGGGGATTGAGCCGCGTAGAATCCCACTTCCTCAGTACGGCATTAATGGCTTTGCTGAAATATTCACACCTCGTCAAGCGCTCACGCTGACGACACTTGCACGTTATGTCGCACAACTTCGCGCCGAATTTTCCGACCGGTTGGAATCACGATTCGCAAGGGCCGTCCAAACGCTTCTAGCATTTGCAGTTGATCGACAGGCCGATTATCTTACATCTCTTACCGTATGGTCAACATCTGGCGAATTCATTGCTCACACATTCGGCCGACAGGCCCTCCCGATTGTTTGGGAATGGCCCGAATGCCAACCTTTCGCTGATGGTTCGGGGAATTTTGAAGGGGCGCTAAACTGGGTTCGCCTCGTCGTTGAATACAACTCTGTTGAGCAGGTGTCCACTGGGACCGTTAACTGCAATTCGGCGACCGAACACCCACTCGCGGACGATTCAGTTCATGCGATGATTACAGATCCGCCGTATTACTACTCCATTCCGTACAGTGATTTATCGGACTTTTTCTATGTTTGGCTTCGCAGGATGCTGGCAGTAAGTGATCACCCAGAGCTATCTGAAAGGCTCACTCCCAAATCACTAGAAATCGTTCAAAATCTACCTCATTCAGAAGTTGCGCACTTGCAGAAGGATCGCAATTTTTATGAAACAAATATGGAGCTTGCCCTTCGCGAATGTATGCGGATAACCGCAAACGATGCAATCGGCCTTGTTGTTTTCGCCCATAGCGAAACCGACGCTTGGGAATCCCTACTCAACGCACTTCTTCGCGCCGGCTGGCAGGTAACCGCGTCGTGGCCAATCGATACGGAACGCGCGGCCCGGGTTCTTGCGGTCCGGCAGAGTACGCTTGCCTCTTCCGTGCATCTGGTTTGCCGCCCGCGCATGAAAGACGAAGCTGGCGACTGGCGGGACGTGCTTTCCGAGTTACCGAAGCGAATACACGAGTGGATGCCCCGTCTAGTGAGCGAGGGCGTGGTCGGGGCGGATGCGATCTTCGCGTGCCTCGGCCCGGCGCTGGAGATCTTCTCCCGCTATTCGCGCGTCGAGAAGTCCAACGGCGACCCGGTTCCGCTCAAGGAGTACCTCGAACACGTCTGGGCCGCGGTCTCGAATGAGGCCATATCGACCATCTTCCGCGACGCAGACACTTCGGGCCTTGAACCAGACGCCCGGCTCACCGCCGTTTGGCTGTGGACGATCGGCGGCGGCGCGAAGCCGACCCCCGAGAAGGCCGACGAAGAAGACGTGGACGAAGCCGACGAGGATGCGCCGAATGCCGTGAAGGTCAACGGGTTCAGCCTGGAGTTCGACGCCGCCCGCAAGATCGCGCAGGGGCTCGGCATCCACCTGGAGAAGAGCGACACGATCGTCGAGGTAAAGGGCGAGAAGGCCCGGCTGTTGTCCGTCGCCGAACGCACCCAGCACCTGTTCGGCAAAAATACGAAAGAAACCGAGGCCAAGCCCGCCAAAAAGAAGAAGCAGGTGACCGGCCCGATCCCCGGCATGGAAGAAGCCGAGACGTCCGCAGGAACTACAAAGACGACCGTCGTCGACCTGAAGGCCCCGCCGCCCGGGACGACCGTACTTGACCGCGTACACCAAGCGATGATCATGTTCGGCGCCCAACGCGGCGAGTTACTTAAGCGGTTCCTGGTGGACGACGGCGTCGGCACGAATGCGAACTTCTGGAAGCTCGCGCAGGCGCTCTCCTCGTTGTACCCGCCGGGCACCGACGAGCGCCGGTGGGTCGAGGGCGTGCTCACTCGCAAGAAGAGCCTGGGGCTGTAGCGCCGATGGCCGAGCAGTTCCAACCCTGGAAGGATGCGTTTCTGCAGCACCTGCAGAAGCCGTCCGTCGCCGCGCCGCTAAAGGACGCCGCCACGTCCGGTCACCTCATGGACTGGACCGCGTGTTTAACTGGCGCCGTAGTGAGGTCGTGCGAGGCCCTCGGTTGGCACGCCGCGGGCAAGGGGCACCCGCTCGACCTGCTCCCGCAGATGGGCCAGGAGTACCTGGGTATCGATGCGATGGCGTTCGTGAGTGCGTCGGCGGGGCGCTGGCCGTTCCCGCTCGCGGCATTCGAGTTGGAGAACAGCAAGGCCGACGATCGTGTCGCGTACTCGCTGTGGAAGGTACTCTGCCTGCGGGCACGGTTCCGGGTCGTGTTCGCATACCGCCCGGACTGGGAGCAGGGCCGGAAACTCGTCCACGACGTCTGCGCCGACGTGATCGGAACCATTCCGCCCGACCAGCGTGCCGCGCTCAAGGGCGAAACTGTGGTCGCCGTCGGTAACCGCGGGGAGGGCGCGACCTTCCCGGACGGGTACTTCAAGTTCTGGATGCTGGACACTAATCTTGGCCGCTTCCATAAGGTGTGAAGCGCCCTCGCCCCGGTGAACTCTTATGGCGAAACTGAAACCTTGGTATGACGTGGTCGAGTTGCGCGAGGACCTGCGGGAGAACCGCCCGCTGGACGCCTCGGAGTTCGCCGTCCACCTCGACCAGATCCGCGACGGCCGGGCGGGCAAGGATTACACGGACCCGCAACGGTTCTTCGACCGTACCTACGTGACGGGCAGCCTTCTCGATCTGGCGTCACAAGTAGCCCGCCGACTGTCGGGCCTCCAGGTCGAGACGTCGGCCGTGTTCAACATGTCCACGCAGTTCGGTGGCGGCAAATCCCACTCCCTCACCGCACTGTATCACCTCGCCAAGAATGGGGCGAAGGCGAACAAGTGGAAGGGCGTAGATAGCATCACCGCAACCGCCAACATCAAGAGCGTACCCGAAGCTGCAGTCGCGGTGTTTATGGGCAAAGAGTTCGACTCGCTCAACGGCCGCGGTGGCGAAGGAGAACCGCGGCGGTTCACCCCGTGGGGCGAGATCGCGTGGCAGCTCGGCGGCGCGAAGTCGTTCGCGGTGGTCGAGAAGCACGAGAAGGAGTTTATCGAGCCGAAGGGGGACGCGATCCGAGCCATGCTCCCAAAGGACCGGCCGGCCCTCATCCTGATGGACGAGATCATCAGCTACGCGAGCACGTACCGGGCGAAGGGGTACGGCGACCGGCTGTACAACTTCCTCGACTGCCTGGCGGAGACGGCGCGGGGCGAGAAGAACGTGGCGGTGGTGGTGTCGATCCCCGCGTCGGACCTGGAGTACACGCCCGCGGACGCGGCCGACGAGGCGCGGTTCAAGAAGATGCTCGACCGCCTGGGCAAGGCGATCATGATGTCGGCCGACACCGAGATCGGCGAGATCATTCGCCGCCGGCTGTTCGAGTCCTCGGGCTCGCAGGACGAGGCGCGAAAGACGGCCGCGGCGTACACCGAGTGGGCGATCGAGCACGCGCAAGAGCTGGCTGGTATCGACCCGGAAACGGTCCAGAGCCGGTTCCTCGCCGCGTACCCGTTCCACCCGTCGGTGCTGTCGGTGTTCGAGCGCAAGTGGGCCAGCCTACCGCGGTTCCAGCGTACCCGCGGCGTACTGCGCCTGCTGGCGCTGTGGGTGGCGCACAACCACCAGGACGAGCACCGCAAGGCGACCCGCGAACCGCTCATCACGCTGGGCCTGGCGCCGCTCAATAACCCGGTCTTCCGGGCGGCGCTGTTCGAGCAGCTCGGCAGCGACGCGCTCGAGGTACCGGTGGCGACCGACATCATCGGCAAGAGCGACGCGCACGCCCTGCGACTGGACAAGGAGGCCGACGACGGAGTGAAGAAGGCTCAGTTGCACCGGAAGGTGGCGACGACCATCTTCTTCGAGTCCAACGGCGGGATGAGCCAGGGGAAGGCGGACGCGTCGGTACCGGAGATCCGAACCGCCGCGTTCGGCCCGGACGCGAACTTGGCCGACTTGGAGGGCGTGCTCGAAGGGCTGACCGCCACCTGCTACTACCTGAACTCGGACAAGAACCGGTTCCGGTTCGGGCTGACCCCGAACCTGAACCAAATCCTCGTGAGCCGCCGCGGCGCGGTGCAGCCGAAGAGCGTGGACGAGCGCGTCCGACAGCAGACGCAGAAGCTGTTCGACAAGCAGACCGGGGAATCATCGAAGTATGTGGACCGGAAGTACTGGCCGGCGCGGACCAACGACGTGCCCAACCGGGCGGCGCTGACGTTAGTCGTAATGGGCCTCGAAACAAACGCGAGCGACAAGAAAACAATGGACCTGATGGAGGCAATTGTTCGGGACTGCGGATCGAGTGGGCGGACCTTCAAATCGGCGCTCCTATTCGCTGCACCGGACACGGCCGATAACGTCCGCACGACGGTTCGGGACGCGCTCGCGTGGGAGGACATCGACGATGACGAGGACACCAAGAAGCGGTTGGACGACGCGCAGCGGAAGCTGCTTCAGCGGAACTTGGACAACGCTAGGCGGGCGGCAGACGAGACTCTATTCCGCGCTTACCGGCACGTCTTCCTGTTGGGCAAAGACAACGCGCTACGGGGCCTCGACCTCGGGCAGATCACGTCCAGTTCGGCCGGGAGCATCACCGAACTGATCCTCTGGGAACTGGAAAAGAATGACGAGATCACGGCCACGGTCGGGCCGGCCCGTCTGGTCAAGTTCTGGCCTTCGTCGCTCACCGAGTGGCCGACGAAGGGCGCCAGAGACGCATTCTACTCGTCCCCGCAGTTGCCTCGGCTGCTCAACCCCGATGCAATCAAGCGGACCATCGCGGACGGGGTGACGAGAGGCGACCTCGGGTACGCGACGAAGAATGCCGACGGCCGGCTGAAACTCCAACGCTTCCAAGAGAGCATGCTGGAAGCGGAAGTCGAAATTTCGGACGACGTGTTCATCTTAAAAGCTACAGACGCGGTGAAGCTGAAAGAGCCGCCACAGTTGGCGAGCCTGAGTGTTCGGCCGGAACACTCTCGGATCAAGGCGGGCGAGCAAGTGGCATTCACCTGTTCCGCCCAAGACCAGTACGGTCAGCCGCACCCGCTTGCGCTTGTCATGTGGTCGGCGACGGGCGGCTCGATCACTTCCGAAGGTGTCTTTACAGCCGGGGCCGTGAGTGGGCTGCACGCCGTCCGCGCGGAGGCAAACGGGCAACAGGCAAGCGTTGAAGTTCGCGTGGAGGCTCCCCAACAGAAACCCGAGACGAGTAACGGGGAAGAAACGGTCGAGGAACTTCCCGCCAAGCTAAAAATCCGTTGGCGCGGACCCGTCCCGACTCAGAAGTGGATGAACTTCTACACCAAGGTGCTCACCCGCTTCGCTGGCTCTTCGGAGCTGAAACTCGAGGTATCGTTCGAGGCCACCGTGGACCGCGAGCAAGCGCAGTCGAAGGCCGACGACACCCGCACCGGGCTCAAGGAACTCGGGCTCGATGACAACGTTTCAGTCACCTGAGCCGAACCCGGTGATCGGATAGGTGTCCATTCGGGAAGCGACCGCAGACGTCTCTTAACGCCCAGAGGAGCACGATGCTGCTCGACACCTTACGTAACCCGGTCACGAGTATTCCGTATGCCGCGCTGCTGGCACTCAAGCAGCAGTCGCCCGGCTTGTACCTGCTGGAGACCGCGGACTCCGATTTCGACTGGCCGCAACGATGGCGTGGGTGGACAAGCGAGAAGTGTCAATGGATGAGGTGATGGCGGCTCACCTCGTTGGCCTCCGCGAGCAAATGGTCAGCGCCAAGCCCCAGGGAGAATCGCTCAGCAACAACGGTATTGTTTGCCGGCCCGAGCTGTCACCAATCTCATCTTAGGGCTGACCGTGTCTGGCTCCGAAACGGTTCACTGCAACCGGCTGCAACGGCCGGACGGTAACGTGCGTGGCGCAGGGCCGAGGACGACTGAGGCTCTACGCCACAACTACGCCATAACCTGTCGGAGTACTCCAATTCCATGCGTTTTCACGCAGTGGGTGTCGTGACTTGCAAACCTAAGCAAATAGTGTAAAACTCAATATCCCTGATGATTTCGGCGTTTTCGATAGGGTCAGTCTCTCGGCTCATAACACCTTGGAAGTGGGTTCGACTCCCACCGGACCCACTCATTCGTAAATCCTTTGCCGAACGCCATTTCCAGCGTACCTGTCCGACGTCGGATCGTGCGGCCCGCAACCCAGGCTCCTCCGGGCCATACGGAGCGTCCCGGAAAGGTCGCACCACGTGCCCCGTCAGCCCTACGTTCCGAAACACCGAGTTCGGCCCGAAGCGGCTCTCTGAGCTAGGAATCCGTCCCGGAACCGTCCCCGCTTCCGGTCGAACCGAGGTATGAACCCCTCGCCCCGGCCGAAGGCGCGTTCGTGAACGAGTAACCGGGAGATCACGCACGAAAGCTAGCGCGGTGGCAACTGGGGCCGCTCATAAGGAAGCACCGCCAACAGAAGAGAAGTAGGGCGGCGACGCCACCGAAGAGCGGGATCGCCGCGGTGGGGGCGCGAGACGAGAGGAACGGTCGAAAACTCGCCGCCCCGGAATCGTCACTCGTCGGGCTCGATCTCGGTACAAGCGATGACCTTGGCGTCATCGTTGAAGTACACGAGCACTTCCGTCCCGTCGGTGTCGCGCCCGACGTACATTCCGCCCTTGTCCTTCTTGAAATCGACCCGGGCCGCGCGGGTGAACGCCTGGCCCCGTTTGACCGACGGGCTCAGGTCCGCCTTGGGATGTTTGGTCCATAACTCCGCCACTGCCTCCGCGAACGTCATCGTCTCGGACCTCCATTCTGCCGAAGAAGAAAGAAGATTAGGAACGAGAGCGGGGGCCGTCAACCTCGATGGCCGCGGACTTTTCTCCGGCCTCCCCCACGCCCCGCCTCCACGAGAGCAGGTCATCTTCTGTGACGACAAGATCGTGTCGCAGGCCCGGGAGGGGACTGGGACCGGGTGGCAGAGTGGCTTCGCAAGTGCGTGGACGAAGCCGTCGCTCCGCGCATTGATCCGGTGCTTGTTGAGGCCGAGGTGAGCGCCGGCCGAACTTGGAGCGCGTAACACTCGGGGTGATTACTAACGAACCAAAAGCGGCAAATTCCAGAATTGCCGCGCCGTCCGATCCCCCCCCCGGTAATGCGCTCCAGCAAAAGACTTATCTGCGAACCAATTATCGAGGGCGGCCGCGAGCCATATTGGGCGTCGCGGCTTCACCGTCGCGTGCAGGTCCACCGTACACAGCGCAACTACTCGACCTTCCCACAATCGCTGATGGTGACCTTGGCCGACGTCTTCCCGCTCCGCGAACCAACGGCTTCAATCTTCTTGACCACGTCGTAACCCTTCACGACCTGTCCGAACACGACGTGCTTGCCGTCGAGGTGTGGCGTTGCGGCGGTGCAGAGGAAGAACTGAGAGCCGTTCGTGTTCGGTCCCGCATTCGCCATCGAAAGGGTACCGGGGCCGAAGTGCTTGCCGGCCTTGCCCTTGAAGGTTTCGTCGTCGAACTTTCCGCCGTAGATCGACTCGCCGCCCGTGCCGTCCCCACGGGTGAAGTCACCCCCTTGACACATGAAATCCGGGATCACGCGGTGGAACGACGAGTCTTTGAAGGCCAGCACCTTCCCCGTCTTGCTCTTGGTGCCGACGCACAGTTGCAGGAAGTTCTCGGCGGTCTTGGGGCACGTGTCGGCGAACAGTTCCATCTCGATCCGCCCCGCCGCCTTGCCGTCGATGGTCATCTCGAAGAACACCTTGGGATTCTTGGGGTCCACGGCGTGGAAGGGCTTGTAATCGTCGGCTGCTGGCATCACTCGCTCGGGGGTTATGGGTTGACTGTTTTCGGCGTCCGGCCTGCTCATTGAGCACGCGGGCAGAACCGCAAGGCCGGCCAACAGAAAGACTCCGCGCAGGAGAATCACGGGTCGGTGAGTCATCACGGTCTCCATTGAAAAATCAGATGAGGAAATTAGCGGTTTGCAAGAGGGAATACAAGATCGCCGTTCCACCGCTCGGTCTGAAGGCGTTGAAATCATGGTGCGAGCGAACGGCGCGGCGTAAGTCCGCCGGTAGTTTTAGCCGCTACCGGCGGGCTTACGCCGCGCCGTTCACAAGGTTTCAACAGAGCAACCGCACGGTCTGAAGGCGCTGGCACAACTCCTCCTCCAATCCGAATGAAATTCATCACCACAAGCCTTTTCAAAATCTGATCTTGCGTCACTCATGCGGAGAAAATCGATCGCATTTGATATATCGAACTTGCCCTCAAAGGCCGATTTGCGATATATCTAAGTACGCACTCAGACTGCTTGCGAATGGCCTCTGACGAACCGTTCATAAGCGAGTGTTTAGGGCCGCGACTCGCGGTGCCCTTTCCCAAGATGGAGGTTTGCGAATGTTCGGCTATTTCAAACATGGACGCGGTGGCGGCGATCCCCGGATCCTGGCCACGATGGCGGCTCACTGCCGGGGACGGGGCGGGCGGCACTTCGGGCACCGGCACGGTCCGGACGGGCGCCCGGAACCGGATGCCGATGAGGGGTCGGACTTCACACTGTTCGAGGACGGAGGCAACGAGATGGGGCGTCACGGTCACGGCGGGCGCGGCCGGGAAGGTTGGGGGTTCGGTTGGGCCGGCGGGCACCGGGGGCGCGGCCCCGCCGGCCGCCCGCTCGAGCAAGGCGACCTGCGCTGGCTCACTCTGGATCTGATCGCGGCCCAGCCCCGGCACGGGTACGAGATCATCAAGGCCATCGCCGACGCGCTGAGCGGGCACTACACCCCGAGCCCCGGTGTCATCTACCCCACCCTCACCCTGCTGGAAGAGACCGGGCTGATCGCCAGTGAAGCACAGGGGCCGAAGAAGCTGTACCGGCTGACGGATGAGGGGAAAGCCGAGGTGGAGTCCCACGCGGCCGACATTCAGGCGGCCAAGGCCCGGCTCGCCGAGGCCAACACGCGGTTCGGCGGGGCACCGGCTCCCGAGTTGATGCGCGCCATGAGCAACTTGCGGGCCGCTCTCCAGGTCCGGCTCGGCAAGGGGCCGCTGACGACGGAGGCACTGAACGCTATCACCGCCGCACTCGACCGCGCCGCCGGCGAGATCGAGCGGAGCTGACGCTCCGCTGCGGACCCGGGGCCGGATGACATGCCCCACCCGGCTCCGTCCTCAACCGGAACCCGCCGAACAACCGGCTCCGTTCCGAAAGTGGACCAGGCAGAGCACGCACGGTTCGCGGCTTTAGCACCGGTCCGTCGGCTACTTGTCCTTCTTCGGGGCGTACCCCTTCCACACCCACTCGATGGCGTGCGGGAGGAACTGCGACTGGGCGTTGCCGATGCCGTGCCCCGCCCCCTGGCAGAACAGGTACTGGTACTCGTACCCCTTGTCCTTGAGCACCCTGGCCATGCGGTGGTTGGCCTCCACCCAGTCGTGCATGTCGTCGCGCATCACGTTGGGGTTGAGCAAATCTTTGTCGCCGACGGAGAGGAAGATACGGATGGGCTTCTTGGCGCTCTTGGGAACGAGCGCCTCGTGGAACCCCCAGGCGCCGTCGGGGAACTTGGGGTCGAACGGCCACGCCTGGTTCACGAACGTGCCCGACGTGGTCAGCACGCGGTGGTACAGGTCGGTGCGGAACCAGGCCATGATGAGCGCGGCCGAGCCCCCGGAACTGTTGCCCATCGCCGCGCGGCCGTCGGGGTCTTTGGTCAGCTTCACTTTGCAGGCCTTCTCCACGCGCGGCAACACTTCCGTTTCGATGTACTCGGCGTAGTCGCCGTTCATGTTGTCGTATTCTTTCCCGCGCTCGTGCCCCTGGGCGTCGCCCCCGCCGTTAGCGATGGAGATGACGACGAGGGGGGGAATGCGCTTCTGAGCGATCAGGTTGTCGAGGACGGTCCTCATGCCCAGCCCGGGGCCGTCGTGGACCACCATGAACGGCGCTTCGGTGCCTTCCTTGTATTGAGCGGGAATGTAAACTCCGACCTTGCGCTTGTAGTCGATGGCGTGCGTCTCGACGATCAGCGCCTTCGGGTTCTTCGGGTCGACCTTCCCGAACACCTTGCGGGCGATGCCGGGGTTGAACAGCTTGGTGTCCTTCGAGTCGATCTCGAACTGTTCGACCTTCCCCTCGGGAACGCCTTCGACCTTCTTGCGCTCCGGCGCGGGCACGTACTTCGGCCCGATGACGAAGTTGTCGTAGGCGTCGATCGGCGGGTTCTCGCCCTCCTTCAGCACCTTGAACGGCGGGGCACCCTTGTCGTCGTACTTGCGCACGGGCTGCGCGGTCGCCGAGCTGGAGCAGGCGAGAGTGGCAATTAAAACGGCCGTCCGCAGCTTGAACATGAGATCCCTCGTTGTTTCTGTCTTGTGGCGGGCGCTCTTGGCGGTGCTCGGTTGAGCGGCGTGGTGCGTATTATTTACCCGATTCCGCTCCGATTTGCACCGCTATGTACCTCGGATCAGCAGGACCTCCGGCCACCGCTACCGAACGCCCGCGTCTCCGTCACCGGGTCGTCGCCGCGCGTATCCCCGGCCGCGGCAGCCCGCGCCTGCTCGACGCGGACCCGAAACACCACCGGGGCGCTGTACGGCACGTTCCGGCACCGCAAGCGGGCCGTCATCGCCCACGGCGACACGTTCCACTAAAACCTCACCGCTGTATCACCGAGGCTCGAAGCGGAAGCTGCCCGCCGGCAGCCCTTTCCTACCGCGTTCGGCACGAAAGGACGATCCGTGTTGCACGACTTCAGTTCCACCGTACTTCTGCTCGTCGCCGGCCTGTTCCCGATCATCAACCCGCCGGCCGCCGGGTTCATCATCCTGAGCCTGGTCCCGAACGCGGCGCCCGCGCAGCGCGCCGAACTGGCCCGGCGGATCTCGTTCAACAGCTTCGTCATCCTGCTCGCATCGCTCTCGGTCGGGGCCTACGTGCTGGCCTTCTTCGGGATCTCCATTCCCGTCCTGCGCGTCGCGGGCGGGATCATCATCGGCAGCGCCGGGTGGAAGTTGCTGCACTCGCCGCACGACGACAAGAAGGGGCACGAACCGCCCCGCGCGGACCCCTCGGGCAGCGAGTCGCTCGGCGTCCAGGCGTTCTACCCGCTGACCCTGCCCATTACCGTCGGCCCCGGCTCCATCGCCGTCGCGATCGCTCTTGCAACCGGGTTCCCGCGCGAAGGCCCGACGCCCGTCCACGCCGCCGCCGTGAGCACCGCGCTGTTGGTCCTCTGCGCCAGTATCTACTTGTGCGTGCGGTTCGCCGCCAACGTGGAGCGGCTCCTCGGGGCCGTGGGCTCCCAGGTCGCGATGCGGCTGTTCGCGTTCATCCTGTTCTGCATTGGCGTCCAGATATTCTGGCTCGGGCTCTCGGAACTGATCGCGGCGCAAAACACGAAGTGACGCCCGGCACACGGCCTCGATGCGGCCGCAACTTGCTCGGACGTGGTCAGGAGGGGCGCGATAGAACCGCACGGCCCGGTTCAGGTCGCCGACGCACAGGGTCAGGCGCTCGCCCGGGGCTTCATTTCGGCCCCCGACTTACCGGACGTGTGGTCAGCGACTGGCGCCGCGGCTCAGACGATCGACCGGAGCAACCCGCCCTCGACTCGCAACGCCGCACCATTGGTCGCGGCCGACAGCGGGCTGGCCAGGTACGCGACCATGTGAGCGATCTCCGCCGGGTCGATCAACCGCTGGAGCAGCGACGAGGAGCGGTGCACGCGGAAGAACTCGGCCTCCGCCTCGGCCGCGTCCTTCGCGTGAGGTGACACCGACTTGAGGAAGTCGACGATCCCCTCCGACATCGTCGGCCCGGGGAGGACCGTGTTGACCGTCACCTGCGTCCCCTTGGTCAGCTCCGCCATCCCGCGGCAGAGGGCCAGTTGGCTCGACTTCGTCATCCCGTAGTGGATCATCTCGGGCGGGGTCATCACACCCGACTCGCTGGCCACGAAGATCACCCGCCCCCACCCCGATGCCAGCATCTGCGGGAAGTAGTGGCGGGACAGCCGCACCCCGCTCATCACGTTCACCTGGAACAGTTTCAGCCAGTCCTCGTCCGGGATCTCGGCGAACGGCTTCGCCTCGTAGATGCCCAGGTTGTTCACCAGGACGTCCACCTTCGGCACCCGCTTGATGAGGGCCGCGCACCCCTCGGCCGTGCCCGCGTCGGCGACGACCCCTTCGGCGTCACCTGCCTTCCGTACCACATTGAGCGCCTCGTCGATCTTCGGTTGGGTGCGCCCGGCGACGAACACCTTCACCCCCTCGCGGGCGAGTTCTTCGGCGATCGACAGACCGATCCCCGCCGTTGACCCCGTGACAACGGCAGTCTTCCCCTTGAGTTGCAAGTCCATGTTCGGCCTCCGCAGGTCGAAGTGTGTTCGAGGCGATGTCGAAGATCTTACGGAGCGGTTGTTGCACCGCCTTTATCGGAGCCCTTGCGCGAGCGGTTGAGTTGGGGCATTCTGCCGTCGCGACGAACCGCACCGAGATCCACACCGATGGCACCTTCAACGACCAGACCGACACAGGCGACCTGCCGAACGCTGTGGGACCAATTATTCGCTGGCGCTGCGGGCAAGGACATCGAGTTCGCCTGAAAAAGGCGGGACCAGTCGCTCGGATCGCGGCTCACCCCACCAACTCGCACGGGACGAGGCGAAGGGCGGCGACTTGCCGTTTGGCACACGACTTGCAAATTTACCCAGCCGTCCGGGGAGCCACCTCTTGTGGCCGAAACCGGTTCCATTTATCTGGGCGTGGTGCCGGGGAGGTATTCCGGGCCGGAACTACTGCCTTGACTCGAGGTTGCGGTTCCAATGGACGGCTCGCCTAAACGCTCGTCGCGCCTTTCCGCCACCGGCATCGCCGGTCTGGATAACGTTCTGGGCGGCGGGATCACCACCAATCGCCTCTACCTGATCGAGGGCAATCCCGGTTCGGGAAAGACCACCCTAGCGCTCCAGTACCTCTTTGAAGGCGTGCGCCGAAAAGAGCCGTGCTTGTACGTGACGCTGTCCGAATCGAAGGCCGAACTCATTGACGTGGCCGAGTCCCATGGGTGGTCCCTCGACGGCATCGAGATCGTCGAGTTGGCCGCGTCCGAGGCCGATCTGGAACCGGACAACCAGCACACCATGTTCCAGCCGGCCGACGTCGAGCTCGGCCAGACCACCAAAGCCGTCCTTGCCGAGGTCGAGCGGGTCAAGCCCCGGCGGGTGGTCATCGACTCCCTGTCCGAACTCCGCCTCCTTGCCCAGAGCTCGCTCCGGTACCGCCGCCAGATCCTCGCGCTCAAGCAGTTCTTCACCGGCCGCGAATGCACGGTGCTGCTGCTCGACGACAACACCTCGTCGGCCGGCGACCTGCAGCTCCACAGCATCGCCCACGGGGTCATCAGCCTCGAGCACCTGTCCCCTCAGTACGGGGCCGAGCGCCGGCGGCTGCGGGTGGCCAAACTCCGCGGGCAGAAGTTCCGCGGCGGGTACCACGACTTCAACATCGCCACCGGCGGGCTCGACGTGTTCCCTCGGTTGATCGCCGCCGAGCACGTCGAGAACCGGGAGCAAGCCGTGCTCACCGGGGGCGTGCCGGAATTCGACCGCATGCTCGGCGGCGGGATCGACTTCGGCACCAGCGTGCTCCTCGTCGGCCCGGCCGGGTGCGGCAAGTCGTCGGTCGCCATCAACTATGCCCGCGCCGCCGCGACGAAGGGTGACCGGGCCGCCCTATTCACGTTCGACGAGCGGGCCGAGGTGCTGCTCCGCCGGGCGACCGGGTTGGGCATGGATCTGACCGCGCAGATCAAGGACAAGACGCTCACCCTCCAGCAAGTGGACCCGGCCGAGATGTCCCCCGGCGAGTTCGCCGCCGGGGTCCGCCGGGCGGTGGACGGGGGGGACGGGCACGCCCCGGCCAAGGTCGTCGTCATCGACAGCCTGAACGGGTACCTGCACTCCATGCCGGAGGAGGAGTTCCTCACGGTCCAGATGCACGAACTGCTCACGTACCTCGGGCACAAGGGCGTCGTCACGTTCCTCGTCCTCGCCCAGCACGGCATGATCGGGAGCATGCAGAGCCCGGTGGACACCACGTACCTGGCCGACACCGTCGTCCTGTTCCGGTACTTCGAGGCGGCCGGCGAGGTGCGGCAGGCCGTCTCGGTGGTGAAGAAGCGAAGCGGCATGCACGAACGGACCATCCGCGAGATGAAGCTGGACGGCGGCATCCGCGTGGGCGAGCCGCTCAAGGAGTTCCGCGGGGTGTTGATGGGGACGCCGACCTACGGCGGCGAGACGGACACGCTGATGGGGCCGGCGAATGTCTGACACCGACGAGCGGGTGCTGTTCCTCGCCCCCACTAAGAGAGACGCGACCGCCGGGCTGACCCTCATGACCGGGGCCGGGCTGGTGTGCCACGCCTGCGCGTCCCTGGCCGAATTGTGCCGCCTGGTTCCGGACGGCGCCGGGGCCGTGGTCGTGCCCGAGGAGGCCGCGATCGGGGACGGGGACGGGGCGCTCAAAACCGCGATCCGCGACCAGCCGCCGTGGTCGAACCTGCCGATCCTGATACTCACGGCCGCCGGCCCGACCGCGACGGCGCGCGTCAAGGCGCTGCTCGACCTGGGCGACGTCACACTTCTCAAGCGCCCGCTGGAGGCGGCCGAGTTCCTCAACGCGGTCCGGTCCGCGCTCCGCGACCGTCGGCGGCAGTACCAGGTGCGCGGGTACATTGCCGAGCAGACGCGGCAGGCCGAGGAGTTGCGGGACGCCGACCGCCGCAAGGACGAGTTCCTCGCCATGCTCGCCCACGAGCTGCGCAACCCGCTCGCGCCCATACGCAACGGGCTGGCGATCCTCCAAATGGCGGACGGGGACCGCGCGGTGGTTCGGCGGACGCACGGCATGATGTCTCGTCAGGTGGACCACCTCGGGCGCCTGGTCGATGACCTCTTGGACGTGTCCCGGATCACCCGCGGGAAGGTGGAGCTGCGGCTGGAAGCCGTGGACCTGAACGCGGTCCTGGCCCGCGCCGCCGAGGCCGCCCGCCCGCTGATCGACGCCCGCCGCCACCGGCTCGTCGTGACCCAGCCCGGCCGACCCGTGATGGTGTCGGCCGACCCGACGCGGCTGGCCCAGGTGGTCGGGAACCTGCTCACCAACGCGGCCAAGTACAGCGACGAGGGGGGCCGCATCGACCTGATTCTGGAAGAGGACGGGGTGGCGATCGTCCGGGTGCGGGACACGGGCCTCGGCATCCCGGCGGAGATGCTACCGCGGGTGTTCGACCTGTTCACCCAGGTGGGGCGGACCCTCGACCGGTCCGACGGCGGACTGGGGATCGGGCTGACCCTGGTCAAGAGCCTGGTGGAACTGCACGGCGGCACGGTGTCGGCCGCGAGCGCCGGGCCGGGCGAGGGGAGCGAGTTCACCGTCCGGCTGCCGAAGCTCGCGCGGCGCGAGGAAAACGGCGCGCCACAAGGGGCGCCCGCCGAACGGGTGGTGCCGCGGCGCGTCCTGATCGTGGACGACAACCCGGACGCGGGGGACAGCCTCGCCACCCTGCTGGAGATGACCGGGCACCGGGTGGAGGTCGCCCGGAGCGGGCCGCAGGGGCTGGAGATCGCCGCCCGGCTGAAGCCCGAGGTGGCGGTGCTCGACATCGGGCTGCCGGGGATGAACGGGTACGAGCTGGCCGGGCGCATGCGGGCGGAGCCGTTCGGCCGGGAGATAATCATGGTGGCCCTGACCGGGTACGGGCAGGAGGAGGACCGGCGCCGGACTCACGAAGCCGGGTTCGACCACCACCTGACCAAGCCGGCGGACCTCGCCCTGCTCGCCGCGCTTCTCCAAAACGGCGGCCCCTGACGTCAGGGCGCGGCCGCGACGTACTCGTCCGCGGAGACCAACTTGGCGTACCCGAACTGCAGGGCCGCCATGAACGCGGCGTGCACCTGGGCGGCCGGAACGACCGCACCCGAGAACTCCTGGTCGCGGGTGGCGCAGGCGTCGTGTACGACCACGCACTTGTAGCCGAGATCGCTCGCCGCCCGCGTGCCGGCGTCCACACACATGTGGCTCATCGCCCCGCAAATCACCACCTCCTCGACCCCGTGTCGGTCCAAGATCGCCTTCAGGTCCGTCTCGCGAAACGAGTTAACGTGGTGCTTCAGGACCACCGGCTCGCCGTCGAGGTTCCGTACCTTCGGGTGGATCTGCGCGCCCGCCGATCCCGGTGTAAAGAACGGGGCGTCCGCGGAGGGGAACTCGTGCCGGACGTGGACCACCAGGTCGCCCGTCTTGCGGGCGGCGGCTAACACCTTCGCCGCGTTATCGGCGGCGGTGTCGATCCCGCTGAGGGTCCACTTCCCGCCGGGAAAGTAGTCGTGCTGGATGTCGATCAGGACCAGTGCGCGCTTCGGCATGTTCGCCCCCCGTCGGTCGTTACCCTTACCGTTATAGTGTGAAGGCTTCGGGGCTCCTCTTATTCGGGACCGCCCCAACCCAGCCACCGGAGCAGCCGGGTGCCGGGGACGATACGCTCGACCAACAGTCCGCCACCAAAGAACGCCCCGGCGGCGGCGAGGAGAGTGGCCCACCAGGGCCACCCGCCGGCGGTCGCCCCGGCGATCGCGGCAGCCACCAGGACCGCGAGGCAGGTCAGATTGGCGACCTCGAACCGGTTCATCCTCTATCCCCCCGGGTTATTCGATCGCCCCCTCACGCGGGACGAACAGCCCGGTGACCCGGGTGACGACGCCCTCGGCCACGCGCTGCGGCCCCTCGTGGCAGAAGAACCGCACGCCCGGGGTAATGCGGCCCCGGTGTACCTCGACCCGCATCTCGTCCATCAGGATCGTCATCCGCGCGGGCAGCTCGATGTCCACGGGTAGCGGTTGGTCGTTCGGAAGGCTCTTTCCGTCGGTCCCGATGAAATCCGGCCAGATCATGTACAGGCTCGGCGGGTTCGGGCCGTCCTCGGCGTGGGCGAAGTCCCACCGGATGCCGTTGAACGGAGGGGTTCGCCGCCCTCCTTCCTTCCGGGTGAAGATGCGGATGGTCGCCTCGAAGTCGTCGTGCCAGTCGAGTCGATTCCCCATTCGGCTCCCTCGCTACCATCCGCCAATGAAGTCGGCCCACCCGCGCTGGAGGCAGACCCGGGCTTCCGCGGCCCAGCTCCGCTCCCGGCGGAAGAAGTCTCTCAAGCTCGAATACCCGACGACGAACGGCCACTCCGGGTTCGGCTCGACGTGCCAGGTGAAGTGGACCAGGACGACCGGCAGGCCCGGGCGGTCGGTCAGGAACAGGAAGTCCTTCTTGCTCCAACTCTCCCAGGCGATCGGTCGGCACGCGGCCCCGGCGAGCGGGTGCCGATCGCACACCTCCCGCCGCAACTCGGCCAGGACGGTGGGGGCGACGTTCGGGCTCATGGCCCGGCCGAACGCCAGAGCCTCGTTCTCGTCGGTCAGGGGCCGCCACGGGACCGGCCAGCGGACCCGCGTCGGATCGACTCTCGTCACGCGCCGCCCTCCGACGTGAGCCGGGCCGCCCACGGGTACCACCCCGCGGGCACGGCCGCCTTGCGAGCACCGGCTCGACCGGACACGCATCCAATCCGACCGGTGTGGTGCGGGGCCGCGGCACATCGCCCGCTCCAGCACCCTCCGCTTCGACGGCGGCGTTCCCCCGACCAGTTTACACACTCAGTTCGAGAAGAACCCGCGCGGTACTGCTGAATCTCCGACGGTCACCTCAGTCCCGGTTAATCGTCAGCACACCACGGTCCTTCGATCCGCCCCGGTACCCGCAAATCCGAAACGTCACGGCCTGGCCCGCCGTCACGGGGATCTCGGCGATGGGCAGAATCTTGTTCCCGTTGAACGCCAGTGTGTCGCGCAGCGAGACGCGCTCGCCCAGGTGCGCCAGGCCCGAGATGCGAACGGCATTGATGACCCCGCTGGTCGTCGGCACAACGCTCACCGCCACCTCGAACTCGGGGTCGATGAGGTCGTTAAAGTCCGCGTCGAACACCTTCGCAGTCTGAGTGATCGCTCGGAACGTCAGCGGGTGCCACCCGCTGTTGTCGTCGAGATCGGGCCAGTCGTGGATCGGGAACGGCAGCTTGAACCCGTAGCAGTCGAAGTTCACCTCGCCGAACGCGATGAACGCCTCGTACCGGTGCGGGACGATGCGCGTCTTCGCATCAATGGTACCGACCGCCCGAAGGGCATTTAGCGCGGGCACCTGGTGCTCGTCCAGCAGCCAGGTGTCGATCATCTCCGCGAGCACGACGTCGACCCGCTCCGGAAGTGCCAGCGAACGGACGTCGCCACAGATGACCTCGACCACCTTTTCGAGACCGTTCAGCTCCACGTTCGCGCGCAGTCGGTTCGCCAGGGCTTCGTTGGCTTCGACCGCGTACACCTTCCTGGCCCCGGCTGCGGCGGCGAAGAACGCGAGGATGCCGCTCCCCGTTCCGGCATCCAGCACCACGTCACCCGAATTTACTGCGCGTTCGATTGCCGATCGGAATGCCTTGGTGCGCGTCACGTCTCGCAGGCACAGCGAGGGCATTTCCAGGTGGGAGAAGAAGTCCATCGGGGAGTAAAGGCCTTTCGGGCGTTGGCGGACAGGAATACCGAGGGCCAGTTTACGCTAAATCGTCCGGCAGCGGCTAAAATGAAGCTGCCGTCCGAAGATCGCTCGAAAAACGCAATTCATGGCCGAGTCACCGAACGAAGTCGTCCTCACCAGTGGCATGACGTATGGCGCGGCGCAGGCGCTGATTGCCGCTGCGTGGCCGCGGTTGCGCGCCGTCCTCTTCCGGCCAACGGTTGAACACTACAAGGAAGGCCGTCCCACAGCGGAGGAACTGGAGCTCGGGGCGGATGACGAACTGTGTCGCATTCCCGACCGAAAGGCAATTCTGCGCGGGGGCATGACCGGACAGAACCTGCAGCACGCCGTGATGACGGCGTTCGGCCTGGAGACGGAGGTTACGGGGGACGGGATTCGAGGGATATGGAGAACGGCGCTGGATGAGGTGTGAGCAGCGGAGCGCCCGTTCGGCGCCCCGCTGCGGGAGAGTCGGCTCAGACAGTTCCGGTTTTGCGGCCGCCGGCAAACACCAGTGCGATGCCAGCGACCGCGGCGACGACGCCGACGATCGGGTTCAGGACGATCGTGTGGGGCTTCTTGGTGTCGATGGTCAGGAAGCTGGTGTCGACGGCCCGCTCGGTGGTAAAGAAGGTGAAGCTCGGGACGGCCAGGGCCAGGATGCCGACGACGATGAGCACGATACCTAATGCGCGCATGGCGTGTTCTTCCGTATTGGGTAGTGTTTGATCGGGACCCACTCTGACCCACTCGGGTCAGAGGCCCCGGCGTGTTCGGAAATCAAGCAAACGCGGTGCCACTCCGCCACGAGTGAACGGCACTCGTTCACGATCTTCACGCCCGAAGTTGTTGCGAACGTTCACGAAGGGTCATTTGGAAGACGAGTTTTTTCACCCAAGAACCGCCGCGCGGGTGCGAAATACCAATCGGCCCCGCACTCGAATGGGCGATCAGATCGCCGACCAAATTGCCAACGGAAGCGTCCACCCTCGGTAACGTCATCGGGGTCGTCCGCCCGAGCTTCTGGTCGTGGGCCGTCGGCATCTTCCCGGCGGCCGGGTGGTGCCTGGGGCTCATCTTCGGCGGGCTCGTGTTCGCCCTCGCGTTCGTGTCCGAGCCGTTCGCGTTCCTGCTGAACATCGGCTGGGCCGCGGTCCTCCTGCCGATCGTCCTCCCGATCGGTGGGCTGTACATCCTTGGTAGCCACCTCGCGCGGAACCTGCGGGGGCGCATCGTGGTGCTGGAGGGAGGGTTCGTCGTGATCCCCGGCCGCCCGGAGGACGGGAAGGTGTACCCGTGGAGTGCGGTCCTCGGGTTTATGGACGCGAACACCGCCCCGCCGTCGCAGTCCGAATCGGAGTCGGCGACGGTGTTCGCGCACGGGAGCTCGCAGTGTACCGCTCACATGACTGACGGTTCGGCGTGGGTCTTCGGCAGCGACCTGTCCGGGTTCGCCGAGTTGCGGGCGTGGTTGGAGCACAAGGCCGGGGTAAAGCCGGCCGAGCCGACTCGGGTGTGACCGCTCTCGATAGGCAGGGATGCCGGATCGCGTGACGTTCGGGGTTCTTTTGGGCGACGGCGCTTCGCACTGCCCCCCGCTCACATCGGGTGGGCCAAACGGTAACGGGGGCTGCGTTATGCGGCCGGTGCCGCCGGCTGCGTTTTCCGCTCCCGGTCCCGGTTATCCTGGTTTCCCCACCGGAGAGCACTGGCGCGAGGAATCGCGCGTGCCGGGTACGTGCCGGAGCATTGACACGGATAAGAAACTCGAAGTCGTAAGAGCGTCCCGGTACTTGTAGCCGAAATCATGTCCCGTTGTCAGGCACACCGGCGCACGCGCCGGGCCACTCCAGTGGCTCAACAAATTAACACGCCGCAAATACGGGAAGAACAAGGGGGGAACGATTCGCGACGGGCGGGACAAAGAAAAGTCGCAAAAACTTGTATGCGGCGGACCGAGCGGTGCCTTTGTACGGGTGGAAGGGCACGACACAGTGGGAGGGTGCATGACCGCGCCGACGATCCGCGATTACCTGAACGTCCTCGGCAGCGCCACGGCCCGCGCGGACGACGCCGACCTCGTGGCCCGGTTCGCGGCGACACGGGACCAGGCCGCGTTCGAGTTACTCGTGTGGCGACACGCGGCCCTCGTGTACCGGGTGTGCCGGGCCGTCCTGCGGGACCACCACGCGGCCGAGGACGCCGCCCAGGCCACGTTCCTCGTCCTCGCGCGCAAGGCCGAATCGTTCGGCGGGCGCGGGTCGGTGGTCGGGTGGCTCTACCGGGCCTCCCGACGTGTGTCGGTGCGCCTCGCACGGCAGCGCGCGCGTCGGCCGGTCGGAGGTGCCGTACTCGACACCTGGCCGGCACCCGCGCCCGCCGCTGCGGACGATACCGCGGGCGCGCTCTGTGCCGAGATCGACCGCCTGCCCGAGGGGTACCGAGTTCCCATCCTGTTGTGCTTCTTCGAGGGCCTGACCCACGCCGAGGCGGCCCACCGGACCGGGTGGCCCGTGGGCACGGTCGCGGGCCGGCTCGCCCGGGCCAAGACCCTTCTCGCCCACCGGCTGTCGCGCCGGGGCGTGGGACTGGTCGCCATCGCCCTGCCGGTCGCGTCCGCTGCCTTCGTTGGCTCGACCGCACGGGCCGCCACCGCGTTCGCCGCCGGCACGCCCGCCCCCGGGCTCGTTACTCCAACCGTTCTCTCCCTCGCTCGAGGAGCATCGACGACCATGACAACGCCCCTTCTAAAACTGTCGGCCGCGGCCGTCGCGGTGCTGTGCGCCGTTACCGCCGGTGTGTGGGGCTTTGCCCCGCCCGCTACACCCGCGCTCGTGCCCGCCCCGCCCGGCGCTCCGGGGGGCGCGCTCGGCGGGGCCGCCGGGCCGGTCCCGGTGAAGGATACGAAGCCGGTCGTGAGGGACGCCGACGCCCAACAACGGGCGCGTAGCTCGAACAACCTGAAGCAAATCATGATCGCCGTTCACGGGTACCACGACCAGAACGGCTGCCTCCCGCGGGACATCACCGACAACGGCGGCAAACGGCTCCTGAGCTGGCGCGTCCACCTGCTCCCGTACCTGGAACAAGAGGCCCTGTACAAGCAGTTCAAGTTGGACGAACCGTGGGACTCGGAGAACAACCAGAAGCTCCTCGCGCAGATGCCCGCGGTGTTCCGGACCGGTACCGACCCGAAGAACGGCACGAAGACCTACTACCAGGGGTTCGTCGGACCGGGCACCGTGTTCGAGCCGGGGGAGCGAATCACCATCGCCGAGATCACCGACGGCACCTCGAACACGGTCGGGGTGATCGAGGCCGGTCCGGCGGCGGAATGGACCAAGCCGGGCGGCATCGCTTACGACCCAAAGCAGCCGTTCCCGAAACTCGTCGGCCCGTTCTCGAACGTGCGCATGGTCGCGCTGATGGACGGGGCGACCGTAGCGTTCAAGCCGGATCTGAAGGACGGCGCGTTCCGCAAGTTCGTCGAACGGGCCGATGGTGAGCTCGTGGACCACGACGGGGCGCGGGCCGACGTGAAGCCCGCGGCCAAGGAGGACCAGCCGCCCGGCGGCGACCTCCTGAAACAGAACGCCGAGTTGGTGGACCGGATGCACGCTCTCCAGGCCGAGCGACAGGCGTTGCTGGCGGAGGTCGCGAAGAACGCGAAGCGGGCGGAGACGAGCGTGGAAGCGTTGACCCGCGAGAACGAGGTACTCAAGGCGGAGATCGAGGAGTTGAAGCGACAGGTCGAGCAACTCAGGAAGCTGACGCCGAAGAAGTGACGGTCGAGTTATCGAGGCCCTCACCTTCACGAGGTGAGGGCGGAATCGGCTCGCCCTGAGAGCAAAGGCGCGAGTGGCCCCTTCGATACCGGGCACTGATACCAACTGCACCACGCCAAACGACCGTTCTTTCGTTTTCCCTCCAAAGCGGTCGTTCGCGCATTCGCGTCGGTGCGGGGCATCAAGGCAATCGGAACACCCTCCCTCGCTGTCGATGACTCATTTGTGGTGGTACTTGCCGGGCCAGAATCGTTCCCCAATTCTTCCACAAGCTAAAGTGGAAATCCCACAGTTCCAAGCGCCTCCACGCATTGAAGCGTTGGCCCATGCAACGTGGGGGCCGGGGCTGCAAACGAATCCGCGCGTCGCTCGTTTCAACCTACAGTTGCGGTGAGAACGGTTGTAACGGATAATCGCACCGTTGAGCCACCAGAACGCGACGGAGGCGAGCCATGATGCGGTTCTTCGTTGGCGCTTGCGCGGTGTTGGGGCTGTCCGAACTGGCCCCGGCAAGGGCGCAGTTC
This sequence comes from Gemmata palustris, assembly GCF_017939745.1. Taxonomy (NCBI): domain Bacteria; kingdom Pseudomonadati; phylum Planctomycetota; class Planctomycetia; order Gemmatales; family Gemmataceae; genus Gemmata; species Gemmata palustris. The sequence goes on along the minus strand of NZ_JAGKQQ010000001.1, from coordinate 7,243,325 downwards.
GTGGCCGCGCCTTTGCACGGTCCCGGGTACGGTTTTGGTAGCAGGTATTCGTACCGGAGCGGGTTCGGGTTCTCGTTCGGTGGACCGCACGTCCGCGTCAGTGGGTTCTCCGGCGGGTTCGTGTCGCGTGCCGTGTTCTACCCGCCACTGGTTCCCGTCGCGCCGTTCGGGGCGGCCGGGTTCGGACCCGTTCCCCCGGTCGGGCCGTTCGGCTTCGGCCCGGCGTTCGGGAACGGGTGGGGCTACGCGGCCCCGAATGTGATCGTCACCCCACCGCCCATCATTATCGGCGGGAACTTCGGGAACCCCGACCCGGATGCCGCTGCCGAGAATGTTCCCCCGCCGCGCAACGACGCGGTCGCGTTCCCGCGCGGCGCGAAGGAAACAGACTTCCTCGTGATCTCGCCCAGAAAGGGCACGACCGTTCCCGAAATCACCCGCGTCGCTCCGCCGCCTCAACCGGCCCCAATGGGCGCGTTCGATCCGTTCAAGCCGGTCGTGAAAGTGGCCGTTGAGCAGCCGGAAGCGGACCCGAAGAAAGAAGCGGCCCGGCTCGTGAAACTCGCGCGGGCGGCGTTCGCGCTGGGCGACTACGGGCGCGCGGCCGAGCACTTCGAGCGCGCGATCGCCGCGGACCCGACCGACGCGCGGGCATACTTCCTGCACGCGCAGGCCCGGTTCGCGGCCGGTCAGTTTGCGGAAGCGGTGGCCCGGATTCGCGACGGGCTCGCACGCGACGCGAAGTGGCCCGCCGCGGCGTTCGATCCGGCGGAAATGTACGACGGGCGCGCGGACCGTTTCGCAGCGCACCTCGCCGCGTTGAAGAAAGCTGTTGCGGACAACCCCGGCCAGGCTACGCTCGAATTCTTACTCGGGTATCAGTTGTGGTTCGGCGGGGAGAAGGCGGAATCGGAGAAGCTGTTCCGCGCGGCCGAAAAGCACCTCACGGCGCCCGGGCCGATTTCGCTGTTCAAGTGAGTACCGCGAGCGGGTGCAAGCGAACGGCGCGGCGTAAGCCCGTCGGTGCTTTTAGCCACTACCGGCGGGCTTACGCCGCGCCGTTCGCTCGCGTTCACAGCACCGCCCTCACGAAGCGAGCTATTCCTTGCCCAACACGAGATCAAGAACCCAGCACCCGCGGAAGTGCGGCCCTTCTCCGCGGCAGTGAGCGAGGGCGTTCTCGTCGTCGCACCCGGCGTCCTGGAGCGCGTCGGCGAGGATCGGCAGCGCACTAAAATTGCGGCTCTCATACATTTGGCGCGCGAGTGACACTGCGGTATCCGTCTGCCAGTCGCGATAGAACAGCGCGGGCCGGAACGGGTTCCCGACGATCTCACGCACGACCCCGCGCATAACGGCGTCTTGTGTGGCGCTCGCGTCGTCCAACTCAGCCGAGGAAATCGGCATCATTTGAACGACCCCGACGCGGGCCGGAGCTGCGGCCCCGGCCGCACGTCTCCCGACCTCTTCGACCGAGAACGGCGTGGCCGCGGCGAACGCGAGTGCCCACGCGAACTGGGACCGAACCCACTCTCTTACCGCGTCCCCGCTCTCGGTCTTACCGTCAACCCGTCGAACGTAAACGTCGTGAGCCCGTTGAGCAATTTCGCGGCACGAATTACGGGCACGTTCGACCGCAGCGGCCGGAACGAGGCCGTCGGCGTACCGCTCGATCACGTCGAGCGCCTTAACCAAATCGGGGTGATCGAAGAGATCACTAACCGCACGACAGAACCCGGCCGCCAGCAAGCGCTGGCGGCGCGGGGAGAGGTGGTCGAGTGCGAACCGCACGTGCGCGGTGAAATCGGTCCCGGTCAGCCACTCGTCTTCGCTCATAGTGCCGACCGGGGAGGAACTTACGGCAACAGGTCGACTAATTGCGCGAGGTGCAGTTCGGCCCAGAGCGGCGCGACCAGCGCGTTCGGCGAACAGACCCGTGTCTGTTTGTAGGAGAAACCGTGCGGCGCGTCCGGGTCCGGTTGGGGGGCGCGGAAAATCGTGAGCTTGCGGGCCACCACATCGAGCACCCAGTAATCGGGTACGCCCGCGGCGGCGTTTCGGCCCGCTTGGTCGGCAATGTCGTAGGCGGTATCGGCGTCCTCGAACTCGATCACGAGAATCGGTCCGCGCTCGGCGTCAGTCTTCGGGTGGGCACGAACGACAGCGACGTCCGGGGTGTGGTCGTCGGGCGCACCGGCTTTCGCGTCGCGCCCGAGAACGGTGTACAGGTCGGGTGAAAAAACGTTACGCAGCCAGTTCTCGGTCAGGCGCTGAGAAGTGGCCGCGAGCGAACGGTGCGCGGGCAAGACGGTCGTAGACATGATCGAAACCTCCTGTGAGGCTCCCCCGGTGCGAGAAGATTTGGAGACCCGCACCACCCGCCGCAAGGAACCGCCAACGGGCCGCAAGGAAATGCGTGCGGCCCTGTACCGATTCGACGGGATTCGGAAGAGAACAGCGCCCCGTGTGGGACACCGGTGTAGTAAACGACTCACGGTTTGGTTGCACCGCGAACCGCTTCGGGAGAAGAACACTAGCGGGGGATTTTAACAGAAGCCGTTCGGCGCCGCACGAGGGAAACGAATAAACACTCGCACATGCAAGCAAGTGCAATAGGGATAACAGCTTGTGTCGACAAGAAATTGTTAAGTGCGGCCCGATCGGGCCGAAAACTCCCGGCACGTTGTGTGGGGTACGCAAGCACGCGGAAAAACGTGCTCGCGTGTAAACGACGAGAATGACGCAGAAAGCTAACGATCTTTGTATCGAACAGGCGCCCGACGCGCGATTGACTCTGCTGATATCAATCAGCGATTCGACACTCTGTCCACTTCAATTACACGGTATAATAATGCGAACCACTAGTTTAGTTGTTACGCAGTGCGATGGCTTGGGAAGCCAATACAGGGGCGTGCGAGGTAGGCTCGGACGGCGTCCCGGATGATTGCGGTCTTGGCTTCAATCCAACTGATACCGGTTGCGAAGCAATGGGCCTCGAACCGCAGGAAGGCACGCAGGGCGAGCCCGATGTGGTTCCGCTGGGCTCGGGCGGTGCGGCACTGACACCTCTCGACGCCGGTGCATTGCTTGATGCCCCGGTGGTAGTGCTCGATGGCCCAGGAGAAGTCGGCGAATTGCAACCGCGTCAGGTCGCCCATCCCCAGGTCGTTGGTGGCCCAGTACACGGTGCCACCGTTTGGGGTGGCAATCCCGAATACCTTCACCAACCCGAACCCGGGCAACCACACCTCCGTGCCCGTGGCTGCAATGGCCGTGTCCGCTAGGGCTCGCGTGCCCCGACGGTCGAGGTTCACCAGCCGATTCGACTTGAGCCGGGTGAGCCACGTCCACCCGCAGTTGCGGATCAACTTCAGGTTCTCCAGGCTGCTATACCAGCCGTCGAACACCACGCACCGAGGGGCGAACCCCCGCGCGTAGGCGGTCCGAATCATGTCCCCGAAGTGATCGTTCTTGGTCCGAGCATCGGCCTTGTCGTACACGCGGTAGTCGCACGGGATGTGTCGGTCCCCATCGGTCCACAGCAGGGACACCAGGTTGATCCCCTGGACCACCGCGCGGTGCTTGCCGGACCAGTGTCGGGTGACCAATTCGATGGACCGGGCATACGGCTTGTCCAGGGTCGAGTCGTCCACGACGAGAACCCCGTCGTCCCGCCGGACCTGGGCTTGCGCGTCGGCCCAGAGGGTGTCGGGATCGGGTTCCAACCGGGTCAGCAGTCGGGTAAACGCGTCGTGGGCCGGTGGGTCCGGTTGTTCCGGTTGCACCCGCGCGGCCTCCGTTCCCGAGCACGCCTTCGGGGTCGCGATCAAGAACTCGATGTAGTCACGCGGAAACACCTTGGGCACGCTCATGACACGATCGTAGGCCCAACGAGCCGCTCGCGCAAGGACCAAAAACGCTGCACTGCGTAACACCTATAGTTATCAACCTTGAACGATTTGAAAGCACGATTTGAGTGCCTGTGTCGGAGGGTGAGGGGGGGGCAACTAATAAAGCAGAAATGTTAGCGTTTATTAGCCAGAGCCGGCCCCGACGCAACAGCACCAATGAGATTAAAACACTGGTATTTGTTGCGAATATGAGTTCGGCAATCAGTACAGATCGCAACGATAGCCAAAATGTTAGCCAATGTTAGCATCGAAAGCAGAAGCCCAATAACAACAGCAACTTAGACGTGACCGCCGCAGACGGCGCTCGCAACGCACCGGGTTCGGAGAAGGAGCACGATCAGACCGCGCTGCCGATGACCGTTCGCACCTTGTAGGCCAACGAGAGTGGCGTGAACGGCTTCTGAAGGACCGCGTCCGCGTCCCCGATCGTCGCGTTGTCCGTGGGGCCGCCGACGTACAAAACCTTGATGCCGGGGTGCCGCACCCGCAGAACGTCCGCGACCTCGCGCCCGCCCACTTCCGGCATCACGACGTCCGTCATCAGGAGCTCGATCGGCCCGGTGTGCTCCCGCGCGAGCCGCAGCGCCTCGGCCCCGCCTGTTGCTTCCAGTACGCGGTACCCCTGCCCCTCCAGCGCGCGCCGGGCGAGCTCCCGCACTTCGCCCTCGTTCTCGACCAGCAGTACCGTCCCCGCGTCCCGGGACACGAGCCGAATCGATCCGGCAACGGGGGCAAGGGCGGGGAGGAGAATTTTGAACGTGGTCCCGACGCCCACTTCGCTCTCCACGTCCACCCGCCCGCCGCACTGCTTGATAATCCCGTCGACGACCGCGAGCCCCAGCCCGGTCCCCTTCCCGACGTCCTTCGTGGTGAAGAACGGCTCGAACACCCGCGCCCTGACCTCGCTCGTCATCCCCGCGCCGGTATCGGACACGACCAACTGCGCGTACTCACCGGGCGCGAGATCGGGGTACGCGCCCCGGTGCTCGTCCCGTAACCGGACGCTGCGCGTCTCGATGGTCAGACTACCGCCCCGGGGCATCGCGTCCCGCGCATTGACGGCGAGGTTCAGGATCACCTGCTCCACTTGTGCCGGGTCCGCTCGCACGCCGTTCAGATCGCGTGCCAGGTCGGTACTCAGGACCACGCCCGTTCCGAGGAGGTGGCGCAGGAGCGGTGCGGATTGCACCACCGCCGCGTTTAGATCGACAATTTTCGGTTTCACGGCGGCCCGGCGACTGGATACCAGGAGCTGCCGCGTCAGTTCCGCGGCGCGCTGGCACGCGGCCGACGCCCCTTGTGCGAATTCGTAAATCGGGTCCGCGCTCGGAACCCGTTCGGCGAGCATTTCGGCGTACCCGTTGATGACCGTCAACAAGTTGTTGAGGTCGTGAGCGAGCCCCCCGACGCGCTGCTCGGCCGGCTCCGCCTTCTGCACGAGCGGGACCGGCTCCCCGGCTTCTTTCCGCTCCGCTTGGTCGATCACCACAATGGAAACGCGCGCCGGCGCCTCGGCGTCGGCCTGGGACACAACGCGGACCCGCGCCCGGAGCGCGGAGCCGTCCTTCCGGCGGTACCGCCGGTCCGCCTCGTAGGACCGCACCCGGCCCGCTGCGACCTCGCCGTACTGGGCCAGAACACCGGCCCGGTCCTCGGGGAAAAGCACCTCGGTCCCGGACATCTCGTTCAGTTCCGCCAGCGAATAGCCGATCATCTGACTGAACGTGTCGTTGGCCCAGAGGATGCGGGCGTCGGGAGCGACCTCGACCATCCCGACCACGGTCGCGGTCGCATCGAAAAACGCGCGGAACCGCACTGCGCCGAGCCGGGCTTCGTTTTCGACCAGTTTTCGGGCGGTTACGTCCTGAATCTGATTCAGGCACACCGGCACCCGCCCGTTCGGGCCGCGAACGAGAGACACGTTCGTCAGCCCCCAGATCACGCTCCCGTCCCGGTGCAGGTACCGCGTTTCTGCTTGGATCTGCTGGCGCCCCCCCGTGAACAAGGCCTTGCCCGTTGCGAGGCTCTCGTGGAGGTCGTCCGGGTGGACGATGTCGGCCGCCAGCATCCCGAACATCTCGGACTGAAAATAACCGAACATCCGGGCGAACGCGGCGTTCACCCGGATGAAGCGGTTCTCGGTGTCGGTGAGCGCGGTGGGCACCCCCGCGTGCTCAAAAACGCCCCAGAACAGTTCCTCGCTCCCGTGCGGCCCGGCCTCCCCACCGGCGCGGGTCGAGGAGATGTCGGTGACGATCGCGAGGACGAGGCGCCCGTCGATCCGCACCTGGCCCCGGTTGACCCGAACCGGGAACTCGGTCCCGTCCTTTCGGCGCCCGGAAGGCGCGAACCCCGCACCCACCGAGTGCGGCTGCGGACCCCGGTGCCCGGGATCGGTTCGCGCGCGCCCGTCCACCCGGAACCATTCCGGGATGAGCAGCTCGGCCGGGCGCCCCAGCAGTTCGGCGCGCGCGTACCCGAACAACTTTTCGGCTCGGGTGTTTACGAACGCGACCCGGCCCGCCTCGTCCACGATTACGATCGGGTCCGAGGTGGAATCGAGCAGCCGGCAGAATTCGTCTGGGACGGAGCTGGGCGTCATAGTAAGTCCGCCGCGGGGCCGGGCCCCCTCTTGCTAGTGCGAGTCATCGAGTGTGTCGGCCGGGGTGCCCGCGGTATCGACCAACGCGCGCACCAGGTCTTCGGTCAAGAGCCGCTCCGCGCCCTCGGAGTGGTGGCCCGCGCGCGGGGCGCCGGGGCGCTGGCGGAGCCAGCCGACGAGAGCGGCCGGGCCGCGCTCGGTTCGGACGGCCCGACGCACCATCGGGAGGAGCAGGGCCGCCAGTTTGTCGGGCGGGAGCCCCCGGCTCTCGCCCAGAATCCGCGTGGCCAATCGGTGGAACCCGGCCCGTACTTCGCCCGGGTGCCCCCTGAGTGTCGAACCGGCCAGTTCCACATGCGCCTCCGGTGTGTGCGGGTGGTCCGTGAGCGGGCATTAACCCGGGCTGATGTTGTAAAGTGCGAGGTTCGAGGCGAGGCCGTTGGCGTCGGTCGTCTTCGCGGACGCGAGGCCGTTATCGGTCCCGTCCATCTTCATCAAATAGGTCACAGAGAAGTGCCCGGTGGCGTCGGTTGTTGTCGCCTTGTTCTGGAGCGTGGCCGGTACCCCACCGAACTGGATTACGAGTCCCGCGGGTGCGGGGCCGATTACGTCACCCGAGAACCGCCACACCCCACCGATCGCCTCAACGCCTTTGAAGTTGATAATGCGCGGGGCAACGTTTACGGCCGTAACCGGTGCGTAGATTTCCTGCGTCGCGTCCGCGTCCATCCTTACTAGAGTCGGGTCGGCGGTCGCACCGGGCAGCGGCGCGCTCGAAACCGCGATCACGTTCGCGGGGTCAATGACAGGCGCGGGGAGCAGAACGAAGACGCCTTGTGTCGAGTCGTCGAGTAGGGACGATGGGGCCAGCCGCGAATCGAGCGCCTCCAGCGATAAACGGGCTCGGAACCGATTAGCGCTCGAACCGGACGCCTGACGAAAGCTCCGCATGACCTGATCCCGACAGACGTTGGGGAACAGATGGCGCCTGCCACCCGGTACCGCGGAGAGCGGGACACTCAGGGAGTTGCGATTCCGTTGCGGTACTGGACATGATTTTCGGCAGACGACCTCCCCCACCAACAGTTTGTTGGCTCAGATGCGGTACCGAGTGTATTCGGTGATGGGTGTGTAAAGAGATTGGGGCCGGTGCCCCGGAGGTGATCGGCCGCTCGGCCCGCGTCAGGGAGCGAGTTTCGCGAGGTGCAAATTGATGGACGGGGCGACGTGATTGGCGCGCGGGGCCAGCGCGTCTTTGAAGGCGGGGTGATCCGCGAGTTCTTGCAACACCGGGTTGCTCTCGATCACCTTGGAGGGGCTCCCAGCCGAGACCGCGTGCCGTACCGCCCGCACCGCGGCGTCCCGCGCCGCGGGTCCGCCATCGGGCGCGAGGAGGTGTATTTGCGCGGCGGTAATCCAGGCGTCCGGAACGTTCGGCGCGCCCGCCGTCACCCGGTCGATGTCGGAGATCGCTTCTTGCGGAATGACCGCACCGCTCTTGAAGTACCATTGGAGGTACACGTCGGCGCGCGTGAACCGAGCCGCTAACAGATTCGGGTCGCGGCGAAGCGCCTCATCACAGTCGGCTTTCGCCGCCTCCAGGTCGCCACCTTGGAAGTGATCGTAAGCCCGGTTCGCGTACACCGGGGCCTCGCGGTAGCCCCGGCGAATCGCTTCGTCAGCGGCCTTAATCGCCCCGTCACGAATCCGGCACTCCGACAGACAGTGGGCCGCGTGACCGTAGGCTCGGCCGTCGTTGTCCGCCGCCGCAATATTCTGAAACTCCACGGCCGCCAGATCGTACTTCCCCTGTTGGTACAGATTCATCGCGCGCTGGCGCGGGGAAAGCTCCGGTGGTTCCGACGCGGGCGCCACCGGCTCCGCGGGAACGGTGGAGGGGCGAAGTATCGCGTACCCCAGCACCAGCCCCAAGATTCCCGCACCGGCGAGAACGGGAACCACGAACCGCCGCGCCCGCGGGGCACTGATCCGCGTGAACAGTGCGACCAATTCGGCCGCGGTGGGCCGGCTCTGCGGGTCGAGCGCCAAGCAGCGCCCGATCGCGGCGCGAACGGCGCGCCGGACCCGGGGATTGAGAGGAGCGAGGGGAAGGTGACCGGCCCGCTGCGCGTTGAGGAGGGCCGCGGCCACGTGCTCCCGTCCGAGTTTGGCGGAGAGCGCGCTCGGGTCACCGAACGGGTGCCGACCGGTCAACAGTTCAAACAGAACGACCCCGCACGCGAACACGTCGCCGGGGCGCCCGTCCGGGGGCGGGCTCGCGGACTCCTCCGCCATCAGTGCGAGTTGTTCCGGGGCCATGTACGGGAGCGTACCGACCAGGCGCCACGGGTCGGTGGACCGGGACGCGAGGTTGAAGTCCAGTAGGTACGGGTGCCCGTTCGGGCCGAGGAGCACGTTCGACGGCTTGAGGTCGCGGTGGGCGATGCCCTGTTCGTGCAGGTACGCGACGCCGGCGAACAGCCCGGCCGCGACCGCCCCCACCGCGTCCTCGTAGGTCGCGCGGCGGAGTGGGAACGCGGGACCGGGGAGAACCGGCGGATCGTCCCCGGTCCCGCCGCACCCGGCCGCTTCGAGCAGAACGGCGGCCGACCGCGGCGCCTCGTCCCGATCCGAGCGCCAGGCCACCGACAACACGTCTTCCAGGGTCGCCGTCCCCACAAACGGCATGGCGACGACGGTCCAGTTACCGGCCGACCGGGACGACAGCACCGGGGTGAGGTGCGGGTGGGACAGCGGCCCGAGCGTATCGGCCTCGCGGCTGCCCGCGGCGGAGACTTTCAGCGCGACCGGGCGCCCCCCGGCCGTGGTTTCAATCGCCAAGTAGACCCGGGAGAAGCTGCCGCGGCCCAGTTCCCGGAGCACGAAGAAGTCGCCCACGTCCTCCCCGACCGCGGGCCAGTTCGTCGGAACCCCGCCGAGTGCGTCGGGGTGATCGTCGAGGAACCGGTGGAGCGTGAGGAGCCGGCGCAGCGAGGCGCCGAAGGAGAAGCGGGCACAGAACGCCGTCGAGTCGAGAACCTCGCCCGCCTCTTCACGGGTGCAGAACTCTTCATACGCGAGGTCGATGGCGACCGCGCGATCCCCGGCGATGTCCGGGTTCTCGCGCAGTGCGGCCGCGGCGTCAGGGCGCCGGTCGCGCTGCCACCCGTCCTTAATGGCCTCGGCCCGGTCGATCCGGTAGCGGGCCGATTCCGCGGCAACGCGGGGCGCGGGGTGCGTCATGGCGGCGTTCCGGGTGAAGTGCCCCGCGAGAGGAGGCGCCGGACGAGGCGCTGCACGGTCTTTTCGGACAGTTGGAACGTTGCGGCGGTATCGGCGTGGGTGTGCCCGTCGCGCAACATCTGGAGCATTTGCCGCTCGCGGTCCGACAGCCCCGCCGTCAGCCGCTCCCACTCGTCGTGGGCGAGCACCGTCTGGCTGGGGGTCGGCTCGCGCCCGGTCGGGTCACCGACCTGGGAGGCCGGCACGTCGCGGGTCAACCCGACCTTCTGGGTCGTCTGGTGCCGGTACTCCTCGGCCACCTTGAGCCGGGCCATTTGAGAGAGGTAGGCGACGAGCCCGCCCTCGTCCCGGAGGTCCTCGCGGTCGATCGCGGCCCGGAAGAAGGACAGCCACACGTCCTGGGCAAAGTCCTGCGAGTCGAAGCGCATCCGCATACCCGTCGCGAGTCGGCGCCGCACGGCCGCGCGAACGTGGGGCAGGTACCGGTGGACCAGCTCCGCGGTTGCCGCGGGATCTCTCCGCCGACACGCCTCCAACAGCGACAGCAGATCGTTGTTTCCAGACATGTCAAGGTGTGATGCGAGGGTGAAGAGCGAGCTTTATATAGTTTCGTGATCTCGATCGCAAACGCAAGCGCGTTTGGATGGATCTCTGGAAGCCAAACTAGATCACGATTTCGGCAAACGCTACCGGGCCAGCGTTACTACCCGACACGCGGGCGGCAGAAAAGTCGAAAAACCGGCGACTTCGTTATCGCCGAAATGGGGAACCGGCCCTCGTTCCGAGACACAAGGGCACGTTTCGCAACGGTACTCACCTTGAGCCGCTTGCGCGACCGCCGAACGGGGCGGAAGCGAGAGCGGGACCGCATGCGAGCGCAGTGTCTGAAATGTCTACACGAACACGAATTTCGGCTCCCGCGGCTCCGGCTTCAGGTTTTCGGATTCCGTCGGCCCGGGCGGTTCGTAACCTGCGCCGCGTACCCCCGGTAGCCGGCCAATTTCGGGACGTCACCCGGGCTCGCGCTCCGGGCCAGCGCGCGTATCACCCGCCGGAGGCGGTCCGGTAAGCGCACGCCTCCGGAACGAGTCAGAACCGCGCCCACGATCTCGGGTTCGTCGCGCCGGTGAGACACGCGCCACCCCTTTTCCGGGTGAAGGGTGTAACCGAATTCGTGCAGTGCGGCCCGGACCCCGCGTTCAAAGCCCGAAGGCGGACCCGAGCTGATGGGCCAACTGAACGCCAAGTCGTCGCAGTACCGGGTGTAGCGCGCCCCCGAAGGTGCCGCGTGCCGGGTCAGGCGCGCGTCCAGTTCGGTGTTGACGAAGTTGCTCAGCCCCGGACTGGTCGGCGCCCCCTGCGGGAGCCCGTCACGGTCCGTGGTCAGCAGGGTGAGGAGCCGGGCCGTGTCGCTGTCGGTCCGTTCGCGCCACCACGTTTCGATGCGTTCCGCGCGCGTGCTCGGGAAAAAATCGCGGATATCGGCTGTGATTACGATTTCCGCACCGGCGTGCGCCCAGATGTGGTCCGCGGTGGATCGGCCCTTCTGATACGCGATCGCCGCCGGGTGCGAACGCTCGGCTGAAAAGCACCAGGAGACGATCGCGTACTGGAGCCGTTTGAGCCGGCGGTCCGGCTCGGCGATCGCGCGCCGACCGCCGGCGCGCTTCGGTTTTTGGAAGCGCCAGTAATGTAAATGCGGGTGAAGAGCACCGGACGCGACGATCGCGCGCTGGTTCTCCGGCGAGAGACCGAGTCGGGCGAGCCGTTCCGCCCAGTTCGACTCGAACGGAAGTGGCGCGATACCGGCCTCTGGCGCCGAGCGCCCGCCCGAAAGGGTTCGCCATAGTGGGGTGAAGATCGGCCACACGCCTACCGGCCCTCGTTTCGATCGCGCCGCGGGGCGAACAAGTCGGCCAAGTTGGGCAGTACAACAACGTTACCGCCCTTCCCGGCCAGGGCCAACAGCGCATCAAGTTCCTGCATACGGGCGACCTCGGGCGTTTCGGCCAGGAGCTTGGCCGTGTTCGCCCGCGCCCGTGCCGCCGCGATCTCGTGCCGCGCTTTGACGAGATCGGCCCGCCCCGTTCGGTCGGCCTCGATCTCCAGCATCAGCACGCGCTGCACCTCGCGCGGCAAAATCACGTCGCGCAGCCCGACGCGGCTCAATTCCACTCCGTAACGGCGCGCCGGTTCGACCGCCGAGCGGAGCAGTTCCGCCCCGATTTCGGCCCGCCCTTCGAGCAACTGGTCGATGGTCCGAGCGGCAACGACGTCGCGCAAACCCAATTGCAGTTCCTGGTGGAGCTGTTCGACGTAGTTCTCGACGGCCTGCAGCGCCAGCACCGGATCGGTTACGCGGTACTGGGCCACCAGCGTAACGCGCACCTCGATGCGGTCGGCGGTGAGGAGCCCCTGGCCGGGGACGACGTGGCTCATCTCCCGGAGCGAGATTTTCGCCACCTCCACCCGCTCCGACCGGCCGAACTGGTAGCGCCCGGGTTCGAGGGTGCGCTCGAGCCGACCGTCCCGATAGAGCAACCCGCGCTCGAACTCGAACACCGTAATTTCCTTGCGGAACCCGAACGCGGTCCGCCTCATCGGGGCCATCATGATGGTTCGATTCCGTGGGTCTTAACCGAGCCGAACTGCCCAGTCGCGTGGGCACGTACTGCGGGGGGACACGGGTTGACGCCGCCGTTAGCCGGACCGCGGTGCGGTCCGTTGACGACGACGGGTATCCCCCGTGCCGCAAACCCGGGTTCCGTGTCGCCCGAAGGCAGAAACGAACGGACAGTCCGGCTCGGAACGCTCCCCGGCCGCAACGCGGTCGGGGAGAAGAGTGGCACACGCGCGGAACACACGACCCGTATTCGGGGTGCGCCGCTTCCACCACGCTCACTTTAGACGGCTCCCCGAGGCGGTACAACCGAATGTGCTCGCGAAAGAGCCGTTCCCCGAACGGGAAGCTCCACCCGCTCGTCGCCGCCCACATTCACATTCAGCGGCCTGTGAAAACAAAAAAACTGCCCTGGACGCGATGCGTCACTTTTGGCATGGCGACACACACCTTCTGCGCAAGATTTAAAGACCGATGCTCCGGCCCGGCCCCTATGCAGGCGCGGTACCGGTGTAGCAAAGCTGCATAGAGGGCGAGCACCGGGAACCGGCTATGAAATCGCTCTTGTCCCGACTTACCCCGTTCGTCAGTCTCGGGCTCGTGGTTGTTTTCGGGTGCCACACCACGAAGCCGGTCCCCACCGCACGTAATTCGCCGCAGAAGGCGAATCTGCAGGCTATGCGGTTGGACTACGTCGATTCGGACGCTTTCGACCTGCTTTTTGAAACAACACTACTCAACGTGCAACCCGTGATTGTGGTCCAGACCGATCACGACAAACCGGAATGGGGCTCGCGCCTCAACGCCTGGATCGCCGCCTGGAACGCGGGCCGGAGAACCGACGGCTTCCGGGTCCGGGGCCAGATCCCGGGGGCGCCCTCCGTGGTCGTGGACGGCGACAGCATCCGCGAGTTTCGTTTGCTGATCGACGGGTTGATGAGCCGCACCGAGGAATCGGCGCGGACGGGCACCCGCTGGTGGACCGAAAAGCACCTGCGCGATCGGCGCGTCGCCCTGCTCAAGCCGTACAGCCTTCGGTTCCACCTCGACGCCAACGAGCGCATCCAGCTCATCTTCTTCCACGGTGACTTCGCGGCGTACCACGAAGACGTCGTCCGTTCGCTGGCCGACCCCAGTGGGAGCGAGTCTTTGGCGTGGTCCCCCGACTACTGCTGCTCCCGCAGCAAAGACTTGGTGAAGAGTAAAAGGCTGACGAAGAACTGAAGTCACCGCCGTGACGTGCCCCTGGAACCGGGCCCGGGCGCCGAGCACGCGACCGGGCGCCACGTGACGTTCGCGAACCCGATCCCGGGCGCGAAGCGCCACCGCTCCACACCCCTATTCCTTGCCGAGTACGAGATCGACGACCCAGCACCCGCGCACGTGCGGCCCCAGACTGTAACAGTGATCGAGTACATCGTCACTGCCGCCCCCCGGCGCTTTGGAGCGTCCGCCAGATTCGGCCATCGTTCGCCCCTCGGAACCAACGTGACCGCCCGATCGAGCGCGTGCGCCAATGAACGCGCCCGGGTCGAGGTCGCGACCCTACTCGGTGACCACCTCGCCGCCGTTTCGAGTGCCGAACCCGCGCAACACCAGGAGCGCGGTCGAGTCGTTGAGGAACCGGACGCTGCCGTCGGCGAAGGTCGCGTTCGCCCCGCCGTTGTGGAGGCTGCCGTAAGCGCCGAGCCGTGCCCACCACTGGAGCTTCAGCCCGTCCCACGGCACCGGGGGCGGCGGAGTGGGCGGGGGCGGCGGGAACCCCGGGAGCCCCAGGATCGGCGGCGGCGGGGTCCACACCGTTCCGTGCCGGTAACCGATCGCGGTCTCGCTACTGAGGAGCCCGGCCGCCGCGTTCGGTCCGGGCGCCGGCGCCCACAGGCAGTAAGCCGCGCTCGAATGGATCGGTGGCGCGGGCGCCGGTGTGATGACCCCGGGGGGCGCGTCCAGGTACGAATCCAGCGCCGGGTCGCCGATGACGCGCTCGCCGAAGAGGAGCGTGCTCGCGGTGCCGTCGGTCACGTCCGTGAGCCGCACGCCGGTCTGGTTCGCCCGCGGTTCGGACAGCGGGCCGGTGGTGTGGAACATCCCGTCGAGCGTGGCCCGCGCGGGCGGGAAGACGAGCGTGCCGCCGTTCCCGCCGTAGTTGCTGAGTGCGGGGGAACTGCCGCCGGACGCCAGCGTTTGCGCCGGGCACACGTACACGGACAGCACCGTCCCGGCGCGCGACGGGGAGCCCGAATAGTTCGTCGCCGGGTTCGCAAAGTCCCACTGTTGGTACAGCGGGGCCTGCTCGATGTACGGGAGCAGTTCGACGAAGAGCGACGAGAACCGCGGACCGATCTGCACGCCGCCGGGGAACCGCTCGTTGACGTCGTGGTAGGTGTGGGCCGCGAGCCCGAGTTGTTTGAGATTGTTCTGACACTTCAGGCGGGCGGCCGCGGCGCGGACCTTCTGAACCGCGGGCAGGAGCAACCCGATGAGGACCGCGATGATCGCGATCACCACCAGCAACTCAATGAGCGTAAACGCGCGACGAACAAGAAGCATGGGAATCTCGCGAGTCGGGCCGACGTGCTCTGCTTGTATTATCATCTCTTATCTGGTGCGGTGCGGTCCACCCTCAAAGTCGGGAGATTTCTCGTTCCGTTCAGCTATCGTCCGAATGTGCGTCGAACCCGCGGCCCACACGTCCGCGACCCGAACTGGTTCTTGCGCTTCTCTCTGTTCTTCTCCTCAACTCGACGAGGCGAGGAGGGGACGTCGGCGCCGCACCCTTCTTCGGCTCGGTTGGTGCTTTTCGGGAGGCGCGCGAACCGCTAGACTGTGGCAGGCGTCCCCTTATGCTTAAGAGGGTGAAGGCGGCGCTGTTCGTATCGGATCTGGTGCGAGCAACTTTTACGACCGCGGTCCCGTGTAACGGACGGTATGTGGAGAGGGGCAGTCGAGCGATCACGGAGCGAGCGGATACGTGACAGCAAAAGCTAGTAAATGAAGCATTTGGAAGGGTGGCAGAGTGGTCGATTGCACCGGTCTTGAAAACCGGCAACACCGAAAGGTGTTCCAGGGTTCGAATCCCTGCCCTTCCGCTGAGAATCCACGAAACCCTGAAAGGCCTGGGGCTCGTGGATTTCTGCACTTTCCGCAACGTTCTGTGCTTGGCCGGTGATGGCGGCGTCTTGTGCTCGAATAGCCTCACGGCAGCCACCAGCCAGACCACTGCGGGAACACCGGCCGAACAGGTCAGCAGCCCCAATTGGAGCGCGGGCAGCAACGTCATCTCGCAGACCGCGTACCGACCGTAGATGGCGGCCCCGGTTTCTGACCGGTCACCGTCCCTAACTTGCCCCTCACGATGTATTGCCTGGAGATCCCACCCGACGTTCGCGCGTGTCGGTTGTGTGAAAGGTGCTCCCGGCCACCGGCACGCCTAGAATACCTGCGACACTTCCTCTCCGGTGACACGATGAAGCACGTGCGAATCGGCAACGGGTGCGGGTTCTGGGGCGACAATCTCGACGCCCCCGTGCGCCTCGCGAGTGCGGGGCGGCTCGACTATCTCACGCTCGAGTACCTCGCAGAACTCACGATGTCGATCCTCGCCGTCCAGAAGGCGAAGGACGCGAGCGCCGGGTTCGCTACCGACTTTATCGACGTGCTCGGGCGCCTCGCCCCCACGCTCCAAGCACAACCGCAGTTGAAGATCGTCACCAACGCGGGCGGCATGAACCCGCGGGCGTGTGCGCTTCAGGCGAAGCAGGTAATTGCGAAAGCCGGAATCGAGAAGCGAATCGCGGTGGTGAGTGGTGACGACCTGCTGCCGCGCCTCGACGAATTGCTCGCCAGTGGACACACGCTCAATCACCTCGACACCGGCGAACCGATCGCCTCGATTCGCGACAAAGTGGTAAGCGCGAACGCCTACCTCGGAGCACGTCCAATTACGGACGCGCTGAAGCAAGGTGCGGAGATCGTCATCACGGGCCGCGTCGCGGATGCGTCGCTCACGGTCGGCCCGGCCGCGCACGAGTTCGGCTGGGGGTTCGGCCCTGCGGATCTGGACCGGCTCGCGGCCGGGACGGTCGCGGGGCACCTGATCGAGTGCGGCGCACAGGCTACCGGTGGATTGTGGATCAACGCGGACGAATCCACGCACCTCGAAAACGTCGGGTACCCGATCGCGGAGATGCGAGAAGACGGCACGTTCACGATCTCGAAGCCCGACGGCACCGGCGGGGCGGTGAACATCGAAACGGTGTCGGAGCAACTCCTCTACGAAGTCGCCGATCCCGCGCGATACTTCACGCCCGATGTCGTCGCTGATTTCACCACTGTGAAACTGACGCAGGCGAAACCCGACGTGGTGAACGTGACCGGCGGCACCGCGAACGGCTTGACGGACACCTACAAGGTGTCGATCGCGTACCGCGACGGGTTCATGTCGGCCGGCACGCTGGTCATCGCGGGACCGAATGCCGCAACGAAAGCCCGGCGCTCCGGCGCGATCCTGCTCGAAAAGTTGAAACAGGCGGGATTCACCTTCGCCGAGAGCCGTATCGAAGCGCTCGGCGCGGGCGATTGCGTGCCCGGCGTTATCACCGCGACCGCCGACCCGCCCGAGGTCGTGCTTCGTGTGAGCGTGCGCGATCCGCGTAAAGCTGCGATCGAACGCTTCACGAAGGAATTCGCCCCGCTCGTCACATCGGGGTTCCCGGGCACAACGGGCTACACCACGGGTCGTCCGCCCGTGCGCGAAGTGTTCGCTTACTGGCCCGCGCTCGTTGCGAAGTCGGCCGTGACACCGGTCGTGGAGGTGGTGTGATGGCGCAAGTTCCGCTCTCGCAGATCGCCCACGGGCGCAGCGGCGACAAGGGCAACCACGCGAACATCGCCGTGATCGCGTACACCGACGCGGGGTTCGCGTGGCTGCGCGAGCACCTCACGGCGGATGTCGTGGCCGAATACTTCCGCCCGCTCGGGGCGACCCGCGTGGAGCGCTTTGAAGCCGCGAACGTGCGCGGGCTGAACTTCATGTTGTACGATGCCCTCGCGGGCGGCGCGAGTCGGTCGTTGCGCACCGACACGCAGGGCAAGACGTTGGCGGTGGCCCTATTGCGCATGATGGTGGCGTGGGAAGAACCGACGTCCTGACGGGAACGGGAGAATCCATGTCCGACATCGTGCAGTACGCGAACCGCGGTTCCGCAGCGGTCATTACGATCAACCGTCCCGACAAACGCAACGCCCTTTCGCGCGCGCTGATCGCAGCGTTAGGCGATGCCTTCCGGCGCGCGGCCGAAGACAGCGCTGCGCGAAGCGTGATCCTCACGGGCGCGGGGACTGCATTTTGCGCGGGGATGGACCTCGACGAACTTCGCGGAACGTTGGGGGCGGATAGCGATAAAGTCTGGGACGACGCGGCGAAGCTCTCAGCGCTGTACGAACTCATCTACACGCTACCCAAACCGACCATCGCGGCCGTGAACGGCGCTGCGGTCGCGGGCGGAGCGGGACTCGTGACCGTGTGCGACCTCGCCGTGAGCGTGCCCGATGCGAAGTTCGGGTACCCGGAAGTGCGCCGCGGACTGGTCGCAGCAATGGTGATGCCGCACCTGCTCCGGCACGTCGGCGAGCGCACCGCTCGGTGGCTCCTTCTTACGGGCGAACTCATTGATGGACTCGCGGCCCTGCGCGTGGGCTTGGTGAATCAGATCGCGTCGGCAGAAAACGTGCTCCTCGTGGCCGGTGAGTGGGCGAAGTCACTCGCCGAAGGCGGCCCCAAAGCACTCGCGACCACGAAGGAACTGCTGCACCGCTGCTCGCGCCAGTCGGTCGGCGTCGATGACCTCGCGAAGGCGAGCGCTGAACCGCGCCTCACCGACGAGTGTCACCACGGGCTGACCGCGTTCTTCGACAAGAAACCGGCCCCGTGGGTGGGCGAACGGCCGGTGTGAGCCGGCCGGTGTCGAGCGCAATCGCACGAAGAACAATTGGACAGGATTAACCGGATCAACCGGATTCAGATCAACCAGAGACGCGATCCACGTCGAGCGGTCTCTTGATCGTGTTAATCCTGTCAAAAACTCTTCACTGTTCTCACCGGCCGGCTCACACCGGCCGTTCGCCCGGAGTTGTCATGAACCCAATTGTCGGCATCGGCGAAGTGCTGTGGGACGTGTACCCGGACGGCCGAAAGGTGGCCGGCGGGGCGCCGTTCAACTTCGCGTTCCACTGCCACCAGCTCGGCCACGACTCGGTCATCGTGTCGCGCGTCGGCGCCGACGACCTCGGGCACGAGTTGCGCGACCGCGTCCGGGCACTCGGGCTTTCAGACGAGTACATCCAGACCGATCCCGATCACCCGACCGGCACGGTCCAGGTGGCACTCGACGCGAACAAGGTGCCGACGTACACGATCACCGAATACGTCGCATGGGATTACATCGGGTGGGACGAGAAGCTCGAACCGCTTCTGAAAACGGCCCGCGCCGCGTGCTTCGGTACACTCGCGCAACGGTTCGGCACACCGGTTCCCGTTCACCGATTCGCCGAAAGGCTGCACCCGCGGCCGCGGGATTTGGTCGTGTTCGATGTGAATCTCCGAGGGCAATATTTCTCTGAAGAAATACTGCGGTGGGGAATCGGCACGAGCAATTGGATCA
This sequence comes from Gemmata palustris, assembly GCF_017939745.1. Taxonomy (NCBI): domain Bacteria; kingdom Pseudomonadati; phylum Planctomycetota; class Planctomycetia; order Gemmatales; family Gemmataceae; genus Gemmata; species Gemmata palustris. The sequence continues at coordinate 7,224,287 of NZ_JAGKQQ010000001.1, read as the reverse complement.
AAATCAACGCGGATGAGCTCTCTGTGCTCAGCGACGTCCTCGGATTCCGATCACTATCCGATGTCATGGACGCCGTGACGCCGCTCGCCTTCGGCTGTGGCGCTACGATCCTGACTCGTGGCGAACAGGGGTGCGAAATCTACAGACGGTGGGAAGAGGACGACGGGGACGACGGCTCACTTTATCCAAGTGAAACATTCACCGAGCCCGGCGTGTCCGCGAAGGTCGTTGATACGGTGGGGGCGGGGGACGCATTCACCGCCGCGATGGTGTGCCTGCACCTGGAGGGGCGGCCGCTGCGCGAGTGCGCGAAGTTCGCCACGCACTACGCGGCCCGGGTGTGCGAGTACCCGGGTGGCACCCCGAAAATCGATCGCGCCGAAGTGGAACGCGCTGCGGGGCTGAAATGATGAAACTGCCCAACTGGCGCCCGCCGACGCTCACCACGGAGCGCCTCGTCCTCCGGGCGTTCACCGAAGACGATGCACAACCGCTCTTCGAGCACGCGCGGAACCCGAACGTGACGCGGTTCACGCTCTGGGACGCGCACCGCACCGTCGCGGACACGATGCTGTTCCTCCGCGATTACGCCGTGCTGCGGTACCTCGAGGGAATGCCCGAGCCCTACGCCATTACCGTCACCCCGGACCCACACCCCATCGGTGCGTGCGGGTGCTTTTGGGCCGCGAAGCCGCACCAGACGATGGAGCTCGGCTACTGGATCGCCGAACCGTTTTGGGGCCAGGGGTATGTTGTCGAGGCGTGTCGGGCGGTGCTGAACTTCGCATTCACCGAGTACGAACCGGAGCGAATGCAGGCCCGCGTCATTGACGGCAACACCGCGAGCGAGCGCGTCCTGACGAAGCTGGGCTTCCAGCACGAAGGAGTGTTCCGCCACGCGCTCCTGCGCCGCGGGAATTTCGAGGACGTGCGGATGTACTCGGTGCTCCGCAACGAGTGGACGAAATCGGGACACGAGTCGGGCTGACCATCGCCTCCACTGTCCGTTTGCGCTCACAGCATTGCTTTGATAGTCATCGTGAACGTGCTGCCCTTGCCGAGTTCGCTCGCTACGGTGATCTGCCCGCCCATCGCGGCGCAGAGTTTCTGACTGATCGCCAGTCCCAAGCCGGTGCCGCCGAACTTGCGCCCGGCCGAAGAGTCCACCTGCGTGAACGCCCGGAACAGCCGGCCCACCTGCTCCGGCGACATGCCGATTCCCGTGTCCGACACCGCGATAAGGATCGAGTCCACCCCGGCCACGGGCTCGCGCCGGGCGGTCACCTTCACGGTGCCGTCCGTCGTGAACTTGCACGCATTGCCCACGAGGTTCAGCACGCACTGGCGAATGCGCGTCGGGTCGCCCATTGCGCGGCCCAGGTCCGGCGGGCAGTCCACTTCAATTTGGTTCTTGTTCTTCTTCGCGAGCGGTTCCACCGACAACATCAGGTCGCCGATCAAGCTCGCCGGCGCATAAGGATCGTTCGCGATCTCCAGTTTGCCCGCTTCGATCTTCGAGAAATCGAGGATGTCGTTGATGAGCGCGAGCAGGTGCTGGCCCGCGGCGTGGACCTGCTGGAGGTCGGCCGTGTATTGCGGCAAGTTGTCCATCGCGGCCTGTTCGAGCAGCATCTCCGAATAGCCGATGATGGTGGTGAGCGGCGTGCGGAGTTCGTGGCTGACCATCGCGAGGAAGCCGCTTTTGGTGCGGTCGGCTTCTTCCGCCGCCTCCTTCGCCACGCGCAGCCGGTTGGCCTCGTCGTCCTGCTCCAACCGCTGTAGCCCGGCACCGACGGCGGTCGCGAGCAACTGCACGACCTGCGCTTCGAGCGGCCCGATTTCGCGCCCGCGTGCGCGCTGCATCCGGCTACCGTAGACCACGCCGATCACGTTGTCCTTCGAGTCGAAGAACGGCGAGACCACGACGCCCTGCACCCCCACCAGGCTCTCGCCCCCTCCGGCCGCCGCCGCGCCCACGTAAAAGGTGCGCTTACCCGTCAGGGCCTGGTTCACGAGCGCGTGACTGAACGCCCGGGCGGGCTGTTTGTCGTCCCTCATTACCTGCGCCGTTACGCGCCACGCATCGCGCTCCTTCACGAGCACGATGCCGGTGTCCAACCCGATGTGCGAGACGAGCGCGTCGGCCGCTTGCTTGTAGAAGGCGTCGCGCTCGCCGGCCTTCTGCACGTTCACGACCGTTTCGAGCCAGCCGACGATCTCCTCGGGCTTCGCGGCCTCGCTGCGGTCGATGAGCGCCGGCTGCGTACCGGACCCCGCCCGCGCGGGCGCGGCGATGGTCTTCAGCACGTTCACCGAGACCGGCTCGGAGTCGCCGGAATCCACATCAATAACGGTTTCGCCCACGGCCAGCCGGACCGGGAGCAAATAGTCGCAATCGGCGCCGGGGTTCAGCACCGCGTGGTTGTCCACCGTGACGGGTGCCTTCGTGCTGAGGTTCGCCACCTTCACCTTGCGGCCCGGTAGCTCCTCGATGCGGATGTGGTCGCGCGACACGAAGGCGTCGCGCACCACGACCCGCGCCGACCCCGACCGCACCGGCCCGCGCCCGAGCTCCAGCGGGCCGCTGCTGTGCGTGAGTTGCTGCGTTTCGAGCTTGTTCGCGACCGTGAGCGTGAGCATGAGAGTGTTCCGAAGAACCGGGCATCCCGCCCGTAAGGGCGGTGGGTGATAACGAAGGCAGCAAGTGACACCGTCTCGCTTTGTTTGCCTTCTGTAGCCGGCCTCACGCAATGGATTGCGAACGTGGGCAATGATTCCGTTTTTGGTTGTGCCCTCTCCCCTTGCGGGAGAGGGTCGCCGCGCTTCGCGGCGGGGTGAGGGGTTGCTTCCGGTGTGTGGCGACCACCCCTCACCCGGTTCGCAAAGCCTCACCACCCTCTCCCGCAAGGGGAGAGGGCACAACCAAAAACGCTGGCGCACCCCACGTTTGCCATTCGTTGACAAAGGCCGGCTGCGGAAGACAGACAATCAGCACGATCCGGTCTGACTACAGTGGACCCCGCCCGCAAGGGCCGGGCGGTGGCTAGCTGACCCAGCGATACCCGCCGCGGCGCCAGGTGCTCCCACCGCCCTTGCGGGCGGGGTTCGCCAACACATTACCCACCCGACAATCGTAACCCAATCGGGAGGCTCTCGCCGAACAACCGCGACGCTTCTTCGCCCTCGGCCGCGACGACCTCCTCGACCATCCGCTTCCACGCCGCGGGGCACGGGTGCGCACGCAGCACGTCCAGCACCCGGTTGCGCGTCGAATCGCTAATGTCCACCGCGCGCAAACCGCTCTGGCGGGCGAGCTGCGACAAGCAAAAGAGCCAGCCGTTCTTCTCGCTGTCGTTGGCCGGCGTGAACGGCAGAAGCTCATCAATCCACTGCTCCACGATCTCGGGGTGAACGACCGAGTTTAACGGACCGTAGAACTGGACCCGGGCGCCGAACCGCGTGAGCGCCCAAAACGCATACGTCGGCACGGGCGACTTCTTGCAATCTCGAAGCACGGCGGCACCGAGCGTCTCGCGGGTCTTCGCATCCAGGCGCTCGAGGCTCGCAGCGGCCCGCCACATCTCGGCGAACTCGTTGGCCGGCGGGCGGGAGAACGCCTTGCCCTTCACGGGAAGGAGCGTGGGCTTCAAGCGGGAGAACAGCGCTTGCTGGAGCGCCGCGTTCAACCCGCCGCTCACCCGGCGCCACATGATCCAATAATCCGCACCGCCCTCGGGGACGACCATCTTCTTCGGGCCGCTCGTCTGCGCCTGGCCGCTCGCCGCGGCGGTAATCATCTTCCACAGCGATTCGACGCGGTAACGGTCGACCGGGTCGCCGAAACCGGGCCGCAGCGTGTAACCCGTGAGGTTGTACCACCGCGACAGGTGCCCGGGTGACCGGGCGCGACCGGGCGCGTTGGCTTCGAGGAACTCCCACACCCGGCGGCACAAACCCGTGGGCCAGTCGGCGCGCGGCGACTCCAACGCGGCTTCGAGCAGTTTGGGAAGATCGGAGGTCGTGGCCGCGGGGACCGCGGGCGCCTCACCCACTTCGGGGGCGCTGGTCCCTGGATCGCCAAACACCTGTGCGATCAGCGCCGCAGCAGCCTGAACTTTTTCTTCCGGGAAGACGTCGATCACAGCGCCCTTCGCGTCGTCATCGATGTCGTCCTTCGTCGGTTCGCGCAGCACGTCGCGGACGTTGAACTCCAGGCGCCAGCGGTTGCCTTCCTTCGATTCGCAGTAAAGTTCGAGCGTGCCGATCTCGGTACACTTGGCCGCGAGCGTGACCGGCACGCGCTTGGCGCCGGCCCTCTTTCCGCCGCGCAGAATCGTGTGAAGCGGCGGCAGGCGCATCAGCGATTCTTCCGGCAATCGCAGCACTTGCCCCGGTTTATCATCCCCACGCACGGTCGAGGTGTAGAGAGGGAACAGTACCGGCTCGCCGAGCGCGAGTTCCAGCACCGGCTCCGGCATGTGAACCTCTTCGCCCTCCTGCATCCGGCGCGGAACGACGCACAACACCGGAACGCTGTGCGCGTGAACCCCGCGCCCCGGTGCATCAGTCTCCACCGCGACGTAGTACGAGCGCGGAATCCCCCCGCCGATGCGCCGACCGCCGGAGTGCTTGAGCCACGCGAAGTACGCTGCGCCCCACGCGACCGCGAGGTCGAGCGACGGACTCGTTAGGACCAGCGGCTCCCACTTCTTCTCCGTCTGGTCGAACCACGGCCGCATCACATCAATGACGCGCTCGCGCAGCACTTCCGGCTGGAACACCCCGCCGTTGAAAAGAATCGCATCGACGCCCTCGGTCGCGGGCACGTGCTGCCGAATGAACGCCGCGAGGTGCTTGCTGACGGCCGCGTCGGAGACATACGGGAGCCCCATCTCCTGGAGCCCGGTGCGGATGCCGTGGGTCGGTTCCGCGTCGAACGGCGTGAGCGGGAAGAATCCGTCGAAGAGGGCGACGGCCACGTCCTTCGGGGTAATGTTCACCGACACCGTGCCACCCACAACGGAGCGCCCCTTCCCCATCACAGTGACGGGGTACGAGGGCGGTGGGGGGGCGGTGAGGAGCGCTTCCTTCGCCCCGCGGCACGCCTGCACGAGCGACCCGAACTGCGCCGCGTCGAGCCGGCCGCCGGGGAGCTTCTGCTCGACGGCCTTCGCGAGCGCGAGGTCCATGTTGTCGCCGCCGAGCAGCAGGTGGTCGCCGACCGCGTCGCGGATGAACGTGAGTTCTCCCTTCTCCTCCCCGGCCCGAATCAAACTGAAGTCGGACGTTCCGCCGCCGACGTCCACCACCAAGCAGCGCATCCCGGGGCGCAGCATTCCGGCTTCCTGCGGCGAGTGCGTGCCGAGCCACGCATAGAACGCGGCCTGCGGTTCTTCGAGCAGCGTGACGTGCTTCAAGCCCGCTTGCTTCGCGGCCTCGGCCGTCAGGTTCCGTGCCACGTCATCGAACGACGCGGGCACCGTCACCACCACCGTTTGTTCTTCGAGCTTGTCCGCCTCTTTGCGATTGGGCGCGTTGTTCCACGCCTCGACGATGTGTTTGAGGTACTTCGCCGACACTTCTAATGGCGACAGGCGCGGAACGTCCGGCGGACCGGCCCACGGCAACAGCGGCGCGGTGCGATCGACACCAGGGTGGCACAACCACGACTTCGCGCTCGAAATTTGGCGCCCGGGCACTTTCGCCCCGTGATTGCGAGCGAACAGGCCCGCGGTATCGGGCGGGTTCTTCTTCCAGGGGAGATCGATCGCCCCGGGCGCGAGGTCGTGCGGCCCCGGGATGTAGAGGAACGACGGCAGCAGGTCGTGCTCTTGCACCTGACCGGCCGCGACGACTTGCGGGACGTGGAACGTGTGCAGTCGCGGACCGCCGGCCGCTTTACTGGCCGTGTCCACGAAGGCCACCGCGACGTTCGTGGTGCCGAGATCGATTCCGACGAGGTAGCGGGGCATAGTCGAAGGTCGCAAAGTCGGAGGTCGTAAAGTCGCAGGTCGCAGGGTGTCAGCGGTCGGCGTCCGGGTTTCAGGGGGACGCGCGACTTTCGACTTTACGACCCCGCGACGGTATTCTGAGCCGCATGGCAACGTCAATCTTAGGACTCGACATCGGCGGGGCGAATCTGAAGGCCGCAACCGCGGATAAACGCGCCGTGTCGGTGCCGTTCCCGTTATGGAAGCAACCGGACAAGCTGCCGACCGCTCTCGCCGAACTTGTGGCGAAGTTCCCGGATGTCGAGGAACTGGCCGTAACGATGACCGGCGAGTTGTGCGACTGTTTCGAGACGAAGCGCGACGGCGTTCACGCGATCATCGCGGCCGTGCGGCGTGCGAGTGGCGGGCGCGCGATCAATGTGTGGAGCACGGACGGCGCGTTCCTGAATTCGGAGGAAGCGAAGCAGAATCACATGAAGGTCGCCGCGGCGAACTGGCACGCACTCGCGACCTTCGCGGGGCAGTACGTTCCCAAGGGCCGGGCGATCCTCGTCGATGTGGGTTCCACAACAACGGACATCATTCCGATTATGGACGGCAAGCCGGTGCCGGTCGGCAAGACGGATTATGATCGCCTCTTTAGCGGCGAACTGGTTTACACCGGCGTCCGCCGAACACCGGTGTGCGCAATCCTGCCGTGGCTGACGGCGGCAGAACTGTTCGCCACCACGCTCGACGTGTACGTGATGCTGGGCAACATTCCGGAAGACCCCAACGACCACGATACCGCCGACAGTCGCCCTGCAACGCGAAAATATGCCGCCGCCCGGCTCGCACGAATGTGTGGTGCCGATCTCGAAACGATTCCAACTGATATTACCGACACCCTCGTGCAAGGTGCTCGTGACAGCCAACTCGCGCGGCTCCGGGAGTGCATCGCTGACGTCAGTGGTTTCCTGAAAGCTCGGCAAGCAGGTGCGGCCCCTGAGCGGGCGACGCCGCAGTGGTCGCTGACCAACTTTCTGGCCCGCGTCGGCGTGTTCCGGCGGCGCGTACTCGATCGGGAGTTAGCGGCGCGGCTCGCCGAATTGACGCCATCTGAAGATGTCGCCTACATCGTATCCGGTTCCGGCGAGTTCCTCGCGCAACAAGCTATCGGCGCCCCCCACCACACATCCCTCAACGACACACTCGGCCCCGACGCCTCCGCCTGTGCGCCGGCCTACGCGGTCGCGGTGCTAGCGACGGAGCGCCGGCGATGATCGTCGTGAAGGTCGGCGGGAGCCTCTTCGACTCCGCGGCCCTCGGGCCAGCGCTCCGCGCGTTCATTGAATCGCTCGGGCCGGCAGAGGTGTTGCTCGTCCCCGGTGGCGGGCCGGTCGCGGACGCCGTGCGGAAACTGGACCGCACGCACGGATTGGGCGAAGAAGCCGCGCACTGGCTCGCACTGCAATCGCTGAGTGTGACGCGGACGTTTTTGGAGCGACTGGTGGGAAGTCGCGAAGAACCTAACCCCCTAACCCCCTTCCCTAAGAAGGAAGGGGGGACAGAACCAAACACAACAGACATCACGCAATCCGCGACGGTTTTAAGCCCCTCTCCGCTTAGGGGAGGGGTTGGGGAGGGGTTGTTTTCAGAACCTCCTCCCCCCGCCCCCCTCGCTTCTGGTGAGGGGGAACCCCCTGCGGGTTCCCCCTGCAACCCCCTCCTGTTAGGGAAGGGGGAGCAGGTATTGGGCGCCTCTGGGCGAACCGCGAGTGTTAACGAGCGGGTGGTTCCCCCCCCCTTCCCTTTAGCGAGGGGAGCGGGGAAAGTAGGTTGTCTCGATTGCTTCACCTTCGCGCTCGAAGACGAGGGGTGCCCCGGCGCCCTTCCTCACTCCTGGAGCGTGACGACTGATTCCATCGCCGCGCGCGCCGCACTGGTCCTCCGCGCCGAACGGCTCGTCCTCCTCAAATCGGTAGACGTCCCGCCCGGTACACCGTGGGAGTTTGCCTCGGCTAATGGCTGGGTCGATACGCACTTTCCCCAGATCGCTAAAGCACTTGCGTGCCCCATTGAGGTCGTGAATTTCCGTTCCAGACTTCACGCTCGCGCCTGACCTGAATGCGTGTTCTATGCTTGGCGCGAATAACGCTCGCCGCTCGAACACGGGAACTCACGCGCCATGCGGTTCATTATTGCGAACGAGTTCTATCAGCAGATGATCGCCGTGCCGGATCACACCCCGGACTGTTTCGTCCGGCCCGGCGAATATCTGCACCACATGTACATCGACGGGGTGAAGTACGCGGTCGCGCCCGCGGTCATTGATTGCCTCGCCGAAGCCGAAGCCAAGGACGACCAGGAAGCTATTGCGCACCTGCGGCTCCACAAACTGCACTTCGAGGCCCTGCTCGCAGACGCGGAGCGCACGGGCACACTGACCGAAGACGTTACGCTCCTGGGAGATGCGCCGCCAACAGACGAAGAGGGGATGCCGCTCACGGGGAACTCTTACATCCCGCGCGTACCGAGTCGGTGGGAAGACCTCGGGCTCGAGTTGCCGTTCATCTTCGACCTGGCGATGCGGACGATTTACACCCGCGGGCAGATTACGGGCGGCGAACTCGCCAACTCGATGGCCGTTCCGTTCCCGATCGTGAATCCCGTGTTCCAGGCGATGCGGAAACAGTCGCTCATCGACATCGTGGCCCAGCGCGGCAACAGCGGCGACGCCAGCTTCGTCTACGCGATCAAGCCGCCCAAGGGCGAAGACGCGCTCCGCGACGCGCTCGACAAGACCAGCTACGTCGGCCCGGCCCCGGTACCGTTCGCGGACTACGTCGAGTCCGTGATGGCCCAAACCATCAAGCGCCTTATCGTCACGCGCCGCAGCATCCGCCGGGCGTTTGAAGACCTCATCATCACGGACGAGTCGTTCAACGAGATCGGCCCCGCGATCAACTCCGCCCAGTCGATCTTCTTCTTCGGCTACCCGGGCAACGGGAAAACGAGCGTCGCCGAGCGCATCACCCGGCTCATGGGCGACGCCATCTACGTCCCGCACGCGGTCGAGGCCAACGGCCAGATCATCAAGGTGTTCGACCCGATCCAGCACACCGTGATCCAGGACGACGACCACCACGACGTGACCGAAACCGTGCTGAAGCGCGGGGTGCAGTTCGACCAGCGGTTCATCAAGGTGAAGCGCCCGACGATCGTGGTCGGCGGCGAGCTCACGATGCCGATGCTCGACCTGAAGTACAACAGCGTGGGCAAGTTCTACGAAGCGCCGCTCCAGATGAAGGCCAACGGCGGCATCTTCATGATCGACGACTTCGGGCGCCAGCAGGTGCGCGCGATGGACCTGCTCAACCGGTGGATCGTGCCGCTGGAGAAGAAGTACGACTACCTGAATACCGTCAACGGCACGAAGGTGGAAGTGCCGTTCGACCAGTTGCTCATCTTCAGCACGAACCTGGACCCGCACCAGCTCGCGGACGAAGCGTTCTTGCGCCGGATCAAGTTCAAGATCGAGATCCGCGACCCGGACGAGGCCCAGTACCGTAAGATCTGGGAGCTGGTGTGCCGGAGCAAGCGCGTCGAGTTCGATTCGCGCGGCGTGGACTACCTGGTTCAGAAGTGGTACCGCCCGAGCGGGCGCCCGTTCCGCATGTGCCAGCCGCGCGACATCCTCGACCAGATGATGTCGATCGCGAAGTACAACATGGAGCGCGTGAACTTCAGCCCGGACCTCATCGACGCCGCCTGCGCCACCTACTTCATCAGCGCCGAGAAGAAGGACTTCGGTGCCAAAGTACGCATGGACTAGGCACTTTTGGGCTGCACCTTCGTCCCCGTCTTCACCATGATGAAGGTGTGAATCACCAACGAAGCACCCAACGCGACGCGCCAAACACGTCTCTCTCCGATCGCCTCAAAGAGCACGCCCGTGAACTCGGCTTCGCGCTCGCGGGCATCGCGCCCGCGACCGACGCGGACGGGTTCGCGCGCTTTGGCGCGTGGCTCGAGCGCGGATTCGCGGGTGAAATGTCTTACCTGCCTAAATTCCGCGCCGAGCGCCAGAACCCGCGCAGCATCCTGGAGGGCGTGCGCAGCGTGCTGATGGTGGGAATGGAGTACGGGAGAGGGGAGGAACCTACCCCCCTAACCCCCTTCCCTAAGAAGGAAGGGGGGACAGAACCAAACACAACAGACATCACGCAATCCGCAACGGTTTTAAGCCCCTCTCCGCTTAGGGGAGGGGTTGGGGAGGGGTTGCAGCCCTCGCCCCTCGCCCGCGTCGCGGCTTACGCCGCCGGCCCCGACTACCACCGGTTCATCTGGGACCGCCTCAACGCGCTCGCGGCGTGGCTTGAAGCCGAAGTGCCCGGCTGCCGAACGGAAGCGGTCGCAGATACCGCGCCGCTCCTCGAACGCGACTTCGCCCGGCGCGCCGGTTTGGGGTGGGTCGGCAAGAACACGATGCTCATCAACACGCGACGCGGGAGCTTCTTCTTCCTCGGTGCGGTCCTCACGGATCTCGAACTCGAACCAGATTCGCCCTCAACATCTTCGCACTGCGGCACGTGTACGGCGTGCCTCGATGCGTGCCCGACACAGGCATTTGTAGAGCCGTTCGTGCTCAACGCGACCAAGTGCATCAGCTACCTGACCATCGAGTTGCGTTCGGATATTCCCGTCGAACTCCGGGAACCAGTGGGGAACTGGCTGTACGGCTGCGACGTGTGCCAGGACGTGTGCCCGTGGAACCGTAACGCCGGCAATCGCTCCCCGGCGTTCCCACACGACCCGGATTTGGCGTGGCTCGACCCGGCGGAACTACTCGGCCTCGATACCGATACGTTCCGCGTGCGCTTCAAGAAGACGTCGTTCTGGCGGAACCGCCGGGCCGGTCTGTTGCGCAACGCGGCAATCGTGTTGGGGAATGTCGGTGATGAACGCGCGTTGCCGGCACTGGAAAAGGCACTCACCGATTCCGAGGACGTGATCCGCGACGCGGCGCGCTGGGCCATCGAACGCATTCATCAGCGCACTTCGAGTGTGAAATCGGGATTGCCGTCCGCGCCCTCGGATTGAGTGAGTCGAAACGATTTGCCCAATGCGGCCGATTTCGTCCACCCACCGGCCTTGCGCACGGCGAGGTATTCCTTCTTCCCGCGCTTGTAAATATCGAACCGGATATCGTCCTCGTCGCGCGCGTCAACGACCCAATACTCTTGTACGTCAGCGTCAAAGTACGCGGTCATCGTCCATTCCGTGTCTTTGACTTCCGAACTCTCGCTGACGATCTCAATGACGACTTCCAGCGAACCGACCAGTTCGGTCTGCGTCCCCGTGTCCCCACCGACCAATTCCACGCGCCCGTCGCGCAGTGTCTCGTGCGAAACGATCATCCCGTCCGGTTCGGTAGACAACTGCGTCCCCAAGTGTCCGAATCGCATCCCTTCCGACACGAACCGCCCGAATTTCGTTTCCTTCATCAGATTCGCCAGCACACGACCGAGTTCCGTGCGGACGACGTTGTGACTTGAGAACTCCTCCATGCTCAGGTCCATCCACACTTTTCCGTTGATAAGGCAGATCCGCCCCTCTTCGGGAAATTCGGCCGAGTGCGACCAGTGCCGAAAGGATTCAAAGTCCGCCACCCACGCGGGCACCACCACCTTCCGCCTCCCAATCGCGAGTATCATTTCCATACATTTCTCATATTCTGGTCGCGGGTCGGGCACCTTCGCGTTTAAGGTCTTTGCGGATAATACCACCCGACTTGCGCATAAACCTCGCCGGACGAATGCGCCGATTGTAAGCCCGCACAGATTGCCCGGTTTCAGCAGGTTCTCATATCTTGGATCGTAAAATCAGGTACTCTACGAAACACCTCCGACTCGCCACAGGTACGACCACCACAGCCGCGGTACAGCAACACAAGCTGAGCTAAGGTACGGGGCCACAATGCAACTGATCCAAACGCTCACCGCCCGCGGACTGCTCAACGAAACCGACCGCGCCCGCGCCGCGGAGACCATCAAGGCCAACCCCGACATCCCCCCGCACCAGATCCTCATCGACAAAGGGTTCGTCCGCGAGGACGCGATCCTGCCGGTCCTGGCCGAAGAGTTCGGCCTCGAACTCATCGACCTGTCGCACGCGAAGATCGCCCCGGACGTGCTCTCCGCGATGCCGCAGAAGCTGGTTCACCGCAAGAACCTGCTGCCGGTCGCCCGGCACAACGGCACGCTCGTCGTCGCGACCGGCGACCCGTTCGACGTGTACGCGCTCGACGAACTCCAGACGCTCACCGGCCTGCACGTGATGCCGGTTCTCGCCCCGGCGCGCGAAATCACCCGGCTCATCAAGCAACACTTCGGCGTCGGCGGTGACACCGTCGCGGCGCTGGCGGAAGAGGCCAAGAACGAAGACGTTGAACTGCTCGAGGCCCTGGAAACCGACGACAGCGAGATGGCGAAGGCGGCGCAAGAGGCGTCCGTCGTCAAGCTCGTGAACCAGATCCTCGTCGAAGCGGCCAACGAGCGCGCGTCCGACATTCACGTCGAGACCGAAGAAAAGGGCATCCGCATCCGGTACCGGATCGACGGCCTGCTCCAGCTCCAGAACCTGCCCCCGGAGATCAACCGGTTCGCACTGGCGATCGTCAGCCGCATCAAGATCATGGCCCGCCTCAACATCGCCGAGAAGCGCCTCCCGCAGGACGGGCGCATCAAGATGAAGGTGCAGGGGCGCGAGATCGACGTCCGCGTGTCGATCATCCCGATGATCCACGGCGAGGGCATCGTCATGCGTCTGCTCGACAAGGGCCGCATGGCGTTCAGCCTCAAATCGTGCGGCATGTTGCCGGACATCTACGGCACGTTCAAGCAACTCATCGACCGGCCCCACGGCATTGTTCTCGTCACCGGCCCGACCGGTTCGGGTAAGTCCACCACGCTCTATTCGGCGCTCAACGAGATCAAGGACGAAGTCACCAAGATCATCACGGTGGAAGACCCGGTCGAGTACAACCAGGACGGGATCTCGCAGATCCAGACGCACGCGAAGATCGGCCTCACGTTCGGCCACGCCCTGCGGTCGATCCTGCGTCACGACCCGGACGTGATCCTCGTCGGCGAAATCCGCGACAAAGAAACCGCGGAAATGGCGATCCAGGCGTCGCTCACCGGGCACATGGTGTTCAGCACGCTGCACACCAACGACGCCCCCAGCGCCTTCACGCGAATGATCGACATGGGCGTCGAGCCGTTCCTCGTCTCGAGCACGGTCGAGGGCGTCATGGCCCAGCGCCTCGTGCGCACGATCTGCCCCGACTGCAAGACCGAGTACGTCCCCGACCCGGACTCGGTGCCGCTCGACTTCCCGGGGCGCACGGGGTCCGTGAAACCCGCCCCGGACATCGCGATCCAGCAGGGCGTGGTGGAGATGATGGCCGCCGGCGCCGCGAACGACGGCAAATTGTGGAAGGGGACGGGGTGCCGGGCGTGTCGCCAGGGCGGGTACCGCGGGCGGACCGGGATTCACGAGCTGCTCATCAACAATGAGGTAATGAAGGACCTGGTCGTCCAGCGCGTGAACGCCGGCGTGATCCGCCTGGAAGCACTCAAGGCCGGCATGATTACGCTCCGTCAGGACGGCTGGCGCAAGGTGCTCAACGGCAGCACCACCATCGACGAAGTGAACCGCACGACCGCCGGCGACATTAGCTAACGGCTTTGGCGTTTAGTTCATTGAGGCAATGCGGCACCGAACCGGCGCCCTTTGTACCGCGCGCCCGCAGGATGGATTCCGAGCTGACAACGTGATAGCCCGTACACTAAAATAGTAGTTCGCAGTTGAGGAACCAACTGTCCAATTGCGAACCGCAAGAGATTCGGGTGGGCGTTTCGAGACCGGAAGTGAGCCGAAAGTGAGCCGAGAATCGCGAAAATGTTAGCCAATGTTAGTGTTCGGCGCGGGGCAGATGTCGTGCGCAGCGGCTGCAAGGAACAGAAATTTCAGTAGTTAGGACGATTTCCCACCCAATACCCCGCCGCAACGCCCCAAAATGTTAGCAATTGTTAGCCCGGGCGACGCAAGATCATATAAGCCATCAAGTTAGTTGCCCCGCGTCGTCGCGAGCCAGTAATCGGTCGTGAGTGCCAAGGCCTGAAGTCGTCGTTTCACCGGAACAAACCGAGCACCGAGCGCTACCATGCCCGACTTCACGTTTGAAGCACTCGCCCGCACCGGGACCAAGTCCACTGGGACGCTCACGGCCAGCAGCGAACGCGAAGCGGCCCTGATCCTCGACGGGCGCGGGCTATTTCCGCTGAAGATCGGGCGCGCCAAGACGCAAGCGTCCAGCGCCGGCGGACTGTTCGGCGGGCGCGTCAGCGGGCGCGCGACCGCCACACTGTTCTCGCAACTCGCGGACCTGCTCCACTCCGGCGTACCGCTGCTGCGGTCGCTCGAACTGCTCGAGCGCCAGAGCACCAACCGCGCGCTCCAGTCGGTGCTGCGCGACATCCGCGCCCGCGTCGCCGACGGTACCGGGTTGGCCCAGGCGATGGCGTTCCACCCCAAAGTGTTTAACGAACTCGCCGTCAGCATGGTCCGCGCCGGTCAGGAGGGCGGGTTCCTTGAAGACGTGCTCAAGCGCATCGCCGCGTTCGTCGAGCACCAAGAGGACTTGAAGGCAAAGGTCGTCGGCTCGCTCGCGTACCCAGTGTTCCTGGCTTTTGCCGGCTTCGGCGTGGTCGCCGTGCTGATGGTGTTCTTCGTTCCCAAGTTCGAGTCGATTTTCGAGAAGCTGAAGGAAAAGGGCGAGATGCCCGACATCACCACCCTGCTGCTCTGGATTAGCCACACGCTTCAGGGCTACTGGTGGCTGATGTTGGGTGCGGTGATCGCACTGGGAATCGGGTTCCGCACGTGGTCGCAGACCCCGAACGGGCGGCTGATTGTGGACAAGCTCAAAATTCGGCTGCCGCTGTTCGGGCCGGTGTTCATGGGTCTGGCGCTATCGCGGTTCTGCCGCATCCTGGGGACGATGCTCCACAACGGCATCCCACTCCTCAAGTCGCTGCACATCTCCAAGGACTCGACCGGCAACAAGGTGCTGGCCGCGGCCGTCGAGCAAGCGGCGGAGAACGTGACCGCCGGGCAAAAGTTGGCCGACCCGCTCCGCAAGAGCGGCCACTTCCCGACCGACATCGTGGAAATGATTACCATCGCGGAAGAGGCGAACAGCCTGGAAAAGGTGCTGATCGACGTCGCCGACGGGCTGGACAAGCGGACCGCCCGCAACCTCGAACTCATGGTCAAACTGCTGGAGCCGATCATGCTGCTGTTCATGGCGGTGGTGGTCGGCACCATCGCGGTCGGCTTACTGATGCCCGTATTCAAGATCAGTAATACGCTCAGTTGAAGAAGTTACGTCTCTCATGGCGGGTTAACCGCCCGCCGAGTTATACTGACTGCATCCACGCTTCCTGTTCGCCCACGTAAGAGGTTCCGACCCATGATGCTCGCAACAACCCGCCTCTCTCCGGCAACCCGCCGGCGCTCCGCGTTCACCCTGATCGAAGTGCTGGTGGTGGTCGCGATTCTCGTGATTCTGGCGACCATCGCGGCGGTCGCCGTCCCGAAGCAGATCGAAGAAGCGAAGAAGGGTAAGGCCCAACTCGGGTGCAAGAGCATCGAAACGGCCATCGAGTCGTACCAGTTGAGCACCTCCAACCCGGGTCTCACCGACGAAGAGAAGATGCCGACGAGCATCACCGACCTGTACCAGCCGCCGTGGGGCGCAGCATCGTTCCTGAAAGACGGTCAGTCGAACACGATCGACCCGTGGGGCAAGCCGTACCAGTTCGAGCGGCGCTCGCGAACGGACGGGACGGCATACGTGTTCGTTTTCACGCACGCCCCGGACGCCGCAAACACGCGAATCAGCCAGTACGGGGTCGGGCCGAACTCCGAGCCCCGGAACTAGCCCTTACGTTCGTTCCCGTTCCGTGCGGACCGAGGCGGTCCGCGCGTCGCCTGAGGGTCGGCCGTGCTCACCCGCTCCACCCGCCGCGGATTCACCCTGGTTGAAGTACTCGTCGTCATGGCGATCCTTCTGCTGTTGGCGGCCGTCGTGCTGCCCAGCATCGGTGCCTTCCGCGGTGACTCGCGGCCGCGGGCCGCGGCCGATGTGATTCGCGGGGAACTGGCCACGGCTCGCGGCCGGGCGATGCTCGAATCGCGCCCGTACCGGATCGCAATCGGGGCTAACGGAACACGCATCCGGCGCGCCCCGGACGGGCCGGAATTCGCCGAGACCGCCGCCTTTGAACACGCCGACGGGGGCGCGGCCGTCGTTGAGTATGCGTTCGACTACGTCACCGCGGAGCTCCTCTCGGACCCGTCCGCGGCGTCCGATTCCGGCAACGGGTGGACGACGATCGCTGTCGTACTGCCCAACGGCACCTGCCTGGATGACAACATTATCGTTGGAGTGCGAGAAGACAGCGGTTCACCGCTTCGCATCCAGATCCGCGGGCTGACGGGTACGTCCCGTGTGCTGCCCGCCGGTACGGAGGCTCGCTGATGCTCCTCCGCACGCCCCCACGCCACGGGCTCTCGCTGATCGAAGTCATACTCGCGCTGACGATCCTGATTATTTCTCTCGCCGCCATCAGCCAGTTAGTCGACCTGGGTACCGACCAGGGGAACCAGGCCCGCGCCGCGACCCGCGGGACGCGATTGGCGCAGGGCAAGATGGTCGAGGTCGAGGCCGGGGTCGTGAGCCTCACCAGCGAATCGTCTGGCGATTTCGAGGGCGACGACGCGGCCTGGAAGTTCACGGTCACCCCGGAACCGGCCGGCCCCCCGAACCTGTACACCGTGACCGTCCGCGTCTCCCGCGATCTCAAGGGCCTGCCCTACGAAATCGTGCTGACGCAGATGATCTTCGACCCGACTGTGATGGGGTCCGCGGCGCAAGCCGAGCGCCCCCCGGCGGAATCCACGGCCACCGACTCGACGACCGGTACCACATCCGGCACCACGACCGGAACGGGAGGAACGACGCCGTGATGCTCCGCTCTCGACGCGCCCGCTCCACCCGCCGGGCCGGGTTCACGCTCCTCGAAATCCTCCTCGCCACCCTGATCGCCAGTCTGCTGCTCGCCGCACTATACCTTGCGATGTCCGTGACGCTGCGGCAAACGCAGACCAGCCGCGACGCGAGCGAGGTCGAAGACCTGTCGCGCGGGATCTTCAACAAGATGACCGTGGACCTGAGCGGCACACTCGCGCCGCTCCCGCCGCGGTCCGGTGGGAACCCGCTCCCGGCCGCGAGCACCACGGCCACCTCGAGCGCAACCACGCCCAGCACCGGGGGCACAACCACACCAACCGTCACCGGCACTGCAACTGGTTCTGGCGGTTCTACCACTCCGGCAACGAGTACCGGCTCCACGACCACGCCGAGTACCACAACGACCCCGACAACGACGACTTCGACAGACAGTGAAACCGATAATCCCAATGCCGGGGCCGCGGACTTCTCGTTCCAGGGCGGCGTGTCGGGAACGGAGAAGCAGATCGTGGTCTTCGCGGGGCGCGTGCCGGAGGCGTTCGGGCGGTTCGGTAACCCCGGCGACCAGATCCGCGCCGACCAGCGCCAGATCATTTACTGGCTCGGTCCCAGTGGCGGGCTGTACCGGCAAGAGCGCCCGTGGGTGACCGCCGACGGGGTGCGCAACTCGCTCGACCCCGACCCCGAAGCGGCCGATGCGGTGCTCGTTGCGGAGGAAGTTTCGGACGTGTCCTTCGAGTACACCGACGGATCGGCCTGGACCACGGAGTGGGACGGCACGGTGCCCGGGCCGGACGGCGTGACCCCGCTCGGCCCGCCCCGCGCGATCCGCGTCACGCTCGTGCTCAAGATCCCCACCGGGAAGAGCAACGAGACCGTTGAGAAGCGTTTGACGCAGGTGATCGCGGTGCGGGCCGCGCCCGGCACGAACACCCCGACGTTCATCGAACCCCCGATCGACGGCGCGACCGACACGACAACGAGCGGAACCACGGGCGGTACGACGACACCGTCCACGGGCGGAACACAGCCGAGCACCGGCTCCGGCACGACCGGGGGAAACAGCTCCGGGGGCTCGGGCGGCACAACGACACCGTCCACGGGTGGAACGCGACCGAGCACAGGAACAACCACCGGAGGAAGCATGGGCGGCTCAACCGGCGGCAAGAGTGGAGGCGGGAAATGAAGCTGCACCTGACCTCCTACCCATTAGGAGACAAGCGCGAGTCTTCGCGGCGCGGCGGGTACGTTATTTTCGCCGTGCTCATCGTCATCGTCGTCCTGTCGCTCGTCGCGTACCGGTTCACTGCGGCGATGTCGGCGGAAGCGCGGGCCAGCGCCCGGGCCAACGACGACGCGCAGGTCAAACTCGCGGCCGTTTCCGGGCTGCACTACGCCGCCGCGGTGCTCTCCGACCGTACCACGTTCAGTGAGGAACTCGACAGCAACCCGTTCGACAACTCGACCATTTTCGAGCGCATCGAAGTACCAGCAGCCGGCGGGAGCAGCCGCAAGAGCGCGTACTTCGACGTGCGCTCCGTGGCCCGCCTGGACGGGGGCACTTACGAGCAACGGTTCGGGGCGATCGACGAGGGCGGCAAGATCAACATCAACAGCATGATGGCGCTCGACCCCACCGGCAACTTGCTTTACAACGCGCTCATGCAGCTCCCCAACATGACCGCGGACATCGCCGACGCGATCGTGGACTGGGTGGACGCGGACGACGTCCCGCGGGCCAGCGGCGCTGAATCCTCGGAGTACCAGTCGCTCTCGAACCCGTACAAGGCGAAGAACGGCCCGCTCAACTCGCTCGACGAGTTGCTGTTCGTCCGGGGCGTGACACCGGACCTGCTCTACGGCGGCGACCGGAACCGCAACGGCGTGTTCGACGACGGCGAGAGCGGAACCCCGGACCTCGGCTGGTCCGACTTCCTGACTGTCTACGGGCGCGAACTGAACGTGGACTCGACCGGTACCGTGCGGGCGTACCTCAACGGCGAACTGGACACGCTGCTGCCGCAACTCACCCAGTTGATCGGGGACGAACTGGCGACGTACATCGTCGCGTACAAGATGTTCACCGCGACCAAAACGGACGCCAGCGGAAACCTCCAAACCACCACAACGACAACGACGCCAGTCTCAATGAGCAGCGGCTCGGGGAGTACCGTGACGGCTGGGACCGTGACGGTGACCCTCACCTCTACCCAGCCCAAGCAAACGCCCGTGACCACCGCAACACTCGCCCAACTCCAAGACGCGGTTCAGACCAAGGGCGAATCGAACGGTTGGACGGGCAAGAACAAGGTGAACTCGATCTTCGATCTGATTAACACGCGGATCACGCTCCCCCGCGCAAAGGACGCCAAGGCAGAAGATCTCGACGTGGTCGCGTTCTCGCCCCTGCTCGACGCCAGCAAGCGCAACGAGTTGCTCGGCTCGCTGATGGACAAGACCACGGTGACGAAGGACGTCGAAATGATCCCCCGGATCAACGTGAACACCGCGCCGCGCGAGGTGCTCCTGGGGATCCCGGGCATGACCGAGGGGTACGTGGACACGATCATCAACACGCGCGCCGATCAGGTACCGGGCGACGCCGCGACCGTCTCGGGCGCGTGGCTGATTACGACCGCGAACATTCCGTCGAGCACGTTCCAGCAAATGGAAAAGTACGTGACGGGCAGCGCGATGGTGTACCGCGTGCAGTCGATCGGGTACTTCGAGGGCGGCAGCGGACCGGTGGCCCGCATGGAGGCCGTCATCGACACGAACCAGGGCGCCCCGCGGTTCCTCCACATACGCGACCTGACGGACCTGGAGAACCCCCGCGGATTCGATCCGTCGAAAACGAGCCAATAATCCGGGTCCGCTGTTTTGAACGTGGAGCCCGGCCCCAAGAATTGAAATTCGGAGCGGAGCACCTGTGTCCAACTTTATCGCGATCGATCTGGAAGCGAGCGGGGTGTACGCCGTCGCCGGCACGGGCGGCGCGCGTGGGTCCGTCAAGCTGACCCACGCGACCGCGTGGACCGCGGACGACGGGGACCCGCCCCCGGCGCTCACGCTCGATACCGCCCGCGCGTTCGGCGAGGCCCTCCGCGCGAAGCTCCGCGCGGCCGGCGGCCCGCCCGCACCGGTCCTCGTCTCGATCGGCCGCGACCGGGTCATTCTCAAGGAACTGAAGCACCCGCCGGTGCCGGCGCACGAGGAGCCGGCCCT
Organism: Gemmata palustris; assembly: GCF_017939745.1. Taxonomy (NCBI): domain Bacteria; kingdom Pseudomonadati; phylum Planctomycetota; class Planctomycetia; order Gemmatales; family Gemmataceae; genus Gemmata; species Gemmata palustris. The sequence continues at coordinate 7,204,031 of NZ_JAGKQQ010000001.1, read as the reverse complement.
CATCAAGTTCCAGGCCATCAAGGAAATGTCCGAGTCGCCCGACGACGTGGTACTCGACTACGCGCCGCTGACCAACGGCAACGGCGGCGACGCGAACGGCGACCGCCGGGCGATGGCGGTAATGTTGCGGAAGGACGTGTTCCACGCGATCCAGGCGATGTGCGTCGCGGCCGGGCTGAAGCTCGCGGGCGTCACCCCCCGGCCCTACGCGGTGGCCGCCGGACTGGTCCGGGCGTTCGCCGCGGGCACGGCGCCGGCGCCGGAACACAAGACCGACACGGTCGCGGCCCTCACCCTCAGCCCGAGCGGGGGCGAGTTCACCGTCGTCCGCAACGGCGAGATGATTCTGACTTTGGCGATCCCCAGCCCCGTGCTGGCGAACGAGAACATGCTCGTCGCGCAGTTGCGCCGCAACCTCACGGTCTACGCCGGCCAGCACCCGGGCCACCCGGTCCAGGCGGTGTACCTCGCGGAAGTGGGGCCGGGCTGGACCGGCCGGTTGGCCTCGGCCCTGGGCATCCCGGTCCACTCCTACGACCCGCTCGCCGACGTACTGCCGAAGGTTCCCGAACACATCCGCGGGCGCTTTGCCGGGGCCGTGGGGCTGCTCGCGGGCAAGGCCCACGACGCGCTCCCGATCAACTTCGCCGCGCCCCGGCAGCCGGTGACCACGCGCGACCCCGCGAAGCGGCGGCTCGTGGTCGCCGCGGTCGCGGCCGGTGTGCTGCTCGCCGGCGGCGCCGTTTTCGGCTTCATGATGCTGAACTCGGCCGAGGCGCGAGTGGGTCAACTGACCCAGCGGCGGGACGAGCTGAAAGAGAAGACGGACAAGGGCAAGCCGGACGTGAGCCGCGCGACCGCGATCGACAGTTGGTCGAAGCGCGAAGTCGTGTGGCTCGACGAACTGCACGACCTCGCCGCCCGGATGCCCGCCGACGACAACATGCGCCTCACGAGTGTGGCCGCGACCCCGTACCCGGTGGGCAAGGACGGGAAGCAAGAGGCGCAGTCCCGGGTGGAGCTGAAGATCGCCGCGACCGACGCCAAACCGGTCAACAACTTGGTGTCCGCCACCGAGCGCGACAACACGCTCACGAACAAATATTACACGAACTCCCCCGTGAGCTTCCTCGGTACGCTCCCCGCGAGCGCGGGCAAGTACACGCAGGGGTTCGGGCTGGTGACGAAGGTCAACCACCGCGAACCGGACAAGTACACCAACCACCCGAACTTCACGCCGCCGAAGCGGAGCTGGGGGGCGTTCACCCCGGCCCCCGAGCGCGCGCCCGACCCGCCGGTCGAACTCGCGCCCCCGCCGGCCGAAGGTAAGGCGCCCGACGCCGCCCCGTGACCGGCGGCCGCGTTCGTAACTCCCGGTGTCCAACCAAGCCACGAATCACCGCGACCGAAGGCCCGATCCGATGACTTCCCGCGAACAAACACTGGCCCTCCTCTTGATCGGCCTCATGGTGCTGGGCGTCGGCGCCGCCGGCGGGTACCTGCTAATTTGGTCGCCGCTCCAGCAGCAGAAAGCCGCCGAGGAAACGATCCAAAAAGAGATCGACGACCTGGAGAAAGACGAGCGGGCACAAGTGGCCAGCGCCAAGAAGCTGGCCGCGGCCCGCACGCGGAGCCTCCCCGCCGACGCGGACCTCGCCAAGGGCGAGTACGTCGTCGCGCTGGGGCGCCTGCTGGACGCGGCCGGGGCCCCGAAGGGGTACACCATCTCGTGGAAGGTGGTGGACAACACCGCGCGCCAGGTGCCCGAGATCTCCAAGGGCAAGCCGGTCTACACGCGCATCGCCTACGCGGTGCAGATCAAGAAGGCCGACATGTGGGTCGTGAAGGACTTCCTCAAGGGCTACTACGAACTCGGGCTGCTCCACCAGATCACGCACTTCAGCATCAAGAAAGAAGACGAGGGCGCAAAGGGCACGGGCAAGCGCAACGACCTCACCGTGGACCTCACCACCGAGGCCATCATCGTGGACGGCGCCGAGAACCGGAAGACGCTGCTCCAGATCCCGACCGCGTTCGGGGCGATCGGGGGCGGCGGGCTGTACGCGACCATGACGTCTCAAAAGGAGTACGGGCGCGGCATCTCGCCCCAGGTGCTGAATTCGGTGCTCGCCAAGGGCCGCGACTACAGCCTGATCGTGCTGAAAGACCCGTTCAACGGGCCGCTCGCGCCCCCCCCCGCGTTCAAGCTCTCGCCGATCAAGGACGTGAAGATCGTCCAGGACGAAAAGCCGTCACCCGTGAAGGTCGCGGTCAGCGGCGAAGGCGCCGTGGGTACGAAGGTCACGGCCATCGCGTCGGGCACGCTGTTCCCCTCGGGCGCGCTGAAGGTCGATCCGAAGGCGCTCGCCATCGAGTTGCCCAAAACCTCCGCGAGCGAAGGCACGGAGACCATCTCGGTCATCGCGACCTCCGCCGACGGTAAGGTCGAGAAGACCTCGTTCAAAATTTCTGTCGAAGCAGCAAAGGTCGCGAGCAACGTAGAAGACAAGCGCCCCGAAGTGGACGCGGCGATCATCCTCACGATGGTCACGTTCCGTTCGGACGGCACCGCGTCGGCCGCGATCCGCGACGCCGCGAACCGCCAGCGGTACGAGATCGACGTGAACGGCAAGAAGGTGGTCGTGAGCAAGTACTACTACATCAAGGACAAGAAGAAGGAAGATGACACTGACGCGCACGGCGTGCTCGTCATCTCCGACGACAACAGCAAAACCAAGCGCACGTTCAAAGTGGTCGCGGTCGAAGGCGACGCGCTGGTTCTCGAAGACCAGAAGCCGACCGCGGCGGCGAAACCGAAGGCCGGCCCGACCAATTGGCCGGGTAAGGGCGGACCGCCCAAACAGGGGCCGGCCAACCCGATCACGGCGATCGCGGGGAACATGGCCGCGGGGGTCGCGTCCACACCGGCCAAGCTCTACCGGTGGACCGTCGGGCAGTCGCTCGCGACAATCACACTGATCCCGGACCCCGAGGCGAAGAAGATTCTCAAGCAGGCCGCGGACAACGGCCCGATGGTCGAAGTGGCTGCGATCAGCAACCCGTGAGGACCGAGATCCCGCCGAGCAAAAAGTCGGGCGTTCCCGTTTTGTTGCGCGTGCTGTACCACGAGGTTCGTCGCACGCGCAACAAAACGAGACCGCCCGCAACGAAGAAATCAGCACACCACTTCGGTTCCGCTTTCGGTCAGCGATTCGGATCGCGTTCCGACCTCTCCCCGACACGACGTCGTACCAATCGGCAGAGAAGCCCCGACCCGAGTTTGCACTCGGCGCGCCAAATTCGAGCCCGACCCAAGTGCCCGTGCCCACCCAGATTTGCCGCATTCTCTCATTCCGATCTAACGGTGTGTTGGCGCGGCAACTGAGATAAACTGGGGTTAGATTAAAAGTTCCCTTGCTTCGGCAGTTTCCCGTTGCTGGCCCCGGTGACGGACGATATTCAGCCTCATCACGTGTGTGAACACTCTCGTCGGTTCGGCGGACCGCTCGTTGGGGAACGGGCGCCCGCGAACCCGCCGCGACCGAGCGGCGGGGGAACCCGGTCCACGAGAGCTTCGCAGTTTCTGGGGGATGTTATGGGTCAGCGTCGCGGCTCGCGCCTGCGAGCGGTTCCGTTCTGGAAGCTCCTGAAGCTCCGCAAGTGGCTGCCCGGCGTTCTCGCCGCGGCCGCCGGGCTGACCGGGCCGATCGATCGCGCCTTGGCCCAGCCCGCGACCATGCCGGTCCCAGGGATGCCCGGCGCCGTCGCGCCGGTGGCCCCTGCGACTCCCGCGGCGGCGCCCGCGAAGATGGTGAGCATCAACTTCGAGAAGGCCGGCTGGGACGAAGTCCTCGACTGGTACTCGAAGGAAACCGGGCTGACGCTCATCACCACCGTCAAGCCGACCGGCACCGTGGCCATCAAGCCGGGCAAGGACCGCAAGTTCACCATCGGCGAAGTCACCGACCTCATCAACGAGGCGATGATGCAGCAGAAGTTCATTCTGATTCGCCGACACATGACGTTCTTCATCCAGCCGTCGGACGAGAAGATCGACCCGACCCTGCTCCCGCGCGTCACGCTCGGCGAGCTGCCCGAGCGCGGGCGCACCGAGATCGTGCAGGTCGTGGTCCCCGTCGAGGGCATGGTGGTCGAGGACGCGGTCGAAGAGCTGAAAAAGATGCTCACCCCGTTCGGCACGATGTTCCCGCTCATCAAGCCGAACGCGCTGCTGATCCAGGACACGGTCGGCAACATCGCGCGCATCCAGAAGACGCTCGACGACATCGTGGACAAGAACAAGGGCGCGGACTCGCTGAACCACGTGTGCGAGTACCGGCGCCCGCAGGAGATCGCCGAAACGCTCAAGACGCTGATGGCCGGCAACGACGTGAAGGTCGATATCACCGGCGCGCAAGCGATGCAGCCGGGGTTCGATCCGCGCTGGGGGCAGGGCGGGGGCGGGTTCGATCCGCGCTGGGGGCAGGGCGGCGGGGGTGACCCGCGCCGCGCCCCCGGCGGCGGGAACGCTGCACCCGCTACGGGCGGCGGGCGGGTGAAGACCGTGCAGATCGCGGTGGACGCGCGCCGGAACGCGATCCTCGTTACCGCGCCGCAGGACAAGATCGGCCTCGCCAAGAAGATCATTGAAGAACAGGACCGTCCGCTCTTCCCGGGACAGGAGAAGTTGAAAGCGGCCGACCCGGTGATGAGGACGTACACCGTGTCGGCCGGCGCCGCGGCCGAACTCGCCAAGAACATCGGGACGAAATTCCCTTGGGTGCAAGCGGTCGCGCTCCCGGCCCAGAACCAGATCTTGGTGTCCGCTGCGCCCCTCGATCAGAAGGAAGTGGCGGCGTACCTCGGTCTCGACCAACCGGGCGGGACGGCCCAGGAGACCGTGTTCATCGCGCTTAACGCCCTCGATCCGGGCGAAGCGGCGGCGCAGTTGGTGAAACTGTTCCCGACCACGCTCGCCGGCGGACCGAGCATCGAGCCTCAGAAGACCGGGGTAACCCCGGGAATTCTGATTAAGGGCACGGCGGCGCAGATCGCCGAAGCGAAGAACGTCCTCAAGCTCCTCGGCGAAACCGGGCTCGACACGAATCCGAGCAGCCCCACGATTCTGCCGAACTCGCGCACCATCAGTCTCGGTGGGGGCGCCAACGCCGCGGTCGTCGCCGAACTCCTCGGCCGCGCGATGGAGGGGATGGGCAAGAAGGTCATCATCAACGACCCGCTCAACCCGAAACCGCCGGTGCTCAAACCGCCGACGGGCGCGTTCCCGCAACCGGGGCTCCAATCACCGCCGAGCCTTCAACCGGCCCCCGTGCTGCCGGCACCGGCGAAACCGCCGACCCTGGGCACGCGGGACCAACTGCCCGGCCGCGACTTCCTGATCGCCGCGCAGATCAGCGACCCGGAACGTAAGGAAGACAAGCCGATCACCATCACCGTGGCCGGCGGAAAACTCATCATCCAGAGCGACGACACGAAGGCGCTCGAGGTGCTCGCGCAACTGGCCCGGTACGTCACCACCGAGGGCGCGAAGGTCGACGAGAACCTGTTCAAGGTGATCCGGCTGAAGTCCGTGGCCGCCGAGGACGCGGCCCGCGAGCTGACCGAGATCTTCAACGGCCCGCAGCAGCAGCAACAGGGCGGCGGGCGCGGCGGATTGGGCGGCGGACTGAACCCGTTGGCGCTGCTGGGGCTCGGTGGCGGTGGCGCACCGGCCGCACCCGCCCCGGGGCGCATTCGCGTCGTCGCGGAGCGGAGCAGCAACTCCGTGATCGTGGTCAAGGCCAGCCCGCTCGACGTGGTGATGATCGAGAAGTTGCTCGAGGGCGCGATCGACGGCGGACCCAACGACTCCGCCGTGGTCATGAAGACGTACATCCTCCCGCTCAAGAACGCGGACGCGGCCGAGGTCGCGACGCGGATCCGGGAATTGTACCGCAGCGCCATGTCCCCCACCGGGGGCGGGCAGGTCGGGGCACTGCCGGTGTTCAACCCGTTCGCCGCGGCCGCACTCGGTGGCGGCGGCGGGCAGCAGCAACAGCAGCGCCCACCGGCGCTCTCGCTCTCGGTGGACGACCGGAGCAACAGCCTCTTACTGGTCTGCGCCGAGCCGCTGTACCAGGACATCCGGGAACTGGCGCTGCACCTGGACAACGCCACGATCAGCACCACCGAAACAGTGAAACTGGTCCAGCTCAAGGGCATCGACCCGAACGTGGTTCAGCAGGCGATCAACGCCATGCAGGGCCGCGACACCCGTCAGCAGCAGGGTAACCGCGGCGGTTTCGGCCAGGGCGGTCAGGGCGGCGGGGGCCTCGGCGGAGGTCAGGGCGGATTCGGGGGAGGCCAGGGTGGGTTCGGTGGCGGCCAGGGCGGGTTCGGAGGCGGGGGCTTCGGCGGAGGCGGCCTCGGTGGTGGCGGCGGGATCGGTGGCGGTGGGAACCGCGGGGGCGGCGGCGGGATCGGTGGTGGTGGAATGGGCGGAGGAGGGAACCGCGGTGGGGGCGGCGGGGGAGCAACCCGCGGGGGCGGGCGCCAAGCCAGCCTCGGCACGGAGGGCCCCTTAAATTTTGACTACCGGGGCAAGGACGCCCCTTCGGCCGTCTCCAAGATTTACGACCCGATGGTCGATGCGCCGGATTTCGGTTACAACCGACCGGCGCCCCCGAAACCACTCAACGACGTCGTGCAGATCGGCGCGCGCCAGCCGGAGCCCATTGTGCCCGGCGGCGCCCTCCCCACGACTATGGCCCCGCCGGTCGCACCGCCCGGGTACCCGGGCGCGCAACCCGGCCCGGGCGCAGCGAGCGGCGGGGACGCGGCCCCGCGCGGCACGATCACCGCGATCCCGATCACGGGGTTCGATTCCATCGTCCTTCGCTCCCAGGACGCGAAGGACCTGGAGATCGTCCTCCAACTGATCGAGCTGCTCCAGCGCCAGGCCAAAGAGGTCCAACCGAAGATCGAGATCGTTCAGCTCGAACACGCCGACTGCAACTACATCGCCGACACGTTCAACGCGCTCCTCACCCGCGTCCAGATCGGGCAGAACGGGAACTACGTCCCGGCGGCCCGTACCGGGGTGAGCGCGCCCGGCGGCGGGTTCGGCAACCAGGGCGCGACCGGCGCCGCCGGCTCGCAGAACGTCGGCGCCCTCGCGCTGCCGCGGTTCAACGCCATTCTCCTCGTCGCGCCGGAGGCGCGCTTCGATGACGTGAAGAAGGAGCTGAAGCGGCTCGATCAGCCGACCGGCGCCCCGTTCAAGGCGTTCCAACTGAAGAACGCGTCCGCGCAAATCGTCGCGACTCAGCTCCAGAACTTCTGGAACTCGCGCTACCCGGGCGAGTCGCTGCAGCGGAACCAGTTCCGCGTCACGTTCGACATCCTCAGCAACACCGTGTACGTCCAGGGCAGCAACGGCGACCTGAAGGACGCCGAGGAACTGCTCCGGTTGATGGACACGTCCGTGTCGAAAGCCGTCAACGACATGCGCGTGTTCCGCCTCAAGAACGCGCTGTCCGACGAACTCGGCCAGGTGCTGAGCCAGGCGCTCACCGCGAACGTCCTCGACCCCCGCCCGCAGCAGACGTTCACCAGCCCGCTCGCACAAACGGCCGGCGGGCAGGCGATCTTCGGGGGCGGGCAACTGACCGGCCTCGGGGGACAGATCGGCGGGCAACAGGGCGGCCAGATCGGTGGACAACAGCTCGGTCAGCAGGGCCAGCAGGGGCAAATCGGCGGGCAGCAGGGCGGGCTCAACGGGGCCCTGCAGGTCGCGCAGATCAACGCCCTCGTCCCGACCATCGGGACCGGTAGCGCGGGCGGCATCCACACCAAAACGACCGCGATCCGGTTCTACTCCGCGAAGGACGGGAAGACCTACGAGACCGGGTTCCTTTCGGACGTCCACATCGTCTCGAACGCGCGGATCAACGCGCTGATCGTCGCGGCCCCGGCCGAGACGATGAAGATGATCGAGCAGTTGGTCGAGAACCTCGACACGGTCGCGGCGGCCCGGTCCTACGTGAACGTGTTCCAGCTCTCGAAGGGCGCGGACGCGACCCTCACGGCGAACCTGATCGCGCAACTGTTCACCGGCCAGGGGCGGCAGGCCACTACCGGCATCGGCCAGCAGGGGGGGCTCGGCGGGACGACCCAATCGCGCCCGCTGCTCATCCTTCAGGGGAACCCGTCCGACGGGGCCTCACTGATCGACCTGCGGTTGTCCGTCGACGATCGTACCAACAGCCTCATCGTGGCCGGCTCGCTCAACGACCTCGACACCATTCGCGCCATCGTCGCGCGGTTGGAAGGGGCCGAGACCCAGTCCCGGTCCAACGAGGTGGTGAAGCTGCGGAACGCCGCCGCCGCGGACGTGGCCACCGCCGTGCAAACGTTCTTCACGAATTCGCTCCAGGTCTACACGACGAACTTCACGAGCGCCTACCAGCAGCTCCAGCGCAACGTGGTGGTGATCGCCGAGCCGGTGAGTAACACGGTGCTCATCAGCGCGACCCCGCAATACTTCGCCGAAATCAAGCGGATCATCGACAAGATCGATTCGCAACCGCCGCAGGTGGTGATCCAGGTGACGATCGCCGAAGTGCAGTTGAACAACACGGAAGAGGCCGGCGTGGAACTGGGGCTCCAGACCCCGGTGCTGTTCAACCGCGGTACGGGGTTGAATTTCAACAACACCTCTGCGCTGCCGAACGTGACGGTCAGCGAGAGCACGGTCGGGTTCCAGGGGCTGGGCAACCTGGGCGTCGGCCGGACGTCGCCCACGCAGGGCGTCGGCGGGTTCGTGTTCTCCGCGTCCAGCGACACGTTCAGCCTGCTGGTCCGGGCGCTCAAGGCCCAGGGCCGGGTGGACGTGCTCAGCCGCCCGCAGGTGCAGGTGGCGGACAACCAGACCGGGTACATGAACGTCGGCCAGAAGTTCCCGGTCGCGACCGGGTCCACCATCACCAACGGTTTGGCCCAACAGGGCATCAACTACATCGACATCGGTATCACGCTCCAGGTCACGCCCCGCGTGAACCCGGACGGCAAGGTACTCATGCGGGTCGAGCCGACCGTGTCCAGCGTGCAGCCGGGCGCCGTCAGCGTGGGCGGTATCCAGGCCGCGGTCTTCAACCAGCAGACGGTGCAGACCACCGTGCTCGCCTCGGACGGGGAAACGATCGTCCTCGGCGGGTTGATTAGCAAACTGGAGAACCGGACCGAGACCGGCATCCCGTACATGAAGGACATTCCTTACGTCGGGGCGCTGTTCCGGTACCGCCAGCACACGATCCAGCGGCGCGAGATCCTGGTGATCATGACGCCGCACATCGTCCGCAGCGAGTACGACCAGGCCCGCATCCTGGCGGAAGAATCGGCCAAACTGAAGTGGTGCCTGCCCGAAGTGGGCGCGATGCACGGGCACGGGATGGAAGTCATGGGACCGGCGTCCCAGGGCGCCCGCCCGGTACCGGTGGGCGCACCGCAGTTGGGGGGACAAGCTCCCGTACCCGGCCCCAGTTACATTGGCACGTTCAACCCGATTCCGCTCGACGGTGTACCGGCCTACCAGCCGGGCGCCGCGCAGGGCATGTTGCAACCGGGCACGCCGCAACCGGCGTACATCCCACCGAGCGCGCAGCCGGGGGCGGCTCAGTCGAACAACGTGATGCCGCCGAGTGGTGCGACCATCCTGCCGATGATGCCGACCCAGCCGGTTCAACCGATGGTCCCGATGCCGGGCCAACCGGTCGGTAGCCAACCCGTCCCGGGCGCGGTGACGCTCCCTCCCCTGCCGGGGGCGACCGGAGCGGCCCCGCAACTGTGGCCGAATCAGCCCGCTGCGGGCGTGATGCCGGTCAGCGCGACGCAACCAGCCTTCGCGCCCACGAGTTCCACACAATCGGGCTTCGTGCCGCCCGCACCAACGGCCCCGGGGTACACGCAGCCGGCCGCTCCGGTGGGCTACGTCATGCAGCCCGCCCCCGGCACCCCGGCCGCGGTTCAACCGCTACCGGGAGTGCCCGCGGCTCCGAGCACCGCGGGGCGCGGGTTCAACATGGTCGGCGGCAGCCCCAATCCCGGCCCGGCGGCCCCCGTTCAACCACAACCGGCAGCGGGTAAGGATACCCCACCGGCCGACAAGAAACCGATTCCCAAAACCACGGAGGGTACGCAATGGAACACCGGAAACAACATCTTCCGTTGATCGCGTTGGCGGCCGGTATGCTGGCCCTCGCTGGTGGATGTACGAGCACGGGCACGAAGGCCGACGTGAAGAGCGAGGCGAAGAAGCCCGACGTGACGCAGCCGGGCGTGCTACCGCCCCCGCAAGAAACCACCCGCCCGGTGTCCGCCGCGACACCGGGCGGGCCGGTAGTGCCGGCTTCCGCAGTGTCGTTGACGCCCGTGGTCACCCCGCAGGCGGCTACCGGAACCGGTTCGTCGCTCGCGAAACTGACCGGGCGGACCGAACGCAAGGTGGTCGCGACCGAGATGGCGGTCGGCTGGCAGCCCCGTATCGCCTCACTGCCCGATCCGGTGCGCAGCGGGCGCATGAGCCCGGGCATCGTGGGCCAGATGTTCCTCTTCGGCGGAACGAAGCTGGAGTTCGCACAGGCCGACGGCACGCTCACGGTGGACCTGATCGACGAGACCCCGCGACCCGCGGGGCAACCGGCGGCCAAACCGGAGCGGTGGCAGTTCAGCAAGGAGATCTTGCGGAACCTGCAGACGCGCGACGAAACGTTCGGGAAGAGCTACGTGCTGTTCCTCCCGTGGCCGACGTACACGCCGGACGTCACGCGGGTGCGGATCTCCGCCCGGTACGACCCGGACACGACGGGGCACACGCTGTTCGCCTCGCCGAACAGCATCACGCTCGACGCGAGCGGGCCACAAGGTGCCAGCATGTGGGCCGAAAAATCGAACGTGTCGACGCCGATTGTTCCCGCAGGGAACCGTCAACCGGGTGGTACCGGTTCCCTGCCGGGGCTGGGCGGGGTGACGACGAGTGGGGTGGTACCGAATTCCGGCGCGACCGGCGCCCCGATCCCGATCGGCGGGCCGGCACAACTACCCGGCCCGGCCATGCTGCCGATCCAGCCGAACGGGTCTGCGCCCATGATGCCGCTTCCGTCGGGCGGCGCCGCGATGGTGCCGTTCCAGCCGAACGGGTCTGCACCCATGATGCCGTTCCAGCCGAACGGTGCCATGATGCCGATCCAGCCGGGCACGGTTCCGTCGGGAGGTGCGGGTCCGAACGCGCTGCCCGGAACAGCTCCCGTGAACCCGATGCCGTTGCCGGAAGGACTGTCTCCACTGACCATCACGCTGCCCACACGACAGTAGCCTGATGGTTCGTAGCGAGCCGGGCGCACCAGAGCCCGGAGGCGTAGCGCTCTCGAAGCGCAAAACCTCCGGGCTCTGGTGCGCCCGGCTCGCTTTTGTCCCCCCGCGCCCGACAATGCACCTGTCCGCTGTGCGAACCCGGGAAGCGCATGACCGAGCCGATACTGGCGACCGAGAACTTAACAAAAGATTACGGCCCGTTCCGCGCGCTGAGCGCCCTCACCCTCTCCGTCGCCCCGGGCGAGGTAGTCGGGCTCCTCGGCCCCAACGGGTCGGGCAAGTCCACCGCGCTGCGGCTCGTGCTCGGCTTCCTCCGCCCGACGGCCGGCCGCGCGCGTATCGGCGGGTTCGATTGCTGGGCCGATAGCGTCGAGGCGCGCAAACGGGTCGCGTATTTACCCGGCGAGTTGCGCCTCTACGACACCATGACCGGCCGCCGACTCGTCACGTTCCTCGCGCAGCTCCGCGGCGGTACACCGGGCACGGAAGTCGATGACCTCGCGAAGAAACTGGACATCGACGTCGACCGCCCGCTCACGCAGATGTCCAGCGGCATGAAGCGGAAGGTGGCGCTGCTCGCGGTGCTGGTGCCGAAGGTGCCGCTCATCATCCTCGACGAGCCGACGAACACACTCGACCCCACGATGCGCGACGAGTTGCTCGACCAACTCAAAGCGGCCCGCGACCGCGGCCAGGCGGTTCTGTTCTCGTCGCACGTGCTCCAGGAGGTCGAAGCGGTGTGCGACCGCGTCGCGATCCTGCGCCGGGGCGAGTTGGTTCACACGCAGGAAATGAGTTCGTTGCGCGAGGGCCGGAGCGTGAGCGCGCAGCTAACCGGCACACGACCCGCGACCGGACCCGACGGCTCGCCCCTCAGTGCGGACGCGATCAGCCGTGACGGGCGCCTCCAGTTGACGTTCCGCGGCCCGCTCCCGGCGCTTCTCGATTGGCTCGCGAAACAACCGCTCGCGGATCTGGTGATCGAACCGCAGGGCCTGACGCCGATCTACAAGAAATTCCACGGCTAACCGGGCGAACGGCCGGTGCGAGCCGGCTGGTCGGAACTCGCAGAGCACGTGTCACTCTCACCAGCCGTTCGCCGGAGGCGCACATGACCTTCATTCTCGTTCGCAAGCTGCTCCGCGACGTGCGCCCCGCGTTCATCGCCGTATCCATCATTTTGTTCGCGTTCGCGACTCTCTGGGTGAAGATCACGCAGCGCGTGACGACCGAGATCGCGCCGATGTTCAAGATCGTTTCTACGGTCGCAATGGGCGACCCGAAGCGGTTCGAGAATCTGATGATGCGCGGGCCGACCAAGGTGTCCCAGGCCGCCCTCGGGTGGGGCGAGATCAACTTCGAGCGCCCGACGGAGTTCCTCTCTATTGGTATGTTGCACCCGGTGCTACTCGTCCTGTGCGTGGTGTGGTGCGTGGGGCGCGGGGCCGGCGCGGTGGCCGGCGAACTCGATCGCGGCACGATGGAGCTGCTCATGTCGCAGCCCGTTCCGCGGAACCGGTTGCTGCTCGCACACTTCATCGTCGATTGCGTCGTGCTGCCCGCGCTGTGTCTGGCGTTCTTCGCCGGGACGCAGTTCGGCCTCGCGACGGCCGGGCCGTTCGTACCGAACTACGCCGCACTGGACGAGATCCCGCAGTTGAAGAACTTCCCACGCGACACGACCCCGCTGGAGGTCAGCGGAATGGGCGAGATCCCGGGGTTGGTCAACACGCTCGCGCTGATGTTCGCGATCAGCGGGATGACGCTCGCGATGTCCGCGTTCGGCCGGAGCCGGTGGAAGGTGGTGGGCCTCGCGGTACTGGTGCTGGTGGTGATGTTCGTGGGGAACACGATCGGCCAATTGTGGGAACCGGCCGGGTTCCTGCGCCCGTTCACGTTCTTCTACTACTACCAACCGCAGCGCGCGATGATCGCGGACGCCTGGACCATCGACCTCAACAAGACGTGGAACCTCGGGAGCAGCTTCTCCGTGCCGGCGGTCGGGGTACTGTTCGCGGTCGGCGCGGCCGGGTACGCGATCGCGCTGCGGGTATTTACCCGCCGCGATCTCCCGGCCCCGCTATGAGTTACGAACGAGGGCGGCGGGTGTACGGGAAAAATCCTCTCAGTTGGCGTTGACAACTTTTGCGCGCCCGCTCAGTATACCCAGAAGTTCTGCCTCTTCTCTGTTCCGGCCCCACCGTACCGAGGCGCAAGCCAAAATACGGTGGGGTTTTCTCGTTTCGTGGCTGCGGCAGTTGCCCTGTCCCGCGTTTGCAGAAAATGCGTATACTGGTTCGTTAATTGTGGATCGGCTCGCAGTCTGGAGAGCGCCGTGCAACCGCCCGCGAACCTCGACGACCCCGTCCTGTACACCAACCGCGACCTGAGCTGGTTGGCGTTCAACCGGCGCGTTTTGGAAGAGGCCCAAGACCCGACCGTGCCCATGTTGGAGCGGCTGAAGTTCCTCGCGATCTTCAGTTCCAACCTGGACGAGTTCTTCATGGTCCGGGTGGGCGGGATTCAGCAGAAGGTCCACGCGAACATTCCGATCGGGTCCGGGGCCGATCAAGTGCCGCCGCGGGCACAACTGGAGCAGGTGCGGGCGACCACGCGCGAGCTCGTGGGCGAACAGTACCGGGTGCTGCGCGAGGAGGTGCTCCCGGCGCTGGCCGCGCGGGGGATCGGGCTCCGCACCGCCGAGCAGCTCTGCGACGCGGACCGCGCGCACGTGCGCGACCTGTTCACGCGGGAAATTTTCCCCGTGCTCACGCCGCTCTCGACCGACCCGGCGCACCCGTTCCCGCACCTCCAGAACAAGTCGCTCAACCTCGCCGTCCTCCTGCACCGGCCCAACGACGCCGACCCCGTCTACGCGGTCGTTCAGGTGCCCAGTGTGCTCCCGCGGTTCCTGCCCCTACCCGCGGCCCGGAGCGAGGCCCCCGCACCGGGCGAGGACCGTGAGAAAGCGAAGTCGGGCACGAACGGCGAGACCTCGGGTGTGATCCCCTTCGCCTCGCGCCCCGCCCCCCTCCCACCGACCCAGCACGCATTTTTGCCGCTCGAAGACGCGATCCGCCTGCACTTGAAGGAGCTGTTCCCGGGCCTCGAGATCGGTCCGGCGGTCGCGTTCCGGGTCACGCGGGACAGCGAGTACGAGCTCGACGACGAAGTGGACGACCTGCTCGAAGAGATCGAGGCACACGTCCGCGCGCGGCGCCGGGGGCACCCGGTGCGCCTGGAGATCGACACCGACGCGCCGGCGGACATGCACCTGTTCCTCACCGACGGGCTGAACCTGAACGCGGCCGACGTGTACCCGGCCCCGGGGCCGCTCGACCTGACGGGCCTGTTCCAGCTCCTCGCCGTGCCCGGATTCGCGGACCTGCGCGACCCGCCATTTACACCGGCACTCGTGGCCGCGTTCGCGCAGGCGAGCAACCCGTGGTCGGTCATCCGCGGGCGCGACGTGCTCGTGTTCCACCCCTACGAGTCCTTCGCCCCGGTGGTCGAGTTCATCGAGGCCGCGGCCTCCGACGACCGCGTCCTCGCGATCAAGCAGACGCTCTACCGCACGAGCAGCGATTCGCCGATCGTCCGGGCGCTCCAGCGCGCCGCCGACCGCGGCAAACAGGTCACGGCCGTTGTGGAACTGAAGGCCCGCATGGACGAGGAGCGGAACATCCTCTGGGCGCGGGAACTAGAAAAGGCCGGGGTTCACGTCGTCTTCGGGTTCGTCGGGCTGAAGACGCACTGCAAGGTGTCGCTCGTGGTGCGGCGCGACGAGGACCACGCCATCCGCCGGTACGTCCACCTGGGCAGCGGGAACTACAATCCGCAGACCGCGCGCGTTTACACGGACCTCGGATTGTTCACCTGCAACCCCGAAGTGGCCGAAGACGCGACGCTCCTCTTCAACCACCTCACCGCCAGCACCACACTGCCGGCGATGCGGAAGTTGCTCGTCGCCCCGGCGCGCCTCCAAGCGCAGATGATCGAGAAGATCGACCGCGAGGCCACGAACCTCAAGGCCGGCAAACCGGCGCGCCTGCTGGTGAAGGTCAACGGCATTCTGGAACCGGCGGTGGTCAAGGCGCTGTACCGCGCGAGTCAGGCCGGGGTGAAGATCGACATCGCGTGCCGCGGGATCTGCTCCTTGCGCCCCGGCATCCCGGGAGTGAGCGAGAACATCCGCGTCATCTCGGTGGTGGACCGGTTCCTCGAACACAGCCGCATTTTCTACTTCGAGAACGGCGGCACGCCCGAAGTGTTCGTCGGCAGTGCGGACTGGATGGACCGCAACCTGAGTCGGCGCGTGGAAGTGGTGTTCCCGATCGAGCAGCCGGACCTGAAACAGCGGGTCATTGATATACTTCGGACGACCCTCGCGGACACGGCAAAGGCGCGCGAGCTACTAGCGGACGGGCACTACCACCGTGTGATGCCCCCCGAGGGGCAGATCGCACTGCGGAGCCAAACGCGGTTCCTGGAGCAGGCCAACGAACCGCCGCCCCCACCCCCGTCCGCACCTATCTCACCCAAGCCCGTGCGCCGAACCAAGCGCCGGTAAGCGCAGAAGAAGGACCGGAGGTCGAATCGGTTTCACCCGACCCGATCTCCGGCCCCGCACTCAGGCCACTCAACTTCTGTCACTCGTTCCCGCCGCCCTTCGGCGGGGTCGGCTTCGCGGGCACCGCCGGCGCCGGGGCCGACGGGTACGGGTTCGTCGGCCCCGTAATTTGGTAGTCGCTGGGGTTGTACCCGCAGTCGCACTTGCCCCCGACGTGGCTGCAGCCGAGCGCGGCAACCAGCGCGGCGAGAACTGACGTCAACGCGATGTATCGGCGCATGACCGTAACCGTCCGTGGCTTGTTGAAGTCGAAAAATGGGAACCGGCCACCCACGGCCGCCGCCGGGAAGAACGCCGGTGGTACCAGCGCCCGACCCGACGGCGGCACGGGAGGGTGAACGCACTAATGGCCCGCTTCCGTGCGCGAACCACCAGCGGTCGGGTGGGTGTTGGACTCCGCCGCTACCGCACCCGACGCCGGTTATATCGACGGCCCCCGTTGCCCGGGTTCACTCGTTTTCGCCGAACCACGCGGTTTCTCCCGCTCCCCTTTCTAGACTGATTGTGAAGCGCGCACCGGTCGCGCCCCACTCAATCTCAACGGTCTCCAAGCGTGGATGCGATCATTCTCGCCGCCGGTAAGGGCACCCGGTTACGCCCGCACACTGAAACCGTCCCCAAACCCCTTCTCGACGTGCAGGGGCGGCCGATCCTCGACTGGATCATCGGCGCCCTTCCACCCGTTGACCGCCTCGTGGTCGTGGTCAATTATCTCGCGGAACAGATCGAAAGCTATCTCGCGACACAGACGCACGTCAAGAACTGGACCACCGTCCGACAGGCCGAGCCGCGCGGCACCGGCGACGCGCTCATGAGCTGTCGGGGCGCCGTCACGTCCGACCGGGTGATGGTGCTGAACGGCGACGACCTCATCGGCCGCGCGGACCTCGCGAACCTCGCGACGGTGCCGATGGGTATTCTCACGCACTCCGTGAACGAACCGGAGCACTACGGAATCACGTTCCGCAACCCCGACGGCACTCTCGAAAAGATCGTGGAGAAGCCCACGGGGTTAGTACCGCCGCAGTTGGCCAACATCGGCGGCTACATGTTCCCGCGCGAGGTGTTCGACCTCACGCTCCCGCTGTCGCCGCGGAACGAGTACGAGATCACCGACGCGGTGAGCCAGCTCGCAGCGAAGGGGCCGTTCCACGTCGTCGCGGCGAACTACTGGCTCCCGATCGGGACCATCGACCAGTGGAACGCCGCACAGAAGGCGGACGTCAGCGCCGCGAAGTGAACGAACTGTCCGCCACGCGGAGAAGCACAGTATGCGTCACCTTCTTGCCGCCGCGCTCGCACTGACCTTCAGCGCGCCAGCACGCGCCGCCGATGCGGTCGTGGTCCGCGGCCACAAGGACCGCATTAACGCCGTTGCGTTCACCCCGGACAACAAGACCGTCGCCACGGGAAGCACGGACAAGACCGTGCGCGTGTGGGACGCAAAGACCGGCAAAGAACTGCTCTCGCTCGAAGCCCACACGGGAGCCGTCACGGGCCTCGCGTTCAGTTTCGATGGCAAGAAGCTCGTCACCGGCGGCTACGGTCCGCGGCAAAAGGGTACCGAGGTATTCACCGGCGAGGTGAAGGTGTGGGACGTCTCGTCCGGCAAACTGCTTCAAACGATGGAGAAGACGAACCTCGCGGTCGAAGCGGTCGCGTTCGACCCGAACGGCCGACAGGTCGCAGCCAATAGCGGCAAACTGGTTCACATTTGGGACGTCATGACCGGGACGCGGAAAGTGACGTTCGAGGGCCACACGGACCCGGTTCGCGGGATCGGGTTCGATGCGCAAGGCGCGCGGCTCGTGACCGCGGGCGAAGACGGCACCGTCCGCGTGTGGCACCCGGACACCGGGAAGCTGATTCACACGCTCAAAGGGCACCAGGGCCTTGTGCTGGCAACGGCCGTCGCCCCGAACGGGGTTCGTGCGGTCACCGGTGGGCAAGATCACTCCGTGCGTATTTGGAACATCGAAACGGGCAAAGAAGAAGCGAAGCTCACGAAACACGGCGGGCCGGTTTCGGGTGTCGCCATGAACCCCGACGGCAAGAACTTCGCGACCGCGAGCGGGTTGGACGGTACCGTCCGCGTTTGGGAAACAGAAACGGGCAAAGAGGTGCGTATTCTTCGATTACCGAAAGAATCGAAGGGGCCGTGTCGCGTGGCCTACGCGCCCGACGGCAAACGGCTCGCGATCGCGTGCTTCGATAACAGTCTCCGGGTTTACGAACTCACCGCGGAGTGAAGGCCGCGGGTCTCCTTCTGTATCCGACCTTCGTCAACGGATTGCAAACGTGGATTGTCGGTTGGCTTCGGATTGTGCCCTCTCCCCTTGCGGGAGAGGGTGGTGAGGCTTTGCGAACCGGGTGAGTGGCTGTGTTGAATTGGGCGCTTGTCGTTTTGTTCACAAGCGGGAAGCGCCGCAATTCAACACATGTCACTGTTGGTCCTTCGGACATACCAGGGGTGGTCGCCACACACCGGAAGCAACCCCTCACCCCGCCGCGAAGCGCGGCGACCCTCTCCCGCAAGGGGAGAGGGCACAACCAAAAACGCCGGCGCTCCACGTCTGCAATTCGTTGACAGAGGCCGGCTACGAAAGACAAACAAGCAATACGAGTGCGTATCACTTCTCATCGACCTTGAGCGGAACGACTACCTCCCAGCGCAACCCCGGCACGAACGCCCGCGACCGCTTCGCGAGCACTTCCCACGGCGTCCCTCTGTGGTCGGTCGCCAGTTTGGTGAAACCCTCCTGGGCCGCGTTGAACATGTCCCGCACCTCGCGGCGAGACGTGAGCTTCTCGGCCGGGCAGAGCCGCCAGCCCGTTGCCCCGCTGGGCAGATCGGGAAGTGACTCGGTGCGGACACGGGCGAGGAGCACGTTGTACTCGTTGAGTACGACCAACCGCAGCCGCACCTCGGCGACGGCGTAGTCGTAATGGGCCTGCCACCGCTTCGTTTCTTTCGCCCTGTTCGCGGCCACAGCGAGCAAGCCCTCCAGTTCGACTTCCAGTTTCGTGATCGCCTGGGCGAGCGGCAGTTGCGCGTCGCTGATCGCCTTCTTGGTCCGGTCCACGACCGGCGCGACCAACGGCGTGACGCCCCTGGGTTCCTTTGCGGTGAGTGGCCACGTATCGCGCACCGCTTGAAGCGCCCGAAGCGTCGCGACTCGGAGCGGGTACTTGTCGCCGCTTTTGAGTGCCTCGTCCACCGAAACGTCGGGCTCGTAACTCTTCAGCGACGCTTCCGCGAACGGCAGCAGCGCAACACTCCCGGCATCGTCCTCGAACAACGGCGGCAGCGCGAGTTCGTCGAGGATTGTTTTCACATCCGCACTGGGAGTTCCCTTTGGAATCGCGGCAAGCTCGAACCGCTTCGCGGGCGCGGCCTTCGGGCCGTGTGCCGCGGATTGCTTGGGGGCGATGCCCGTGAATGCCGGCGTCTGCTTGCTCAGAGTCGCAACGGACTGACACGCGGACTTGTGTAGTGCTTCTACCGGAATGGCATCGCCGGGCGCCGCCTTCGCAGAGGTATCGGCCGCTGCGTGTCGTAGTGCGTCCAAATACGCGCTGCCCGCGAATATCCCGGCCGGTCCGCGTGGCGCTGAGTATTCCAATGAGCGCTCGCCGGGCGAACAACTGACCAGCGCCTGCACGCCCTCGGGCGGAGCGGTGAGTGCTTTGAAGAGTGCATCCGTCATCGGTCCCGGATCACGGCGCCCGCGCACCCGCTCCGGGTTGTGTCGGCACACGTCCCAAATCACCACCTTTTGCGCCGCGTTCAGCCCTTTCAGTGCGGCGTAAACGTCCGCGACCGGCAGCAGCGTCTCGGGTGCGTCGGGCGCGCCATCAATGGGTACGACGAACGCCTTACCGTCCTTCTCCACCGCATGGACGCCGAAGTAAATCACGACGCGATCTTGCGGCCGCGTCGTGGTGCAGAAACCTTCGAGGGCCTTCGCGAGCACGTCTTTGGTGGGCAGTCGCGCGTCCGTCGTCAGCGTGTCGGCCAGCACAAAGAGCTGATCGTTACCCCTCACGGTCGGGGTGAGCAAGCCGGTGGCGAAGCGATCGGCCACGGCGCGCACGCGATCCGGGCCACCGGGAGCCGAGTGCGTGAGCGGGTTCAGGTACAGGTAGCCGCCGACGTGAACGAACAGCACCCGGCGCGGGAGCGCGGGTGCTTTAGGGTCTTGGGCCGAAACGATCGGCGCGAGGGCGAAGATTGCTGCAACCGAGAGTGCGAATCGCATGGTGGCCCTTGATAGCTCGCGCCGATCGCGGTGGTTACGCTCTGACCACGGGGCGCGCGTACAAATCATCGACGGCCTGCGTGAGGACGCCTTCGAGTTGTGCGGGCTCGCCGATTTCTGGTTCACGGGCGAGGTAAGGAACAAGGTGCAGCGTCCCGTCCGGCTCGAACTCGACTTCGAGGTTCGCGAGCAGCCCGCCCGTTAACCGTCGGACCGTGTACGACCACACCGATCGGCGCACCGCAGCGGCACGAACGCTCGCATCGGCCCCGGCCCCCTGCGCCGCTTCGTGGTGCGCGACGGCCGCCAGTACGTCGCACGTGACCGCGTGGCCGTCGCCGTACTTCTTGTCCGCGAGGGCGAGCAGGTCGGCGAGAACCGCTCGCATGTGGGCCGGGTTCCCGTCCGGCGCGCGCTCGATGACTTTCGCAACGGTCCGGCCCACCAGCTCGTCCGGCAGGTTCACGAGATCGGCGAACGGGCTGTCCGCTTTGCCAGCCGCCTTCCACGCCTCCGCCCGCACCGGGACCACCTCCGTGATGAGCACGTCGCCGAGGCGCCAGAGCGTGTCGTAGGCCTCCTGAGCGATCTGGAGCGCGTCAACCGGCCGATTGGCCCGAAGGGTCACATCGGCGAGCGGCACGATCGCGGCGGCGGCCAGCGCGGAAGACGGCCCGTACAGCCGCTTGGCAAACATCGCGCACTGGCGCAGGACCATTTGCGCCTCATCGAAGTTGCCCGCCCCGGCGAACGCCGCGGCCAACCCGTACAGGAAGCCGAGGCGGTCGCGCCGGCTCGGCGTGTCGGGCGGCATCGCGTCCTTGCTCGCGTGCTGGAACTCGGCCACCGCCTTCTGGAACTTCCCCATCCGCAGGTGCAGCCGGCCCATGTCCGCATACGCCATCGCCAGCGGGTGCGATCCGGAACCGTGCTTCCCCTTGGCCACCTTCGCGGCCCGTTTCACGACCGTCTCGGCCTCCTCAGCGCGCCCCTCGGCGAGCAACGACAGCGCTTCTTGTAGCGCGGCCGACGGCTGTTCCGCAAACACCATGAGCGCCCCCACAATGCACGAGCAACGCTCGCAATTATCCCCCGCGCGCGGGGAGGTGTCCAGAGCGGCGCGCAGCTTGTGGCGATTCCGCTGAAAACTGTGAGGAACCCGAGCTCACCCGAGGCGCCGCCGGACCGCGGCTAACATTTGCTAACATTTCCGGCCCAGGGCACTCATACGCGCGGGGTGGAACGCACCAGTCGCTGGTATTTCATGTGTATTAGCATTGTTGCCCGTCTTCGGAGCCCACGCCGGCGGCTAACATTTGCTAACAATTCCGCCCCTCCGCACACCTTTTCACACCCGGAATGCCCAAATATCTGTGAGGCTCGCCGGTGGTCAGTTTTGGATACTGCGCCGCGTTTCACATATAGTATACGCATTATCACATAAAAATCCAATCGCTGCCACGAATAATCTGCACGAATCCGCTTCTTGGCGAACGGCCGGCGTGAGCCGGCTGGTGGGCGCTTAACTCACGCCGGCTGTTCGCCAAAAAGTGGCAACAACCGCTACTCAGGGCCGTTGAGTTCTCGGGGATAGGAAGGTCCACCCGCTCGTTGACACCTTCCAGTTGGTCACATCTTTGGTATTGCGGCCTCGAATTCGAGGAAGGCGTGTAGCCTCGTCCATCCGCGCCAGAGGACGAGCCACCCGGGTGGTTGCTTGCGCGGGATCCACCCACCCAACCGGGCCAGGGCCTGCACGAACGCCTCGGCGCTCAACGCGCGCGGGGCCTTATAGCGCCACGTGCTGAGCACCTCGACCCAGCGCCCCGGGACCACCTCGTGTGCCGGTCGGTCCGCACCGCCCGAACCCGAAGCCAGTTGGCGCAGGTTCACCAGGGCCACCGCGACCACGCTGAGCACCCCGATCGCCGGGTCCAGGGCCCCGCGGGGATCGAGCTGCAAGCGCTCGATCCCCGCGCCCGTCTTCAGGCCCTTGTGGTACTCCTCGATCACCCACCGGGTTCGGTACCAGTGCGCGACCCGGCGCAACCCGGGCACGTCCGTCACCGGTTCCGAGGTCAACAGCAACCACTCCACGGGGTCCGCCCCGGCCCCCGGGTCCGGCTCCCACACGCGCACCACGTGGACCCGGATCGGGAGCGCCGGGTACTCGCCCTTGCGGTTGTGGGGCGGGGGCACGGTCACCGTCGTGAGGCTCGCGCGCACCTGCGCTCGGCACCCCGCGCGGGCTCGGGTGGGGGGCAACTCGAGCTCCCACGCGCCCACCGGGGGCGTGGCCCGTGCCGTAGCGAACAGCTTGGCCCCCGGGCCCAAGGACCGGTCGTGTTGGGCGCGCACCACGAACCGCTCACCGGTGCGCGCCAACCGGGACACGAACTCGAACGCATCGGCCCCCCGGTCCGCCACGTGGACCCACCGGTTCGCGCCCGGGGCCGGCCCGATCTCGTCGAGGGCCCGGGTCCACAGGCGGCTCTCCCGGGTCGCCCGCGCGCGCTTGGTGCCCCGGGACTCGTTCTTCCCCACGGGCACGCGCACGTGGAGCTGTTGGGCCACCAGGCCCAGGATCTCCCCGGTCCCGGAGTCGACCGCGAGGCTGTTGTGGCACAGGAGCCCGCGCCCGCCCCCGTTACCGATGGGTCCGAGTTGTGGGGCCAGGGTCCGGTGCCCGGAGAAGTCCAGGTCCGTGGTGTCGTGAACGATGAGTACCGTGCCCGTGTGGGCCTCGGCCCGGTCCAGGGTGCGCGCCTGGTGCGGGGCGAGCACGGCCGCGTGCGTGACGTGCGGACTCCGGAGCAGGCGCAACGCACCCTGGTAACCGCTCGGGTCGTGGAACTTGTCCGGGAGCGCGTGGCCCGGAGCGCACGCGCACGCATCGGCGAGGGCCACGAGCCGGCGCGTGCGCCGCACGTCCCCCAGCTCCACATCACCGAACTCCTGAGCCCCGAACGATTTCGGTAACGGATTCATCGCGACCCCTCCTCGGGTGCAAACGATTACCCATTCCAAACAACCACTTGTCAACCCCAACAATGTGACCAACTGGAAGGGGTCAACGAGCGGGTGGAGCGGCCCGCCGTGCGCAAGCGCACACCAACGGTTCTGAACCCATACCGAAACGGGCTTTACACGTCCGGTTTCCGTTGGCATAAGCCGCCCACTCACTGCGAATAGTCACCCGCTGAAGACGTGCCGCTGGGGAACGCGCGCGGAATCACGGGTACCGCTCGAACCGCGCTGCGGCGCGGGCGGGAAATAAGGGGGGGAACCATGAGCCGACTTCGGGTCTGGGGGGTTGCCGCTGCGCTGGCGGTCGGCGCGGGGGCGCCGGCGATCGCGGCCGATGCGCCCACAACCGCGACCGACACGCGGCCGTGGTACAAGAGGATGTTCGTGAGCGCGCCGAAACCGGCCGGGCCAACGGTCCGCAGCGGGCCGGTCACCGGGGGGCCGCGCCCGAGCGCGCCGCTCCCGCCGGACGTGGTCCAGTCGGCCGTGAAAGCCGAGTCCGATGCCCTGCTCCGCCGGTTGACGGTTTGCACCGAACTCCGCCAGGTCGCGCTCGAAAAGATCCCGGTCGACGAAGCGCTGATGCGCCAGGTCGATGAGATGGAGCGCCAGGCCAACGCGGTCTACCAGGCACGGGTCGCGGCCCTCGGCGTGTCGAAGCACGCAAAAGCTCCGCTGCCCACGTCGAGCAGCAGTTTCGCGTCGTCGTTCGATCTCGCCCCGGAGAAGCCGCTCGATTCCAAGACGGCCGCGGCAAAGCTGGTCGCACCGGCCGCTCCGGTCCCGGTATCGGGCACCGCCGCACTCGGTGGAGCCGCAGCACCCGCTCAGGAAGTTCGGGAGGTGAACCCGTGAAAACGCTTTTCTTCGCGTTGAGTGTGTTCACGCTCGCCGGGTGCAGCACGCTGAAACCGATCGGCCCGTTCGCCAAAGAAGCGCCGGCCGCACAGCAGGGCAAGGCGCTCACGAGCGGGTCGCCCGCGATCGATCCGACCCCACCGCCGGCCGTCAACCCGACGCCGCCGACGATGTACGTCACGCCCAGCGACGTGAAGGCCAATCCTTACGAAGCCGCGAACAAGCTCTCGAGCGAACTGGGGATCGACAGTAAGCCGGCCACGAACGGCCCGGTCACAGTTGAGGTATCAAGGCCCAAGCGCGATTTGAAATGACGCGGGGTACAAAGCGAACGGGCCGGAGAGCACCACCTGCTCCCCGGCCCGTTCGCTCGACTGTTATTGTTGCGAGTTACTCGTTCTCGTCGGCGAACTCTTCGAGCCGGCACGAGCGCGTCGGCTGGCGGAGCTTCAGCAGCCCGCGGGCCTCGATCTGACGGATGCGCTCGCGGGTGATGCCGTACTGCTTGGCCACTTCGTCGAGCGTGCGCGGGGTGCCGTCCTTCAGTCCGAACCGCAGCTCGATCACCTCGCGCTCCCGGGGCGCCAAACTCTTCAGCACCTCGCCGATGCGCTCTTTCAGCAAGTTCGCATCAACGTGTTCGCCGGGGTTCGGGATCTGCCCGTCACTCAGGAAGTCTTCGAGGGCGCGTTCGCCCTCCCCGCCGACCGCGTCGTTCAGGCTGACCGGGTGCCGGCCGACGATACGCAAACTGCGGGCGTCTTCGGGTTTGATGTCCAGGGCTGCGGCCAGTTCCTCGGTGGTCGGCTCGCGCCCGGTCGCGGCGGTGAGCTCCCCGCGCGTCTTCTCCATACGCGACAGCAAACTGATCTGGTGGCACGGCACGCGCACCGTGCGGGCGTTGTCGTGCAGCGCCCGGGTGATGCCCTGCCGAATCCACCACGTCGCGTAGGTGCCGAACTTGAACTCCAACCGCCACTCGTACTTGTCCACGGCCCGCATCAACCCTCGGTTGCCCTCTTGAATGAGGTCCGAGAACGGCAGCCCGCGGTTGCGGTAGTTCTTGGCGATCGAAACCACGAGCCGGAGGTTCGCTTCCGCGAGCTCCTTCCGCACCGCCTGGTACGCGAGCCGGCGCTTCCGCAGCACGCGGACCAGCGCCGCCAGTTCGTCGGCCGTCATGGACGCGCGGCACTCGGCGTCGCGGAGCAGTTTGCCCAACTTGGCGCGGTCGGCCGGGCACCCGGCTTCGCCCTGCGCGATCGACAGGTGCTTCAGTTCGTCCGCGAGGTCGTTCAGTTCGTCCGTCCAGCGCTCGAGGATTTCCGTCCGCGGGGACAGCTCGTTCACGAGCCGGCGGCACTTGGCGAGCCGGTGGAACCGGTCGCGCTTCCACGCGCTGGAACCACCGCGGAACTCGTCCCGCACGCCGGCCGCGAACACCTGGGTGTCCTGCCCGAGCAGCACGCGGAGCGTCGGCAGGTCGGTGCCGAGGCGGGCGAGGATCTGTGCCCGCGTGAGGCGCAAATCGACCGACGAGTACGCATCAATGTTCGGATCGATGGGCGTCTGGCCGGCGGCGATCTGCTCGAACTTCTCCAGCACGCGAATCAACAAGCGCGGGCACACCAGTGCGGCGCTGCGGAACCGGTTGCGGTGGTGCTCCAGGCGCTTCGCCAGCGCGAGTTCCCGCTCGCGGTTGAGCAGCGGGATCGAACCCATCTGCCGGAGGTACAGCCCGAGCGCGTCGTCCGGTCCCCCGGCGTACTCGTCTTCGCTCGCCGGGGCTTCGTCGTCGGCGCGCGCCTCTTCGGGCTCGAGGGCGGTATCGTCGTCCGACTCCTCGCCGTCGTCGGCCAGATCGTCTTCCTCCTCGCGCTCGTCCCGCGCCACGCGCTCGTCGTGGGGCAGTTCGTTCACGGGTCGGTCGTTCGTTTCGTCGTTGTGCGTCATACGGCTCATATTTCTGTCCGCTCCGTCCGGTGGGTGCCGGTCGGCAAGGCAAAAGTCATTCCGCGTGCGTACCGTATCGCGATACGGGTTCGTCGGGGCGCAACCGCTCCGAATCCCGTGCCAACGAACTTATCTGGTGGGGGTCTCGCGTGGCAGTGGTTCCGGACACTGACCCGCGATAGGAAACAACAGCGTACTTCGCGATCGAGAGCGGGCCAACCCGCCCCCAGATTTCGACGGTCCCGAAGAACGAAAGGTTCACGGTTCGCGCCGAATCCCTCTGCATTATACCCGACCTTCTGGGCCGGGGCGCAGATTCGGCCGGTAAACTTTCGCCCCCTTCACCAATTACACTCCCGCGCAAAGCGCGTTCCTAAACCCACTGGCGCGACCGGGACGAACTCGGTTCACAGCCCCGGGGCCGCCAATTACGACATTGCGCAGTTCGTTACATACGGCGCCCGTGGGCGCCTTCAGACGAGTCAGCGAGTTCACGCTCCCGATCAGGCTCCATTTCCTAAAACGACAGAGTGGAACGTATTGGGGCAGAAATCGGTGGTTTTCGCCGGGAATGGCTCCTGTTCCCCGCGCACCCGGGCGCGCCGATCGTGATCTTCCTTACCGGCACCGGTGGAACCGCGGAATGGGCGGACCGCGAAACCGGCTGGTCGGAACTCGCTCGGCGCGAAGGTTTTGCGCTCGCGGTTCCCGAAGCACTTCCGCCGGACCCGACCAAACCGCCGTCGCTTCTCGCCAATCCGCCCCGCTGGAACGACGCATCTTGGGCGTATGACCAACAGACAACAACCATAGAACACGACACCGGATCTTCTTCCGGTTCTGATTCACCCTTCGCGCGTCGTTCTTCCGCCCTACCGGACGATGTCCAGTTCCTCACTGCGGTGATGGACGACGCGATATTTCGCCTCGGTCTCGATTCACGCAACGTGTTTGTAACGGGCTTCTCAAATGGGGCCGGGATGACATTTCGTATCGCGGCAGAATCGGCGAACCGCGTTGCGGCTATTGCCCCTGTTGCGGGGCACTGTTGGGTGCGCGACCCGCGGCCCGCGCGCCCGGTCCCCACACTCTATACCGTCGGCGCGCGGGATTTATTGCTCCCGCTCCGCGGGGGCGACGTGCGCCTGCCGTGGCGCAACCGACTCGTGCGCCGACCGCCCGTCGCGGACACCCTCGAGCGCTGGGCACGGGCACTCGACTGCGCGGTACCGCCCGTGGCGCAGCGCGACGATCAGACAGTTAGAGTCGATCGCTACCCCGGCCCGGTCGTGTTCGACGCGGTGACGATCGAAGACCTCGGCCATCACTGGCCCGGGGGCCGGGCGCAACTCAACCCGCGCGTGGCGGGGCCGCCCTCGAGTACCGTGAACGCGACCGAGATGATTTGGGCGTTCTTCAAGAGCGTCATGGCCCCCTCCGCCTCATGATGGGGCCGCACTGAACCCACCTCGCCGCTACTGCGCAAGTCTCCAATCCGTCGGGCATTCGGCGAATGAAGGTTCACCGAATGCCCGACCGAGCATAACGCATCTTCGGGCATGACAGACGACGAGCGGAATGGTAGTTTGTATCCCCTATACAAACGAATTTGTCCGCGAATGCGCGATCGCCCCCGCCCCCGGAGCTCGCCCCGATGCCGATTCGCCCACTCAATCGATGCGACGCCTGCAATTACACGTGGTACCCGCAGGGCCACGACCTCGCGCCCCGCTGCCCCGGTTGCGGGAGCGAGGCGGTTCAGCATTCTTGGCTCCCCGTGGTGGCGCCCGTTTTGGGCGGCGGGTTGTTCGTTCTGCTGCTCGCCTGCGGGGGGATGTTCGCTCTGTTCAATCGTGACGACTCCGATCCCCCGGAGCCGGTGGCCAAAGCACCCGCTTTCATTGAAAAGCCCGTTGAAGGCCGCGAACCGCCAGCGAAGACGAATCCCGAACTCCCGCCCAACCCCGGGTCGATAGTTCCTCCGGGGCCGCCTCCGATCTCAAAAGTGCGCCCGGAGCCGATTCAGGAACCGAACACGCCGGCACCGCTCCCGAAAAAAGAGCAGCCCGATCCGGTCGCCGTTGCGCCGAACCCGGCCGATTATCTCGCGCCGCCCCCGCACGCGCTCCCACTCAATCGCCCGCCCGCGGGGTTCGTTTCCGAGTGGGTGCGCTGCGGCCCAATTCAGACCCGCGTCGTCGGCGCAACGGTCACGCGCCCGACCCTGATTAGCGCCACGAACAACGAGTTTCTCGCGCCCGAGCCGGTGTTGGTCGTGTGGGTCGAGACCCAGAGCCTCCCGCACGGCCGCGTGGCGCTGCGCCGGTGGCAGAACCCGCTCCACAACTACGCGGAGTTAAAGGACTCGGCGAACGCGAAGATCAAGGCCGCGAAGATCCCGTCCGGCGCGTGGGTCGGCGGGCAACTGAAGGGGAACCACTCATTGCCGCCCGGTGGGGCCGGGATCGTGGACGTTCTCGTATTTGAAGCGCCCGCGGCGTCTTCTCGGGACTTGTGGCTCGGACTCGACGGCGCGAACGTGAACGAGCGCGACACGTTCTTCAACAACATCTGAATACTTGTACAGTATAAATCAAGGTGCCGGAAACGCTAGGAATCCCGGCGATTTGATTCTTTCTGACGCGGAGGTTAACACTGGGCATGTGGCACATGCGAACATTTGTAGCAGGTGAACAATGGCTCAGGGAAAAGCAACAGTGGTCGAGTACATGGGCGAGAGGCTGACTCTCGCGCAACTCTCCGAGCGGTGCGGCGTAAGTGCCGCGACGCTCAGGTCTCGCATCGCCGTTTACGGCCAAACGATCGAGCAGGCGGTAGCGACGCCGATCCGGAGGAAGTCCACCTACGGCGGGCGGCCCCCGGCAAACGTCCCGCGCCCGGTCCCCAAGTTGAAGCGGCACCCGTCCGGGCGCGCGTACTCGCGCTGGCGGATGATGGGGAAGATCAACGAGCGCTATTTCGGGAAGCACGGTGGCGCGGAGGCGAACACCGCGTACCGCAAGTTCTCGCAGGATTGGATTGAGGGCAAGTACGATCAGATGGCCGGCTCGGGGATGAAGGCCGGCGGGGGGCTGTCGGTCGCGATCCTCGCAGAGCGGTGGATGGAACACGTCCGCGGCTACTACACAAAGGACGGCTTACCGACGACCGAGGTCAAGACGTGCCTCGCGGCGGCGCGATTAGTGAACGAAGAACTGGGCATGACGCTCGCGGCGGACTTCACCCCGGCCGCGCTCCGAGAATGCCGCACGAAGCTCGTCGGCTACGGGCATTCGAGAACGACAGTCAACTCCTACGTCAACCGCGTCGTGCGGATGTTCGCCTGGGGCGCGGGGCAATCACTGGTTCCGGCCGCGGTTCACAGCGCCCTGAAATTGGTCGAGAGCCTCAAACCGGGTCGATCGCCCGCGCCCGATCGACCGAAAAAGCAGCCCGCCACGAACCAGCAGATTGAGGCGACAATACCCTTCCTCGCGCCGGCCGACCCCGTGCGCAACACAAAGCTCACGGCGATGGTGAAGTTGCAACGGCTGACGGGAATGCGGCCCGGCGAAGTGTGCGCGCTAGAATTGGGCGATCTCGACAGGTCGGCGGACGTGTGGCGGTACGAGGTCGGCAAGGCGAACAAAAACCGCCACCGCGGGAAGCGGCAGGCGTACTACTTCGGCCCGAAGGCGGTGGAGATCCTCCGGCCGTTTCTCGAAGGCGACCCCTCCGGTCCGATCTTCGACGAGGGGCCGAATAATTACTCGCACGCGGTTCTCCGCGCCAGCGTCCGGGCCGGTGTGACTCGGTGGTCACCGCACCAACTCCGGCACGCGCTCGCCACAGAAGTTGCCGAGCAATTCCGCTCGCTCGGACACGCGGCGGCGGCGATCGGGGATTCGGAGGCCGTTGCCAGCGCGGTCTACGTTCACGTCGATCCGCGCGAGCGCATGAAAATTGAGATCGCGCGCAAGATGGGGTAGCGAGCTGGGGCGCGACCGCCCGGAATGCATCTGCGTGCGGGTGCAAACATCTGCGCGCAGACGTAAGGCGACCACTCGGCTCTAAGGATCTGTTCGGGTTCGGGAAGAACGGTCGTTTTTGTCGTGTTCGGTATCTTGGTTCGGGGTTCCAAAATCGAGCTGTTTTTCTGCCCCACGTCGTGACCCTTGACACCACCCTTGGGTTGACCCTTAAGGGTGGTGTGGTTCCCAAATCCCCATAGTCCGCACCACACGTCAACCACCTTTGGACCCACCTTTGGGGTGACCTTTAAAGGTCTCGCTTTTGTCGCAGCCCCGTCGCGTTTTCGTCGCGCTCGCGTCGTAATTCCGGCGGGCAAGAGCAAGGGGCAGACCTCGCCGCGCACCGACCTTGTGTTCACTATATGCCATCGTGTACACTTCGCCTCGACATAGCCCCCGGTTGGGCGAGCGCGTTGTTCCGTGCGTGGCTGCGGCCGACGGATCGGTTCCCAACTCCGGGAACGTGAGGGCGATGAGCCAGGAGTGAAGGTGACCCGGGTGCGGGTTGCCGTACCGAACAGCGCTGGTGTGCGTACCGACACCCTGCCAGCGACCCACCACTGTTCGGCGCGCAGGGTGGAAGCCCGGGATGCGCGAACCAAATACCCGGGCCGGTCAAACCTCCCGTCCATGTACGACAGGGTTTTGACTGTACCGACTCCATCGCAGGGGTCGGTACGCACCAACCCGCGCCATCCCGACAGATTAGGAAGACGAGCCGCATCCGCCGGACCAACCAACAACCGCGAGGTCGAAATGCTAACCGAGAACAACGAGGTGCTCGTGGGCGCGCCCCTGACGGTCGCGATCGCGGATGAGGACATGAAGGCTGCGTGCGATTGGGCGATGAGCTTCGCACGGAAGCGCGCCCGCGGTAGCAGCGAGGTCGAAGAGGTTCTGATCGACGCGGCTACCGACGCGCTCATGTGGTGTCGCACCAACTGCACCAATGCGGACACGTTCATAGGGTTCGCGAAGGCGGCCGTTCGGCGCTGGTTCGGGCGTGCGCTCCACCGGCTGAAGCTCAGGCGCTCGAACCGGCCGGCGGTCGTATCGCTCGAACACGACGTGGCGCGCCGGCGCGTGGAGCAGCCCGCGAAGCCCGTATTGATCGAGGATCTACCTGAAGACATTGCATTTATCGTCAGATTGTACATGGTCGATGGTTTCAGCCTCCGCGAGATCGGCCATTTGACGAATCAAAGCCACGACACCGTCGCTCGCCAACTGCACCGCGCGGCCGAACTGCTCGCACCGCGGCGCATGAGGCCTCAGCGCGCGAATGGGCAAAAATGTCTCTCGCGCTGAGTAGCGAGCGAACACAGATGGGCCGCGGGAGCGCTCCCGCGGTTTTTTCGTTTTCCGGGATCTGACAGGACCGGGGTGAACCGGATACCAGATGGTGACTCCCGCGAACTGCGGCGAACCCGGAGTAGTACCCGTGCTCACAATTCCCGAATCGGGTGACAACACCCGGACCTCAAGCGACCCGAACGCGCTCGATACCGCCGCGGTCGCAAAGCGTCTCAACTGTCACGTCATCACCATTCGCCGGCTTGTGGCCGCGGGGCGCTTCCCCCAGCCGTTTGGCGTGGGTTCCCGCCCGCGGTGGCGCGCCGCGGATATTGACCGTTGGATCGAGCGAGGGGGTAGCACGGGGCCGAAGATCGAGTACCGCAGCGGGTCGATCGGTGGCGAGCGGCGGCACGCGAACCGTCGCCCCACGGTTCGTACCGAAGGGGGCAACCGGGTTCTTTCCGGTTACGGCGCGGTGTTCCACGTCCCCGGCGATCCCGGCACCGAGTACGAGCTGAACACCGACCTCTGGGAGCGCATCAACCCGGACGCCTTCACGCGCACCCTGCGCGAGCGGCCCGACGTGGTGTGTTGTCAGGACCACGACACGGCGCGCCTTCTGGGTCGAACCACATCGGGAACACTTCGGCTCACCGTGGACAAGGTCGGGCTGCGGTACGAGGTCGATTTGCCCAACACGCCCACGGGCAACGAGGTGTACGAACTGGCCCGGCGCGGCGATCTCAACGGCTCTTCGTTCTCGTTCTTTCCGCACGACTCGAAACGGTACGCGGACGATGGGCGAGACATCATCGAGCGCATGGACCTCGAACTCTACGAACTCGGTCCCGTCTCGATTCCCGCGTACACAGGCTCGACTGCTGGCGTTGCGGCCGACGCCGGAGGCCGGAGCAATCACGGCACCGACGCTCGCGCCGATCAGGATGCCGTCGCGGTGCAACTCGCGCTCATGGGCATGGAGGATGAGGAGCGTGAGGTTTCCCGCCCGGTCCCTCCCAGCCCCCGCGCCCGCAAGATGAACGCGCTATCGGCGCAGTGCCGGCGGATCGCGTCCGAATGCGACCGCGAGCGGATCGCGGCCACGCTTCGGCTCACGGGCAGCCGGGGAAAGCCGTCCGAGCCGCAAATGGTGTGCGAGTTCTGCGGCAGGGACGAACTCGAAGACTGTATGTGCTGACGACCGAAATGCCACCTCGCAACTTCGCGGTGTGGCCCCTTCTGGAACTACAAGGACCGCAACATGCCCCCGGAAGCGCAATCAGATATCGCCTTGATCGAGCGGACGCTCAGTCAGCAACTCGACGCGCCCGAACCGGCGCCGCGCCAGCGGGTGCGCCCGACCGTGCGGAAGGCGGAACCGATTGCTCCGATCGGTGACGACGACGACGATGAAGCCGACGACGGCAGCGACCTGGAAGGGCTCCTGACGGCGCCGGTGATCCCCCCACCCCGCGCGCCTGCGGTGATCGGGCTGCCCGACGTCGAGGGTGTTCCCGGTGTGATCTCCGCGCGGGCCGCCGAAGCCGACATCCAGGCGAAGCGGAAGGCACTCGGTGAATCGAAGGGCGCGCTCCTCACGGCGCTGAGTCTGCCCGCGGGCGCCGGGGAGCGGGAACTCGACAAGCGGCAAGTCGCCTTGATCGTCGCGGGCGCGGACGAGACGGACATCGAGAAATTGCGCGCCCTGTACAAGCGCGAGAAGCTCCTCACGGAAGCTGCGAGCGTGGCCGCGGGCGCGACTCAGGACGCGATTCGCAAAGCCCGAAGTGCGCTGGCCGAAGAAGCCGAAGCGACCCTGTATGTGCCGGCGCTGCGCGAGGCGGCCGCGCAGTACCTGAACTTCGTCGCGGCCGGTGAGCAACTCAGGTCCGCTGTCGTGCAACTGACCGGCGCGGGGATGCGCCAACTGGCGAGCATGTTCGCGAGCGGTCCCGTCCCAGCCGACATGCGGGATCAGAGCTCGCACATGCACTTGGTCGCGGTGCTCAATGACCTCATCGGCCGCGGGGCGCTGACCACGGCCGAGGTGGACATGAAGCTCCCAGGAATTCTCCCGCGCTAACCCACTCCTCTCCCGCGCCGGCACTCGTCAGCGCGGTTCTCTCCACACCCAACTGTGAGTTTCAATGGCCGGCTCAAACACGATCGGAACCGGTGCGGTAGTTCTCACGGCGAACGCGGACCAACTGTTGGTCGGGCTGAAGAAGGCCGAAGCCGCGACTGAAAGTTGGGCGGCGAAGACGCGCAAGATCGCGGGCAGCGCCGGCGCAGGTGTCGATAAGTTGCTGGCGGGACCGGGCGCCAAAGCTCTGGGCTGGGCCGCCGTTGCGTTCGCGGCACTCAAGGTCGGCGACGAAATCCAACACGCAGTCTTGCGCACGGAGCAGTTCAACAAGGCGATGGAGCGATCGGCCGAGTTGAGTCAGAAGCTCGCCAAGATCACTGACTCCCGCGCCGCAGATCGGGCCGCGATGCTCGACGCACAGAGCGCGACCGCGGCCAGTCGGCTCGTGGAACTCGAAAAGCAGTTACGCGAGGTGAGCGCGGAGTCCGGCTCGGCCGAAGCGGAGAAACGCCGGGCGCAAATCGAGCTCGACAAGCTGAAACTGGGCGCGGCGCGCGGAGGGAGTCTCAGCGAAAGAATGACCGCGGACGCGCAGGTTGCTCGCGAATGGTCGTTTGGCCAACTCGGGCGACTTCGTGAACCCCTCGAAGCCGCGCTGAAGGAGTCCGACGAGCGGCTTCAGAAGGCGACCGAGCGGCGCGACGAATTGCTGAAGCAATTGTTGCTCCACAACGACCCGGACCGCAACCCCGCAAAGGTCGGAGAGATCAACAAAATCACCGAGGCGATGGAGCGGCAGGCGGCAACGTTTGGGATGGCCGAACACGCGGCGAAGCGCCTGGAGTTGGAGCTTGACGGCTTCAGCGAAAAGCAGGTTCGCGAGTTCGTCATCGCTGCCGAGAAGCTCGACGCCGTGACGAAGGGTTTCGATCACGTCATGACGGCGGTCGGCAGCGCGGCGAACTTCGTAGGTGGCGCCGACTTCGACAAGATGAAGCAGGTGACCGACGCGATCAAGAAGCAGGGCGATACGCTCGGGTTCACGGCGAACCAGATCCAGCTCTACGACCTGCGCATGCAGGGCTTCGCAGAGCGGCAGTTGAAGGAAATCGAGAAGTTGCAGAACAGCACGGAACTTCTCGTCAACACGTTCGGGATCGCGTCGAGCATCGCGAACGGCGTCAAAGACACCAAGCTCGAAAGCGGCGGCCCCATCCTATCGGGCGCCGCGCTGGGCGGGTCGTTCGAGGCCCATACCGCGGTCGCGAACTTCCGCGCCTCGAACGCCATCGCGGGCGGGTCGATCGGGGACAACCCGGTGCAGATCGCGCGTGAGGCGCTGAAGGTCGCGAAGGAGCAGAACCGCAAGATACAGCGGCTCATCGACCTGATGGATCGCTCTCCCACGATCAAGGTGGTGACGTAATGGGCGCGCTGAACGTGGACGGGCCGACGCTTCTGGGATTCGTTCGGCACCGCATGAAGGTACGCGGGCTTCCCGACGAGGTGCGCGTCGTCACGATCGAAGTCGAGGGCGTGAAGCTCCACGCGCGCACCTTGACCGCGGAGCGGTGGGCCGCGCTCTACCAGTTCGAGCGGCAGAACCCCGGCGACATGATCGGCCGAATGGTTCGCGTGATCGCGTTCGGTCTGTGCGACGCGGAAGGTCAGGCGCTGCTCACGATTGACGAGGCGCGCGACCTGCCGTACCTGACCGCGGTGGCCATCGCCGATCAGATCGCGCTCGTCAACAAGCTCACGCCCCTCGTGCCGACACCAGCGCAGAAATCGAAATAGCCTTAGTCATAATTTCGCTGTAAGGGGATACCCGGTAATATTTTACGGCATAGACCCGGGAAGACCGTGTGCCCCTGCTCAAAAAACACAAACTGGTTTCGCAAACATCTTTTCCCCCACACCGAGTAAGTAATGGGCCAGCGTGGGCCGAAGCCGGGACAGTACGTGATGCGGCCGATGCCGAAGGGATCTCCGGCCGCGAGCAAGGGCGCGTCTCGGTACAGGCCGGGCGCTCCGGCGTGTCCGTCTTGGTTGAGCAAGACCGCCAAGAAGGTGTTCAAGCGCGTCGTCGGCGACATGCTAGAGGCCGGGACCGTGGCGAACGTCGATGTGGGCCTGATCGCGTCCTACGCGACGGCGGAGGCCGATCTCGCGGAGGTGCGCAAGGCGCTGAACAAGACCGGCGTTGTGATCGAGGTGCCGACTCTGGATCGCAACGGGCGCCCCACGGGTCACAGTGTCGAGAAACCGAACCCGCTGCTCCGCACGCAGGACGCGCTCTTGGGTCGGGTGAAGCAATTGGCTGACGCGCTGGGGATCTCTCCGGCGGCCCGATCGCGGGCGGGTGCGGCACCGGAAGCGGCGCCCACGGCGGCGACGAACAAGGTCATTGCGATCAGGGACCGCATTGCGGCATTGCGGGAAGCCAACTAACGGGAGCAGGTGATGCAAGAGGACATTGAACGTTGCCAGCGCGATCAGCGGGCGACGGCATCGGACGTGGCGCGGCTCCGGTCCACGGTCGCGACGCAGGCGAGGCAGATCGCGGAACTGTACGCGCTCATTCGCGGGCAGGCCGCGGACCGGGCGGCCGATCGTCAGGCGATCGACACGGGCCTCGTGTCTGTCGGTCAGACGTTCGCGGACGCGCACCGGTAGGTTCAGGTAGGCCGTCGGTTGTGCCACGAGACGGGAAGCGGCCGGGAGGTGTTCTCCCGGCTGTCTTCGTTTTTGCCACTTTAGCCGATACGATACCACCTTCACAACACGCGCATAAACTCCTGGCGACCATTTGCCCATGAGAATTATATCTGATACTAAATCATCGAATAAAGGCGAGATTACAATCTTATCGATCGTCGAGAGCTTGCTTTCGGTCGCCCTGTATGTGGGGGTGGCGCATTGGTTCGACACAATACAACACATTTTTATTGCTGCGGCAATAACGCCGCTATGGTTGCTCAGGACAAATCTGAGCGTAAGACGCGCAGTGCGGTGCTACCTGCGAGTCAGGTCGTGGAAATACTACCCTACACAGATGTTCCAAAGACGAGCGCAGGCGGAATCTGCCGCTTTGCCGCAAGTGAAAAGGAGGGGTTACCTACTCTGGCTACTAATATGGATAGTCTGCAACGCATTTGCTTTAGTGGTTTGCGACATGGTTATTTGCACAATACTGCGTGTTGTTGCTACCGCGTATTCATTGTTTAGTTATCCGCTTGTTCATATGATTTCAATTCGCAAAAATTGGAAGCGACTTGTTCTTGCAACAGACATTGGAACTCCGCCCGAGTGGCTTCCAGGTGCCGACCGGAACGCTGATTACAGAAAAAGATGCCTCGTAAGTGTCGCAAACGTTAACACTGTCCGTAGTGCCATGCGGGGTCAAAGTAAATTCCACCGATATGCTATCGCTTCAACTATCCTCTGGTGGCTCGTTGCACTTATTTACGTTGTGCCCTTGATTCTACGGACTGGGATTAAAGGCGCTTCGATTCTGTACACGCCCCTGTTTCTTGTAATAAACAGCGACCCGATTAACCATCGAGTCGACCCGGCCACGCGACTAATCGAAATGCAGCATGACAATGCAGCTGTCTTGAAACGGTGGTTCGCTCTGTTCTCAATCGGCTCTTTTGCCCTGACGATCTTATTTAGTGGACTTGTAATGAAGGCCCATGAGTGGATGCGGCCGGATGCAACGCCGGTGTTTATACTTCTTGCAGAATACTATTTCCCGCCAACTATGCGTGCATGGCAGCTCGCTTCGGCATTGAATGGTGGGATATTCTTGTATGTGTCAATTATTTATGCTCCGTATGCGGCCAGGAGGCTGGAGCGAGGGGTGTGGAGACCATCCGAGATTCGCCACTATCTAAATAAATTCATTACAATTCAGATGATACTATCAATCTACTCGACGGCGTCAGCGGTAGCCATTTTTGCAAATTTCTTCCTACATCACCAATTTCCTTCACGGCATTGGCAGTGGTTTCCAGTTGTTTTGTGGTGAAACAGCCGATGGAGGTTCAGCCCAGTGGCGCCGGGGATCGCGAGCGGTTCACTAGCGCGGCGCTGGCGTAATAACCCCAAGCGCGGCCAATACCGTCGCCACCAACAGTAACAGCCAACTTCCGACCGGGAGAACGTGCCCCATCATGACTCGGAGTATCGGCCTGTTACCGACATCACCCTTGATGAGCGTATACGGGTGCGTCGGGTCTTGAAGCAATCGCTTATGCACCGCGCCGAGCTTCCGGCGCGCGTGGTTTAAAGATCCCGCGAGCGCTACGGTCATCGAGAGGCCGAGCACGAAGACGCCGATCATGTGCGATTGGGAGCGGGCATTGAGCGCGCCCGCGACGACCAAAGAGAAGACCAAAAGCAGGAACTGGAATCGTTGGGTGACCATCGAGGTCAGTAGCACTCGCTCCTGGCTCAGATCCCAAACGGGTGAGGATTTGTCTCGATCCTCTTGCGAGATATTGGGCATGAGCGGGCCTCGTGATTCGCGGATCTCAATCCAACTGGTTTGGATCATGTCGCGGTCGGCAGCCGTACCATCACTTCTTGCCCTTCGGCTTCTTGGGGGCCGGCTTCTCTGGTAGTACCTCCGGTTGCTCCGGCACTTCCGCCTCGCCACCTTCATCAAATTCCGCAACCGATACACCCAACGCCCGCGCCAGGGCGACAACTGTGTTCCACGTCGGATCGCCGACGCCTTGTTCCAACTTGGCGACCGTAGTGTTGCTGACGTTGGCAGCGCGCGCCAGCGCCTCTTGGGTCATGCCGGCCTGCTTGCGAAGCCGCTTCAGCCGTTCGGAAAACCCTCCAGCCATTACGCTTCCCTGTTGCATGGACTGCTCCGAGGTGTATCAGCAAAACTCTACCCGGAAGATTCGCTGCTGACAAAGTTTTCTTGGAAACGCCGGATTATGCTTGCTGGGATGGCAGAACTCTGCTAGCCTTCAAGTTATACCTATTTCAATGATCGCGCTGGATGCTCCGGCGATGTGATCCC
The DNA here is from genome assembly GCF_017939745.1 of Gemmata palustris. Taxonomy (NCBI): domain Bacteria; kingdom Pseudomonadati; phylum Planctomycetota; class Planctomycetia; order Gemmatales; family Gemmataceae; genus Gemmata; species Gemmata palustris. Next base: position 7,165,483 of record NZ_JAGKQQ010000001.1, on the reverse strand, counting down.
CGCAGCCCGCGGGGAGTCGGGCCACTGCGCGCACTGTGAGGGCCGACAGATGGAAGCGGAACTGATCCAAGTCGAGGTCTGGGTTTTGGTCGATGAGAACGGCGACTACGAGGTATCGAAAGACGCCGACGAACTCCAGCCCGCCGCGGGACTCGCCTCGCGGATGGTGAAGATCACAGTCAATGTGCCGACGCCGAAGCCCGTGGAACTGGTCGCGACCGTGGCGGCCGAACCTGACGCGGGAGAGTTGAGGGTCGCGTAGTCCCCCGGGCCGGAACTCACCGGCCCATCCCCTGCACAACCCGAAGTCCAACCGGCGACCCCAGCGCGGGGCCGTCACGTCGAAGGAACGTACCCAACCAACGAGGATCATCATGACCGCCACTGCGATCGCGCCCGTGAACGAAGGGCCAACAGCAAATGGCCGCGCCGACGAAGAGAAGGGGGCGGAACTCCTCGCTGAGATCGTGAAGGTCGGCGATCTGTTCAGCCGAGTCTGGCGACTCGACGACGACATGCGCCGCGCTGGTTACGACTCGCCTTTCGATGATGAGTACGACTCGTTCACCAGTGATCTCCGAGACGCCGTGTTCGCCTATGTCCGCGCGCTCGGTCGCGGCTGATCCACAACCCAATCACTTACACCACCACTACGAGGAGCGACGATGAGCACGAGTAAAGCCACGAAGAAAACCACCCCGAAGAGCAAGAAGTCGACCACCAGCGCCAAGGCGCAGAAGCCGACATCAGCCGAGTTGCTGTTCGACCCGCCGCATCCGGTTTGGGACACGCCGGTTAACGCGCGGCTGGGCAAGTTGCTGGTGCTCGTCGAGCAGGCTCGCGGGCAGATTGACGAGTTCGTGAACGACGTTCAGGAGTTCCCGGACGGAATGTTCACGGAGTTCGGGGATGAGTTCATGACCCGCTTGCGGGGACTGTCGCTCGTGATGTTCGATCAACTGTGCATGTTCAACTCGCACCGGCTTCAGACAAACGCAGAGTTCACGAAGTGGCGTACCGGGCCGCGATCGGCGTAATTGATCGCAAATCTCACGCGCGCAATGACTTCTGACGGCAACCGCTGACAGCGGAAAGTGCCGACCTTACGGCATCGCATTTCACCCGTTATGAACGGTGTTCGCTTCACAGGCCAGCGCGTTGCGCTGGCCTGTTTCACACCTGGGAGGACTACAACGTGGGGCGGAAAAACGGCTCGATTTTGGACCCCCGAACCAAGATACCGAACACGACAAAAACGAACGTTCTTACCGACGGGGAACCGGAACCTCTGGTTTTCACCCGTCAGGACTGGACAGAGTTCCGTGACCCGGCGCGGATCTCAGCGAAGGCCGGCGTCAGCCGAGGGTTGCTACCGCGAGTGGTGGTGAAGGAGTTGGTGGATAACGCCCTGGACGCTACCGGTGGCGTAGAATTCGGGCTCCTAGGGGGCGAGCACGAGGGGGCTGGCTCAAAAGAGAACTGCGCCCCCTCGCTCACCTTGTTCGTGTCGAATCGCGGCCCCGGCCTGCCCGGAACGGATGAGGAGCTGGCCACCCACTTTTCCATCCGGCGGCCACTTACATCGAGCAAGACTCGCCGGATGCCAACGCGCGGAATGTTGGGTAACGGGCTCAGGGTCGTTGCGGGGGTCGCGCTCGTTAGTGGTGGAGAGTTGAAGGTCTGCACGCGCGGCCGGGCGCTCAGGCTTGTTCCTCGACCAGAGGGCCACACGGAAGTGGTTGAGGTCGCGCCCTGGAATGAAGAGGGGACGAGGATCGAGGTAATTTTTAGAGGCGAGTTCGCTTCGATCGCGGCCAAGGACGGCGGGTTGTTCGAGTGGGCGCATGTGGCGTGCCTTCTGACTCACGGCGACCAGTACAGGGGCAAGTCGTCTCCCTGGTGGTATGGGGACAGCTCATTTTGGGAACTCCTTCAAGCGGCCGGTCACCGGCCGCTTGAGCGTGTGCTCGAAACGCTCGACGGCTGCACGGAGCGAAAGCGAGTTGCAAAGGTGGCGGGCGGGCTGCGGGGCCGGGGTGCGACCTCTATCAAGCCGAACGAGGCCGCCACCCTTCTCGCCGCTGCTCAGCACTCCGTGCGCCCCGTACCCCCATCGCGACTCGGAAAGGTCGGGCCAATTGAATCTCTCGGTGATGGGTATGCTGTAGCCCGCGGAGAGTTTGAACAAGACGGCGCACAAATTCCGTTCGTGGTGGAAGTGTGGGCCAAAAGATCGAAGGGAGCCAAAGCTACAGTTTGCGTGAACCGAACTCCGGTCGTTAACAACCCCGGCTGCTGGCGCCACGACGGTGATGTGGAATACGTGCTCAACGGCGGCGGGTTCGACTGCGATAGCTTCAGGGTCGGGCAAAAGAGAGGCGGCGACTTCAGCATAACCGTGAACGTCATCAGCCCCTTCGTTCCGCTCACATCGAGCGGCAAAGATCCCGACCTCTCTCCGATGATGGATCAGATCCTCACAGCGGCTGAGAAGGCAGTGAGAACCGCGAAGCGCAACAAGCCAAAGGGGAGGGGTAAGTCCTCTCAGAAAGATCTGATCCTATCTCACCGAAGTGAGGCGGCAGAGGTGCTCAGTGGAGGTGGAGTATACGGTTTCAGCTTGCGCCAATTTTACTATCGCATTCGCCCGCGTCTGATAGATGCTTTTGGTAAAGATCCAAGCTACAATACATTCTCACGAGTGGTAGGGCAATACGAAGACAAATGCGGAGATATCGAGCACCTCTACCGTGACGATCGAGGTACGATTTATCACCCTCACACTCACGATTCGCTGTCTCTCGGAACGCGATCGGTTGCCGATTACGAGCGCCCGTCCTGGGGGTTCAATAAGATCCTGTACTGCGAGAAAGAGGGCTTGTTCCCCCTCCTGCAGCAAGCCCGGTGGCCGGAGCGACACGACTGCGCCCTACTCACATCAAAGGGCTACGCGACTCGGGCGGCGCGAGAAGTGATACGTATGATCAATCGCACAGGCGAACCGATTCAGTTCTTTTGCATTCACGATGCCGACGGTGACGGCACCATGATTTTCGAGACCCTCTGTCGAGCCTTCGCCGGCCACAACGTGAAGGTTATAAATTTGGGGCTGGACCCAGCCGAAGGGCGGGAAATGGGGCTGGAACTTGAGACGATCCATCGAAAGCGAACCGTCCGAGTTGGGCGGTACATTTCTGATTCGGATCGAGAGTGGCTTCAAACTAACCGTATTGAGCTAAACGCGATGCCCACTCCGCAGTTTCTCGCTTGGCTCACGCGGAAAATGAGCGAGCATGACTCGGGGAAAGTCGTACCGCCCATAGAGGTAGTTCAAAATGAGATGACCGAACGCGCACGAGAGGCAATCAGGAAACGCCTTACCGAAGATGCCATTCGCTCAGCGAACGTTAACGCGCGTGTCGAGAAGGCGATCGCTGAACTCAAATGCGAGTTAGATATTGCGGCAAAAAGCCTAGCCTCATCACTCCCGTCGATGTTGGCCGACCACCCTCTGGAACACTGGTCGGGGGTGGTTGATTCCAGGGCGAACGAGGTAGCCGCGCCTCTTTCATGAACGACCAAACCCGACCGCCCCACACCCGCCAATCGGCGGGTGTTTTCGTTGGGGCTTGCACCGGGCGCCGGATCGGTCATGCTGGGAGCGGTTCCAGGGAGCGCCCGATGACCGAAGCGGAATGGCTGGTGTGCGAAGATCCGACTCGAATGTTACTTGCGACGTCCGCATTCAGAACGGAGCGCAAGCTCCGTCTGCTTCTCACCCACGCCGCCCGGTCGGTCTGGGATCGGCTACCTCTTCCGGAACTACGTGAGGCGGTGGAAATTGTTGAGCAGTGGATCGAAGGTGAGTTGCCGGCCGAATCGTTGAAACAGGCCAACACGCTCGTGTACACGAGCGCCATACAATCCCGCTCCACACCCGAGCGTACTGCTTGGCGCCGCAATATAGCCGAGACCGGCGATTTCTATTTCATCGCGCTCAGCACGACCTCCAGCTCGCAACTTCTGGGCACTCTCGACAGGAGCGAGAGGTGGGGCGCACTCACACACCGGTTAGCGGGGCGTCTGGTTAGTTTGTTCCGTGAATTGTTCGGGCCTTCTCCCCTTCGCCCCTTGACCTTCTCCCCCTCGTGGCGCACCTCCACAACGGTCGCGCTCGCATCCCAGATGTACGAGTCACGCGACTTCAGCGCGATGCCGATCCTGGCCGACGCGCTCCAAGACGCCGGGTGTGACAGCGCCGATGTGCTCGATCACTGCCGCGGACCGGGGCCGCACGTCCGCGGGTGCTGGGTTGTTGATCTGGCGCTGGGGAAGGAGTAGGGCGGATAGAAAGGGAACAACTCGGCTCCCGTGGCCCGCGGCGGTTGCTCAGGTGTGTTCACCGCGGCTTACGTGGGCGCTCGTCAACCACGAGGTGCGGGCGGATGCGCACGCCGCTCATGCGCAATAGCTGAACGACTTCGGGGCACAGGGTGCCGGTGGTTGTGTCTTGTGTGCCGGGATCGGTGGAGATGACGGGGGTGACGGGAACGTTGTAGGCGAAGCTGAAACTGACACCCGGCGCGGTAAAGGATCGAGGCGACTGGTCCGGCATCTACCCGCCCTCTGGTGTATGATCTGGAACGGCTATGGCAACGACGAGCAGCCGCCGTTCCAGGAGCGGTGGCCCGTTCGAGAGAATCTGAACTCGGTACTCGCCGGGCTCCGGGAACGTGAGCGCCCCGAGTTGGATGTCCAGCTCAACGACCGCTAACGGGTCGCCTACCTCGATCACGTTCGACGCCTCGAAGATCGCCCGGTCGTCGCTCGCGTCGGCGATGCGGAACGTCAGGGGTAGATCACCGTGGCACTCGGTTAAGCAAACATAGACCGCCATTCGCGGGTGCGTCACGGGAAAATGAGATGCGTTGATTCGGGAGAACGTGCCGAGCAAGGTTCTCTTGCCCGTCGCGTGGTCCGTATGCACCGCGTCACAGAGCACTACCGCCAGGACAACTGGTTCGGGTCCGTTCATAGTTGTTGCACCAGCAGGGCTTACCGCACAGACGTAATGTCCCTAGCGGTCAACTTATCCGCGCTGTGGCACCCGGTGCAACTCTGATTATAATTTCTGTCAGAGGTAACAAGTTATTGATGTGGGCCTAACCGGGCCAGCCCGCCGTGCGAACAAAAATAGGGCCAGTAACCTGTCGTAATTTCAACCGGGGACAAGGGCACCCCAGCTGACTTTTCTTTGTGCCCACCACACACTTTCATCTCCCGCGACGCTCGTATAAGATCGCGCCCGGCGGCGCGCGTCGGGCGTACCGCGTTCACATCCCCGGAGGAGCGAATACATGATCGGGATCGACAGCAGCGCCGAAACGTTGCCCGCGCTGGCGAAGCGGATCGGCCGCACCCGCATGACTGTTTGGAACTGGGTCAAGACCGGCGTCACGGTCGGCAACCGAAAGGTCAAGCTCGCCGCGGTCCGCGTCGGGCGGCAATGGTGCGTGGCGCCCGACTGGTACGAGCAATTCCTCCTCGACTGCAACCCGGAGCGGCCCGCGCTCCCCGAATCACCGGCTGCGGAAAAGCGGCGACTCGCGGCGGAACACGCCCGCGTGAAAGCACTACTCGGGTGAACGGCCGTCAGGTGTGTATGGCGCCCGTACATTGACACTCGAACCGGATATTTCCCGGCGATTTTTATGTGGAAACTTGTGCAGTAGTATAGGCAGCGTTGACGACGTAAGTGCATACCGGTAACGTGATAGCGCTCAGATTTGCCCTCCACTTCAGATGCTTCAACAAGATCCCCTACGAGGTTTGGTCCAAGAAGTGACGCGCGAACGTGTTGTGTTGCCTCCCGCGCAGTGAGTAACATCTCGTCGGCGCGAACTGATTGCAGGTTCGGCATACGCTGGCGGTACTCGAGCGGCCGTGTAAGTCGCGTGGCCTCTGACCAAACGCCGAACCCAGTGCTACTGCGGACTGCTGTAAAATGCGTACTAAATGATCGAAAAGGTGGCCCGTGACTCACCCGGCTGTGACGAACAAGTTTCCGGCTTTTTTAGTCGGCGTATGCACTCCGGCAGCGTACCGCCTGTGGCTGTTCCGTGAAATGAGATCCGCCGGCAACTGGAACCATAAAGTAGCGATGCACCGGGCCGTTGAACGCGCCGGCGCGTTCGACGAGTACACGGGGGTGCCGCTCCGGTGGGACCTACTCGACGAATATGCTGCCACTCCCCCCCAGGGGTTCGGGGTGCCGTCCGATTTGCCCACCGTTCAGTGCGTGAGCGGCAAACCCACTTTCAAAGTGTGCGCCCGTCACATCTGGGCGATGAAGCAGAGCCTCAGCGAGAACGAGTTCGTCGCCGTATGTCGCACACTTGCCAACGTGAGGGGAGTAGATCCGAACTCAAAGAACCCTCCGGCCCAAAAGATTTCGTCGCTGCCCGCCAGTAGCTGGCTCCCGGAAGCAGAAGATTGCCCGGGGCACTTGTATAAGCAAAGCGGTGACACAGTAATGTTTTGGGGAGCGTGGGTCCACGAGGATTGGGTCTGTCGCGTCACGGGGCGAGTGGGTGAAATGGCGGTAATGGAACGGGAGCAGGTCACCAGCGCGAAAGCAGCCGAAGCCCGAGTAAAGCAAGACGAAGCGGCTCGTCACGAGGAGGGCTACGAGGATCTCGACTATCACCAAATCGTTATCAAACTGCGCACCGACATTTTCGAGCGGGACCGTGAGGGCGTGTCCGACTGGCAGGACGAGCTCATCGACGAAATTCGCGCGGCATTGAATCAACGCGCTCTTGGTTTTGAGACAGGAGTCAACTGGGGGTGGTGGGGCGTGGAAATATTCTGCGAGTCAGTTGACCCTGATAAAGCAGCAGAATTATTCATAAAATTACTAGAGAAACATAAAATTATCGATTACCTATCAGAAATTTCGACCAAATCAGGTGACAGCGAACGCATTATTTTCTCACCCGCGAAGTAAGCGCCCTTTCGATGCGTTAAACGTGCCCGCCATAGATAGTATGAGCTACTTGTGCGGTTCTACGCCGCGCTGGACGCCCAGATGCCCGTCACTCGACTGAACCCAGAGCGTGTCTGGGAGAAGTGGCGGGCCGTGCGAGAGGGATCGTGTAACAGAATTCCGAGCTCAACGCCACCTGACCCGATTCTCGGCGCTCCCCTCGCGCGACAGCGGCGCCCCTACGGGGTCGAGGCCAGGAAGTGACGACCAGCCCTCACTTCGCTTCGATCAGCTTCAGGATCGCGTCGGCGAACGGGACCGCGTCGGGCGGGCCGCTCGCGGTGACGACCTTGCCGTCCACCGTCACACCCGGCTTGTCCCAGGTGACGCCCATCTTGTCCCACGGCAGGAACGGGTGCTTCTTGAACAGGTGCTCGTTGGGCGCGACTTTCTTACCCCTCAATACACCGTGCGTGGCCAGAACGCCCTGCCCCACGCAGATCGCTGCGATCGGCTTGCCCGCCGTGCGCATTTTCTGGATCACCTGGCCGGCCGCAGCCGACCCGCGCCCCACCCCCATGTACTCCTCCGCCCGCTCACCGCAGAAAATGAGCGCGGAATAGTCGGTCAGGTCCATACTCGCTTCGAGCCGCACATCAATGGGCACGTCCGGACCGGGTGTACCCGGCGCCGGCCGGGACCGGTCGCCGTCGAACGAAGCGGTCACTACCGTTGCGCCCCGCGCCACGAACCGGTCGCGCACCGGCACGAAATCGTCCAGCCAGACGCCGGTACTCGGCAGCACGTAGAGAACCTGCACGCCCTTCGTCGGCGGTGCGATCACGGTCGGTGTAACCGGGGCCGTCTTGTTCCCCTTCTCACCTTTGTCGCCCTTATCGGACTTGGTCTGCGGTGGGTTTGCTTTGGCACCCGCGGTCGGGTCGGTCGGCGCATCGGCTACCTTTTTCTTGCTGGAAACAGCGATCGCGACCGCGGCGAACAGCGCCAGAGCCGCGACCACTCCGCCGATCACGGCTCGCTTCCGCTGCTGCCCCCGCACCGCCTTCTTGGGCTTCTTCGCACGTTTCGGGCGCGGCGCGTCCGCGAGCGTCGGACCGTTCGCAACCGGGGAGGTGTCGAAATCCGGCACCGACAGTGGAACGGGCGTGTGCGCACGCGAACCGACGAGCGGGGAAGGAGTGGTGACGACCGCGTCGACGATCTCGAAGGCCGGTTCCTTCGCGGAATCGGACCGCGTGAACGGGAGCAGCGCGCCCGCCACCTCCGCGGCCGTCTGGTAGCGGTCCTCCAGTTTCTTCGCCATCATCCGCGCGAGCACATCGGCCAACCCCGCCGGCACCTCGGGGCGGACCTCGCGAATCGGCGGCGGCGCCTCATTCGTGTGAGCGAGCAACTTGTCGATGAGCGTGGTCGCACTGAGAAACGGTGCTTTACCGGTGAGCAGGAAGTGCAGCGTGCAGCCGAGCGAGTAAATGTCGCTCCGGTGGTCCACGGCGTGCGAGTTCCGGGCCTGCTCGGGAGAGAGGTAATCCGGCGTGCCCATGAGCACGTTGGGGTTCGTCACCCCAGCACTCGCCGCGCCCATCGTTCGCCCCGCGCCGAACGGCATCTGCGTGGTCCGCGCGGGGTCCATTTCGACCTCGGCCTCGGATTCGTCTGCTTGTGCGAATCGCGCGAGACCGAAGTCGAGAACCTTCACCTGCCCCTTGCGCGTCACCATCAGGTTCTGCGGCTTGATGTCCCGGTGGACCATGCCCTTTTCGGCCGCGTGCTGGAGCCCGAGCGCCGCCTGGCGCGCGAACACGCACGCCATTGGCACCGGCAACGGCCCCTTCTTCGCAACCAGCCGGTCGAGACTGACGCCCTCAATGAACTCCATCGCGAGGAAGTGCAGCCCGCCCGCTTCCTCGGCGTCGTGGTAGGTCACGATGTTCGGGTGCGTGAGTTTGCCGGCCGCCTTGAATTCCTTCACGAACCGCTCGACCGCACTGGCTTTCGCGGTCAGGTGCGGGGCGACGACTTTCAGCGCGACCACTCGGCCCATGAGCCGGTGTTCGGCCTTGTACACGACCCCCATCCCGCCGGCCCCGAGTTCGCTAATGATGCGGTACCGGGGGTGATTCGCGAGCGCGAGGGGGATCTTGTCGGTCGCGACGGTGGCCCCGGTCGGTGCTGCGTCCGTCACCGATTTCACTGTAGGAGGTGCGGCAGCAGCGGCACGCGCCAGGTTCGCGAGCGAGTCCTCTGGGATGAGCTTCAGGGCGCTACCGCACGCGGCGCACCCGGCGACGTGGTCCGCGACGCTCGCCAGATCGGTCGACGACAGTTCCCCGCGCGCGAACGCGGCCAGAGTTCCCGCTTGAGGGCAAGTGGCTACCGACATCGAACGAAACCTCTCGGGGGCGAATTCAAACCGCACGGAGAAATGATGGCACGAAAATGGGAGGATCTGTCGCCATTCGGCGCCTTGGTGAAAACATCGTGCCAATTCAGGTCTGGTTCGCAATTCTACGGGCAAAGCGCGTGTGACACTTCGTCCGTGACTTGAAACTTGAGGCTCGCACCCTAACCCAACAGTCCCCCGGCTTCTTCGCGCAGCCGGGCGAGAACACGAGACTTTGCGATATAAACGGCGTTCGCGGTGACCCCGGATTCGGCCGCGACTTCCTCCGCGGAGAAACCATCCAGGACGAACCGGCCGAACAGCTCCCAGGTGCGGGCCTCGAAGTCCGGTTTGATGCGCTCGAGCAACTTGCGGGTGACGTGGAGGTCGTGTTCGCGCTCCCACGCCCGCGCGAAGTCGTCGGTCGGGTCTTCGAGGCGGGCCAGGTAGCCCCCGAAATCGGACCCGCCCGGCGCGGTCGGGTTCACCTTGCGCGCCTTCCACACGGTGCGGGCACAGTTGGCCGCGATCGCGCGGAGCCACCCGCGGAACGCGCCGGGTTTCTCCGGGTGGACGAACTCCGGGAACCGGCGCACGACGACCGCCATGACTTCTTGGACCAGGTCGTCGGCGTCGGCCCCGCGCACGTTCAGCCGCTCCGCCCACACGCGGATGAGCGGGGCGTATAATTCGACGAGCCGCTCCCACGCGGCCGAATCGCGCGGGTCGCGGAGCCGTTCTAATAACGTGGCCGATGTCGCCTGCATGAACCACCCCTCTAATACAAGTCTAGCCCACCGCGGGCGCTTGTGGGAGCGGAAGGTTCGCGGCTATACTCTGAAGTGCCTCGACTCGCCGCCCGGAGGTGTTGGTGCCGGATCGACCCCGATTACTGCTGATCGGCCCGTCCGTCGGGTCACTCGACGGCGCGCTCGCGCCCGGCGCGGCCGTGGAACCGATTTCGCCCGACCCGGCCGAGGTCGCGGTCCAGCTCCGCTCCGGCGCGTTCGCGGCCGTCATCGCCGCGCCCGACGTGGTCGCCGGGATGCTCGACCGGTTCCGCCGCGACGAACTCATTATCGGCCACATCGAGAAGGGGCTGGCCGTCCTGGACCCCGTCGGGACCGTACTGTGGGCGAACCCGGTGTTCCGCTCCAGCGCGATCGGCGACCCCGTCGGGCGCCCGCTGCTCGACGCGCTCGGGAGCGACCGCGTGTCGATCGAGCACATCGAGAGCGCCTCGGGGCGCGTCGTCGCCCCCGTCGCCGACGACCCGGCGGACCCGCTCAGCCCGGCCCGGCGCGGGGCCGCGACCGCGCTGCGGGTCCACTGCCCGGCCAACGCGGAGCAGCCGTTCGTGGAGATCGACGTCCGCCCGGTGCTCGCGCCCGACGGCACCGTGTCCGGGCTCACCGCGCTCGTGCGGAACGTGACCCTCCAGGTGGTCCAGCAGCAGAAGCTCGACGCGCTCCACGCGGCCGGGCGCGAGCTCGCGGGCCTGGACGCGGACCAGCTCACCGACATGAACGTCGAGGCCCGCGTCGAGCTCCTCAAATCGAACCTGCGCCGCACCATTCACGACCTGCTCCACTACGACACGATCGAGGTCCGCCTGCTCGACCGCAAGACGGACGAGCTGAAGCCGCTCCTCGAGGACGGCATGCTGCCCGAGGCCGCGCGGCGGGTGCTGTACGCGCGCCCGACCGGCAACGGGGTCACGGGGTTCGTCGCGGCCACCGGGGTGAGCTACCTGTGCCGGGACACGGCCGACGACCCGCACTACATCGCCGGGGCCGCGGGCGCCCGCAGCTCGATGACGGTGCCGCTGAAGTTCCAGGACGCGGTAATCGGCACGCTGAACGTCGAGAGCCCGCGCGTGAACGGGTTCGGCACGGACGACCTCCAGTTCACGGAACTGTTCAGTCGCGAGGTCGCGGCCGCGCTCCACACGCTCGACCTGCTGAGCGCCCAGCAGGTGTGTACCGCGGGGCAGTCGATCGAGTCGGTGAACAAAGAGGTCGCGCTCCCGCTCGACGAGGTGCTGACCGGCGCGAGCGTGCTCCTCGAGCGGCTCGCGGGGACCGACCCGGACGCGGCCGCCCGGCTGCGGCGCGTCCTCGGCGCCGCCCGGCAGGTGAAGGACAGCATCGCGCAGGTCGGCCGCGACATGACCGAAGCGCCCCAGCCCACGGCCGGGAGCCACCCGCTGTTGGGCCGGCGGGTGCTGGTGATCGATTCCGACGAGCGCATCCGCCGCATGGCGCACCTGATGCTCGGGCGGTTGGGTGCGACGGTGGAAACCGCCGCCACCGGTGCCGACGGCGTCGCGCTGGCGGCCGACGCCGATTACGACACGATTTTCCAGGAAGTGAAGCCGCCCGACATGGGCGGGTACGAGTGTTACCGGCGCCTGCGCGCCGCGTGCCCGGCGGCGACCGTCGCGCTCACCACGGGCTTCGGGTACGACGTGGCCCACTCGATCGTGAAGGCGCGCGCCGACGGGATGCGGCACGTCCTGTTCAAGCCGTTCCGCCAGGACCAGATCGTCCGCGCCGTCACCGAGGGCGACACCGCGCGCGCCGGGGTAACGGGATGACGGCGACCTCAGCCCCAACGCCTCTAATCTGGTAAACTGCTGGTATCGTCCCCGCCCCGACGAGATCCATCTTCGTGAACCGGTTACAACTCCAACGGCTCGCGATAATCCGTCTCGACGACGCGGCCGCGCTCATCGACAAGCAGCGGTGGTCCGCGGCTCATTATTTGGCCGGGTACGCGATCGAGTGCGGCCTGAAGGCGTGCCTGTTGAAGTACCTCGGCGAGTCCGGCGCAATATACAGCGACCCGAGCTACCTCAAGAAGCTCGCCGATTGCTGGACGCACGACTTGGCGAAGCTCGTTAACCTTGCCGGGTTGGACGCCGACTTCGGTGCGGCGCGCGGTGCGAGTGCCGCCCTCGACGGTTTCTGGAGCATCGTGAAGGACTGGAAAGAAACGAGCCGGTACGAAGAGCGAACCGAAACCGAAGCGCGGGCGCTGTACGAGGCCGTGTCCCACGCACCCAACGGAGTGTTCCCGTGGATACAATCGCGCTGGTAGACGCGCAGATCGACGGCGGCATGAGCCTGTTGGACCGGCTCCGAGAGGAGGGCGTCGCCGTTGATGCGTCGTGCTGGGTCAAGGCCGCCGACGAGGACCGGTGGTCGCTCTACATTGCGACCCCACTTGTGGACGAGAAAGGCCCGGTGGCGGGCTACCGAACGGTGAACGAAGTCCTGCGGTCAATGGGCCTCGCCCGGGTTCTTGATTCTCAAATCAAACTCATCGGAACGACCAATCCGGCCGCGAAGACCATCCGCGAACTCCAAGAAACGCTCCCGGGCTACAAGAGTAACGTCTTGCTCGGGGCGACGTTCGCGGAGGAAGTGTTCGTGTACCCTTCCACCAGCCAACAGCCGGTGACGATCTACGGCATGGCGTTCCGAGGCGGGCCTTCGGCCCCTCTTCACCTGTCATTTGAGCCCCACAGCCCGCATTGCAAATTGACAGTCGAAGACGAAAATGGGCGCCGCGAGTACCCGGCCCAAACGGGCATCGACTGGGTGGTAGCGGTACCGGATCGCGCGACTTTGGAGCGGGATGACACCGGGCGCGCGGTACTGGGCTGGGAACTGCACGGCAAGCACCGACAGTCCGACGCGCAAACGGCGTTCAGCCTGGCCAAGCTCGGGCTTCACGGCTTCCGGTTTCTCCGCGAACCGAGCGGAACTGGAGCGCGCTCGGCGTAGTTTCAAAAGGCACGATCACGTCTCACACCATTTTCAGAACCAATTGCCGCGGTCCGGGGTTAGGATGTGCGCGGGAATCAATTCCCCGCGCATTTCGCCCCCGGAGTCCCAATCATGGGTCACACTCGCACGCGGTCCCGGCGACAATTCGTATTCGCCTCCGCGCTCGCGGTCGGTGCTTTGTTCGCGAGCCTCACGACACTCGGCGCGGGCGACTGGCCGCAGTGGCGCGGACCCAACCGCGACGGCCGGGCCACCGACTTCAAGGCCCCCAAAGCGTGGCCCAAGGAACTCACCCAGAAGTGGAAAGTGACCGTCGGCGACGGGGTCGCGACGCCCGCGCTCGTCGGCGACAAGCTGTTCGTGTTCACCCGCGAGGGCGGGGCCGAAATCACGCGGTGCCTGGACGCGGGCACCGGCAAAGAAGTGTGGGCCGACAAGTACGACGCGGCGTTCAAGCCGACCGCCGACGCCGGGTTCCCGGGGCCGCGGTGCTCGCCCGCCGTGGCGGAGGGCAAGGTCGTTACGCTGGGCGTGAACGGCACGCTCTCGTGTCTCGAGGCCGAGAGCGGCAAGAAGCTCTGGCGCGTCGAAACCAAGGGGGTGCCGCGGTTCCACACCTCCAGTTCGCCCGTGATTGTCAACAAGCTCGTGATCGCCCAGTTCGGCGGCGAAAGTAGCGGCGGGATCGCGGCCTACGAACTGGACGGCGGTAAGGAAAAATGGAAGTGGACGGGCGACGGCACTGCCTACGCATCGCCGGTTCTAATGACCGTGGACGGAACCCAAACGGTCATCGCGGAAACGGCTGCGAACGTCGTCGGGCTCGACGCGGCCGAAGGGAAACTGCTGTGGAAGAGCGCCTACCCGGTGACCGGCGGGCGCGGGTACAATTCGTCCACACCGATCGTGGAGGGGCAAACCGTGATCTTCTCCGGGTCCAACCGCGGCACCCGGGCACTGAAGATCGAAAAGAAGGGTGACGAGTACACAGCAAAGGAAGCGTGGAGCAACAAAGACCAATCGGCGCTGTACAATACTCCCGTGTTGAAGGGCGGCAGTATGTTCGGGCTGACATCGGCCGACAGTTTGTTCTGCGTGAGCGCGGAAACCGGCAAGACCGCGTGGACGGAACCGCTCGCCGGCGGGCGCGGGTACGGGAACGTCGTGGACGCCGGGACGGTGCTACTCGCCCTACCGCCGACCGGCCAGTTGACCGTGTTCGAGTCGAACGACAAGGAGTTCAAGAAGATCGCGAGCTACAAAGTGGGCGCCGGCAAGACGTATGCGTACCCGATCGCAACCGGGAACCGCATCTTCGTGAAGGACGCCGATTCGGTCATCCTGTGGACCGTCGAGTGACGGACCGTACCGGGAGCGCCGCGTGTGCCGTTGGGATGCCCCGCCCGGCGCGCGCCCTTGCGGTATTGGAACCCACCGATAGCCAGCGCCGCCCACCGGTGATATTCTGGATCGATGGCAGCTCCGATCACCACCGACGCCTGGCTCGCGTTCGAGGACGGGTGGCTCGCACCCTACGCGATGCCCTCCCGGGCGAGCCGCGGGCGCAAACACGCCGAGCCCGAACACGAGTTCCGGTCGCTCTACCAGCGCGACCGCGAGCGCATCGTTCACTGCACCGCGTTCCGGCGCATGACCGGCAAAACGCAGGTTCTCGTTGCCAGTGTTAACGACCACCACCGCACCCGGCTCACGCACACGCTCGAGGTCACCCAACTCGCGCGCACGGTGGCCCGCCGGCTCCGGCTGAACGAAGACCTCGCGGAAGCCATCGCGCTCGCGCACGACATCGGCCACCCCCCGTTCGGGCACGCCGGCGAGGACGCGCTCGACGAGTGCCTGAAGCCGTTCGGCGGGTTCGACCACAACCTGTTCGGGCTGCGCCGGGTCGACGAGCTGGAAGAGCGCTACCCGCAGTTCCCCGGGCTGAATTTGTCGTTTGAAGTGCGCGAGGCGTTCGTCCAGCACAGCAGCCGCCGCGAGGCGCCCGAGTGCGCCGAGTTCCGCACGGCCGGGGCACCGCTACTCGAAGCGCAGATCGCGGACGTGGTCGATTCCATCGCCTACGACACGCACGACACGGACGACGCGCTCGGGCTGGGGTTCATCACGCTCGACGAACTGCGCCGCGTCGAGTTCTGGGCGCGCGCGACGGAGCGCGTGCAGGTCCACACGCCGGGGCTGTCCGAGGGGCCGCTCCGCGTCGCGGTGATTCGTGAACTGCTCGCGTGGCAGGTGACGGACCTGCTCGAAGAGACCGCGAACCGGCTCGCGAGCGCCGGCGTAAAATCCGTTGACGACGTGCGGGCCGCGCGCCAGCCGCTCGTCGGGTTCGCGCCCGAGGTGCGCAAACTGAAGGCCGAACTGGAGCGGTTCCTGCGCGCGCGCGTGTACAAGCACCACCGCGTGCTGCGGATGACCGCCAACGGGAAGCGCATCCTGGAGTCGCTGTTCGCGGAGTACGCGCGCGCCCCCGCACTGCTCCCGGAAAAGCACCTCCGGCGCTGGACCGGGGCCGACGCGATCACCGGGCCGCCGCCCCCGGGCTGGGTGACCGCGGCGCGCACGCGCCTCGACTGTCTGGAGCGCGTCGTGGGCGACTATCTGGCCGGGATGACGGACCGGTTCGCCCAACTGGAATACCGGCGACTGTTTTTACCGTCCATTGAACTGTAGAATCATGTGTTGAGGTGAGCGATTTTTTCGGAGAGTGGGACGAAACCCTGCGCGGTCCCGCGACTCATTGTTCTCGGACCGGCCCCCGCTCACCGACACCCGAGGAATCAAATGCTGATCTCACTGATACGGATCGCCTACGCCGCCCTCGTCGTCGGCATGGCCGTGCTCGCGTTCAGTTTCCTGGTCGATTCGGACCAGACCCTGAAGAAGGTCCTGGTCCCGCTCGGCGTCCTGGCCATCGGCGGCACGGTGCTCTTCACCGACCTGCGCGAGAAGCAAAAGCAGATCACCACCATCTCCGCGCTCTACTTCGGGCTCCTCCTGGGCATGCTGCTCGGGTACCTGTTCTCGATCGCCCTCGTGCCGATCCTCGAATCGACGTTCGGCGCGGGCTCGCCCCTCATCCTCCTCGGCCGGGTGCTGCTCACCGTGGTGTGTTGCTATGTGACGATTTCAACGTTTGTGCAGACCAAGGACGAGTTTCGGTTCATTATCCCTTATGTCGAATTTTCCAAACAGGTGAAGGGCGGCAAGCCGCTCGTGCTGGACACGAGCGTAATCATTGACGGCCGCATCGCCGACGTGTGCGATACTCGATTGATCGACACGAAGCTCATCGTGCCGCGGTTCGTGCTGCAAGAGCTCCAGGCCATCGCGGACAGCGCGGACAAGATGAAGCGGAACCGCGGGCGCCGCGGGCTGGACGTGTTGAAGCGGCTCCAGAGCAACCCGAAGCTCGAACTGCAGATGCACGACGGGAACGTGCCCGAGCTGCGGACCGGCGAGCGCATCCGCGTGGACGAGCGCCTGGTGATTCTCGCTAAGGCGCTCGGCGCCCGCGTGGTCACCAACGACTTCAACCTGAACAAGATCGCGCAGCTCCAGGGCGTGGACGTTATCAATCTGAACGAGGTGGCGAACGCGCTGAAAACGGTCGCGATCCCCGGCGAGTACATGCAGGTGAAGGTCGTGAAGGCCGGGGACCAGATCGGCCAGGGCGTCGGGTACCTCGACGACGGCACGATGGTCGTGATCGAACAAGGCCGGGCGTTCATCGGGCAGGACATCCCGATCGTGGTCACGAGCGTGCTCCAGACGCCGGCCGGGCGCATGATCTTCGGGCGCCCGGACCAGCGCGCGAGCGGCTCCCACACCCCGTACCCCGGGGGCAGCAACACGCCGAACGTGGCCGGGCCGGGCGATTCCCGGAGCGGGTCGGGGCCGCACGAACCCTTGAAGGGGGGCGAAACGAAGAGTTGACCCCACCTTCAAACGGTCGGCGGCACGGACCCACGGGCGCCCCCCGTGGGTTCTTCGTTTTGTGATTCCGTAAGAGGTCTTCGATATGCGCATGCTGCTGTTGGGCTTGGCCGGTCTGAGCGCGGGGACCGTCGTGTGGACGGTGGGCGCCCAACCGAGTAAGCCGCTCACGGAGCCGAGCAAAGGGCCCCTCCCCCCAGGCGACAACCTCCCGCCGGCCGCCGCCACCAACGACGTGCAGGCCGTCGAGCGGTGCCTCGCCGCCCGCAAGGAGTACGAGAGCAGCCTCAAGGCGCTCTACGAGCACTACGCCAAGGCCGGCGACAAGCAGCGCCTCGCGTGGGCCGAGCGCGAACTCATGGCCTACCACCTCGTGTGGAAGCCGTCGTACAACCTCGACGTGAAGGACGTTCCGCCCCCCACACTCGAGGCCCGCGTCAACGTGCGCGAGGCGAACGAGCTGTACAAGACCGCGATGGAGTACAAGGGGAAGGGACTGGGCGACGACTACGTGCTGAACATGCGCCGGTCCGAACTGCTGCTCCGCGAGGTACTGGAGAAGTACCCGAACTCGGACAAGATCGGGGACGTGGCGTACCAGCTCGCCGACATTTACGAGGGCCGCGCGTACAAGCAGTACGACCGCGCCGCCAAATACTACGAGCGCTCGTTCCAGTGGGTGAAGGGGTCGCGCACCGACGCCCGGCTCCGCGCCGCGACGCTCTACGACCGCCAACTGAACGAGCGCACGAAGGCGGTCGACCTGTACCGGGCCGTCGTCGAACACGACACGAACCCCGAGCACATCAAGCAGGCCGAGAAGCGCGTGGGCGAACTGACGGGCCGCAAGTAATCGGCCGCGTCACAAGTCGTAAGGTCGGCGGGCCGGTGAACCCCCGGCCGCGAGGCCGGCGGTAGTATCGTAGCGCGTCACCCGCCGGCCTCGCGGCCGGGGTTCACCTACAATGCCCGGATGGAACCTCTCGCACGGCTGCGCTGGCCGGTAGTCTTGTCGATCGCCGCCGCCCTTGTCACCATCGGAATGAAGAGCGCGGCCTACGCGCTCACCGGGTCCGTCGGGTTGCTCACCGACGCGCTCGAATCGGTGGTGAACCTGCTCGCGGCCGTCACCGCGTACTTCGCGCTGTGGTACGCCTCCCGCCCCGCCGACCCCACGCACACCTACGGTCACGAGAAAATCGAGTTCCTTTCGAGCGGGCTCGAAGGCGTGCTCATCGTGGCCGCCGGCCTCGGCGCCGCGGGGTACGCCGTCCGCCGGTTAATTTTCCCCGAGCCACTCCAGGCGCTCGAACTCGGCAGCGGGCTCGCCCTGGTCGCGTCGGTCGTGAACCTGGTCGTCGCACGGGTGCTCCTGCACTACGGGCGCGTTCACAAGTCCATCGTGATGGAAGCCGACGGTCAGCACCTCATGGCCGACGTGTTGACCTCCGTCGGCGTCCTCGTGGGGCTGGCGCTCGTCTACGCGACCGGGCTCACGTTCTTCGATTCGCTGCTCGCGATCATCATGGGGTTGCACATCACCTGGACCGGGTGGGGGCTGATCCGCCGGTCGTTCGACGGACTCATGGACCACGCGATCCCCCTTGACGAGCGCGACCGCATCCGCGAAGTGATCCGCGCGAACCTGCCCGAAGGCGCGACCTTCCACCTGCTCCGCACGCGCCTGTCCGGGGCGCGCCGGTTCATCGAGTTTCACTTGCTCGTGGACGGCGACATTTCCGTGCGCGAGGGGCACCACCTCGCGACGAAACTCGAAGCCGCGCTCGAAGCCGCGATGCCCGAAGTGGCCGTAACCATTCACGTCGAGCCGGTGGACGAGCAGGAGTCGTGGGAGCCGGAGTACCTCCAGCGGCTCGGCGAAGAGCCGCTCCCCCCGCCGCCCACAACCCCACAAGTCCCCTGAATGTCGCGTCTCGTACAGCCTCGTTTCGATTGTCTTCTGTAGCCGGCCTCTGTGAGGCCGGGATATCCACGGACAGTGGCACCCCGGCCTCACAGAGGCCGACTACAGAAGGCAAATGCACGATTTGGTGTTACGGCTCAGCGTAAGGAATCCGGTCCGGTGTTTTGGGCATTTCCACTATCGGCGCCGGGGCCGCGCCGATGAACCGGTCGATCTTCCAGGGCAACACAACGAGGTCGCGGTCACCGGAAACGGTCTGCGTGCCGTTCCCCAGGAACGCGGCCCCCGTCACACTCGCGCCGTGCTTGCGGAACACAGGAACCTCTTGCTTCGCGGCGGACGTGTCCCAGAGACGCAATGTGCGGTCGGCCCCGCCGGTAAGTACCCAGCGCCCGCTATCTTTAACAGCAACGCTCCGAACCCCGCCCTCGTGCCCGGTGAGTGTGAATCGGGCTTTTTCTTCGCCCAATTGCCACACGCGGACCGTGCCCGCGTCGTTGCCGGCCGCGATCCACTGACTGTCGGGGCTGATCGCGACCGCGGAGAGAGGGGACGTGAATTTACCGTAGCGCTTCAACTCGGCGCCGGTGGTGAGGTCGAGCAACACGAGCGCGTTCTCGGTCGCGACCGCTACGAATTTCCCGTGCGGATCGACCGCGAGCGCGGTGACGAGGCCGAGCGTCTCCACGCGCCAGCCCTCTTTGCCGTCGGCGACCTTCCAGTACGCCACGGTACCGTCGAAGCTCCCGGACACGACCCATTTGCCACTCGGTACAAACGCGACCGCACTCACGAGACTCGTGTGGTCGGTGAACTTCGCGATTTCGAGCCCGGTCGCCAGATCCCACACGCGGGCCGTGCCGTCCATCCCGCCGGATGCGGCACACTTGCCGTCCGCAGAGAGCGCGACCGCCCATACGCTCGCGGTGTGCCCCACGAACCGCTTGAGGTCGCGCCGGCCCTCCACATCGAAGTAGCGCACGCTCCGGTCACCGCTCGCGACGATCGCCCGGCGCCCGTCCGGGGTGAACGCCCACTGATTGGCCGAATCCCCCCGTGCTTCGAGCGGGTCGAGTTCGCCGGTGTTGTCCTTCAATGTCGGGCCGTTCAAGTTGGCTTGGTACAGCCCCCCGAGTTGCAATTCGCGCACGATGTCGCCGAACGCCTGCACCCAGAGTTGCCGGGTCACAGTTCCTCCCGCACCCAGAGCACCAACGTGCTTCACGAGAAGCTCCGATTGGCTAATGCGCCCGCGGAACTCGTCGACGGATAGCCCGATTTCGCTCGCCCCGGTGACCAGATCCACGTCCGCTTCGTACTTCTGCGTGATGGTACTGACGGCCTCGAACCGGCTCACCTTCGCCCCCGTTTTCGCAACGGCTTCGGCGTACTTCTTCGCGTCCGCTTCCATCAACTTGAGCACCGCGTCCTTGCCGGGGAACAGCGCCCGGATCACTTCACCCTCTTCGCGCTTGAACGCCTTCGGGTTCTTGCCGAGGTGATCGAGAACCTGATCCGCTTTCGGGAGAATGCCGGTCACGTGACACGACATGCACGACACGCCCGCTTCGACCGCGCGGTCCGGGCGCTTCGGGTCGCTCACGATGTTGAGCGGTCCCTTATCGAGCCGCGTATTGACGGCGTTTATCAAGTAGTAGGCGTGCAGGCCGTTCGGGAGCGCGAAGATGGCTTCGCCGCCCGCGTGCTGGAACGGGTTCTGTGCGAGCCCCCCCGGTCCGAGTGGGAACGCGAAAATGTTGCGGCGATCCGGGAGCAGCCCGCCGTTCACGCGGTCGACGAGGTTCGCTTGGGGTTCGTCGAAGTCGTAGGTGCGCCAGTACATCCCCTGTGCCGAGTCGTGGCGCTCTAGCACGCGGTTGAAGCGCGAGATGCCGCTGCCGTTGAAGCCGGCCCGCGCGACGCGCTCCTGCCGGATGTTCTCCGCGGCATCGACTCGGATCTGTTTCTCCAACTCGGCGAGGTTCGCGGGGAGTTGAAGCACGTCGTAATAGAGCGGCGCACGCGACGCGGTGGCGATGAACCAGTCGGCTCGCAGAAGGGGCTGTTTTGCCGCGCTGCCCACGGCCACGGCCCGCGCGCTCACGGAATCGTCGAGGACGCCGTAGGGGTACTCTTGCAGAATGCGGTTCCAGATGGTCGCGTCCCACACGAACCAGCGCAAATCGATTCGCAGGATCGTTCGGTTCGCGTCCACCGCGACCGGGTTCACGATCTTCGACCCCCACGACAAGCTGTTCACCAGTTTCGCGAGCGCATTGCGGTACGTTTGCAGTTCCTCGTCAGAGAGGCCCGCGTTGTGGAGGTGCGTGAGCGTGAAGTACCGCTGAAAGCGCCGGGCGCGCCGGTCCAGCGTCTCAAGGTCCGCGAGAACGGCCGCGAACACGTCCGCCTGCGTGATCGGCTTGTGGGCGACATCGGTTTCACCGGTGGGTGCGCCGGCCTCGATCCACTTCTTCAGAATCGCGACTTCCGCAGCGCTCGGGCGCGGGTTTTCGTCGGGCGGCGGCATCGTGCCGTCGTCCACGCGACGAAACAACCGGCTGCCCTTCGCGTCGTTGGGAACGATCTTCTTGCGCGCGACCAGCTTGCCCAAATCGGTCACGAAGTTCATCGCGCCCTCGACGCTCCCGTCCTGACCGTGGCACCGGTAACAGTGCGTCTTCAGCACGGTTTTGGCTTGCTGCGCGAGCTGTTTCGCGTCGTCAGCGCGTGCGGGCGAAGCGAGCGCGAGAAGTGCCAGGACCGGCAGGAGAGTTGTGCGCATGTCGTCTTCCGAGCGTGCGGGACGCGAATCGCCATCTATTCGACGAATCAGAAGCGATCGGCGATTGCGACACCGCGAATGTAACGCGCGGGTAACGAAAGTGCGATGCGGGCGATCAGACTGCGTTCAAAAATGGGCCGCTCGTGAAGTGAGCGGCCCGCGGGTATCACTCCACGAATTCCACCGCGACCGGGTTCGGGATGATGCCCGCGCGGTGCGCTTCGCCGAGCAGTTTTCGGATCGCGGCCCGACCCCGCTCGCCGTAATCGAGCGTCCAGTCGTTCACGTACATGCCCACGAACTTGTCCGCGAGCGACACGTCCATGTCGCGGGCGTACTTCAGGGCGTAATCGAGTGCCTCGCGCCGGTGGTCGAGGGCGTACTGGATGCTCTGCTTGATGAGCCGGCTCGCCTCTTTCATGGTGGCCGCGCCGAGATCCTTGCGAACCACGTTCCCGCCGAGCGGCAGCGGCAGCCCGGTCCGCTCCTGCCACCACACGCCGAGGTCGGTCACGAGGTGCAGCCCCTGGTTCTGGAACGTGAGCTGCCCCTCGTGAATAATCAAGCCGGCGTCGTACTTCCCGCTCGCGACGGCCGGGATGATCTCGTCGAACGGGATCACGTCATACGTCAGCTTGTCCTGCGCGCCGATCGACTCGAACAGCAGCTTCAGCGTGAGGAACGCCGTGGTGAGCGTGCCCGGCACCGCGATCTTAATACCGGGCAGGTCGGCCACCGCGAACGGCTTCCGCGCCACCACCATCGGGCCGTACTTGTCGCCCATGCTGCACCCGGTGGGGAGCAGCGCGTACTTGTCGAGCAGGAAACTGTAAGCGTGAATGCTCACGGCGGTGACTTCGAGTTCGCCCTTCAGCGCGCGGCGGTTGAGCGTCTCGATGTCCTGTAGCTCGTGAACGAACTTGAGATCGCCGGTCGGGATCTTGTCGTTGGCGAGCGCGTGAAACATGAACGCATCGTCCGGGTCCGGGCTGTGTCCGACGCGGATCACCTTCTGTGTCGTTGCAGTGCTCATGAACGTTCCTTACTTAACACGCGGGACGCGCGTCCCGTTTCTTTCTAGCTCTACCGCCCCGGTGAATCATTCCAGGGCTTCGGCCGGCCCGCCGGGGGCGAATGCTTCGTCCGCGGGGCCGGAGTAAACGACCCGCCCCTTATCGAGCAGGTGGACCACGTCGGCGATCCGCTTCACGGCCGGGATGTCGTGTGTGACGATAACCATCGCGACCTGCAACTGCTCGTCGTCCGCGAGGTCGTCGATCACGCGCATGACTTCGGCGGCCATTTTCGGGTCCAGCGCACTCGTCGGCTCGTCGAAGAGGATCGCCGTGGGGTTAACCGCAAGCGCCCGCGCGATCGCAACACGCTGTTGTTGGCCGCCCGAAAGTTGAGCCGGGCGTGCATCAAACTTCTGCCCCAGCCCGACGCGGTCCAGCCACTTCTTCGCGGTCGTTTCGGCTTCGGCGGTGGGCTTGCCGAGGGCGTGAATCGGCCCGGCCATCACGTTCTTCAGTACGCTCATGTGCGGGAACAAGTTGAACTGCTGAAACACCATCCCGACCGTGCGGCGCAGCGCGACCAGCGTCGAACGGTGAGGCGCCGCGCCGCCCACGAGTTTCAGCGAATCGCCAACGGCGACTTCGCCCTCCTGGAACTCCTCCAGGCCGTTGATGCACCGGAGGAGCGTACTCTTCCCGCCGCCGGACGGCCCGACGAGTGCCGCGACCTGTCCCCGGCGCACTTCGACGGACGCACCGTCCAGAATCCGGGCGTCGCCGTGGTACTTCACGATGTTGGAAACGCGAATCATGCCCGACCTCCTTCGTCGGCCGGGAAAAACGAAAATCGAAACTCGAAACCCGAAAGAAGGGCCGGCTCGTTCTCCGTTTCGTGTTTCGTATTTCGTGCTTCGGATTTACTCACCGGTGGGTACCTCCGACGCTGCCCAGGCGCTTTTCAAGAACGCGCGCGACGATCGCCAGCGGGTAACTCATCACGAGGTACAGCCCGGCGGTGATGAACGCGAGCTGAATGATGTAGTCGCGGTTGAAGTTATAGAGTTCGTTGTACTTCCGCGTCAGTTCGGTGATGAGGATCACGGAGCACACGGAGGTGTCCTTGAACAGCGCGATGAAGTCGTTCGTCACGGGCGGGATCACGATCCGCACCGCTTGCGGAACGATCACCACGCGGAGCGCCGTAAGCGGGTTCATCCCGAGTGCGAGCGCCGCTTCCATCTGCCCCCGCGGGATCGCGAGAAGCCCGGCGCGGTAGTTCTCCGCTTCGTAGGCCGAATAGTTGATCGCCAGCCCGAGAATGCCGGCCTCGATCGGCGAGAGATTGAAACCAGGAATGAGTTGCGGGAGCAGGTAGAACACGAAATACAGTTGCAGTAGCAGCGGGGTGCCGCGCAGAAATTCGACGTACAAGCCGAGCGGAATCCGTAGTAAAGCCGGTCCGTATACGCGCCCCAGCGCGACCAACATGCCGATGAGCATCGCGATCGGAAACGACGCGGCCGCGAGGAACACCGTCATGCCCGCGGCCCGGAGCAGTTCTAAGAACATTCGGCCCCAATTCGCCTTACCGCTCTCACCCTGCGCGTCACCCTCTTCACCTTCTTCAGACGGGAACGGTGGCGGCCACTTTTGCTCAGTCCAGTAGAGCAATCGCTCCTGATCTTCGTTCCACAATCCGTATTTCTCATAGATCCGTTTCAACGTCCCATCCTTGATCCCCTTCTTGATGGCGGCATTAAGCTGTTCGCGGAGTTCTTTATCGTTTTCTCGCGTGAGGACGACATAGAACCCCGACTTGCGGGGTTCGTCTGCCAGCATCAACCCCTTGCCGTGTTTGACGTAGTAGAGCGCGGCCGGGAGATCCTGAACGGTCGCGTCGAGGCGCTTCTGCTCGACCAGCCCGATGACCGTTGCAACATCTGGATTGATCGCCAACTCAATTTTGTCTCCGAACTTCTTGCCCTTCATGTATTTGTGGGCCGCGGACCCACCGAGTACGCCGACAGAGGTCTTCCGTTTCTTCCCGTCTTCGTCTCGTTCGCGGTTCAAATCACTCCACCCCGAGATGCTCTCGGCGCGGTCTTTGTGGATGATGAGGCCGAGCTTGTAGACGTAGTACGGGACCGTGGACGGATACATTTTCTCCTTATCTTCCGTGAGTTCGTATCCGTTCAGAACGATATCGATGCCGTCGTCATCAGCGGGTTTGCCGAGAAGTTCGGGTAGCTTGTCCCAGTCGCCGGTAACCATCTTGCTGGTGCGGCCGATTTCTTTCGCGAGGTACTCCGCGAGTTCCACCTCGAACCCAACAAACGTGTCACCGTCCTTGTAAACGTAAGGCGCGCCGCCGGTCGGGTCGGTGCCCCAACGCAGCTCCTTCTTGTCTTTCTTCTCCTGACCGGGCATCGGCGGAGCGAGGACCAGCGCCGCGACGGCGACGAGCAACCAGCGTGGGTTCACCTTGGCGGACCTCCTGTGGGTGAAAGCTCGATTCAGAGTGGTATAGCAGCGCCCCCCGAAGGGGCACCACTAAACTTGTGGTATGCCGAAGGACGCACTCCCGATCGATGACGCGCTACCCGAATTACTCGCCGCGCTCCGCGCGAACGGGGCCGCGGTGCTGCGTGCCCCCACCGGCGCCGGGAAGACCACCCGCGTGCCGCCCGCGGTCGTGGAAAGTGGGCTCGCGGGGACCGGTCTCGTGTTGATGCTCGAACCGCGTCGCGTGGCCGCGCGGGCCGCGGCGCGGCGCATGGCGATCGAGCACGGTTCACCGATCGGCGATGTGTTCGGCTACCAAGTGCGGTTCGACCGCAAAGCCAGTGCGCGCACGCGGGTACTCGTTGTCACACCGGGCGTGCTGCTCCGTCGGCTCATCGACGACCCGTTCTTGGACGGAACCGCGTGCGTCGTATTCGATGAATTTCACGAACGCGGTTTGGAAGCCGATCTCGCGCTCGGCATGGTGCGCCTCGTTCGAGAGAACGTGCGACCGGAATTAAAAGTCATCGTGATGTCCGCAACCGTGGACCCGCTCGCGGTGTCCACGTACTTCGGCGGGTGCCCGGTCGTGGACAGCGCGGGGCGCACGTTTCCGGTGGACGTGAAGTACCGCCCGCGCCGCACCGATACGCCCGTGCCGCTCGCGGTCGCCGACGCGGTCCGGGACGTGCTCACCGAGCGCGACGGGGACGTGCTCGCGTTCCTGCCCGGGCTGCGCGAGATCGGCCAAACGGCCGACCACCTCGAAACGTTGGCACGCGAACAAAACATCGTCGTACTGCCGCTTCACGGCGATCTCCCGCCCGAACAACAGGACCGCGCACTTCAGAAGCTCGATCAGCGGAAGATTGTCCTGGCAACGAACGTCGCAGAAACGTCCGTGACGGTAGCCGGCGTGACCGCGGTGGTCGATTCGGGACTCGCGCGGCAAATGGAGTTCGCACCGGACGTCGGCATGGACCGGCTCCGGCTCGTTCCCATTTCGCGCGCGTCGGCCGATCAGCGCGCGGGCCGTGCCGGGCGCACTGCCCCCGGTGTGTGTGTCCGACTGTGGGACGAGCCGAGTCACCGCGCGCGCCCGGAACAGACTGTGCCCGAAATCAAGCGCGTCGACTTGTGCGGTGCGGCACTTCAACTGGCCGCGCTCGGCGAACGCGACGTGCGCAAGTTCCCGTGGCTCGATGCGCCGACCGAAGAGGCTGTACAGCAAGCACTTCGCTTGCTTGAACAACTCGGACTGCTGAACGCCGACGGCCTGACACCGCTCGGCGAAGCCGCGGCCGCGCTACCGGTTCACCCGCGACTCGGGCGGCTCCTTCTCGAAGGCCAGTGCCTGGGCTGCACGCCTCGCGCCGCACTCGCGGCCGCTCTACTTTCGGAGCGCGACCCGTTCCTGCGCGAGTTCGACAGCGGACCACCCGTCCGAAGAGCCCCGCCCACCGTGTCGGACGTATTGGACCGCGTGGAGGCACTCGAAGCATTCGAGCGTGGAGGACGGCTCGATGGCCCGCTCGGGCGCCTGCACCGCGGCGGCGCACACGGCGTACTGGAAGTGCGAAATCAGCTCGCGCGGTTAGAAGGAGCAAAGGCAACCTCCCCCCCGACCCCCTCCCTAAAGGAAAGGGGAAGAAGGCAAGAAGCGGAAGATTCGCGCCGGTCTTCTGCTCCCCTCGGCAGTGGAGGTGATGATGCACTTCTCCGCTGTATCCTCACCGCGTATCCGGACCGACTCGCACGCCGGCGCGAACCCGGGAGCACAAAAGCGCTCACCGTGGGCGGGCGCGGGGTGAGGCTCGCGCAAACAAGTGGCGTGAGCGAGCCGGAACTGTTCGTGTGCGTCGACGTGGATGCCGGAGGAGCGGATTCGTTCGTGCGGCTCGCGTCTGGCGTGGAACGCGAATGGCTGCCCTCGGATCGAATATCAGCACGCATCGAAGTAGTATTCGACGACAAGACCGAGCGACTAGCGGCGCGAAAGGTAACGCGCTTCGACGACCTCGTTCTGGACGAAACGAACGCGCACATCGCCGACGAATCCGAAGCCGCAAGCGTGCTCGCCGCTGCTGCCGCGGAGCGCCTGGAAAAAGTGCTGCCACCGCCCGATTCCGCTGCGGGAGCGTTTCGTACTCGCGTGCGCTGCCTGCAAGCGTGGGTACCCGAGTTGGAACTCCCGGCGTTCGAGGCGGCCGACCTTCACGAAGCACTTGAAGCACTGTGCCGCAACCGGCGGTCACTCGCCGATGTGCGCAACGGGCCGTGGCTCGATTTCCTTAAAGGGCAGTTGACGTATCAGCAACTCCAAACAGTAGAGAACGAGGCCCCGGAGCGAATCGAAGTGCCGAGCGGCAGTCACATTCAAATCGAGTATGCAGAGGGGCGCCCGCCGGTACTCGCGGCTCGGATTCAGGAAATGTTCGGCCTGACGGAAACGCCCCGCGTCGCCCGCGGGCGCGTGAAAGTGCTGCTCCACTTACTCGCGCCGAACTACCGCCCGCAACAGGTAACGGACGATCTCGCGAGTTTCTGGAAGAACGGCTACCCGCTCGTGCGGAAGGAGTTGCGTGCGCGCTACCCGAAACACGGTTGGCCCGAAGACCCGCTCACCGCGGAGGCCATTCGCGGGGCTCGGAAGAGACACGAATAGGCGAACGGCCGGTGTAAACCGGCCGGTGTAGCTCGCCCTCACGCCATCCGGCTCACACATAAAGTCGGAAGTCAGATCCGCAGTGATCGCGTGGGCCAGCGTTCGTTCGTACCGGCCGGCTTACACCGGCCGTTCGCCTGCGCATCTAGTTACGGCTTCCACCACGCATCGAGCCGTTTCGTCAGGTCTTTCACCTTGTCGGGGTGCTTCGCGGCCAAGTTGTCTTTCTCGGTCGGGTCTTTGGCCACGTCGTACAGTTCGGGCTTGGCGTCCGTCACGTTCGGCTCGTGCGGCAGGATCAGTTTCCAGTTTCCGTCGAGCACCCAGCGGTATTGTAAGTTCGCGGCCGGCTTCGTGATGTCGACCGCGTTGTGCTCGAAGATTTCGCCGAACAGCTCCCCGCGACTCGCGACCCAGTGAGCATCGAGTAGGTCGATACCGGACATCCCCCTACTCGGCTTGGCGCCGACCGCGTGCAGGATGGTTGGGGCGAGGTCGATTGAACTCGCGAGCCGGTCCAATTCGCCCGGCTTCACGTGCCCCGGCCACTTCACGAGGATCGGAGTACGCAGCCCGCCGTCGTAGGGCGAGCGCTTCGATTTCGGCGCGAAGTTCGCCGACGTCTCGTCCTGAATCCAGCCGTTGTCGTGCAAGTAAATCACGATTGTGTTCTCGGATTGTCCGCTCTTTTCAATCTTCGCGAGTAAATCGCCGATCGTTTCGTCGAACCACTCGCACATGGCCCAATACTTCGCGACGAACTCGGATTTCGTTTTGTCCTTGTACTTGTTGAAGAGGCGGTCGGGCGGGTTGTGGGGCAGGTGCGGCATCATCGGCGCATACCACACGAAGAACGGTTTCTTGTCCTTCTGGGCTTTGTCGAGGAAATCGAAGACGGGTTGCAACCCTTCGCGCCCGATTTTCAGCCCCTCGTCGCCGTGGCGCGCGCCTTTTGCGGGGTCGCCGTGCGTCATACCCTCGGTGAACCCACCGCACCGACACGCATTCCCCTCCCACCACTTCCCGGCCTGGAAGCTCACGTACCCTTCCTTCTCCAGCAACTTCGGTAGCGTGGGCGCCTTTTCAAACAGGGCGATCATTTCCTGTCGCTGCTTCAGGAACCCCACGTCCCTCTGCGCCTGGGCGTTGGTCAGGCCCTTCGGGATGGGCGGATCATTGGAGGTCATCAGGTGCTGGTGCGGGTAAAGCCCGGTAACCATCGTCGCCAGACTCGCGCGACACAAGCTGGTGGGCACGTAGCCGCGTTTGAAGACGAGCGACTCGCGCGCGAGCTTATCGAGGTGCGGTGTCTTGATGTGCTCGTGGCCCATGAACCCGTAATCGCCCACCCCCTGATCGTCTCCCACGATGAGCACAACGTTCGGCGGGACCGCTTGAGCGGGGAGCGTGAATACGAGTGCGAGTACGAACGATGCGAAGAGGCGCAGCATAATGATGCACATTGAGAAGAAGTGCTCGGAAAGGAGGGTACGTATTGCACGTACCGCTCTTGGTGAACCCGATACACAAGTATCGGGGTTGAAGCGATCGATTGCTACTTCACTTCGACGACCCACACGTTGCGGTATACGACCGGGTCACCGTGGTTCTGGAACTGGAACGGCCCGGAGTTCGCGTCTTCCTTCTGACCGCCGGGGCACTCCTTCGGGAACTCGATGTTGTCGTGGATCTTCACGCCGTTGTGGTAGACCGTCGCGTGGCCGTTTTTGGTCTTCTTGCCGGCCGAATCGAACTGCGCGGGCGTGAACTCGATGTCATACGTTTGCCACGTTAGCGGCGGCAGGCACATGTTCACGCTCGGCTTGTGCTGCGTGTAGATCCCGCCGCACTCGTTGTTTTCGCCGCTCAGCCCGAAGCTGTCGAGCACCTGGCACTCGTAGCGGTTCTGGAAGTACACCCCGCTGTTCCCGCGCCCCTGGCCGGTGCTGTTCGGCATCCACGGGAGGCGGAACTCGACGTGCGCTTTGAACGCGCCGAACTTCTGCTTGCTCGTCACGCCCACGTCGAGGTACTTCCCGTCCGAGAGCGTGACCAACTTCCCGCCGTTCCAGTTCTTCTCGTCGCCCTCACCGCCGAACAGCACGACGGCGTCCGCGGGCGGTTTCGCGCCGATCGTCTTGGACGTGCGCTCAACTTTCTTCAAGGTTCCCTCGGCATCGTCCCAGTGGATACGGATGGCTCCGCTCTCGAACTCCCCCACCTGCCGAGTTTTCTTGTTTCGGGCTTCGGTAATAATCACCTGATCCCCGGTGCGCGTTGCAGTCGCTGTTGCTGTCTCTTTGCCGTTCCAACCGGCCCCGGGAAGCCCGCCCACAAATGCCTTCACCATGAACTCGCTACCACCACGCGCAACGACTTGAAGGGCGATCTTGGTTGGTTTGCGATCGATTATGACTTCCCCCTCGTACTCACCCTGGATCGCGAAATCGGGGTCTTTGGCGACGTCCTTCGGCTCCGCAATCGCGATGCGTTCCTTCTTCTTGGGCGCGTCTTTTTTGTCTTCCGCGATCGATCTGGGGAAGCCGATGGCGAGTGCGCAGCCGGCAATGAGCAGGCCGGCGAGTAGCGGACGGAGCATGAGTCACCTGGGAGGGAGGTTGTGGGGCGGGAACCGCGCGGTCGCGGCACGCCAATTGTCGCGGTAGGCGCGCCCGCGTCAATGGGTGCCGAAGCGACTTTCTTGGTCCCTCCCACTCGCGTAAAATGTGGGCATGGATCAGACCCACGACGAAGTGACCGCGTACCACGAGGCCGGGCACGCGGTGATCGCACTGGTGCTCGGGCGCGCCATCCACAAAGTGAGCGTGCTGCCCAACCGTGAGCGCATGGGCGAGTGCCGGTTCGCGAAGGGCGCGGCGAAGCCGACCGACGACTGGGCCGAGCGCGAGATCCTGATCGCGCTCGGCGGCATGGCGGCCGAGGCCCGGCACACGGGCACTTACGCGATGGACGAAGCCGGGCAGGATCTGCGATTCGTCCGCCGGCTCACACAGGAGCGCAAGTCCGACCGACAAGTGGAGCGCTACGAACAGCGAATGCTAGACAAAGTTGAGTACATGCTCGCGGACGAGGGAAACTGGAAAGCGGTGCAACTGATCGCCGCGGAGCTACTGAAGCACGGTGCCATCAGCGGGAGAGCCGCGCGACACCTGTTCGAGTTAGCGACAAAGGAGTGATGCGAACGGCCGGTGTAAGCCGGCCGGTGGAGACGACACACCGGCCATCTGATTCTTACCCCAGACGTGTGCGCGACGACGCACCGCCAGTTCCGCGCCGGTGGAGGCGACACAACGGCCATCTGGTTCTCACCGGCCGGCTTACACCGGCCGTTCGCCGTCACCCACCAGAGCGCTTCACCTTGTAGCCGAGTTTCTCCAGTTCCTGCGCGAGTTTGTCGCGGTGGTCGCCCTGGATCTCGATGCGCCCGTCCTTCGCGGTGCCGCCGGTGCCGCACTTGTTCTTGAGCTGCGTCGCGAGTTCCTTGAGTGCGTCTTCGTTCAGCGGCAGTTCGGACACCACCGTGACGCCCTTCCCCTTCCGCCCGGCGGTTTCGCGGCTCAGCTTCACCGTGTGAACCTTCTTCGGCGGCGCCGGAGGACGGGGCGCGGCCGGCCTGGGCGGGAGCTCTTCGTCGCTGCCGCCGAGGAGCCGCGCGATTAGACCGGCCGCGGCGGCGCCCGAGTCACCGGTGGCCCATTTCTCGACGCGCCCGGTCCAGCCGTCCGGCGCGGAGCCGTCGAGCGCAACGACGACTTCCACACCCGCGAACGCCGCCGGCGCGACGGTCACCCCGCGCCAGGGCATCCCCAGGCGCCCGGCGGCGGAGTCAAAGGCCGACCGCGCGCCTTCAGCTTTCGCGAGGTCGGCGGAAACGAACAGAGCGGTACGAAATACTTTCGCCATGCGATCTCAACTGAAAATGTCACTCGTACAGTCGCCGCCCGGGTAACGAACTTCGTGCGCGCGGCTCGGCCCGTCCGGTTCCTTACCGAAGTCCACACAGAACTTGTCGTTGAGCGCCAGCCCGCCCTTCTCGGTGTCGCAGTCGATCTGCACCATCCACGAACCTTGCTTCCCGAGGTCCGGGTAGAAGGCGTTATCCCAGGTACTGTAGAGCGAATTCGTCGCGTACAGTCGTTTGCCGTCGAGCGAGAGCTGGAGCATTTGCGGCCCGCCGGCCAACTCCTTGCCCATCAGCTTTTCGGGTTTGCCGAGCGCGCCGCCGAGCTTCACGGTACCGGTGAGTCTCGGTTTGCCGGGGTCGGTGATGTCGTACTGCTTGACCTCGCCGTGCAACCACGCGGCCAAGTACAGAAAGCGGTCATCCATCGAGATCACGAAGTCGCTGATGAGCCCCGGCACTGCTCCACCGGGGAACTTGTCGTTCTTGACCGGCGCGAGTTCGATGACTTTATCAGCGGCCCACTTCTGACCGCCCCGACCATCGGGCGCGAACCGCCACATCGTGCTGCTCAGCGCCGCGCCGACGAACCCGATCGGGCGGGACGGGTCGTGGAGGAAGCGCACTTCCAACGGAATCGATGCGGCCCCCAAATCGAAAGATTGCTTGATCTTCCGCTCTTTCCAGTCCCAGAGGTGGATCTTCTGGCCGTACTTGCCGGCCTTCACGTCGTCGAAGTTCGGGCCGGGAGCGAACGTCTTCGGCGCGGCCCACTCGCTCGACACCATCGCGTTGTGCTGCGGTTGGTACCAGAAGTCGTAGTTGAAGTTCATCCCCGTCAGGTCTTTTTCCCACCGCCCTTTGATCTCGTACTTGTCGTCGAGCAGCAGGAACCCGCCGGGCGCCTCGCCCTTCGCGTTGCCGAGCATTGAGAGCATGATTTCGCCGGTCGGCAAACAGTGGGCCGTGTGCGGCGCGGACAGATCGGCCTTCTTCGCGATCTCCTCCGGCTCGATCACCTTGTGGACCTTCAGCGCGAGCGGGTCTTTCGCGTCGACGATGTGAATCCGGCCCGACTTCAGCCCGGGCACGATGAGGTACCGGCGGTCGCCCGGCTTGCCGTGACACGAGGAGCAAATGTTCCAGCCGAAGTGGTGCAGTTCGTCACCGACCTTCGGCATTTTCAGCCTGTGAACGACCTGCCCATACGTTTTGGAACCGGGCTTCGCGTCCACCACCGCGAGGTAATCGGGTTTGTCGATCCCGGTGTTCGCGTAAGTGCAGGTGACGAAGAGCAGTTCCTCGCGCGGCCCCTTCATCGCCTCCTTCGGCGAAGCGAATCCGGGAGTCTCGGCGCCCCCAGCGCGCGGGGAGTTCGCGCTCCCCAGCGCGCCAACGGCACTCGCGGCAGAAGCGGCCAGAAACGCGCGGCGGTCCATGTGCGGTTCCCTCGGGAGAGTCGGGCGAACGTTCAATCGCGTTCCGCATCACTGCGCGGGGGCCGCACCCGGCGGGAGCGAGGGGACCAACGTCGCGACGGGTATCAGTGGCTCGGGCGGCGTCGGCATCGTGCGCCGCAAGTAGATTTCGATCCCGACCGCCGCCGTGAAGATGACCACACTGCCCCACTGAGAGAGCGTCAGGCCCCCGCCAACGGCCGGCTCGATCCGGAGCGATTCGTTGATGAACCGGTGAACCGCGTAGCCGACCATGAGCAGCACCATCACCTGCCCGTCGTGCCGGCGGTACGGGTAGTACGCGACCAATAGCAGGATGAGCAGCACCATGCTTACGGTTTCGTAGAGCTGCGTCGGGTACAGCCCAACGGTCGCGGGCGCGAACGCGGGCAGTTTCACGACCTCCCCGTTGCGGCTCACAGCAAGCTCTAACTTCGATTTACCCCGAGGCCACGATTGGGTGATTTCGTCGAGTCGGTCGTAGCCGGGACGGGCCACCTCGTTCGGTTCACCGTTGACCTCGGCGATCCGGTCCCCGACCTTCACGCCCGCGCGCGCCGCGGGGGAGTCCGTCTCGACGGCCACAACTTTCAATTTCCCCTCTTCATCGGGTACACGGACGAAACCGGTGGCGGTCTGGAGGTACAGCGACGCCTCTTTACTCGCAACATCGCCCACCACTTGTTGCCGTGCGTGTGCGGGGAGCAGTGGGAAGTGAGCCGCGCCAAGCGGCACCGGCCGGCACTCCTCGCACGCGACCTGCCCCCAGCAGCAGCCGTTGAGGTAGCACCCGATGCGGCCGATCGCGAGCCCGAGCGCGAGCAGCGGGGCCACCGCGTCCGCGAGGCGCCAGCCCGACACATCGAGCCGGCGCAGGATGAGCTGGTAGAAGAGCCCGTAGCCGATCACCCCGCCGAGCGCCGAACCGTAGAAGATGATCCCGCCTTCCCAGATCTTGAAGAACGCGGCGATCAGCCCGCCGATGCTCTGGTCTGGGAACTGGCGGGAATACTGGATCATGTACAGGGTGCGGGCGCCGATCAGACCGGACACGAACAGCCAGATGACCATGTCCTGGAACCGCTCGGGCGGCATGTTCGCGGTCCGCTTGGCGCGCCGCGACCCCCACACCGTCACCGCGACGAAGCACACGAACAGCATCGCCCCGAACCCGTACATCGGGATGCCGTCGGGCTTGAACGAGTCCTTGAAGATCGGGATCGTGAATAGAACTTGTTGCATGAGGTACTACCTGGCGAACGGCCGGTGTAAGCCGGCCGGTGAGAGCGACAAGGACGATCAACCAACATCAATGCCAATCGATTCCCCAACCGGCGCGACTGCCCAGACGAACAGCGCTCCGGTCTGACTACTGACATACTCGATCGCGGCGAGAATGTTCTTCTCATCACGAAGCACCCGGCGCGAACCAGATTCCGACCACCAGGAACCCGCTACGGGTTTGCCGTGCGCGGTATTGAGCCGACGACTCGCGTAGCTCTTGAAATCACGAAGTAGAACCGCGCCATCGGGATCACCTTCGACACGAACCACGGCGTGGATGTGGTTCGTAAGGACCGCGAGGGCGAGCAGCGCCCAGCCGCGACGCGCTGAGGTTTCCCGTAACTGCGAGAACACATCTATCGCGTGTGCCGGTTCGAGCAGCACCACGGAGCCCCGCATGACCGATCGGGCGTATTCTCGCAATCCCGCCGAAGGCGCCTCCTGTGGCGCTCCTGGTGTGTTGTGGATTTCGCGCGTACCTCTCGTCGTAACGACGGCACCAACGAAGCCCCGCGGGTCGCCGGGAAGCCATGTACCATAGGTTCGCCACGTCAGCAGCCAGTGACGCGAGTGACCATCAAAGGTCATAAAGACCTCGCCCAGGTGAGCCGGCACCAGCTAGTTGGTGGGCGTGCCGCCACAATGCCGCCTGTACTCAATTACTTATTGCCGCGATCACTCCCCCAGTCGTTCATCGCTCGCTCGTTCATTAACTGACCGGTAGACAGTTCACCAGCCGGCTTACGCCGGCCGTTCACCGACCTCCCGCCGATCATCGGCCAATCTCTCACCGGCCGGCTCACACCGGCCGTTCGCCAATACCGCCCGTCACGGTACCGGTAATCGGTCGAGCACCTGCTTCACCAGCGACTCGGGGCGCAGGTCCTCGGCCTCGGCCTCAAAGGAGATCACGAGCCGGTGCCGGAGCACGTCCGGGGCGGCCGCCTTCACGTCCTCGGGCGTCACGTACCCGCGGCCCACGAGGAAGGCGTGGGCCTTGGCCGCCCGGAGGAGCGCGATCGCGGCCCGGGTACTCGCGCCCAACTGAATGAGCCCGGCCATATCGAGCCCGTAATCCGCGGGCTTGCGCGTGGCGCGGATCACGTCGATCATGTACTCCTTCACCTTCGCGTCGACGTATACCGAATCCACCGCCCGCCGCAACTCCTCCAGTTCGTTCGCTTCGAGGGCCGGGGAGATTTCCACGCTCGTCGCCAAACCGCCCATTCGGTCCAGAACCGCCAGTTCGTCCGCGCGGCTCGGGTAGTCGATCACCACCTTCAGCATGAACCGGTCCACCTGCGCTTCCGGTAGCGGGTAAGTGCCCTCTTGCTCGATGGGGTTCTGCGTGGCGAGCACGAAGAACGGCCGCGGGAGCTTGAGCGTGCTCTCGCCGATGGTGACCTGGCGCTCGGCCATCGCCTCGAGGAGCGCACTCTGCACCTTCGCGGGGGCGCGGTTGATCTCGTCGGCCAGCACCACGTTCGCGAACACCGGCCCCTGCTTCACGGTGAAGTCACCGGTCCGCGGGTTGTAGATCTGCGTGCCGATCACGTCCGCCGGCAACAAGTCGGGAGTGAACTGGACGCGCGCGAACTTGAGGTGCAGGGCGCTCGCGACCGTGCGCACCGCGAGCGTCTTCGCCAGCCCCGGCACGCCCTCGAGCAGCACGTGACCGTCCGTGAGTAGCCCGATGAGTAGCCCGTCGATCAACTTGCGCTGACCGATGAGTACGCTCTCGACCGCCCGGTAGAACGGGTCCAGCTTCGGCCGCAGTTTCTCGATGGTCGCCGGGTCGGTCATGGTCGCTCCAGGCGAACCCCACCCATTCAAGATGGCGGGTTGTACGCATCATACCCACTGCGATTAGTGGGTGGGGTTCGCCGACGGTTCGCGGGGTCTACCTCATGATACAGACGAGTGCGCTGCGGGAAGCTACCCTGCGGGTTGAATCGACCCGGCAGGCGGGGCAATTGGGCGAGGCTGGGAAAAACGACTGGCGCGCACCCCGAACTCGGGGGTAAATCTAAATCTACCGCCTTCGCTCCCACCGCAAGAGGTCTCATCCCATGCTGCGCTCCCAGTTTGCGCTGTCGCGCGGGTTCGCGGCGATTGCCTTATTCGGGCTGATCGTCGCGTCCGCGGGGCCGCTCTCGGCACAACCTGCCAACAAAAAGGTGCTCACGTTCGCGGACTACGATATCTGGCGCGCTGCGAGTGGGGTCACGCTCTCGCGCGACGGACAGTATGTCGCGTACCTCGCCGGCGCGGAAAGCGGGGACGGCGAAGCGGTGGTGCGGCACGTGAGCAGCGGGAGGGAGTACCGGTTCCCGCGCGGTACGGCGAGCGGAATCGCTGCGCTCGGCACGTCCCCGCGATTCACTCCCAACGGCAAAAAGTTGCTGCTGCCGCTCACCCCCACGAAGGCGGCGCTCGATAAGGCAAAGGCCGACAAACTGAAGGTGGACG
This sequence comes from Gemmata palustris, assembly GCF_017939745.1. Lineage (NCBI taxonomy): Bacteria > Pseudomonadati > Planctomycetota > Planctomycetia > Gemmatales > Gemmataceae > Gemmata > Gemmata palustris. The sequence goes on along the minus strand of NZ_JAGKQQ010000001.1, from coordinate 7,128,322 downwards.
AGTACCCGAAGGCCGCGATCGCGATCGTCGATCTATCGAGCGGGAAGGAACTGGACCGCATCGCGGGCGCCGGTTCGTTCCAGGTCGGCGGCGAGGGCGACGGCTTCTTGATTTACCGCAAGCCGACCGCAGCCGAGTCTGGCAAAAGCGACACCAAAGAGCCCACCACACCACCGGTCAAAGGCAAGGGCAAAGGGGCGCTCCCACCCAGCGGCGGAGCCCCCCCGGGACCGACGCGGACCTACGGGTCCGATCTCTTCATCCGCGACCTTTCCGGCACCACCGACCGCACGATTTTGGAAGTGAGCGAATACAGCCTCTCGGCCGATGAGAAGACGCTGGTGTACACAGTGTCGTCGCGCAAAGACGAGAAGAACGGCGTGTACGCGCTGAACCCGAATTTCGGCACCGGCGGGGCTCCGCTGAAATCCGGGCCGGGTCGGTACACGAGCCTCACTTGGGACGAAAAGCAGAACAAGCTCGCGTTCTTCTTCGACGACAGCCAGATTCCCTCCGCGACGCTCGCGCCGCCCCCGCACCCGGCCGGTTCACCCGTCGGCACCGCCATCACAACGACCCCGAGCGCGCCAACTCCGCCGCGGTACCGCGTGTTCGTGTGGGACCGAGTTACGAAGGCCGAACCCAAACCCCTCTCGCGCGTGCCGCTGGGCACGGTCGGCGGGTTCGGCGCGATCACGGCTACGGTCGTGGCGGCCAACGCGCCGGCCCCGGTCGCGCTCAGTGAGGTACTCGGACCCGATACCCCCGGCATCAAGAAGGGCTGGGCGCTCTCGGGCAACTCACTGAGTTTCTCGCAGGACGGCACGAAGCTCTACGTCGCCACGGCCCCCGAACGCGCCCCGCCGCCAGCCACCGCGCCGGCGGACGAGATTCAACTCGACCTGTGGCACTGGAAGGACGCGAACATCCAGCCGATGCAGAAGCTGCGTGCCACACAGGACCGCAACCGGACTTTCGGCGCGGTCGTCCTGCTCGACACGAAACAGTTCCGCCAGCTCTCGGAAGACGACGTGACCGTGCAGCAGGCCGCGACCGGCGACTGGGCCGTGAGCACGGACGAGCGGAAGTACAAGCACACGACCGGGTACGCCTTCCCGGTGCCCAACGACTACGCGCTCGTGAACGTGCGGTCGGGCGCCAAACTCCCGATCGCGACCGCGAGCGCGGTGAATTTTACCCTCGCGCCGAGCGGGAAGTACCTGCTGTCGTTTGATGGCAAGGACTGGTACACCGTCTCCGTACCAGATGGCAAGAAGGTGAACCTGACGGCCAAACTCGCGGTAAAATTCTTCGACGAAGAACACGATTCGCCGAGCACCGCGCCCGCCTACGGCAGCGCACAGTGGACCTCGGACGGTAAATTCGTCCTGGTGAGCGACCGGTACGACATCTGGAAGCTCGCGGCCGACGGGTCCGGTGCGGAAAATCTCACGAAAGTGGGGCGCGAGCAGGGTCTGCGCTTCACGCTGCTGCGCCCGCGCAGCCCGGACGATCGCAGCCCGATCGAGCGCACCATCGACCTGGGCAAGACCCACCTGCTCGGCGCAGAAAAGCTCAGCACCCACGACACCGGCTTCTACCGCCTCGAGCCGGGCGCGGAACCGCGCCTGCTGTTGATGGGCGGGCGCAGTTACGGCAACCCGATCAAGGCAAAAGACGCGGACGTGTACCTGCTCACGGTGCAGACGTTCTCACAGTACCCGGACTACTACGTCACCACGCCGGACTTCAACGAACTGACGCGCGTGACGGACATCAACCCGCACGTGAAGAACTACAACTGGGGCCGGGCGGAACAGATCAAGTACACCAGCGGGGACGGCGTCCCGCTGACCGGCATCCTGATTAAGCCGGAGAACTTCGACCCGACGAAGAAGTACCCGATGGTGGTGTACATCTACGAGCGGCTGTCGGAGAACCTGCACCAGTTCCGCGTGCCCAACGTGACGCGGGGCCAGGTCATCAACCCGACGTTCTACGCGAGCAACGGCTACATCGTGCTGATGCCGGACATCGCGTACAAGATCGGGTACCCCGGCCCCAGCGCGATCAAGTGCGTGCTGCCCGCGATCCAGGCCGCGGTCGATAAGGGGTTCGTGGACGAAAAGGCAATTGGCATCAACGGGCAGTCGTGGGGCGGGTACCAGATCGCGTACATGGTCACGCAGACGAACCGCTTCAAAGCGGCCGTGGCGGGCGCGCCGGTGGCCAACATGGTGAGCGCCTACGACGGCATCCGCTGGGGCACCGGGTTGCCGCGCCAGTTCCAGTACGAGAAAACCCAGAGCCGCATCGGGGCGACGCTGTGGGACGCGCCCCTGCGCTACATCGAGAACTCGCCGGTCTTCATGGCGGACCGGGTCCAGACGCCGCTCCTGATGATCCACAACGATCAGGACGACGCGGTGCCGTGGTACCAGGGCATCGAATACTTCCTGGCCCTCCGGCGCCTCGGTAAGGAAGCGTACCTGCTGAACTACAACGGTGAACCGCACAACCTCGCGAAGAAGCCCGCGGCGCGCGACTTCGCGATGCGGATGTTCCAGTTCTTCGAGCACCACTTGAAGAACAAGCCCGCGCCCGAATGGATGGAAAAGGGCGTCCCGTACCTCGACCGCGAAAAGGAAAAAGAGCAGTGGCGCAAGCTGTACGGTCAAAAGGGCGACGAAGCCTACGAGCGCTGAGTCGTAACGAGCCGCGCTGGGGCGCAGTCCGCTCGCTCTGCGAGCGGGTTGGGATCTTGTATCGCAGTCGAAACGTGGTCAGTGACGTTAACTGTAGTCCGCTCGCTCCGCGAGCGGGGTTTCGGCTCTCGGGGCGATGAATTCACCCCTTCAATTCAGGAAGCCAACCGCTCGCGGAGCGAGCGGACTACACTCCAAAACGTCTTACGGCCGGGAGACACACTATGGTCTCCCGGCCGCAAGACATTTCTCGGCACGTATCAACAATTTAGCGGAAGTGAGCGAGACTGCTGTGGGCGTTGCCGCTGTCGCGGATCTGCTTCACGCTCACCGGCGCGGACGGCTTCACGCCGGGGCGCGCGTAGTACACCATCACCTGAGACAGTTCCGTGTCGGCCGGGAGGCGGTGCTGCGGGGTGACCGGGCGCCCGGACCCTTCGCCGGGCATCTGCACCATCCAGCGGTCGTTTCCGGGCAGGTCGTACAGCGTGAGCGTGCAGGTGTGCTCGTCGTAGTTAATGCGGTCCGCGTCGGGCGGCGGCAGTTTCGGCCGGTTCGTCACCCAGGCCGGATCGTTCGGGCCGCCCGCCGGTGTCGGTGCCGAGTCAGCGCCCGGAGGAGTGGCGGAACCACAACCGAGCAGCGCGACCGGGAACACCACCAGTACCGCGGCTCGTGCGCGCCGGCCCCACGCCGTGCGGTAGGAAGAATCGGTCGGTCGGGTCGACCGTAATACGGTCATAATAACCCTCCTCCTTGGGGCGGCTTTCGCGCTTGGTGCTTTTGACTTAGGCGTCTTCTACGGGAAGAGATACCGGCGAGCCACGGTACCCAAACACCGCACGCGGAAATAATCCGCATACTTGAAACGTAGCACCCGGACTTGTCAAGCGGAAGGCGCGTAAAGGAAAAAGGCCCGCCCCACCCCCAACGGCGCCGGCTTCATCTTCGGCACCGTCGCGCCGGGAAGCCAACACCGCACGGCGTCCGCTCAATAGGAAATGCTGCGGGCCACTGTTTGTGCCGCTCCGTTACGTGGGGAGCCGCGAACCTCACTTCGGAGCGCTAATCACTTCGACCGACTTATTGGTCGTCATTGGCCGGTCGCCCAAACTGTCTGCGGTCATCCTGAAGAGGAACTCTGCCTGATCCACCTTCCTCCCCTCGAACGTGAGCGTGTACGTCGTTTCTCCATTGCTGGGAACGGACTCCGCGTTGAATTGAACGACGTTGCCCGCGAAACGAACGTTCGGCGTGGTTTGCACGACGCTCACGCAATCCGGGGCCTCGATCTGGACGCGCACGTTGCGGCCCTCCGCGCCGCCGGTGTTCTTCACTCTTACCGTGAGCACGCCCCGCTTGCCGACCTGGACCGTCTGCGGGTCGAACTTCGTTTCCCACGCGAGCGCGGCCGCGCCCGAGAACGTCGTCGCCAGTTCCTGCGCGGCGCGCGTACCGCGGGCGTCCGACGCGCTACTCGTCACCTTGCGCCGGCCGGTCGTACTCGCCTTCAGTTCGTACCGGAACGTCTGCGCCTCACCCGGGTCCAACCTGGGCACCTGCCACGCGATGGAATCGCGGAGGATTTGACCGCCGTCCGTCTTGCGCGTCGGCCGGCAATCGACCGGGATCGTGCCCACAACTTTCAGGTTGGTACTCGGGAGCGTGCCGGTGTTTCGCACCAGGATCTCGTACTTTGCGGACTCGCCCGCGTTCACCACACCGTCCGGCCCCGTGAACTTCAGCTCCAACCCCGGCACGAGCACCTGCGTGCGGGTCTCGGCGGGCTTGTCCGGTACGAGTTTCTGCCCGGTCACGTTCGTGAGGGTGTAGATTTCCTTCGCCTCGCGCGCGGTGACACGGTACTCGATCACTCTTCGCTCGCCGGGTTGGAGCTTCGCGATCTCCCACATCCACTGCTGTGCCCCAGCCCCTTTCAATCCTTCCGGTTGCTGAATTTTTTTCGCGCCGGCCGTGACCGGTTCGATCTCCGCCGACGTCGGCACGTTCTCTAACACGCGCACGCCTTCGGCCGGTATCTTCCCGGTGTTCTCGACCAGTAGGCGGACGTTGTACGTCTCGTCGCGCACGCTCTGTTTGGGCGCGGTCTTCGTCACTTTGACCGTGGGCTTGCCGATCTTCGTCGTCACCGACTGGCCGTGCTCGTACTTCACGTAGGCCAGATTCTTCAGCTCCGTGATGTCGGGTTTATGGCGCAGGGTGAGTTCGATCACCTTGACTGCCCCCGCTTTGAGCGTGCCGAGCGACCAGACGAGTTGTCTCGACAGGTCACTCTGTGACGTTACGCCGCCCGGCTGTGCATCGCTCTGCAGTTTGCCTGATGGTGTCGGCTTATCGGGCTGCGGTTCGGCCCTCACGACATCAGCTACTTCCTTCGCGAGCGGGTTGCGCACGGTCACGGAGTGCGCGTCCGCGGCGGAGACGTTCTGCACGGTGATGATGTACTTGATGTCGTCGCCGGGCATCGCGTCGGCGGGCACGCGCACGCGGATCGTGACAACGGGATACGCCGGATCGGTCACCGCCGCGGACGCGCCCGTTGGTTGCCCCGGCGCGCCGCTGCCGGGCGCACGCTGTTTGAACTGCGCCTGCTCCACGTTGGGGTCGGTGAAATCACCGAGCGGCAGGAGGTGTTCCGCCTCTGTCGCTGGTGGTTCCGGCACGTTGTGGAACGTGAGTTGTGGCTTTTGCGCCGAGGCCGCCAGTGAGACGAAAGCCCACACCGCGACGACCGCCGCTCCGCCGCCCGTTGCCGCCCGGATGTGCTTCCACCGACTCATGATGCCCCTCCGCGACGCACCGGTCAGACCGGCTCGCGGTGGGGGTATAGCGTTTCGCGCGAATCTGCGAAAGATCAGTCGGCGCGGGCGGGTCGCGGCGACGGCGGGTAGCAGAGCACTGCGACTTCTGGCAAAATGGGCACGCTACGGGCGGGCAGAATATTTTCGGGTGCGAGCGCAATATCGGGACACTGTGAGCGAATTGCGCTTGTATGGGCGATTTCACGTACCGCGAGTTCCACCCATGAGCGTCGCCGAAGAACTGGACAAACTCAAGAAAATGCGCGACGACGGGACCATCACCGAGGAGCAGTACGCGCGCGCCGTGGCCGAACTCGACGAGGGGCGCGAAGAGGGCCGCGTGCGGGTCCACCGGCGCGATCGTGACGAAGATAAAGACGAAGATCGCGAGTACCGGCGCCTGCGCGACTACGACGAACTCGAAGAACTGTCGCCGCGCGAGTTGGAGAAGAAGGCGCGCGAATGGGGCATGTTCCTGCACCTGTCGCTGTTCGCGGGCCACGTCATCCCGCTCGGCGGGATCATCGTGCCCATCGTAATCTGGCAGATGAAGAAGGACGAGTTGCCGAAGATCGACCGGCACGGCAAGAACGCGGTGAACTGGCTCATCTCGTTCGCCCTCTACTTCATCATCAGTGCCGTGCTGTGTCTCGTGTTTATTGGATTCGTGCTGCTGCCCGTTGTGGTGGTCTTGGGGATCGTGTTCCCGATCATTGCCGCGATGAAGGCGAACGAGGGGCGGGTGTGGAAGTACCCGCTCGCGATTCCGTTTTTGACGTGACCGGGTCACACGTGGTCCGGCAGGCGCTGTAGCTCCGCGAACGCGGTCACGGTCTGGTCGGGCGTGTGGTTGAACACGACGCGCCCGCCCGTGTGCCAGTTCCCTTGGTGGAAGCTGAACACCGCGGTCGCGGGGCGCGGGGCACGGGCCGCGGGCACGTCCTCCATGTCGCCGCCCTCCAGCGGCTCGAACTCCACCAGCACCGGAACGAGCGCAACAATTCCACCGGTCGCGGTGTCGCGGACCAGAACCGCGTCGCCGGTGATGTTGCACCGGACCCACCGCAGTCCGCGGGGCAATCCCGACGCACCGGCCGCTTTCACCAACTGCTCCTCGAAGCGCTCGTGCTGGAGCCGGAACAGTTCGCGACAGCGCTCGACGTGGACCACCCGGCCGAGGTACCACAGCCACCGCGCGACGAGCGCGAGCAGAACGACGACCACCACCCCGCCGGTGAACCACCACCCCAAACTGCCCATCGGCGTTACCTCGCAAAAATCCCGATGCGGTCGCGGCGCAGGAGCGGAATCGCACGCAGCGCCCGCTCCGGTTGCCCGGAGTGATGGCTCACCGTAAACGGTTCCCCCGTCACGATCTGTTCCGCGGTGAGTCCGCTCTGGGCTTGTGCAGCGATGTCGGCGTAGTGCGCCGCGACCACTGACCCGTTCGCCATTCCGGTACCGGTATTGCCGGGGAACGCGAGCGCGGCCACTACGCACAGCGCAATCGGCACCCACTTGCGGCCGAGTTTCACCCACACGAGGTACGTCGCGGCGAGCAGTGGCCACGTGAGTAGCGAGTACCGCGACCACAGCCCCATTCCCGCGCCCCACCCACCGCGGCCCACGCCGATCGCGAGCGCGACACCGGTTACCCCCGCGGCGACCGCGATTAGCCCCGCGACCGACAGACGCTCGTCTGGCTCTTTCCACCGCGGTACGAGCACCGTGAGGGTGAGCACGCCAACCACAAGTAACCCACTGGCCGCGGCCCACCACACGACGCTCAGCCCGATGCCGAACGACATCGCGAGCACTTCGCCCGTTACGCCAGCCACGGCTATCGGATTGGAACTCGGTGCCGGGTGGTGCGGCGGCTTATGATAATCCTGAAAGTACACACCCAGATACGCGATCGGCAAAACCGCGAGGACCAACAAAAGTACGGCCCGGCCCTTTGAACCGCCGCGCCACACATTTACCGCAACGAACACGATCCACGCACTGACGCACGGCACGACGACCAGTCCCGAGCCTCCCGTCAGTGCAAGCAACATCAGGCACACGCCCGCAAGCGCGCCGGAACGAAAGGCATTTTCGCGCGTGATTCGCAGCACAATGACAACGAGAGACGTCGTCAGCACCGCGAACAGCACGAAACACACCTGATAACCCATCACGAAGTTTTCCCAGTGTCCGATGTGCAGCAGCGAGACGGGGAAGAATGCGTCCGCCCAGTGTGGCTTGCCGCGTAGCTTGTCGGCTAATCGCACGAGAAAGAGCGCAAGTGCCGACAGCATCGCGACCTGCAGCACCATTCCGGCGCGGAAGTCGTGCGTGAGTTTGAAGTACGTGAGCACCACCGCTCGCGGGAGCGGCATCCGGTGCTCGTTGTGTTGCTGCCACAACCACGGCCCGGCCGGTTCGTCGCCCAAGAGCGCCGGGACGAATTCCCACTCGTCAGCGTAGGGGGCGTTCGTGCCGATAAAGGCCACGAACGCGAACGCGCCGAGGGCGAATACCGCCCACACCGCGACGAGCGCGCGGCGGAGCGAACCGAACGTTGCGCTTGTCGCTGGGGGGGGCGGCGTGTAAGTTTGTGTCATCGCATCCGTATTCGGAAGTGCATCTTTCTAGGAGCAGTATATGGTCGAGCGGCGAATTGAATTGGACCGGCGCTACGGGCGCAAGAAGAAGATGAAGAAGCTCAAGGAGAAGCTGGAAACCGCGACCGGCGAAGCGCGCGACAAGGTTCTCTACAAGATCAAGCGCCTCAGCCCGTTCTGGGTCGAGCCGGCAAAGCCCGAAGGCAAGTAACAGCGAAGTATTTCGCAACGGCCGTTGAGACGCGCAACGATTTGCGCCGAGTCTCAACGGCCGTTCGCTTTTAGGCTCAGAGCCGTTTTCTTGGCGAGCCGCGACCGCAAGGGAGCGGGAGGGGCTCCCGTTTGTAGCCCCGGGTTCCACGCACGGGAAGCCCCGCTCCCTTGCGGTCGCGGCTCGTTCGGCCACTACGTGGATCTCGAAACGAGACTAGCCCCGGAGCAGTTCCAAATCCTGCCAGAACCCCGGGTACGTCTTCACCACACAGCCCGGGTTGCGAATCACCACTCCCGGTACCTTCAACCCGACCAGCGCCAGACTCATCGCCATGCGGTGATCGTTGTAGGTATCTACCGCACAACCCTTTAGCGGGCGCGGCACGATCGTCAGCCCGTCGTCGCGTTCTTCGACCTCCGCGCCGAATTTGCGCAGTTCCGTCGCGAGTGCGGCGATGCGGTCCGTTTCCTTGTGGCGAATGTGCCCGACGTTGCGGATCGTGGTCGGCCCCTCGGCGAAGCACGCGACCGCGCCGAGCGTCATCACGGTGTCGCTGATGTCGTTCATATCGACATCGACCCCACGCAGTCGCCCGCCGTGAACCGTGATACCGTTATCGCCCTCCTCGATCTGACAGCCCATCTGCGCCAGCACATCAACGAACCGCACGTCTCCCTGGAGCGACTTGCGGTTCAGCCCCGTGACCGTGATCCGGCCACCGGCAATGGCAGCCGCCGCCCAGAAGTACGACGCGGCCGAGGCATCGGGTTCGATGGCGTACTCGGTCACGCCCAAATACTGATCGCCGAAGATGTGGTAATTCCCAGGACCGCGCACCTCGAACTTCAGACCAAAGTCTTGCAGCATTCTGAACGTCATCGCGATGTACGGCTCTGACACCAGCGGCCCGTCCACCTCGATGTCGGAATCCCCGTCCGCGAACGGCGCGGCCATGATGAGCGCGCTCAGGAACTGGCTGCTCACGTCGCCCTTCACCCGAACGCGCCCGCCGCGCAGACCGGTCGTCTGAACCACGACGGGCGGGCACCCGTTGCCGTGCTCGCTGTACGCATTCACGCCGAGTTGTTGGAGCGCGTCGAGCAGGTCTTTGATCGGGCGCTCCCGCATCCGCGGGATGCCGTCGAGCCGGTACGTGCCTTGCCCCAGCGCGACCGCGGCCGTCAAGAACCGCACAGTGGTTCCCGAGTTCCCGACGAACAGGTCCGCGGACTCGGCCGGGATGAGGTCGTTCTTCCGGTGCAACCTCGGATCTTGCTCGGGCGAGATCCAGACGGTGTTCTGGTCCCAGTCGGTATCGATCACGAAACCCAACCACCGGAGGCACTCGATCATCACCTCGGTGTCCTCGCTCCGGAGCACGCCACGGAGCGTCGTGCCCTTCTCGGCGACCGACAGCGTGGCGAGGACCAGCGCGCGATTGGTAATGCTCTTGCTGCCCGGTACGGTCACGGCCGCGCTCACGGGCTTCGTGAGTGGGGCGATTTCGAGTTCGGCGGGGTAAGTCACGTCGGACATGGGTGGTACGTTACACGCATGAGGAAGAGGCCTTCGGGCGGCGCGGTGGGGCCGGCGAGCCGGCGGTCCATCGCGCGGAGCACGTCGGCGATCTGCGTTTCGGGCCAGAACCCGCGCCCGACCTGCACCAGACTGCCCGCGATCGCCCGCACCATGTTATAGAGGAAGCCGTTCGCCTCCACGTCGATCCAGATGCACTCGCCGAACCGGTTCACGCTCAGGTGCGTGATGGTGCGCACGCTCGTGAGGCGGTTCGGCCACTCCGTCTCGAAGCAGCGGAAGTCGTGGCGCCCGACCAGACACCGCCCGGCACGCGCCATCACTTCCGCATCGAGGTTTTGCCTGACGAACCAGGCGTATTTACGCAAGAACGGGTCTTGCTGCCGCCCGTCCTGAACGACGTAGCGGTACATTTTCCGCACGGCGTCCTTGTTCGCACAGAAGCTCTGGGGCGCCTCGATCACCTCGCGAACGCTCACATCGTTCGGGAGTTTCGCGTTGATCGCTTTGAGGAGCGTCTCACAACTTAACCGCGACACGGTGTAAACGTTGGCGACTTGCCCGACGGCGTGAACGCCGGAATCCGTGCGCCCGCTGCAGTTCACGCGCACGCGGCTCTCGCGGGTGATTTCGCTGATGGCCTTTTCGATCGTTTCTTGCACCGTGCGCTGGCCGGGCTGCGTTTGCCAGCCAAAGAAGTCCGTCCCGTCGTAGCGGATGGTGAGTTTGAGGTTGCGAACCGTCATGAGTAGTTGGCATCGGGCGGGTCAGCGACTAACTCGTCGAGTTTCTGGCGGTCAATGATGGTTTCGGTCGCTCGCCACAATCGTATCGTTTGTCGAAAGTAACCCAAATCGCGGAGCAAAGCGCCAGTCGTAATTCCACCAATAAACCAGGCAGCAAAGGGACTTTCCCACAGCAAACCGGCCGCAATTACTAGGCCGGTGATCAGCAGCAGTACGCAGGTGTTTCGCCACGACTTCGCGTAAATCATGGCGAGAGTTGGTGACGATTTGCAATAATCCCACAAATTTTGAAGGTATCGCCGCTCAAGCGGGGTCAGATCCTCTGGCCCCGCGATGGGTTGCTGACTCATGCCAAACCGCCTGGATCAGTTTCGTGCAGGTGCCAACAGCTCACGGTTGAGTAGGCTCGTGGGCGCACATGTGCCCACGAGCCTGCTGCGAAGTAACTCACTCGCCCGGTTCGGTATCACTTCACAATGCCGCGCTTCACCAACTCCTCCGCACACTGCACGGCGTTGCTCGCCGCGCCCTTGCGGAGGTTGTCGGCCACGACCCACAGGCACAGCGCGTTCGGGTTGCTCGGGTCCTGGCGCACGCGGCCGACGAACGTGTGGTCACTGCCCTCGGCATGGAGCGGTTGCGGGAACTCGCCCTTCGTTTCGTCCATGAACACCACGCCGGGCGCGTTCGCGAGCGCGGCCTTCGCGTCGGCGACCGAGAGCGGGCGCGCGAACTCGACCGTGATCGCCTCGCTGTGCGCGACTTTCACCGGCACGCGGACGCACGTCGGGCTCACGCCGATGGTCGCGTCGCCCAGGATTTTCTGCGTCTCGTTGATGACCTTGTTCTCTTCTTCCGTGAAGCCGTTCGGGTCGAGCGTCCAGTCCAGCGTGATGACGTTCCCCGCGAGCTGTGCCCGGTGCGCCGTCGGCGCCGGCACGGGCTTGCCCGCGGCCCACGCGCTGAGCTGCGCGTTGAAGTCCAACAGTCCCTTCGCGCCCTTGCCCGAAGACGATTGGTACGTCGCCACGACGATGCGCCGCACTTGCGCGAGGTCGTGCAGCGGCTTGAGCGCCACGCACAGCGGGATCGCGACGCAGTTCGGGTTCGCGACGATGCCCTTCTTGATGTGGTGGAGCTGGTCCGCGTTCACCTCCGGCACCACGAGCGGGCAGTCCGGGTCCATGCGCCACGCGGAGGAGTTGTCCACCACGATCGCCCCGGCCTTCGCCGCGATCGGTGAATACTCCTTGCTCACCGAACCTGGCGTGCTACTGAGCACGATCTGCACGCCCGCGAACGCCTCGGCGCGGATCGGTTCGACGGTGTACTGTTTCCCCGCGAACTCGACGGATTTACCAGCGCTTTTCTCGGAAGCCAGGAATTTGATCGACTTGATCGGGAAGTTGCGCTCCGCGAGCACCTTCCGAATCAGGTCGCCAACGGCACCCGTCGCACCGACAACCGCCACGTTCACGGACACGGTAACACCTCTTAATTTGGAGATTGGGACGGACCACTCCGCCCACAGATAAGAATACGAATTCTCGTTGTTATGGAAATCACAGGAGAGACGAGAGCGCGGGTTCCCGCTGCCGCGACAAACGCCGGCCGTTCCGCGGTGAAGAGAATACATTGCTCTTCGCGCCCCACAAATAGGGCCGTCGTTCAAGCCGTACCGGGCGGAAGCCCGTGACTCCTCCCACCCCAGCGCCTCCATGCGAATCGCCATCGGCGGGTTCATGCACGAGTCGAACACCTTCGCCCCGCTCCCGACGGACCTCCAACGGTTCCGCGACGGCAGCCTGACCTACGGCGACACGGTGGTTCCCATCTGGCAGGACGCGCACCACGAAGTCGGCGGGTTCATCGAAGGTGGGGCCAAATTCGGTTACGACCTCGTGCCGGTCGCGATGGCGTGGGCGACTCCGGCCGGGCCTGTTACGGACGAATTCTTCAACCACTTCACGGACGCACTGGCGACTGGTTGCAAGCTCGCACGAGCAGATGGCGTGCTGCTCGCGCTGCACGGCGCAATGGTCACCCCCAAGCACCCGGACGCGGACGCAGAAATCCTTCGCCGAATTCGGGCCGCACTCGGGCCGAACGTACCGATCGCGGTGACGCTCGATTTCCACGGGAACGTTTCGCCACAAATGGCCGAAACCGCAAACATCCTGGTTGGTTACCAGACGTACCCGCACGTCGATCAACGGCAGCGCGGCTTGGTTGCGGCCGAACTGCTCGCGCGGGCCGTGAAAGGCGAAGTGCACCCGGTGTGCCACGTCGCCAAACCGCCGATGCTCCTGAACCTGCTGGGCCAGGACACAAGCCGCGAGCCGATGGCCGGGCTCATGCGCATGGCCCGCGAGATGGAGAAACAGCCGGGCATCCTTTCGGTGAGCCTGATGGCCGGCTTCCCCTACGCGGACGTACCCGAAATGGGCGCGAGCGTGATCGTGGTCGCCGACGGGAACCGCACCCACGCGAAGGCCGCGGCCGACGAACTCGCGAACGCGATGTGGTCCGTGCGCGAACAACTGAACGTCCCGTGCCCGCAGCCGGAAGCAGCCGTTCGCACGGCTCTCACGGGCACGAAATCGCCGGCCCTGCTCATCGACCTCGGCGACAACATCGGCGGCGGGTCCGCGGGCGACGGTACCGTGTTGCTCACCGAGCTTCTGAAACAGCGTGCGAGAGGCTTTGTTGTGGTGATTCACGCGCCCGCGGCCGTCGAGCAAGCGAAGACCGTTGGTATCGGCGGTACGCTCGAAGTGACCATCGGTGGCGCGACGGGGAAGCTACACGGCGAGCCGGTTCGTGTGCGCGGAATGGTGCGCTCGCTCCACGAGGGGAAGTGGACGGAGGTCGAACCGCGGCACGGCGGGCGCCGACAGAACGATCAGGGGCACACCGCCGTCATCGACCTCGCCGACGGCAACTTGCTCGTGCTGAACACGCTCCGCACGCCGCCGTTCAGCCTCGGACAACTCACGAGCCTCGGCATCGACCCGAAGCAGGCGCGCGTGATCGTCGTGAAGGCTGCGGTCGCGTACAAAGCGGCGTATGAGCCGATCGGCGGCGAGATCATCGAAGTGGACACGCCCGGCCTCACCGCGATCAACGCGGCCCGGTTCGAGTACAAGCGCATCCACCGGCCGATGTACCCGCTTGATTAATTGCGCCGCGGTCGCGCTCGTTTGAGGTGGAGCACAGAAGTTGCTTCACCCTATCCGGCATTATTTGCCGACCAACGAGCGGTGTAAGAATGAGCAACACGAAGAAAAAGTTACGAGCCCAAGGCGCGTACCTCACTTCGATTCGCACACATTACACACCGCCCTACTCGCTTGTCTTGCACGCGACCTCCGGTCATGCTGACGTGAACCGACCGGAGCCAACACCGTGACCGAACAAGAGTGGCTGAGCTGCACCGACCTGGCCCCGATGCTGGAGTTCCTGCGGGGCAAGGCGAGCGACCGGAAGTTGCGGCTGTTCGCCATTGCATGTTGCCGTAACATTTGGCATCACCTTACTGACCCACGAAGCCGCAATGCCGTGGTCATTGCGGAGCAATTCTCGGATGGGTTAGCGACGCAAGAACAACTCATCGAAGCCCACAAAGCAGCGTGGGAGGCCGATCATCACGAGAAGGCAATACTTCGACATGCAGGACGTTGCCCGCTCATTGCAGAAGATTGGGCAGGTGCGGCCAGTTGGCATGTTGGATGGGAAACCGACGACGCATCTACTTCAGACTGTCACCCAACTTCCGAAGTATCCCGCCTCTGTGCTGAGGCATCAGGTGTAGGGTCTGAGGAAGCAAGACGAGCCGAACGCAGCCTTCAATGCCGCCTACTCTGGGACATTTTCGGCAACCCCTTTCGCCCCATAACCACTAACCACTCTTGGCTTACGTCCGGTGTCGTCGCACTCGCCACCGACATCTACCAAGACCGCGCCTTCGACCGGATGCCGATCTTGGCCGACGCTTTGCAGGATGCTGGTTGCGACAGCGCCGACATCCTGGGGCACTGTCGCAGCAACGGTCCGCACGTTCGAGGCTGTTGGGTGATCGATTTGCTGCTGGGAAAGGAGTAACTCCAATGCCCGCTGCGAAACACCCCAAGAAGAAGCCTTTTGATATCGAAGAAGCAGTTCCCCTCTTACGCGACGCGGTTGCCCCCTACCCGAAGGCCGCACTGTTCGAGTTGGCTGGCGAGGGTCACACATCCGTCTTCGAGATCCTCGTCGCGTGTATCGTCTCCATTCGCACGCGGGACGAAACGACACTTCCCGTGTCGCGCCAGTTGTTCGCGGCCGCACCGAGGCCCGCCGACGTTGCCGCGCTATCAGCGAAGGAAATCGAGCGCCTCATTTACCCCTCCACGTTCCACGACGTGAAGGCCGGGACCATTCGCACCATCGCGCGCGAAACGGTCGAGAAGTACGACGGCGTGTTGCCGTGCGATGCCGACGAACTGATGAAGTTCAAGGGAGTCGGGCCGAAGTGCGCGAACCTCGCAGTCGGCATCACGTGCGGGCAGATGCTCACGGGTGTGGACGTTCACGTTCACCGCGTCACGAACCGGTGGGGCTACGTGAGCGCGAAGACGCCAGAAAGGACGATGGACGAGCTACACGAGAAGCTCCCGCAGCACTTGCGGGTCGAGATCAACGCGCTGCTCGTACCGTTCGGCAAGCATATCTGCACCGGCGACCGGCCCAAGTGTTCGTCGTGCCCGCTATTAGAAATGTGTCAACAGGTTGGTGTCACGCGACACGGTTGAAATGCTCCCGCCCGGCGAACGAGTTGCCGGATGGGAGCGATTGCGATCACTACTTAGGCGGCATCGTTCCCGGAACGACCGTGCCACCGGGAAGCACCGTGCCCGGCGGGTACGCACCCGGCATCAGCGCCGCGCCGCCGGGGTAACCCGGTTGCCCATGATAATACGCACCCGCGGGGACACCATAACTGGAACCGCAACCGCCACACGGCGGCGGGGGAGCACACGAAACTGTGGCCGACTTCCGACCGCGCTTCTTACCACAGGCCGAAGCGTCGTCCGCGAACGCAGCGAACGAAGCAACGCTAAGAGCAAAGAGAACGAGGGTACGCATCATGATACCTCACAGGTGCGAAACGACCAAAATGGCCGTCCCTGCCCAAAAGTGAGCAATCATCGCGCCCATTTCTGGCCATTTTCGACGTTCTCCGCTCATTTTGAGAAAGAGCGCACAGGGCTTCCGCCCTGTGCTACGGAAGTCGGCCCCTCCGGGGCGAAGATCGGAACCAACAACCACCGTAAAAGCACCGGAGCTTGTCACCTTCTGCTCTCGATGTGGCTGCCAAAACCAATGCGTTTCCGCCCGGAGGGGCCGGCGGACGTAGCACAGGGCGGAAGCCCTGTGATCCTTGTTGTTCCCGCAAAAAATTCTCGCGAGGGATTTCGCCCCCACGCGGACAATATCCGGACGATGAGCGACGGCGACCCTTGGCACGAGCGGGCGATCCGCGACGCGGTCCTGGCCGGCGACGCGACCGCGTGGCGCCAGTGGTTCGACGCGCACTACGAGCGCCTCGCCGATTACGTCCGCTGGCGCTGCGGCGGGCTGCGCGACCTGACGGACGACGTGCTCCAGGAGACGTGGTTAACGGCCGTTCGGCGGGTGCGTGCGTTCGACCCGGCGCGAGGGGCGTTCTTTCACTGGCTCTGCGGGATCGCGTCCAACGTCGCACGCAACGCGATCCGCGCCCGGTATCGGCGGAACGCGAGAATCCGTCCGCTCGCCCCGGGCGACGACCGCCCCGGGCCGGACGCACGGGCCGAAGTCGAAAAGGCCGAGCGCGTAGCCGCAGCGCTCGCGGCGCTACCCGACCACTACGAGGCCGTGTTGCGGGCCAAGTACCTCGACCGGCAAACGGCCGACGAGATCGCCGCCGCACGCAACGATTCGCCGAAGGCAGTGGAATCTCTGCTCGCACGCGCCCGACAAGCGTTCCGCGTGATTTACGAGGACGGCCATGAGTGATTCACTCCCCCCCGACGACCTCGATCACCTACTCGCGCCCCTACCGACAACGACCGACGCGGCGCTGCGAAGCGCGCTTCTGCGTGCCACTCAGCGCCGCATCAGTCGAACGAGGTGGGTCCGGCGCGCGGGCAAGGTCGCGGCTATAGCCGCGGTGTTCGTGGTGGGCGTTGGTGTGGGGGTACTGCGCACACCGCCCGAGCGCGAAAAGGTGGTCGTTACTCGCGAAGTGGAAACGATCGTGGCAGCGATCCCGGTGGTCGTTCCGGTCATGATCTCCGCGACCGAGCCTCCACCTGTTCCGCCCCCAACGCTCACTGCCGCCCGGCTCGAACTGGACGCGGAACAAGCTGATGGCGCGGCCGCGGCTACGCTCTACCGGCGCGCCGGCGACACGTATTTGGCCACCGAACAGGACTACGCGAACGCGGCCCGGTGCTACCGACTGTTCCTCACCCGGGGCGGTGACACCGCGTTGTCACCAGAATCGGACGATTCGTGGTTGCTCGCGTCCCTCAAGAACGCGGCATTCAAGGAGAAGATCCATGCGACGACTGACGGTTAGCGCGCTCTTCGCGCTCACGCTCTGCGCCACAACGATCAGCGCACAGCCCCCGAATCCCGAACCTCAACCTCAACCCAAGGTGCTGGGCGACAAGAAGCCGGCCGACCCGACGGACGCGGGAATTAGCGCCGCGCTAGCGAACGACGCCGACGTGAAAATGGCGAAGGCGAAGATCCAACTCGCCGAAGCCGAACTCGCGAAAGCGCGCCAGGTCGTCACCCTCAAGGTGCTAACGCTAAAGGCCAAAATCGACCAACTCAAGAGCGAGATGGTCGCGGCCGAGGAGCGCGTCAAGGCAACCAAAGGTATGGTCGATAAGGGAACGCTCCCTCAAGCACCGCTGCTCATAGAGCGCGAGAAACTCGCCACAGCGAAGACCGCCCTCGCGCTGGCCGAAGCCGAGTGGAAGCTGCTCACCGGCGGCACCGATCTCACTGCGCATAGTGAGTTAGCAGAGGTACGGAGACGCGAGCTAATCCTAAACTATCGGGCCATCGAAGCCTTACATAAGGCGTCCGCGATCAAAGGCCCGATCCCGGATCAGATCCGCGCGGCACTTGATAAGCCCGTGAAGATCGGCGCGAAGGGTGAAAGAGTGCCGTTCGAGAAGGTACTGGAGTTGTTCAAGAAGGAAGCCGGATTGGATGTCCCGGTTCGCGGCTTACCCTCATCGATATTAGATCCCGTCACTGGCAGGGAATTGATCGATCACTCAGGCCTGCCGCTCACCATCGGGATCATATCCCAGGGTGAAGCGCTTCCGGTCGGGGCCTGGTTCCAGTTACTTCAAGATGAAAACGGTGGGGCGTTCTACGTTCGTGAGTACGGGTTGCTGTTCGCAAAGACGGCTCCCCCGGATGCGCCTACGCTCACCGAGTTCTGGAAGCAGAAGCCTATCGCGAAGCCCGAACCGCAATCGGAATCCAAGCCTGAACCGAAACCCAAGCCCGAGCAGAAGTGATTCCCCCCCGCGTGCGCACAAAAGTGGTGCGCACGCGGAAGTTCTTCCGGGTCACTGGTAGTCGTAACCGATGTGGAACGTCACGCGGCCGTCGGGCAGCCGGCGGATGTTGGTGATGTATACGGTTGAACCGCCCCCCAACTGACTCTTACTTGATGGGATCGTGTACGGCGTGAAGCTGTCGTTCGCCGCGCTGGGGTACGGCACCGAACTCAGGTGAACGTTCGGTCCGCGTGCCCCTTCAACGCCGTGAGACTCCTCCAGAACCGGCTTGTTGTTCACCACGCGCCAGACCAGTAGCCCCTCGCCCGGCAGCTTCTCGTCCCACCCCGTCTTCTTGCGCACTTCCAGCAGGAAGTATTCGCTCCCGTCGGGCCGCACCTTGATCTTGAAGCACTGCGCCGGGTCGTTCTCGATCGGCGACAGGATCAGTTTCTGCTTCACGCTCGGGTCGATCACGGTCGGCTTCACCCAACCGAGCACTTCCTTGCTCCACGCGCTGAAGTGCTGCGGGCGCCCGTTGCCGATCTGGTTGGACATCGCGCACCACTGCCCCACGCCTTCACTCCCCGGCAGTTCGGGCCGGGCGTACAGGTCCGGTAGCCCGAGCATGTGGCCGAACTCGTGGCAGAACACGCTGATGTCGTTCATCGTGGTGCCGCCCTCCTGCACGATGAAATATGGGAGGCTGCGCCCGCCGTAGCTCACGTTCGCCCGGTGCGGCCAATACAGCCCGCCGCGTGTGGTCTGCACGCGCGCCCCCGCGTACAGGAAGAACACCCCGTCAAACTCCTTGAGCGCGTCCTTGCCGGCCTTCTTCGTGTACAGGTCGAGCGCCTCGGTCAGCAGCGCCTTCTTCTCGCCGGCGCTGGTGCCGCTGCCGCTGGAGTAGTCCATCCGCTTCTTGGACGCTTCCACCCAGCCCACGAACTTCCCGTTGATCTTGAACGTGCCGTAGCTGAGTTCCTTGTAGTAGTCGTTCATGCTGCCGAAAACCTGCTGCCCGGTCGCGTTCTTGTCCTTGTACGTCCCCAGGCTGAACATCGAGTCTTCCCAGGCCTGATCCTCGATCTTCGGGTTGTGCTTCATGTCCGGGTACTCGACCCCGATGATGGCGAGGTTGTAGCCGGGCTTGCGCCACGAGCGCGGCAGCCGGTCGTCCCAGCCCATTCCCTTTCCGCCGCCGCCTCCCGCCTCGGCCGCCATCGGACTGGTTGCGGCTTTCAACTTGGTCGTGATGGTCTTGGGGCTACCGCCACGGGACACGGTGAACGCGACCGAGTCCCCGGCCAACTTGCTCCGCAGGATGTCCCGCACCCACGCGGCGGTCGTCGCCGCTTCGCTGCCGAGCTTGAGCACCACGTCGCCTTCCTTCAGCCCGGCTTCTTCGGCCGGGGAATCGGGAGCAAGTGCTTCGATCACCGGGCGCCCGCTCCGATCACCCACCATCACACCGAGGTACCCGGCCGCGAGATTGAGCGCCCCCGGCGTTGTGGGCGAATCTTTGATCGTCTTGGCGGTTTTCACCGTCCTGTAACCGCCCGGCGTGGGGAACGGTGCGACATCGGGTTCCGATCGGACTGATTCGGTAATCAGAAGGATCGACAGGGACGCGAGCGATCCGAGTGCGAAAAGGCGAGTGTGCGTCATGTGGCACGCGCGGGAAATGGGGGAAAATGAGAAACGGGGGGAGTAGTCGCGTTGTAGCCCCCGAGATGTGAAGCGGAAATGAAAGCCGCTCGTTACGCTCGCTTGTTTCGGCCCTCGGTCCAGGTTAAGAATCTTCTTTGATGCCCAAACCCGGAGACCGGCAATGCGAGTTCTCGCTCTCACCGCGCTGACCATTGCTCTCGCGTTCGCACCAGTTCGTGCGGCCGATGATGCCACGGAAAAGGAACTCAAACGGTTCCAGGGCGATTGGCAGATGGTGGAAGTGACAAAAGACGGCGAGACGCGGAAAGGCGACAAGCTCAAGGACCGCGTCTGGTCGTTTAAGGGGGACAAACTGGTTCCACTGTACAACAAAGACGACGCCGCGACGATCAAGATCGATCCGAGCAAGAAACCGGCAACTCTAGACATCCTCGACAAGAACGGGGACCGGGTCGAGGGCATCTACAAGTTCACCGGGGACGACACGCTCACGATCTGCGGGCGCGGCGACAGCAAGCGCCCGACGGAGTTCGCGGCGAAGAAGGAGTCCGGGGCGATTCTGTTCGTCCTGGAGCGCGTCAAGAAGTGAGGCGCGACGGTTCGGGGGCCAGCGCCTTGCCCGCCCCCGCGGGACCGCTACAATACTCCATCCTCCGTAAATACTGAAAATAAGGAGTATAGAGTCATGGCACACAAGAAGGGTCAAGGGTCCGTCCGCAACGGTCGGGACTCGGTGTCGAAGCGCCGCGGGCTGAAGGCTTATGGCGGCCAGGCGGTCACCATCGGCAGCATCATCGTGACGCAGTGCGGCACCAAGTACTCGCCCGGCCGGTTCGTGCGGCTGGCGAAGAACAGCAGCATCTTCTCGCTGGTGGACGGCAAGGTGTACTTCGATCAGGGCGGCAAGCGCATCAACGTGCAGCCCGACGACGCGACGGCCACCGCGATCGCGTAATGCGAGCAGGATTGTAGAAAAACAAAAAGCGGAAAGGGTCCGCGCGTGAAAGCACGCGCGGACCCTTTCGTTTGCAATGAGTGCTGCGGGTTTTGTCCTGGCCGCAAACGACGCAATGATTCGCGTCGTTCGGGCCGCACTTTTGGCCGAGGGCGTGTTTCCACCGATCGCCCCGGACGCGATTTAGTACGCCCGTGCGAACACCACGCGGCGCGCGGACGGCTTACCGGTGAAAATACACGTGCCGGGCTCCTGCGGGCCGTCGAAGGGCAGGCACCGGATCGTCGCCGCGAACTCCTTCTGCACGCTCTCTTCCGTCTCGCGCGTGCCGTCCCAGTGGGCGTACACGAACTTCAGCGGCTCCGTGCCCGCTTCCGCGGCTTCCTCGCGCGCGGGGAACAGGGCCTTGAACTCGTCGAGCGTGTCTGCGGTCACGATGCGCGAGTCGCGGAACGTCTTCGCCCGGTTGTAGAGCGCGGACTGAATGTCGCGGAGCAGCTTCGCAATGTGCTCGGCCGCGCCCGTGAGCGGGATGCCGAACTGTTTCCCCTCTTTTCCGGGCACGTCGCGCCGGGCAACGGCGCAGGCGCCCTTCTCGATGTCCTTCGGCCCGATCTCCACGCGAACCGGCACGCCGCGGACCTCGTGCTCCGCGTACCGGAAGCCGGGCTGCTTGTCGAACAGCGTGTCGATCTTCACGCTGATCGGCTCGTAGCCGAAGAAGTCGTCGCGGGGCAGTGCCCGCAGTTCGGCCGCGAGCTTTTCCGCCGCGGCGATCGAAGGCCCGCGCTCCGCGTCGTTCTTACCCAGCGGCACGATGACGACGTGCGTGGCCGCGAGCCGCGGAGGAATTACGAGTCCGTTGTCGTCGGAGTGCGTCATGATGAGGCCGCCGATGAGCCGCGTGCTCACGCCCCAGCTCGTCGCCCACGCGAACTCTTCCTTGTTCTCCTTGTCCTTGAACTTCACATCGAACGCCTTCGCGAAGTTCTGCCCCAGGAAGTGCGACGTACCGGCCTGGAGCGCCTTGCCGTCCTGCATCATCGCTTCGATGCAGAGCGTGTACACCGCCCCGGGGAACTTCTGCCCGTCGGTCTTCGGCCCGACCAACACGGGCATGGCCATCCACTCCTCCGCGAATTTCTGGTACACGCGGACCATCTGGAGCGTTTCCGCTTCGGCCTCCTGTGCGGTCGCGTGCGCGGTGTGGCCCTCTTGCCACAGGAACTCCGCGGTGCGGAGGAACAACCGCGTGCGCATCTCCCAGCGCACCACGTTGGCCCACTGGTTGATGAGCAGCGGCAGGTCGCGGTAGCTCTGCACCCACTTCTTGTAGGTGTTCCAGATGATCGTTTCGGACGTGGGGCGGATGATGAGCGGCTCTTCGAGTTCGGCCGCGGGATCGACGTGCAGGGGCTTACCGGGTTCCGCCTTCAGGCGGTAGTGCGTGACCACCGCGCACTCCTTCGCGAACCCTTCGGCCATCTGCTCTTCTTTGGCCAGGAAGCTCATGGGGATGAAGAGGGGGAAGTAGGCATTAACGTGCCCGGTGTCCTTGAACAACCGGTCGAGCGCGCGCTGCATCTTCTCCCAGATGGCGTACCCGGTCGGCTTGATGACCATGCACCCGCGGACGTCGGAATTGTCGGCGAGCCCGGCTTCCTTGACGATGTCTAGGTACCACTGGGAGTAGTTCCGGGCGCGGGGCGTAATCACATCGGCCATGAGATGTTCCTTGACAAATAAGGCGAGCACCCGGGGCTCAGCTCGGGCGCCGCGTGTGGTCACGATTATAGATAGGGACAGGGCCGCGATCGAAAGGTGATCGGGGCGGCCGTAAGAGAGGAAAAGGCCGCGTTACTTCACGGACCTAATGGGCCGGCCCTCGCCCCGCGGGCCGTCAGGTCACGGCGATACTAGTCTTTGAATCGGACGCTGCGGTTCCAGAAATCGCCGCCTCGACCGATGCCCCCGTGTACCCTTGAGAGGCCGTAATGGAAGTGCTCCAAGTGTTGCCCGAAGCAGAAAAGGGGAGAGCGGACGCGACCACTGTGCCGGACGCATTTTTGAGAACAACAGTGATTAGTGGTGGGGGATTATCTGTCGTGTAGTCACCGCCGACCGTAAACGTGCGCGCCACTGTCGCGCCGTTGGTAGGGGAAGAAATCGTGATCAAGGGCGTGGGCATTGATTCTCTGGGTTCGGGGCTATGGGATCGGGGTAAGAGTAACGTTCCGAACGGTAACAACGGACCGGTATGCCCAAATGCCAATCGGGGCTCGCGCGTTCCACGCGGGGTAGGTAATGCCGTTACCGGGAATCAATTTATCCAGCTCTTCGTGGGTTTTGGAGTACTTCGCACGAGCCTCGGCGAGTGGTACGGTCCGGAACGCGCTCTTGGCCCCATCCGGTTGAATCCACCGCGCCTCGATACCGGCCTGCGTCACATCGATCTCGATCGTGCGCCACGGACTCGGAACTTGTTTTGCCGAATCGAACGGGACGGAAGCCAAACTCTCAAGCCCTATACCGGGCGTAGTGGCCCGCGACCGCGGTACGGACAGGCGGACGAGTTCCGCGTGGTCGCGAAGCAGTTCGTCGAATCTGATCAGAAACGCGATCTGGGATTGTAGACCGTTTGCGCCGGGCGCAGTCTGCCGGCCGAAATACAGCCCTATTTCGTGCCCTCCGCCTTGGGGTAATAGGCCATCCGGAGTACGGGTCACATCGGCCTGTGACAATTCGGCGCGAATCTGATAGCTGTCATTCATAGGGTCGCGGCACAGATCGAGCATGGATAAGTCCAGCGCGCTGAACGAGCACGGGGCACCGCTCTCGCCGGGCACAAGTTCGGCCGGACCGAGTGCCCACTTGGAGCACAGCGGCTCTCCTGTAGCGCCCACCAGGGTGACCGCGCGCCCCGCGGCCAGTTCCTTCTCAATTTTCTCCCACGCGGGCTCCCCGGAGGCTCGGAGCCCCGCGCCGATCGCGAACACGCTCGCCAGCACACACACCGCGGCGGCCACCCGCGCGAGGGTCGTGCGGTTCCGCGTCACGGTCTTCCACGCGCGGCGCGCGGGCGTGAGCGGTTTGGCCAGAACGGGCTTCTTATCAAGGAACCGGCCCAAATCGTCGGCCAGTTCCTCCGCGGTCGCGTACCGGTCGGCCGGCTTCTTCTCCAAACATTTGTGGGCGATGGCTTCGAGTTCGAGGGGGATTTCGGGGCGCGCGGCGCGAACGCGGGACGGTTCCGCGCGCTCGATCTGCGCCATCAGTTGGTGCGGTTCTGCCTCCTCGAACGGGGCGCTACCGGTGAGCGCGTGGTAGAGGGTCGCGCCCAGCCCGTAAACATCGGTTCGGGGGGTGACGGGCGCGTTGGTTACCTGCTCCGGGGCCATGAAGCCGGGCGTGCCCAAGATCCCGGTGCCCTGCGTGAGACTGACCGTGCGGTCGAGTTGCTTGGCGAGGCCGAAGTCGGACAGTTTCGGCACCACGTCGGCCGAACGCAGTGTCGTCAAATCAGCGGGTCCACTCGAACCTTCGGTTCCGCTTTTGAACTGCAGGAGCACGTTCCCCGGTTTAATATCGCGGTGAACGATCCCCGCTTGGTTGGTCGCGTGGGTTCCGTGGGCCACGGCCTTAATTAGCTCCGCGGCGTCCTTGGGAGCGAGTGGCCCCCGAGTCCCAACGAGCCGAGCAAGTGTCCCTCCCGGGACGAACTCCATCGTGTAGTGCGGGGGGTGCTGGTGCAGGTTCGCGGCGAAAACGGTAACGACGTTCGGGTGCGCGAGCGCGGCCAGCGCGCGCACTTCGAGTTGGAGCCGATCAAGAGCGGTGGGATCGCCGGGGGCGTGGAGCAGTTTGACCGCGACTTGGCGCTTCGTTTCCTCGTCGAGTGCGAGGTACACCTTACCCATGCCGCCGCTCCCGAGCAGGCGCGAAAGGGCCAACCCCGGTGGGTTGGGGGGGAGCGATTCGGGGGCGGGGGGAGTCGATCGTACCCGCGCGCGCGGCCCCACGGTGACGTCCGGCTTATCCGTGTCCGCGCGCAGGTCCAGGTGTCGGGTCTTCGCGCACACCGGGCACCCGGTCTCGTGTGAGTCGGGTAGCAGTGGGCTCGAACACTGCGGACACGTTATCGGGTTGGTGCCCATAGTGCGTTGTGAGTTTGAGGTAATTGTGCGAGTCGAAAGAGAGTTTACCCTAGCGCGTGCCCGGACGCAATCTCCGCAGTAGGACTATTGCGTTCGCGATTTTGCCTGTCCGACGCGGGTGCGCACTCGACCCGAGTTTCATACCAATACGCGCCCGAACCGCCCGCGGCCGCCGTCAGACCATCGACCGGCGCGGTGCCATTTTTAGAGGAATCACGGACCGCGGTATCCTTCATTCGAGGCGCAGGGGCGCCGAAAACGGACGACCGCCGCTCGTGCCGGGTTCGGCCGTGGTGGTGCCCGGTCAATCGCACAGGGATCGCACATGGACCGTTGGTTCGATGGTGTGTATTTGGTCGGTCGCTACAACTGGCTGCAAACCGGTGTGTGGTTGCTCGCTCACAACGGCGAGGCGGCGGTGTTGGAACTCCCACCGACCAGTCTCGTGGGAATCGACCTCGGCCCCGACCCGGCCGGGGACGCGGCTTCGGCCGCGCGCGAACTCGGGGTCGCGGTGAAGTTCCTACTTTGCACGCACGCGCACCACGACCATTTCAGCACCCGGACGTTCGACGCGATGCGCCGGCAGTTTCCGCGCGCGGAACCGGTGTTGCAAAGCGGCTTCCGCCAACTCGCCGGCGGCGCCCCCGACATCAGGTATTTCGACGACGGCCTTACGCTGTTCGTCGGCGGCGAACTGCTGCACCTCGTTCACGCGCCGAAACACAGCTACACCGATACGATGGTGATCTTCCGCGGCGCGGCGTGTACCGGGGACTGGGAACTCAACACGGTGCGCACAGTAAACGAGCGCGTCCCGGTCGATGTGCGGCTGGGCTCGTGCGAGCGCATGATCGAGTTCGTGGCTCGCACCGGGTACCACGTTCACCGCGTGTACTCGGTTCACGCCAACGACCGCCGCGACGCGGTGGACTTCCCCGCGCTCATGGCCGACACGCGCACCGACCGCCGGCTGTGGTGAAACGCCCGCGCCCGGCCCGCGTCCTACCAATGACGGCCATTCCTTCTCCCGTCAGAGGTTGCCATGCGCCACGGCCTGAAGCGCCCGGAATTGGCCTGTGCGTGTGTGATTATTGCCCTGTTGGTCGCGCTCGCTGTGCCCGCAGTGCAGCAGTGGCGCGCCGCCGCCGTGCGAATGCAGTGCAGCAACAATCTCAGGCAACTCGGTCTGGCAACCTGCAACTACGTGGGATCAAGCGATCATTTTCCGCCCGGGACGATGTTGAATGCCGCACTCTCGCCGGAGCAGCGATTGAGTTTTTTCGTGGCCCTGCTCCCTTACATCGAAAGCGATCCCACGTATTCTCAGCTCGCCAAGACGGAACCGTGGGACTCACCGAAAAACATCGACGTCATGGACCGGGCCGGTTTCAAATACTTTCAGTGTCCGGCGTGGACCGGCGGAACAAGCATTCGCCCCCCGCCCGTGGGGCACCTGGCGATCGGTAACTACGTCGGCGTCGCGGGTGTGGGGATGGACGCGGCCACACGACCACCCGAAGCGCCAGGGATCGGTATTTTCGGCTACGATCGTAGTACCCAAATGAAGGACATCACAGACGGCACCGCGAACACGCTACTCCTGATCGAAACGACACACGAACTCGGGCCGTGGATTCGAGGCGGTCCGGCTACGGTGCGCGGACTGGACACGGGGAGCGAACCGCCCACCGGAGCGGATCGTCCGTTCGGTGGCACCCATCTCCGGCACGCGTGGACGTACCAGAAACGCGCGGACGGCTTCAACGTCGGGTTCGCGGACGCCTCGGTACGTTACATCACGAACGACATCAACCTCGACGTACTCCGCGCCCTCGCGACCATCGCGGGCGGCGAGGAAGTTCCCGCAAACTGGTGACCCGCTCAGGCTGCACTTCCAACTGGCGCGACATCGGACGGGGCTGTGTGCGGTTCCTGTGAGGGCGAGGCGTGATCCGTATGCTGGCGTTCGAGCCGGCGGAACGGGTAGGCCAGTTGCCCCCAGAGCGTTTCCGGGGGTGGGTCGTGGTTCACACCGAATTTCGCGGGTTCGCGGTGCGGGAAGTGCGCGGTCCCGAACAGCAGATCCCAGATCGGGAAGATGCCCGAGAAGTTCTTGTCCAACCCCTCTTCGTCGCGGGTGTGGTGCCACCGGTGATACAACGGGCTGACGAACACCCAACGCAATGGCCCGAAGTCCCAATTCAAGTTCGAGTGTAACACGATCACGAAGAACACCAGGATCGGTACCACGATCAGCACGGCCTTGATCGATAGGCCCAGCAGCACCACCGGGATCACCTGGCACAACCGGGTGACGAAGTCGTTCACCGGGTGCATCCGGGCCGAAGCGTGCCACGTCATCTGTTCCGGGCTGTGGTGGATCGCGTGGAACCGCCAGAACCGCGTGACGTGGAACCCGCGGTGGGTCCAATAGTCGACAAAGTCGGCGATTACCAGTATTTCGATCGCCTGCAGCCAGAGCGGTTGGCGCCCCAGGGGACCGAACCCGTTTAAAACCGACTCGTCCATTGGCCAACCGAGCGCGAGGCACAGTCCCAAACCGACCAAACAGACGGCAAACTTCGATACAACCTGAATGAGCAACGGGTTGACGAGCCAGTACGTGACGTTCAGCACGATCGACCGGCGCGCGGCGGCTTGGTGCGTGTGCGCCGGGAACAGGTGCTCCAGAAGAACGAAGGCCGCCGGCATGACAGCGACCAACATGAGGATTTTGGTTTGCGACGGGAGCGCGCCGACTTGATCGAGTAAAGTGAGTAGGGTTTCGGGCATAGGTCGTCTCGGACCGAGGGCGAACGACGCGACGCGGCTGCCGTCGAACCGGTTCCGACCCGCCGTCAATACTGGCCGAGTGCGCCGCGCGGAAATCGCTAACAGCACCGCCTTCGGCACCAGTGTTACAGTTCATGCGATCTGCGTGCCATTCCCCGCGCACTCGTTCGGAATTGAAACACAATGCGCGCTCGCATCCGATCAAATCCGTCCGATCTGTATTCGCTCGGCGCGGTCCCATCTTGTGCCACACTTTAAAACGCCTGATCCTCGGCACCCAGTTCATCGCGAACTCAAGAATCCAGAAAAACGTGAACACTTTCCGCGGTGGGACGGGACTATCCAGTGACAGTCACCCGGCGGGGAAGAAATGGCCGCGAACGACGCCCGGACGGTGAACCAGTTTCGGAGGTTGACGGCGGAGCCGGAGGAGAACGCGCGCCTTCTTGAGCGCTTCTTCGCGCACACTGACGCGGCTGCGTTCTCCGAACTGGTGCGCCGACACGGGCCGATGGTGTCGGTCGTCCGCGTGCTGGAACTGCGCGTCCAACAACTCGAAAGAGAAGTGCGGGAACTCCGGTCGCTCGTAGAAGAACTCCGCAAACCGAAACCATAGCTGTTGAACCCGAGCGCCAGGCGCCAATTCGCTCCCCGACCAGTTACTTCTCGCGCTCCGTCCAGTACGTCTGTTTGTGGCCGCGCGCCTCGAACTCGGCCACGACGCGATCGGCCTCCGCGCGCGTGAGGTGCTCGCGCACGATGAACGTGTTGCCGGTGTCGTCGGTGCGGCACACGGCCCACTTCTCTTCCGGTGGCGCGAGCGGTAGCGTGATCGCTCGTTTCTCTTGATTGGAGCGGTAAATCGCGCTGAACAGCTCCACCACCGCGCGCCCGTCCTCGCCGGTCACGAGCGGCGAGCGGTTCTCGCGGATCGCTTGCAGGAAGTCGCGAATCTGGAGCATGTGGTAGTAAACCGTGGCGTTCACACTGGCGAAACTCGCCCGGTCTTGCGCTTGAAATTCGGCAAGGTGCTTTTCTTCGCCGGGAACGGTCCACAGATCGGTGAGCGGCGGTTCCGCGATCTCCGACACGCCCGCAATGAACGTCGCGCCGCGGTCCGTTTCGACTCCGACCGATGCGCCGAGGGAACCGTGGATGTGGACCTTCGTGTAAATGCCCGGCTTCTGTGAAAGGCTCGTGATGATCGAACCCAGCCCACCGTTTTTGAACCGGATCGATGCGACCGCGGTATCGTCCACTTCCACGGTCGGGTGGTTCAAGTTCGCCCAGTAACCGCTCACTTCGGCGACCGGCCCCATGAGCCACAGGAGGATGTCGAGTTGGTGCGGCGACTGGTTCACGAGCACGCCGCCGCCCTCGGTGTCCCACTTCCCGCGCCACGGGTCCGAGAGGTAGTACGCCGCGTCGCGCCAACTGTACTGGATGAAGACGCCGAGCGCCGGCTTCCCGATCTTGCCCTCATCGATCGCGCGCTTCATGCGCTGAACCGGCTCCAGGAACCGGCGCTGGCTGATGACACCGAGCGTAGCGCCGCCCTTCTTGGCGGCCGCCAGCATCCGGTCGCAATCCGCGACGCTCGCGGCGAGCGGCTTCTCGACGAGGACGTGAACGCCGGCTTCCGCGGCCCGAATTGCGGCTTCTGCGTGCATCGGGTGTGGCGTACCGATGATGATAGCGCCCGGGCGCGCGTCGCGGAGCATCGTGCCGAGGTCGGTGAACGGTCGGGCACCATATTTTGCAGCGAAGGCATTCGCGCGATCGGCGTTCACGTCGCACGCCGCGACGAATTCCGCTTCCGGTATCGCTGCAAGTGCGGTCGCATGAATGCCCGCGACCTTTCCGCAACCGACGAGAGCAACACGCATTGGCGTCATGGGAGAGCTTCACTTCGAGTTGCAATTACGGCCGAAAAGTTCCGCCCCACGCCGCCAGGGTAACATTTGCTAACATTTTGGCCCGCCCGGGAGCCGTACCCGCTCCGCGCATCACGAAACGCTGAGATTTCCAGCTCATCCGCGTTTTCGCCCTTTGGCGGAGCGCCCCAAACGGCTAACAATTGCCAACATTCTTGCTTCCCGACAAGCGGAATGCCCCGTGCATTTCGTCACATGGTGAGTGAACACCGCGAATGCAGTGAAATTATACCCACCAAGTGAACGGAAATACACATAGGTTCAAAAATTTCTGCTTCGTGCTTGGGGCTGTGGCTCCCTACGGGAAATACTTGGCGGTGACGTTTCGCAGGAACGCGAGCGATTCGGCCATCTCGCCCATGCCGTTCATGCCGTCTTCGATGCTCACCCACCCACGGTAGTTGTGCTCCGCGAGAATGCGGAAGATCGCGTCGAAGTCGTTCAGCCCCTTACCGGTGACGCCGTGGCGGAGCTTGTCGAAGTAACCAATGCTGCCGTCCGCAGCGCGGAGGTCGTCGAGCGTGGCGCCGTCCGCGAGGTATCGGTCGCTCGCGTGCATACTCACCACGCGGTCCGCAACGGCTCGAAGTAACTCGATGGGATCGTCACCAGCCACGACCGCGTTCGAGGGGTCGTACTGCACGCCGAAGTGCGTCCGGTCCGGGATCGCGTTCACCAGATCGAGAAACACGTCCTTCTTCTGTGCGAACTCCGGGTACTTCCAGAACCCGTCCTTGTAATGGTTCTCCAGGCCGAGGATCACATCACACTCCCGCGCGACGGGAAGCACCGCGTTGATGCACTCGACCACCCACCCGAGGCCCTGTTCGCGCGCGACGTCCGGGTATCGCGGGCCACTGAGCACGCGGCACACGGTTCGAGGGCCGCCGAGCCGCCGCGTGACGCGGACCATCTCGACTTCTTTGTCGATGGCGCGTTTGCGGGCGTCCGCGTCGGGGTTGGTGAAGTCCGGTGAGCAGCAGAGCATGGGCATGACGCGCCCGGTCGCGCGGATCGCGTCGCCCACGGAGTCGAGGTAGCCCGGTTCGAGACTGGTGAAGAACCCCTCGTACATCTCCAGGCCGTCGCAGTCGAGCGCCTTGGCCATCTCGATCCACTCGAAAACGGTCATGCTCCGTTCGCCGGCGATCGCTTCGAGGTAGCACTTGGGGAACGCAGAAATGCGGAGCGGCATGGGTCGCTTCAAACCGTGGGGGGAGGGTTTTCGACAGGATAACAAGATCGAGCGCGATCGGGACCAAGAAAGTGAATTTCGCCCGTCGCGCTCGATTCGTTCCGCTACCCGTCGAAAGCCCTCCCTCAGCACAAAGCGGCGTGTGTTACTTCTTGAATTCGCTGTCGTCGAGCTTCTCGAAATACTTCATTTCGAGCACTTCAGCTTCGAGGAAATCTTTCCCGTCGTGTTTGACCGTGATCTTCTTGGGAGCCATCAACCCTTCCTTGGTCTTCGAGTAATCACTGGGCATCCGCTCCTCGGTGATCTCGTTCCCGGTCGCCTGATCGATGGTGCGGTGCTCGATCTTCGCGATCAGGAACGTTTCCTTGTCGAAGTACAGGCTCACGTCCTTCTCGCCCTTCTTCGACACGCGGACGCCCACCACCTTTTTGTCGCCCACTTTGTCGTCACCGATGAGGCTCAGTTCGTACCCCTTGCCCCGCACCGGCACCAGGCGGGCGACTTCCATCATGTGCCCGACGCCCTTCAGTGCGTCCTTCACCTTGTCGCCCGCGCCGTCGATCTCCTTGCCGTTCACCTCGACCGTGACCTTGTCGCCGTTGATGAGCGTGAGCAGGCTCACGTTCTGGCCCATCACCTTGAACTCCAGTGACTCTTTGATCTTGTCGGGGATCATGAAGGCGGTTTCTTGCGTGAATTCGACCTCGCCCACACCGGGGATGTTGAGTTTGCCCTTCGTCTTCAGTTGCGCGGCCTTGTTCTTCGTGAGAGCGTCCGCGCCACCGTGGGCCTTGATCGCCTTCTCGATGATGTCCTTCGGTTCGTCCGCGGCCCGCGCCCCGGCGGGCACGAACGCGACCACAAATGCGGCAGCGGTAGACAGGAGCAACAGACGTGAGCGAGACATGAGGCACTCCGTTCGGGATGGGCCGGGCGATGCACTTGCTATTCGGGACACGGGTGAGAATATTTCTCGCAAACTGTGACGACGGCCGAAGTAGCGTATTTCACCCGGGATCGGGGCATTGCATCGGGCGAACGGCCGGTGTGAGCCGGCCGGTGAAACCACCACGAGCTTTGACAGGATTCACAGGATCAACACGATCCCGAGCAGCCGGGCCTATTCACGGCACTCCATCAGCCGTTCGCGTGTGGCACCACCGGCCGGCTCACACCGGCCGTTCGCCCGATGCAAGAGCGGGCAAGATGCCCGCGGTCTCAGGAATCACCGCACGCGGAACGGCAGTTCCTTCCCCTCCAGGCCCGCAAACAGGTTCACGACCGACAGTTCCGCCATGCGCCGGCGGGTTTCTTCGGTCGCGCTGCCGAGGTGCGGGGTGATGATGACGTTATCGAGCTTCAAGAGCGGGTGGTCGCGCGGCAACGGTTCCGGGTCGGTTACGTCCTGCTCTTTGCGCAACTTCATCACCATTAAGCGGCCAAGTCGAGTAGTCGTTCGGCGGCGACTTGTAATTCGGCCTCGTTGATCCCGGGCCGCAGAACCGCCTGAATTTCGTTCCGCAGTAGCTCACGGCGCCAGGCGCGGCGCTTATCCGCGTGACTCGGTCGCCGTTCCCCGTCGTCCCATGGACTTGCGGCCCGGTGCCCGGCCAACGCCTTGGCATCCCGATTCCAGGCCCAAGCTTCGGTCATCGTGAGCGCCCACAGGCACACGTGGAACGCCCCGACGTTGGCCCGCACGAGGCGCACCTGCTGCTGACCCGCCCCGACAACTTCTTTCAGATCGCGGAACGCGATCTCCAGGCTGAAGCGACTCGCGACACTTCCGAGGATGTCGCCCACCGGCGCGGCGGTGTCGGTGCAGAAGAACGCCACCCACCCGGTGGGCTCGTCCACCAGAACGACGCGAATCGCCCCACCGGCCGGGCGCCAGGTGGCCACGAACGTCTTGTACTTCTTCTCCGTCGGTTTCCCGTACAAGTCGAACGTCCCGGTGGCCCACCCGCGGGTCTGTCCGGCTCGCTTGGCCAACTCGATTCGCTGGTCCCCATAGGTCCGGTTCGGTCCGCTGGTGGGGCCCCGCGGGCCGGGCACGGACCACAGGGCCGAGTCCTTCCTCAGTCGGCTCACCACCG
The DNA here is from genome assembly GCF_017939745.1 of Gemmata palustris. NCBI lineage: Bacteria > Pseudomonadati > Planctomycetota > Planctomycetia > Gemmatales > Gemmataceae > Gemmata > Gemmata palustris. Next base: position 7,095,345 of record NZ_JAGKQQ010000001.1, on the reverse strand, counting down.
TCACCCCGAGCTCCCGCAGGGGCTTGAGTACCGGGGCCTTGGCGTACGCCCCGTCGGCCACCACCCAGAGGGGCTTGCCCAGGTGCCCGAGCCACGAGGCGGCCCACCGCACCAACTCGACGGCCAGTTCCAGCTTGGTCCGGAACCCGGGCCGGGTCCTCGCCGGGATCCCCGGAAGGTCCTTGCGCGCACGTACAACCGGGCCAGCAGCGGGAGCGCAACGATGCCCCAAGAGGGGTGCCGGGCCAGGAGCCCGAGGACCACCCACACGTGCCCGTACACGAACGGTCCGCCGGCCGGCCCGGGCGTCGGGTTGTGGTGCACCCCGGCCCCTTGTACCGTTGCCCCGTATCGTTCCGTTGGGGTGTCATCCAGGGCCAACGTGAGCCGTCTGGCCTCCGCCGCCAGGGGCCTCACGACCTCCCGCAGCAGGTGTGACGCCGCGCGGTCGGTCCGGCCCCCAGCGCGGCCACCGTGGTGTAGCACGGGCGATACTCATCGCTCAGCCCGGCGGACCGAATCCAGGTCGTAACGGTGCGCCGGCCCCGAGCCAGAACGGCTCCGACCAGCAACCATGCCAGCCGCGGAGCCGATCGTGGGTCTAACGCCGCCGCGAGAACCGAAAACCAGTGGCACGACGAGGGTAGCGGATGCGATGATGGCATGGCCGCGTCCGTCCGGGGCGAGGGTGGTGTGGTAACCCCATCGTCTCGGACGGGCCGGCGCCTGTCTACACGCTAAGCCTCAGCCGCTCGAATACAGGAAGTCGCGCAAAGTACAGTTACGTCGAGGGCCGCCGCGAAGATGCGTTTCGCCGAAAGTGCTTCCGTGAGGGCGTCTTTATCAACGACCGCTCCGCGTGCGACGTTCACCAGCGTCGCGGTGGGCTTCATTTTCGCGAGTTCGGCCCGACCGATGAAACTGCGCGTTTCGGGTGTGAGTGGTACCGTGAGTACGACATAGTCGGCGGCGGCGAGCAATTCGTCCTTCGTCGCGTACCGAGCCTTCAGCGCGACTTCGGCCTCGTCGCTCCGGTTGCGGTTGTGGTACAGCACCTTCATCCCGAAGCCGTTCGCGCGCATCGCGACCTGCCGGCCGATGCGCCCCATCCCGAACACCCCGAGCGTGCTGCCGTGGACCTCGCGCCCGAGCATGTACGACGGGTCGTACCGCGTGAAGTCCGGCCCGCGTGCGTAGCGGTCGCCTTCCACAATGCGCCGACCAGCCGCGAGGATGAGCGCGAACGCGAGGTCCGCCGTCGCACCATCAAGGATGCCAGGGGTGTTCCCGACCGGGATATTGCGCTCGGTCGCCGCCTTCACATCAATGTGATCGACGCCCACGCCGAAGTTACTGATGACCTTCGAGCCCGCGAAGCGGTCCATCATCGCCGCGTCAACGGTCGGGTGACCGTAGGTGTAGATCGCGTCCACGCGCCCGGTCGCGTTCCAGGGTACGAGTTCGACGCGCCCGCCGAGCAACTCCAGCACGGCTGATGACACCGGAAGATCGGCGAGCACGCGGGGCAGAGGCATTGTGAATCTCCTTCAGTGTCCACGGGCGCGCGCTTCGCGATCGACCCAGGGCTATGAGATACTACCCCTTCGGAGTAAAAACCAAAATCCGCCGCTCCCGGCGCGTTTGACTCCCGCACCACTCATCTCCACGCTATCATTAGAATGCAGTTACGCTCCGCCCGCCTCACGCATTCGCTCCCGTTCTCACGGCAACAAGAATGATCTCTTCCCTGCCGAAATTCGGTTTTACGTTCGTCGCGCTGCTCGCACTCGTTCCCTTCGCGAACGCCCAAGAGAAAAGCGGCGAAGTGATCTACCGTCAGATGTGCGCGAAGTGTCACGGGGCGAAGGGCGAGGGCGCGAAGAACTACCCGCTACCGCTCATCGGCGACAAATCGGTCGCGCAGCTCGCACACGTTGTCGATCTCACCATGCCCGACGGCGCGCCGGAACTGCTCGACGCCGCGGGATCGAAGCGCGTCGCCGAGTACATGCACGACGCTTTCTACTCCCCCAACGCACAAGCAAAACTCAACCCACCCCGAGTAGAACTCGCGCGTCTCACGATCAAGCAGTACCGCAACAGCATCGCGGACGTGATCGGCAGTTTCCGGGGGCAACCGAAACCGGAAGACAAGCAAGGACTTCGGGGCGAATACTTCAACGCCCGCGGGTTCCAGGGGAACAAGCGGCTGATCGATCGTAGCGACGCCGAGGTGAAGTTCGATTTCGGCAAAGAGGGACCGGCCACAGCCCCGGACGCGAAGGAAAAGTTCGACCCGCACACGTTCTGCATCAAGTGGGAAGGCTCGGTGTGGGCGCCCGAAACCGGAATGTACGAGTTCGTTGTGCGCACCGATCACGCACTGCGGTTGTGGGTCAACGACAACCGCAAAGCCGTCCTCGATGCCTGGGTGAAGTCCGGCACCGACACCGAGTTCAAGGCGAACGTGTTCCTCCTCGCCGGGCGCGCGTACCCGATCCGGCTGGAGTTCTCGAAGGCCAAACAGGGCGTGGACGACTCGAAAACGAACCCGAACCCGCCCGTTAAACCCGCGTTCGTTTCGCTCAACTGGAAGCGCCCCGGGCGCGCGATCGAGGTGATCTCCGCGAAGCACCTCACGCCTCAGAAGTTCCCGGAAGTCGCAGTGATCGAAGCGCCGTTTCCGCCCGACGACCGCAGTTTCGGCTGGGAACGCGGCACCACCGTCTCGAAGGAGTGGGAAGCCGCGACCACCGAAGGGGCGCTCGAAACGGCCGCGTACATTGTCGCGAAACTGCCCGAATTGAGCGGCGCGCAACCCAATTCGGCCGATCGCGTTGCGAAGACCAAAGCGTTTTGCCGGACGTTCGCAGAGCGTGCGCTGCGTCACCCGCTGACGGAACCCGAGAAAGCCCTGTACATCGACCGGCAATTTGAAGCGGCCGGCGACGATGTGCAACTCGCGGTGAAGCGCGTCGTTCTGATCGTGCTGAAATCGCCCCGCTTCCTCTACCCCGACGCGGCTGGGGCACCTGAACAGTACACGATCGCGTCCCGGCTCGCGTTCGAGTTATGGGACTCGCCGCCCGACAAGGAACTGCTCGACGCAGCGGCCGCGAACAAATTGCGCACGCGCGCCGAAATCGCCAAACACGCCGAGCGCATGCTGAACGATCCGCGTGCGAAGGCCAAGCTCCGCGATTTCCTGCTCGCCTGGCTGAAACTCGATCAGGCCAAAGAACTTCCGAAAGACACGAAGCGGTTCCCCGATTTCGACGCGGCCCTCGCGTCCGATCTTCGCACGTCGCTGGAACTGTTCCTCGACGACGTGATGGGAAGCCCCAACGCCGACTTCCGCCAACTCTTCCTCAACGAAGAAACGTATCTCAACGGCCGGCTCGCGAAGTTCTACGGTGCGAAACTGCCGCCGGAAGCGCCCTTCCAGAAAGTGAAACTGGAGGCCGACAAGCGCTCCGGCGTCGTCACACACCCCTACGTTCTCTCGTCGCTCGCATACACGGGGGAAACGTCGCCGATTCACCGCGGCGTGTTCATCGGGCGCGGGCTACTCGGCATCGGCATCAAGCCGCCGATGGAAGCGTTCACACCTCTTGCCCCGGACCTGCACCCCAGCCTGACCACCCGTGAGCGTGTCTTGCTGCAAACGAAGGCTCCCGCATGTGCCGGGTGCCACACGATCATGAACCCGCTCGGGTTCGCGCTGGAAAACTTCGACGCGGCCGGTCGGTTCCGCGAGCAGGACAACAAGAAGACCGTGGACGCGACCGGCAGCTACGACGCGCGGGCCGGCGTCACGGCCAAATTCACCGGCGCGAAGGAACTGGCCAAGTTCCTCGCCTCAAGCGAAGAAACGCAGTACGCCTTCGCACAGCAAGCGTTCCACTACTTCGTGAAGCAACCCGTCCGGGCTTATGGGCTTGCGAGGCCCGAAGAATTGCGGAAAATATTTGCCGATAACAACCTGAATATGCGAAAACTGGTAGTGGAGATTGCCGTAATCGGTGCTATGCCTCCCAAGAACGAGAAACCGCCGAAATAGTGTGGCCCACGCTTAACCCGCGTGAATGCTATCGCCCGCGTGCCACACCCACCTAATACTCACCCGCCTCGGAGCCAAGCCATGTCCCTCACCCGCACCCGGCGCGAGTTCGTGCGCGACCTCGGCATCAGCGCCGCGGCCGTGCCGTTCCTGCTGAACCTGCCGAGCCTCAGCTTCGCGAACCAGGCCAAGCGGAAGCAGCGGATCGTCTTCATCTTCAGCCCGAACGGGATCGTGCCCAAGTCGTTCTGGCCGGACGAAGAGGGGGCGAAGTTCACGCTCAAAGAGATCCTCACGCCGCTCGAACCGTTCAAGGACAAGACGCTCACGCTGCACGGCGTCTGCGACCGCATCCGCGGCGACGGCGACGGCCACATGCGCGGCATCGGCTGCTTGCTCACGGGCATCGAACTGTACCCCGGGAACGTGCAGGGCGGGTCCGACACGCCGGCGGGTTGGGCGAAGGGCATCTCCATCGACCAGGAGATCAAGAACTTCCTCCAGAAAGACGCGGCCACCAAGACGCGCTTCGGCTCGCTCGAAATGGGCGTGATGGTCCCCGACCGCGCCGACACCTGGACGCGCTGGAGCTACGCGGGCGCGAACAAGCCGATCACCCCGATCGATGACCCGTACCAGATGTTCAACAAGCTCTACGGCCGGGCGAAGGACAACGAAGCGCTCGCCAGCGTCCTCGACGACATCAAGGACGATCTGAAGAAGGTCGGCGACAAGGTGGGCGCGGCGGACAAGCGACTGCTCGACGAGCACGCCGCGTTCGTGCGCGACATGGAGAAGGAACTGAAGGAGCAAAAGGCCGCGGCGAACGTGGGCCACGTGGTGCCGAAGCTCGAAGCCGGCATGAAGAAAGACAACGACAACATGCCGAAGATCAGCAAGGCGCAAATCGACCTGCTGGTGAACAGCTTCGCGGCCGACTTCGCCCGCGTCGCGTCGTACCAGATCACGAACTCGGTGGGCGGTGCCCGCATGAAGTGGCTGGGCGTGGACGAGGGGCACCACGAACTGTCGCACGAGCCTGACACGAACGAAAAGGCCCAAGAGAAGCTGGTGAAGATCAACAAGTGGTACTGCGAGCAGGTGGCCTACCTCGCCAAGCGCCTGGCCGAAACACCGGAACCGGGCGGCACCGGCAGCCTGCTCGATAACACGCTGATCGTGTGGACGAACGAACTGGGCAAGGGTAACTCGCACACGATGGACAACATCCCGTTCGTGATGGTCGGCGGCGGGCTGGACTATAAGATGGGCCGGTCACTGAAGTTCAACAAGGTGGCGCACAACCGCCTCCTGATGTCGCTCGCCCACGGCTTCGGCCATACCGTGAAGGCGTTCGGCAACCCGAACCACTGCGCCGCGGGTCCGCTCACCGGCCTCGCGTGAGACGAGTAACAAGAAGCGGTTCCGCACTCGCAACGCCGGCCGCTGGTCGGCGTTGTGCTTTGTGCCGGGCGCATTAGGCGAACGGCCGGTGTAAGCCGGCCGGTTGAATGAGCCCGTCTCTTGTTGATCCTGTAAAAGCTCTTTGCCGCTCTCACCGGCCGGCTTACACCGGCCGTTCGCCCACAAGCACTGCAAAAATACCGGCCGGGTCGGCGCGTTTACTTCCTGACCTGGGGTTTGGAAGGCTCACGGCACCGCCGTTTCATTTGGCACCTGAACCGCGGCGGCACCGCGGTCGGCGGGGTAGCACCAGACCGCCGCGGTTCAGGTGCCCCAAATGAAACGAGAGCGGTGTTGGAACAGCCTTCCTCACGACGCACGGACCGGCAAACGCTCGGAGCGACGCAACATCGCCCTTGTGCAAAGCACAGAGCTAAACGCAACCGACCCGGCCGACACCAGCACGATAACAACTGGCCCCGAAGCGCCCAACACAAAACACTACCGCCCGAGCAAGAATCTCATCGCGCGGGCGGGCGCGGCGCCAGTTGCACGCGGAGCCCTTGAGCCGAGGGCGAATCCGCCCGGAACCTCAGTTCGCCGTTAAGTGCGGGAACCGTCTGCCACCCGCGGGCGCGGTCGACGAGCGCGGACCAGCCGTCGATCGGTTGGACGCGGACCTCGTCGGACACGAGGTTCGCGTGCGCGACCTTCGGGTGCGCCGGGTCGAACGGCAGCGGGGCGGGGGGCGCACCGGGCGGCGCGGGAGCGCTGGTGCCCGTCCATTCGATCGCGTCCTCTTTCGCGCCCGAGCGGAGCCAGACCTGCACGCGCCCACCGGTCTGATTCCAACTCATTACGTCCGGTCCGCGGACCTCCAGAACGGTGACGTTCGCGACACTGAACTCGACGAGCGCGACCGGATCGCGCGCCGTCCACGTCACGGTGCCGGTCGCATCGGCCCGGTGCGGACCGACGCGCCAGGTGGTAACGGTGCGCACCGCTGGTGGATCGCCCGCACGAAGGACGGGGCGCAGTTCGGCGGTCGCCCCGGGCACCAAACGGAACGCGCGGACCGGTTTGTTCGGATCGAGCTTCAGATCGGGAATCGCGGCGAAATCCCGCAGCGCGTCGGCCGGGAAGTCGATCACGCCCCCGCGCCCCACTTCGTCTACGGTCACGCGGTTCGCGCGCAAGCCGTAGATCGCCTCCGTTTCGCCCTTCACCGAACCGAACACGATTCTCGGGAACCGCAGCACCGGTTGCCGCGTGAGCGACCTCCGCGGCGCGCACTCCAGCACCACGAGGAACCGCCCACCGGCGGGCGCTTGAAAGTCGAGCTGGAGCGGGCGCGCTCCGCCCTGTTCTTGGCCCAGGGTCCAATCGCGCAGTGCGAGCGGCGCGGCCAGCAAATCGGTGGACCGGACCGCGACGCGCAGGACCTCCAGTTCCGCGGGCACGTCGAACCGCAACCCGCCCACGGACCCCTGGTCGACGCGCACGAGGTAAGCGGCACTCAGTTCGGCGCCGGCCTCGGTCACGTCCCAAACGCACCCCTCGCGAACCTTGACGACGGCCGATCCCCCCGCGCCCTCGCGCCAGCGCAACTGCACGCTCTTCACCGCACCGAGTTCGGTTTCTACGGTCGCGCTCTCGCTCGCCCGCCCCACGACCTGGCGCCCGACCCGGCCGACCGTGTGCGGCTGGTGCGCGGACCCGGGCAGCGCGGCCGACAGCTTCGCGTCCGCGACCTCGGGCACGCTGAACCGGACCTCGCGCTCGGCCCCGGCCACGGTCGCGGCCACGGCGAACCGGACCTCGACCTCGTAGCGCCCCGGACCGGGCAGCGCGACGGCGTACCCGTCCGAGCGCGCCACCGGGAACGCCGGCGCCCCGCCCACCGTCACGCTCTCCAACCGGGCGTCCCCCAGTGGCAGCGGCACCACGTTGTCGCTCGCGCGGAGCGCGTGAACAACGAACCGCGCGGTCACCCGCGCGCCGGCTTCGTCCGCCCGCACCTGGTACGCCGCAGAGGTGATCGCGGGCGCGGGGAGCGGGGGGCGCGTGATCGCGTCCAGGCCGTCCAGGAGCGCGCGCGGCGCAACGACGTCCTCGCCCCCGTCCGCGCGCGGCACGACCAGCACGGTCACCGGCGCGGGTTGCTGTGCCAGTGCGCTGATCGAGTGCAGCGCGAACCCCAGTGCGACTACGCCCGCGCCCACCGGCGCAACGCCCCGGCGCAGGCCCCCGAGGTGCGCGAGCACCCCGGCCAAAACAACAACGGCCATGCACAACACCGGCCACGCGACCCGCCCCCACCACGGCGGGCCGAGTTCCGTGATGACGAGCGCGCCGACAACGGCGCCGGCCAGCACCAGCGTAACGCGGGCGCGGCGCCGGTGCGCGGCGATCCACCCAAGGGCGCTAACCAGCGCGATCGCGCCGACCGCCAGAGCGTCGGCCGCGCGCACCGAACCGACCCGAACCCACTCGTCGTCGGAGCGGGTCACGAGCACCGGCGCGCCGCCCGCGAGCGGTCCCCCCAACAGGGCGGGCTCGTCGACACTTGTGTCCCACGGGCGCGCGGGCCACCCGGGAAGCGCGCCGGGCGCGAAGCTCCACCACCGGCGCACCGGCGGGTCACCGGGTACCGTCGGCACCGGGCTCGTGACGCGCCGCGTCGGCCACCCGGACGGTACCGGTAGTCGGTAGCGCACTTCAAAATGCACCACGGCTCCCGCCGGAACGGGGACCGGCAGTTCCGCGCCCGGTGCGCGGGACGCGGCCGGATTCACCCACCGGCCCGCGACACACACCCCGCGCACGTCCGCACCCGGCGGTAAACCGATCCGAAGTGTTCCCCCGAGAGAGTCGCGCACCGTCCCGCCGAACGCGACGACCACATCGTCGGGGGCGCGTACCGCCGTGAGCAGGTACGCATCCGACACCGGGTGCGCGCCCAGCCCCGCACCCGGACGTGCCCCCACGCGCACCGAATTTCCGATCACCTCCACCGCCACCCGGCCCTTGAGAGCGGGGGACACGTCCGCCTTCGTTGTTTGACCCGCGCCGGGCACTTGCGGTACCGGGAGGGCCACCGCGTCGTCACCGAACGCCGGTCCGGGCGCGGTCGTTTCGAGAACGGCGGTTCCGGTGAGCGGGCGGGCAAATTGCAGCACCCAAAATGTTCCGTCCGTGTTCCCCCGTGCGCGCGTCCCGATGGTACTCGCGCGCACATCGAGTGGCGCGAGGAGCGGGGCAGCGTTCAACAGTTCGGGCGGAACGGGTACCGCGGCGGTCACCGCGTTCGCCGGGTCGAGCAGCTTCCATGAACGTTCGCGCTCGTGCGATCCCGGAACGAACACCGTAACATTGGAAAGCACGCCCCCACTCACGGAGAGCGTGAGGCGCGTGGTCGCGTTCCACCGCGAACCGGGCGCGTCGAGAGACGCGGATGCTTGCGCGCGGACCTGCGGACGCGCCGGGGCGAGGGTCACGAACCCGTCCGGTTCCTTCGCGCGGAAGAAATACACCGCCCGAGCGTCGCGGGGAGCGTCCGTCGTCACCCACCCCCACAAGCCCGCGGGCGTCGCGCCCGCGCCGGGCTCCGCGTCGAGCGCCCAAGTGGGGTCGGCCGTGACGCTCAACCACCCGCTCCGCTCGGTCGCGCCGAGTACCGCGAACGCCGGGAACGGCACCGGCGCGCCGGGCCTGGCACCGGCCCCGCGGAACTCCAGGCGCAGGTCCGCGTACTGCGACGAGAGCAGCGGGCGGGCCAGTTCGATCACCTGCCCCGCGGGCACCGGCGGGCCGATGTGCGCGACCAGCTCGTCGGTGCCCGCGGCGCCGCGATCGAGTGTGAAGCCCGGCGGGGGGCGGACCGTGAGCTGAAACAGCGGGCCGCGTGTCACGCGCACCCGCACGCGCGCGACGAGGGTCGCGTGCGCCGCGCGGAGCCTCCACTCGAGCCGCTCGAGCGAGGTGAACTCGACGTCGGGCGCGCTCGTGCGGACCGACGGCATGCGCCGGAACACGTCGTCCGGGCCGGTCGCGAGCAGCGTACCGACCAGCGACAGCACGCGCGCCGGGTCCGTTGTGCCGGGCGGGGGCTGGGTCGAGTCAATCAAGCGGTAATCGCCGGGCGCCCACGAATCGATTTTCAGCCCCGGTGCGAGGCGCAGTTCGATGCTCTCGCTCTCGAGTACCGCACCCAGTGGGCGCACGACCGGCAACGGCGCGTCCGGCGGGCGCGCGGGGTCGGGCAGCGGCGCGACCGCGCTGATGAGCACCTTCCCGCCGGGACCGGGTTGCCGGAGGCTGACGCGCACGCGGCGCGGGCCGTTGGGAACGAGGGGCGGGTCGACGACCCACCCGGCGCGGTTGTTCGTGACCACTTCCGTAATACGCAAGCCGGGATCGGCGGTGAACGCCCATTCGCCCACGGACCCGCGCGCCGGGCGCAGCTCGTACTCGAACGCGGCCGACAGTTGGCCCGGGTTGAGTTCGTACTTCGCGACGAGGGCCGCGGTCGCGACCACGGAGGGCGTACCGCCGGCGCGGACCGCGAATTCGAGCTTCGGGCGCCCGCCGAATCGGAGGCTCCACGCGCGCCGGGCCGGTTTCCCGGGCACCTCGAACGGCCCCGTGAGAAGCACGTCCGCGGACGTCGTCGGCACCTGGTCGGCCGGCAGGTCGAGTTGGAGCACGGCCGCGGGGCACGGCGGCACGCGCATCTCGAACCGGCGCTCACCGGGTTCCGTGGTGCCGGTCAGCGACCAGCGAAATTGCAGCACCCGGCGCCCGTCCCCGCTCACCCAGACGACCGGCACCGAAGTACTCGGCGTGCTCGGCGCGGTCGGCAGCACGGCCATCACCGCCTCACCGCCCGGCGCCCATTTCGCACCACTCACGGCCAGTTTAAGGGGGTCGAGGGGCAGGAACGTGCTCGCGCCGCTCGCGTTCAGGATGCCGAGTTCGGCCGTACCCGTCAGGTCGCCGCCATCGAGTTCGGCGGTGTAGGTCGCGTCCGCGATCCGCGCGCCGTGTTTCGCCTGATAACTGGCGCGCCCGGCCGCCCGCACCCGGGCCTCGAACTCCGGGCGCGGTAGTTGGACGACCGGGCCGGGTTCGAGTTCTTTGAGTAGGTGCGGCAAACGCGCATCAGCGCCCCGCATGCGCCTGATGGGGAACGGGTCGTCGACTGGCACGAGGTCGAGTGCGCTGTGAACGACGGACTTCACGGGCTGGCGCGGCACCGCCCCGAGCGCGCCCCCGGCCGCACACACGCACACCAGAAGTAGCCAGCCCGAACGGGGCATGGGTCGGTTCACCGGGGTGAAATCGTCGGGCGTCAATTCCTAGTTCGGGCCGCTCAGTTGCGCCCACGATCGCCGTGCTGCCTCGAACGAGCCGCGACCGCAAGGGAGCGCAAGCGCCTGAACCCGGCGCACCACACCACGAGTGTGTTGCGGGTAAACGAGCCGCGACCGCAAGGGAGCGGGGCGCGGCCCCCCGGGTTCTCTTGAGTCACCCGTGCGCGTCGTGCCTCCCGCTCCCTTGCGGTCGCGGCTCGTTACAAGGCGCAGTTCCCCGAGTCAACTTGAGATCACTCGGCAGGGCGCGGTGCCTCCCGCTCCCTTGCGGTCGCGGCTCGTCCGACCGGCTACGACGATCCCGAAATCAGCTACGAGCCGCTCCCCGTTGGTGCGGGCGCGCCCGTGCTGCCCGGGCGCGCCCGCACCGACGCCGGCGCGGGATGGGCCATCGTGCCGGTGGCCGGTTCCGGCGCCGTCCGCGTGAAGCCCGGGAGGTACCGCACCCGTCGGCGCACCTGCCACCGCACGACCGCCTGCACCCCCAGCGCGAGTACCGCGATCACCAGCCCCGGTTGACCGGCCGCGACCGCTTGCGCGGCCGGTTGCGGGTACAACACCGCCGCGACCCCGAACGCCCCACCGAGGAGCGTGACGACCAGGCCGGACGCGACCGCGTTCAACCGCGTCAGCACGAGCGCGACGAGGAACACGACCAGCGAGCACACGATGACCAGCGCGGTCCACGGCGCGCGGGCCACGCGCAACGTGTCCGGCGCGTTCTGCCGGGCCACGAGCGGTTCACCTTCTTGCACGGGCGTGAGCCCGCCCGCGTCGGGTTCGCCACCGGAGTTGAACCAGTGCTCGAGATCGGCGCGCGGGACGGCCGTGGGCGCGAGAACCGGGCCGCGCCAGCGCCACCGGAGTTCCGGCCGCGCGCGGTCGCTAAAGAGGAACGGGGCGGAACCGGACGCCTCGGTGACGAGCCACCGAACCGGGCCGGAGTACGCGGCCGAAAGCACCCGCGGGGGCTGGTAGGCCGTTTCGCCGAGTACCTGCCGCGAACCGGGGAGGGTGTACTGCACCTCCAGAACGGTGACCCGGCCGCCCGGGACGTCGGGCAAATTCACCCGGAACCGGCGCCCGCCGTCCGCGTCGCCGACCGGCACCAGTGCCGCGCCCGTGCCGTCGATACGGGCGGTCGGGTTCGGGCCGATCGCGCCCGGCAGCCACACCTCGATCGCGGGAGCGAGCCAGCGCGCGAGCCGGAACCGCGCCCGGTAGTTTACCGCCCCGTCCTCGGTCGCCCCGGCCTCGATCAGCGCCCGCTCGACCCACACGGCCACCGCCGATTCCGGGGCCGCCTGCCGCACCTCGAGCGCGAGCGGGTACTCGGCTGATGCGGCGAGCGTGAGCGCGGGCAACGTGTCGCGCTCCGGTACGGCTTCCGGCGGGAGCTCGCGCCAACCGGGGGCGCTGGTGCTCACCGTGCGCCCGGTGACGGAACTCACCCACACGCGGACGTTTGTCTCCGTGCGCGCCGCGTCCGCGAGCCAAAACAAGCCGACCGGCAGCGCGAGCGGCCCGTCCGTTTGGGCCGGCAGCGGCAGCGCGAAGCTCACGCTCAGGGTGGCTTCTTTTGCGTCGGGGGGCGAGTACGTCCACACACCGGGCGCTACGGAATCCAGGGCCGGAACCGCTCTCAGTCCGAACGCTTCGGCCGGGCCGCGGAACCGTATCGACTTCGGGAGCCCGTCCCCGGAGCGCAGGTGGAACTCTTGCTTCACCACGACTTGCCGTTCGCCCACGGTCACGTCGGTCTTGATTTCGGCCGCGACGTCGGGGCGGTACGGCTGCCAGTTGAGCACGGCGCGCGAGAACCCGAGTTCGGCCTTCCCGGTTACAGCGGCGACGGCCTTCGGAACTTTCCCGTCAGCGCCCGGCACGGCGGCGAGCGGCGCGCCCCACGCGGCGGGCTGATCGCCCTCCCACCCGCGCCCGGCTCCCCGCACCTCGAGTCCCTCGGGGACCGTCGCGGTAACGATCGCGTCGCGCTCCACGGCTTTCGGGTAGCGCGGGAACGGAACGGTCACCTCGCGCCCGCCCGGGGGAACGGTGATCGTCCCGAGCAGCACCACATTGAACGGCTGCTTCGTCGCGTTGGCCAGGCGCACCGTGACCGGCCCCCACGCCCCCTCGACCTTCCCCGGGCTCACGCCCTGCACGGTTTCCGGGTCGAACTCCGACTCCAGTCCGCGCCACTCGGCCGGCACATCGATCGTGATCGCGTCCACCTCGGTGCGGATCGGCTTCACCGCAATTTCGGCGCGCACCTTCCAGCCCGTTTCTGTCAGTTCCAGCTTGTACACGGGGCGCACGCGGACCGCGCCTTCAACGGGCCACGCTTCGACCGTGAGCAACGGCGCGTTGACCGGTGTCGTACCGGTGGGGCCGGTCGTGAGGCGGAACAGTGCCGCGCTCACGTCGTCTTCGGGCGCGCTGGGAAGTTCCGCGCGGCGCAGGTCCGGGCCGTGCTTGAACACGAACCGCGTGTGCGGACCGGCCTTGACACTCACGGTGCCGGTCTGTTTGAGCACATCCAGCACGGCGAACGGGCCGATTGGCGAAGCCGCGGCTTTTGTCGTGCCGGTCTTCGGTCGGGCCTGGCGCACCACGGCAGTGATGACCCAGTCGCCCCCGGTCGAACCGGCGGGCAATTCGATCTTCCACACCGGCTTATTGGGGTCACCGGGCTTGCTCACAACGGGTTGCTGCGTCGGCCCGGTGCCGCTGACCACCGCGACGCGATCCACACTCACATCGGCGGCCGCCGGCGCGACCAGTTTCCACTCGCGGGCCGGTCCGCGGACCTTGATCTTCGCCGTGGACTCCACGAACCCGTCGGTGAGGAGCACCGTTACATCGATGTCGGCGTTCTGAACTTGATCGGCCGGTTGTGCGACGGACGCGGGCGGCTCCCAGTTCACTTCGAGCGATTCCACCGCGCCGAGCGGGAGACCCGGTTCGTTGCCCTTCGGAGCGAGTTGCTTAACGTCCACGGTCGCGCGCCGCGGTTGGGCCTGGTCCGGGGTCTTGGTGACCAAGGTCACGCGCTTCACGTCGCCGCCCGGCGGGTCGAGTGCGAAGGTCGTGATCGGTGCCCGCGGGAGCCCCAGATCGAAGCCGATTTCGGCCTTCGTGACCCGCGCGGTCACGGGCGCTTCGGTGTCGAGAACGAGGGCGTGATCGCCGGCCGATTCCACCAGAACCGCGAACCCGTCGTCGGTCGTATCGAGCACGGGCAGTTTCGCGCCGTCGAGCGCGGCGCCGACCAGGAACGCTTTGCGCCCGCCGAGCGCGACCGCGGTATTCGCCTGCGTTGTGCGGAACTTGTAGGTGAGCTTGAGCGCGGCGACGAGTTGCTCGCCGCGCTTCTCCACGCGCCCGCGGATCGCGCACTCGCTCGGCGCGGTCGGCTTGCGCGCGGCCAGTTCCTTCTTCAACTGGTCCACGCGATCGAGGAGCTTTTGGAACTCTTGCGGCGAAAGGGTGACGCGCTCCCCGCCTTCGGCGGAACCGAGCCAGAGGAACGTGCCGTCGGGCAGCTTTACGATGAGCGGCTTGCTGTCGGCCTTATCCGACTTGTCGGCCTTCTCGCCCTTCTCGGACTTGGTCGAATCTGCAGGTTTCTTGAGCGATTCCGCTCCCGGCGGCTGAGCAGAAAGGGCGACCGTTCCCGTCACCAGCACCGCGAGGGCGAACGCGCCTGCGAGCGACCGGTGGCGGTTGCGTGTCGGCATTGGTGGCACCCGGAGCGGAACGCGACGCGATCTTCGCTCGTGAGGTGCCCCGACCCGCACTCGTCCCGCGTAGGAACCGACGCGGAAAAGCGGGCGAGGTAGAAGCACACCACACGAGCGAATGCGGCTATCTTCGCTCAGTATACCCAAACCCCGCAGCCGTTCCGCCCTGTCAAATGGGAATCGTTTCACGCGCGGCACTGCGCGACCCGCACACACCGCTCACGCGGTCCGACCGGCACGCGAGGAGCACCCCCACCGCGACCGCCTGCAATACGAACGCGATGGTGTGCGTGCCGTACACCATCGCGAGGTCCGCGCCGCGGCCCCCGAGCAGCCCCGGCCCGGCCATCAACACGAACGACGCGACCAACACACCGGTGATGAAGGACCGAACGCGCCGCGGTAATTCCACGACCGCGACGGCGTAAGCGAGCGCGGCCAACGGGAGCAACAGCACGACGGCGTGGTGCTTCCAGGTGCGCTCGCTGAACAGCAACATGCCCAGGCAAATCAGCCCGCACTCGGCGGCGAACCGCCAGCCCTGGCGCACATCGGTCGGGCGGCGAACCGGCCACCGGCACAAGCACACGACCGCGAGCGCGAAGCCGGCCGTGAGCGCCTTGACAACGACCCACGCGGCCGGGCGCCCGATGTCGGTGAGGTTGTGGTACTCGGCCGGCGTCGGGATGTTGTCCGGGTACACGATGTAGGACGGGCTGTGCGTGAAGAGCCGGTACACGAACCCGGTCACCGCCTGATTCGGGTGCTCGGTCGTGATTTCGCCCTTCAAGAGCGGCCGCTCGATCATGAGGGAGTACCAGCCGTCCAGCAACTCACGGTTGCGGTCCCAGCCGAAGGTGAGGCCGGGCACGACCGCGAGCCAGAGCGCCAGACCGACGAGCGTCGCACCGAGGAGCCGCCAGCACCGCTTCCACGCGAAGTACGCGACGAACAGCATCGGCGTCACTTTGCAGGCGATCGCGAGCGCGAGCGTCAGGCCCGCGAGCGTATCGAGTCGGCGCCGAAACGCTTCAAGGCAGCCCACGACCAGGAAGAGAATGAAGATGTTCACGTTATTGTGCGACAAATCGCCGAGTAGCGGCGGCAGGCACAACACGACCGCGACCGCGCGGGCGACATCAAGGGCGAGTTCCTTCCCAACGCCCTGGGCAGAACCTACCCCCCCGGCCCCCCTCGCCTCTTGTGAGGGAGAACCCCCCACGGGTTCCCCCCCGGCCCCCCTCCTGCCAGGGAAGGGGGAGAAAGAATCGTCGCTCGTGTGCGACGCTGTTCCAAGCACAGCGGATGCGCGCGCCAGCTCCCCCTTCCCTTTAGGGAGGGGGGACGGGGGGGTAGGTTCCCGGTTAGCTCCCCCACACAGTCGAAACACCCACACCGCGGCCAGCACCGCGAGCAGCACTTTCGTGTAGAACCACACGAGCGCGCCGGTGACCGGAGGGAGCGCGGTGAACGGGCGCAGCAGCACCGCCATGATCGGCGGGTTCGGGTACTCGTTCACACCAACGTAAATGTTCTCGCCAGCGAACACACCGTTCACCATCTGCCGCCAGCGGAGGAACGCGGAGCGGCTCTGCTGACCCGTGTCGCCCGGTTTGGCGATCTTGGCCGCGTACTTGACGCTCATCAGCATCACGATCGCGGTCAGTATCGCGAGGAACGCGATCCGCGGCCCGCGCGGGTTCACGGTGTAAGTGACGCGGAGCCAGGTTGTGAACCGCGAATAGGACAACACGCGCACGAATCCGCCTCCTGCGGGACCGAGGAGGCGAGATGATGCCGGAAGCGCCCGCGCGCCGTCAACCCGAAGGCGCGGCTACTTGGGCACGAGGGCGTCGTGGACGGCGGACCGTGCCCCGGCCCGCTGCACGTCTTGGACGACGGCCCGTGCCCCGGACTCGATCAACCACGGTGCTTTGGGGGAGTTCTCGCGGGTCACGAGTTTGTGAACCACGTACCGCCCCTGGCCGTTGCGCGTGCGGAACACGGTCGGTTGGTTGAACGGGAACTCGGTGGGGTACGGGGTGTTAACAGGGAGCAAGTCGTGCGGCGGGTTGCGCGCGGGGCCGATGAGCGCCGCGCGCTGCTCCTCGGACTTGGCGGGGAGCGCGACCCATTCCAGATCGTTGATAACGAACCGGGCGTTCGGCGTCTTCGTGGCCAGTTCGCGCATCACCTTCACGCGCCCGTCCTCGAGGTTTTTATCGTACCCGATGGAAATGGCCGTATACACGTGCATGAAGCGCATGCCCGGCTTCTTGTTCAGGAGCAAGTACGCCGCGTGCGGCGAATCGAACCACGCGATCACCTCGCCGTCGCCCACGCCCTCACCGTGCAAAAAGGTCACGACCTCGTTGATCTCTTCCCAGCTAATCACGGCTTCGTGCGGCGGGTGCAGTCGGAGCCGGTCCCACATCGCGTACCGCTGGGCGTCGCCCAGGTCCGGGCGCCAGCACTGCGGCCAGAGCCGGAGCCGGTCGGAGGCGAAGATCGGGTGGCGCGGAACGTAGTGTTCGCGCTCCTGGGGGGAAATGCGATTCAACTCGCCCTGAACGGCCGCGTCGTGCTCGGCCAGGAACCACGCGCTCGTCGTCACCGTGAGCCAGAGTAGCACGAGGAGCGTCCACGCCCACCGGTGCGAGGCCCACACGCCCAGCATGAGGAGCGTTTCCGGTATGTGTGCGTACTGGAACCCGCGCTGGAGGAAGAAGGCTTGCGCGGCCCAGGCGAAGTACAGCGCGCCCAGCACCCCGCGTGCGAACCGCGCGTCCGCACCGGCCTGCTTGTCCCACATGAGGCGCGGGAGCCAGTGCCCGACGGTGCCCGCGCGATCGGGGCGCGCGGTCGCGGCCGCGCGGCTCGACCACGGGGCCATGTCCAGCACCGACACGAGTGCGAGCGGCACGGTCAGGAGCATCCCGAGGCTCCACGGCGGGAACCAGTGGAGCTGCTGCTCTGTTCGCATGTCGAATTCGATTATCACCAGATCCCAGTAGCCCGGGTTCCACTGCGTGAACACTTCAATGAACGGCTCCCACGTGCCAGTCGCGAACAGCCAGGTGAGCCCCGCAAGCCCGAGGGCGAGGCCGCCGATCAGGTTGCCCAAGAAATCGGCACCCGCAGCGCGCCACGGGCGCTGGTACTCGCCCGCGATCCGCCGGGCGGTAAGTAGCCACACAACGGCCGCCATTATCACGATGTGCGGCTTGATCCACACACCAGCGCCCCACAACACGCCCTCGAAGAAAGAGAGGCGAAGGGAAGACAGAGAGGTCGGTCGCCCCATCCCGCGGCGCACGCGGAGCGCGACCGCGGCGAGGGCCGGCAGCGCCATCCAGGTGTCGCGCTGGGCGTGCGACATTTCCACCGTGAACGGGTAGAACGCGGCCGCGCCCGCGAGCGCCCACCACCGCGCCGCGCGCGACGCGCCACCCCACTTCGCCAGCCGGTCAATGAGGAGCACGATTCCCGAAACGACGAGCAGGTCCGCGGCCCGCACCGCGACCACGCTCTCGCCGAACACCCATTGAATGACCGTGAGCAGCCACACGAAGCCGGGCAGGTTGGTGTCGAAAATGTCCCGGTAGTGGGTACCGCCGTTGAGGATGTTGCGCGCCGCCATCTGGTAGAGCGTGATGTCGCACCACGGCGGCATTCGCAGGAACAGCGGTACACCGATGACCAGAGCAACGAGCGCGACGACCCGCGCCAACCAGACCGACCGCCACGGGCAACACAGGGGAACAATCATTGAGGTGCGCGAACGGGTGGGAAACGGGAGAGGGTACGGGAACAGAATATGAGGTGCGCGCGCCGCACACCAGCGGGCGTCAGTAGCCGTCGGGGTGTTTGAACCGCGCCCGGAGCCGCTCCTCTATTTCGCCGCTCGTGGAAACGCAGAGCACGTCCAGGTTCGCCAGATTCGGGCTATCGAGCATGGCCCGCACCCCGGAATCAGTTATTTGGGGGTTGTGCTTCAGGTGCAGCGCACTGAGCGCGGACGCGCCCTTCCATTTCGCCAACGCTTCCGCGCCACGGTCGTCGATCCGGTTGTACGTAAGCCACAGGATCGGCGGGCACCACGTCCCGAACCCGCGGACCAGCTCGCGCACCGCGGTCGCACCCAAATTGTTGCTGTCGATGTCGAGGTACCAGAGCGTGCGGAGTCTCGGGCTGCGGGCGAGCGCCCGCGCGTCCGCGACCCGGAGCCGGCACCCGTGAAAGTGGAGCATCCGCAGCGCCGCTCGTGGTGCCGCCGCCAGCCGCTCGGCGTCCAGTCCGGTACACGGGTTTCTGTCCAGGCACAAGTTCACGAGGTTCGCGAGGTGCGGTGAACAGAGCAGGGCCGTAGCCCCGCTCCCGGTGATACGGTTGTTGGACAAATCGAGGGTGCGCAACTGCGAGAGGTCGGGGCACGCGGCCAACACCTCCGCCGCGTCATCGTCCAATCCCGCGCGCTCAATGCGAAGTGAGGTGAGATTCGTGAACCCGCCGGCGCCCAGTGCGCGGAGGGTGTCCGCGTACCAATCGTTGCGCCCGCGTAGGTACAAGCGCCGGAGCGTGCGTAGGCACTTAGCCCCGAACAGTGTTTGGGCCGCCGCCGCACTCGTGTACGCGGTCGACATATCGAGCGTTCGGAGCCCGGTGAAGTTCGGCGCTTCCGCCAGGGCCGACGCGACCGCTTCTGCGTCGCCGTGGCGCGTCGCGATCGCGCGGATACGAGCCGCTTCGGGGCGGTTACCGAGTTCGCGCAACCCCGACGCGCATTCGCCCGTGAATTCCAGCGCGCTCATTCGGTCGAGCAACCCCACATCGGCGAGTTGCTCGACGACGCGACCCGTGAACTCGTCACTTTTGAGTGTGACGGCCGGAACGGATGTGCGAATCAAATCCGCGCTTTTGGGCAAGTTTCGCAAACCACTAAACTGCACGCGGTACGGGAACCCGCGGTCGAATTCATCGATCTCCACCTCGTACTTCTTCGGTACCTTCGGGAGCCACCGGGCGCTGTGCTGCCTCAGTAGATCGTTGGCCCGCATCGCGAGCACAACAAGCCGGTGAACGCCCGCGTCGATCCGCGTCCAGTCGGTCGCGATGAGGCCGGGGAAATAGTGCTTGTGCAAGAACGCGTACATCGCGTAGCTGTCGCAGTCCTCGTCGGCGAAGCGCGCGAACTCGCACTGTAACCGGATGAACTCGGCGCGGTCGGGGTCGCCGTTCTCGTCGAGCCAGTCCGCGAACACCAACCGCGGCGTGTCCTCTTCCGAGGTGGCCCGAACTGCGGCTAACAGAGCGTCACGGTCCGAGAGCATGAAGTGAACTCAGAAACAGACAAAACCACTTGGGGCACAACAGTTTGGGTCCGAACGGCTAACATTGGCTAACATTTTCAGCTCGCGCGGCTTCGGGAGCCGGGCATTTGAGCGGGCGCGCCGCAAACTGCTGGTATTTGCTGTTCGGCGAGCGGCTGCCATTCTTTATCAACCGGATCTAAAAGCCGCGCGCCGGACCAACACCCCAAGCGTGCGTCAATGCGCGCATCCCGTGTCGAGGCACCCCAAGGCGGGAGTTATCACCGGCCGGCTGACACCGGCCGTTCGCCCTACCCCATTCTCTGATTTCTGTTCTCTGACCTCTGACCTCTATTCGCATCACTTCAGCCACTTGTCGGCGAACTGCATGAACACCTTCCAGTCGTCGGGCGTCATGCTGTGCTTGCCCGCGCGAATGAAGTAGCCGAGGCGGTCGGCGCTCAACGTCCCCTGCTCCGGCACTTTATCCGCGCCCGGCTTCGTGTCGCCGTAGAGCTTGTACGCGGGCGCGGCGGCCGTCAGCACGTCGAACTGACCGCTGGGGTTCGCCCACTGGTCGTCTTCTGCGTTGGTGAGGAGTACCGGGCGCGGCGCGCAGATCGCGACGAGCGCGTGCTGGTCGAACGGGATCTTGGTGGTGTCGTCGCCGAACGCGGTGAAGTTCGCACAGAACCAGTGCGGGAACACGGTCGTGATGCGCTTCACCGGTTCCGCTTTCTCGTTCTTGCTGCGGCTCGGGCCGGCCCCGCCGCACCCCGATTGGTGCGGGATCACCACCGCGATGCGGTCATCGAACGCCCCCGCCAGTAGCGCCGTCTTGCCTAGCCGCGAGTGCCCGACGACCGCGAGGCGCTTCGCGTCAATGCTCTTGTCGGTCACGAGGAAGTCGACGGCGCGGTGACAGCCCCACGCCCACCACATGACGGTCGCCGTCTCGTCGATCGGCCCGCCGTCCTTGTGGACCGGCAGCGTGGCCCGCATTCCCTCGCGCACGTTCGGGCGGTCGGGCTGGATGTCGCCGCAATAGAACGTCGCGACCGCGTAGCCCTTCTCGACGATCTGCTGTAGCGGCCACGTATCGGCCTGTTTCCCGCGGCCCGCTGCGGTCGCCTTGTTCGTGCCTTTTTCCACACCGGGATAGTTCGCCGGAACCCACGCGGTCGGGACGCGCACCTTGTCGGACGCGGTGAGCAAGTGGTTCCCGCCGAAGTTCGGACCGACGAAGCACGCGGCCGGCGCCGACCCGTTGGGTGCGGCGATCAGCAGATAAATCTTCGGCCAACTCGCTTCACTGAAACTGACCTCTACCTCGCGCAGCGTGCCCTTACCGTCGAACGCCTTCGCGTCCTCGAACAGTACCTTCCCCGTTACCACGACCTTCACGGGCTCCACCAAGTGCGGGTAGCGGCCGTACATGTAGTGCTGGAACAGCTCCTTCAGTTCGGGCCGCTGTTTCTCTTCCCAGTCCTTTTTGCTGGTGATCTTGGTGCCGTCGCGCATGGTCAACACGTCCGGGAGCCCTGCGACCGAGGGTAACTTGTCCGGCGGCGGCAAGTCCGCGGGGGTGGCGACGACGCTCATGATGAGGATTCCGAGGCCGGCGAGGGAGAGTCGCATGGGACGCGCTCCAACGAGATTGGCATTCCGTCCAAAACAAAAGCGGGCCGGGGCTGCCCCCGACCCGCACAGTATCCGACCCGGCCCGCGCCCGCAACGGTCAGAACGCCAGCCCCAACCCGCTTAAGATGATGAGCGGCTCCACCCCGAGCACTTCCAGCGGCAGGCTGAAGGACTCATTCACCTCGACGCGGATCGTTTTGCCGTCGTCGCGCGTGACGGTGAGGTTGGGGAACAGGTGCCGACTCAGCTCGTGCCCGTTCGGGACGATCCCCACATCGATCGGGTCGAAGTCGGTCTCGTTGTTCTCGCTGAACTGGTTCCGCAGCCCGAGCGTGCTGACCAGCAGCGGCCCGACGCAGCACAGGTTCTGTACGGTGGACTTCGGGTTGCAGAACTGGAGCCCGCAGCCGTCTTGCGGCATCTTCGCGAGGCGCTTGGCGGTCTCGGCGTCCGGCTTCCACTGTTCCAGATCGCCCTTCGCGCGGAAGATCATGCCCTGCACCGCTTGCGGGTGCGCGGCCACCACGAGCCACTCGCCCACGATCGCGTAGGTCGGCGTGACGACGCCGAACCCGCGGGCGTAGAACTCGCGCACCTCCACGCCCTTCACCATCTTCTTCCGCACCTTGATCGGGCTGTTCGCGATCGCCTCGAGAGCGCGCTGGATGCGGTCGGTCGCGGCCCGCACTTTCGCCGGGTCTTTGCACGACACGCAGATCACGGTGCCGAACACCGACAGCCCTTCCGCCGGGCTCTGGTACACCACGAACTTGTCGCCCAGGTGCGGAAGCAGGTCGTCCTTCATCGAGATGCCGAGGAACTTGTCCACCTCGCGCGCCATGAAGTCTTTGCGCGCCTTGATGACGTCCGCCTGGCCCTTCTTCTTGACCTCGTCCTCCACCCCGAATTCCTCGTTCATCGTGAGGAATTCGATGAGACCCAGGCCCGCGTCGTAGGTCGAAGCCGGGTCGAGCCGGAGCGCGGAAAAACGACTCACGTCCGGCGGCATCGGCGGCAGGTCGGTCGCCCCGAGGGGAGCGTTCTTGAGCGCCTTCGCCAGCCCCTTGCGCTCGCCGGGCACGTCGAACTCGTACACCGCGCGCGACTCTTTGCCGTCGAACCCGGAGGTGAAAACGATCGCCTTCAGCCCGCCGATCCCGATCCCGTCGAGCCGCTCCTTCAACCCGGGCACGAACGGTCCCGCCAGGCTCTTCGCGAGCCCGATGACCTTCCCGGTGTCCACGAACCCGCGCGTGATCGTCTCGAACTCACTCGTCTTCAGGGCGCGCTGGAACAGCGGGTGACCGGTGACGCCACCTTTTGCCGCGTTCGCGGTCATCTCGGTCATCACGGTTTCGACCGGCCGCGTGCCGGTGTAGAAGACGAAGTGTTTGCCCTCGACCCACCACGCGGAATGAACCGGGAACGGCGGCGCGCCCTCTTGCGGCACGACGAACCGGAACCCCTTCCGCCCGTTCGCGGCGAACGGTTCGACCTGGTTCTCGCCCTTCCGCATGAGGAGCCGGATCGAGCCGTACAGCACTTCGGCCTTATCGCCGACGTCGGGCACGATAACGATCACTTGTGCGTCCGGCAGGATCGCGGCCGCACTGGGCAGTTTTCCGCCCAACAGCCCGGTGAGCGCGCCGCCCACGCCCTTAATCGTCGGCGCCGGCTCGCGCACTTCCCCGGCGACGATCACGCCCTTATCCGCGATGAGTTCAATGAGCTTCTCGGCCGATTTCAGGTCGACGAGGTTCGTTTTGAGTTCCGCCGGCGACTTACCATCGAGCAGCGGATCGGCGAGAACGGACGCCCCGAGCAACTTCGGCCCCATCGCGACCAGCGCGCGAACGCTGTCCCCGGTCGGCCCCGCCATCACCGGGCCCCAGATGGACTTCTTGTACGCTTCGTTGTGTGCCGTGGTGCCGTCCCAGCGCACGAAGAACTGCGTGGTGGGTGGGAGGAGCCGCTCGGGTGCGGTATCAGACGCGGGCGACCCGTCCGCCGCGAACGCGGGAGACGCGAAGGCCAGCGCGACCAGCGCTAGCGCGAACGAGCGGGGCATGTGCGATCCTCAGTAAATGAGGTGAGTTTAGTGAGGGGAGCGTTCAGCCGGAGTGTTTTGGTATTTACCCCGAAGGGGTTGCACATCGGAGCCCAGGGTCGCGCCGCGCACCCTGGGAACCCACCGACGGCAACCACCCTTTGTTCCCAGCGAAGCGTCAACGGTGCGACGACCGGAACGCGAACCGGGAACCCAACGACGACACCGGCCCTTTATTCCCAGGGTGCGCAGCGCGACCCTGGGCTCCGATGTACAACCCCTTCGGGGTACAGAACGGAGCAACGCGGGCCGTATTCACTTCTCCACCGGCGGAGGCACGTCCTCTTTCACCGGAGGTGCGCCCGCTCCCGGCGCGGTCGGGTCGTCCGGGAGCGCACCGGGCGGGAGCGGGTTATTGGATTTACTCGGCCCCGAACCGGCCGGGGCCTTCTTCTTGCGGTCGATCAGCGGGAGCTTCTCGAACTTGTCGTCGAGCACGCCCCGGCTG
This sequence comes from Gemmata palustris, assembly GCF_017939745.1. Taxonomy (NCBI): domain Bacteria; kingdom Pseudomonadati; phylum Planctomycetota; class Planctomycetia; order Gemmatales; family Gemmataceae; genus Gemmata; species Gemmata palustris. The sequence goes on along the minus strand of NZ_JAGKQQ010000001.1, from coordinate 7,071,261 downwards.
TCCACTTCGAGCCAGTCGTCGAGCAGGGTCGCGTACACGCGGCGGAAGTCGGTGTGGTACTTGATGTCGCCGTCGGTGAGGTCCGAGAGACTCGGGTGCTTGCCCACCAGCCCGCCGACGACCTGCGACCCGGCCAGGAACATGCACGACCCGCTGCCGTGGTCGGTCCCGCGGCTGCCGTTCTCCTTCACCCGGCGCCCGAACTCCGAGTACGTCATCACGGCGACGCGCTCCGAGTGCTCGGCTTGCAAGCCGTTGAAGAAGTTACCGATCGACGTGGAAAGTTCGCCCAGCAGTTTCGCGTGCATCTCGGCCTGACCCGAGTGCGTGTCGAAGCCGCCGAGTTGGACGTAATAAATGCGCGTGCCCAATCCCTTCTGAATGAGCCGCCCGACGAGGCCGAGTTTGCCGCTCAGGGTGTTGAGATCGTCCGGGTCGCGCTGCACCACCCGGCCGCCCACGAACTCATTGGTTCGCCCCTGGCCGCTGCCGCCCGCCTCGCGGAGCGCGTCGTCGATCTTCTTCAAACTCGTGTACGTCTGGAGCTGGCGCTTGCGGACGAACGCCGCGAGGTCGGCCTTACCCGTGTCCTTCTCACCGTTCAAGTCTTCGATGAGCGCCTTGCGGTTCGCCTGGTTGCCCGTGAGTTGGAGCTTGAAACTCGCGCGGTCGGCGAGGCTGATGACGCCGCCGTCCGCACCCTGGATCGCGACGGGGAGGCGCTCGTTCCCGAGGTACATGCCCGGGACGCCCGCGTCCCTCACGCTCATACCGGGGATGCTGCGGGCGAGCCAGCCGCTCGTGTGGCCGCGCTTCGGGTCGGCGAGCTGCCAGATGTCCATGCTCTCGAAGTGCGAGCGGTCCGGGTTCGGGTACCCGACGCCCTGAATGACCGCGAGCCGCTTTTCGTCGTACAGGCGCTTCAGCTCGTTCATGCGCGGGTGCAGGCCGTGGTAGTCGTCGAGCTTCTGCACCTCCTTCTTGCCGAACGCGAGCGTGGGGCGCGCCTTGTGGTAGAGGTCGTCGCCGTAGGGCGCAACGGTGTTCAGCCCGTCGTTCCCGCCGGTGAGTTCGATCACCACGAGAATGGTGTCCTTCTTCTTGTCTTCCTTCTCCGCGGCGCGCGCGGTCGAGGCGAGGAACTCCGGCACCACCCCGCCGACGGCCAGCAGGCTCGAGGCACCGAGGGTGGTCTTCAGGAAGTCGCGTCGGGTAGACATTGGCGAACCTCGGTGGAAGGGATTGGGCGAACGGCCGGTGTGAGCCGGCTGGTGAGACACGCGAGCGAAGAGGGGCGCCAGTGCCCACCGGCCGGCTCACACCGGCCGTTCGCCCTAGTTCAGTTGGTATTCCGGTAGACACATCATCGCGTGGTAGGCTTCGCGAACGCGCGCCTTGAACTCCGGCGAATCGAGCTTCACGTCTTTTGGATCGAGCGGTTTGGGCGGCTCCGCCTTCTTGGGCTTGGGTTCGGGTTCCGATTTGGTCTTTGTCCCGTCCGCCGATTTGGTCTCGGGAGGGGTCGGCCCCTTACTCTTCGGCTTCGGTCCCTTCGGGGCCACGGGTGCTGCACCCGCGGTGGGGCCGGGCGTGAGCAAGAACGTCTCCAGCTTCTTGACCTGCGCGGGCGCAGCGGCTTCGCCGTAGAGCAGTGTGCTCATTTGCGTCACGACCGCCGCAACGTCCTTGGGATTCGCGGCGAAGATCGTGGTGCAGACGTCGTGCTTCGCTTCCGGTGCGGGCGCGGACGCCGTGTCCACCGGCTTCGGCTCGTCGATTTTCGTTGGCTCGGCGACGAACCCGAACTGTTGCGGCGGGCGCCCGCGCCCGTTGCGGCTCCAGTCACCGACCGCGACCTTCTCCGCGAAGTTGTTCCGCGCGAGGAGCGTCGCACTGTTCAGCCAGTCGGTACCTGTGCGCCAGCCCTTCACGTTCGGCGGGGCGAACAGCGCCTGCCCCATCTTCGAGAGCGGATCGACCACGTCCGCGAGCGGGACGCGCTCGCCGGTCGCGCTGCGGACCGCGCCCAGCGCGCACTCGACGGGCCACTTCACGCGCTTGTGATAGGCGTGCTCGCTGAAGAACAGCCGCGACCCGAGGATCGTCTTCACGAGGGCCGCGGTGTCGTAATCCGACTTGCGGAACTGGTCCGCGAGCGGGGCCACCAGCGCCTTCGGCGGGGGCGTTTCGCTCACGAGGAAGGCGTAGAGCTTCGAGACCAGGAACTTCGCGCACGCGCCCTGATCGCAGCAGAGGCGCACGACGTCCTCGCCGCTCCACTTGCCCGTCTTGCCGAAGATCGTTTTGTTGCCGTCGTCGTGCAGTTCGCGGTTGAACTCGAACTTCTGCACCTCGGCGTCGTGGTGCCAGCCGGTCAGCGCGCGGGCCGCTTCCTGAATGTCCTTCTCGGTGTAATTGCCGACCCCGAGCGAGAACAGTTCCATCACTTCGCGGGCGTAGTTCTCGTTGGGCGCGCCCTTCACGTTGCGGTTGGAGTCGAGCCACACCAGCATCGCCGTGTCCTTGCTCATGTCGAGTAGGAACGGCCGGAACGTGCCGAGTGCGTGCTTCCGAATGGTGACATTTTGCTCGTACATCAGCTTCGTGCTGCGCACCTTCGCGTAGCTCGTGGCGAAGTGGTTGTGCCAGAACAGCGCGAGCTTCTCGCGGAGCGGGTGCCCGCCCTCGGTCATGGCGTAGAGCCACCACACGCGGAGGTTCACCGGCTCGGTGTAGTACTTGCCCGTTTCGGTGAGCAGCTCGAGCCGGTCGGCCGCGTCCGGGTCGCCGGTCATGAAGTGCGCGAGCGTCTTGCTTAAACCGTCAGCGATCGCCTTGTCCGTTTCGGCGGGCGTCGCGCCGAACCCGGCGCGGCGGTAGAGGTGCGAAACCCATTTGCGGTTCCACTCGCCGCTGGCTGGTTTCCACGGCTTCCACGCTTCACTCGGATCGACTTTGGTCAAATCGGAGGAGAGGGCATCCGCCATGAGCGCGCTCCGAGAAGCAACCGGCAAATGGCCGGCAGGAGGATCGGACAGGCGACCGCATTATTGCCGCCGCGGGGCGGACTTCAAGTTCCAAGTTACAAGTTCCCGCTTTCGAGTCCCGATCCGAAACCGAGTAATTCGCGTCGGCTATTGATCTTGTGATTCGGAACCGGGGACGCGAATTTTGGAGCTACTGCTTCTTCGCTTTCGCTTCGGCTTCCTTGATGTACTTTTCCGGATTCTCCTTGAACTCGTCGCGGCACCCGGAGCAGCACACCCAGTAGTCCTTGCCCTTGTAGCTCACCTTCATCGTGCCCAGCCCGCCGCTCACGATGCACTCCGGCCCCTTCGTTGTGGCCGCGAACGGTTCGCCCTCTTTGGTCGCCCCCACCTGGTACTTCTTGCTGTAGGCGACCGTCGTTCCTGCCGGGCGCGTCTCGAATCGGTAAAGGTGACGGTTGCTGTGGAGGAGGCTGAAAACGATCCGCTGTTCTTCGGTGGCCGGGCCGTCGGTACGAGTGAGCGTGAGAACTTTGTTTTTGTCCGTTAGCCCCCCGACAAAGGTGGCGGTAGATTTGTCGGGGGCCGTCAGGGTGAGCGTGAACCGCGGCGCCGCGCCCTTCGCGTCTTTGTCCGGCGTGTAACGCAGTTCGCCCTTCGTGAAGTGCTTGCCCTTCGCGAACGCGACGGCCAGCCACGCATCTTGCTCCTTGAACTTCCACTCCCACGCGACCGTTTCTTCCCACGCCCCGGCCGCGCGCTCCTCCTTCGTGCCCTCGGGCATCCCGCTTCCCTTCCAGGAACCGACTAACACGTTAAACGGTTGGAGCGCCTCTTTGGGGGCAGCCGTTTTCACCGGGTCGCACTGGTCACTCGGCGCTGGATCATTTTGAGTCACTGTGTGGTCAAAAGTGACACAGTGTGCCAACAGCAAAATCGCGGCGAGCATACCGGCTCCCTGGTGTGAAAACGACGGAGTCCCCGGTGTGGTTCTCCGGAATGACGACGCGGACGACTAGTGATTTCAAACAGGTGAAAGAAAGAAAGCCCGCGCGAAGGCGCGGGCATTCATTTCTCAATGAAGAGAATTGAGAGGCAAATTGCGGGGAGAATCCCAGGTGTTTGCAGTGCGGTCTAGCGCGGCTTGCGCGGGAGCCGGTACTTGCTCAGTTTCCCGAGGGGCGGTACGGTGGCCTGAGCCGCTTGTGGCGCGATCGTCGGCACCGCCGTGGAAATCATGGCCGTGTCCGGGCCGCTGCTAATCATGGTGTTCTGCGAATCGAGCGTGACTTCGCCGCCCACGGTCGCCAAAACGTCCGCGGATTGTTCGATCTTGTCGTGGATTTCCTGGCGGTCCACGCGGACGTGCGACGGGGCCTCGATGCCCAGTTTGACGCGGCCGGGGCCAACGTTAACCACAGTGATTTTGATGTCACCGGCAATGATGATGGATTCGCCGGGGCGCCGAGTGAGAACGAGCATGAGATGTCCCTCCTGGATGGTGCTCGCGGTGGGTCAGGTTGGTGTTGACCCCGCCAGCTTTCCTCATTACTTGATTCTACGACACAATTTGTCGCATCTTGCAGACCGGACTCATTTTTCTCTCAAGTTCCGTCCTGCTGTTACCGAAACGTTACCTACCACCTGCTTCAGAGCCGATGTCGGTTGCCGACGAAAGAAACTTGAGCAATTCCGAAGCCAACACAATATAGACGCACGAAGATGGCAAAATGTTTCTAATAATGCAGAAAAAAATACTCCGCTCCGCACACCAGGGGCACGGAACGGAGTCTAATGATTAAAATTTGAGGCAATAGCAGAATCGCGTGCGCGTCCGGCTACCAACTGTATTCAGACACGCGCACGGCAGTTCGCGGGCCTGGCAATTTGGTGCGCATGTCGCGAAGGGTATTACCTTTCGAGCGTTGATTGGAGCGATTTCAGCCGATCGGCTCCGTCGCCGCCCTTAAAGGGGTTCGGAGGTGGCATACCACCCATCCCTCCGCCGCCCATTCCCCCTCCGCCCCCACCGGGCCAACGGTAACCCGCGGCTTCGAGCGTTTGTTTGTTGCCTTCAAACAACTTGAGTAGCGCGTCCAGTTTGTTCTTCGCGTCTTCTTCCTTCAAGTCCTCTGCCGATTCCAGGCCCGCGAGCAGTTCCTTCGTCTGCTTCTTCTGGTCCGCGGTCAGTTCGACCGAAAGGGGCTTCTTGGTGAGCGTGTCGAGCTTGTTCACGAGCTGAGCGAGTTGCGCCTTGGAACTCGGCCCCTTCGGTCCGCCGGGCGCGCCCCCGCCTCCTCCACCGCCGCCACCCAACCCACCTCCCCCTCCACCACCGCCGCCTTTTCCACCACCTTTTCCACCCCCGCCGCCACCCTTGCCGCCTTTTCCACCCCCGCCGCCACCGACTCCGGGCGCGCCGGGAACACCACCCTTGCCGCCCTTGGGATCGCTACCCTTCTCATCGTCCCCGCCGGGGGCGGCTGCGACTTGTTGGTCCGGCTTGACCAGCGTGTACGACATGACGACCCCGACGAGGCCGCCACCGAGCACGAAACCAACGATCCCGGTCGCTATTGCGACCGGGATCTTCGCGGTGAAGACTGCCACGAGCGACTCCCAATTAATGGGGCGAGGAATGAACCCGCCGCCATTGGGTGCGGAGGCGCTCGCGAACGCAAGCTAAAAATGGAAGTAACGTGAGAACCGCGTTACCGGCTCACACGCGCGCCGGGACGCGGACGCGGGCCTGGCGCCACGGCGGCTGCCACTCGTTCGCGTCGAGCAGGTCGGTCAGTTCCGCCAGCGACGGCACCACCGTTTCCGGCCGGTAGGCGTACCGGGGCAGGTCTTCGTGCTTGGTCCCGCCGCTCAGCACGAGCACCGTGTGGAACCCGAGTTGCACGCCGCCGAGGATGTCCGTTTCCATCGTGTCGCCGACCATCGTCGTCTGGTCGGTAGCGAGCCCGAGTTCCTTGCGCGCCGCGCGCATCATGACCGGGCTGGGCTTGCCCACGCTGAACGCTTTCACGCCGGTGGCGGTTTCGAGCAGTGCCACGAGCGCGCCGCACCCGGGCCGCAGCCCGTTCTGCGTCGGGCAGTTCGGGTCCATGTTGGTGGCGATCAGCTTCGCGCCGCCCAGGATCATGCGGACCGCGACCTCGACTAGTTCGAGGTTGAACGTGCGGCCCTCGCCGACCACGACGTAATCCGGGTCGTGGTCGACGATCGCGTAGCCGTGCTGGTGGAGCGCGGTGAGCAACCCGCCCTCGCCGATCACGAACGCGGTGCCGCCGGGCTTTTGCTGCGCCAGGAACCGCGCCGTCGCCATCGCGCTGGTGAAGACGTGCTCCTCTTCGACGTCGAGCCCCAGGCGCACGAGCCGGGCCACCACGTCGCGCCGCGTGCGCTGACTGTTGTTCGTCAGGAACCGGAACGGAATGTCGCGGTCGCGGAGCTCCCGCACGAACCGCTCGGCCCCGACGATCAGGTCCGTACCGCGGTAGAGAACCCCGTCCATATCGATCAAGAAGCCGAACTTCGGTGTGCTGTGCTGCACCATACGCTCCTCAGGAAACGAAACGATACCCGCCGCGGGCGCAGTGCCCGTGGGCCGATGTTGGGGAGTAGTTTGGGGTGGAGGACCGCCGGAGATGCGGCAGGGAGGTTATGAGGTGTAAAGCATCGCGCGTGCCGTAAATAGAAAAGTGCGCAAAGATGAGTTCTAAGGTACTGTGAAATAGCGAGTTCGGTCGAATGTGCAATCGGTGTGAAGCGCGTTGGTGTGCCCGCAGAATGTGCATATCAACGCGAAACGCCCCGACCGGGTCGGAGCGTTTGAAGTCGGCCGGGTCGCGAGTGCCCGCTTTCAGGTCACTGCGTGACGATCTTTGACACGTCCTTCACCACGGCTTCAATGTCCTTGTCCGTGAGCTTGCCCTTCGGGAAGCTGTAGTTGGCCTTCACGACGCGATCGACGTACAGGATCACGGTCACGTCGGCGTCCTTGTTCAGCGCGTACTTTTCGGGGATCGGGTCTTCTTTATCATCGATGGCGAGAACCGTCGTCTTCAGTTCGGCCTTCTTCGCGGCGTCTTTGAGCTGCGGTTCGAGTTTGTCCTTGTCGCCGCTGAACACCGCGAAACTGAACATGTCGGCCTTCGCGTTCTTGGCGGTTTCGGCGTCCACGGCCTTGATGAGCTTCTGGGTCATCGCGTCGTCGCCGGTGCGGGCGAAGATCGCGACCACGGGGCTGTTACCGCCCCGGCAGTACAGGCACGCGGTCTTCCCCGCGTCCTCGCCGGTCACGTTGTACGGCGCGAACGCGCCGGGCACCTTCGCGCCGACCTGCGGACCGGACTTCAGATCCGCCGCCACCACCGCGCCGCCCAGCACCGCGACCACCGCCGCGGCCAACACGTTACGAATCATCTGGCTCTCCGAAAATGAGGGACACGCGACACAGCAATAATACCGCGTACCGGCCCGGGATGTTACGCCGAACCCGGAGCGCCGCGGACGGGACGGCCCGTTCAGCAGCGCACCGGGTTCGCTCGACGCCGCAGTGCGACCTTACTTCTTTTCCTTCACGGTCCACACGTGCAGGGTGTACTCTTCGCCGTCGGCCCCGGTCACCTTGATGGTCTTGTCCGGCGCCCAGTCGCCGATAACGAACCGGTGGGAGACGATGCGGGCACCCGGCTTGAGCTGCTTCTCGAGAACCGGGCGGAGCAGGTTGTTGAACTCGTTGCCCATGTACAGCAGAACCACGGTCGCTTCGCTGTAGTCGCGGTCCTTCAGCGCGTCGCCCTCGATGATCGTGATTTCCTTTTCGAGCTTGGCCTTCTTGACGGCGTCCTTGGCCTCGTCCGCCTTCTTCGGGTCGAGTTCGATGCCGACGCCCTTCTTCGCGCCCTTCTTCACGGCGGCGATGAGCATCCGGCCGTCGCCCGGACCCGGCTCGTACACCACGTCGTCCTTCCCGACCTTGCCGAGCTTCAGCATCTCGTCGACGATGTCGTCCGGGGTCGGCACCCACCGGATCACGGCCTTGTCCGGGGCCTTCGGGTCGGCCTTCGTCAGGTCCGCGACGATGTCGTCGCCGCCCTTGAACTCGATCGACTTCGTGCGGGTCAGCGTGGTGTAGTTGTTCGGCTGCCACGTGACGGAGAACGTGTACTCGTACAACTTGCCCGAATCCAGTTCGGGCGTCTCGAACTCGCGGGTCACGCCGGTCGGCTTGGTGTCCTTGTCCTCGATCTTCAGTTTCGCGTCGTCCTGCGGAACCGTGATCTTGATCTTCGACTTGACCTTCTTCGAGTCTTTCTTTTCGTCCTTTTTCTCGCCCTTCTTGTCCGGTTGCGCGCTGACGGACAGCGACGTCAGCCCGGCGGTGACGAAGAACAGAGCGAGAGCGAACCCGAACATACGCGCGGTACGGGTGAACATGGAACTCCTCGAAGCAGCGGGAACCTGAGTGGGCTACCTGGGTCAGTTGCGGAATAGTGTCACCGAAACCAAGTACGCATGCAAGCCCTAGACGGCAATAGTGATGGAGTGGGGGGCGGGGAGCGCGGAATGCGGAATGCGGAGTGCGGAACAGAGAATGAGGAACAGAACTGCATTGGCTTCTCTTCCAGTTAGGTGTTACGCAGTGCGGCGTTTTTGGGGCTTGCGCGGGTGCCGGTGTGGTACTACGATCGGCCCATGAGCGTACCCAAGGTGTTCCCGCGCGACTACATCGAGTTCCTGATCGCGACCCCGAAGGCGTGCTCGGGGGCGGAAGCCGCGCGGGTGCAGCCGGCGGTCCCGGACCCGCCGGCCCACGACGCCTTCACTCGCCTGCTGACCCGATTGGAGCCGGACCCGAGCACCCTTTGGGCCGAAGCCGCAACCCAAGTCCGGCGCGCCGGCGGTGTCCTTGTCATAGATGACTCGACCCTCGACAAGCCTTACGCCAAGGCCATCGAACTGGTGACCCGGCACTGGTCCGGCAAGCACCACGCGGTCGTCCAGGGGATCAACTTGGTGTCCTTGCTGTGGACCGACGGGGATCGCCATATCCCGTGCGATTACCGGGTGTACGACACGGGCGACGGGCGCACCAAGAACGACCACTTCGGGGACATGATCCGGACCGCCTACGCGCGCCGGTTCAAGCCCCGGTGCGTCGTATTCGACGGCTGGTACAGTAGTTTGGACAACCTCAAATTGATACGCGACTGCGGGTGGACGTGGCTCACCCGGCTCAAGTCGAACCGGCTGGTAAACCTCGACCGTCGGGGCACGCGAGCCCTGGCGGACACGGCCATTGCAGCCACGGGCACGGAGGTGTGGCTGCCGGGGTTCGGGTTGGTGAAGGTATTCGGGATCGCCATCCCAAACGGTGGCACCGCGTACTGGGCCACCAACGATTTGGCGATGACGGACTTGGCGCGGTTGCAGCTCGCGGACTTCTCCTGGGCCATCGAGAACTACCACCGAGGGATCAAACAATGCACCGGGATCGAGCGGTGCCAGTGCCGAACGGCCCGCGCGCAGCGGAACCACATCGGGTTGGCCCTGCGCGCGTTCCTCCGGTTCGAGGCCCACTGCTTCGCCCGTGGCGTCAGTTGGGTGGAAGCCAAGACCGCCATCATTCGAGACGCGGTCCGCAGCTACCTCACGCGACCTCATATTTGCTTCCCAAACATGCGGACTGCGTAACACCTACCAGTATTGCTCCGCGCTCCGCGCTCCGCGTTCCGCATTCCGCGCCTCCCCCCAGGCAGTTGCATCTGCTACCCAGTTTGCGATAATCCCTGTCAACCTCCCGCCCGGTTCGTTCGACCCACTCCTGCCGAGACGCCACAACATGAGCCGCACCTGCCTCCTGTCGCTACTCGCGAGCACGTTCGCGCTCGCGCTCGGTCAAGCCGGGGACTGGCCGCGGTTCCGCGGGCCGAACGGCTCCGGCACGGTCGCGGGAACGCTGCCGGACATCGACCCGGCGCACCCGCTGTGGGCGGTGAAGGTGCCCGGCGGAAAGGGTGTCAGTTCGCCGATCATCGTGGACGGCAAAGTGTACCTGCAATCGGCCTCCGCCGACGGCAAGGCGCGCTCACTCATGTGCCTGAACGCGGCGGACGGTAAGACGCTGTGGACGAAGGAGTTACCCGGCAACAAGGCCTCCGCGCACGCGAAGAACTCGCTCGCATCCGGCACGCCGGCCTGTGACGGCACGCAGATTTACTGCGCCTGGTGGGACGGGAGCGCCGTCAGCCTGGCCGCCTACGACCTGACCGGCAAGGAGGCGTGGCAGGCGTCGCTCGGCAGCTACGTGAGTCAGCACGGCCCCGGATTCTCGCCGATGGTTCACAACGGGCTCGTGTTCGTGAACGTGGACGACGACAAGCACGCGGAATTGGTCGCGTTCGACGCGAAGACCGGGCAGAAGAAGTGGTTCGCGGAGCGGAAGCACGTGCGCGCCAGCTACACCACGCCGTTCCTGCTCGAGCGCCCGGGCAAGCCCGCGGAACTGATCCTCGGCACCACGACGGCCATCACCTCGTACCAGCCCGCGACCGGCAAGGTCAACTGGGAGTACACGATGGTGTGGGCGAAGGGCGACATGCCGCTCCGCGTGATCGGGCACCCGGTGTACGTGAACGGGCTGCTCGTGGTGTACTGCGGGGACGGCGGCGGGTCGCGGTACATGGCGGCGATCGACATCGACGGGAAGAAGCCCACGAAGGTCTGGGATCTGAAAAAGGACACGCCCTACGTACCGTGCCTGTTAGTGAAGGACAACCGGCTGTTCTGGATCGGCGACAAGGGCGTCGCCGCGTGCGCGGAGGCGAAGACCGGCAAGGCGGCGTGGGCGGAGCGCGTGTTCACCGGCGACGTGACCGCGTCCCCGATCCTCGTGGGCGACAAGATCCTGATGGTTTCGGAGAAGGGCGAGGTCGCCGTGGTGAAGGCGGACAAGGAGTACGAAGAGCCGGCGAAGGTTTCGCTTGATGAAGGCGTTTACGCCAGCCCCGCGATCGCGGACGGCCGCGTCTACATTCGCGGGGTCAACACCTTGTTCTGCTTCGGAAAGAAGTGAGATCGTGCGCGTTCGGGCCTTTATTTTCGTGGCACAGGCCTCTGGCCTGTGTTGCACGCGCCTCCACAGGTCGGAGGCCTGCGCCACGGAATTCCGACCGAAACGAGCCGCGACCGCAAGGGAGCGGGAATCGCCGCAGTTTTTACGTGATCACCAGCCAAACATCTGGGGGCCATCGTCCCGCTCCCTTGCGGTCGCGGCTCGTTTAAAACCCTCATTCGATCAGGGCGTGGGCCACTAACACCGATCTTCGGTCACCACTTCAACTCGAGACCGAACTGGACGCCGTTGATCGCCAGGTCGGACTGCTTGAATAGCGGGCGGGGCCGGTACTGGCCCGAGAACCCCAAGGGCAGCGCGTTCGGCACGAACGTGAGATCGACCACGTGGTCGATCTGGTCGCCCGGCCGAATCACGTTCGACCAGTAGAGGAAGTTGTACCCCGCGAACACGCGGAAGTTCGGCGTGACCGAGTACCCGAGATTCAGGGTTAGCTCCGGCGCCACGCTGAAGCGGTCGCGCGAGAACTTGCCGATGTTCGTGCCGGCCGCGAGCAGCCCGCCGTTGTTGAACACCGCTTGAGGGCCGCCCGGCTGCTGGCGCGTCTGGAAGCCGCTGATCTCCAGAATCTGGTGCGTGGCGCCGAGCGCGACCGACCCGCGCGCTTCCAAGTCCCAGCGGCCCCAGCGCCGGTCGTAGACTGCGCCGACTTGTGCCCCGTGGAACTGGTTCCGCGTCGCGAAGCGGTCCTGCACCACGATCTGCGTGCCGATCGGGTCGGGGATCACGAGCCGGTTCCCGCCGGACCCGATCACGGTGATGTTTTCGGTAATCGCGAGGCTCTCGCGCAAGTTGAGGTGCCGGTAACCCGCGAACATTTCGGACCGCGAATCGCAGGTGTTTTTCCAGCACCAGCGCGCGTTCACGTCCGCGCCCCACAACTGGCTGTCCGCCTGAACGCCGAGCGACCCGCGCAAGATCCCGGGCACCGCGACTGCTTCGCCGTTCTCACCGAGCGCCTGATTCGTGCCCGGAACCAGGTTGGGCACGAAAACCGGGCGCGTGATGAGCGGGAACCGGTCCGGGCTGAATGTGACGGAGTCCGACTTGTTACCCAGGAAGAAGAACCCGCCATCAATGCCGCACGATTGGCTCTCGTCCAACCACGCGCCGGCGCGGATGCGGAACCCGCTGCGGGTGCTGTCGAGGAAGGCCCCGGGGCCGAGGAGCGAGGTCGTTCCGGGTTCGCCGAGGTAGCCGTTCAGGGCGGTGTTCGCATTGGTCGTGCCGAGCACCGGCGTCGCGAACCCCGGCATCCACCACAGCAGATACTCGCCGCGCACGAAGTACCGGTTCATCGGCCCGTTCGCGCCGTCGTCGAGGCTCAGGTCGCGCGAGTGGCGGCCGGCCAACTCGCTGAGCGGCGGGTAGTCGCGCGAGAGCCGGATCGGTTGGGAGCCGAATGTGCCGTTCTTGGACGTCTCGAACGCCCCGGCCGGGTACATCAGTTCCGCGGGCGCGGGCTGGAGCACCGGAAAGGGGGACGGAGGGTCTTCCTGCCAGACCGGGCGCGGGTCCACCGGGCGCGGCGTGGGGAGCGGGGTCGCCTGCGGGTCGACCCCGTTCCACGACGGCTGATTGAACGGCGGTTGCGGCGGGCGCATCGTCGGCGGGTCGCTCGCCCGCGGGACCGGGAGCGGGTTCGCGGGCGCTCCCGAGTCGGGTTGCGGCGCGGGCGGTTGAGTCACCGCGCGCATGGGGGGCGGTTCCGACGCGCCCGGCTGCGGGACATCCGGTACCTGTATTGGCGGGAGCGCGGGAGCCGGACCGACATCGCCGATGCCGCTGGTCCGCGGCCCGATCATTCCGGGCGGTTCCGGCGGCCACTTCGTCTGCCGCGGGGCTACGTTCCCCGGTAACGGCTGAGGTTGTGGCACGGGCGCGAAAGGCGGAACGACGGAATCGGGTTCGGCCCGCCCGCTCGTTTGCTTAATAGTTGGCGCGACCGGCTGCTGGGCCGGCAACCAGATCGGACCTTCGTCCTTGATCGGCGCTTTGCGGAGCGCTGGTGGCAGCAAAGCCGGTGCCCCCGCCGGCACCACACCCGAAGACGGATCGGTCGCGCCGAGCGGGCGCCAATCGCCGTCGGCGGCCAGCGCCGACCCCGCGGTTAGCGCCAGGCCCAGACCGATCGCTTTCACCCCGAAGCGCTTCATATCCGCCCCCGAACACGGTTCACTCAGTTGATTCGGTCGGGCGGCGGCACAACCCGCAAACTTTCTCGGATCGTTCCCGAACGATTTTCGCGCAAATGCCACCCTGTTTACCGATTCCCGCCAAATTCACGCGACTAGCGCCGTGCCGTAATCAGGGTTGACATTAATGAGTCAGTTTGGGATGTGCCGTGCTGCGGGAGTGTCGGAGGGCTTAGTGTGAGTGGAACCTCAACAATGCGTGTGCCGCGCGGAAGCTGGCGAATGTGGGGGGCGGTGATCGTGCTCTTGGCGGTCAACACCCCGGCGCACGCATTCTACTGGTACGGTTGGCCCGGCAGTCTGCTGCCACCGAACGAGAGGCTGACCCCGCCACCCCCACCGGGCGAGCCCGAAACGCCCAATCCGCCGGTCGGTCCGCCGGTCCCGGTGGACAAGCCGCCGATCGGCCCGCCTCAACACACGCCCGAACCGTCCACGGGGCTGATCGGGTTGCTGGGGTTCGGAGCACTCGCGGCTGCGAAGAAATGGCGGAAGCGGCCAACGGCTTGAAGAAAAACAAAGCACAGAGGGCCGGGGATTTGATCCCCGGCCCTCTGTGCCTTGGCGAACGGCCGGTGCTGTGCTTAGACAGGATGAAGAAGCCGCACGAAACGCGGTTCTGAATCCGGTTGATCCTGTTTAAACACCTTCCGTGCAAATGCGGAAGTGATGACTAAACATAATGCTCACCGGCCGCGCTATCAGTAACCCACCTGGGCACGGAGCGAACAACGGAAATCAGTTCACGCGACCGGGTTCGGCCTGGCTTTTCCAGGCACAGGTTGACACGTTCCTGGCGCTAACCTTCGATCCGCGCCCTGACTGGGTTCCCATTCGCGTCGACGTCCGTGACGAGGTTGTGGCCCCAATAAAAGCGGTCTTGGTCACCCCAGTACAGGCCAGCCTCGCCATCCGAATCGAAGTTAATGGAAGCGAGCTGTAACAAGTTGGTGATGTCCTCAACGGTCATGGCTTCTTCCGAATTCCAGCGGCCGCTTTCCACTTGCTCGGCGGTCCAACGTCGATACTGGAGCTCCCTACTCCAAATTCGCTCCAGCCAGTCGGGGACATGCATTAACGCCGCCTCGGGTGGGTCGCCCTCACCTGAAATGAAGATATCGACCGGATGGTCAGGCTCCAGATCGATTCTGCCGACCCACCACGCAAGTTTGTCATCCCATTCCAGGAAGCCGAGTGTGGGGTGGTGAAGCGAGCCAGCCATTCCCCCACCTCTCTTGCCGAACTCGTGTGTAGTTTGACCGACCTATCATCCCCGAACGTTGCGGTCGTTGCAATCTATCGCCGAAGGCCAGCGTACCACTTCTCCATTTGGCGGGAGCTATTTAGACACAGCACCGGCCGGCTCACACCGGCCGTTCGCCCAATACGGCCTCGACACTCACACGGATGCGCGGCGGCTCCGATACCGTTACGCGGCCCGGCGCACGGTTTGGCGCAGGTAACTGGTACACACATCGACCACGCGCTCTTGTTGCGCCTCGGTGATCTCCGGGAAGATCGGCAGCGCGAGCACCCCGCCGGCCGATTCTTCGCTGGTCGGGAAGTCGCCGGTGCGGTACCCCAGGTACTTGAAGCACTCCTGTTGGTGCAGGCTGAGCGGGTAGTACACTTCCACGCCCACGCCGTTCTCTTTCAGGTACTTCACGAGCGCGTCGCGGTGGTTCGACGGCACGCGGACGACGTACTGGTTGTACGTGTGCCGGCGGTCGGGCATTGCGATGGGGCGCCGCATGAACCCGTGCAGGTTCGCGCGCTCGAGCAGCGAATCGTAGCGCTTCGCGGCGGTCTCGCGCGCGGTCAGCCAGGTCGCGACGTGCGGCAGTTTCACCCGGAGCACCGCGGCGTGGACCGCGTCGAGCCGCATGTTGTAGCCGATGTACTTGTGGTAATACTTCACCTCCGAGCCGTGAACGCGGAGGGCGCGGAGCTTCTTGTCGATGGCCGGGTCGTTGGTGGTCACGAGCCCCGCGTCGCCGAGCGCGCCGAGGTTCTTCGTGGGGTAGAAGCTCATGCAGCCCACGATCCCCAGCGTCCCACAGCGCGTCCCGCGGTACTCGCTGCCGAACGACTGCGCCGCGTCCTCGACCACGTAGAGCTGCCGGTCCCCGGCGATCTGCCAGATGGCGTCCATGTCGCAGCACTGGCCGAACAGGTGGACGGGCATGATCGCCCGGGTGCGCGAGGTGATCTTGGCTTCGATCTGGCCCGGGTCGAGGTTGAACGTGATCGGGTCGACGTCCACGAACACCGGGGTCGCGCCGATCCGGGCGACCGCGCTCGCGGAGGCGAAAAAGGTGAACGGCGGGACGATCACTTCGTCGCCCGGGCCGATGTCGAGCGCCCGCAGCGCGAGCACCAGGGCGTCGGTCCCGGACCCGCACCCGATCCCGAACTGGGCGCCGCAGAACTGGGCGGCCTCCTGCTCGAAGGCGGCCACTTCCGGCCCCAGGATCGCTTGCCCGGAGCCGAGCACGCGCAGCACCGCCGCGTTGATCTCCTCTTTCAGCGAGTTGTACTGGGCTTGAATATCGCACAGCGGAACAGGGGCCGGGGCTGATGCTGAAACGGAAGAAGTCGGTTTCACGTAGACGCCTCCATGCGCCGCGAAAGTCGGTCTCGGTCGCGATCCGGGGTTGACGAAAGCGTCCTATCCCTACGTTACTGGAGGTGAACGTGTCAAGCCGGCTTGCCCAGCCGCACGGAGGACGAGGACGCATGACGACCGCATTGACACAGAAAGTTCCCGCGACCGGGAAGCCCGCCGAAACGCTGGCCGAGATCGCGCCACTGCTCGCGCCGCTGTTGGAGCGCGTGGCGGCCGACCCGAACGCGCGGGTCGCGCTGCTGGAACAGTTGCTGGGCGTGAACGCCTGTCGGCAGATCGGAATTTACCCGATCCCGCCGGGGTTCAAGCTCTCGGTGGTGATCCCGGTGTACAACGAGGAGCGCTGGCTCGGGGAGCTGGTGCGCCGCGTGCAGGCCGTCGAGATCCCCAAAGAGCTGATCCTGGTCAACGACTTCTCGACGGACGGGACGCCCGCGATCCTCGCCCAACTGGAGAAGCAGTACGACAACGTGCGCGTGTTCCACCAGCCCAAGAACATGGGCAAGGGCGCGGCACTCCGCGAGGGCTTCAAGCACTGCACCGGCGACCTGGTGGTCGTGCAGGACGCGGACTGGGAGTACGACCCGGCCGAGTACCCGAAGCTGATCCAGCCGATCCTCGACGGGCGCGCCGACGTGGTGATCGGGTCGCGGTTCATCGGCGAGAGCCACCGGGTGCTGTACTACTGGCACTCGGTCGGCAACAAGGTGCTCACGACGCTCTCGAACTGGTGTACCAACCTGAACCTGACCGACATGGAGACGTGCTACAAGGTCTTCAAGCGCGAAGTGATTCAGGGCATGACGCTGAAAAGCAACCGCTTCGGGTTCGAGCCCGAGGTGACCGCGAAGATCGCGCGCAAGCGCAAGGGCCAGCCCCCGTGGCGCATCTACGAGGTGCCGATCAGCTACTCCGGGCGCACCTACGAAGAGGGCAAGAAGATCGGCATGAAGGACGGGTTCCAGGCCCTCTACTGCATCATCCGCTACTGGCTCGCGGACTGACCCGGTGAACCCCGCAAGCCCCGGGTACACAGGGCTTCCGCCCTGTGCTACGGACGCCGTCCCCTTGTATGTTTCGTAAACCGAAGAGTGGTGGGGTAGGCCGCACGCCCCTTGGGAGTGAAATCCCGTCCCGGAGCAAGGACCACCCCACAACTCTCGCACCCTCGCAGCCCGAACAGGCGCGTGGACCCCAACCGGATTCGCAAGGCCGGGCCGAACGGGTGCATCGGGGCACCACCATGACGACCGCATGTTTCGTGGGGATCGATGTCTCCAAGGATCATCTCGACCTCCACGCGCGGCCCGACGGATCGGCCGCGCGCTACACCAACGACCCGACCGGTATTGCGGCCCTACTCGCGCGCGTGGGCGAACGGGCGCCCGAGCGCATCGTCCTCGAAGCCACCGGGGGGTTCGAGGGCGCGGTGGCCGCGGCCCTCGCCGCGGCCGGGCACCCCGTGGCCGTCGTCAACCCGCGCCAGGTACGGGACTTCGCCCGGGCCACCGGCAAGTTCGCCAAGACCGACGCCATCGACGCCGCGGTACTGGCCCATTTCGCCGAGGCCATCCGACCCGAGGTCCGGGCGCTCCCCGGTGCCGAGGCCGTGGCCCTCGCGGGTCTCGTGGACCGGCGCCGCCAGCTGTTGGAGATGCGCACCGCGGAGGCCAACCGCCTGGCCCTGGCGACCGCGCGCGTGGCGACGAGCGTGCGGGCCCACATCGCGTGGCTCTCGAAGCAACTGGACCAGGTCGACAAGGAACTGGCCGAGCTCATTGAAGCGCGTCCGGTGTGGCGCGCCAAGGACGACCTGCTCCAAGGGGTTCCGGGCATCGGACCGGTCGTGAGCCGGGTGCTGGTGAGCGAGCTCCCGGAGCTGGGAACGCTCTCGAACAAGCGGATCGCGTCGCTCGTGGGCGTGGCCCCGATGAGCCGCGACAGTGGCCGGATGTCGGGCACCCGTTCGATCGCCGGCGGGCGCGCGGGCGTTCGGAGCGGCCTGTACATGGCGATCCTCTCGGCCGTGCGGTACAACGAGCCGATCCGCGCGTTCTATCAGAAGCGGCGAAAGGCGGGTAAAGCGATCAAGGTCGCGCAGGTGGCGGCGATGCGCAAGCTCCTCGTCATCCTTAATGCCATGATCCGCGACAACAAACCGTGGACCCCGAACGTCGCCACCGCCTAATCGCGTGTTTTTCCCTTGACCTCCAACACAGGCGCTCCGGGGCGAAGATCGGAACCATCAATGCGTTTCCGCCCCGGAGGGGCCGGCGTTTGTAGCACAGGGCGGAAGCCCTGTGTGTGTTTTGGGCTAGCGTCATTTCCTCGGTTCGCCTATTACCCCGCTCCCCCAAAGCCTCTGGTGCAGTGAGAGAGGCTCTCCTTGAGTGGAGCGGAGCATGATTCGCGTCCGGTTACTTTTGGCGGTGGCGTCCGTGTTCGCGATGGCGGCCCCCGCGCTCGCACAGCCGGCGGTCGCGTTCGACGACGCGGGCCTGCACGCGGTTCAGTTCGTGGACGCGAGCGAGGGCTGGGCGTGCGGCGACGACGGCGCCATTTGGCACTCGATGGACGGCGGGGCCAAGTGGGAGCGCCAGAAGACCGGCACGCGGGCCAGTCTCCGCGGGATTCACTTTGTGAACATGTCCACCGGCTGGGCGGTCGGCCGCATCGATACCCCCGCGGGGTCGGTCGGCGTGATGCTGAAGACGACCGATAGCGGGAACCGGTGGGCCGAGGTCGGCACGAACGTGATGCCGGGGCTGCACGCGGTCCGCTTCCTGGACGAAAAGAACGGCTTCGCGTGCGGCGACGGTTCCGATGCGTTCCCCACCGGCATGTTCACCACCACCGACGGCGGGGTGAGTTGGGAGCCGGCAAAAGGGCCGCGTCTGCCATCGTCACGCAGCGCGGACGTCCTGATGCCGGCGAAAGATATCATCGTCGCGGGCGCGTGGGGCAAGTTGGGCACAGTGAACGGCAGCACCTACCGCGAAGCGGAACTCGACCCGCTCGGCGGGCGCGGCATTCACAGCGTCGCCTGTGCTACCGACGGAGCCAAGTCAGGAGCAACCGCGTTCGCCGCGTGCGACGGCGGCGCGGTCCTCACGAGCAGCGACGGCGGGCGCAAGTGGGGCTTCGTGAACCTCGGGCTGCCGGCCACGGCGCTCGCGTCGTGCGATTTCCGTTGTGTGGCGGCCTTCGGCACACACGTGTGGGTCGCGGGTCGGCCGGGCGGGTTCGTGCTGCACAGCGCGGACCTCGGCAAAACCTGGGACGTGCAGAAGACCGAACTGAGCGTGCCCGTGAACGGCATGCACTTCGTCAGCGAGAAGGAAGGCTGGCTCGTCGGCGACCTCGGCTGCATCATCGGCACCGTCGACGGCGGAAAATCGTGGAAGGTGCAACGGGCCGGTGGTCAGCGTGCCGCAGCTCTGTTCCTGCACTCTAGCAGCAAGAACACGCCGCTCGACGTGGTGGCCACGCTCGGTGCGGCCGACGGCTACCTGTGTGCCTCGACGAGTCTAATGAACGCGGACCCGGTAACGTCCGACCCGAAGCGCGCGAGCGACGGGCTGCGGGCACGGTCCGCGATGCGCCTGGCGGGTGGCGCTGCGGTTGAAAGCGCGTGGGCGTTCCCGCTGTCCGCGCACGCGACCGGGTTGCCGCCGCGCGAGCTGCTCGCGACCTGGGACCGCGCCCACGGCGGCAAGGCGAACGAGCAACTGCTGCGGCACGCGGTGCTGGCGATCCGCACGTGGCAGCCGGACGTGATCGTGTGCGACCTCTTCGCGACCGACACCTCCCCGGCCGACGCTCTCGCGCTCAACGCGGCGAAGGAAGCCTTCAAGCAGGCCGCCGACGCGAACTGCTTCCCGGAACAGCTCACTACACTCGGGCTGAAGCCGTGGGCCGCGAAAAAGCTCTACGCGCTCGCACTCGACCCGAAAACCGCGGCCGTGAAGCTCGACCAGAGCGTGTTCAGCAACCGGCTCAACGATTCGCCGAGGGACTTCGCCGAGGCCGCGAGTCGCGTTCTCGCGGGTGACAGCGCCGTCATCGATCGCCGCTGCTTCGTGCTGGTCACGCACCGGCTGCAAGGCGCGGAGGGGCACGCCAACCTGATGGACGGCGTCACGCTCGCGCCGGGCGGAACGGCGCGCCGAAACGTCCCCACGAACTTCGACCCGGCGGCCGCGGCCGAGAAGCAAAAGGCCGTGCAGTCGCGCCGCAACCTCGAATCGCTCGCCAACATCGGCGACGCGGAATTCGGCGGCGTGGACAAGCTGATGGGCTCGCTCAACACCGAACTCAAGAAGATGCCGGACGACGTCGCGGCGCGGACCGCGTTCGGGGTCGGGTCGCGGCTGGCGCGCGAGGGCAAGTGGGTCGAGGCGCGCGAGGTGTTCGGCATTCTCACCATTAACTACCCCGGGCACCCGCTCTCGGTGGAAGCGTTCCGCTGGCTGACGCGCTACCACGCGAGCACCGAGGCCCGGCGCCGGACCGAGATCCAGCAAAAGATGCTGCTGAGGACCGTCACGTTCGAGGCCAACGGTGGGGGCAACATCAAGCCCGCGAGCGGGACGACCACCACCGTGGGTGGCGCGAACGTGGAAGAGGATCACTACAAGTTCTACAGCCCGAACATGATCCTGAAGTGGCACCAGGCCTGTCTCGAGCTGGAGCCGAAACTGGCCGCGTTCGGTCCGGTTTACAGCCGCGACCCGGCTTCGTGGCTGTGCTTCCTCACCGCGCGCAAACAGGTCGGGCGCCACAACGACGCGGACACGTTCATCAACGACTACTTTAAGCAAGCGCCCGCGGCCGTGACCGCGGCCCCGGGGCTCGATTTGTGGCGCGACTGCCTCGCGGCGGAACTGTGGCTCGTGAACCCCGTTGCGATCCCGACCCCGCCCAAGGCGCTCGCGTACTGCCGGCTCACCGAGACGCGCCCCATGCTCGACGGCAAACTCGACGACGACTGCTGGAAGACCGCGAAGGTGATGAAGCTCAGCGCGACCGCGGCGTCCGACAAGCCGGATGAGGTGAAGGCGTTCGGCGAGCAGTACCGCACGGAGAGCATGTTCACCTACGACGACCGCTACCTGTACATCGGGGTGAAGTGCGCCCACCCGCTCGGCAAGAAGGTGGAGCCGGCCGCGAAGCGGACCCGCGACGCCGACCTAAACGGCCGCGACCGCGTGGACGTCCTGCTCGACATGGACCGCGACTACCAAACGTACTACCGCTTCCAGATCGACCACCGCGGGTGCCTGGCGGAAGACTGCTGGGGCGATAAGAGCTGGAACCCGAAGTACCACGTCGCGTTCCACGCGACCGACAGCGGGTGGACGGCGGAGGTCGCGATCCCGCTCGTGGAACTGACCGGCGACAAGCCCGCGCACGGTAAAACGTGGGCGATGAACGTGTCGCGCATCATCCCGGGCGCCGGTGTGCAGTCGTGGAGCGGCCCCGCCGATAACGACCCGCGCCCCGAAGGGATGGGGTTGCTCCAGTTCCGTGCGGACAAGTAAGAGTCGCGTGCCAATCAAGAAGGCTCACCAGATATGGTGGGCCTTCTTTCGTTCGTGAGCGCCCGAATCGCGGGTTACGCTTCCAGGGCTTTGCGCTTCTCGCCGATGAACGTGAGGTGGTGCGGGATGTGATTGATCGCCAGTTGAATTACCTTCTCCAGCGTTTGCAGCCCGCGCTTGTTGTGATTGCCGGTCAGTTGGAGCTGCTCCGGGGTCAGCCCGCGGATGATGCGCGCCATCTGTTTGCGGGTCACTTCGATTAGCGTCAGTTCTTCCGCCACGTCGCGCCGGGTGTACCCCAATTCTTTCGCGAGCAGTGTTTCGTCCGCGCTCATCAGGAGCGGCACTTCACTGGCCAGCGCGATGATTCGTTTCATGCGGTCCGCGAGGATCGACTCGAAATCGCTGATGTGGCAGACGACTTCCAGCGTGCTCCACTTGTTCGCGACCGGGCGCGCGGCGAGTTGTTCGCGGGTCAGGTCCGCGACCGCGGCGCGGACCTGTGCGGCGCCGGCGAGGTACTGGTCGGCCAGTTCTTGAGGGGAAGACATCGGTCCGGTTCCAAAGCTTGGGTGAAAAGTCAGTCGCTCCGCGGTGTTGTACCGCGCGAAGGGGGAGGGCTTTCAATACCGGGTCGGCGCCTTTGGAGCGCCGACCCGCGGCACTTATCTGGAACCATCAGCGCGGGTTCTTGGATCAAACGTTTGACATCGACTCGCGGTTCTGTCATCCTGACTTTTATGCGGGCTCAACATTCCGCCCGCCCGATACACAATTAGGGCCGGGTGGGTTGGCGGGTCGGCGTTTCGGTAATACCATCTCCCCCGAAGCGCTAGAAACCGAATACTCGCGCGGCGGATATCACCTCAGGGTTCCCGAATGCCCGAACCCCCTCGTACCGGCGATGCCGTTCTTGCACTCGTGCGACGCGCCGAGGTCGCGGACGATGATGCGCTCGCCGGATTTCTCACCAAATCCGGGCCGATCCCGTCGACCGCGCCCGATACCGCGACGCGGCTCATTCAAGCGGGCATCCTCACGCCCTTTCAAGCCAAACTCATCCTTCAGGGGAAGCACAAGGGGTTCAAACTCGGGCCGTACCGCATCCTGAACCAGATCGGGGCGGGCGGGATGGGGACCGTGTACCTCGCGGAACACGCCGCGCTCCGGCGCCGCGTCGCGCTGAAAGTCTTGCCGGGCAAGCAGGCCCTCGACCCGGCGAACGTGGAGCGCTTTTACCAGGAGGCCCGCGCCGCCGCGACCCTCGACCACCCGAACATCGTTCACGCCTACGACGTCGCGTGCGACCGGGGCACGTACTTCCTGGTGTTCGAGTACATCGACGGCGAGACCCTCGACCGATTGCTCGCCGTGCGCGGGCGGCTCCCCGTCGGGCAGGCCGTGAGCTACGTGGTTCAAGCCGCGGCGGGGCTCCAGCACGCCCACGACAAGGGCGTCGCCCACCGCGACATCAAGCCCGCCAACCTGCTCGTGGGGCGTGACGGGATCGTGAAGGTTCTCGACCTCGGCCTCGCGGACTTCTTTGAAGATTCCGGTACGAAACTCGCGCGGAACGGCGGCGCGATGGGCACGACCGACTACGTTTCCCCGGAGCAGCTCCGCGGCTGCGCCGATGCCGACCACCGGGCGGACATCTACAACCTCGGAGCCACGCTCTACCACCTGCTCACCGGCCAGCCGCCCTTCACCGGGACGACCGCGGCGAAGATGATCGCGCACCAGTTGTCGCCCGTTCCGCCGGCACACGACGTCTGCGACGACGTGCCCGAAGCGCTGTCCCAGGTCGTCGAGATCATGCTCGCGAAGGACCCGGCCGACCGCTACCAGACGGCCGCCGAAGCGGTCCAGGCGCTCTTACCGTTCATGAACACCCCCGACCGCAGCGGCATGGCGTCCGGGCGGCTCCCTCCGCTCGCCGCGGCCGCCGTCCAGGAGAGCACCGCGGGGTTGGAAGTGGGGCCGATCCTCGAAGCGATCAACACCGCCGACGCACTCGCGCGGGCACAGCGCACCACGCGCCTGGCCGTGATGGGCATGATCGCGGGCATTCTGTTCGGGATCATTTCGCTCGGGGCCGCACTCGTGATGTGCCACTGACGACACGCTCATCGCACCCACACTTGCCTTCTCACCATCACCCTGGTGAGGAGGCACCTCGCTCATCGCGCACCGCCATTTCGCTAAATCCGCGCGCTCGCGCATTCCGCGCGAATTCGCCCGCCCCCGGTAGCCGATACAAATCGGTCGTTCTGTCTCCGGGGTGCGAAATGGACTTCGCGTTCTCTCGTCGTGGGCTGATTCAGGGTGCGGCCGCTGTGGGCGGCGCCTTGGCCGCGAATGCCGCAAGTGCAGGCCCCATTGCGCACGTCCGAGAAGCGCGGCACCCGGGGTGGGTGTTCGGTCGCATGACCGGCGCCGAAGCCCTGTGTGCGGCACTGCTTGCGGAGAACGTCGGGTGCGTGTACGGCATTCCCGGCGCGCAGGAAAACGAACTGTGGGACACCTTCAAAGAAAAGGGCATCCCGTACCTGCTCGTGACCCACGAGTTCTCCGCCGCGTGCATGGCCGACGGCTACGCACGCAGCACCGGGAAACCCGGCGTGCTGTGCGTCGTTCCCGGCCCCGGCGTGACGAATTCGTTGACAGGCTTAGGCGAAGCACTGCTGGACTCCTCACCGCTCGTGGCAATCGTCGGCGATGTGGCGAACGGCGAGAAGGCGAAGCCGTTTCAGGTTCACGCGCTGAACCAGGTCGAGTTACTCAAGCCGGTGTGCAAGTGCGTGTACGCCGTGCAGACCGTCGAGCAGATCGCCGCAGCGGTACGACAGGCGTTCGTCACCGCGACACAGGGCGAACCGGGGCCGGTCGCGGTGGTGGTGCCGTACAACCTGTTCATCGAGGCTCACGACTTCCGCACCCCGCCGCCCGCGGTTCCGGCCCCGCCCTTTGATGACGCCGCGTTCGAGCGGGCGCTGCCGTTCCTGGCGGACAAGAAGCACCGCGTCGGCATCTACGCCGGGGTAGGCTGCATGGCCTCCAGCGCCGAACTCGCGGCCGTCGCGGAAATGCTCCAGGCGCCCGTTGCGACGAGCGTCTCGGGGCGCGGGGTCATCAGCGATTCGCACCCGCTCGCGGTCGGATGGGGCTTCGGCCCGCACGCCAGCGAAGTCGCGGAGACGGTGTTCGCCGGCGAGAAGAAGCACCCGCTGAAATCGGGCGTCGATACGCTACTCGCGATCGGGGTGAAGTTCAGCGAAGTCTCGACGGGCTATTACGGTAACCCGCAACCCAAACACGTCGTTCACGTTGACGCGAACCCGTGCAACCTCGGGCGCATTCTGAAGACGGACGTGTGCGTCCACGCGGACGCGGGCGTTTTCCTCGGTCGTCTGCTGGCGTGCGGCGACAGGCTCCGGCGCGCGGACGACAAGTGGCTCGTGAACCACATTCGCACCCTGAAGACCGACGCCGCGAAAGAACTCTGCAACATCCCGCAACCGAAGTGCGGCGTCGACCCACTCGCGACCGTCGCCGCGCTCCGCAAGGTGCTGCCGGACGACGCGCTGCTCTTCACCGATGTGAGCGTGACGGAGCATCTCGCGGCCGAGCACTTCCGCGTGTGCCACCCGCGCACGTACTTCAACCCGGTCGACAATCAGGCGATGGGGTGGAGCGTGCCGGCCGCACTCGGCGCGCAGCGGGTTCATTACGGGAAGACGGTCGCGACGCTCACCGGCGACGGGTGCCTGCTCATGAGCGCGATGGAAATCACCACCGCGGCGCGCGAGCACCTGCCGGTAAAGTTCGTGATTCTCGACGACCAAGCGTATCACTACATGCAGATGCTGCAAAAACCCGCGTACCTGCGGACCACGGCCACGATCCTCACGCGCCTCGACTACAAGGCACTCGCCCAGGCGTTCGGCGTGGGTTACGTGGAGATCAATTCGCACGCGGAACTGGAAGCGAAGCTGCGCGGCGCGGTGTGTTACGACGGACCGGTTCTGGTTCGCGTGCTGACTGACTACAGTAAGCGCAAGGTGCGGTGGGTGGACGCGGTGCGGGCGCGGTACACGAAGGAACTGACCGCGGCGCAGAAGGCGCGGTTCCTGGCCCGCATCGGCTCGCGCGCGATCCAGTTGGACAAGAAGAACGATTAACACCACAAGCGGGTGCGCGATGTCCGAAGACGATTACACTCCACCTTCGACCGCTCCCACCCTCTCCCTGTCGCCGGGAACAGGCGCGGGAATCGCCGGTCTGGTGATCGGCTGCACGCTGTTGCTCTCCGCGTGCGTGTTGATGGTGTTTAACGTGATCCTGTTCGTCCAGGGCATGCGCGACGTCCCGCGCGACCTCGCGCAATGCGGCGGGTTGATCGGAACAACGGGGGGCGCGGTTCTCGGCTTGATCTCGGTAGGTATCAGCGTTCGGGGGTGGGACGCGACCCGTCGGAGCGGTGAATCCAGTGTGCTGGGTTTTGCGGCGTTCGCGGCGAGTGTTGTTGGGCTCGGCGCGTGGCTGATTGCGGGGATCGACCTGATGATGATTCTGCTCAAGTAGAACGGCACCCAAACAACAACCGGCCGACCCGTGCCGGCCGCGTCCAACAAGAATCATCCGAACAGCAAGAGAACGTTCCACGGTGGGGTCTTCTCGAACTCGCACCCGAGTTCGTAATAGTTCGTGTTCTTGCGGCAACTGCGGACGATGACCGTGACGAACCCGATGGTGTCCGGGGCGTCCACCGCACGAACCTGGACCGTCGTCCCGGGCGGTACAGCCGACTGGGTCGCGAGCTTCAAGCCCCCGGTCGATCGATCAATGACGTACCCGTCACCGGCCCCGTTGCGGAACGTGTTCGAGGCGAGCAGCACCCGGACCGGCTGGCCCTCGCGCCGCACCGCCCCCCGGCGGTCCGCGTAGGATTGCTCCGGCGGCGCCCAACTGAGCGCTTTCTCACCGGTGAGAGCGTTAGCGCTGGCGGGCGCAAGTTTGGCCGGATCGAGGGCCCCGCGGCGCCGGGCGGCGATTACCACCAGGAACGTGAGCACCAATAGCGCGACGAACCCGCCGACCACGATCGGCAGATTCCCGGTGGCCCAAACTTTGGCCCCCTCGAGCATTTCGACGAACGACATTTTCCGGCCCCAGGAACAACCCGTCCCTTCACTTGATCTGATAACTGACTCTAGCACGCGGGGGGTGTGTTGCAAAAAACAGGCACGATCTGCCCTATCGAAAGCTTCCGAACCATTACCCGCAGTCTTCCCAATCCGAACTATTTTTCCGAATTCTTCAAGAACCAGGAACTTCACACGGCCTGCTCGCATTCTGACAGAAAGTGCGCGTGGACTGAGCGACTCGTTCGGGTGACGCGGTTCCATGCAAGTAAATTCCGACGCGGGAATCGCGTATTTCCCTCGCTAAAATTGAAATTGCCGTGTGATTTTGTCGTGCGGCATTCGGGTTGCATTCATATTCATTGACGGCCAGTCTTCAGTTCAACCGCTGACCGATGCTGAAGTGTTTCGCTCACCGAGCGCGATTCGAGCGTGCCGGGGGTTCGGCGTTAGCGTCTTGCCGTCGCGTGATCTAATGGTTACGATGCCCCTGCGCGGGGCCGATGGGACTTGAGGATCGTTAGGCCCGTGATTTTCGGTAGCGTGGAGCTGCCGTACACGCTTTCCAGGGCAGGTGACGCCGTGCAACCGCTATTCGATGCCATATCACCCAACGCCGTTCGCTCCGATCAAGAGGTCGTCGAACTGGCCCTGTTGTTGCCGCTGTGGCAGGCGATGGAACTGGAAGCCGCGGCCAGCCGGCGCGGAATGACCACCGGGCAAATGCTCCGGCGCGTCATCGGTGAACTGCTCGCCTCGCAGCCGGCCGTGGCCGCTTCCTGACCACGTTGACCGCCTCCGCACGCCTCTTCCCCGGCCACTCACGCTCGCCCGGGGAAACACCTCGATTGCCACAATTCCACGCATTGGAAGCCAATTACGTTCGCGGGGTGCCGTCACCTGCGCGGAAGTTCGCCAGTACGCGTTCAATAAACGGTCGGCTCACTGAGTAGAATTTGTCGAACGTGGCGCGGTTCACCGTGTACACCTCGACGCGAGTCAGCGCACGCACGGTCGCGTTCCGAGGCTGGTCCATGAGGAGCGCGACTTCACCGAAGTACCTCCCCGCACCCATTTCTGTGAGCTTTTGAGTCGCTCCTCCGACCTCGCGCGACACGTCCACGGTGCCGCGCCGGATCAGGTAGAACTTGCTCTCCGCGTTCACCGCGTCGCCCTGGCGCACGATGACCTGTCCCGGTTCGTAGACTTCGACACAGCCGGGCTTTGCGGCGAGGTGGTCCGGGCGCACCGGGTCGTTCGGGTGAACGCCGATCAGGACCGAATCGGCGATCTTTTCCTGCTCTTCGGGCAGAACCGCGGCGAACGCCGGACTCTGGCGCAGGCCCTCTCGCACGAACAGGCGCTCCGCGACGACCACGTTCGACTCGATCCGGCCGCGTTCCATGTGAACGATGCGGTCGGCCAGATTCATGATGCGCGAATCGTGCGTGACAATCAGGCTGGTAGTGCCGTGTTCTGTGGCGATCTTCTTTAAAAGCGGGATCTGCCAACTTCCGAGCCGCCCGTTCTCGCCGGCTTCTTCGGGCGGGCGCACGAGCCGGCGGAGGTCTTCCTCGGACCGTTGGCGCGCGAGTTCCTGCACCAATGTGACCACCGCGAGTCCGCTATTCGCGTCGAGGGCCGCCGTCGGCTCGTCGGCGAGAACGAGCTTCGGTCGATTGACGAGCGCCCGCGCGATGGCGACGCGCTGCCGTTGACCGCCGGAGAGTTTTGCGGGCTTGTAGTCGAACCGCGACTTCTGCGTGCGCCCTTCCAGGTCTTTTTCGCCGAGGAGCAGGTACGTGAGCACGTCGCGTGCGTCCGCGTCGGGATCGGCTTCGCCGGTCTCTTTCAACCGCTGCGCCATGCGGATGTTCTGCACGCTCGTGAGCGAGTCGAACAAATTGTGTCGCTGAAAAATGAACCCGATGAGCCGGCGAACGTGGACCAGTTCCGGCTCGGGTACGCCCCTCAAGTTGCGGTAACCGCCCAGCCCCGCGTCCCAAACTTCGATCTCGCCTTCTTGCAGCGTGCGCAGCCCGCCGATGAGCGTGAGAATGGTCGTTTTGCCCGACCCGGACGGGCCGCTCATGATGACTAACTCGCCCGGCATCACTTCGAGCGTGTTATCGAAGAGCACCTGCGTGCGCGTGTCGCCGGTACCGAAGTAGTGATTCACCCCACGAATGCGGAGCACCGGTTGACCGGGGAGGGGGAGTTTAGAAGACATCGGCGGGGTCCACCTTCTTCACCTTGCTCACCGCGAGCGCCCCGGACGCGACGCACATCACCACTGTTAACACCATCACCAGCGCGAATCGGGCCGGCGTGAGAATCATCGGCAGCCCGGTAATCTCGCTGAGGACGAGATACATCGCATAGGTCACCGCCACGCCGGGAATGAAGCCCGCTGCGGCGAGGATCAGCGACTCTTGCAGCACGATCCAACTCAGGTATCGGTTCGTGTAGCCGATGGCCTTCAGTGTCGCGTACTCGGGCAGGTGGTCGGCCACGTCGCTCGCGAGAATCTGGTAGCAGATCACCATTCCGACAACAAAGCCCAGGAGCACACCGGCACCGAACGCGAAGCCGATCGGCGTGTTCACCCACCAGAAGCTTTTCTCGCGCGACACCATTTCGTCGCGTGTGAGAACCAGCACATCGCTCCCAGCGGCGAACTTCGATTGCAGCGCCGCCTTCACCCCTTTCACGTCCGCGCCCGGGAGCAACTTCACCACGCCGATGTCCGTTTCCGCCATCGGGCTCGTCGGGTAGTACGGCTCGCGAACCCATTTCTCGAACGTGCGGTCACTCACCACGACGCTGCCGTCGGTGCCGAAATCGAAGCCCATCTCGAAGCCCGCAACGAGCCGGATGTCGCGCCCCGCGAGTTCAGTTCCGGCCCCGGGTTCGAGTTTTCCGAATACCGACTCGCCCGGGTGATTGACCTGGTCCGGGTGCGGTCGGCTCTTGCGGTCATAAAGCGCGGTTCCTGGCGTGTTCAGTTCCTGCCAGTCTTTCGCACTCACGCCGGGTAGGTCGAGTACGTCGGCGTTCGGATCGACGCCGATCACGCGCACCCGCCGCGTGCTGGTGCGCGCGGACGGGTCAGCCGCGGTGTGGCGCAGGGCCGCGATGGAATACTCCACGAACACCGGCGACACGCTCTTCACACCAGCCACGCCCTCGGCTTCCGCGATCCGCCGGCGCGACACGCCCTCGCGGAACAGCAGCGACGCCTTGTTCGGGTTGATGAGTACGATGTCGCCCTTGAGCCGCTCGATGAGCACCGTGTTGCTGTCGAGCATCGCGTTCATGATGCCGTACTGCACGCCCATCAGCACCACCGCGAACCCGACGCCGGACGCGAACAGCGCGAACCGCACCCTGTCGTGGGCAAGGTTCTTCCAGGCCAGGGGAACGGGAGCGGGAGCGGGCATGATTTCCTGGCGAACGGCCGGTGTGAGCCGGCCGGTGAGAACAACGAAAGTACAGCTACTCGTGCAAATTGCACCGGCCGGCTCACACCGGCCGTTCGCCTAGAACAGGTCTGCCGGGTCCGCCGTGTGGACCTTCCGCACGGCTAATAGCCCGGACGCGAGGCACATAAAGCACGTCAGCGCGAGTACGCCCACCGCGGCTCCGAGTGTCATTGCGGTCGGGATGCCGCCGTAGGTGCTCGCCACGAAATACAATCCCAGCGCTGCGATGAAGCCCGGAACGTAACCGAAGACCGCGAGCAACACGGCCTGCCACAACACCACGCCCGTGAGGTACGGCGGGCGGTAGCCGAGTGCTTTTACCGTCGCGTACTCCGGCAGCATGTTGCGGATGTCCGCGGCCATCATCTGGTACACGAAAATGACACCGACCACAATTGCCAGAATCACCGCGACCAACAGGAATTGCCCAATGGAGGTGAGCCGCAACCAGTAGTTGCGCTCGGCCGCGTTGATCTCGGCGCGCGTGTAAACCTTCACATCGGGCGGTAGAGTCGCGCGAAGCTGCTTCTGAACAGCAACCGGGTCGGCGCCCGGCTTCAACTGCACCAATCCGAAATGAACCGCGTCCCGCGGGCGCATCGCGAAGTGCGTGTAAGTCTCTTCGCTGGTCAGCAGCATTCCGTTCCAACTGAACCCGGTACCGAGATCGAACCCGCCCACGACGCTCGCGCGCATGCCGTTTACGCGAACGGCCTCACCCGCGCGTCCGTCGGGAGGAAGTTTCTGAAGTTGATTAACGTCGCCGAAATCCGGCTTGGACCGGCGATCGAGCAGGAACGTGTCGAGCTGCTTCAGTTTGACTCCCGCGCGGGCCGCTTCTTCTTCGGACGCGAACGCGCCGCCCTTCCCCACGGCGAACGTCTTGGCAAGTTGATCCGGCACCGCGGCGACGATGTTGATACTCAACTGCCCGCCCGGTTCGGTACCACCGAACACAGACTCCTGGCGCGGCGCCCGCCAACCCGCGACGCCGAAGGAAACCGGGATCACGTCGTCCACGCCTTCGACCCGGGCCTGTGAAAGTCGCGCCCGCGGGAACTCGGGCGCGCGGCTCAGGTCGAGGTACTCGGACGATGTGATGAGTAAATCGAATTGCAGCTTGTCGTAAAGCATGGTCGCGGTGCGGCCGACGCCGCCGAGCATACCGAGTTCCATGAACACGAGCACGACCGCGAACGCGACCCCGGCCGCGGCGATGAACGTCCGCGTGCGTTTGTGAACCAGGTTCGCCCACGCGAGCCGAAGGGGAGTCATGGCGCCCTTAGTGTGGTCCGCTCGCTCCGCGAGCGGTTCGCGTCGTTATCTCAATCGCGATCACTGACCGGAGTCGGCTACATCCCGCTCGCGGAGCGAGCGGACCACACTAAACTACTTCCCCGGCACGAACGCGACTGTCACTTGCAGCCCGACGAGCCGGCCCGCGTCAGCGGCACTTGCGTCGTCCAGGTGAACGACCACCTCCACCACGCGGCGGTCGGCGTCCTCGCGCGGCCCCATCGCGAACACCTGGTTGCGCGCGATCATGCGCGTGATGTCGGCTTCCGAGCGAACGACGCCTTTTAGTGGCTTCGGCAGGGCCGGGTTCGTGACTTCCGCCGTAACCGGCCCCGAGCGCACCCAACCCGTCAGTCGCTCCACGTCGCTCTCGTACACCTCCGCCACCGCGGTCATCTTGCCGAGGTCCGCGAGTTGAAGGATCGGGTCCACCCCGGTTGGTTGCCCGGTGCGCCCGGTCACCTTCAGTACGATCCCCGATATCGGAGCCTTAATGGTGGTCATTTCGGCCATTTGCTCCGCGAGCGCGACCTTCTCCTCGGAGGACTTGATCGGCGCGCGGGCCAGTGCCTCCTCTAGCTCTGCTTTCGCCGCACCGATCTTCGCCTCGGCCGCCTTCTCCGTCTCTTCGTAGGTGATCCGGGTTTTGTCGCGCGTGGCCTGCGTCGCGGCGAGCTCGGCGTCGGCTTGTGCCTGGAGCAACTCGACCTTCTCGATGTCCTCGTCGGCCACCGTTGTGACTTTGCCTTTCAGTCCCCGCAGGCGTTCTGCCTGTTTCGCGGCAGTCTTCGCTTGCAGAGCGACGGCCTTCAGCTTGGCGTCGAGCGCGGCGAGGTCGCTGACCTTGTTCGCTTTGGCCTGGTTCAGTTCGGCTTCCGCGGCCTGAATCTTCTTCTCGCCCGCCCGCTTGCTCGCGTCCCGCGCGGCCGTTGCTTCGGTGAGTTGCGTGCGGGCCACTTGGACTTCGAGCAACCGGTCCTTGCGGCTCGCGAGTTCGGCAATGGGAGCGCCGGC
Source organism: Gemmata palustris (assembly GCF_017939745.1). Taxonomy (NCBI): domain Bacteria; kingdom Pseudomonadati; phylum Planctomycetota; class Planctomycetia; order Gemmatales; family Gemmataceae; genus Gemmata; species Gemmata palustris. The sequence goes on along the minus strand of NZ_JAGKQQ010000001.1, from coordinate 7,038,831 downwards.
CACGAGCGGGGCGCCGGTGGGGATCGAGTACATTCGTGCGATGCGATCTCCCGGCGGGCCGTACACGGGAACCACCCCGCCCTCCGGTTGGAGGCGCCCGAGCGCGGTGACGCGGTCGCGCGAAGCGGCCTCGCCGTTCGTGCCCCCGTCGGAGGCGCCGCCCGACTTGTTAGCGCGTCCCGCGAGGAAGTAGCCCGCGATCCCGCCGACCATGAGGGCGGCGGCCACGGCCAGCGCGGTGGTCGATGCGCGCCCGGATCGATGGCTATTGGCGTGCGGCATGTTAGCCCCCGATCGGCTTGACGACTTCGCCCGCGACGAGTCCCCACCAGATGATTTTACAGGTGATGTGAACGGCCTGATCGACGTGCAATGAGTACCACTTCTCGCACTTACCGTAGTCGGTGATCCAGTGAATTACGGTTTCCGCCAGGGCGACGGCCAGGACCACGTTCCAGTCGAAGTTCATCCACCGGAAAATGACCCCGACCGCGGCCCCGTGCAGGAGCGCGTGCGACGTGAGCCAGTAGTACCACGGCACGCTCGCCGCGAGCGGGTTGGTGGACTTCCGGCACTTGCACACCGCCATCGAGTCGTTCTGCAACGAGTAGTCCATCAGCGCGTGCCCGGCGATCAAGAAGAACAGCAGCGCTAACAACATGACGTTCGGTCCGTGGGGTGCCCAATTCTACCACGTTGCCCAGTATCTCACGCGCCGGGCGCGACTGAAACCGGCTTGCGGATTATGCGGCTCACCAGCACAGCCGTTACGAGCAGTCCCGCCGACAGGTAAAACGCCCCGCCCCACTGCCCGGTCCGGTCCTTGATCGAACTGGCCACCAGCGGCACGAAGAACGCGAACCCCCAGCCCACGAACACCAACCCGTAGTTCAGTCCCAGGTTCTTCGGGCCGTAGTAATCGGCCGTCAGCGCGGGGAGCACCGCGAGCGTACCGCCGTACTGCCACGCCATAACCCCGATCACCACGAACAGCAACAGGACGTTTTTCTCCGCGAGTACCCACGGCGCGACCAGGAGGCACGCGGCGGACACCAGACCATTGATCGCGTAAGCGTTGAGCCGCCCGATGCGGTCGGAATACTGCCCGGTCCCAATGCGCCCGATCGCGTTCACCACACCAATAAACGTGACGAGCAGCCACGCACGCTCGGCGAAGTAGCCGGTTTTGCCCGCGGTGTCTGCGAGAAACGTTTTCGCCTTCGAGATGACGAGTAGGCCCGATTGCGCGGACCCGATGAAGAGTAACACGAGCGCATAGAACTGCCACGTGCGGAGCATCTGCCCCGCGCCGAAGTTGGTGGCAGCCAGCTTCGGTCCTTCCACGACGTTGGACGGCGCGGCCGCCACGAACCCGGGCGGGGGAGGACTGAGGAGTTGACCGGCGATCACGACCACGACCGCGAAGAAGATCCCCAATCCCACGAAACTGCCGGTCAATCCGTGGTTCGTGATGAGGTAGTCCGCGAGCGGCGAAATGTAGACGGCCGCGGCCCCGTACCCCGCCACAACCAACCCAACGATCAGCCCGCGCCGGCTGCTGTGGAACCACTTCACCGCCGCGGGCGTCGCCGCGGCGTAGCCCAAACCCATGCCGATTCCACCCAGCACGCCGAATCCGACCACCAGCCCCTCGAAGCTCTTCATGAGGCCGGCGACGATGCACCCGATCGCGAGGAACAACCCGCCGAGCGTGGCCCCGATCTTCGCCCCGTAACGGTCCTGGAGGCGCCCGCCCGGGATCATGAACAGCGCGAACGTGATCCCGCAGACGGCATACGCGACGGTCCCGCGCACGTTATCGAGGTACGTCCACCCCTCGTTCAGCCCGGTCATCGGCTCGCCGGCCCGCGCCTCGTTCACGAGCGCCGCGTTCCACACGCTCCAGCCGTAGAGGATGCCGAGACACAGGTTAACGGCCGTGCCCGCGCCGGTCACCACCCACGCCCGCGCCGGAACCGCCATTCGTTGAGCCTCCGAAATCAACCGCACGATCAATGTCGATGAATGGCACGATAAAGACAGAAGACGGATTGGCCACAAAAAGGCACAAAGGGCACAAAAAAGAGGACAGAGGACAGAGGACAGAAGTCAGGAGGAAGAACCGCGGATAACGCAGATTACGCGGATCAGACAAGAGAATGATTTTTAGCCCCGGATGGGGCTAAACCAATGCGCCCGGCCTTCCTGCTTTCTGCCTTCCGATCTCTGTCCCCTGTCTTCTTTTTGTGCCCTTTGTGCCTTTTTGTGGCCAATCTGCTTTTCTGTTCTCTGCTTTCTGATCTCTGTCCTCTGAATAGTGGCGAATTTCCCTCGCCCCTTACTTCAGCAGCAGCCACCCCACCAGAGCCACCACACCGAGCAGCCCCAGTGCGACGCCAGCCACCACGAGCAGCTTCGCGCGCTTCTTGGCCCGCACCTTTTGCGGCACGAATACTTCCGGGCGCCCGAAGTCGCGCGCTTCGACCTTCGGCGGTGGGGCGGCTTCTTCGGGGTGGCGCTGGAAGTGTGCGTGCATGTAGCCGAATGACAGCATCAGCACGACGGGTCGTGCGAGCGTGCGCGTCTCGAACGCGGTGAGGCGCGACACGGAATCGCGGAAGAAGAACTCCGCGCGTTCGAGGAAGCGTGCCTTTTCCGCGCCGGTCGCGTGCTTCGCGGCGAACTTGAAGACCTCGCTCTTGCGCATGTCCTGCGCGGCCCAGGTTTCGTTGGGGTATTCGAGGATCTCCGGGCGCGACAGCGTCGGCACTTCGTGGTCCGCCATCCAGCGCGCGTAGTGCAACAGGCTCGCGCGGGCGTAAGCGTACATTGCGTCGAGTTCGTCGCGCTCGATTTTGTGATCGAGGTACTTCCCGAGCGCCTGGAGGAACATCGTGTAGAACCAGCGGTTCTCCACATCGAGTAGGTTGCGTTTCGGCACGTCGTCGTTCGGGTGGATGCAGCGACGAACGAGCTGCTCCGCTTTGTTGAGGAACGCGACGTCGCCACTGAGCCGGTGGCCGTCGATGAGTGCGGACAGCGAGTTCCCCGACCCGCGCCCGGGACCGTGGTAGCCCGCGTCACGGCTCTGACTCGCGTACCCGGTGTCGCCGCTCGCGAGCCAGCGGAATACCGTCTTACTGCCGTCGTCCATGTCGATCACCCACCGCGCCAGACCGAGCGCGGCTTCGCGCGAGGCCGCACTTCCCGTCAGGAAGTGGTGGAGCATCAGTCCGGTGGCGTAGTTGTGCTCGTTCGCGGGTCCGCCGCCGAGCGCGTACACGCTCTTGGAACGCTGGGCCTTTGGGTCGTTCGGATCGAGCCCCGGCATCCCCTTCAGTTGAAGCAGTGAACGCGGGTACGACCGGTGCGTGCCCGTATCCGCGTCGACGTAGTGGTACGTGTGCCAGAACAGCCCGCCGTTGTACGCGGACTTGTCTTGCGTGGTGTGATAGATGTCGATGTCGATCACGTGGGCCGCGAGTTCTTCCATGTGCCGCAGCCAGCGAAGGTCGCCGCTGCGCATCAGTTGGTACGCGAACCCCGCGATCGGGTCGTACTGGTTGTTGTAATGCGACACCATCGGTTGCGGTCCGGTGTGGTAGACCGCTTCGTGGTCGCCATAAATATCGCCGAAGTGCCGCCAGCCGTATTCGTCGATCTTCTCGCGCTTGGCATCAAACGTGTCAGCCCCTTCGATGGCCGCGTCCACGAGCTTCAGGTAGTCCGCGTTCGGGTCATCGACCTTCGGCGAAAGGTATGGAATCGCTCCGCTCTCGCAGTACCACTTCGGCGACGCAAACGCGCGTGCCGGTGTGCGGGACCACTCCAGGGCCTCGGGAGTCGCGTCCGAGCCGAACGCGACCGCGAACGTCCACGTCTTCTGCTCTCCGCCTTGCAGTTCGTGAGAGTCTGTGGATTGCTGCGGGAACAGGCGCAGCGTAAGTGAATTCGACGTCGCTTCGACCGCTTGCGGAAAATTCTGCCAGAAGTGCGGCACCGCGACCCCGACCGAGTCCGCTCCCCGCGACAGCGTGACAATTGGTGTCGCACGAAGCCCGGTTCGTTCCGATTCACCGGACTTCAGCTTGTACCCGCGAAACGCGACCGGCACCTCGTGCTTGCGATTGAGATGATTCGTGCTACGCCAGTTCTCGCCGCCACTCGAATCCTGATACAGCTCAAACGGGGCCGCGAAATCTTCCGCTGGTGATCCAATTTCGGGCGAACACCGAACGCCCATTTCGCCCGTCGGAAGCGCGAACGTGAATGAAGCATCCTTCAAGAAAACAGACCCCGAGTCGCCCAAGTCCCAAAGCCCGCTGGGGTGGGCCGCACGGCGCGAGTTGCGAATGGTGAACTCGATCCGCACCGCCACGGACCCGGCGAAGAAGTGCATCTGGATGTCGAATTCGGCGCATAAAGTGGACGCCACGTTCCTCCTAAACAGACCGGAGAAGTGCAGTACCGTTCGTACCGGCCCAGTCTCTATTTTGTATCCATTACCAAACAGGAATGGGAACCACGAGTCCCCCTTCCCTTCAGTAACAAGCGGGTACACCGTCCTACTACCGCCAGTCCCCTCTACACCTACCTGACGAAACCCGAAGGTAGCTAATGTCTGTAATTCAAGCTGTAGCACTCCCGTATCGACAACAACGATCTCGTCGCGCTCCTCCACCCTTACCACCGGCCCTTCGACCGCGGCCGGCTCACCGACTGCCACGCGGTACGGGCCGGCGTTCGCTTCCGCGATCCAGTCGAGTAGCGCCCACCGCACGGACCCGTCTGGCCAGCGATCGGTCGCACGCGACTGAAGGCGAACGGCCTTCCCGGAAGCGTCGCGGAGCACGAGTTTTTGCGGATCGGGTAGCGCGCTGCGCGGGAACGGAACACCCGTGGTGACCGGCCCTCGGCCGACGGCCGGTGCGACAACGTTGAGTTCGACGACGTGTTCCAAGCTCGTGCTTCCTGTTCGGGGCGCGGGGATGGACTTCCCCGTGTGCTATGAAAGATGGTAGAACACCCGGCCGTAACCGGGGTGGGGCGCGCGTGCGCCGATATGATACTCGCAGGGCTTTACGTCGCGGCACGAGCCGGCGCCCGTGTGCCGGGAGGAACCCGATACCGCGGCCGCGACCCGGGACGGATCGATGAAGCAGTTCGCGCTCATGGCGCTGATGATGTTGCTGGGGACGGCCGGTTCGGTCGTGCTCTCGCCCGTGTACGGCATCGCCGTGTACTACACGTTCGCCGTGCTGCGCCCGCAAGCGATCTGGGACTGGGTCGAGGTGTTCGGGCTGCGCGTGTCCGAAATCAGTTGGTCGTTCCCGGTCGCGGTCGTCACGCTCGTCGCAACGGTCGCGTGGCGCCTGAAGGTGTGGACCCCGCTCGCGGTTTCGCAGGCCCCGTGGTACGGCAATCCCAAGTTCAACCGCAGTCACTACCTGTTCCTCGCGTTCACCGCGTGGATCAGCGTCACCTACTTCACCGCGATCAACCAGACCGTCGCGTGGCCGTACTTTCTGGAGTACGCCAAGATCTTCGTGATGTTCATCTGCGCCACGCTCGTGCTCCGCACGGTCCGCGATTTGTGGATCATCTACTACGTGATGATCGGCTGCGCGGTGTACATCGCTTACGAGGTCAACTTCTTCTACTTCGCGTGGGGCTGGCTGATGCTGGCCACGCGGGGCTACGGCGGGCTGGACAACAACGGGGCCGCGCTCATCTTCGCGATGGCCGTGCCGCTGTGCTTCTTCGCGTGGGAGGCGCACACCCGCCGGTGGCGGTGGGCGTTCCTCCTGGTGATCCCGGTGCTCCTGCACGCGGTCCTGCTCTCGTTCTCGCGCGGCGCGATGCTCTCGCTGCTCGTGACATCAATACCCATGTTCCTGCGAGCCCGGAACAAGCGGTTCGTCGCCGCGGTGTACCTGGTCGGTGCGGTTCTCGTCGTCGGCATGGCGGGGAAGGAGATCCAGGAGCGGTTCTTCTCCATCGGGAAGCAGGACACGGACGCGAGCGCCCAGGCCCGCTGGGTGACGTGGGGCATCGCGGTGAAGATGGCCAACGAGCGCCCGATCTTCGGCATGGGCATCCGCAACTCGAACCTGTTCACCTACCAGTACGGGGCCGATATCGAGGGGCGCACGATCCACAGCCAGTACCTCCAGACCGCGGCCGATAGCGGCTGGGGCGCGCTCGCACTGTACGTCGGGTTGCTGCTCTCGGCGTTCGTCGGGTTGTGGCAGGCCCGGCGCACGCTGCGGCCGTTTACGGACCCGGAAACGCTGAAGGTGCGCTCGCTCGCCGCGGGACTGGAGTGCGCGCTGATTCTGTTCTGTTTCGGCGCGATCTTCCTTTCGCTCGAGCACTTCGAGATGCCGTACATTTGCGTCCTCCTCGCGGTGCAGTTGCACGCGATCACGTGCGCGGTGAAGGCGAAGCTCGGCCCGACGCCGTCCGGGTTACCGCCGCTCACGCTGCCGTACCCGTACCCGGCCGCCTCTCGTCCCGCGGCGGTGCCGTCGTGAAGGGACCGATCCGCGTCGCGTTCGTCGTCCACTTGATGCAGGTGGCCGGGGCCGAAGTTCTCGTGCGCGAAACCATTCGCCGGCTCGGGGACCGCATCGAGCCAACGATCTTCTGCCTCGACGCGGTCGGGCGCATCGGCGAAGAGCTAGTGGCCGAAGGCGCCGATCTGGTGTGCTTTCACCGCAAGCCCGGGCGCGACTGGAGAGTGAGCCAGCGCATCGCACGGGCGGTCCGCGCGCGCGATATCGAAGTCGTTCACGCGCACCAGTACACGCCGTTCTTCTACTCGGCGCTCGCGAAACCGCTGTGCGGGTTCCGGCCCAAAGTGATTCTCACCGAACACGGGCGCCACTTCCCGGACCGCGTATCGCCCCTGCGTCGCGCGGTGAACCGGCTCGTCCTCGATCGCCTCGCGGACTCGGTGACCGCGTGCTGTCACTTCAGCGCGCAAGGGTTGTCGCGCACGGACGGGTTCGCCGGCGCGCGGATCGAGATCATCGAGAACGGGATCGAAGTCGAGCGCTACGGCCCGCCCGCGGATAAAGCGCTCGCCAAAGAGGATGCGGGTCTGGAACCCGACCGGCGCTACCTGATCCACGTCGCCCGGCACCACCCGGTGAAAGACCAGGTCACGCTCTTACGCGGGTTCGCGGCATCCGTGCCCGATTTGCCGGGCGTGGACCTGCTCATGGTCGGCGACGGGCCGCTTCGTGCCGAACTCGAAAACCTCGCGGTGGACCTGCGAGTTCCCGATCGCGTGAAATTCTTGGGTATCCGCACCGACATCCCCGAACTGATGTGCGCGGCAGAGGCCTTTGCGCTCACGTCACTCAGCGAAGCCGCGTCACTCACGCTGCTCGAAGCGATGGCGAGCGGATTGCCCGCGATCGTGACCGCGGTGGGCGGGAATCCCGAAATCGTGCGGCACGAGAGCGAGGGGTTACTCTTCCCGCGAGGCAATGTGAACGGGTGCGCGGACGCGATCCGCCGACTGTTCCGTGACCCGGAATTAACCGCGCGCCTCGGCGCCGCGGGCCGCGAGCGCGCGGTCGAGCGCTACCAGTTGGGCCGGACCGTCGAGGAGTATTACGCTCTGTACTCCCGTCTGGCCGGGAGGTGACCGCAATGAGTTCCCCGCCCGTTATTCACGTTCCCCCCACGGAAGACGCATCTGCGCTCAAGAGTGCAATCAAGCGCGCGGCCCGGTGCGCAGCGCTCGTCGGGGTTTCGCCGGTGCTCGCATCATTTTGGCTGAACGCGGCCGTCCTCGGGCGCGGGCGCGCTCTGGAATCGCGCTCGCAGCTACTCTCGTTGTGGCCCGGGCTCACGGGGCAGTACCTCCGGCGCGCGTTCCTTCAGCAGGTGCTCGCCAAGTGCCACCCCTCCGCGACCGTCGAGTTCGGCACGTTCTTCTCACAGCCCGGTGCGATCCTCGATGAGAACGTGTACGTCGGCCCGCGCTGCAGCCTCGGACTCGTTCACCTCGAGCGCGACGTGCTGCTCGCGTCCAACGTGCAGATCCCGTCCGGTGGAAAGACGCACTACTTCGACGACCCCTCGAAACCGATCCGCGACCAGGGCGGCGAGCGCAAGATGGTGACCATCGGCGCGGGCGCGTGGATCGGCACCGGAGCCATCATCCTGGCCGGCGTGGGCAAAGGAACGATCGTCGCGGCCGGGTCCGTGGTGACGAAACCGCTGCCGGATAACGTGATTGTGGCCGGCGTACCAGCGAAGGTGATCCGCAACCGGTTCGAGCCGACCGAAACGAGCGCGAGCGATGCCTGAACCCGCCCCGCTGATCGTGTTTTCCGACGACTGGGGCCGGCACCCGTCGAGTTGTCAGCACCTCATCTCGAAGCTGCTCCCGCACCGGCGCGTCGTCTGGGTGAACACGATCGGCACGCGCCCGCCGGGGCTGAATTGGAGCACCGTCACGCGCGGAATGGGCAAACTCCGCCAGTGGGTGCTGGGGGAGCGAAGGCAACCTAACCCCCTAACCCCCTTCCCTAAGAAGGAAGGGGGAACAGAACCAAATACACAATCCGAGACGGTTTTAAGCCCCTCTCCGTTTAGGGGAGGGGTTGGGGAGGGGTTCTCCCCCCCCGCCCCCCTCGTTCTCAATCCCAAGATGTGGCCGTCGTTACGGTCGCGGTTCGCACGCGGACTCAACCGGCGGCTCCTGGGGCGCGCGCTGAAGTCCGTCGCGGACGCGATGCCCGAACCGCCGGTGGTCGTCACCACGATACCGCTCGTGGCCGATCTCGTCGGGCACGTTCGTGCGGCCCGCTGGGTCTATTACTGCGTGGACGACTTCTCCGTGTGGCCCGGCTTAGACGGCCGCACGATGCGCGACATGGAAGCCGAACTCGCCCCGAAAGTGGACGTCACGATTGCGGTGAGCGAAACACTACGAACGCACCTCGCGGCGTGGGGTAAATCCGCGCACTTGCTTACCCACGGGGTCGATCTCGATTTCTGGCACGCGCCCCAATCGAATGACGTACCCGTGTCACTCCGTGAACTGGATGCGCTGCCAAAACCACTCATTGTGTATTGGGGAGTGATCGATCGCCGCACGGACCTTGCGTTCGTGAAGCACCTCGGTGAAGCAATGACCGACGGCACGATCCTCTTTGCGGGTCCGCACGACGCCCCCGACCCGGAATTGCTGCGACTGCCGCGTGTGCGGAGCCTCCCACCGCTCCCGTTCGCCGATTTGCCGGTGCTGGCGGCGCGGGCGTCCGTGCTCATCGCGCCCTACGCGGACCTCCCGGTAACGCGGGCGATGCAGCCGCTGAAGCTCAAAGAGTATATGGCGACGGGGAAATCGGTCGTGGTTCGGCACCTGCCCGCGACCGCGGAGTGGGCCGACTGCGCCGATGTGGTGGAGTCGCCTGAAGCGTTCGCACGAGCCGTATTGACGCGCTTGCAGACCGGGATGCCGGAGAACCAAAGGCGGGCGCGCGGTCGCTTGGCGAACGAAGGGTGGAGCGCGAAAGCGGAGCAGTTCGCGCGGTGGATCGACGGGAAGCAATAGGCCGACTACTTCGGGTAATCCAGTTTGGCTTTCAGGAACGCAAACGTCTCCTTCGCGTTAACCTGGTGTCCACCGGGGAAGAACTCGATCGTTGTGTTGCCGGGGATCTTCAGCCGGTTCGCATACAGGTAGCGCACCTTGGCGAACTCGTAAGCCACCATCTCGTCCGTTCCCACACCGTCGTCGTGTCCGCGCTCCACCATGAACGGACGCGGCGCGATCAAGAACGCCATCTCCGCGTAGTTGAACGTGTTGCCGAGATCGAACTCGTACATCTCGTACTCGCGCGTCCACATGTAGCTGCGATCCAAATCGACCGACACGTTCTTGCCGATCCACTCGTTGAAGTCACCGGAGCAGATGGAGAGACAGTAGCGCTTCTCGACGGCCGGCACGCGCATCGCCGTCTTGCCGCCATAAGAGAGGCCGTAGAACGCGATCTTCTTGGAGTCCACGTTCGGCAGCGTTTCGAGCCAGTCGAGCGTGCGCTGGTGCTGCCGGATGATGAAGCTGAACAGCGAGAGTTTGAGCGGGTTCGCCTTCCGCTGGAGCTGGCGGAACACGTTCTCGCCGTAGTACGGGTTCTGCGGCGCGTACACGATATAGCCGAGTTCAACGAGCCGGCGCGAGAAGTGGTTATAAACGGGGCGCTTCTCGACATCGATCGTGTGCCGCGGGGTGCCTTCCAAACCGTGCTGGCACACCACGACCGGGCGCTTCTCGCCGGGCTTCATGTCTTTGGGAAGGAGCAGGATGCCGTATGCAAATACATCATCGTACACATCGAGCATCACTTCATATCCGGTCCACGTTTTCTCGTCGTAGACTTGTCGCGTGCGCGGGTTGAGTGGCCCCTTCGGGTCGGGCAACTTGCCGATCACTTCCGTGTGGAAGTAGTCGCGGTACGAGTCGCACGACTTCTCCCACGCCTCCGGCGAACTCGCGTCGGCCTTCTTCCAGAACTCTTTCCGCACCGCCTCCGAGTCGCGCCAGAGCTTTTGCGTGCAGGCAACGAGTTGGTCGAACTGCCGCTTGTGGCGCGCGGCGGGGTCGGGAAATTTCACGTCGGGCGGCGTCAGGCGTTCCAAAGCGATCCGCTGGACACCGAGTCCGTGTAGAAACTCACCGATCTCGATGGTGACTCGGACCGGACCGCCGATATCAATTACGGCATCCTTCTTCAGTGTGGGGTCGGAGAAACTGCGGTAGCGGTGATCTTCAGTGAAGCCCCCGAAACCCTCTCCGAGCCTTCCTGGAGCGGCCCCGCTCCGGCCCGATTTGGATTGCGCAGGGCCATCCCATGTTGGGGCACTGTAGTGTAGATCGCGGCCAAAGTGCCGCGGGTAAATCATCGCCCCAAGTTCGGCGTCACCGAACTCGTTGAGCAACCCCCACACGTTGCGATCAATCGGCTCTTCGTGAAGTTTTTCCCGCTGATTGAAGTAGCCTGCCACTTGAACGGAAGCGATGCGCTCGTCCAGGGCGCCGGAATACAGCGCGATCATTCCACCGTCGCCGTACCCGATCACCCCGACCTTCAGTTTGTCGTCTTGAGCTTTGTACCAATCGACCGCGGCGAGCACCTTCTGCGCCTCATAGCCGGTGAGCGTGTGGCCCATCTCATAGGCCATCCGGTACAAAAACTCGCGGTGCGGCAGGTTCGTCAGTCGCTTGAGTTTGGCGTTTCCCGACAAGTCGTCGCGCCGGTTGATGAGCGTGGGAACCAAGACTCGACAGCCGCTACGAGCCAACCGGAGCCCGAAGCTATCACCTGCGATTAACCCGGCGACAGATTCGGGCAACTGGTCCGCGTGGGGCACCGCGATCACGTTCGCCTTCGGCTTCTCCTTGGGTTCGATGAGGAGGCCTTCGGCATCGACGCCCGGCAGTACGGCCCAGCGAACTGCGTGAATCTTGCACCCGTCGATCTCGGCAATCAGTGATGCCCGTCCCGGTTCCGCAACGTATTCGAGCTTCGGCGGCACGCGCTCATCGATCACACCGAGCATTTTCCGCAAACGATCGCGCTTCGCGGGAAGTGACTTCACCAGGGCGTCTTTCGACGCGAGATCGGCTTTCCATACTTCGTCGCGCGTCTTGGGCGCGTTCGCCAGCGCGCGGTCGAGGTACTTGTGCATCCCCGCGACCATCTTTTCGGACAGGTTCCCTTCATCCGTCAACGGTTTGGTGTCGGGGAGCGCGACGAGATCGGCAGCAAAAAGAGGAGTCGCGGGTAACGCGGATGAAGACACGATCAGAAGTAAAACTCGATGGAATGCGGGCTTCATGTCTGATCCTTCTTCGATCTGCGTGATCTGCGGTGGGATGTTTTTTGCTCAGAACAGTTCCGTGACCGGCGCCCCGGGATACACCGCGACGGGCGCGCCGTCCGGTCCCGGAATGGTCGCGTTGTGCGGAACGCCGAGCGCGTGGAAGATGGTGCTCACGAGTTCCTGCGGCGAAACTGGCCGGTCACTCGGTTCGCTCCCGATGCGGTCCGATGCCCCAATGACGCGCCCGCCCTTCACACCGCCACCCGCAACCAGTGCGGTCCAGCACCCGGCCCAGTGGTCGCGCCCGCCGTTGGAGTTCAGCTTCGGCGTGCGCCCGAACTCGCCCGTCGCGACCACGAGCGTCGATTCCAACTGTCCGCGATCTTCGAGGTCCATGAGGAGTCGCGCAACCGCCGTATCGAAACTCGGCGCCACTGTATCGCGGACGTCGGTTAGTGTGGTGCGAAGCGAACCGCCGTCCGCGTGGCAATCCCACGAAGGCGCGTCGAAAACGGTAGGGAACTGGTTGATGGTCATGAATCGCAATCCGAGATCATCCACCACAGAAGCTAAGCCACAGCAAAAGTTAAATGGTCCCGCGGAAAAACATGGCAAATCCATGATTGCCGGAACCACCCCTCCGCGTTTCAGCCAACCAGCACTCTGCCCGTGGCTCACGGAAATACCCGTGTCGACGGTTGCATGCGGCATGACTATCCAACTCGACATATCGGACCACTTCCGCTCGAAACGGTGATCGATCACCGCGCCCATATTCGGCCATTCGGGGCCGTCGCGGAAGAGGCGGCCGGTGTTCAGCAGTTGGAACCCGCACTCGTGAACCGGTGGGGCGTCGTGGTGCATCGAGCGAATCAGGCTGAACTTGTCGGTCAACTTCGCGAGCTTGGGGAACAGTTCACTCAGGTGCGTGCCCGGCGTCGCGGTCTGGATGGGCCGGAACGGTCCGCGCACGTCACTCGGCGCATCCGGCTTCGGGTCGAAGGTATCGAGGTGAGCCGGGCCGCCCACCATGTTGATAAAGATGCAGCTCTTCGCGCGACCGAGCGCCAACGGCGCGTTCGTGCGCCCGCTCGCAGCGCCAGCAAGTGCGAACCCGGCGGCGCCGGCTACCGTGGTACGGAGGAAGTCGCGACGGGTGGGGGTCGTCTCGGACATGATTGCGATCCGGTGAGGACGAAGCGGCGAAGTGGCCTCATCGTACCGGACCCGCACGCAGATGCAATTAGCTGCTTACTTCTTCGCGCTCATCGACTTCGCCAGTCCTTCGGCCGCGGTGCGCGCGGCGGCGTCCCAACTGTGCCGCTCGATCACCCACCGTCGAACCGATGCGCCGGCCGCAGCGCGCCGGGCCGCGTCCGACCACAACGCGCCCAACGCTCGCGCCCAGTCATCGGGCGAGCGGGCGACGATTGCGCCGCTTTCGGCCGGGTTGCGAAGCCCATTGAGCGCTACGGACGAACACACAATCGGTTTCCCCATCGCTGCGGCTTCGAGGAACTTATTCTTGATGCCGCCTCCACTCACGAACGGGAACACCACTGCTTGGTGCGCGGCGACCGCCGCACGCAGGTCCGGGAGGTCGGCAATGAGTTCGATTCCATTGTGCCCGGTCAGCGCGCGAACCGCGGGCGTCGGGCTGAAGCCGTAGACCGTGAACGTCGCGTCCGGGTGCGCGGCCCGCACGCGCGGCCACACGCGCCCGCAGAACCATTCGAGCGCCTGCACGTTCGGCCCGAAATCGAGCCGCCCCCAGAAGGTACAACTGTGTTCGCGCTGGGGCACGTCGAGCGGGCGGAAGTACTCCGCGTCCACACCGTTGGGCACCACATCGATTCCGCGAACGCCCGCGACCCAGCGCATCGCGCGCTGATCGGCGCTGGTGACGACCCACACGCGCTCGAGCATCGGCCTGTACGCGCGCTCGTACACGCCCTTAATCAGCGCCTGCTTCATCTCGCCCCACGTTCGCGGGCGGAACGCGCTCACTTGTGAAATGTGGTGCCAGGCCCATTCGTCGGCCGCGTACCACACACGGAGCCGGTCCTTCACCGCGCCGAGGTACGGCAGTACGTTCAACCCAACCACAACCACGCCGTCTGCGTTCATGTCGAGTGCGGCTTGGCCGACCGCGCGCACGCGGTTCTCGTCCACACCCCAATAACTCTGGAACTTCCGTTGCAACCAACGGAACTGCGGCGCCGGGCCGACGGCTGGCTCTCCTCGCTTTGGGAACGCGCGCTGAAACGCGAGCGGCAGACCGGCGACCGCTTCGGGGTGCGGTTCGGCCGCGGTGAGCAACCCCACCTCGTGGCCGAGCTTCGCCAGCGCCTGCATCATGTGGAAGCAATGGACGTCGTGCCCGCTCGAACGCGGCCAGGAGAGCGAGTCTTTGACGAATAGCAATCGGAGGGACATCAAATCCATCTTTCGTGAACAAAAACGACATCAACCGCGTCTCAACCGGCGGCCCAACTCGAATACACCACGCAGCGCGGGTACACCCCAACGGTTCCGGGCGCGATACGGCCCCGTGCGGCGCGTCGCGGCGTCGATGAGTCCTTCGAGGACCGCGTCGGCCGCGTCGCGTTGCGATGCCTCGCGTTCGTGGCAGTACCGGTGGTACGCATAGCGCAGGTAGGTCGCGTAAGCCGAGAACAACCCGCGCCCGCTTTCCCGTCGGTGCTTTCGCACCAGTAGCGAAAGGTTCCGCGTGTCGTAGTACCGCTGCCACTTCTTCCCGGCGCGCTTGAACGCGGTTGAACCTTTGTGCCACACGAGCGGCTCGGCCAGCACGCCGCACCCGAAACCGGCTTCTTTGACCCGGAGGCAGAAATCGGCTTCCTCGTGAATAAGGAAGAAGTGATCGTCGATCAGCCCGATGCGCTGAAACACGTCCGCGCGCACCATCATGCAGCAGCCGTTTACGATGTCAGTCTCATCTACCGCGGGCGGATCGGTCGTGCGCTCGGGTACGACTTTCCGCTGGAAGAACCCCGGAAAGCGCGGCGGGTTGAACGTCACGCCATCAGTCATCACCACATCGGGTTCGTCCATGTAGCGGATCACGGGGCCGATCACGCCGAACCCCGGGTGAGCCCGAAACGCGCTCAGGAGTCGCGCGACGATGTCGGGCGCAACCGTCGTGTCGTTGTTCAGCAACATCACGAAGTCCGCGCCGCGTTCCAGCGCGTAGCGAATGCCGGTATTGTTCCCGCCGGACCAGCCGAGATTCTCGGTGTTACGAACGACGTGAACCCACGGGAACTCCGCTGCAAGTGCGGCCGTCGGGTCGGGGTGCGAAGCGTTGTCGACGAGGATCACGTTCGCGGGAACCGAAAGCTCCGCGAGCGAGCGCAGGCACTTCTGCGTATCTTCGGTTCCGTTGTAATTAACGGGAACGATCCACACGTTCGGCGTCATACGCGGCCCCCCGGTGCGGCCGTGTGCTTCAGCCTGCGCACCCGGCGGGCGAGCGCGCCGGGGAGTGTGCAGAAGGTTGCGAGCGCGAGCGTTGCCGGACGCACATCGCCCGCGCGCACGGACCGCCAGAATCGCTTACGCGCTTCCGCGATGTCACCGCGATCGTAGGCGAGATAGGCGTGGCTAAAAAGGTGGGTGCGGAGTTGGGCTCGCATGAAGCGCCGATCGGAAGGCGAGAGGGCACACTTCGCCAACACGTTGCGGAGCGACTGCACGAATTCGGCGATCATCTTGTCGTGATTGCTCGACATGTTATCGAGGTGCCGCGTGTACTTCGCGAGAGGTTCGGCCATGTACGCCCAGGTGAACCGGTGCGCCATCCGCAACCACAACTCCCAGTCCGCAGCGCCGCAAAGCTGAGGATTGAAACCGCCGATCGCGGCGAACGCTTCGCGGCGCACAATCGTCGCACCAATGAACACCGGGTTACGAACGGCCATGCGGCGAAAGAACGGCCCGCACTCCAGAACGCGAAAGCCCGGCTCCGGTTCCGAATGCGGCAACCGGAAGAACGCCTCTTGCCCCGCGGATTCGATCCACGAAACGTAACCCTCCTGCGGGTTGCCCATTCTGGATTCGGCGAACAGCGCATCTACCTCTGGGTGCGCATCCAGGAACCGGACCGCGCGGGCCGGTGCGTCGGGGAGCCACTCATCGTCGCAATCGAGGAAACCCACGTAGCGCCCGCGGCTCACCGCAAAGGCGGCGTTGCGCGCGGTCGCGGGCGTTCCGCTGTTCGGCTGCCACAAGTATTTCGCTTCGGGGTTCGTGGCGGCAACAACTTCGCGCGTGTCGTCCGTGGAGCCGTCGTCGGAAACGATGATCTCCAGATCCGGCACGCCGCTTCGCTGAAGCGCGACGAGGCACTCGCGAACGTACCCGGAGCGGTTGTACGTCGGGACGATGACGGTCAGTGAGCAGGGCTGGTTCATCGCGCACTAACCTCCGCAGTTTGCGGCGCGCGGGCGGGGCACATCCGGTGGAACCACTCCGCGACCGGGCGCACGACTTCGCTCCACGGCACGCGGTCCGCGATCCGCCGGGCCGCGCGGTGGCGCTCTTGCACATCACCCGCGAAAAACGCTCGTACCGCGTCGCACAATCCCTCGACGGAGCCGACCGGGAAGCACACTCCGGCTTCCGGCTCCTGCGCGAGTGCGGCCCGAAAGTATGGTAGCTCCGACGCCACGAACCCGCGCCCGAGTGTGGCCGTGGTGAGTAAGCTCCCGCTCCCGGTGATCTTCGCGTAGGGCAGCAGGAAGCAATCGGACGCAGCGAACAAGTCGCTGACAACTTGGTCCGACTGACTCTCCAGAAGCAACGTCACGTTCGAAGTGCCGGTCGCGGCTCGGCGCAGTTCGTCCGCGAAGGCCTGATCGGGGGGCCGACCGGCGACGACGAGGTGATATTCCGCGCCGAGATGCTTTACGGCTTCAATAGCCAGATCGAAGCGCTTGTACGGCCGAATGTTCCCCTGGCACAGCACTACGCGGCGCGCCGGGTCGATCCCGAAGCGGGCGAGCGTTTCCGTTCGTGGTGCAGCAGGCGGGAAGACGCCATCGTAGTTCCCGTGCTCCATCACGCACACGCGCTCGCGCGAGCCACCGAACCGCTGTACGAACTGGTCCGCGGCCCACTCGTCGTGAACGATGCACAGATCCGCGTGGCGTGCGAGGAGCCGATAGCCGAGTTCGTCGAGCCGACCGCTACCCTCGTGGTGCTCCACGTCGTGAAGCGTCCAGACGATGCGAATCCCGAGCGATCGTGCGAGGCGCAGGTACTTCCAAAAACCTGCCAGTCCGCGTGCCCGTGCCCACAGCGACGACCCGCGACAGCGCCAGATTTGCTCCGGCGCCCACTGGAACTGAACCGCGTCGATCGTGCCCGCGTGCGCGCGCAAGAAATCGTCGCGCACTTCGCACCCGGGACCGAGATTCACCCCGTGCGCTGCGAGCGCGCCGTAGTACAGATCGAGGTAGCGGTTCTCGATCCGCACGTTCGGCCAGTTGGAAACGATCGGCATGGCGCGGCTCGGGGTCACCGGCGGAACAGGAGGTTCAGCATCTGGGCATCGGGCACGGCCGGGTTCAGTGGCGGGAGGTGGTCGTCCACGCGCTCTACGGCCACGGGAGTCAACCCACAATCCGCGCCGATCAGAGAGCACTCGAACCCGCGTGCGCGGAACCATTCCAGGTACGCGGCCGGGTCTCCCCCCGCATTGCGAATGCCGATGGGCCAATATTCCGTGAGAATCGCTCGCGGCCGGTTTGTGCGGATGAGTCCATCCAGGCCCGCGACCACGTGCGGCTCGTAGCCCTGCACGTCGATCTTGATGAAGTCCGGCGCGGGCCAGTTATTCGCCGCGAAGAGGTCATCGAGCCGCACGACCGGCACTTCCACGAACGCGCGCCCGGAGGAGTCGCCGTCAGTGTAGAGCCGGTGGTCGCCCAGGTTACCGACCGACTTGAAGAGTTTGGCGGTTCCCGGCGCGCCGCCCGCAGCGACGTTCACTGCGGTGGACCGCTCGCGCGCGTTCAACTTCAAGTTTTTCTGGAGCAGCGCGAAGTTGTACGGCTCCGGCTCGATCGCGATGATGCGCCCCGTCTCGCCGACCAACTTCGCCGCGAGTGTGGCGAGGTACCCGAGATTCCCGCCCACATCGAGGTACGTCATGCCGGGTTGGAGCACGGCCCGCAATACCGCGGCTTCCGGTTCCTCGTAGCGGCCGTGAATGAAGATTCGGCGCCCCACCCCGAAGTCGCGCAAATCGACCCACAATCGGCCGTGCGGCACGCGCACCGTTCGCACGGCCCGGCCGCACGAAACGAGCCTCTTGGCGATCCACTCGCCGCGCGCGGCGGGGCTCGTGACGAGCGCTGCGGCCCACGCGCGCCAGTGATACAGCGGACCGCGCACGAACGCGGGAACCAGCGATTGGTACGCTTGCACGAGCGCCGACATCGAACCTCCATCGAACCGGGTCGGCCCGGTCAGTCTCCGATCCGCTCCTCGGTCCATTCCAGTAGCGGCATCACCACGCCGAGGCGGTTCTCGATCTGCTGGAGCGAGCCGATCGCGGACACCTCGAAATCGAGCACCGATTCGAGCAGGTCGTGCCCGCGGTCGCCGACCTGGTTCGCGGCAACGAGCAAGTGGTAGCGGCCCGGCGCGAGCAAGTGCGCGGGGAACTCCACGCGCGCAACATACCGCCCCGGCCGACGCGCGGTGCAGAAGGTTCGCTTCGTGTCATTGTCCGCGGTGGTGAGCACCGTTTGCCCGTCGTCGCGGTTCAAGCGGAACGCGATTTGAGTGCTCGCGGGCGCGGTCACCTCGTAGTCGATCTCGATGCCGAACGGTTGATCCGGCAGGAGCGCGGGCGCGACCGTTCCGTCGGCCCGGCGCACGCGAACCGCCTTGAGTGCCACGCGCCGGTTCGCGACCGGCGCGCGCGCGTCCGTCCACTCGGCCGCGAGGTCGCCGCGCTGGGTCAGGTACGCGCGAACGGCTTCCGCGGGCGGGCCGTCCGTGACCACCTGCCCCTCCGCGAGAACGATGGCGCGGGAGCACAGGTTCTGCACCGCGGTCATGTTGTGGCTGACGAACAGCACCGTGCGCCCGCCGGCCGAGACCTCGCGCATCTTCCCCAGGCACCGATTCTGGAACTCCGCGTCGCCGACCGCGAGCACCTCGTCGATGATGAGGATTTCGGGGTTCAAGTGCGCGGCGACCGCGAACGCGAGCCGGACGTACATCCCGCTCGAGTACCGCTTCACCGGCGTGTCGAGGAACTGCTCGACGCCCGCGAACGCGACGATCGCGTCGAAACTGCGGGTGATCTCGCTGCGGCTCATGCCGAGCACGCTGCCGTTCAGGAAGATGTTCTCGCGCCCGGTCAGTTCGGGGTGGAACCCGGTGCCGACCTCGAGAAGACTGCCCACGCGCCCGCGCAACTCGACGCGCCCGCCGGTCGGGTCCGCGATCCGCGACAGGATCTTCAGGAGCGTACTTTTACCGGCCCCGTTGCGGCCGATGATACCGACCACTTCGCCGCGCTTCACCTCGAACGAAACGCCCCTCAGCGCCCAGAAGTCGTTCGCCTCGGGTGCGGTCGAAGTGCGCCCCCCGCGCAGCGCGCGCGCGAGCCACTCCGTGAGGTTCAGCCCGCCCTTCGGCCGACCGCCCAACCGGAAGTGTTTCGTCAGTTTTTCGACGCGGATCGCCGGGTGCATGGCCTCAATTACTTTCCGTCCACAGGGCTGGAACAGTCACTCAGGTACCAATCCACGACGCTCAGGCGAACGGCCGGTGTCAGCCGGCCGGTTGTTGTGTTGAGCGCTTGTGCTTTCTGCTTGTGGCACAGGCCTCTGGCCTGTGGAAGCACTCACACAGGCCAGAGGCCTGTGCCACCAAACAAAAGACCAAACTCTATTCAACACGGCGCAACGCGCCCGGGTGCGCCGAGCGTGGGTGCAGTGAGCAATCCGGGAGTCTCTCATCGGCCGGCTGACACCGGCCGGTCGCCCGGAGCGACCGGCACGGCTCTGCGTCTGCTAAATCGTGTCCGCGAAGGAGCGTTCCACGCGGCGGAAATACAGCGCGCCCACAATTGCGAAGAGCACGCCCACACCCGACGACACCCCGAAGGCGTACCAGTCGAATGTGCCGCCGAGCGCGGCCTGACGGAACGCGAGCACCAGCCCGTAGGCCGGGTTCAGCGGAAGGTAGGTCTGTGCGGTCGGCCCGAGCGCGTCGGCGGGCAAGTAGAGGCTCGGCGTCGCGAACATCCACAACTGCACGCCGAACGTGAGAACGTACTTGAAGTCGCGTTGCGACACGATCAGCGCGGCGAGCAGTACCCCCACTCCGGCCGACGCCACCCCGAGCATCAGCACCACGAGTGGCAGCAACAAGACCGACCAACCCGGCACGACGCCGAACGACAGGGCCATGACCGCGAGCAGCCCCGAGGCGATGACCAAGTCGAACACGCCGACCCCGACCGTGCTGAGCGGGATCACGAGGCGCGGGAAATAGATCTTCGTGACGAGGCGCTCGTTCGCAACCACGCTGTTGGCCGCAGTGGTCACGGTGTTGCCGAAGAACGTCCACGCGACCATCCCCGCGAACACGAACAGCGGGTAGTGCTCGATTCCCGCCGAAGCGCCCGCCATTTTACCGAGGAACAGCGCGAACACGGCCATCGTCGCGAGCGGTTGTGCGACCGCCCAGCCGAGCCCGAGAACCGTCTGCTTGTACCGAACTTTGACGTCGCGTAACGCGAGGAAGAAGAGCAGTTCGCGGTACCGCCAGAGTTCTTTCAGGTCGAGTAGCGCCCAGCCGCTCTGCGGTTCCAGTACGGTGAGCGGCGGTTCGATTTCGGGCGGAGACGCGGGCGCACGGACTCCCTCGACCGATTGCGGAGGGTCTCCCCGCACGGTACCGGCTTCGGGTTGCGCATCAGATACCACCATACCCTACCTTTAGCACACGGGGGGACGAGCGATTCGTGCTGGTGAACCACCGCGTCGCACACACGTTAAACTCGAAGCGACCACGCCGACCGCCGCACCGATTCCGCCGAGCAGCACGTCGGTGATGCAGGGCGTGTGCGTGTCGTACCACCGCTGCCCGCTCTCGAAAAACGATGAGACGGCTAACCCCAACGCGGTCGCGATCACCACGGCCACCCGCACCGAACCGGGTGCGCCCCTTCGGTGACGCGGGGGCAGGCGCCACGCCGCGACCAGCACGCCGAGCAGCCCGAACAGCACCAACTTCGTGAGCACCTCTTCGAGCGTAAAGAGCGGATCGCCGCTCTCGAGTGGGCGCCCCGGCACCCAGTCGAACGGCCGGGGTAGTTCGAGGCGCGGGGTGTTTGCCGGCGACTGTGTGACGGGCGTCATCCCCGCGAACCACACGACGCCCCAACTCACCGCGAACGGGATCGCGAGCCCCTCGTGGTGAACGCGCCCGGCGTACCACCCCAGGACGGCCGCGACCGCGCCGACGAGTGCGTCCGTGGTGCTCGGCGTGCGCGACTTCACAATCAATTGCGCCGATTCGAGGCACAGCGCAACGGCGCCGGCGGCGAGCACGACGCGGGCAATGTTCCACGTTTGTATGTGGCCCTTGAGTCGCGCTGCGAGCAATCCCAGTGGGAAATACAGGCCCGCGAGCTTCGCCAGTTTCGCGATCTGCTCCCACCGTTCGGCGTCGTTCAGACCATCGAACGCCCCGAACGGCGCGAACCGAACCGTGTCGCGCAATTTCCGATACAGTTCGGCCGGGCTCGCGCTTAAATCGAGCGGAAGCATTTGAACGAACGCGAGTAGCGCGAGGTACGCGATCAGCACCTGACCGCTGGCGTTCACATCGGCCCGCGCCCACACGGCCCGCACGCGGTCCGTGAGCGCTTGCCCCCACAGCACCCACGCGCCCATTCCCGCCAGCGCGCCCGCCCCCTGCGCCACGATGTCGGACGCGGAACAGGTGCGCTCGGCGGTGTAGAGCTGGGCAAATTCGACCGCGCTGGAGAACAGGACACAGACCGGCAGCAGGAGCGCCCCGAGGCCCGCGACCCTGCGACGCGGCCAGGCGCGATCAACGCTCACCAGCCCGAGGAGGGCGAACCCGAGCGGGACGCCGAGCATCACGTTCGCGACCGCGTCCGACCGCGACGAGATTCTCACGCCGTCGGCCAGTACGCGCCCGAAACTGTTCGTGCGCGGGCCGAAGTGGAACGGCACGAGGCTGCCGTACACGATGAACGCGGCCACCCCGCACACGATTACCGCAAATACGCGCCGGCCAGACTTCACCGCCGCGCCCCCTTGGGCTGGAGCTGCGCGGGTTGGACCGCGGGCGGCGGGGTGCCGCCCTTTTCCGGCGGGAGCGCGGTCATAATCAGGTACGCCGGGTTCACCGAATTCGCTTTGATCATTTCCTCGCGGCTCGCCCTTCCGCCCTGGTCCACGAACACCCAGTCCAGGAGCTTCAGTTCGGCCCACAGGATGAGTAGGGCCAGCGGCATCATCATCCACCCCGCGAAGTCGTGGAACACGCGGTCGCCGAGTTCCTTACCGGCCTCGTTGTACAGCACCCCGGTGAGCGCGATGCGCAGCACGTTCGAGAGCACCGCGACCGGCACGGCCGACACGAGAATGAGCCCGCGGTCGAACCACGGCCGTTTTACGATCATCGCCATCCCGGTCGCGAGCGCGGCGAACGTGAGCAACATGCTCAGCCCGCTGCACGCCTCCTCGACCCGCAGCACGTGGTCCTTGACGTGCAGGATGATCCCCTCGCGGTACGTCGGGTAGCCGATGGTCTGGAGGACGAACTCGGAGGCGATGGACGCGACCTTCTGGAGCTGCCAGCCGAGGGCGGTTTCCACCCGGTACGGCAGCGGGAACATGAACAGCAGGAACCCGAGCGCCGGCCACAGCCACTTCAGCGCCTTCCACCCGCCTAAAAGTAGGGTCGCGCCGCACAGGTTCAGCACGAACGAAATGCCCTGCATCCACTCTTTCCCGATGTTCCGGTCGCCGAACACGACGAACAACCCGCCCCCGACCGCGAGGAACGCGAGCCCCCACGGTTCCGGCCAGCGGACGCGCTCGGGCGCCCACGCGCGCCAGCGCCACGCCAAGTAAGCGGCGAAGAACGGCACGAGGAACCCGTGCGAGTAATCCGGCTTCTGCCACTCCCCGAAGCAGTACCGAAACAGGCCGGCGTAGACGAACACCAGCACCCCAACGAGCGCGAGCAGGGCCGCGATCCAACCCGGGGTGCGGACCACTTCGGCGGCGAGCGGGGAACCGGAGCGCGACGGAGAAGAGGGGGCTGAACTCACTGATGCAGTCTCCAACGAGCGGTGGGCCAATTCAACATATACCAAAACCGGGCGCCTCGGCAGACCGGTTTCCGGGTGCTCGTAACAGTAGGACACGTTCGCGGGGCACGATTCTGGCGCGAAAGTTCCCGCTGGGAGCGCGCGGCGCGCCCGCGTAAACTATGGTTATTGGTCGGAGCGGGGTGTATACTCAGTAGCGCCCCTCTCCGGCACTTGCCCCGCATCCGTCCCGGCAGGGCTCCGGTCCGTGAACGACCCTTTAATCGCCCGGTTCGCCGACGCCTGCGGCGCGACCGCTCCGCTGGATTTGCGCGTCGATTTGGCCGGAGGTGGCCTCCTGGCCGAAGGCTCGGTCGATCAGCCGTTCACCCTCGTCGGGCGCGACGACTCCTGCGACGTCACCCTTTCCGATCCCGACATCAACCCCCGACACGCCTGGCTCCAGGTGCTCGGCGGGCGCGTGTTCGCGATCGACCTGGGGAGCCGCACGGGGCTGCTGTGGCCGGGCGGAACCCGCGGGTCCGACTGGCTCGACGCGGGGGTGCCCGCGAAGGTCGGGCCGTTCCTGCTCCGGCTCCGCGCCCCGGCCGCCGAACGCCCGAGTACGTTCCCCCCCAATTACAACCCGCTCGTGGCCGATACGGGCGCCAAAGCGCGCCCGGCGGTTTCGCTGGAGTTCCGCAACGGGAAGCGGGCCAAGGACCGCTGGGCGGTGAACCGGCTCGTCACACTCGTCGGGCGCTCGCCCGAGTGCAAGATCCACCTGACGGCCGACGACATCTCGCTGTACCACTGCGGCCTCGTGTCCACGCGCGACGGGTTGTGGGTCGTCGACCTGTCCGGGCGCGGCGTGGTGGTGAACGGCGAGCGCATGCGGGTCGCGCCGCTGACCAACGGCGCCGAGCTGTGGGTCGGCCGGTTCCTGATCGGGTGCCAGTACCAGGCGCCGCCGGGCGAGGGGCACGGGTCGGGCGCGGCCCCCGGTGACCACGGGGTCATGAACTCGTCTTCGACCTCGAAAAACCCGCAGGTGTTCCCGCCCACCAGCCTCCCGGCCCCGAAGCCGCCCCAAGGGGCCGAAGACGAAGTCGAACTCGGCGCCACGCCGGAATCGGCCGACGACCTGCCGAATTCGCACATCATGGCCGATGCGTTCCGCCAACCGGCCGGGGCCAACGTGAGCGGCCCGGCCTCCAACTCGATCACCGTCTCCGGTTCCGGCCCCACGCCCGGGGCGCTCGCGCCCCCCACTCCCCACGACGCACCGCTCGCGGGGCTGTTCGGCGCGCTCGGCTTCGAGCCCCCCGACGACGGCCCGCTCGCACCCGTTCTGCGGCAAATGGCCGACCTCCACGCCCGCACGTTCGGTGAGTTCGAGCAGTGGTTGCGCCTAGTTGCCCGGCTGTTCGGCCACGTGAAACGAGAACACGCACCCGTGGTGCAACACGAACTGAACCGGATCGAGGGCCTGACGGCCGAAATCACCGCCCTCCAGTTGGAAGTGTCGCGCCACGAACTCGAACGGGTCGCGGCGGACCGGGCCAAGCAACCGGCCCCCTCGCTCGACAGTGCCGTGCCCGCACCGACGGCTCCAGACGACGGAGCGCAACGCCCCGAGTTGTGGGTTCCGCCGTCGGCCCGCACCCCGATTCCCGATCCACCGCGCCCCCGCGCACCCGACCCGGCACCCGCGCCGCCACCAAACCTGGACCGCCTCCGTGCGCTCCAACAGGAGCGCGCCAACCGGTGGCAAGCGGTCATCGCGCTCTTCACCCGGGGGTAACGCCCCGAACGCATTTCGATCGGCCCGCGGACCGATCCACGGGTCTGGAATCCGCTCCTGAAAACGATTACGCTGTTCTTTCACTCGCGCACTTCTGCGCCGATAAGCAAACGCGAAGGACCGGACCATGCGTCGAACCTTTGGCACCGGCTTGGCGGTCGCGCTCCTCGCGCTCGCGCTCGGGTGCGGCAAGAAGGTCGGCACCGCGCCGGGCGGCCCCCCGGACCCCAGCAGTGGCTCCGGGAGCATCCAGGGCACTTGGTTACTGGTCGCGTTGGAAGCGGACGGGGAGGTACAGGACAAGGTCGTGAAATCCATGTCGGCAGAAGAGAAGACGCTCAACATTACCCCGGACCAGGTGATCTTTTTTAAGGGCGGTCAAAAAGAACCTCTGGCCTACAAGCTCGACCCCTCGAAGAACCCGAACGAAATCGACATGAGCGGAACGAAACGGGACGGCAAGCCCGAAACGATGTACGGCATCTACAAGTTTGAAGGGGACAAGCTCACCATTTGCGCGGTTAAATCCGACGAGCCGGCCGACCGACCGAAGGAACTCAAGACCCACGCGGCCGGCCGAGCGCTGGTCATGGTCTTCGAGAAGAAGTGATTTCACCGGAACTCGAACCGGCGCAGCGAACCGAACAGATTTCGTTCGCTCGTCATTTGAACCGGTCAAAGGCCCCAATACTCGATCCGCCTCGCGGGCGGATATCGAGGAGTGCGTTTACGGAGTAAACACCGCAAAACTCACCCCCTGACCCGATCCCGAACATAATTCGATAGTTTTCGCTTGATCACCTCCCGTGTTCGTGAGATAACCTCACAAGCTTTTCACATTCCACTCTCCCGCCCTTAATCTTCGAGGTGCTCATGTGCTCAGTACGAGTACTCGCCCCGCTGTTGATTTTCACCATTTTTCTCGCCGGCTGTTCGGACTCATACGGCGGGCGGATGGAGGTCTCCGGGACGGTCAAATTCAAGGGACAGTCGCTCAAAGACGGCACGGTGTCGTTCGAGCCGCTCGACGGGCAGCCGACCCGGGCGACGGCACTGCTGACCGCGGGATCGTTCACGATCCCCAGGCCGACCGGCCTCGTACCGGGCCGATACTTGCTCCGCGTGTCAGCGGGTGATGGTAAGACGGCGGTCAACCCGGTCGAGGCCGACAAACCGCCCGGCCCCGGCGGGGGCACCAACATCATCTCCAAAGAGCTGATCCCGGCGGACTGGAACGTGAAGTCCAAGCAGGAGCGCACGATTGGTGCGGACGGCCCGAATCGGTTCGAGATCGAGATCCCTTAAGGACGTACCAGCAAGAAAGTTCCGCCCCGCGGAAATTGCCCGCGTTTCTCGGTCCCGCTCGAAGCTCGGTCGACTCTCCCTTCAGAAGCGCTCGCCCTCAGAAGCCCCTCTCCTGTTCAGCCGTTGGTTTTCGTCTGTCCTCTCGCATTTTCTTTTTTCGGAAAGGAAGACGCTCATGTACCTCCGGTCCCGTTCTCATTGCTCCGGTCGCGTCGCCCCCCCAACTCGCGGGTTCACGCTGATCGAACTGTTGGTCGTGATCGCGATCATCGCAATCCTTATCGGCCTCCTGTTGCCCGCCGTCCAGAAAGTGCGCGAGGCCGCCGCGCGCATGAAGTGCAGTAACAACCTCAAGCAGATCAGCCTCGGGAACATGAACTACGAGAGCTCGAACGGCACGTTCCTGCCCGGCATCAGCCGCACGGGGTGCTGCTGGGGCACCTGGCAGGTACCGATCCTGCCGTACATCGAGCAGGACAACATCTTCAAGATTTACACGAACTTCGGCGGGCTGGACAACACCGGCGCGCGGTACGCGGGCGGGGGGAACGCGGAGGTCGCGAACAAGCGGATCTCGACGTTCACGTGCCCGAGCGACACGCCGAGCGTGATCGGGACCATTACGCAGCACAACTACGTGCTGAACGCCGGGAACACGAGCCTCTACCAGTCACAGATCCCGATCGGGTGTACCGGCGGGTCGGTCACCAGCACCACGTGTACGAGCTTCGGCGGCGCCCCGTTCGGGTGGTACGAAGACCCCGCGACCCTGGCCGCGGGCGGCGACTCCTCGCCCGTGGATTACGGCGCCGGCAACGCGGCCTTCGGGCGCTGCGGGCGCCCGCGGAAGATCGCCGAGATCAGCGACGGCACGAGCAACACGCTCATGGCGTCGGAAATCTGCCAGGGGCAGGGCGGGGGCGACTACCGCGGGTTCTCGTGGTGGGGCGGGGCCGCCGGGTTCACCGCGTACAGCCAGCCGAACAGCACCGACCCCGACGTGCTGACCGGGGCCGGGTGCAACAGCACGCCCCCCAACGCCCCCTGCACAGACGTTTCCACGGCCTCGCGCCCGCGCATGCAGGTGGCCCGCAGCCGGCACACCAACGGCGTTACCGTGGGCATGTGTGACGGGAGCGTCCGGTTCGTGCCGAACGCGATCAGCCTGGTGACGTGGCGCGCCCTGAGCACCTCTCAAGGTGGTGAAGTTCTTGGTAACGACGGGTGACCCGATCGCCTGCCGCCCCGGGGCGCGCGAGCACGCCTCGCGCGCCCGTTGATTGCTCCGGCGCGTTCGGTTAGCACGGTCATTTCCGCGACGCACCCGGCGAGTTTCCGCGCCCGGGGCGTCTTCTAGTAGTGCGGCGAAATCGCCCGCGACGGGCGCGGCGAGCGCCCGCCTCTCACAAGGGCGCACCGGTGCAACGCCGCTGTTTCATCACGTCGGTCGGGCAGTTCTTCCCCGGCGAACCGGTCACGAACGAACAGATGGAAGCGCGCCTGGGGCAGATCGGTCCCAGACCCTCGGGCCTGCGCGAGCGCGTGCTGCGCCAGAATAAGATCGAGCAGCGCTACTACGCACTCGATAACAATCAGCACACCACACACACCAACGCGCAAATGGCCGCCCGCGCCGTGCGCGACGCAATCGGTCGTAGTACGCTCGACCTGAAGGCCGTGCGGCTGCTCGTCGCGGCGACTTCGCAGGGCGATTTACCGCTGCCCGGGTTCGCGAGCATGGTTCATGGCGAACTCGACATGCCGCCGTGCGAGATCGCCACGATCCACGGCATCTGCGCGAGCAGCGTCGTCGCGCTGCGGCACGCCGCGCTCGCGGTCGGGTCGGGCGAAGTCCCCAACGCGGTGTGCGTCGCGAGCGAGTTCGCCAGCCGGCTCCTGAAAGCCTCGCGCTTCCAGGCACAGGGGTACGGCGAGGGCAAGCGACTACCATTTGAAACGGAGTTCTTGCGGTGGATGCTCTCGGACGGCGCGGGCGCACTCCTGCTGGCGAATGAACCCGCACCCGCTGGCCTGTCGCTCGAAATCGAAACGGTCGCGCTGAAGTCCTACGCGAGCCAGTTCCCGCCGTGCATGTTCGTCGGCACCCGCGCCGAGGTACTCGCCGCGCAGCAAGTCGGCTGGCTGGATCACCCGGATTACGAGACCGCGTCCCGCGCAGGTGCGATCAACCTGCACCAGAGCACGGAACTGCTGACCGATGTCGTGCGGTTGTGCGTGAACGGCGTGTTTGAATTGATCGAGGAAGGAAAACTCGACCCGAAGGGCATCGACTGGTGGGTGACGCACTACTCGTCACACCTGTTCCGCGAACAGGCGAACGAACTGTTTGTTCGTGGCGGATTGACGATCGACCCGGACCGCGTGTTCACGAACCTCTACACGAGCGGCAACGTCGGCTCCGCATCATTCCCGCTGATGCTCGGCGACCTCTTCCGCAGCGGGAAACTCAAGCCCGACCAGCGCATCGTGTGCATCGTGCCCGAGAGCGGCCGGTTCATGTTCGGCTATGTGATCGTCCGCGTCGTCGGGAATGACTCACCCGGTGCGCGTCCGACCGCGGTTGCCCCCAGCGTTTCCGCGCCGCCCGACATCAAAACCAGCGGGTCGCCCCTCGAAGAGTCACTGGTGCGGCAACTCGCGGGGGTGTGGACCGCGTTCGAGACGCGCCTGAACCGCGTGCCTATCGTGGCGAAGATGTTTGATGGGCGCATGACGCTTCAGGATTACCGCGATTTACTGTTCAACTTGCGGCAGCAGGTGATCGACGGGTCGCGGTGGATCTCGCGGGCCGCGTCGAACGTGACGCGCGAGCACTTCCCGATCCGGTCCGCGTTCATCGGGCACTCGCGCGACGAGCACCGCGACTTCGAGATGATCGAGCGCGACTACGCATCGGTGGGCGGGAACGTGGAGGAGATTCGCGCGGGCCAGAAGAACATCGGCAGCACGGCGCTCTCGGAATACATCCTGAGCCGCGCGAGCCGCGAGAACCCGTTCGATCTGATCGGCGCGATGTTTATCATTGAGGGCTTGGGGCGCCGGGTGGCCGCGCGCTGGGCCGAACTGATCCGCACCCAATTGAAACTGGACCCGCGCCAGGTATCGTTCCTCGCGTACCACTCTGCGAGCGACGACGTCCACTTCGAGCGCCTCGACGCCGCGGTGCAGTCCGGCATCCTGACCGATAAGCTGGTCGACGAGATCGTGACGGCCGCCAAGGTGGTGGCCCGGCTGTACGTCCTGCAACTCGAAGAGATCGGGAACGTCTAACGATGCCGCGGTTTCGTAGGGTGGGACAAGGCTTTGCGCAGGCCCACCACCTCCCTGGGTATCGTGAGCGCGAAGCGAAGCGCTCCCGAGCCCGGACCACCTGGCTGCCGGAGCCCCGATGGTGGGCCTGCGCAAAGCCTTGTCCCACCCTACGAATAGAGCCGCGAACAGGACTCACGCGATGCCGCCCACCGACGCGACGCAGAAGCTCCAGAGCATCAAGCACAACCCGCTCGACCCGAACCCGTGGCTCGCGCTCTACGTGGACACGAGCGTGCCGCTTCATGCGGTCGCGAAGGCGAACTTCCTGGTGGACGTGGCCTCGACGTCGCGCCAGTGGTTCCTGCCGATGATTCGGCCGTTTTGTCGGCTCACGATTTGCGGGTTCAAGGTGCTGAAAACGGTGATGCCGCGGTTCCTCACATCGTCGTGGTTGTTGCACCACTCGATTTATTGGGGCCTGAAGTGGTTCGTATCGCCCTACGCGAACTACCTCATCATGCGCCACTTCCACATCGGCACGGAGCTGCTCCAGTTCATCGCGAAGAACGCGAAGGGCGTGAACATGGAGTTCGTGGGCCTGCGCCCGGAGAAGCTACACGACCTGACCGAGAACGTGTTCCTGCAACACGACCTGAACATCTTTAACTTCATCATCGAGATCAACCGGCAGCTCAACGAACAGGGGTTGGAGCTTCAACCGAAGGGTGAACTCGACTTCAGTTGCATCACCGACGGCGAGTTCCCGATCGAGGACATGCCGCACGGCTGGTTCAACTTAATCGACCTCGAATCGGCGATCGAAATGTACACGCCGATGTACCAACTGCTCCTGACCGACAGCGACTTCTGGCGCGCGTGCAACTCGCTCCAACTGGACGAAACCATCGCGCTCTACGCGACCACGCTCCTGAACGACCACCGGTACTTGGGGTTGGTGAACAACAAGCACCCGATCGTTCCGAGTTCGACGCTCGGTGCCGCGCACCGCCTCATGCTGCACGGCCTGGCGGCGGAGTTCCTGCACGCCTTTCTGGTCCGCCAGAAGCGCACACGCGAGAACAAGGCCGACGCCGTGAAGCAGGACCGCCCCCTACAGGGACCAATATCCTCCTGAAGAATTTGTGCGCACCTCGGGCACTCATCTCGACATCAGCGCCCACCAGTTGATAAGGCTCGCACAGAGGCCGAGGACGATGAACACTTTCATCGGCTCCGGCACCTCTTCCCAGGTTCGTGCCTCTCCCCGCCCGTACCTCTGCCGCTGGGTCGCAAAATCGTATGGAAATAGGAGGTTGCCGGTTCCCACGGCAGTAGCGAACGGGAAAAAAATCGCGGACAAATAACCGACCTCGTTACCCCGAAGCGCTTCGCGCCAGAACCAAAACACCCCAAAAGCACCGATCCCAAACAAAAACAGCCCGATCAGTCGCTGCCCGAGTCGGGATTCGACGAACGCATTTCTTGGCGATTCGGGTTCTTTAGAGACGCGCGGCGCTTGAAAGAGTTCTTCCGCGCGCCGCACGGTAAACAGAAACTGTCTCACCATCAGAACAGAAAACGTAACGAGAAGAATCAGAAATGCGCCCACGATCAGAGCGACTTTGATATCTCCCATGACTACTTCCCTGCCCAAACTTGGCACAGTTCCAGCACAACCTTCACCGCGGATTCCATCTCTTCCAAACAGGTCCATTCGAGCGGGGAGTGCGGGTTGTGTTCGCCGGTCGAGATGTTGGGCGTCGGTAGCCCCTTCTCTGTGAGTTGCGAGCCATCGGTGCCGCCGCGGATAATCTTGAACTTCGGCTCCAGACCCGCGCGCCGGGTCGCTTCTTCCGCGAACTTCACCGCGTTCGGCATCTTCGCGATCCCGTCGCGCATGTTGCGGTACTGCTTCCGCGTCTCGACCTGCACTTTCGCTTGCGGGTACTCGCGCTCGACTTGGCGCGCGATCTCGCGCAGGAGGTCCGCTTGTACCGCGAGCTGCGCGGTATCGAAGTCGCGGAGCAGGAAGCCGATTTTGACCTGACCGGTCCCGCCCTCGGTCGTCAGCGGGTGCAGGAACCCATCACGCCCGTCGGTCGTTTCGGGACTCATCGTGCGCTGGGGAAGGTGGTCGATGAACATTGCGGCGAGTCGCACCGCATTCACCATCCGCCCCTTCCCGATGGACGGGTGAATGTTGATGCCGGTGACGGTGACCGTTGCGGCGTCGGCGGAGAACGTTTCGTCCTCGATCTCGCCCGACGCCATTCCGTCGAGCGTGTACGCGACCACCGCCCCAATCTGCGCCGGTTCCAGGTGCTTCACGCCGAAACCGATCTCTTCATCGCACGTGAAGACGATTCGGACCGGGCCGTGCGGGATCTGGGGATTCGCCAACAGAGTGCGGGCGGCTTCCATGATGACCGCAACTCCGGCCTTGTCATCGGCCCCGAGCAGGGTCGTGCCGTCCGTCGTGATGATCGTCTTCCCGATCAGGCCGTTCAGTTCCGGGTTCTCGGTAACGCGGATCACTTTCGTGGGGTCTTTCGGCAACGTGATGTCGCCACCGCGGTACCCGCGAATCACTTGCGGGTCCACGTCCTTGCCCGAGTTTTCGGGGTTGGTGTCGACATGCGCGTTGAACGCGATGGTGGGCGCACCCGGCACGTTACCCGGCACGGTCGCGAACACGAGGCCGTGTTCGTTCTGGACCGCGTCCGTGATCCCGAGCGCGAGCAGTTCGTCGCGGAGCATCGCGCCGAGCACGAGTTGTCCGGGCGAACTCGGATAAGTGGTGGATTTCTCGTCCGCTTTGGTGTCGATGCGAACGTACCGCAGGAACCGTTCGAGTAGCGTGTGCGTGTCAATGGCCATAAGAGTTTCACCGCAGAGAACGCAGAGAAGAACAGAGGCTTTATTTACTCGCTGACTTTCTCGGTGCCCTCTGCGTTCTCTGCGGTGAATCGGTTTTCGTGCTCTTCTTCCGCTTGCGCTTCGCCGCGAGGCCCTTCACGCCGATCTTCGGGCACAGGTCCGCGATCACACACTTTTCGCACCGCGGCTTGCGCGACAAGCACACCTTGCGGCCGTGCATGATGAGCCGGCCGCTGAAGTGCAGCCATTCTGATTGCGGCACGATCTCGGCCAGCGCGAGTTCGACCTTCACCGGATCGCGGTGGCGCGTCAGCCCGAGCCGGCGCGAGAGCCGCCCGACGTGCGTGTCCACGGTGACGCCGGGCGTCTCGAATGCGTGCCCGAGGATCACGTTCGCGGTCTTGCGACCGACCCCGGGGAGTGTCACGAGGTCATCGAGCGTGGTTGGAACTTCGCCGCCGAAGCGCACTACCATCTCCACGCAGCACGCGCGGATATTCTTGGCTTTGTTTTTGTAAAACCCCGACGGCTTGACGAGTTGCTCCAACTCCTTGATATCGCATTCCGCGAGTTCTCTCGCCGTCGGGAACCGCGCGAAGAGCGCAGGCGTGAGCAGGTTCACGCGCTTGTCGGTGCATTGCGCCGAGAGAATGACTGCAATAAGTAACTGGAACGGGTTCGCGTAGTTTAGCCCCTCGAACTCCGGGTACAGCGGGGCGAGCCGGTCGTTGATCGGCACGACACGATCGCGCGCGGGCGGGAGCTTCGACTCAGAAGTGAGGTCGTCCATGTTACGCGGCCCGCCGAACAGAAGTCGCGGGTTCTCCTGCCGTCGCTACGGATACGGGCTCAGATGCGGTTCGGGCGCGAGCCTGTTCCGCTTCGAGCGGCGTAATAAATCCTCGCGCGAGCAGCGCATCAGTGTCGAGCGAGACGCTAGTCGGAGCGCCCGCGGTAAACGATCCCAGGGCCGCGAACGCGCGGCGCTCTTGTGCGAAGCCGGTTTCGTCCGAGCTGCGTTCCGGCACGCGCGGGGTACATTCGAGTTCATCAAGGAACGTGCGCAGATCGATCTTCGCGCGCCGGGCACAAAACGCCCGGTCCACCAAACCGCGGTCGCGTGCTTCGCGGCCCGAAAGTGTGCGCCCTGATGTAATGAACGGTTCCGCGCGGCGCCCCAACAACGTCCGCAGCCGATGACTTCCGCCGAAGCACGTGAAGCGCCCCGGGAAGCCGAGGTGCGTTGTCGGTGTGGCGACACACAGGCGGTAATCGCACGCGAGCGCCAGCTCGAAGCCGGCCCCGAGGCACGGACCCTCAATGAACGCGACCGTCGTAAACGGCAGCGCGCTCAGGCGCGCGAACGTGCGCTGCCCGCGCCACGCGAACCCGGCGCGATCTGTTACGCGCTCGGAATCGGGATGAAGTCCGGCGCAGAAGCCGAACGGCTTCGCGGACCGGACTACCAGCGTGTTGATGAAGACGTTCGTTTCGATTCCCGCAAGTGCGGAATCGAGTTCGCTCAGGCGCGCTCCGTCGAGCGCGTTCACCGGATCGCCGGGAAAACCGAGCCAGAGTGTCGCGACGCCGTACTCGGCCGTTACGCGAATGTGTGGGGACTCGAACAACATGCCGGGAATGTTCGCGGGTCGAAGGCGAGAAATCAACCCGAACTGCGCCTACATGAGTTCCACGTTCCACGTTCCAGCCGTTCCAAGTTGAAAGCGAAAGGCCGTTGATGGGCCTTCAACGTGGAACTTGGAACGGCTGGAACGTGGAACGATTGTGTCAGCACAATTCGTCAATCGGCTTGCCGCTGGGCAACACGGAGATGGGGCGCCCGTTGTTCAGGTACTGGGCTTCGGTATCGACGCCGAGGTGCCGGTAAATCGTCGCGAGCACATCCTGGGGCGATTTCGGGTTCGCCTTGGGGAAGGCGCCGTTACTGTCGGACGCACCCACTACGCGCCCGCCCCGAACCGGCCCCCCCGCAAACGCCGCGCTGAATACACTCGGGTAGTGGTCGCGCCCCGCCTGCGCGTTCACCTTCGGCGTGCGGCCGAACTCGCCCCACGCCACGACCAGCGTCGTTTCGAGCAGCCCGCGCGTTTCGAGGTCTTCGATGAGCGCGCTGAACGCACGGTCCCAGCGCGGCAGGAACCCGAGCTTCAGCGACTCGAAGCCCTTTACGTGCGTGTCCCACCAGCGCACGTCCACGGTCACGATCCGCACCCCGGCTTCGACCAGCCGCCGCGCGAGGAGCATCCGCTGTGCCCAGTTCGGCGCGCCGCACCGATCGGCGGCCTTCGGGTCGAACGCGGGCATGTGGCCGTAGCGCTCGCGGACCTTCGCCGGCTCCTTGTCCAGATCGAATGCGTCGCGTGCCGCGGGCGAAGTGAGGATGTCCCACGCCCGCATCTGGAACTTGTCCGCCGCATCGACTTGGCCGCTCTTGTCGGCGTCGCGTCGGAGCGTGTCGAACCGCTTCAGCAGGCCCTTCCGGTCGTCCACTTGGTCGTAAGTGATGCCCTGTGCGAGCTTAAAGTTGGGGAGCTTGAACGGCCCCGGCTGCGCGGGGTCCGCGCCCGTCTCGAACGGCTTGTGTGCGGTGCCCAGGTACGCGGAGCCGGCGCCGGGGAGCAGCCGCGGGATCATCACGTAGGGCGGCATGGATGTCGAGAGGTGGCCGAGTTGCTTCGAGACGACGGACCCGATGGACGGGTGAACGTTCTCGTCCGGGTTCGGCCCCGGGTTGTAGCCCGTGAAGCAGATTTGGTCGCCGGTACTGTGACCCGCGTCGTGGTGGTGCAGGCTGCGGACGATGGACCACTTGTCCATGATCTTCGCGGACATCGGCAGCAGGTCCGAGAGCCGCACACCGGGAACGTTCGTGTCGATCACCCCGAACTCGCCCCGCACCTCGGCCGGCGCATCGGGCTTCGGGTCCCACATGTCGTGGTGACTCGGCCCGCCGCGCATCCACAACAGGATGACGTTGTTGATCTTGCTGAGCGAACTACCCCCGGCCTGGCGGCCGGGGTTCGCCTCTTCCGCGCGCGCCTCGGCACGAAACAATCCGTCGAGCGCGAGGGCGCCGAGCGCGCCGGCCTTCACGAACGCGCGGCGATCGGGCCGGCGCAGCGACCGGCGGAACTCTTCGCAACCGATTGGATTGGCCGGCATGAGGCTGTCCCGAGCTGACGGGCCGAGGGATGGTAGGTGTGCGCCAATTTCGGCACATTCACCCTATCATCGGAACGCGGCCGACGCCAGCGCGTTCCCGACCTCACAGTTTCAAGAACAGTTTGTTCTTCTCCAGGCTGCGCATGAGGGCGTAGCAGATCGTGAGCGCCAGAGCGCACATCACAAAGATATACTCAAGCGGCGCGTCCTTCGGTACGAACGGCTTAACCGCTTCGTACACGGGGTCGTGAATGATGTACGCGGCGAGCGCGTTCGATCCGAGCGTGCGGAACACACCGATTCGCATCGAGCCAATATCACACGCCAACACGAACACGGCCAGCACAATGAGTGCGACCCCGGCCCCGAACAGCGTGTAGGTCAAGCTCCCGGACCGCTGACTCATCGTGAACAGGTCGTTCGTCGGGGGCTTCACGTTAACGAAAACGAGCGGCGGCGGGGCCGCCGAAACCGCAGCATTGAAGTGCCCTTCGTCCATATCTGAGGGCGCGAGGTGAACGCAAGACAGACCGTAAGCAAGAGCCGCGATGATTGCCCCGATGAACGCGAACCGAATACAGAGCCGTTCGCGGTTCGGGGTAGATTGATAGAGGTCGCACGCGAGCGAACCGATTAACAGCGGCACCGCCCACGTGAGGAACCCGAGCGGCCCGCCGTCCACGCCGTTCGGCGGAGTGTTAGTCCAGCGGTAGTTGAACCAGTACGACAGCGCGACGTGCAGTACCCCCGAAAAGACAGTGTACGCGATCCGCACGCGGGGCCGCGCGGCGATCACCGGGAGCACCCACAGCGACGTGACCGCGATGTGCCCGAGCGTCTGGAACAAGTCCTGTTTCGCCCACCGGAGCAGAACCACGTCACGTTGACTCAAGTCGTCCCACTTCTCCCACTTGGAACCGACGTTGTAAACCACGAACGCGACCAACAAGAGACCGAGGTTTCGGCGCACCGCGTGCCAGTAAGCCGCTTGCGCACCGACCGCGGTCACGCGCTTCACGAACGTCAGCCGGAACGCGAACCCCACCGCGAACAGGAACTGCGGCATGATCGTGTCGGCGTAGCTGCAATACGTGTGGTGGTGCGCCAGAACCGGGAGTTGCTTCTTCACGGCATCAAACGAGCCGACGAAGTTCACCAGCAACATGCCGAGCACGGTGTAACCGCGGAACTGATCGAGCGAGACGAGGCGCGCGGATTCGGCCGGACCCACAGTTGGAGCCAGTTCGGAAGGGGCGGATGGCATCGCGGTTTCTTCGTGTTAGTAGGTACGGTGTCTGACACAAGGTCCGTGCGGTCGGCAGCGATGTGAGATCGCGTCGGGAGCCCCTATTGGACCGTTCGGAGCACCCGCGCGACGAATACTGTGCCCGATGAGCCCGTCGAACCGCAAGTCTTAATCTGCCGAAAAATGGAATGATGAAGACCGCAGGTAGATCGGCGGGTGCCACGGAAGCATTTCCGCAGTCGGTCGTAGCACTGGCCGGAGAACGCGGTACATTAGCGGCCACCCCAGGAGATTTCCCAATGGCCGCCGAACGCACTCTGCTCAACAAGCGCCCCGCGTGGGCCGCGCTGCAGGCGCACTACCAAACAGCGCAAAAAACGCACTTGCGCGAGCTGTTCGCGAGCGATCCGGGCCGCGGAACGCGCCTGAACGCGGAAGCCGTCGGCGTCTTCCTCGACTACTCGAAGAACCGCGTCACCGATGAAACGCTGAAACTGCTCCTCGCGCTCGCGACGGAATGCGACCTCAAGGGGCGCATTCATGCCATGTTCAGCGGCGAGAAGATCAACATCACCGAGAACCGGGCGGTGCTGCACACGGCCCTTCGTGCCCCGAAAGGCGCAACGGTCACGGTCGATGGCAAGAACGTCGTGCCCGAGGTTCACGAAGTCCTCGACGCGATGAGCGCGTTCGCCGACCGCATCCGCTCCGGGGAGTGGAAGGGCTTTACGGGCAAGCCCATCAAGAACATCGTGAACATCGGGATCGGCGGGTCGGACCTCGGCCCGGTGATGGCGAACGAAGCTCTCCGCTTCTACGCCCAGCGCGAACTCACGTTCCGTTTCCTCTCGAATGTGGACGGCACCGACTTCGCGGAGACCGTGCGCGACCTCGACCCGACCGAGACGCTGTTCATCGTCTGCTCGAAGACGTTCACCACGCAAGAGACGATGACCAACGCGGAGAGCGCGCGGACGTGGTCACTGGCCACGCTGAAGGACAAGGCCGCGGTCGCCAAGCACTTCGTCGCGGTCAGCACGAACAAGGCGAAGGTCGAAGAGTTCGGCATCAATTCCGCGAACATGTTCGGGTTCTGGGACTGGGTCGGCGGGCGCTACTCGATGGACTCCGCGGTGGGCCTCGCCACGATTCTCGCGCTCGGCCCCACCAACTTCCGCGAACTGCTCGCCGGCTTCCACGCGATGGACGAGCACTTCCGCACCACACCGTTCGAGAAGAACCTGCCCGCGCTCATGGGCCTGATTAGCGTCTGGTACGGCAGCTTCTTCGGTGCGGAAACGGTCGCGGTACTGCCCTACGACCAGTACCTGAAGCGGTTCCCGGCGTACCTGCAGCAGCTCACGATGGAGAGCAACGGGAAGCGCGTCACGCTCGGCGGCGCGGAAGTCGACTACCAGACCGGCGCGGTGTATTGGGGCGAGCCGGGCACGAACGGCCAGCACAGCTTCTATCAGCTCATTCACCAGGGAACGAAGCTCATACCGTGCGACTTCATCGCGTTCTGCAAGTCACTCAATCCGGTCGGCCGGCACCACGACCTGCTCATGGCGAACGTGTTCGCACAGGCCGAAGCGCTCGCCTTCGGCAAGACCGCGGAGCAGGTGAAGGCCGACAAGGTCGAAGACTGGCTGGTGCCGCACAAGACGTTCCCGGGCAACCGGCCGTCGAACGTGTTACTGGTCGAGAAACTCACTCCGTTCGCGCTGGGCACGTTGGTCGCGCTCTACGAGCACATCGTGTTCACGCAGGGCGTAATCTGGGACATCGGCTCGTTCGACCAGTGGGGCGTGGAACTGGGTAAGGCGCTCGCGTCGAAGATCGTGCCGGAACTGGAATCCGCGACCGAACCGGAACTGAAGCACGACACGTCCACGAACGCGCTCATCAAGCGCTACCGCGCGGGGAAGAATTAGCGTTCGTGACGAGCCGGAAGCGTGAAGACGGATGATATTGTCCGTCTTCACGCTTCCGGCTCGTCAAAGGTTTTACACGAAACGGTGTTACGCCTGGCACACCAGGAAGAACGCGACGATGAGTGAACAGGCAGAAATAATCGACCTTACCGCAAGCCGTTCGCTAATCGATGTTCGCGGAGGTGGCTTCGACTTGGCTCTGGTAATGGGTGGTCAACCGATCGCCCTCAACTGGTCCGATTGTGAGGGGAGTGTTGCCCAGTACCTGGCACGCGCTGGTCGAACCGACTGCGAGAGCGAACTCCGCTCGCTCAGGCATACTCTAGCCGGTCACTGGCTTCCCGAAGCTCCGATCAGCTCGCAGATTTACCCGTTTATCGAACTAATGGTTCCGGGGCGATACGAGCTCCGTTACGTGGAATCATGTCCCGACTGCAGTTACATCGAGTTCGATTCCTCCTGGGACTTCGACGCAAAATACGACCATTACTACCCGTTTGGAAGCACGCTCGTGCTTACTCGAGCAACCGATTCACTCAGCCAAGGCCAAGTCACACACTATCTGGAGCGCATACGGAGCGGTTACCGGCCGATTGCGCTAACTGTTACCGCCTCGGAAGGCTGGTGCAATTTCGTTCTCGACGGTCACCATAAACTTCGAGCCTACAAAATGGCCGGAGTGAAACCGGCATTTGTAAGTGTGTGTCGACTGGACGCGCCGCGTGTGGGCGCTGAGTCGTTCGATAAGTGGATTGGGGCAAATCATCCGATGGCGAGCCGTTACCGAAAAGTGAAGACCAAATACGACACCTGAGCCGCGCCGCAAAGTGGAGCGGGCGTTCCTCCGCAACTTGGGGTTGATTCGCCCCGCTCCCATCTGCCACAATCCCGCTCGGCTTAGGATTCCGGGTCACGGATTGGACCCGCGATCGCCCGGTTCGCACGGGGACACGGATGTCGTCAGTTAGCTTCGCATCACGGACCTTACCCGCGCCCGCGTCGGCTTCCGTGAAGTCGCGCCTCGCAGTCTGGCAGGGCGCTGCCATCGCGGTCGTTCTCGGCTGGGCGTACCTGCCCATGCTCAGCGTGTTCGCTGACAAGTGGCTGAACGACCCCCAATACTCACACGGCCCGCTCGTGCCGTTCTTCTCCGCGTTCCTGTTGTGGCGCGCGTGGAAAAGCGACTCGCTCGTACTCAAACCGCTCCCGATCCTGGGGTGCGGGCTCCTGGTCGCGATCCTCGCGCTGCGCACCGTGGCCGGGGCGATGCTGTTCCACCAGCTCGACGCGGCCTCGCTGTTGCTCGCGCTCGTCGGGGTGTGCCTCGCGGTCGGCGGAGTGCCGCTGCTGAAGCTCACCGGCCCGGCGATCGCGTTCCTCGCGTTCATGATCCCGCTCCCCTACGAGCTCGAGCGCAACGTCGGCTCGCCGCTCAAGACGGCCGCGACCGTGAGCAGCACGTTCCTGCTGCAGACGCTCGGGCTGCCGGCCATCCGCGACGGCAACCTGATCCTCATCGACGACGTCCGGCTCGGGGTCGTGGACGCCTGCAGCGGGCTGAAGATGATGGTCACGTTCGCCGCGTTCTCGGTCGGGGCCGTGCTCATGATCCAGCGCAGCCGGTTCGAGAAGCTGATGGTGCTCCTCGGCATCATCCCCATCGCGATCCTCACGAACGTGCTGCGCATCACCGCGACCGGAGTGAGTTTCGCCAACATCACCGACGACGCGACGCGCAAGTTCCTCCACGACGCCTACGGCTACATGATGATCTTCATCGGCCTCGGGCTGCTCGCGGTCGAGCTGTGGGTGCTCAAGCGCCTGGTGCTCGACGAGCCCTCAAAAACCTGATTCCCGCGCCCTTCCTCCGCGGAAGGGCGCCGGGTTAAACACCTTCGACCCGCGCCACATTACCTGAACGGATTCAGGCTATGAACGGACCCTCGTTCGCTACGCACCCCGCCCCCGCGGCCCCCACCGCGCCGCCCCGCGCCCCGCGCCCGGCCACGCGGCCCGGCGAGAAGTCGGACGACGGCGCGGCGATGCGCGTGCTCATCTACTTGCGGCTCCACTGGCTGATGATCGCGTTCTGCGGCACGCTGCTCGGCGGGGCGGGCGCGTTCGTCGCGTGGGAACTGCTCGCGAGCAAGTACGAGTCCACCGGGATGCTCAAGGTGTCGTCGGTGCAGTCCACGATCGCGGGTCCGGGGAACCAGCAGCAGGCCAAGACGGATTTCGTCACGTACACGAACACGATCAAGACCCTCATCAAGTCCGATTTCGTTCTCAACGCGGCCCTCCGCGACATCAAGGACCTGCCCACGATCAAGGCCCAAAAAGAGCCCCTCAAGTACCTCGACGAGGAACTGATCGTGTCCTGGCAGGACGGGTCCGAGGTGATCCGGGTCGTGTTCAAGGGGCACGCGCCCGAGGACGCGAAGAAGATCGTGGACGCGGTACAAAAGGCGTTCATCGAACAGGTGGTCGAGCGCGAGGTGCGCGACACGCGCAAGTTCCAGGCACAAGTCGAAGACTCTTACACCAGGATCAAGGAAAAACTCCGCCTCACCACGAAGCCCGGCACCATCGCGAAGGACGGTGGAAACGGCGTGATCCCGGCGGGCGGCCCGGCTACCCCCGTGGCCCCGCCCCCACCGGGGGCGGTCCCGGCGCCCGTACCTGGCGCGATTCCCCCCTTCGTGCTCGACCGCCTCGGCTCCACGTTCTTCACCGGCGAGTACGTAAAGATCCGGGAGAAAATCGACCAACTGCCCCTCGCCATTCACGCCGCCGAGCGCGAGCGCGAGGTTCTGCGCGAGCGCCTGGAGTTCATCAAGAAAGCGCCCGTGCCGAAGACGATCGAGGACGCGATCGACGCCATGCAAGACGTGGCCGTCACCAAAGTCCGAATGGTTCAATCGTACCGGCTCTGGAAGGAGCGCGAGAACACTAGCGCCAACCCAAAAGCCCCCGCGATCCTCGAACTCAAACACGCATACGAGGCGGACGAGGCGCGGCACAAGGAAGTGCGGGACGAGAAGCTCAAAACGTTCGAGGCCGATCGGCGGGTGAGGGAAGCACAGCCGACCGCAAAGGAACTGGAAAAAGTCATCCAAAGAATCCAGCAGTTGCAAGAACAGCTCGATCACGCAAAGGAAGCCCTCCCGAGGGTGGTGAAACAACTGATGGAGTTGCCGGCCCCGACCGAAAAGAGCGGGGGGGCGTTCGCGTCGCGGTTCGAGCGGGAGCCGTACCTCCCCGAAAACAGCGACCTCGAAACCGTGGACAGCGTCTTCCGCCGGCTGATTCTTCAAAAGGAACTGCTCAAACTGGCGGTGGAATCCCCGCCCCGCGTCGAGATCCTCCAAGCCGCGTCCGCCCCGACGCAGAAGGACACGAAGAAGCAGGTTCTCGGCACCGCGTTCGCCAGCATCATGGGGTTCGTGCTGATGGCCCTGGGCGTGCTCGGGTTCGAGATGATGTCGAAGCGCGTGAGCTCGCTCGCCGACGTGAAGACGTCGTCGCCCGCGCCGGTGGTGGGCGTGATCCCGTGTGCCCCCGGCGACGCGACCGCGTCCCAGGGCGGCGGGCGCGACCCGGTCAAGCGCGCGGCCACGAACGAGTCCATCGACAAGCTCCGCGCTTACGTTTCGCAAACGTGGCTGAGCCGCGGGGCGACGACCATCGCCGTCACCAGTCCGATCGGCGACGAGGGCAAGGCGTTCACGGCGTTCGGGCTCGCGAGCAGCTTGGCCCAGGCGGGCTACAAGACCCTGCTCGTAGATTTCGACCTCCGGGAGCCCGCGCTGCACGCCTACGCGGGCGTGCAGAACGCGGCCGGCGTGTGCGAGCTGCTCCGCGCGGAAACCGACATGCGGGCCGCGGTACAGTTCCTGCCGAGCGGGTTGCACATGCTCCCGGCCGGGAAGTGGTCCGACGAGGCCCGCAAGGCCGCGACCGGCGAGAAGCTCGAAACGCTGCTCGCGAAACTGAAGGAGCCCTACGACTGCGTCGTGATCCACGGGCACGCGCTGCTGACCGTGGCGGAATCGGTCGAGGTCGCCCGGCGGTGCGAGGTGGTGCTGATGTGCGCCAAGTACCGCGAGACCGTCACCCCGCTCCTGAAGCGCGCCGCGGACCGCGTCGCGATGATGGAGATCCCGTACTCCGGCATCGTGTACATCGGCGCGACCGACCAGGAATCGCTCTGCTGAGTAAAAGTCCCTCTCCCCCGCGCCCCATCGGGCGCGGGGACGTTTCCGAGGAGCACCCATGATGAAGCCACTTACGTTCTGTTCGGTTCTCGCGCTGGTCGTGTGCGGCGCACTGGTCAACGGCTCGGTCACGCAGCGGTGGGACCTGCTCGCGTCCGACGGGGGCCGCACGGACCGGCTCCACGCGCTGGAGGTCCGGTCCGAGGGCTGGCAGTCGGAGAACGTGGACACCGAGATGCCGCTGAACGAGCGGAGCACCGCCACCAGCCGGCGCTACACCTCGCCGGACAACCACACCGCGGTCGTCAGCTTCATCAGCGGCATCCCGGGCTCGGTCGCGACGCACACGCCCGACGTGTGCTACCCGGGCAGCGGGTACAAGACGCTCCGCGCGGCCCACAAGGAAACGATCGACCTGCCCGGCGGACCGGCGACCGTGTACGTGGCGGACTTCGAGAAGGAAACGAAGACCAAGCGCGACCGCGTGCGGGTGCGCTGGGCGTGGACCACCGGGGGCGAGTGGGTCGCCCCGGACAACCCGCGCTGGCAGTTCGCCAGCCAGTTGCG
Source organism: Gemmata palustris (assembly GCF_017939745.1). Lineage (NCBI taxonomy): Bacteria > Pseudomonadati > Planctomycetota > Planctomycetia > Gemmatales > Gemmataceae > Gemmata > Gemmata palustris. The sequence continues at coordinate 6,995,249 of NZ_JAGKQQ010000001.1, read as the reverse complement.
CGCGCCCACGATCTACAAGGTCTACATCGCCACCCCGCTCGGGGACTCCGACGGCGACAAGACCCCCGAAGACGACGCGACGACGAAGGCGTTCGTGCTCTCGACGTGGGCACAGTATTCCGCGGCGTTCGGCCGCTAGAAGTGACGAACCGCACCGGGGACGAGCGAAACAACGCGGCCCCCGGTGCCGCGCGGACGTTCGGCTCGCCGCGGCGCATTATTCATCGCTCACCCCTACCCATCGTCACGCCCGCCACTTGTTGGTCGCCCGAGCGAAGCGAGGATCGCATCTGTATGAACGGGAACCGGATGTCGCCCGCACGGGTCAGCCAGAGGTCGGCGTTGCGAACACCTGCCCCCCACGTCCCCCGGTTGCGGCGCGCGAGTGCCCCGCCGATCGTGCCCCCGCCCTCGGCCCGTGAGCGGGTGAAAGCGGCGGCCGACTTCGTGCTCGCGGCACTCGTGCTCGTACCCGCGCTGCCCGTGATCGCCGCGTGCGCGGTTCTGGTGCGGCTCACGTCGCTCGGACCGGCGCTCTACACGCAATCGCGCGTCGGCCGCGGCGGGCGCGTGTTCACGCTGTACAAGATTCGCACGATGTACCACGATTGCGAGAAGCTCACGGGACCGCAGTGGAGCACGCCGGGCGACGCGCGCGCCACCCCGGTGGGGCGCGTGATGCGCGAACTGCACCTGGACGAACTGCCCCAACTGTTCAACGTGCTGAGGGGCGAAATGAGTTTGGTCGGCCCGCGCCCGGAGCGCCCGGAGATCGTGAAGAAGCTGCGCGAGGTGGTCGTGGGGTACGACCGCCGGCACGCGGTGAAGCCGGGAATCACCGGGTTCGCGCAGATCCACCTGCCGCCGGATACGTGTACCCGGAGCGTGCGAAACAAGGTCGCCTACGACCTCTTTTACATCCGCTTTCGCTCCGCGCGCATGGAACTGCTCATCCTCTGCGCCACCGCGCTGAAGGTGATCGGCCTCAAGCACGTGTACTACCGCGCCCCGCGCGTCCCAACGGAATGAAGCGCACTCCGCCCGCGAGGGCGGCGGGTTCCCGAGCCACAGGTGCCGCCCGCGAGGGGCGGGCGCCCGGAGACAATACATGCCATCCGTTAGCGTAATCGTTCCCGTGCGGAACGAGTCGCGCTCGATCGAGCACACGCTGCGCCTGCTGCTCACGCAAGACTTCCCGCGGAGCGCGTTCGAGGTGATCGTCGCGGACGGCGTGTCCACCGATGACACCGTGCTCATCGTGCGCCGGCTCCAGTCCGAGTTCTCCAACTTGAAGCTCGTGTTCAACAGCGAGATGCTCGCGTCGTCCGGGCGGAACACCGGCATCCGGCACGCGACGAAGGACGTCGTGGTGATCGTGGACGGGCACTGCCACGTCCCCGACCGCGACTACCTGAAGAAGCTCTCCGAGGCGTTCGCCACGAGCCGGGCGGATTGCCTCGGGCGCCCCCAACCGCTGGACGTCGAGTCCCCGACGCGGTTCCAGCAGGCCGTGAGCGCGGCGCGGAGCAGCCGGCTCGGGCACAATCCCGATTCCGACATTTATTCCAACGAGGCGAAGTTCGTCCCCCCGCAGAGCACCGCGGTCGCGTACTCGCGCAAGGTGTTCCACACCATCGGGCTGTTCGACCAAGAGTTCGATGCGTGCGAGGACGTGGAGTTCAACGAGCGCGTCCACGCGGCCGGGCTGACGTGCTACTTCACCCCCGAAGTGAAGATCGTGTACGAACCGCGGGGCACCTTCGGGGCACTGTTTTACCAGCTCGGGCGCTACGGCAAGGGCCGGGCGAAGCTCGCCTGCAAGCACCCGAAGTCGCTGTCGGTTCCCGCACTCGTGCCGCCGCTGTGGGCGGTGTGGGCCGTCACCGCGGGGCCGCTGAGCGCGGTGGTGCCGTACCTCGGCTGGCTGTGGCTCGCGAGCATCGGACTTTACGCCGCAGTTTTGCTCGGCGCGGGCGCGGTGCTGGGCCGCGGCCTGCCCCTCGCCGCGGGCGCGCGCATCCCGATGGTGTTCGTCGCGATCCATTTCGGCTTCGCGTGGGGCTTCGGGAAGGAAGTGGCGAAACAGGCACGTTGGTGGGTAAAATGCCGCTTGAGTTCGATGCGCCCGGCTCAACCCGCCAGCGCGTTTGTTCTGGAGCGCGTGAAGAAATGATTCCCGGCGGCACGGCTCCCGATCTGACGCTCTTTCAGCCGGACGGCACCCCGGTCCGGCTGTCGTCGCTCCTCGTATCCGATTTTCTGCTCGTCGTTTTCTTACGGCACCTGGCGTGAATCCCCTGTAACGCCCACCTCGGCGAGGTGGACGCGGCCCGCGCCCGGTTCGCGGCGCGGGGGTGCTCCGTTCTCGTTATTTCGCAAGCGCGCCCCGAAGTGCTCGCTCTGTATGTTGCGCGCCACAAATGGGCCGTGGCCGTCGTGTGCGACCCGGAGCGGGCCGCGTACTCCGCCTTCGGTCTGGAGCGCACGGGGTGGCTCACGTTCTTCAAACCGCGCGTGTTGTGGGGCTACTTCCGCGGGATGTTCAAGGGCTACCGCGTGAAGAAGCCCTACGCGGGCGAGGACGTGCTCCAGCTCGGCGGCGACTTCATTCTTTCACGCGACCGCAACGTGGTCTTCGCGCACCCGTCCGCGGACCCGACCGATCGGCCCGGGGTTCCCGATCTACTCGCCGCCCTCCCATCGGCACCGCCGATTCCGCACGAACGCGAGCCCGATGGCCCAAACGTTGACGCACCCGCCGCCGGCACCTAACGATACCCTGCCAACCCCACGGTCACGCACCCACCTGCCCCCGCTCCCCTCCGGGTCACGGCGAAACATCGAAAGGACTGTTATGACAGTTCGCTGGGTTCTGTTTGTACTCGCACTGTTCACGTTCGCAGCGCCCGCCGGCGCCCAGCCGCCCATCGAGCCGGCCGACTTCTTGCTGCCGAACGAGTCAAAAATGACTCCGTTCAAGGACCGCGTGCCGGTGGTGTTCCTCACCAGTAACCAGCCCGAGTGGAAGGCGCTGAAGGGGTTCTGGACCGAGGGCACGCAGGAGGACGCGGACCCCGCGACCGGCCTGAAGGTGACGCGCAAGGTCGTCAAACTGAAGGTCCCGCTCGGGCTCACGCAGGCGCCCGTGGTCCCGGCCGAGAACCCGATGACCGTCGAGAAGTGGGCGCTCGGCAAGGAGCTGTACTACGACAAGATCATGTCCACCAACGGGAGCGTGGCGTGCGCGAGTTGCCACGCGCCGAGCAAGGGCTTCGCGGACGGCAAGCGGACCTCGAGCGGGATCAACGACGCGCTCGGGCCGATCAACTCGCCCACCGTGTTCAACTCCGCGTACAACCGGTTCCAGTTCTGGGACGGGCGCGGGTCGTCGCTCGAGGACCAGGCGCAGGGGCCGGTCGGCAACAACAAGGAAATGTTCGGCGGGAAGACCGACCCGTGGGAAGAAGCGGTGGCCCGGCTCCGCGCGAACCCCGGCTACGTGAAGGCGTTCAACGCGGTGTTCGGCCACGCCCCGACCCGCGACGCCGCGGCGAAGGCGATCGCCACCTACGAGCGCACCGTGCTGCTCGGCAACAGCCTGCACGACAGGGCCGAGGCACTCATGCGGAAGCGCGTCATCGAAGAGGAGAGCGGGAAGTTCGTGCTCAAGGCCGAGGACTACACGAACGCGCTGAAGGACGAGTTCGCCACGAAGGGCACGGCCCTGAAAGACCTGGGGCTCGATGCCGCGGCCGACGCGGGCAAGGCCGACGAGTTCGGCAAGCGCCTCCTCGCGGGCCGCGAACTGTTCTTCAACAAGGCCCGCTGCACGAACTGTCACACCGGCGACACCTACACCGACCACGGGTTCCACAACCTGGGCGTGGGCGCGAAGGACGGCGAACTGCCGCTCGAGGAGTTCGGCCGGTTCGTGCGCCTGGCTACCGGTCACAAGGACACGGCCCTCGTGGGCGCGTTCAAGACGCCGGGCACGCGCGGGCTGCTCTGGACCGCACCGTACATGCACAGCGGGGACGAGAAGACGCTGGAGCAAGTGGTGGACTTCTACGACCGCGGGGGGAACGTGAACGCCTGGTTGAGCGAGAAGATGCGCGACACCGCGGCCGAATCCGCCTACACCAAGGCGCGCGCGGAGGGCAAGTCGGTCGATCCGGCCGTCAAGACCTACGGCCCGACGAAGAAGCCGATCATCCCGCTCAAGCTGAACCTCAGCACCCAGGAAAAAGCGGACCTCGTGCTGTTCCTGCGGGCGCTCAACGGCGAACCGCTCGACCCGATCGTTGCGGACCCGGCGAAGTTCCCGGCGCGGTAGGTGACCTCGAAATCCGCACCCGGGGTTTCAACCCCGGGTGTTGTAATTGAGCCTGAACCCCGGAGCAGTGGAAACAGGTTTGAACAGTTCGTAAAACGACGGCCCGCGGAATGAGTCCACGGACCGCCGTCTTTTCGGAGAGTGGTTGCCATGTCGTCCGACGCGATCCCCGCGCCCCAACCACAACCCGCGCCCGCGCCGGCGGCCCCAACCTGGGAACCGCTGTCGCCGCTCGATCGCCGCATTCTCGGGGTGCTGGTCGAAAAGCAAAAAACCTCGAAGACCGCGGACTCGTACCCGCTCTCGCTCAACGCACTCGTGACCGGGTGCAACCAGAAGTCCAACCGCGACCCGGTGTTCGAGCTCGATGAGATCGAGGTCGAAGAGGGGCTGGATTCGCTGCAAGAGCGCGGGCTGGTGACGCGCATCACCGGCGGGCGCGTGGACCGGTTCCGCCACGAACTCTACGGGGTGTGGACCAGCGCCGGCCCCGAACTTGCTGTACTCGCGGAACTGTTGCTCCGCGGCCCGCAGACGAAGGGCGATTTGCGCACGCGGGCGGCCCGGATGGCGCCCATCGATTCGCTCGACGTTCTCGACGAGGTGCTGAAGCCGCTGCTGGAACGCAAACTGGTCGTCTACCTCACCGAACCGGACCGCCGCGGCGCGGTGGTCACGCACGGGTTGCACGCGGCGGACGAAATCGCGCGATTAAAGGCGCTCCACGCGGGCGCTCCGGTTTCGGTGTCCGATCCCGAAGTTCCCGTTTTCCGCCCGGTGCCCGTGGCCGGCCCCGCGCCCGCCCTTGATACCAAGTTGACCGCGGCGGTGGCCGAAATCGATGCGCTCAAGGCGCGCGTCGCGACCCTGGAAGCCCAACTCGCAGATGTACAGAAGCAATTGGGCCTGTCGCCCGCATAACTACCGGCGCAACTCGCAGCGCCGACCACAGCTATGAACGAACACTTCTGGCAGGAAGAGAACGACCCGCACGCTCTTCTCGGCGCGCTGTTCCCCCCGCGCTCCCACGGGAGCATCGAGCACCAGACGCGCAAGTGTCGGCGCTACCTACTGGAGTGCGCGCGCCGACAGTGGGACCGGTTACCCGGTGTGTGCCGCACGATCGCGGCGCTGACCGAGGTGTTCGCCGAGGATCCGCGCAAAGAGGGCCGGCTGCGCGCACAACTGTCACCGATCGCCGAGCACCTCATGAACTCCAACGGCGAAGAGGGCGACCTCCGAGATGCGGCTCGCGCCCTCACGAGCGCGGGCGAAGAAGAGGTGCCCGGCGGTGTACTCTCGCGGTTGGACCCGCGCGACCGATCTGTGAGCACGACAGAAGTGCCGGCCGAACCGTTCACCGAAGCCGAGTGGCGCGGGCTGGCCGCGCTCGTGTATTTGCCACTCTTCCCGAACACCCCGCCGTTCACCTGGGTTCCGCGCGAGCTGCACTCGACCGAACTGCTCCGGGAGATCTACTACAACCCGTACTTCTTTATCCCATTTAAACCGGAGTGGCGCACGACCAACGTTCTTCCAATGGCGCGGGGGATGTACGATACACGCGATTTTAGCGCGATGCCGATCCTGGCCGACGCGCTCCAGGACGCCGGCTGTACCGACACTACGATCCTCAATCACTGCCGCCACGCGCCCATAAACACGCACGTCCGCGGGTGCTGGGTGCTGGACCTGGTACTGAACCGAAAGTGACGCAATGGCCCTTTCTGAATTACGGGCCGACATCATCGCTTTTCGCCACTACATCCAGTCCGAGCGCGGGCTGGCGGAAAACACCGTGCTCGCCTACGGCCGCGACCTCGAGCGCTTCGCGCGCTGGGTCGTGCTCGTTCAGCTCCCCCAGTACCTGAAACCGACGCTAAAAGACCTCGCGCGCTACGTCGCGTTCCTGCACGAAGAGGAACTCGCGCCGCCGAGCATCGCCCGGCACCTCGTCGCGCTCAAAATGTTCTACCGGTTCCTGCGACTCGAGGAGCGCGCGGACGCGACCGCCGTGGACCTGCTCGGGTCGCCGAAATTGTGGGAGCGCGTGCCCGAGGTGCTCCCCCCCACCGCCGTGGAAGCGCTGATCCTCGCGCCGCAACCGGGCGACCGGTTCTACCTCCGCGACCGCGCGATGCTCGAAACGCTCTACGCCACCGGGTGCCGCGCGTCGGAGGTGGTGAACCTGAAGCTCAACGACGTGTACCTCGATTCCGCGTTCTGCCGGTGCGTCGGGAAGGGGAGCAAGCAGCGCGTGGTGCCGCTGAACCGGCACGCGGTCGCTGCGCTGCGCTCGTACCTCGTGGGCACCCCGGACGAGGGCGCGCGCCCGGCCGAAAGCGCGACCGAGGTCTTCGTGAGCAAGAGCGGGCGCACGTTGACGCGAATCCACCTGTGGGCGCTGGTGAAGAAATACTGCAAGCGCGCCGGGCTCCCCAAAACCGTCAGCCCGCACACCCTGCGGCACAGCTTCGCCACGCACCTGCTCTCGGGCGGCGCCGACCTGCGGACCGTCCAGGAACTACTCGGCCACGCCTCGATCACCACGACGCAGATCTACACGCACGTGGACCGCGAGCGATTGAAGGCGATGCACAAGCAATTCCACCCGAAGGGCGGGAACGCGAGCGCGCCTCTGCCCCCTCCGGCCCCTCTCGCGCCTGAAAACGAAAAACCGCCCGCGGCGTAGGCCCGGGCGGTCGGGAATCGTTCACAACAACCCGGCACTACGCGACCACCGGTTCCACTTCGACCGTCGTCTGGCGGACGGGCGGCTCGATCGCGGGGACGGCCGCGACCGGCGGCGCTTGGACCGGCACGCTGATCTTCAGCGGCCCCACGACGACGGGCGCGGTCACGCCGAGCACCTCGTTCGCGAGCGCGGTGTAGTCGGCCGCTCCGCTGCTCTTGGGCGCGTAGCCGAACACGCTCTTCCCGAAACTCGGGCACTCCGCGAGCTTGATGTTCCGCCGGATCTTCGTCTCGAACACCTTCGCGTTCGCCCACGGCACGTTCGCGCCGCGGCTCCGCGCCAGGAACGCCGAGAGGTCCGTGACCACTTCCTGGGCGAGTTTCGTGGCCGCGTCGTAGAGGCACACCACCACGCCCGTGACCGTCAACTTCGGGTTGATGCGGCGCGCGACCAGTGCCGTCGTTTCGAGCAGTTTCGACAACCCGTGCAGCGCGAGGAAGTGCGGCTGGAGCGGGATGAACACTTCGTCCGCCGCCGCCAGCGCGTTCAGCGTCAGCACGCCGAGCGACGGGCCGCAATCCATCAGTACATAGTCAAAGGCCGGGGAAGAGCCTCCCGCGCCCGGCCCTTCAGAGAGGGGGAGCATGGGGGCCGGCCGCTCGTCCACCGCCATCGCTTCACGCAGGATCACTTCGCGGCCGACGATCCCGGCGAGTTCCACCTCTGCGGCCGCGAGGTTGATGTCGGACGGGATCAGGCTCAGGTTGTCGCCCACCGCCCGCCGCACTTCGACCAGCGGCTTGTTGGAAACGAGCACGTCGTACAGCGACGGGATGGTACCATCTGGCTCGACCCCGAGGTGCGTGCTCGCGTGCGCCTGCGGGTCCATGTCGATGACGCAGACGCGCTTGCCCGCCAGTGCGAGAGCGGCCGCGAGGTTGACGGTCGTGGTCGTCTTGCCGACCCCGCCCTTTTGGTTGATGACAGCGATCGTGCGCATGGTGTGCCCCGTGGTTCTCGGCCCCGGGCGCGCGACCGGGGGTTCGGGTAACTCCGCGCCGGTGCTCCCGCCCCGGGTGCGCCAAGTTCCCGACCTTCTTGCCGCGTGCCGAACGGGGCTTATAACCTGAGTAACCTCTCCTCGACCAGCCCAACCGTACCCGTTAATCACTGGGATGTTCCGGCGCGTCGGTACGAACCACACCCCGATAGGCCTCGCACCACCAAAACAAGGAGCCTTTCCCACGATGACCACCCCACGCCAGGCCGCGATCCAAGCCATCGCCACGACCGAGTACGACCTGAACCAGATCGATTTCCGCACCGCCCACCTGAAGGAACTGTTCGGCACGCTCGTGTTCAGCGAAGAGGTCCAGAAGCAGCGCCTGCCCAAGCCGGTGTTCAAGGCGCTCCAGAAGACCATCAAGCAGGGCGCCCAGCTCACCGACCCGGCCGTCGCGGACGCGGTGGCCAGCGCGATGAAGGACTGGGCCATCGAGCACGGGGCCACCCACTTCACCCACCTGTTCCAGCCGATGACCGGGCTGACGGCCGAGAAGCACGACAGCTTCCTCGCGCCCACCGGCACCGGCTCCGCGGTGTCCGAGTTCAGCGGCAAGGAACTGGTCAAGGGCGAGCCCGACGCGAGCTCGTTCCCGAGCGGCGGCATCCGGGCCACGTTCGAGGCCCGCGGGTACACCGGCTGGGACCCCACGTCGCCCGCGTACATCCGCGAGGCGCCGAACGGCGCGACCCTCGTCATCCCGACGGTGTTCGTGTCGTGGACCGGCGAGGCCCTCGACAAGAAGACCCCGCTGCTCCGCAGCATGGAGGCCCTGAGCCACCAGGCCCTGCGCATCGTCCAGTTGTTCGGCAACACCGAGGCCAAGAAGGTGTTCGCCACCGTCGGCCCGGAGCAAGAATACTTCCTCATCGACAAGAACTTCCTGTACGCCCGGCCCGACCTGCTGAACTGCGGGCGCACCCTGTTCGGGGCGAAACCGGCCAAGGGGCAGGAGCTCGAGGACCAGTACTTCGGCACCATCCCGGAGCGCGTGCTCGCGTGCATGGCCGAGTGCGAGGCCGAGATGTTCAAGCTCGGCATCCCGGTCAAGACCCGGCACAACGAGGTGGCCCCGAGCCAGTACGAGATCGCCCCGATCTTCGAGGACTCGAACCTCGCCACCGACCACAACCAGCTCACGATGGACGTGATGCGGCGCACGGCCGAGAAGTACGGCCTGGTGTGCCTGCTGCACGAGAAGCCGTTCGCGGGCATCAACGGGAGCGGCAAGCACAACAACTGGTCGATGTCCACGGACACCGGCGAGAACCTGCTCAACCCGGGCGACACCCCGCACGACAACGCCCAGTTCCTCGTGTTCTGCGTCGCGGTGATCCGGGCCGTGGCCAAGTACCCGGAACTGCTCCGCGTGAGCGTGGCCAGCGCCGGTAACGACCACCGCCTCGGTGCCAACGAGGCCCCGCCGGCGATCATCAGCATCTTCCTGGGCGACCAGCTCCAGGACATCATGGACCAGCTCGAGAAGGGCAAGCCCGAGAAGACCCTGCCGGGCGGGTTCATGGAGGTCGGCGCGAGCGTGCTGCCGAAGCTCCCGCGCGACGCCGGGGACCGCAACCGCACCAGCCCGTTCGCCTTCACCGGCAACAAGTTCGAGTTCCGCGCGGTCGGCAGCAGCTTCAGCATCGGCGGCCCGAACACGGTGCTGAACACGATCGTGTCCGAGTCCATCGACTTCATCGCCACCGCCCTCGAGAAGGCCGTCGGCACCGACCGGGACCAGGCCAAGCTGAACAAGGCGATCCAGGACCTGCTCCCCGGCATCCTGAAGGAATCGAAGAAGGTCGTCTTCAACGGCGACGGGTACAGCGAGGAGTGGCACAAGGAGGCCGAGCGCCGCGGGCTCCCGAACCTGAAGAACACCGTGGACGCGCTGCCGGTCATCGTCCGCAAGGACGCGGTCGAGCTGTTCACCAAGTACAAGGTGTTCACCGAGCGCGAGCTCATCAGCCGGTACAACATCTTCAGCGAGAAGTACGTCAAGGAGGTGACCATCGAGGCGAACACGATGGTCAGCATGGCGAAGACGCTGATCCTCCCGGCGGCGCTGCGGTACCAGGGCGAGGTGGCCGCCGCGGTGAACGCGACGAAGGCGGCCGGCGTGGACCCGGGCGCCCAGCTCGACCACCTGAAGGAGCTGGTGGCCACCGTCAGCAAGTTCCAGGCCGCGACCCACGACCTCGAGCACGCGGTGAACCACAAGCACTCGGGCGACCCCTACGCCGACGCCAAGGCGGTGCGCGACACCGTGCTGCCGAAGATGGTCGAGCTGCGGACCCTCGGCGACAAGCTCGAGACGATCGTGGCCGACGACCTGTGGCCGCTCCCGACCTACCGCGAGATGCTGTTCATCAAGTAACTGAACGGTGACCCGTACCGAACGCCCGTGGGGTGACCCGCGGGCGTTCTTCGTTACACTGAGCCCGTCCGATCGTGTCGCGGAGGCGCTTCGATGTTCAGCCGGTGCGGGGTCGTGTACGCTCTTTTCGTCGGCTCCTGTGCGCTCATCGGGTGCGGCCCCTCGGCCCCGGTCGAATCCGGGCCGAAGGGCGTGTACGAGCAAAACTGCGCGAAGTGCCACGCACAGGCCGGGGAGCCGGGCGGGCCGCCCTCGATCGGCGCGTCGAAGGGGCCGAAGCTCTCGAAGATCGGCGCGGAACCCAACCGCTCGGCCGACTGGCTCGCCGACTACATCCGCGACCCGAAGAGCAAGAAAGCCGATTCGCGAATGCCCGCGTTCGGGGGCACGCTGACGGAGGAACAGATCCGCTCTCTGGCCGAGTACCTCGCGGCCAAGAAGTGAGCGGCGGCAGCACCTCCCGCTCGCGGTGTGAGACACGGGCCGGAAAGCGAAGCTGGTGCGCGAAGAGTAATGTAATCGGCGATCTGACCATCCCGAGCGGGTCCGAAACGGGTCCGCGGACCACGCGCGCTGCGGCCCGTTTCCGTATGCTGTCTCCTTGCTCTGGAGACACGCAATGTCACGCAAACCGTCAGTTCTCATCACCGGGGCGTCGGGCGAGATCGGGCACGCGCTCATCTCGCGGCTGTCGCACGGCGACCCCGACCGGCCCATTGTTACGCTCGACCTGAACCCGCTACCGCCCGAGTCGGCCAAGCTCGTCCGGCAGGCCGTGAACGGGTCCATCCTCGACCCGGCGCTACTCGATGGTATCCTCGCGCAGTACGAAGTGGACCACGTGTACCACCTCGCCGCACTGCTCTCCACGCGGAGCGAGTTCAGCCCGGCGCTCGCCCACAAGGTGAACGTGGAGGGCACGCTCAACCTCCTGGAGTTCGCGCAAAAGCAGGGCGAGAGCCACGGGCGCCCGGTCGCGTTCTTCTACCCGTCGAGCATCGCCGCGTTCGGGCTCCCCAGTCTCGAAATCAAAGCGCAGGCGAACAAGGTCAAAGAAGACGACTACAACGTGCCGACGACGATGTACGGCGCCAACAAGCTGTACTGCGAGCACCTCGGGCGCTATTATTCGCGCCACTACAAGCAACTCGCCGCCGAAACCATAAGTGGCAAAGTGGACTTCCGGTGCATCCGGTTCCCGGGCCTGATCTCGGCCGAGACGGTACCGAGCGGCGGGACGAGCGACTACGCCCCCGAGATGATCCACGCCGCGGCCGAAGGGAAACCGTATGCGTGCTTCGTCCGGCCCGACACGCGCATCCCGTTCATGGCGATGCCCGACGCGGTCGATGCGATCTTCCGCCTGATGGACGCGCCGCGGGCGCGGCTCTCGCGGACCGTGTACAACATCGGCGCGTTCGCGCCGAGTGCCGCCGAGATCGAAGCCGTGGTCCACGCGGCGTTCCCGAAGGCCGCCATGAGCACGCACGTGGACGAGAAGCGACAGGGCATCGTGGACTCGTGGCCCGCGGACGTGGACGACTCCGCCGCGCGCCGCGATTGGTGCCACGGCCCCAAATACGGGTTCGCCTCCGCGTTCGGCGAGTACCTGATCCCGAGCATCAAGAAGCGGTACGCCGGGACGTGATCTTGAATGCCCGGTGATCGGGCTCGGTTGATTACCTTCTGTGGCCGACTACCACGAGGTCGGCCACAGAAGGCAATCAACCGCACGAGCGCGGCTCATTTCCCCAGGTGCAGCAGTAGTTCCCGCTGCCGGAGCGCCTGCAGTCGGCGCAGCCCGCCGCACAGGTCGAGGTACTCGGCGAAGTCTTGCACGCCGAAGATGTGATCTTCGAGGAACTGCGCGAACGCGGCCGGGTCTTTCTCCACTTCCATCCACAACTTGAGATGGTCCTCGTCCGAGAAGTATTCGCCCGGCATGTTCCCCGGGTAACTGCCGAACGGCACTTCGCACACCGCGTCCACACACAGGAAGGGGATCTGCGTGCGGTGCGGGTTCAGGCGCATCTCGTCGTGCGGGACCAGTCGCTCGCACGTAATGATGACGCGCTTGGACGCCCGCGCGAGGTCGATGTCGGCGACGGAAGTACCTGTAAATCGGCAGTTGCCGTAGCGATCGGCCTCATGGACGTGGATCGCTGCGACATCGGGGTAGAGCGCGGGAATGGCAGCGAGTTTTTCGCCGGTGAACGGGCACGTGATGACCTTCGCCGGGCAGTTCGCGAGCGTGTCGGTGCCGAGTAGGGATCGCGCCGGGACGAACGGAACGCCCATCGCCGCGGCCGAGTAACGCAGCGCGAGCGTGTAGTTCGACCACTCCGCGACCTGCACCGTGCCCGACTCCATCACGCGCCGGGCGTGCGGCGACAGCCCGCGCGCTTCCAGTCCGACGACGTAAGCCGCGTCCACGCGCGCGAGCGTCTGCCCGCGCCCGGTGAGGTTCCCGGCGCACAGGATCTGGAAGTCGTGTGTCGCGGTGTGACCGGAGAAACCGAGGTGCTGTTTCCGCTGGCGCAGAACCTCGTGGCACACGGCCGCGGGGATGCGGTTGGTGCCGAACCCGCCCGTAGCGAGATAGTCGCCGTCGCGCACGAACCGCACAACGGCGTCCGAAACCGTCATGACCTTATCGACCAGGCCGCGCGGTTTGGCCGCGAACACGGCGCGGGCGTCGTCGGACGCGGGCGAGGTAAAGAGAGGGGCTGTCATGAGAGTAAGGGATGGGGAATGGGGAGTAAGGAGACTGAAACCGTTATAGGCTTTTTCTCCCGGCTCCCCACGCTCCGTTCCCCACTCACTTACTGCCGTATTCCTTCACCAACTTGCGGAACCGCGGATCTTTGCGAATGGAATCGAGGTCGTGGTCCTCGAGCATGAACTCGAAGTCGCGGTAGCCGAGTTCGACGGCCTGGCGGAGCGCGGTCAGGGCCTTGTCGCGCTGCTTGAGGAGCGCGTACCGGCACGCGAGGTTGTAGTGCGCGGTCGGGTCGTGCGGCCGGACCGTGACGAGCTGTCGATCAACGGCGAGCCCGTCCTGCATCCGACCCTTCATGGTCAGGTTGCACGCCTGCGCGCGGAGCGCGTCGGCGAAGTCGGGTATGGTGGTTAGTATTTTCCCGAAGAACTCGAGTTCAAAATCGAGTTGCGTTCGCTCGGCCAGGAGGCCGAGGATCGAACCGGGTGGGAACGAATTGGCTGCGGACGGACTCGGGCGCTTGGGGTGCGGCATGAACGTCCCCCGGCGAAGGTGTGCAGTGGCGAGAGGACGACCACCGCACTTACCGAATTATACCCCGCTTCCCAGAGCGTGCAAACGCAGAGTCCACCATGTGTCCGGTTCGCGGTCGGGTTGTAACGGCACTTCACTCGGCCTTCACGACGAGGCGATAACCAAAGTTAGCGCCCCCGAGGTCGTGCGCGTCGATGAGCGCGACAAAGTACGTACCGTCCTTCGGAAGCGTGACAGTCAAAATTGGGTCGGCAGAACCGTTCACATCATCGGCGGAATCGACGACCTTGCGGTCGGCATCGTAGAGCGTGAGGAACCCATCGACCGGCGAACCGGAGCGCGCGGCCTGAACCTCAATACGCACTTTCGTTCCCTTCTTCCCTTCAAACTTGAACGTATCAACGTCCCGCTCGCTCTTGATCGTCCCCTCCACCGCACACGGGAGCACGACCGCCTGCGCGGTGTCGAACCCGCCGTTCTCTTCCTTTTCCGCAATCGCAGGGAGTTCGTCGCGAACGAGGAGCGTGTAAGCGTTCGAGTCACCTCCGCCATTCACCGCGGTGAGCTTCACCGCGCCGGGCTTCGCGTCCTTCGGCAATTCGAGTTCGAGTTCGACTTCCGAATCACCGACACGCTCGCCCGGGTAGTTGTTCGGCACGCCGACCGCCTTCGCGCCGAGCACCTTCAGCTTCGCGCCGTCCGCACCGGTCACCTTCACCTCTTTCACGGTGGCGAGGTTCTTCCCGCGGATCACGAGTTTCTGCTTCTCGCCCGGCTTCGCGACGAGCGGGATCGCGTAAAGCACCTTCGGCGCCGGCTCTTTTTTGGGGTCGGCGGGCTTCTTCTCTTGCGACGAGGTGGTCGAGGCGAGCCCGAGCGAAATGATGGCGAGACAGAAGAATCGCATGGTGAACCCCGCCCGCAAGGGCGGCGGGTGAATAAATGTGGCCCCATCTGTAAGGGCGATGGGTGTGGCCCCGCCCGCAAGGGCGGCGGGTAAATGTAATGGTGCTCGCTCGCCCGCAACGGCAGTGGGTGAACATGGTGCAGCGCACCCGCCGCCCTTGCGGGCGGGGTTCGCCCAGTATCACTCGAACAGTTCTTTCACGGTTTCACCCTGGTCGAGAATCTCGATGGGGCGCCCGTCCGGGGTGACCAGTTGCTTACGCGGATCGATCCCGAGCGAATCGAGGACGGTGTACGCGACGTCCGCGGGCGACACCGGGCGCTGCGTCGTGTACGCGCCGTGCTTGTCGGTCTTGCCCAGCACGAGACCCGGCTTCACCCCGGCGCCCGCGAACAGGAGTGATGCGGCCTGCCCCCAGTGGTCGCGACCCCCGTCCTTGTTCAGCTTCGGCGTCCGCCCGAACTCGCCCATCACGACGAGTAACGTGTTCTCGAACGTACCGCGTGCGTGCATGTCTTCCACGAGCGCCGAGACCGCGCGGTCGAACTCCGGCAGTTTCTTGTCCAAACCCTCGAAGATTTTGCCGTGGTGGTCCCACCCGCCGTAGTTGACCGTAACGAAGCGCACGCCGCTCTCAACCAACCGCCGCGCGAGCAGCATCGATTGACCGGCCGTGTTGCGGCCGTAGCGGTCGCGCACGCGATCGGATTCGCGGTCGATGGCGAACGCAGTCCGGGCCTCGCTCGAAAGCACCATCGCCCGGGCACGGGCGTGGAACTCGTCATAAGTCGCGATCTGATCGTTCCCCTCGACGCGCTTCGCGAGTCCGTCCACGGCTTGTAAGAGGGTGTCGCGGCGCGCGGCCTTCTTCGCGTCCACGTCGGCGGCCGTCAGGTCTTGCACCTTGTAATTCACCCGGCTCGGGTCGCCGGCCTTGAACGACTCGTACCGCCCGCCGAGGAACGCGCTCTTCCCCAACTCCCAGGTGAACGACGGGTTCTGCGGGACCGCGACGTAGGGCGGCAGCGTGCCGGTGAAGCCGGTTTCGTGAGCGACCACCGCGCCGACCGCGGGGTAATCGCCGAACGGCGTGCCGAACCGCCCGGACAGTACCCAGTTGGTGGCGGTCTCGTGGTGGTCGTTGTTGTGCGCCCCGGACCGGACGAGGGCGATCTTGTTCATCACCTGCGCCATCAGCGGCAGGCGATCGCTGACGCGCAGGCCCGGTACCACAGTTCCCATCGTGGCGTACTTACCGCGGATGTCGTCGGGCGCTTCGGGCTTCGGGTCGAAGCTGTCGTGGTGCGACAGCCCGCCGCCGAGGTAGACGAGCACGACCGACTTGGCCCGCGCCCCCTTGGACAGCGACCCGTCCTTCTTCGCCACAGCGCCGGCTTCGGCCCGGAGCAGCGCCGGGAGCGACAGACCCGCGAGCGCCCCGACCCGGAGGAAGTCGCGCCGATTGGCAGAAGCGGTCGCGTGCGTTGAGGCATTAGTACATACGGTGTGCGGCTGGCTGTTCAGCACAACGTCGAGCATCGGAGCGGCTCCTGGCGGTGGATCTTTGGGCGAAGCGAGGGGGCGGACACCACTTAGCTTCGGCGGGGGCGGGGGCTGAAATCGCGCGGCGGGACAAACTTCTGCACTCCCGCAGTTTACCCCGACATCGCGTTCGGGGGAACAGGCATCTTCGACACAGGCGGAGAAATGCCGCGTATTGTGTTTTTTGGGATTTGCCTCGTAGGGTGGGTCCAGGCTTTGCGCAGGCCCACCATCTTCCGGGGTAACGTGAGCGCAAACATAATCGGCGCACCCGAACCCATCGGGGAGCCGAAGACCCAATGGTGGGCCTGCGCAAAGCCTGGACCCACCCTACAAAATGCGGTTTAAATCACGCTGATTTGTCCGCGGCGGCGCCACGTTCGACACCGGACGGGCCGAGGTACTCGAACACCGACCCTTAATCGACGGGCACGTGGTTCCCATTCCGCCAATTACCACGTCGGGCCGACGGGTTCCGCGGTGCCTTCCTGGTATTGGTCGGAGCCGAACCCGAGGAGCGGGTAGAAGATGAACCCGAGAAGTGCGAGCCCGAGGCCGAACGCCTCGCTCTTGCCGAACCGGCGCGCGACCTCCACGTTCACGAGGATGGCCGCAATGATCTGCACAACGGGGATGAGAACGAGAATGTACCAGAGGAGGCTGAGGCGCGCGACGCCCACCACCAGCACGTAGATGTTGTAGAACGGGACGAGGGCCGCCCACCAGGGGCGCCCGGCCTTCGGGAACACCCGAAGCCAACCGAGCACCACCCCCGGAACGGTGACGGCCCCCCACACCACCAAGTACCACAGCAAGTCGTCCACGCGGACACGTCCTCAAAGCCGGTGGGCGATCACCCGTTACCAGTTATCGTCTTCGTCCACGTCGTCACGGGAACGCCTCTTCTTGCCGCTCGCGTACTGCGCCGAACCGAACCCGAGGATCGGGTAGAAAATAAACCCGAGCAGGGTCAGGCCGATGCCGAACAAGGCGTCCTTTCCGAATTTCTTCGCCACCTCAATATTGACAACAAACAGCGCGATGAGCGCCAGCGGTCCACAGACGACAAACCCAATAACCAAAAGGATGAACCAAAGGATCTCTTTCTTAGCGACTTCAACCGTTAAAATGTACAGGTTGTAGAACGGTACGATCGCAGCCCAACCCGGCTGCCCCGCCTTCTCGAACACTTTCCACATTCCGACGATCGAAATGATGGCGAGGGCGAAGACGATTACCAAATAAATCATGAGGCCGGCAAGAATGCCGGCACCAGCGGCGTCGTTGTTTTGCTGGGCAAACAGGCTGCCGAGCCCGTTTGCGTTGAGAATGTTCACGCGCGAGTCCCCGTGGGTTGAACCGGTGAAGTAAACGGTTTTTGAGGCTATGGGAGGAGATACTAGCGGCGGGGTGCGGCGCTCGCAATGGTTGAAGAACGAAATTGCAATCTCTCTCAAATTCCTCGCCGTCAGGGTCGGCATCAGTTGCGCACGAGCTTTGTCGCCAGCTCCGCCACGGCCCGGGTGAACTGGTGGTCCGGGAACTTGAGCGAGAAGATGCCGGTGCTGCCGAGCCGGAGCATGTCTTCCGAGAGCAACAGGACCGCGCCGATTTCCGCCGCGAACGACCGCTCCACGTCCTTTCGGAGCGCGGCCTGGTCCATGCTCGCCAGCACCTTGTTCACCGCGAGCAGCAGGTTCGGCACGCCGAGCTTCCGCGCGACCTCGATCGTGATCGCGGTGCCGAGGTAGTCCTGCCGGTCGGGGCGGAGGAGGAGCACCAAGCAGTCGGAAATCGCAATGGAGAGCAGCGTCTCCTCGTTCATCCCCGGGTGCGTGTCGATGAAGAGGAAGTCGAGGTCCAGCGCTTCGAGGAGCTGGTCGAACCCCGCGTTCAGCTTCTCGACGTCGTAGCCCTCTTTCAGCACGCGGGCGATGTCCGCCGACTTCATGCTGGCCGGAACGAGGTACAGGTGCCCGCCGGCCCGGGTGACCTCGGGCGGCGAGACGTGGTACGCGGCGTCCTGGATCGCGCACTGGTCGTAGAGGTAGTCGTTGACCGCGCGGGTGATCTGCTTGTCGTCCAGGTTGAACAGCACGTGGATACCGGGCGACTGGATGTCCGTGTCTACCACACCGACCCGCTTCCCGGTGAGGGCGACGGCGGTCGCGAGGTTCGCGGTCAGGTTCGATTTACCCGTTCCGCCGCGGTACGAATGAATGGACACGATCTGTCGCATGGGGAACCCGGACTCCGGCACGTTTGAGTGTGGTCCGCTCGCTCCGCGAGCGGTCGGTTTTACTGCCCCTGGTCAAAAACTGACCCCACCGGCGCGGCCCGGAACCGCTCGCTCCGCGAGCGGACCACACGGCGAGCCCTACGCCTTCGGTTTCTTCGGCAGCAACATCGTTTCGGTCATCGGGTTGGGCGCGTGCCGCCGGGCGCGGGCCTCGTCCGCGTACCTGCGGGCCTTCTCGAAGGCATCCGACGTCGTGACCCGCGCGACCTCGTGAACCACCTCGCGGTGATCGATTTCCACCTTCGTCATCTGCTGCATGTCGCTCTGCAACTGCTTCATGCGGGCTTGCACTTCGCGGGCCATGCGGTCGAACACGCGGGCCAGCGTGCCGAGCGCGTCGTCGCGGCCCGCGACCGGCGCCAGCAACTCCGAGTTGAACTGCCCCTGCTCCACGAGTTCCGCGGCGCGCGTGAGCGTGGTCACCGCACGCAGGTACGCCAGTTCTTGATCGCGCAGTCGGCGCTTGTCCAGGCACGCATTAATGCGCGCGTGCAACATGACCGGGTCGTAGGGCTTCTGCAGGTAATCTTCGGCCCCCATCTCGATGCACCGGACGACGCCGGCCATCTCATCGAGGGCCGAGATCATGATGACCGGCAGTGCGGCCAGTTCCGGGTCGGCCTTGAGTTCGCGCAGAACCTCGTACCCGTCCACTTCGGGCATCATGATGTCGCACAGCACGAGGTCGAACGTGTGCTTGTGGACCGCGTCGAGCGCTTCCCGGCCGTTCGCGGCTTCGGTGGTCGCGTACCCGTGCTTGTTCAAGCGCCGGCACAGCATCACGCGGTTCGCGTCATTGTCCTCGACCACCAAAATGTGCTTCGGTCGGACCTCGCAGATCTCCTTTTCGTCGTCTTTCACCCGCTTGGAAACGGGATACTTCCCGGTCGGGAGCGGGGCGACTCCGGCCGGCTTCGGGCTAAATATGAGCGTTTCCGCCGGCGACGTATCGGGCGGGAGGGCGCGTATCGCTCGCAGCGCGGGCACTTCGCCCGAGCCCGAAGCCAGCTCGCGCGCCCGGGCCGCGGCTTCGGCCGCCGCTCGGGTGGCTCCGTCTTGTGCCTTCGCGAGCCACTCTTCGATCTTGCGGAACAGCCCGTCCCAGTTGACCGGCTTCGTCTCAAAGTCCTGGCACCCGGCGGCGAACGCGCGCTCTTTCGCGTCGGAGGTCGCGTGCGCGGACAGCACAATGATCGGGATCGCGGCGGTGACCGGGTCCGTTTTGAGGCGCTTCGTCACCTCCCAGCCGTCGACGTCGGGCAGACCGAGGTCCATCAGCACCAGGTCCGGCGCCTCGTTCCCGGTGAGCGCAATTGCGCTCGCCCCGTCCTCCGCGGTGAGAACGGTGTACCCCTTCCGTTCCAGGCGCCGCCGAAACAGTTCGCGGTTCACCTGTTCGTCTTCAACTAGCAGGAGGCGCGGCATATCGTTGTGGCACTTCGGGGCCTGTGTTCGCCCGGGAGGGTAAAGACCGGCCGCGCCGGGGCACGTTCGGTCAGGTGTTCAACACGCAGCAGACCCGGAACCCGGTGGCCGAATCGCGCTGGTGGGGGGCGAGGGCGTTCCGGTACGCGGCCCGGCACGCGGTGGCGTGGTTGCGCCAGCTCCCCCCGCGGAGCACCCGGAACCGGCCCTCGGGCGGCCCCGGCGGGTCGCGGAGGGGTAAGGTGGCATAGTACGCCTCGCCGTACCAGTCGGCGCACCATTCCCACACGTTCCCGTGGGCGTCGTGCAGCCCCCACGCGGTCGCCGGGTAACGGGTGACCGGGGTCGTGCGCCCGAGGCCCGTGCCCGGTTCGCCCTCTCCATAAGGATACACCGTGTCGAAGTTCCCGTGTGGCGCGGCGAAGGTGTCCCCGAACGCGAACGGGGCCGCGGTGCCCGAGCGGGCGGCAAACTCCCACTCCGCTTCCGTCGGCAAACGGTAGCCCCGCCCCGCGGCCTGCTCCTCGGGCCGCGCGTTCAACCGCGCGCAGAACGCCACGGCGTCGGCCCACGAAACCGATTCGACCGGGTGATCCGGCCCGCCCCCCTCGGCCGCGGTGAACCGTGACGGGTTCTGGCCGGTCACCGCGCGGTACACGGCCTGTGTAACGGGGTGGACGCCGAGGTAGAACGAGTTCCCGATCACCACCTCGTGAACCGGCCCCTCGTTCGTGCGGTGCCCGACTTCGCTCGGCGGCGAACCCATGAAAAATTTGCCGGCCGGGATCAGTACAAACGCCATACCAACGGAATTGGTGAGCGCTTTGCGCGCGGAACTGGCGGGCGCGGCGCCGAGCACGTCGTCGAGCACGCGACTGAGGTCGGCGCGGCGCGGAACCCGTCGGGTGACTTCACGTTTTTCTTCAGCCGGTTCCGACATGCCCGCTCCAACAGTGGTGGTACACCGGCACCACCGCACCGGTTCGCACAGTTTACCCGATCCGCACAGAAACTCTACGCCCGCGCCCCAAGCGTCCTTTCGCCGAAGGGCGAGATCGGTCGAGAAAGAACGAGCCGCCCGCGAGCGTATCGTGATCGGGTCGCGGTGCCGTTAGAACCGTTACGAACATTCGACTCTGCTCGGGCTTCTTTATGAGCACGCCAACACCCGCACCGCCGTGGCGCGGGTCGTCTGCCCCCGCACTCACCCCGTCCGGCCCGGCCTGGCGGGCGCCGACCGCTCGTATCCCGTACCGCCCGCGCTGGCGGAAGCTCGCGCTCGTTGCGGGTCTGGGGTTGCTCGCGCTCGCGGTGGTGACGTGGGTGGTGTTCTGGATTCGCCCGCCGGCCCCGGCGCGCCTCGTCGTTCTCTCGGCCAACTACGATCGCACACTCGCCGCGCCACCCAACCCCTACGGCAAGGCGGACGCGCGGGAACTCGCGGCCCTCGCGCGGCCGGGGAGTTGGTTCGGAACGCGCGCGCGGTTCGCGGGCGGGTCCGCGACGTCACTCACCCGGGCCGGCCTCCCGGACCTGTCCGCGGTAAAAGAAAAGTGCGTCGTGGTGTTTATCACCGCTCACGGCGGGCGCGACCGCGACGGCCCATTTCTCTTCCCCGAAGACGCGACCAGTGAACCGGGCGAGCGCGTGCGGTTCAAAACGCTCCTCGAACAACTCGCGCGGCTCCCCGCCGACAAGCAGAAGATGCTCGTCATCGACGCGGCGCGCGAGCCCGCGTTCACCGATCTGGGGCTGGTTCACAACGATTTCGCGGGCGGCGTCGCGGAACTGGACGCCGACATCGCGGCGATCCCGAACCTCGCGGTGTGGCTTAGTAGCGGACTCGACGAGCGCTCGTGGGCCTCACCCGAGTGGGGAACGTCCTCCTTCTCGCACTTCGCCATGAACGGGCTGAACGGCGGGGCCGATGCCGACGGCAACAAGCGCGTGACCGCGGGCGAGCTGGTCGCGTTCGTCACGTCTCGCGTTTCGGACTGGGCACGCGACCACCGCGGCGCCCGCCAGATCCCGGTGCTGCTGCCGAAAGCCGAAGGCGAGCAGCGCGTGCGCGACATGCACCTCGTTTCGGTGGACGGCCCACCCGCGCCCCTTTCCGCGCCGGAACCGTTCGAGCCGCCGCCCGAACTGGAACAGCAGTGGCAGGAGTACCGTGCGCTCGCGCAGGCGACTCCGCCGCCCACCGCGTACTCGCCACACTTGTGGCGCCAGTACGAAGCCTGGGTGCTCCGGTACGAACAGCACGTTCTCGCGGGCGACACCGAAGGCGCAGCAAGCGCGAGAGAGAACGCTGCTGAGCTGCGCCGGAAGATCGAATCTGCGCGCACGCTCGATATTTCGCCACAAACGCTCGCGATCCAGTCCGCAGTGGGCGGGCAGCGGTGGAAGCCCTGGACGCCCGAAGTGCAGAAACTATTCCTCACGGGGATCGGGCGCGTTGCGGGGAAGCAACCCGCCGACCGCGCGAAAGAATGGGCGGCCGTGCGCGACGAGGCCGGCGACATCGAAGCGAACCGGTTGCTCTGGTGCCGGGCACTCGTGGAGTGGACCGCTGAAGAACCGCTCCCGCGCCTCCCCGTCGCGCGCGACCTCGTGCCGCTCGTGAGTGACGGGCTCGCCATTCGGCCCGCTGAGTTGAATTTTCTCTCAGGGCTCGCACGACACCTCCCGGCTGCATCAAAAGCCGAAGTGATCGGCCAGCTACTAAAGAGCGTGCTTCACCAGCGCTTGAAGGCCGAAGAAGCTGCAGCGATGCTCACCTCCGATCGCAACGAAAAACAGTCTATTTATCCCTACGCGGAGTTCTTCTACCCGTGGATCGCCCCTCAACTCGCGCGAGTTGATGCGAAGCGACGCGAAGCCGAAGATCTGTGTTTCGCGACCGACGAAGCGAGCTGGAAACGCGCCTCCAATTCGGCGAATGAGGATTACTCGTTCGACTCACTGACGGGTTGGGGAAGCGGCCCGCGTGACGCACTCGTGGCGTGGCACTGCGGCGCGCACCTCGCCGTGGCCGAAGCCGAGTGGGTCGCCCGCTGGTCAACGGATTCTGTCGGGAGTCGGTTCGCCGCCCAGCGCGCCGTGTGGGAGCAGCTCCACGTAACAGCAAACCTGCCCACACAACCAATCGGTCACGCGCGGAATGCCCTGGAAGGGGTTATCAAGGCGGGTCGGGAACTGACAGACGCGCGAGCCCCCGGTCGGATTCATCTCGCGATCGAAACTGATGCACTGCTGAAAACGAAACCGGAGTTTGATGCCAATTCGACCCCGCGTGCGGACGCCGTGAAGTGGTGGAACACGGCCGAAGCGGTACTCACGGCTCCTCCCCTTCTGGGTGCCAACCCGAGCAACCGCGTTGCCCTGGCACGCGAATTCCGGCGCGTGTCGCGGCAGTTGCTCATTACGGGCGAAACCCGGCCCGAGGCGCTCCCCGAAATTCCCGCTGCCAAAGCGCGAGAGACCGCGTTCGAGACCGCCAACCGCCGCGGGCAACTGTTGCTCGAACGGTTCGGCGGCGCGAACCTGATCTGCACGCTGTGCGAAGTTCGACCGGGCGAGGACTACCACGCCCTACACGAGCGGCTCGTGCGGTTCGCGTTCCAGGCCGACGGACGGCAATCGCTCGCGTTCTTCAACTCGCGCTGTGGTGAACTATTCGACGCCGTGACCGCACGCGCCACGAAGCCCGATGACGTGCTCGCGGCCGACCGGTGGGTTCGCATCGCGCCGGCCCGCGCTGCGGTGCCCGACACGCCCATCGACCGGGTGCGGCGCGAGCGCGTGCGCGGGTACCTCGGGTATCAGGCGGGCCGAACCTTTGCCGATCACTGGTACGGCGAGGGCGACACGCGGTACTATTCGCTCGCCGTCCAGCGCCTCACGGACGATGCCAACGCGATCACGGCGGCATTCGCCCCGACCGACGATCCCTTCAAACAGTACCGCGTGGAAACACCGTTCCCGGTGGCGCCGAAGTTACCCGCTCGCATCGCAATTACGGACGAACCCAACCCGACCGTACACGTGCCATTCGCCCCGCACCCGACCACGGGAATTGATGGCTTTCCCGTCTTTTGGACCGATGCTTCTACACGCACTGCGGTGAGCACCACCCCGGGTGCTACCGCGCTGACACGAAGCCTCACGCGGCCGCCGCGGCCGCAACCACTCACGCCGAAGGCCCAGACCGAAGCACTCCGAGTGACCGGCTTCTTCCGCGGGCGCACGCTGGACGCATCGTGCCCGGTGGACTTCTTCGCGGTACCGGATCGCGCCGCGGTGAGCGCGCCGCTGCCGCAAACGGTGGGGCTCGCGGTGCGCGCGGATACTCGGGCGCTGAAGCGCTACGGCTTCGGTACGGGTGCCGTGGCGATCGTGCTCGACTGCTCCGGCAGCATGGGACGCGACCCGAAAGACCCGACGAGCGTTGCCAACTACCCGACCGCGGTAGAGGCGCTCACAAAGTTGCTCAAAGAGCTTCCGCCCGGCACGACCATCAACGTGTGGACGTTCGGCCAGAAGACGCCCGGCGCGAAGACACCCGAAGACACGATCCGCGAAGTGCTGCCACCGACGGACTTGCCGATCGATTTCGACGCGGTCGTCGAGGACGTGCTGAAACAGGTGCGCGGACTCGAGCCGTGGCACGAATCGCCCATCACGCGCGCTGTTGTTCGCGCGAAGGACCGCATCAAGGACGCGAAGGTGCCGTTCAAGGCGGTCGTGCTGATTTCGGACGCGGTCGATACCCGGGCCGCGACCGATCCCGATTACGGCGAGAAGAAGCGCACGGTGAGCGACGTGCTGCGGGCCGAATTCCCGCCTTCCGAGGTGGCGCTCGGTGTGGCCGCGTTCGCTGTGGACAAAGAGGAGCAACCCGCCCAGGCCGAATTCAAAAGTGCAGAGTCTTTCACACCGGCCGGCAAGTTCGTGAGCGTGAAAGACATCGATGTGTTGATCGCGTGGGTGCGCACGGGGTTGAACCCGCGCGTGCGGTTCGCGCTGCGCGCGGTCGGATCGGACGCACCCGTTACGAGCCTGATGGCGGGAACGAGCGAGCACGACAACTGGCACGCGGGGAAACTCGCGCCCGGTACTTATACGCTCAGCGTGTTCGGCAACACCGAGTTCAGCGACGACATCCAACTGTCACCGGGCGACCGGCTCTTACTCGACCTGACCGAAAATCGCGGCGCACTGAGCACCAAGCGCCACTGGTTCGCGGACACCGTGCCCGCCATCGTGAAGGCCGGCGCCCCGGCCGATTCCTGGCGCCTCGCGCTCCTTCAAAACGGGGCGAAGGCCGGGAAACTGGACCTGTTTACCTCAATCGACGTGAACCCGTTCGTGGAGCATCGCACGTCCGTCGCGCGAATCGGCGACGTGTGGTTCGAGGTCACGCCGTCGGTTCCGAAACCGGAGCCGATCGCAATTCGGTGGCGCGCGGAAAGTGGGTTCCCGGCCCCCGCGTGGTCGCTCCATTCACCCGGCTGGCCGAACTTCCCCGGCACTCAAGCGTTCGCCTCCCCCAAACTCAGTGCGTGGTGGGCGCCGACGCAATTCTCGGCTGCGGGCGAAGTGTTCAAAGCTCCCGATAGTGGCCTCATCGATTTGAGGGGCCGCACGGTTACCGTGAACGGGGCCGCGGTCACACTCGATTCGATCACGATCGAAGAACACGGCGTGGAAGTGGCCCCCGGTGAGCGACAGAAACGGACGTGCCTCGTCGTCCGCCTCACGCACCCGGAAGGTAACCCGATCTTCGCGCGACCGCGCGGCATCACGCCCGCCGGTCGCGAGATCCGACTTTATGAGGGTGCGAACAAGCTGACGTGCCTCTTCTGGTGGCCCGGCCTCACCGAAGCGGATGCGAAAACGAAGGTGACGGGGTTGGAGTTCGTGGTGTTGAATGACGCACTCCGCGCCGCAGAGAAAGACGGCCGGCACCTGACACTGACCGCACCCGCACCAACGGACACCTCGGCGCGCCCGGAACCGCCGACGAAGTGACGCTCCCGAAGGACTCGCGCATGCCCGACCCCTCAGCAACTCCGCGATTGTGGCGCTTCAGCGCGCCGCCCTCTCCCGGTGCCGGTCGGCGCACGCGGCTGCTCTTCGTGCTGGCGGTGCTCACCGCGTTCGCGGGCGTCGTGATCGGGTTGCTGTACTGGGTGTCGCCGCCGCGCTCCGTGGCCGTGCTGCCCGTAGCGATTACGATCGGCCCCGCGGAAAGCGGCGCGGTCCCGTGGGCCGAACGCGACCGCGCGGCACTGGCGGCGTCCGACTTACTCGGGCAGGCGATCGACGACCCGAGCGCGAACCCGTCGCGCGATCAAATCCGCTTGCGGTTCGCTGCGCTCGCGAAAACGGCGCGCTTGCAGCCGATGGTCATTTCCCTTTCCGCGCCCGCGGCCGTTGATGCCGGTGGAACCGTGTTCCTGTTGCCGGCCGATCCGACCGGCGATAACCCGCGAAATCGGCTCACGCTCACGGAACTGCTCGCGGCCGTGCGCGATTGCCCAGCGCACAACAAACTGCTCGTTCTGAACCTTGTGCCGCCGAGCGGCGATTCACTTTACGCGCCGCCCGCCGGCAACCTCTCGGCCGCCGTATTCGCGGCACTCGACGCAGTATCCGACGACAACCGCCTGTGCCTCATCGCGTGTGGACCGGGGCAAACGCCCCACACCTCACCGGAACTCGGTCGATCGGTCTTCAGCTACTACCTCGAAGCGGGCTTAAAGGGCGTCGCGGACAGCGACCGCGATGGTCGCGTGACTGTGAGCGAACTCGCGAACTTCGTCCGCGTGCGCGTGAACCGCTGGTCGAGCACGAACCGCGGTTCGGCACAAACGCCCACACTCGTTGGGAGTGCCAAAGACTTCACGCTGCGCGCGATTCCGGCCGGCCACGTTCCCGAGGAGCACGCGCTCAATGAAGTCGCGTACCCCGACTGGCTGAAGGCTTCGTGGGAAGCACACGACCGCTGGCGCACGGACGGGCGGGCGACGACTGCTCCGTGGGCGTTCCGGCAAGCGCGTTCCGCTCTCCTCAGCGCCGAGCGCGACATCCAAGCCGGACTTCCCGCTGAGGATGTGAAACACAAACTTACACTCGCGCTTGCCCACGCCGAGCAAGTCGGCAAAGCACTGCGCGCGGTGCCCACGCCTGATCCGCTGCCCACACTCGCGGCGATGTTCCCCGGATACGCGATACCGGAACCCGCGCTGATCGAGCAACTTCGCACGGCCGCCGTGACAGCCGAATCACGTCCCGCGCCCGCACCTACGAAACCCGACGAGAAACCGAACGAACCGCCGCTCTCCGCGGACTTCGATGCGTTCAAAACGAAGCCGCACCCGCTCCTCGCGGCCGCGGTGTTTCGGGTGCTCACGGAAGACGCGGACCCGTCGCCGGCCCGCATCCGCAACTTCGCGAAACTGCTCGCCGCACAAGACCCACAAGTGCGGTTCGCGGAAGTGTTACTCATCCGGCGACTCGCCGCGCTCGCCGATCAGAGCGCACTCGCGCCGTGGGCGAACGAGCGTGCGGCACTCGCGCTCCAAGCGGCCCGGTGGATCGAAGACACCGCGACCCGACCGGACGTGTTGACCTGGGCAAAACCGGCGCTCGATGAAGCGTACTCGCTTCGCGCGAACGCCGAAGCCGTCCTGTTCGCGCCAGGGTTCGCTTCCCCCGACGACGCAACGACCCGCCTCCGCACCGCGGAAGCCACCGCACGAAAGCTGAAACTCACCGCGGACCGGTTGCAATCGGCGAGCGCGATTCGTGATGATGCGACACTGTGGTTGACGGGCGTTACTCCGCTCGTAAACAGCGGCGCGGTGAACATCACGGAGGCCGTCACCGTTGCCGACGCGGTGGGCAAATTGAATCACATGCTGGTGCCCGCGCCGGGACAGACCGGGCACACGTTCGCCGACCGCGTACCGGAGTGGCACCGACTCGCAAACAGTGTCCGTGTGGCTCTCAGCACCGCGAACCGGCCGCTCACGTCCGAGTCCCTCGGGGCACTGCGCCGGCGCGCGGAAGGGCCGAACGCCGGTCCCTCAATCTACGCAGAACTGGACGCGGCGCTGGCTTCACCGCTCGTGCCGGTCACCGATCGCGTGGCGCTGTGGAACGCGCGATCGGCGCTCGCTCGACGATTATGCGAGAACACGCTCCGTAAGGACGCGATCGATAACGAGGCGGCTCAAAAGGGCGAACCGCGCGCGCTCACGCCGGATCTCGCCAACGAAGCGCCTCACGACACGGACCTCGCCAAGCGCCGGTCACGGTGGACCGGCGCGATTCTTCGCACAGCGGTTCCCGGAGATCGCACTGAAGACGAATTACTGCGACTCGCGCCGGACCGCTTCGCGTTCGCGGACCGGCTGCGCCGCGTGTGGTCGGAAGACGTGCCCACGCGATTATTGCAAAGTGCGCCCGAGCGCACTGTGGCTGTGTGGCCCGTTTCTGTCGCGTTCCCGAAACTCGATGACGCGACGACGAACCCGCACGCGGTTCCGCAGCGCGAAGCCGCCCTGCGAATGTGGGCGTGGCACGCAGCGCGTTTCGAGTATGAACTGCGAGATCCCGCCGATCCCAGCCCCGCCATTACCGGCGTACCGTTCGCGACCGCAGCCGCTCGGAACTGCGCGACCGCGGCGAAGACGGGCGGGTTCGCGTACCTCGAACTCGCACACCCTTCGGTGCCGAAACTCACCTTTGAGAATCCAAGTGCAGACTTAAAAATTCACCTCCGCTCGATCGGCACACCGACCACAGCGCGCGTTCAGGTGCTCTCACCAGCGGCCGAATGGCTGAAGCCGTCACCGGCTGTTTCAGCCCAACTCGAAGTGATCCGCGATAGCGTGCTTTCACTTCCGCTCGCGGCGGGCAGCAAGCCCACTTCGCACCCCACCGCACTCGGCGTGCTCGTCGAGGCGACCGCAGAACTGAGTGGCGATAAGCGAACGTATCACCGGCGCGTACCGGTGTCGCTGCGCACGCTGTCGAGCCGGGTCGATATTCTCGTGCGAACGGACCCCAAAGCCGCCCCGCAACAACTGACAGAGTTCCGCGTCCGACCGAACGGTCAGCCGAGTTCGTACCAACTGGTGCTGTTCAACCCGTCCCCCGTACCGCAGAAAATCGCAGCGCGCCTCGTGGGGTTGAACCGGGAGACGGTCCCCATTAACCTCGAACCGGGTAAGCCGGTTCCGCTCGTGTTCACGTCCACTACTCCCCCCCCACCTCCCCTCGCACCCGGGGCAGTAGCGAAGCCCGACGACGGCTTCGCTCCGATTAGCGGGAACGCGCTGGCGATCGAACTGTTTGATCCAACCGACAAGGACGTGGTTCTTCAGACATTTACGCTCCCGGTCGTGGTCGCGGACCCCGCCAGCTACCTCCGCGTGAGCGACGCAGTGTTCACCCCCGCGGCCGATGGCAGATTGAACCGACTGAGCGCGACAATCGTGCCCGGCGACATTCCGGGTTCGGGCGCGTGCCCCGTGAAACTCTTGTTCCCGCCGGAAGCGAACCCCAAATTGCTCGTGCGCGACGGGAGCCAGGCCGGGAGCATTGCCACCGCCGGGAAACCGGTCACACTGTATGTGGAGAACATCGCGTTCCCCTTCCCGACCGGCGCTAAAGTCACCGTCACGCTTTCGGCGGACGGCGTCGAGCGCGTGGCCACGTACTCAGCGACTCTGCCCACGCTCGGTGAGACGGTGCGGCTCCAACCGCAGACGAGTCCGCGCGTGCGCGTGAAAGCCCTCGACTACGCTTCGGGCACGGTGCCGTTACCGGTCGCGCTCGAAGTGGACAACGCGCCCGAAGGGGCAAGACTCGAACTGCTCGTCGGCACCGCGCGGGACGCGGGTTCGCCCGTCAACGCCGACCGCACGTTTCTCATCGCCACCGCGCGTCAGAAGCTCGCGCGGCTCCGCTTTGATCCAAAAGGCGAGGGGTTCGAGCTGGTCGGTTCGATCGCGGACCACAAGTCGGTGCTGCCGGTCGATCTACTCACCGGCAAGCGCACGCTCGAAGCGCGCCTCATCGCCCCCGATGGCGATGTCGTCACGAAGGACCGCGTGACGGTCGTGTTCGATGGCAACGTGCCGACGGATGTGAAGTTCCTCAACCTGCCGCCGAAAGCCGCGAAGGGGCAACCGCTCGCGGTCAAAGCGACGTGCGGCCCCAGTATCTCCGGCATCAAGAAGGTCGAGTTCTTCGTCGGCAAACCGAACAAGGACGAACTCCCCACAAGCCCCACCCCCATGCCGGGCGTGTCACCTGACGGCAGTGAGTGGCGCGCCACACTTCAAATGCCGGACCAGAAGGGCATCGTCGTGGTCGGGGTGAAGTTCACCTCGCAGGCCGGGTTGAGCACGATCGAGACGCAGGAAATCGAACTGCTCGACGCAGCAGAACTGAACCGCCCCGCGCCGGGCAAGATCGCCGGGAAGTTGGTTGAAAACCGCATCCCGCAACCGACCGCGGTCGTGTTTCTTTACGATGCGAAGGGCAATCCCCTCGCCAAAGCGACCACCAAGGCCGACGGCTCGTTCGAGTTCAAGGAACTGGTGCCGGGCACGTATTACCTGTTCAGCGAGAAAGAGCGAACCAACCGACAGGTGAAAGAACAAGTCGACGTGAAGGCCGGCGAGCTAACGGCGAAGGATTTGGAGCTGCTACTGAAGTAACGACTTCGCACCACCACCTGCGAAAGGGGCGGCACGGCATCTGCACCTGTTTTCAGCCGTTGGACGATGACGAGTCATCCCGAGGGCATAGCCGTGATCTTTCAAGTTCGCACCGATAACCACATCAAGAACAGCGCCGCGTTTTCCGAGTCGATCCGGGCGGATGTCGAGGCCGCCATTGGCGGGCGCTTCGGCGACCGCCTGCGCCGGGTCGAGGTGTACCTCGAGGACACGAACGGCGACAAAGGCGGGGTCGACACGCGGTGCTCCGTCGAGGTCCACCTGGCCGGGCGCCCGGTCGTTAGTGCTGAGGACCGAGCCGAGGACGTCGATACGGCGGTCGAGGGTGCGGTGGAGAAAGTCCTGCGCGTGCTCGAGAAACAGCTCGGGCGCATCGAGGACCGAGCCGGCCACGTCTCGGCGTCCGGCGACGAGGGGCACGCTTACGGCGAATGAGAACCAGAAATCGGCGACCGGGGCGCCCCGTTGTGTAGCCAGCCCCCCCCGGAATGTTGTTCCGCGCGACCCCGCGCCACTTTGCGCAGACTTCTGCGCGTCTCCTTTCGGTTGAGCCATTGTGAAACGGTCGCCCGTCATGCGGGCGCACGAGCTGAAGCCCGAATCGCCACTCGTCCCGAGTCCCCACCTCGACGAACCTTGCCGGTGCTTTTCGCAGTCGCTTCACCCGCCGGTGTAAGTGACTGTCCCATATGTGCGAAAAAGCCTGAGAAATCGTGGGTGACAACTCGAAAATACGGCGATTTCGAGGCATATGGGACAGTCACTAAGTTCCGCCTATGGCGAATGCACCGGTCGCACCAACTGGGCACGTCGGCTCTCGGCGTGCGGTGAACGCGAGTGATATTTCGCCTCAAGTTGCCGACCGTAGAGGCCGAATTGCTGTGGCGGCAGTTCGGTTCTTATTTGGATAGGGGTACGGGTATGGGGTTCTTTACGGGGCGCGTCACGTTCCTCCGGTTCGCGGTCGGCGGGCCGGCCCCGGGAATGTTCGACGACGAGCACCTCGACCGCCTCCGGGAACACGTCGCCGGGCGCCAGACCGTCGCCGCGGCCGACGGAATCGAGGGCGGGTGGTCGGCCGGCAAATCGGTGCTCGACCTCGAGTTCGATCTGGCCAAGAACATCGTCAACGACGCCCTCCACTTCGACCTGCGGGTGGACACCGATCGGCTCCCCGGCGACCTGCTCAAGGCGTACTACGAAGCTGACCTGGCTGCCCTCGCGCGGGACAACCCGAGCGGGTTTGCCTCAGCGAAGCAGAAGCGGGAAGCGAAAGAAAGCGCGCGGGACCGGTTGGAGGCGGAGGCCAAGGACGGGCGCTTCAAGCGGCGCAAGTGTACCCCGGTGCTCTGGGACCGGCACGCCAACGAGGTCCTGTTCGGGGCCACCTCGACCGCCCAAGCGGACCGCTTGTCGGAACTGTTCGAGCGCACCTTCGGGTATCCCCTGGAACTGCTCACCGCGGGGCGCCAAGCGGAGCGGACCGCGGGCGCGCTGGGCCTGACCGGGGTCGCGGACGCGCCCTCGGGGTTCGTGCCCGGGGCCGGGGACGAGGTCGCGTGGGTGCCGGGCGGCGGAACCCCCGACTTCCTCGGGAACGAGTACCTGCTGTGGTTGTGGTTCCTGACCGACCGGGACTCGGACACGCTGACCGTGGGGGACGGGAGCGAGGTCACGCTGATGCCCGCCCGGACCCTGTCCCTGGAGTGCCCGCGCGGGGTCACCGGGACCGGGACCATTGCGAGCGACGGGCCGACCCGGTTGCCCGAGGCCCGGCGCGCGGTGCAGGCCGGGAAGCTGCCCCGGAAGATGGGCCTGACGGTGGTGCGGCACGACCAGCAGTACGAGCTGACGCTGCACGCGGAGACCCTGGGCCTGGGCTCGTGCAAGATGCCGGACCTACCGGAAGACGTGACCGCGGCCCGCGCGAAGCTGGAAGAGCGGGCGGGGCAGGTGCGGGAGTTGGTCGAGACGTTGGACCTGCTCTACGCCCGGTTCCTCACGGTCCGGTTGTCACCCGACTGGCCGGACGAGCTGGACCGGGTCCGGCGGTGGCTCGCTCCGGCGGACCAGCGCGCGGCGTGACCACGGGTGCGACGAGGGGAACCACTTCTCGCTCGTGACTGTGAGGGGAGCGGTGCGTCGAAATAGCCCATCTGTTTCGACGCACCGTCCGATGGATTTTCTTCCCCGAACGATTCAAGAGCAGACATCGGCACACGGTTCCATCGCGTTCCGGGGACGCGGGAACTCGGCCTCGGATCGGGTGAACATCGCGCTGTGAGATAAGGGTTCACGGCGAGAATGCAACCTGCTCACTCGCCAACTCGAATCGCGCCGAGCCCGACGACCGCGATCGCCGGAAGATCCTTCAGTTCCGCGTTCGGCCCCAGGAACTCGGGGAACCCGACACGGGGGTTCCGTTTCCCGACGAGGGTGAGTTTGGTGCGCCCGTCACCCCGGAAGTGCTCGGACGCCCCGAACAGGCGCTCGATCAGTTGCCGGTACACCCAGTCCGCCCCGCCCGTCTCCCACAGCGCCGCATAATCCGTCGCCTTCACGCGCGCCTTCCCCACATCCGGGAACCCGGTTGCGAACGCCGCCTCCTTGTCAGATCGGAACTGGAGCTTGGTGGGCACGAATGCGTCCCCCTCCGGGCGCACGGTCCACCGGTCCTTGTCGGCCGTCAGGTGGTCAGCGAGCGCGAACACGTTGTCCCACGTCGCCGGGTACACGCGCCGATCCCAGTCGGCGGGCCTTTTCCCGTCCTTCGGCGCGCCCGCACGGATCGTATCAGGGTATGCGAATACGACCGCCACCTTTTCAACGCCCTTCTCGATGTCGAGGATCTCCTCCGGGTCGTAGCCGATGGCCGACAACGTACCGAGCAGGTCGCGCCCGCGTGCCGCGTCCGGGACGGTCAAGAACACAAACGGTCGGGCGCCCACCCAGCCACCGGACTTGAGCTTCGCGCCGTCGAGGGCGTGCCGGCGGGAGAGTACCCGGAGGTACACGCCAGAACCCTTCGCAGCGCCCGGCTCGACCGGTTTCTGATCGGGGTCGAGGAGGCGTTCGACGTGGGGCTTGAGTGCGGGCGGCACGTCGAGCGGGTCGGCCGGGTAAAGGAGCTTGCGCACGGGCGCACCAGGTCGGGCGGGCGCGTCGGGCTGCGCGAGCACCGTACCGGCGAACGCAGTGAGGCAGAGCGCGACCACGAGAGGCATTCGGGGCATTGCTTCTTCTCCGGGCCGTTGCACGAAACGGATGGCGACGGGTTGGGAGTAGGTATTAGAACGGGGTGCGGCGTGCGGGACAACTCATTGCGCCCTGTCGCAGTCTGGCCCGTGCCGTGGTATTGTTGGCGGTGCCGTTGCCCGGTAACGTTCGATCACCCTCTCCTCGTTGTAGAGCCGCTATGCGCCGTTTGCCGAACCGACCGGTGTACTCTCTCGCGTGCCTCATGTGGCTCGCGACGATAAGTTCACTAACCGGAGCCGAACCCGCCCCCCTAACCGTAGTGGCGCCCAAACCCAACCAGGTGGTCCAGCGCACCGGTTTCGACCCCGTCGCGGCCGCGAAGGAGAAGCCCGGTCATTCGGCGTTCGGGTTCGCCGATGTCGCCCTGCGCCTGGAGCCCGTCAAGTCCCCGGGGCACGCGGCCTGGGAATACCGCGTGGTGCAATTAACCGGTGCGACCGGGCGCGACGTGCCGTGGACCAAGCTGAACGTCCGAGCCGAGAATGCCGGCCCCGCGGCCACGGCCCGCGTGCCGGCCGGCGGGTGGTACCGGCTCGAAATCCGGTGCCGACAAGCCGAAGTCGTGACGCACCGGGGCGCGGTCGAGCCGTTCGGCGTGGGCGAAGTGTTCGTCGTCGCCGGCCAGTCGTATGCGACCAACTGCAACGACGAGAAACTGATCGTGACGGACCCGCAAAAGCGCGTCGTCGCCTGGAATGCTGCGAAGAGTACGTGGGGCGTGGCGAACGACCCGCAGCCGGTCCCGGACGGTAGCACGGACGGCTCGATCTGGCCGCCCGTGGGGGACGCCTTGGTCAAGGAATTCGGCGTCCCGGTCGCGTTCGCCAACGTCGCCGTCGGCGCGACCGCGACTTCGCAGTGGGCGCCGGACGGAGTGCTTCACGGGCGTCTCGTCGAAACGGGGAAAGCGCTGGGCGCGTTCCGGGCCGTGCTGTGGCAGCAGGGCGAATCGGACGTGATCGCCAAAACCACCACCGAGAAGTACGTCGCGAACGTGCGCGCGATTCGGCACACAGCGGCCACGGAGTGGGGCACTCAGCCGCCGTGGTTGCTGGCGAAATCGACGCACCACCCGACCGTTTACACCGACCCCGAGGGCGAATCGCGTATCCGCAAGGCGATCGACGAACTGGTCGCTCGACCCGGCTTCCAGTCCGGCCCGGACACGGACACGCTGACCGGGAAGTATCGAGGTGGGGCCGGATCGCGCCGGCACTTTAGCGCACTGGGTCAAGCGAAAGCGGCGGAGATGTGGGCCGACGTGCTGAAGAAGAACTTGCTCGCCCCGCGCAAGGTGGAGGAGACGCTGGCGGACCTGCACCTGCTCGCACCCGCGTGGGCCTCACCGGTCGTTCACCGCGAGAGCAGCGTCCTGCTCCAGATGAAGGACGAGGGGCCGATCACGGCCCGGCTCGCGTTCCCGGCTACCGAGGTTCTGGAGGTCGCGACGGCCGATCGCCGGCACCGGTTCGACCGCGACGCGGTGGCGCTCTCGAAGGACGGGCTGACGCTGACATTCACGAAGGGC
Organism: Gemmata palustris; assembly: GCF_017939745.1. NCBI lineage: Bacteria > Pseudomonadati > Planctomycetota > Planctomycetia > Gemmatales > Gemmataceae > Gemmata > Gemmata palustris. The sequence continues at coordinate 6,959,815 of NZ_JAGKQQ010000001.1, read as the reverse complement.
GCCTCCATCGAATCGATTCCGGCCCGCACACTGTTCGTACCCAAAGGTTCACCGCAGAGCTACGCGGCGCGTGTGGGGCACCCGAACGAATCGCTCATGTACCACGCGGGGCGCTGGTTCCACGACCGCAACGTGGAGGTCACTTATCGGCGCCGCGACGAAAAAATCGCCGCCGACGCGATCGCGGGCAGCCTACCGAAGACGGCCGCTCGTTTGAAAGCGGGTGAAGCGTTCACGCTCGGCGTCAGCGGCGACAGTATCTCTACCGGCGCGGACGCCTCGGTGCTGTCCAACGCGGCCCCGTTCCAGCCCGGGTTCGCGGAACTCGTGACGGCGCAGTTGCAGGCGCGATTCGATTGCCGGATCGCGCTCAAGAACCGGGCGGTCGGCGGGTGGAGCGTGGCAAACGGGGTCCAGGATCTCGACAAGCTCCTGGCCGAGAAACCGAACTTGATCGTGGTCGCTTACGGCATGAACGATGTGGGGCGGCGCGACCCGAAGTGGTTCGGCGAACAGACCCGCACGATCCTCGACCGGATCAAAGCCGCCGACAAGGACATTGAAGTTATTCTGGTCGCATCGATGCTGGGCCACGGCGAATGGACCGCGACCCCGCGCGACATGTTCCCGAAGTACCGCGACGTGTTAAAGGGCATGACCGGCCCCGGCGTCGCGCTCGCGGACCTGACCGCCGTGTGGGAGCTGATGCTGAAGAACAAGCACGACCTGGACCTGACCGGCAACGGGCTGAACCACCCCAACGACTTCGGGCACCGGCTCTACGCGCAAGCGATACTCGCGGTGCTAAACGAGCGCAAGTAGCCCGCGGGTCAACATCAGGACCGGTGCGCGGGGCGTTGTGGTAAAATGCACCGCGCACCGAGGTCCGACTGCGTCCCAGGCGTACCGCGTGCGCTACAGTTTGAAGCCGTTCCCGGCCTCGGCCGGTTCTCACCGAGCGCTCTATGGGGCCGCAAATAGTTCCGCCCGCTCCGCCCCCGGTTGCGCTCCAACTCTGGACGATCCGCGATGCGTTCGCGGCGGACGCGGACCGGGCTTTGGCCGCCGTGAAGGGCGCCGGGTTTTCGGCCGTGGAACTCGCCCCGCTCCCACCGGCGCTGGCGCCCGCCCGGCTCGCCGAATCGCTCGCCCGTCACGACCTGGCCGTCGTGTCGATCCACGGCGACCTGCCGACGCCCGAAACTATCGGTCCCCTGGCGCAACTCGCCCGCGCGTGCCGGTGCCCCAAGGTCATCTGGCACGGCTGGCCCCGCGACCCGCGGTTCGATTCTCGCGCGCGCGTGGGGGATCTGATCGCGGCTTGCAACGCGGCCGGGGCACTCGCCCGGGACCACGGACTCGAGTTCGGCATGCACAACCACTGGTGGGAGTTCGAGCCGCTCGAAGGGGAACGGCCGATCCGCCTGCTCCACGAGGGACTGCACCCCGACGTGTTCTGGCAGTTGGACGTGTACTGGGCACAAACGGCCGGAACCGATCCGGCCGACGCGCTCGCGCAGTTGGCACCGCGGGTCCGGTCGATCCACTGGAAGGACGGGCCGTGTGTTCACGGCCGGCCGATGACGGCCCTCGGGCACGGGACGGTCGATGTCCCTCGAACCCTTCGGGCGCTGGCGCGCCCGGTCGACTGGGTCATCGAGCTGGACGAGTGCGCCACCAACCCCCTGGAGGCCGCGCGGCAAAGTCGCGTGTATCTGGAGTCGCTTCGCAATTGAAAAAGACCGCACTTGCCTCCCCTGACGAAGCGAGCGAATCCTCTGCGACCGCGAGGGTACAGCGGCAGCGCAATTCGCCCCGGAGTTTTCATCTGTTCTTCTTAATCGCTCAGATTTCCAAGCCTTCCTCGGCCCGAGCGAAGTAGACTGCGAGTGACTCGCCTCGTACCTCCCATTAGGGATTCTCCCCATGTCTCCCGACCGGTCGGAACTGCTCGCTCGCGTCCTGGCGTTCGACATTGATGGCGACGAGGTCGCGCTCCCCTTTGCGGCGCGACTCGCACGCGAACAAGGTTGGTCCCGCACCCACACGGATCGCGTCATCGAAGAGTACAAGCGGTACGTGTTCCTCGCGGTAACGGCGGGGATCACCGTCTGCCCGTCCGAGGACGTGGACGCGGCGTGGCACATGCACTTGACCTACACAAAGTCCTACTGGAAGCGGTTTTGCGGCGAAGTATTGGGCCGCCCGCTGCACCACGAGCCCACGAAGGGCGGGCCGGCAGAAGGCGCGAAGCACTTCGCCATGTACGCCGAGACGCTGACCGCGTACCGCGAAGCATTTGGCCGCGCGGCGCCCGCGAACATCTGGCCCGCCGGGAACGAACGGTTCGGCGATGATACCCGGCACCGGGTCGTGAACGTCGCCCGGAACTGGGTCATCCCCAAAGCGCCCGTCAAGCGCGTCGCACAACTCACGGCCGCGTTCGTGCTCATCGCCCTCGCGGTTCCGGGGTGCAACGGCGGGGTGAACCCGTTCGAGTTGAAGAACAAGGAGTTCCTCACCACACTGGGGTGCGCTTTGGTCGCGGCCGTGTGCATCGGCCGGGTGGTCCGTTCCGTGATGCGCACCCCCGACGCGATCCCGGACGACGAATACCAACTGGACTGGGAACAGACCGCGTACCTGGCCGGCGGCGCGGGGCGCCTCATGACCGCGGCCGTGGCCCGCCTGGTCGGGAGGGATCTGGCTCACGTCGGGGACGACGGCAAGCGGTTGATCCGCACCGGGCCGATTCCGGACGATATCAGTTCCGTCGAGCGCGCGGTGCTTCAAGGACTACCGGTCTCGAACGACGCGGCTTCCCTGAAGCCGATCCAACAAGCCGTGGATGCCGCGTTCGCTCGAAACGTTGAGCGCCTTGAAGAAGAGGGGATCACGATCCCGAAGGGCCGGCAGGTACTCATCGCGTTCACGTCGCTGATGCCGCTCGCGGTCGTGCTGTTGTGCCTCTCGCTCCCCCGGTTGCTGATGGGATTGGACGCGAAGAAACCGGTGGAATACCTGGTCGCTACGTCGATCGTCGGCGGAGTTTTCAGCCTGCTGATCGTACTCGCCGGTTCGGGGCGCTTGAGCCACCGCGGGCGGGCGCTCCTGGCGGAGCAAAAGGAACGGTGCGACCCGCTCCGGGCCGGTACGCGGTGGGAGAACAGCGGCGACGCGGGCATGGCCGTTGCACTGTTCGGGACGGCGGTGCTGGCCGGTACCGCGATCGCGCCGCTGCAAACGTGGTACCCCAGACAGACCAACGAAGCGTCGTCCGGCGGGTGCGGCGGGAGCAGTGGGTGCGGGGTGGGTGCGGCGGGGGGGTGGATGCGGGGCGGGTGCGGGGGCGACTGAGCGGAGTGCCTTGCTCGTTTGGGAAATGCCCACCGGCGCCCTTGTAACGAAACGAGCCGCGACCGCGAGGGAGCGGGAGGCGCGCCCTTGTGGTCGTCACGGCTCAACGCATTGGACGTCCCGCTCCCTTGCGGTCGCGGCTCGTCGAGCCCGCCTGCGGATCACTTGCGCGAAGCGTACCACTCGCGCCACTCGTTCGCGGTGGCGAAGTCCTTCTCGGTGAGGCTCTTCAACCCGGCGCGGGCCGCCTTCGTCACGACCTCGTTCTTGTCGCCCAGTGCGTCGATCAGGTCGGGGACGTGGTCCTTGTCGTCTTTCATCGCGCACGCGAGCGCCGCAGCGCGCCGCAGTTCCGCGTCGTCGGCCTTGAGCATCCCGCGGAGCGAGACCGGCGTCATGCGGCACAGGCGCTCCGCGAGCGCTTCCCGCGCGGTCGCCTTGCGTTCGCCGTCGATGAGCGGAATGACCGCGAGCAGGGCGCCCGTATTTTCCTGCCCCTTCGCTTCACGGACGCGCTTGAGTGTGGCCTCCCAGTCCGCGCTCGACGTGCGCGTGAGCTCGATCGCGATCTCGCTCGCCGTGGTGCCCGGCACCGGTTTCGGGGCGCTCGGTGGCGCGAAGGCGACGGGCTTGATCGGCGGCTCGACCGCCGCGGGGGTCGGACTCGGGGGCGGTTCGGGCTTCGCGGCCACCGTGTCGCCCGGCGCGGGAGCGGCGTTCGCGCGGAGCTCCGCGTTGGCCGGGCTGCGCTGGACTTTTGCGGCGAGGTCGCGCGCGAGATTGGAGCGCGAGAGGAACAGGAGCGCGAACGCGGTGTCCACGTCCGCACCGTACCCGCTGCGTCCGGTCCACGAGCCGTCGCCGCGCTGAGCGGCGACCAGCGTATCGGCGCCGAAGTCGTACCAGTCGGTGTTGCCGATCTTGTCCACACCGTAAATGACGCCGACGCGCTCCAGGGACCAAAGGAAGTACAAATCGGGATCGTTCCCGCGCCGGCCGCGCACCTCGCGCCCCTCGCCCGCGAGCGCGGCCGCGAGGTTCGCCATGCCGAGCTTCACCGCCGCGTCGCGGGGGTCGCCCGGCCCCCTGTTCGCCTTCGGTGCGGCCGGGGCCGCGGGCTTCTTCGGGGCGTCGGCTTCGGGCACTTTCGGCGGATTGTAGAACGGGTCGTTCGGGTCCGCGCCGGGCGGGGCCGCGGGCTTCGCGGGTTCGGGCTTCGGTTCCTTCACGGCCGTCTTCACAACGAGTTCGGCCTTTTGCTTTTTCTCCTCGCGCCGGCCGATCGCGGTCGCGAGCCCGAGCAGCCCGGCGCACGTCATCGACGGGCTCCCCTCCGCGCGCCCGAGGAGGCCGCTGTAGGGCCACCCGCCAGCCGCCCCCTGTTGCGCGAGGAACCGCTTCTCGATGAGTTCGAGCGCGTGCTCGACCGGAACGTCGTGCTTGCGCGCGACCCACACACCCAGGACACCGAACTGCGTGTTCGAGTTGTCGTCGGGCAGGTGGGCGCGGCCGTGATCGGCCGCCAGGAGCCCCTGGCGGTACTTCTCCACGTCCGCGTGGAGCTTCCCACCCGCGCCGGGCTTGCCCGCAGCGCCCGGCGCGAGCGGTTTCGCGGGGGCCGGGTCCGCGCGCCCGGCAATGAGAACGGTGTCGGAGAGTTTGGTGCGCAGCAGGCGCTCGGTCGCGGGGGGAACGGTGGGGATGCACTCGTAGGTCCACCCGCCGTTCGCGTTCTGCCCCGCGAGGAGCCGGACGCCGAGCATTTGAATCAGCGGCCGGTCGCCCGGTTCGCCGAGGCGGTCGAGGTACAGGAGGCAGAGGGCGACTTGGTACGTTTGGTTCTGCGTGTAAGCGGCATCACGGACAAAGGCGGTGATCTTCTTCACACTGGCGTCGTCGGGCGGGGTCCCGGCTTCGAGCAGCGCGAGCCCCACGAGCGCGGTGGCGCCGACGCGCTCGGAGTCCCGGCCCCACTTACCGTTTTCGCCCGATTTTTTGAGGTACGCGAGCCCCTTCTGCACCGCGGCGTCGATGTCCTTGGGCGCCGCGGCGCGCGCCGAATGAGTGAACGAAATCGCGAACACAAGCGCCGATAGAAGCCGCAGGAGCGCCATGCGTGGCCCTCACCGGATGTGAACGAACGAAACGGGCGACCCGCGACGTGTTTCCCGATACTTAGAACGCGGACCGGGCGGAAGTGTTGGAGCAATTATGCCGGTGCGTCGGATTGTGCTGACCCACAACCCGACGCACCGAGGCTTTTTACCGTTCAGGAACGGCCCGTAATTCAATAAACGGCCCCGCGGGGCGCCCGAGACGCTATTTCTTTTCTTTCGCGTACCACTCGCGCCACGCGGTAGCGGCGGCGGCCTTTTGCGCCGCGGGCGCGCCCGACGCGGGGCCGAAGTCCTTCCCGGAAAGGCTCTTCAGTCCGGCTTTCGCGGCCCGCACTACGGAATCGTCCGCGTCGGTGATGAGTTCGATCAGATCGGGGATGTGTTCCTTATCGTCTTTCATCGCGCACGCGAGTGCGGCCGCCCGGCGCAACTCGACCTCGCTCGCTTTCAGCATGGTGCGGAGCGTGGCGGGTGCCATGCGGCACAGGCGCTCGGCGAGCGCCTCGCGCGCCGCGGCCTTTCGATCACCGTCGGCGTGGGCCGCGGTGACGGCCAGCGCGCGGGTGTGGACCGTGCCCTTGGCGTCGCGGGACTCGGCGAGCAGCTTCGCCCAATCGCTGCCGGACGCCTTCAGCAACTTGGACGCGAGCGCGACGCCCTCGTCGCCGGTCGGGTTCGGCAGGTTGACGACCGGCACGGCGGCGCTCACCGGTGTGGTCGGCCGGTTCGGGAGCAGGTCCGTCGCGGCCGGCCCGGTCCCGGCCTTCATTTCGGTGCTGGTGGGGTCTTTCTGCACCTTGTTGGACAGGTCGCGCGCGAGGTTCGAGCGGCAGAGGAACAGGACGGCGAACGCGGTATTGACCTCGGTCCCGTAGCTGCCGCCGACGGTCCAGGTGCCGTCCGCCCCTTGTGAACGAACGATGGCCGTGGAGCCGATATCGTACCAGTCGATCTTGCCGATCTTGTCCATGCCGTAGACGACGCCGACGCGCTCGAGGGACCAGAGGAAGTACAGGTCGCCGGTCCCGTGTGCGCCGCTGCCGGTCAGGAGCCCCTGACCCTTTTGAATCTGATCGCCCATAGTCAGCCCCAACCCGGCGAAGGCGAGTTGGACCACGAGGTCGCGCGCGTCGGGGGCGGCGCGGGCGGGCTTCTTGGGCGGGTCCTTCCCGGCGGGCGGGTTGTAAAACGGGTCGGTGGGCTTATCGGGCTTCGCGGGCGCCTCGGGTTTGGGCGCCGGCGCCTCGCTCTTCAAGCGCCGGTCCTCGCGCCGGGCCAGCCCGGTGGCCATACCGAGCAAGCCCGCGCAGTACATCGAAGGGCTCCCGGGCATCCCGCCGACGCCCGCGGGACCGGGCATCCCCCCGGAGTACGACCAGTTCCCGGTGCGCGGGTCCTGCGAGCCCATGAACCGCTTTTCGATGCGGTCGAGGGTGTCCTCCACGGGCGCGCCGTGCTTGCGGGACATCCAGATCGCGATGATGGCGAATTGCGTGTTCGAGTTATCGTCCCCGAACCCGACCGTCGCGCCCCCTTGGGTCCGGTCGGCGACCAGGGCCTGGCCGTACTTCTCGACGTCCGGGTGCAACTTGGGCGGCTTCCCGTTCGCGCCGGCGACCAGTTGGTTCGGTTGGAGGTTGTTCTTGAGCCACGTCGCGGTTTCCGCGGAGACGCCCCCGCAGGTTTGATACGTCCAACCGCCGCCGGCCGTCTGGCCGACGATCAGGCGCGCCGCGAGCATCTGGATGACCGGCACGTCGGCCGCGTCGCCGAGGCGGTCGAGGTACATCAGGCACAGCGCGACCTGGTACGTTTGGTTCTGCGTGTACGCCGCGTCCCGGACCCGGGCGGTGATCGTCTTCACCGCGGGGTCGTCGATCGGCGTGCCCGCTTCCAGGAGCGCCAGCCCGGTGAGGCACGTCGGGCCGACCCCGTGGTTGGCCAGGTTCGCGCTGCCGAAGCCGGCCCCGCCCTTCTGGTTGTACCCGGATTTCAGGGCGTCGGTGCCGGCCTTGAGCGCGCGGTCGATCTCCTTCGGTGTGGCCCCCGGTGCGGCCGGACTCGACACCACCAGTAGGGCGCCACACAGCCCGGCAACACGAGCGAACTTTGAGAACATGGTTCAACCCTCGGCGACAGCGAGGAGAGGACGCGACGATACAGACTACCTTAACATTTCGGCAAATGCGAGGCGACCACGAAATACGTTTGTAACGGCGCAGCGCCGGGTGGTTCCGAACGCGGGCGGGAGTACAGTACCCGGGTCCATCTCTCTACTCGCTAGCCAACCACCAATGGCCAAGTTCTTCAAGTACAAGTCGGTCGCGGAACTGGAAGCGGAGAACGCGCGGCTCGGGATCGATTTGCGGTTCTCCGACGACCTCGCGCCGCTGTTCCAGCCCCGCCCCGTCGGGCCGCGCACCGTCGGCAACCGGTGGTGCGTTCACCCGATGGAAGGGTGCGATGGCGAACCCGACGGCTCACCGGGGGAACTCACGTTCCGGCGGTACCAGCGGTTCGGGGCGGGTGGGGCGAAACTCCTCTGGGGCGAGGCCTGCGCCGTCACGCAGCAGGCGCGCGCCAACTCCCGGCAAATCTTACTTAACGAATCCACCAAGTCGGCGTTCGCGCGAATTGTCGCCGAGTGCCGCAGCGCCCACCGCGACGCGAACGGGACCGACTCCGACCTGCTCTTCGGCCTGCAACTGACGCACTCCGGGCGCTACAGCCACCCGCGCCCGATCATCGCCACGCACGACCCGATCCTCGATCCGCGCACGACCGCGAACCGGGCGACCGGCGCGCGGGTCACGGCCGATTACCCACTGATTACCGACGACGAGCTGAAGCACCTCGTCGACGACTACGTTCGCGCGGCGCAGCTCGCGGTGGAGGTGGGCTTTGACTTCATCGACATCAAGCAGTGCCACCGCTACCTGTTGAACGAGTTGCTCGGCGCGCGGAACCGGCCCGGTCCCTACGGCGGCAGCTACGAGAACCGCACCCGCTTCGCGCGCGAGACGATTCAGGCCGTGCGCGAAGCGGTCCCAAATCACATCGTCATCGCCACGCGGATGAACGTGTACGACGGCATCCCGTTTCACAAAGCCGCCAACGCCGACGGCACACCGGATACCCACGCGCTACCGCTGGTGAACGGCTGGGGGATGTCCGAGAGTCATCCCTTTACGGTGGACCTCACCGAACCGCTGCGCTGGATCGCGGACATGCGCGGGCTGGGCGTGTCGCTCGTAAACGCAACGATGGGAAACCCATACGCGCAGCCGCACTACGGGCGCCCGTTCGAGTACCCGCCGCCGGACGGCTACGAATCTCCCGAGCACCCGCTCACCGGCGTGGACCGGCACTTCCGGGCGGCCGAGGCCATTCAGAGGGCGTTCCCCGATCTCGCGCTGGTGGGCACGGGGTACAGCTACCTGCAGGAATTCTTGCCACAAGGCGCCGCGGCGAACGTCCGCGACGGTCGCGTTAGCATCGTGGGCGTGGGGCGCGGAACGCTGGCTCAACCCGATTGGGTGCGCCAGTTGCTCGATAGCGGCAAGCTCGACCGCAAGCGCGTCTGCCGCACGTTCAGCTACTGCACGGCAATCATGCGCGCGAAGCAGCACCCGCTGGGCCAGTACGCGACCGGGTGCCCGCCGTTCGACAAGGAGGCCTACGGCGAAATCTGGAAGGAAGTGCAACAGTTGAGTGTGAAGAAATCACCGTCCGCGAGCGAATGACAGATTGAGGGAATCGGCATCGCGCGTTTGGGACGCACGGCCGACCCGGTCGTTGGTGCCCCCGCGTCACAGAAAACAGGCCCGCCATGTCCGCCCGCCGGTGGTTCGTCCTGCTCGGCTTCGTGCTCGTCTCACTGGTGCTGGCGCTGGGGTGGTTCGCGTGGGCCGTCTTCAACGCGCCGCCCGGCCAGCGCATGAGCGCGATGGGCATCACCGGAATCCTTCAACTGCTCGAACTGCCGCTCGCTTACGGCCTGCTGCGCCTCAGCGACTACGCCCACACCTGGGCAATGCGGCTGAACCTCGTGAAAATCGTGAGCGCGGCCGGCCTCACGATCGGGGCGTTCGCCGGGGTTCGCGACCCCGAACTGATCGCGGGCGGCCTCGCGATCTGCGGGTTCTTCGGCGCGTACACGCTGTTCCTCCGACGCAACGCCGAGTTCTTCGACTGAACCGCGATACAACAGGTGCGTACCCTCCTCCCCCGGAACCCCCATGCGCACCAATCCCGTTAAGCAACTCTTGAAGTCCGGTAAACCCACGGTCGGAACCTGGCTCTCGCTCGGCAGCGTCACCGCGTCGCGGTTCCTCGCGCGCGCTGGTTTCGACTGGCTCACCGTCGACGTCGAGCACTCGCTCGTCAACGTCGAGACCACCACGCACATGATCGCGTCGATCGCGGATGCCGGGAGCGTGCCGCTCGTGCGCGTGCCCTCCAACCGGCACGACCACATCAAGCGCGTCCTCGACAACGGCGGGTTCGGCGTCGTGGTGCCGATGGTGAACACGCGCCAGGAGGCCGAGGACGCCGTGAGCGCGTGCCTGTACCCGCCGTTCGGCACGCGGAGCGTCGGCGGGAGCGTTCACGCGCTGAACTTCGCCGCGAACCCGGTGGACTATTACGCGAAAGCGAACGACGAGATCCTCATCGTGCTCCAGTGCGAGCACATTCAGGCCGTGCGGAACTTCGAGGAAGTGTACTCCGTGCCCGGTATCGACGCGGTGTTCGTCGGCCCCAACGACCTCGCCGCGAGCATGCGCAGCGCGGACGGCAAACCGCCGCACCCGGACGTCTTCAAGCAGGCCCTCGCGGACATCCTGGCCGCCGCGAAGCGGATCGGTGTGCCCGCCGGCATTCACACGTTCAGCATCGAAGAAGCGAAATCGCGCATCGCGGACGGCTGGCAGTTCATCGCGGTGAACAGCGAACTGAAGTTCCTGACCGACGGGGCCAAGCAAGTCGTCGATGGTTTGGGACTGGGTAAGGGGGGCGACCTCGCTAAGTATTGAACCACAGGGCGCACAGGGCTTCCGCCCTGTTACGGAAGACGGCCCCTCCGGGGCGAAGACCAGAACCCTCTTCCGCCGCGGAGCGGCCGGCGTTTGTAGCACAGGGCGGAAGCCCTGTGCATTCGGGTGTCCCTGTAGATTTTGGCAGGCGGTAGTGGTTAGGCTGTTGGTCCTTGCACTTTTTGACTCTGGGAGGCACGGATGCCGACGCTAACCATCGAGTACCAGACCGACGCGGAACGACTGATTTTGGAGCAGGCGCTGGCGTTTTTCGCTCAGATGCGACACGTCGGTGCCACCGCTCCCGATGGTACGGTACTGGCCGCTTGTGAACGAGTCGCCCTCGACTCCGGACGCGAACTCGTCCGCGACACGTTGGCTTCCGCCGTCCAGAGTCGCGCCGACACCACCGATGCTTCCCAAAAAAGTCGGGCAGCAGGCTCAAAGGACGACGCCCCCGCTGGCTCTTGACGGCACTCGGGCGCATCCGCCTCCGCCGTCAGTACGCCATCCGCGCCGATGGCGGAGCGTTCCCGGCCGATGCCGTTCTGGGAGCCGAGGGGTATGTAACGACCGCCGCACAGCGGATGGCGGTTCTGGCCGGTGCGAGGGATTCCTTTGCGCGTGCGGAAGTAACGCTGCGTGAGTTGGCCGGTTGGGAGTTAGACGACGAGGTGATTCGCCAACTCACACACGCCGCCGCGAAGAGTCTGAGGGCCTCCCGCGAGCATCGCGCCGACGCCGAACGATTCGCAACGGCCGGGGGAGTCGTCGAGGTGCAAATCGACGCCGGGAAGGTGAACACCACGACCGGATGGCGGGACATCAAGTTGGGCGTGGTTTGCAAGCGAGAGCGGGGGAAGTCCGCGACGCCCGAAAAGTGGAGCGACCGCGTGTTGCCGCCCCCAACGATTCGGACCGTGGTGGCCAACGTCGAGGGCGCGAGCATTTTCGCGGAGCGCGTGCGAGCGGAGGCGGATCGCCTGAAGGTGACCACCGCCAGCGACGTGACGGTATTGGGTGACGGCGCGGAGTGGATCTGGAATCTGGCGGCCGATGTGTTGCCCCAGGCCGCCGGTGTATTGGACGTGTATCACGCGATCGAGCACATCGGGACTGCGGTGAAGGCGATCTGGGGTGAGACGGCGGAGGCGACCGCTCGTCGGCAGAGCGCCTTGTTGGCCGTGGTGACGGATGGGAAAGCCGGGATCGAGCGGTGGATCGCCGATACGTTCGGCGCGTTGCCGTCGGAATCCAACGGAGACGTGTTGCGGGCGTTGGCGCGTTACCTCGGCTCGCACCCGACGCGGTTGGGCTACGCGCAACGGCTGGCAAATGGTCGGAGTATCGGCAGCGGGTTAATCGAGGGTTCGGTGAAGCAGTTGGTGAATCGCCGGATGAAACTAACCGGCGCGCGGTGGCGCGTGGAACACGTCGGGCCGCTGGTGGAACTGGCGGCCGTCATCGAGACCCCAGACTGGCACGACTTCTGGACCGCCGCTTGAGCGTTGCCAAAATCTACAGGGACACCCTGTGCATTCTTGTGCTCAAAATCGAGATTGACCCCAGCCACCACCGAAGCTATGCACGCGGGTGAAACCTTTAGATACCCAAGGCGTGCGAACCGATGCGGCGGGCGTGGGTGCGTTCGGTGATTGTGGCGTTGTGCGCGGGAACCGCGTGCGGGTGCTTGACCCGCACCGAAAAACCGTCGCTCGCGTCCGTGGCCCGGTCCCTCGCGCCGGTGCAGCAGGTCGAGGGCATCCAGCTCGAGTCGATCATCCTCGAGCGCCCCGTCGGGGACCGGTTCCTCGACCGCGACCTCTGGGCCGCGACGCTGCCGATCGGCTCGTCCGAAATGCAGGTGCTCCTGAGCGAGAACGGGCTCCGCGCGGGCGTCATCTCCGGGGCGCTCCCGGCGCGGTTCCAAACGCTCCTCGAATCCGATTCGGAGGCGATCGGCGGGCGCGGGCTCACGTTCGCGAACCGCAAGGAAGAAGTGCTGCCGACCAGCGGGCCGAACGAGCGGTGCGAGTTCACCGTCCTCACGGACCTCGCCGGCCAGCGCAAGCCGGTCGAACTGAAACAGGCGCGGGGCGGCATCCTCGTGCGCCCGGAACCGACGAGCGACCGCCGCGTGCGGGTGTGGTGCGAACCGCAGCTCCAGCACGGCGAGCGGCAACTGTTCCTGCGCCCGTCCGCGGACGCGACCGGGTTCGTGAAGCACGAAGAGGTTCCGCTGGTCCGGTACCAGCCCCTCGCGTTCGATGCCCCGCTCGGCCGCAACGAGTACCTGGTCATCGGGTGGCAGGCGGACCAGTCGGACACGCTCGGCGCCGCGCTCTTCAGCGTGGAAGCGAACGGGCAGCCGCGCCAGCGGGTGCTCGTGATCCGCGCCCGCCAAGTGAACCCCGGCACCGCGCCCGACCTCCCGTCACTCGGCTCGGGCACGCGCCGGGCGTCGATCGCGGCCGAGGCCGGGCGCACGCGGTAAATGATGCAGCAATTTGTTTACTGGGCGCGCCTGCGGCGCAGCCACTCACCCACGCTCAACTTCCGGCTGCTGAGCAGCAGATAGATTAGCGCGAACACCGCGGGCGGACCGCCCCACAAGAGTAAATCGGGCGGCGGGAACGTCGGCGCGGACCCGGCCGTCGAGAGCACCTCGCCCGTTGTTTTCTTCGCCAGCATTTCGCCAACGAACATCCCGACCACGACCAGCACGACGAACGCGACCAGATCGGCGATGAACGGCACCAGCGTCGGTTCGGGCCGCTCCTCGAGTTCCGGCTCGGGCTCCGGTGGTTGGGGAGTACGCTTGGAAGGCGGGGGCGTGCGCGGGGGTTCCGGGCCGAGCAACTTGAGGTCGATTCCCGGAGCCGCGTGCGCTTCCGTGGTGGAGGTTGGTCCCACCGTGCTTTCGAGTTCCGGCGAACTGGCCTGGTTCGCGTCGCTCGCCCCCGGGGGCCAGATGCGGGCCGCGTCACTGAGGCTCGAGGCCGTCGGCCCGCCCACGTTGAAGTCGATGTCCGGCGTCGAATCCGGCTTCGTCACGAACACGTCGGTATCGTCGGCCGGGGGAGCCGGCGGCTTCGCGACCGGCGGTTTCACATCGGCCGGTGGGGGTAACTTCGCGGTCGGGGGTTTCGCACCCGGTGGGGGCGCAACGATCTTGGCGACCGGTAGCGGGGCCTTCGGCGGCACTGCTGGAGCGACCGGCTTCGGCTGGACCGGCACAGGCGGCGGAGCGGGGGGAGGGGGCGGATCGGGTTCCGAGGCCGGAGGCGTGATGTGGTGACCGCACTGCTTGCACACCAGCGGGAGGAACGCTAGCGCGGGCGGCAGTTCGTAGTGTCGGCTGCAGTTGGGACAGTTAAACCGGATCACGCGGACCTCGGGTGGCGACACGTCCGATGAGCGCGATGATAGCGAATCAGAGCCGGGAATGCAGCCCGCGCGCACTCACCATTGCGCCCGGCGCGGTTGCCCCGTCACTACAATCGGAACCGTTGTAATAGGGGTCGCGGGTCTACCGTGCCAGCGCCGGCGCGCGCCCGCCTCACGGCTCGTGCGGCCCGCTACTTCGCGAACTCGTTGTGCAGCGCGGTAAGCGTCACTTCGCAATTCGCGGTCGTGCCCACAACAACGAAGCACCGGAACTGGTGGTCGCCACCGGGAACACCGTCCTGATTCCTCAAACGGAAAACGCAGTTCCACTTCACCACCTTTTCCGGCACGAAGCGGAACCGCCCGTACCCGGCGCCCTCAAATCCCCTACTCGGTAGATCCGGCGCGTACACGCCCATTGCGTGCTTGCCGTCGGCTGTGCCCAACACGACCGGGTCGGCTTGCTCGCCTGGGCCATCGGTGAGCGGTTGCAATTTCCCTTCCTTCGCATTGAACCGGAGGAACGTGTCGAACTCGGGCGGCATGTACCCCGTGACCGCCTCGAACTGCGCGTAGGTGTGCTTCTCGCCGCTCGGAACGAGAAACGTAACTCGGTACTCGATCGCGTGGGACAGTTCCTTGTAGCCGATGATGACGCGCTTCGCGAGGTAGTGGTCCGATAGCGCGACCGTGTTCCGCGCGGGATTACCCAGCGACTTCTCCCCCGGCTTCAGCCAGAACGCCATCCGGTTGAGCGTCACGAGTTCGTTTTCCTTCGCGCTCAGCTCGAGCAACTTGCCCGTGGAAGTCGCCCCGCGCCCGTCGGCCATGCTCCCGGCTTCGGTCGGGTTGAACACCTCGGGGACGAACTTCTGCCCGCTGTCGAAGTTCGATGCCGACTGGATTTGCCGCCCGTGGTCGAAGCTGTCCACGAACGCCTTCCCGCCCCACGTCAGCGAGTGGATCGCCCCGGCCGTGCGCGCGGTGGTGCGAATGACGATGTCGGACGCGCCCGCTTTCGCGCGGATGGTCGAATCGCCGAACGCGGTCAGAGGCGCGGGTCCGGGGGCGCCTACGGGTTGGAACTGAAGCGCGGCCATGATGCCCACGCTCGTGAGCGCCAGCAGCACCAGGACGGTTTTCACGATGAGTTTCATGGCGGCTATTCTACCGTGACGCGGGGCGGGTGTTGTTGAATGGCGCCTTGCGAACGGTGCGGCGTAAGCCCGCCGGTGGCGCCCACCACAATGGCTCACACCGTACCCGAAAAACTTGTAGCGAATGACCTCTGAAAACACCGGCGGGCTTACGCCGCGCCGTTCGCAAGATTCAATGTCGCGTGCGTCAGGTCAGGAGCGCATTTTGGGTGTGCGTGTTACTCGAATGTCAGCCCAAAGTGGCGAAATATGGAGAATTGTTAGCCACGATTCGCGGGTCCGCCCACGTCGGGGCGGCCCGCCGTTCGTCCGGTCACTGACTTTCCGAAAGACCCGGCGCCGATTTCGACATAAAGTGTGTAACACTCTCCCGCCACCAAGCCCTTCTCGCTCGGAGTCCGCGCATGCACCGGTTCGTCTCCCGTTTCGCGCTCGCATTCGCACTCGCTCCCACCCTACTTGCAGCCGACTGGAACCAGTTCCGCGGACCGGCCGGCAACGGACACGCGGACGCGAAACTGCCGACCGAATGGGACACCAAAAAGAACGTGACGTGGCGCAAAGAGTTACCGGGGTTGGGTTGGTCGTCGCCGGCGGTCGCGGGCGGAAAGGTTTATCTGACGACCGCCGTTTCTCAGGGAGAGGGTTACTCGCTCCGCGCGGTGCGTTTGGACGTGAAAACTGGCGACATCGAATGGGACCAAGAGGTATTCAAGCAAGGCGCGGAGGCGCCGAAACCCCACAAGAAGAACAGCCACGCCAGTCCGACACCGGTGGTCGAGGACGGCAAAGTGTACGTCCACTTCGGGCACATGGGCACCGCGTGCTTGGATGCGAAAGACGGGAGCAAGGTGTGGGCCAAACAGGAGCTCAAGTACACCCCGGTTCACGGCAACGGTGGGTCGCCGGTCCTCTCGGGGAAGCACCTCATCTTCAGCGTGGACGGCACCGACAAACAGGCCGTGATCGCGCTCGACAAGGCAACGGGAAAGATCGCGTGGCAGACGCCGCGGAACAACAAGACCGGGGCGAACCCGTTCTCGTTCAGCACACCGTTACTCATCAAAGTGAAGGATAAAGAGCAACTCGTCTCCGCCGGTAGTGGAGTGATGATGGCGCTCGACCCGAAGACCGGTCAGGAGATCTGGCGCGCGACCTACGGGAGCGGGTATTCCGTGGTACCGAAACCGGTGTTCGCGAACGGCCTCGTCTACGTTTGCACCGGGTACAACGCGGCGAACCTGGTTGCCGTTAAGCCGGACGGAAAGGGTGACGTGACGGGCTCGCACGTCGCGTTCACGGTCAAAAAGAACGTCCCGCTCAACCCGTCGATCCTGGCGATCGACGACGCCCTGTACATGGTTTCCGACAGCGGCGTGCTGAGTTGCCTCGACGCGAAGACGGGGGCCGAACGGTGGAACGAGCGCGTCGGCGGGAACTTCTCTTCGTCGCCGCTGCTCGCGGACGGACTGGTGTACCTGCTAGACGAAGCGGGCACGACGACTGTGTTTAAACCGGGCGCGAGTTACGAAGAGATCGCGAAGAACAAGCTCGGCGAGAAGACACAGGCCAGTTGCGCGGTCCACGGCGATGCACTCTTGCTCCGCACCGAGAAGGCGCTGTATCGCATCGAGAAGAAGTGAAAGACAGCACAAGGCGCACAAGAGACGCACAGGGCTACAAACGCCGGCCGCTCCGCGGCGTGAAAGGCATTGATAGTTTTTTGTCTTCGCCCCGGAGGGGCCGTCTTCCGTAGCACAGGGCGGAAGCCCTGTGTGGTCCTGGGGCAGCCCGACCCAAAATTGGGCTTGCAAAACAAAGTGAACTGATTTACACTTCTCTATATTCGCACTGCGCGCGAAGCCCGGGTTTTCGGTGTCAGTTTTTGCGGACGTGCGGCTCGACCTGACACCTGCCAGGTACTATGCACAACACCACAAACGGTATCACTCCGAGACAGAACGCGGCGCAAGAATTGTGCTGATCGCAAAGGCTTATTCCAGAAGCAATTGCACCTAAACGCTAACATTTCGAGGGGGTCGAAAATGTTAGCAAATGTTACCCGAGTGTCGGGGGCAACGGGACGAAGTCAGGCCAGCTCCACTGATTCGACAACGAGGTGCGCGACGATTGCACACCTCGCGGTTTTCAAAGGGCACTGCAATTAATCGCTGAACACGCGGTCGAAGTCGCCGACGCCGGCCCGCATCGCGAGTTGCCGGAAGTCGTCCGCGAAGTTCTCCGTGGTGTGGTGCAGGTGCTCGGCTTCGGAAATGAGCGGCAGTGTCTCGCGCCGGCGCACCCCGTGGGCACGCAGCACGCGGCGGAACGGCTTCAGGTTCGGCGCGTAAATGTGGAACAGCTTATGTTCGTCGAACTGCACCTCAATCGGGCGCCGTTCGGCGAGCACCGCGACCCCCGTGCAGCCGTCGTTCGTGAGCAGCTCCTCGAACTCACAGAAGTGGCTCGTGAGAACGGCCAGATCGATGTGTTCGCGGCGCAAGTCCGCGTGCCCGTCCGCGAGCACCCCGTGGCTGCTCTCCAGCACCACGTGGACCACCTCGCCCAGCGGCTCGAGGAGCGCCAGGAACGTCTCGAACAGCCGCTCCGCGGATACCGCGGCCGAGAGCATCGGGAGGCGCAACTTGGCGCGCTGGTCGCGGTACACTTCAACACGGTAGCCCTGGCGCGGGCACACCGGCACACTGGCCCCCGGACGGATCGCGTCCGTCAGCGTAAAGGAGCCGTAGGAATTCACGGACAGGTGCGTGGCCAGCCGGTCAGGAGTCACGGGGACACCTCGCGCGACAACGGAATTTAGCCCAGGGAGACGGAAATCAAGTGGTGTCGCGTCGTGGCGGTCGGCGTCTGGGTGAAAAGCCCTGGGCAGTCTAACTTAGCCCCAATTTTGCGTCGCTGGCGTCCGTGCCGCCCGAATTATAGCGCGCCGTTCGCCCGAAGCGCACGAAACTGGCGCGAAGTCCGGGTGTTCCGATTACGGAACCGGTGTATGATCGGGGCACTGGCGCGTTGGTGCCGCCCGTTACCAACGCGCCCGGCCCGAATTCCGTTGAACCAATCAAGCCGACCAGCGACGCGACATGAATGAAGAGTAAGTGACGTCAGAGGCTCCGAGTTTTGACCCTGCGGTTCGGGACGGCACAACGGGAGAATCCCTCATGCGGCAATTCGGTGCGTTTCTCGCGCTCGCGGTTTGTGTGCTGTTTGCGACCGATTTCCTGGCACAAACCGCCAAATCGGAAGACCAGAAGAACATCGTCATCCGGCCGAAGATGTCCGGTGAGTCGGGAGTGCCCGCCGCGATTGATGCGTCCAAGTTCATCATCATCCGGCCCAATGGGAAAGCTCCGTCCCTCGTCACAACACAACCAACCGCACCCACTCAACCGACCCAACAGGTAGCCGGGCGCCCGGTGGCCGGTACGATCGCGGTCCCGCCCCCCGGTGTGCCCAAACTCGATGCCGACACCGCGTTCGACTACTGGTTCGTTGCCGCCGTAGAAGGGCAGCGAATCGGTTACGTTCAGTGGGGGGCGAAGCGGACCATGAAAAATGACCGCGTGCTCCTCGTCGGGGTGAAGTACCAGAACTTCACGGTGGCGCGGTTCGGGCAGATCGTGAGTCAATGGGGTGAGGAATCGTCCGTCGAAAACGCGGCCGGCGACATCCTTGTTACCGGCATGCGGCAAGGGATCGGCAAGGATCAGGCCCTTGTGCTGAGCGGCGTGGTCGAAGGCAAAACGCTCAAAGTGACGGGCGACGGGGCCGCGAAAGGCGCCAGCGACACGCCCTGGCCCGAGGGCGTGGTCGGGTGCGTCCGCGAGCCGGCCCTCTTTAAGGAGAAGCGGATCAAAGCGGGCGAGTCCTTCGATTACCCCGCGTACATCGGTGTGATTAACCGCGTCGTGAAGATGACCGTGGCGCTCGAAGCGGAAGAGTCTCTGGCACTTTGGCCGAAGGAACCGGCCCGAAAACTGCTTCGGTACGTTTCCAAGATGGAGTCGGTCGGCAATTTCAAACTGCCACCCGCAACCACCTGGGTAGATGCGGAGACGTTCGAGCCGCTGAAGATGGAGTTCGATTTCCCCGGTTTTGGCGGTAAAGTCACGTTCCTCCGCACCACGAAGGAGTCCGCGACGGCGGCCGTAATGCGGCCGATCGAGCTGTTCAACGCGCAATCGATTCGCCTAGATCGCGAAATTCCTGGAATACACACGGGTAGGAGTGTCGTCTACAAGGTATCGGCCCCGAAAGACGACGAACCGACCACCCTCTTTGCAGGGGACGCGCGCCAAACGGTCAAGAACCCGGACCCGAAGACGAAGAGCTTTGAACTGCACGTGTCGGCGGCTCACGGTCCAGTGAGGGGGGCCGGCGCCCCCGCGCCGGGCAAAGAGTTCACCGCGAGCAACTACTTCATCAACTGGGACAACGACGGCGTGAAGGGCCACGCGGCAGCCGCACTGAGGGGCTTACCCGCAACGGCCAGTGATTGGGAGAAGGCGGCGGCCATCGAGCAATGGGTCCACCGGAACATGAAGGCGTTCGAGTTCTCCCAAGCGATGGCGACGGCCGATAACGTGGCGAAAACGCTCAGCGGGGACTGCACCGAGTACGCGATGCTCGGCGCCGCGATGTGCCGGGCGACTGGGGTGCCTTCGCGGACGGTACTGGGTCTGGTGTACGCACCCGCGAAGGACGGCAAGCCGTACCTCGCGTACCACATGTGGTTCGAGGCGTTCGCGGACGGCCAGTGGCTCCCGCTCGACGCGACGCTCGGGGGCGGCGGGGTCGGTCCCGGCCACCTGAAGATCGCGGACCACAGTTGGCACGACGAAAAGACCTTCGCCCCGCTGCTGCCCGTGTTGCGGGTGCTCTCGGCGAAACCGGCCGTGACCGTGGGGAAGGTGGAACCGTAGTCGGAAAGTTCTGAGTGCCCGAATCGCGCATGAAATTTAAGTGTGCGATAGCTTCCCCGTGATAGACCGTCTATACTCTTGGCACTGCTGCCGAACACGTTTCTTAAGCGTCGTGAGGCGCAAAACGCGCGACGGGTGCCCGTTCCTCCCGCGCGACCCCTCGTGAGCGAGCGTCGATGACCGTTGTGTCAGTCAGAGTGCCGGCATGACAGAACGGGAACTGCACACCCCGCTCGCCCCGACGCCGGCCCGGTCGGTCGCGCACACGGCTCCGCACCCAGACCACGAAGGCAATGGTTCGTTGATGACCGCGACCCTTGTCCCCCGATCGCCCGCCCCGGCACCCGGCACACTCACCGCACGGGGAGAGCACCCCGTGACCGCTTCTGATCCCGGTGACCGCGGCCGCCAGTGGCTCACGCGCCTGTTCGCGGGCGACGCCATTCCCGCGATCGCTCCGATCGCACTTCCGCCCGCCGATCGCACGGCCGTGGAACACGCCGCCGTTGCCCGCGCCGCGGGGTGTTGCGATCTGTTCGTGATCCACGCCGATCCTGCGGCCGGGGAGCGCGTCATCGCCGACATCGCCCGCGCCGCGCCCGATCGCGTCCTGGTGCTGTCGCCCAACCCGGGCGCGGCCGACCGCGTGACCGAGCGGTTGCTCAAGTGCGGCGTACCCGTCCTGCGCGCGCTCGCGGACGACGAGAACCCGACCCGCCCGTCCCCGGCCGTTAGCAAGGTGACGTCCGTCGCACTCGGCAGCGCCCGCGCGGAACAGGCGCGCCGCGAAGCCGCGGCCGAGGTCACTGCGGCCGAGAGCCGAATCGCGGCGTTCGCGAGCGTTTCCAAGGCGCTCGCGCGATTGGCCGAAGTGAACGAATCGCTGGCGCGCCTGGGCGCGGATCTCGTAGAGCGAACCGCCGCGCGCGACCGCATCGAATCGGACTTGCGGGCCGAAACGGACACACCGTTCGCACTCGCGCTCGCCAAGCTTCAAGCCGATCACGACGAAGCGACCACGAAACTGGCGGCAGAGTTACAAGCCGCGACCGCGGCCCACACCGAAAAAGAAGCGGCGCTAACACAGGCTCGGCACATTCTCGCCGAAGCGGTCCGCAAGCCCGGGTTCTTGTCGCGCCTGTTCAGCGGCAAAACGAAACCCGGTACGGTCGACCTCGCGGACCTGGAGAAGCAGGTCCACGCCCACGAAACAGAAGTGGCCGCACTCGCCGATCAAGTGCGCGACCTTCAAGCGAAGTCGGACGCTTCGCGGGCCACAACTGCCACCGAGTGCGCGGCGCTGGTCGCGAGCGAGCTCTCTTCCCGGCGCACAGCGAGTGACGCTGCGATCACCACGACCGAAGACGAGCGAGCGCGGGCACAAGCCGAGGCTACCGCGCTCAATAAGGTCATCACGGCCGCCGTGCCGGGCGAGGACTGCGCGACCGCCGAACAGAAGTTGACCGCGGCCCGAGAGAAGGCCGCGGAGATCGCGCGGTCCGCTCCGCAAATCGGTGCGCGGGCGATCGTCGGCACGCCCGGCAGCCTGAGCGCCGACCCGGTGTTCTCGGCATTCGCCGACAAGCCACCGTTCGGGGTACTCGTACTCGACCGCGCGGAAGAACTCCCCGAAGCGGAGTTCCCGCGGCTCGCGCGGCTCGCCGAGCGCTGGGTTCTGGTCGGCCACGCGCTCCCCCCCGACGACCCGCGCCCGCAGTTCAACAACGCTCGTTCGCGCGGCCCGCGATCGGGTCGGGCCGAAGTACCGTTTGCGGCCCGTCTCGCGAAGGCACTCGACCGCGAGACGTGGACGGTGGAAGGCGAACGGCTCGTGTGCCGGCTCACGCACCTCACACCCGACCAGCGCCGATCAATGACGCGCGAGCCGCTCGCCGATCGCCCCGAAATCGAACTCCGGTTCACCGCGACCGGCGCCGACCCGCTGCTCGCGGAGATCGCGTTCCCGGGCCACACGGCCGTCCCCGTCGCGAAGAGTTTCCTGTTCCACGAACTCGGCGAAGTGCTGTTGCGGCCGTGCGGCGAACTCTGCTGGACCCACGGGGCCGACGCGATCACTGCGGGCTGGTCCGCGGCCGACGTCGGCCCGGACGCCGCGTGGGTCGACCTCGAAGCGGGCGTGCGCGAGAAGGTGACCGGCGCCGGACCGTTCACGTTCACCGCCGCCGTGAGCTTCGACCCGACCGCAGGCTGGGACGCGGACCGGGCCGCCGCGTGGCTCGCTACGCACCTTCCGCCCCCGTCGCCGAGCCGCTTCGCCGCGCTCCCGCGCACTCCCGGCGCCCGTCCCGGCGCGTAACCCGGCGGGCACCTTTCGCTCGTTAATACTCGTGATTCCCGGAGGCCGAGCGCGGGTGCCCTCTGGGGGAGGCCGATGTGTCGTTCAAACTCGTCGTTTGGGACTTCGACGGTACGCTCGCGGACTCGTTACCGTCGGCCGTGACCATCTTCAACCGGCTCGCGCCGGAGATGGGCTTCAAGCCGATCGAAGACCTGAGTGCCGCCCGCGCGCTCTCCACGCGCCAGTTCCTCCGAGAACACGGGATCTCGCTCTGGCGCTTGCCGCGCCTCGTGCGCAAGTACCAAGCCATCGCCGCAGAAGGCGCCGACCAGTTGCAACTGATCGCCGGCATCCCCGAGGTTCTGACCGAACTCGCGGCCCGAGGGGTGAGGCTGGGCGTGCTGTCGTCGAACCGCGAGGACAACATTCGGCGCTGCCTGCGGGCCAACGGCGTGGAGCAGCACTTCGCGTTCGTGATCGGGTACCCGCGCCTCTTCGGTAAAGCCAAGGCCCTGAAACGCATCCTGCGCGCCGAGCGCATGGACCGTGCGGACGTGCTCTACGTCGGTGACGAACTGCGCGACGTGGAAGCCGCGAAGAAGGTGGGTGTGAAGGTCGCCGCAGTCGCGTGGGGGTTCCACAAATCGGAACTGTTGCGCACGGGCGCACCCGATTTCGTGGCGACCGAAGTGCGCGAGTTAATGGGCGCGGTCGGAGCGGAGCGGGAACGATGAATCACTACTTGGGTTCCAGCACCCGCCGAATCGCCAGTGCGAAGGCGATGCCCTCGTCGCCCTGGTCGCTGAGGCCGAGCGGCCGCGCACGCAGGCGGGCCACGTCGTCGCCGAGCGAGTCGGCCGTGCGGAAGTGCAGGTACCACACCGCACCGGCCCGCAGTTCGTCTTCCCCGAACACGTAGGTCGGGCGGTTCAGCCGGTCGCCGGCGACGCGGTTGAACTCGGTGCTCGCGGCCGCGAGCGTTTCGGGCGTCGTTTCGATCGCGTGGAACGCCAGCCCGCGGGTCGCGGCCATGTCCTTGATCGCGCTCGCGTCCGAGCCGGTCGCGTGCAAATAAACCACGCTGCGGAACCCCGCGTTCTTGAGCGCGTCGAACCCGTCGAGCGTCGGCTTGCTCCCCGCGAACAGCCCGTCCTTCACCTTCGTGTACCCGGTCCCGGTCGTCTTCGGCGGCTCGGTCGTTTGCGGCTTCACCGGCGCCCCGAGAAGGCCCGGCGTACCCGGTTGCGCGGGTCGCGCGGACGGGTTCGCGGGGAGCGGGTCCGGGAACAGTGTCTCGGCTCCGCCGCTCTTCGGAGGGGCGCCAATGTCCGGCGGCGGGAAGTTACTCGACCCTCCGGGCGGTTGGACCGAAGGCGCGGGCGACGTCGGTACGCCGGCCGGAGGGAGCAGGATCGAGTTCCGCGGCGCGCTCGGCAGGAAGGGTTGCGGGCGGTTGCCCGGTTCGTTCAGGTGGCAGCACTTGTGCCGGCACCCGGCCGCCCCGACCACCAGCGCGGCGACCGCGACGAGCATCAATTTCCGAGTCATGTGACGGTCCTCCGCGCATCGAAACGAACGTTCTCCGACATCCGATTCTAGGCTGCGGACGGGCGCGACCCACGGGACTTGAGCCGAACTGCGATAATTCCGATTGTGCAACGTGGCGGAGTTGCCGATTGTGCAACGTGTGCGGGCGTAGCTGCGTGGGTAAAATGAACAGGCTGCGGACATGTGGCAAAGTGTAGGGCGCGTCACTCGCACCCTACACCTCGCGAACCTTACTTCTTTGCCGCGGGCGGATCAGTGTAGTCGCGGGCGAGGTTCAGAAGCTCCTCCGCGGTCATCTGCTCGGTGCCGTTGGTCGCGCGCTTGCCGTCCTTCTCTTTGGCGCGAGCGGCCTTCACGGTCGCGCCGGTGATCGCGGGCTTCGCGTTGTCCGCGTCGGCTTTGTTCGACCAACTGTTGCGGATGTGGGCGAGCACACCGGCGATCTCGTAGTCCTTCAGCAGCGAGCCGTGTGCGGGCATGGCCGTGCCGGTGCCGGAGAACGGCTTGCCGTCCACCTCGATCGGCCCCTTGAGCCCGTAGAGCAAGATCCGCGAAAGGCGCGCGGGCGTCGCCTTGTCCCCCGCGACCCACTCGGACCGGTCCAGCGGCGGAATCGGCGGCTGTTCGCTCGGCTTCCCCTTCCCGTCCGGCAAGTGGCACGCGGCGCAGATCGCGTCGTACTTCTGCTTGCCGACCGCCTTCAGGTCGTCGACCGTTTGCGGATCGGGGTCGGCGGTCGGCCCCTGGACGGCGGTCGGCTTCGGGTCCGGCTCGTCGAACACGTCGCGCCGGAAGTCGGCGGAGTTCGCGCCGACGTAGTAGCCGCCCCACATGAGCAGCCCGCCGCACACGACCGCGACCCAGAACGGGATCGGCTCGAACCCGTCGCGCGGCTCGGCCTGTTCGCGCATCACCATCTCGTGCAGGCCCTGCACGGAGTCCGATCCGCCGGCGCCCGGCTCGTCGCTCTCGGGGCTGTCGTCCACGCCGTCCGCGGTGAGCATCACCGGGTCGTTCATCTGGATCATGTGCGCCCGGTGCAGGTCGGACACGGAGTCGCCGCCGGTCGGAACGACCGGCGCGTCCGTTTTCGGCGCGTCGTTCGGGTTCGGCGTGCTCATTCCTTCGCCTCCGGCAGCGGGACTTCGGCCTTCCGCAGCGCCAACAGGTACGCGACCAGCGCGTCGCCCTCGGCGGTCGGGATCACCTGGTACTCTTCTTCCGGCGTCGTCAGCCAGAACTCCAAGAGGCGCTTCTTGCCCTCGGGCGTGCCGATGTTGATCGCCTCGGGCTGGCCCGCGGTGTACTGCGCGACGAGGGCGCTCCCGCGGCTCGCGAGGACCGCGTCCCATTCTTTCGTACTCGGGCGCCACCGGTACCCGGGGTCGACGGTCCACTCGCGCCCC
This sequence comes from Gemmata palustris, assembly GCF_017939745.1. NCBI lineage: Bacteria > Pseudomonadati > Planctomycetota > Planctomycetia > Gemmatales > Gemmataceae > Gemmata > Gemmata palustris. The sequence continues at coordinate 6,934,571 of NZ_JAGKQQ010000001.1, read as the reverse complement.
AGCGACAGTGCCTTGTCGCTGCGGCCCCCGACGATCTTCTCGCGGGCGTAGAAGAACGCGAACGACGGCATGATGCTCCACACGTTCGCCGACCGCGGGTTGAACAGGTGCGTGTGGTGCCAGGCGTCCGACGGGTTGCGGGCGCCGATGTTCGCGAGGTCCGGCCCGGTGCGCATGGTGCCGAGCATGGTCGGGTTGTCGTAGATGTAGTCGCGCGACACGGTGCGCCGCAGGCCGTAGCTCCGCTTGATGTCGGCCCCGGTCTTGTGCTCGCCGTTCGCGTCCCACCAGTCGCCGAACTTCTCGCTGCGCACCTGCTGCGTGTGACAGTACATGCAGCCGTTGTTCTGATAGACCTTGCGGCCCGCGAGCGCGGTGCCCTGGAGCGGCTGCGGGTACGGCTCGTCGCCCTCGTCCTTCTGGTACGGCTGCTGCTTCCCCAACTGCCAGAACGGGAACACGACCAGTCCCAGCCAGCTCGACGAGAACGTGAGCACCGCTCCCAGAAAAATCACCATCCCGCGGTCCATATCGGTCCCTCAAGAAACGCGCCGCGGACACTAAATGTCGAAACACGCGCCCAGTGTAAACACCCGAATCGCGTTCGCCTTACCCTGCTGATCGGCACCCGCAGATCGCCCCGCCGCGCGGCTAACATTCGCTAACAAATTTGGGGCGTCAAATTGTTAGCGAATCGCCGCAAACACAATTCCGCGAAGGCGTTGCAAACAAAGCAAAACCACCACCCGTGTTACCCCTGTTGCTGGGCTCAAAAGCGCCGCGGGACGCGCAATTCCCGGAGCCTCGGCCGCACTAAGCAATGAACACATGACCATTATATCCAATGTCGCGCCCGCGTCACAAGCAGGAACCACAAAATCGCCCGATCTTGCCTGCCCCGCGGTACTAGCGCTCGGGCCGCTCTCGGGGCACCCGATTTCACAGTTTCCGTTCGGCCGGCTCCACGAAGAACGTCGGGCCGGTGCGCTTCTGCCCCCACCCGGCGAGGTTCATCACGAACGACGTCGCGAACGCGATGTGCCCGGTCGTGAGCAAGATCCCCGCGACCGATCGCGCGAACAGGTGCGGTTGCGTGTACAGAACGATCTTGGCGAACGGCACGTCCGGGTTGTTCATCATGCGGCCCTGCCACCACCCGCCGATGGAGAGCGCCGCGAAGTACGCCGTGATCCCCACCGCGGCGCACCAGAAGTGGACGCGGATCAGCGTGCTACTCGGCCACTCGCGCCCGGTGAGGCGCGGGACCATGTAGTAGAACAGCCCGAAGAAAATCATCGTGACGAACGCATACGCCCCGAGGTGCGCGTGGGCCACGATGTAGTGCGTGAAGTGGGCCGTTTCGCTGAAGTCCTTCAGGGCCATGAGCGACCCCTGGAAGCTCACCACTGTGTACGAGATCGACCCGAACACGGTGAACCGCAGGGCCGGGCTGTACCGCAGGCGCTGGAAGTGCCCGAGCATCGTCATGTGGTGGTTGATCGCCACCGCGATCACCGGGATGAACATCATCATGCTGCCGACGGTGCTGGCGGTCGCGAGCCACGCCGGGATCGGCCCGCCGATCAGGTGGTGCATCCCGGCCCACGAGTAGAACAGCGCCAGCGCCCAGAACCCGATGATGCTCAGGTAGTAGCTGTGGACGGGGCGCCCGATGATCTTCGGGATGAGGTAGTACGCGGTCCCCACGGCGACCGGCGTGAACCACAGCCCGAGCACGTTGTGCCCGAACCACCAGTTCACGATCGGCTGCACCACGCCGGGAACGGGCATCCAGAAGATGACGAACTGGGCGACGAGGTAGAGCCACGGGAACCAGAACACCGCGCCGAGGATGTACCACTGCGTGACGTACACGTGGAGCTCGCGGCGCCGGCGGAACGTGGCCACCGTCCACGCCGAGACGAGCCCCAGCGCGGCCACGAAGAACGGCGGCGCGTAGGGCGGGGCGTCGAGCCACTCCACCGACTGGCCGTCGCCGAACAGGATGCCGAACACCGCGAGGAACACGCCCACGTTCCAGAGCGCGCCGGCCAGGTACAGCATCTTCGGGTAGATCAGTTCCGCGCGCGACAACCGGCACATGAGCCACAGGCACGCGGCCACCGCCGCGAGCGACGACCAGCCGATCCCGACCGACTGGAGGTGCGCCATGCGGGCGCGGCCGAACGTGAGTTCCGCGCTCCCGGTGAGGAAGTACGGGCTGTGGAGCTTGATCGACGCGAGGAGCGCGAGCGCGGACCCCACGAGCAACCAGAGCACCGCGCTCGAGGCGAAGAGCAGCACCGGTCCGCGGCACGACGCGTCGATTGCGGCGCGCTCTTCCGCCGATTTCGCGCGATCGTATTGGCGGGGTTCGGGTGCGATCACGGCCATGTCGAATCGGTCTCCGGGCGCGGGCGCGCCGAAGGGGTGGGAAAGTTTGTTGCGGCAGGCCCCCGGCCCGTCCTAGCGCCCGTCCCGCGTTCCGGGGAACGTGTCGGTCGCCTCGCCAACGGGCTCGTCCGGCCCGAAGATGGACTGCGAGCCCTGCTGAAAGTTATCGAACTGGCCGTCGCGGAACGCCCAACTGAGGGCGAGGGCGGCCGCGCCGCCGAACAGCACGATCGACCCGATCACGGTCGCGAACAGCGCGACGTCGGCCGCACTCACGGGCGCGCCCGGAACGGCGACCTCGTGGGCCGCGAACAGGGCGGCAAGCGCACTCATGGCCCTTATCCTTTCCCGTCCTTCTTGGGTTCGTCCTTCTTCGGCGCAACGGGGGCCGGCGGTTCCGGTGCGGGGAACGGCATCTTGTCGTTCGGCCCCTTGAGTGAAGAGAGCAGCTTCCCCCGCGCCTCGTCGCGCGACATCTTCGCGCCGACGCCGTTGAGGGCCGCCTCGTTGCGCGCCTTCACCTCGTCGAGCTTCGCGGCGGCGTCCGGCTTGGGCTCGCCCTTCAGATCGGTCTTCGATGCGTCCAGCACGTTCTCGCGGTTCGTCACGAGCCACATGAGGAACAGGAACGCGAACAGCACGCCCACCGACGCGCCCACCGTGATGAACGGGAAGCCCTGGGACGGGTCAGCGGGAACCGCGTTATTGGAGCTCGGGTCGGTCATTATCGTTGCGGGGTCGGGGTCCGAGTTCGGCACCGGGGAAGAAATCATCCCCGCCTGCGCTCTTCGTGTCCCCTCCCCGTCCTCCGCGTGTTACTGACGGCTGTCCTGAATCCCGGTTGCTGAACCCCGAATCCTGCTCAGGGCGTCTCGTTCTCGTACCCGATCGTTTCGTTCAGCCGCGCGTCGCGGATCGGGATCAGCGGCAGGCGCGTGAACCCCCAGATCGCCGAGAGCAGCACCACGCTGAACATGAACACCGGCGCCGCGGCGTCCAGCCAGTGGAAGTGGATCGTGTCCTGGTGCAGCACCGGCATCACCTGCCAGTAGAGATCATATGCGTGCATGACCAAGATCCACGAGCTGATGAGCGCGAGCCACACGGGGCTCCGCTTGTGCGCTCGTGGCAGCAGCATGAAAAACGGCACCACGAAGTACAGGATCGGGAGCAAAATGCTCATCGTGTTCCACGCCCCGTTGCGCCGGAGCAGGTAGAACTGCGTCTCCTCCGGCACGTTCCCGTACCAGATCAGGAAATACTGCGCGAACGCGATGTACGTCCAGAACACGGTGAACCCGAACATGATCTTCGCGACGTCGTGCAGGTGCTCCATCGTGATCGTGTTCCGCAGGAACCCCGCGGCCCGGAGCCCGAGCACCACGAGGACGACCGTGGCGAGCGACCCGCGGATGCCGCCGGCCCAGAAGTACACGCCGAAGATCGTGCTGAACCACGAGTACTGAAGGCTCATCAGGACGTCGAACGCGAAGAACGTGGTCGTGAGCCCCAGGAGCGCGACGCCCGACGGCGCCCACCACTGCATCTTCCGCGTGAGCGCTACGCCGCCGACCGCGTCCTGCTTCGTGGACCAGTTCCGCATCACCACCGAGTACCCGATCCACACCGCGAAGTAGATCACGATCCGGGTCGCGAAGAACGGCGTGTTGAAGTACAGGTGCTTGACGTGCCACAGGTGCTCGCCGTGCCCCTTTTGCGGCACGGTGTGAACGAACTCGTACCAGGCGTGCAGGTTGCCCGTGAACGTGCCGACCAGTACCGGCACGAACAGCGCCGTGAGCGGTATGATCGCGCGGTTGATGTTCTCGAACACGCGCCGCAACCCGACCGACCAGCCCGCGTCCGCGACGTGGTGGATCAGCGTCCAGAACAGCGCGCCGAGCGCGATGTCGAGGGCGAACACGTACCCGAACAGGTACGAGTGGTAGAACTGTTTCGCGTCCGTGAACAGCCCGATCACGAGCAGCGCGCCGGTGCCCAACAGGACCGCGACGAGGGTGCGAATACCGCTGGCGAGCGCGTCACCAACGGGGGCAACGCGGTCCGGCAGCCCGGCGGGGTAGGTGAGCGGCGGGGGTCCGCCGGCGCCGTCGGTGATGTTCGCGGTACTCATCGGCCTTCTTCTCTGGCTTCTTGTCGTGGCCCGGGTCCGGTGACCCGTCTTAACTCCTGTGGCACGGACGCTCTTTTCTGTGCCACCAACACGCAGATCGCAGTTACTTCTTGTCCGCCACCGCGTTCCCGTTCGCGAACTGCAACTCGCGGACGTAGGCCACGATCGCCCAGCGGTCCAGTGCGTCCCGCACCTGGTGCCCGTAGCCGGACATCGAGCCCTTCCCGTTGGTCACGGTGTTGAACAGTTGCCCGTCCGGTTGTGCCTGAACGTCCGGGGTGAGTACGTTCGCGGGCGGCACGCTCAGGCCGTAGGCGCCCACGATGCCGTAAGCCAGATCGCCGCCACCGCCGCGCCCGCTCGTGCCGTGGCAGACGGCGCAGTTGCGGTTGAACTGTACCTGCCCGCGCTTCAAGAGCGCCTCCCACCCGCCGACCCGCTCGACCGCTTGCGGCGGGAGGTTGTTCACGTAGTAACCCTCGCCGGTCAACTTCCCGGCGTCCCACTTGGGCTTCGCGGGCGCGCCGTCGGCCCCCTTCGCGTCGGCGTTGGCGATGCCGAAGTAGTACCGCTTGTCGGCCTTCAGGAAGTCCGGGTTCGGCACGCTGTGGGTGCCCGCATCGGCGCCGTAGTCGGTGCCGTCAAAGGGAACCGTGTTGTCCGGCGGGAGGCGGTTGCTCCGGCCGTCCGCGAAGTATTTGCTCTGACCCTGGCTCAGGTACTTCGGCTGGTACTTCATGTCGAGGACGATGTGCCACGGGCGCGAGTCGCTCTTCTTCCCGCGGAACCCCATCGCCGCGACCACGACCGTGAACGAGCCGAACAGCGCGGTGAACATGTACAGGTACGACATCACGCGCCCGCGCTTGCCCATCCACGACGCCAGCACCGTCGCCCCGAGCAGCAGCGCGGTCGTGCCGAGGATCACGGCCACCACCGTGTTCATGAACACGTTCGCGTCGATCATGTACATGCGAATGAACCTTGAAGAACCTACCCCCGGCCCCCTCCCTGAAGGGAAGGGGAGCAAAACCAAAACCTTCTGCCCCTTTTCAGGGACCGGGTAAGTCGACTTATGCTTCGACCACCGCCACGTGTTTGCCGCCGAGCGACTCCAGGAACGCGCGGGTCGCGTCCGGGCTGAAACTCGCGTCCAGGGCTTCGATTGTCAGGAAGAACCCCGCCTGCGTCCCGCGGTTGAACGTCGGGTGACTATCGAGCGGGTGAAAGAACTTCGGCAGCCCGCACAGCCCGATCAGGCTGAACAGCGTAAAGAACCCTGAGAACAAAATCGTCATCTCGAAGAACACCGGCACGAACGCTTCCCACGCCCGGTACTCCTTCCCGCCCACGATGGTCGGGTAGTAGTACGTCATGAGGTAGAACTGCAGCGCCGCGGCCGCGGTCAGCCCGGTCAGCCCTCCGGCGAGCGTGAACAGCGGCAGCCGGCTCCGCGTGCGCCCGATCGCTTCCTTCATCCCGTGGACATAGAACGGCGTCCACGCATCCAGGTGCTTGTAGCCGGCCGCGAGCGCCTTCTTCGCGGCGGCGAGCAGGTCCGTACCGTTGGCGAACTCGGCGACCGCGCCCCACGGCTTGCCCGTCCCGCCCGGGGTCGGGATGAACGCCGGGACCGGCTCGGTGTGCGGTTGCACTTCGGTCGGCGGGTGCGACGGCGGGCCGTAGGCTGCGGCCATCGCGTGGTCCTCGGTCGGGTACTGGCCGTGCTCGTCCTTCAGGTACTGTGATTCCGGCGTCGGGTGGTAGTGCGGGTTCGCCATCGGCAGCACGCCCTTCACCTCGGCCATCGCCACCATCGGCAGGAACCGGACGAACAGCAGGGTGAACGTGAAGAACAGCCCGAAGTCGCCGATCATCTGGAGCCAGTCCACCCACGTCGGGTGGAACTGCCCCCACGAGCCGGGCAGGAAGTCGTGGTGGAGCGATTGCACGATGATGACGAACCGCTCGTACCACATCCCGACGTTCACGAACGTCACGATGATGAGCACGAACCACGGCGTCTGCCGGCACCACCGGATCCAGAACACTTGAGGGATGAAGAGGTTACACGTCATCATCACCCAGTAGGCCCAGGTGTAGTCGCCGTCGAACGCGCGGTTCTTGAACGT